>CAVWUI010000006.1:0-18061 GCA_963758175.1 uncultured Verrucomicrobiae bacterium
GGGAAGGGCGCGGATATCGAGGATTATAAGGAGTCCTTCGGAGCGAATCGGCGACTTCAGGGCGAGTATTTTGCCGGTGTGGGTAGTCGATTGCCGGTGAGCGAGATGAATTCTTTCCTTGCGTAGCCAGTCGTAGGAAAAGAATGCTTCAGATCTGGAGAGAAATTGTCAGGGCAACCGGATCAACCTCAGTCGAGTGCGGTTTTAAACGCCTCGATCACCGTCTCCACTGGCTCAAGACCTACAGAGACTCTCAGTAGGTTTGCAGGAACCCCGCAATCTTCAGTCCAAGCGAGCTCGTGGTAGTGAGCCAGAAGAGTATAGGGACATACCAAGGTGAAAGGTGTTCCGAAGGAGGGGCCTTTCGATAGCCTGAGGGTATCGTAAACTTTTGACGCTTTTTTCGGCTGGTTCAGGATGATGGAGAGCAACCCCCCGTATCCGCCATTCTTCTTTTTCACTGCGTCATAGTTCTCCCTCTGGACGAGCGAAGGATGCCAGACTGATGCGATGGCGGGATGGCTCCCCAAAAATTCAACCAGCGCGAGAGCGTTGGCGTTCACAGTGGCATTTCGCTTCGCGTATCCTTTCAGATTGGAGAGCAACACCTCGGCATCCCCGACGTAGAGGGGTGCGCACTCACTGGAATCCGCCGAAATAGACTCGGAAAGTTCCAGGGCGAAAGAGGAACCAGCCCGGACTGTGGCCGAGCCGGCCATCACGTCGCCCGCTCCCGAGACCCACTTTGTGAGTGATGAGGTGACGACGTCCGCTAGAGGAAGAACCTCAACATTGAGCGGTCCGGTAGATGAATCGTCGAGGATAAGGGGAGTGCGTGAGAACAGGCAGGCCTCGGAAACTCTCCGTATATCGATGGTACGGAGGAGAGGGTTCGACGGAATCTCACTGAAGACCCCTGCGAATTCACCCGCCCGGATACGTTGGAGCGCTTCGTCAAAAGATTCGCCGGAGGCCTCATTGAGATATACCACGCCGTTGCCGAAGCGATCCTGTATCTTCAAGGTATCGACATAGGGGAACTCGATCTGGAGCGTCTTTTTTCCTTCCCGCAAACCCGGCAGCGCACGGAGTGCGGCCAGACCGGCGGATATTCCGCTGGCGAAGATGAAGGTGTGATCGGCTTCACCGCCATTGAGCTTCGCGATGGCGCGTGAGAGGAGATGGGATTTCGAGCCCTCGCGGAGATTTCCGTCGAGGTAATCCTGCGCCTCGCGCGATGAGACTCCTTCACCCGAGAACCTCCAGTAATTGTCTGCCGCGGCCTTGGCCTTGGCTGGGAAAACCAGGCATTGGAAGCCGTTGTAAGAAGTGCAACGGACAGCGGTTTCAGCCTGGCGCTCAAGCCAGCGTTGCGCGCGCTGCGCGGAAACCTTCGTTGGAAAGACAAGGATTTCCTCGCCCTCAGAGGCAAGGTCGGAGCGGGCGTTTTCGAATAGACGCTGAACCGTGGGGTGTTTGAAAAAACGGGGGTATCCTGTTCGAAGACGGCGGGTGACTTTTTCCTGGCCCTCCTCATATCCGACGACTGCATCCCAGGTAGGGAGGCAGACGGAGCAGGCATGTGTGGAGTCAGGCAGGGGGCACCCGAGATCCTCTTCTTGCCAGGCTGGATTGGCTAACAGATCGCGCACGGGTGTTAGATGGCGTGGTATCGGCGTTTGGGCAAGTCCGTTTGTAATTTTCGGGCGGATAAAGTGTTCTTTGGAACATTTATCGTTTGGTGATGGATTTCTGGCGAAATATAGTCACGACCCGATGTTCTTATCCAGGGACTGAATGTGCCGCGACCGGCGTCGGAATCAGCCGGATGTCCAAATTCACCTATCCTTCGTAGCCCCGGGGGTGAGCCTTGTGCCACTCCCACGCGCTGGAGACGATGTCTTTCAGGAGAGGAAAGCGCGGCTTCCACCCGAGTTCAGAGGTTATTTTTTTGCTTCCGGCAATCAATGTCGCCGGATCTCCCGCGCGGCGCGGTTTCACATCAGCCGGGATCCTGTGACCGGTCACCTCGCGGGCGGTTTCTATCACTTCCTTCACGGAATAGCCCTGCCCGTTGCCGAGGTTGTAGATCCTGTTTTCCCCGGCTATGGCATCCAGGGCGAGGATGTGGGCCTGGGCGAGATCGATGACATGGATGTAGTCCCTCACGCAGGTGCCGTCCGGCGTGTCGTAATCATCGCCGAACATGAAGATCTTCTCGCGTTTCCCAAGAGCCACTTCAAGCGCGATGGGGATCAGATGCAGCTCCGGAGTGTGATCCTCGCCGCGTGTCGGGCTGGCGCCTGCGGCATTGAAATACCGCAGTGCGGCGAAGTGGAAGAAAGGATGAATAACGGACATCCAGTAAAGGTATCGCTCGATGATGAATTTCGATTCGCCGTAGGGGCTTCCCGGAACGATGCGTTCCAATTCGGTAATCGGAATGTTCTCTGGATCGTCGAAGAGATTCGCCGTGGAAGAGAGGATGAAACGTGGCACTTGGAATTCGACCACGCATTTGAGGAGGTTGAGGGCGTTGGTCACGTTGTCGCCAAGGTAGAGGAAAGGATCCTGCATGGACTCGCCGACGAGTGACTTGGCCGCGAAGTGCATGATGGCATCGGGTCTGAAATCGGACATCGCGGCACGTATCTCGGTGATATCGGCGAGATCTCCGACGACAAGCCGGGCGGAGGGATGAACCGCTTCGCGGTGTCCGAGTGAAAGGTTGTCGAAAACCATGACCTCATGTCCCGCCGAGATCAATTCCTCTACCGCGACGCTCCCTATGTAACCTGCTCCTCCTGTGACGAAAACTTTCATGAATGGTTGATGGGAAAGGGATAGGGGATTTTCAACGGAGCGGCAAGCGCCGGTTTCCGGATACATCCGCCCCATTTCGAGGCGCACTGGACTTTTCCTTTTCTCCCGTCAGGCATCTGCTACCACATCCACATGAGCGACATCACTACACGGATCTCCGATGACATCAAAACCGCGATGCGGGCGAAGGATTCCACTGCGCTGAACGCGTTGCGTGCTTTGAAGAGTGGCCTGACAAACGCGGCTATCGACAAAGGTGGGCTGGGAACCGAATTGGAGGAGCCGGAAGCCCTCGCTGTGATACGCAAACAGATCAAGCAGCGTCAGGATTCCATCGAGCAGTTTGAGAAAGCGGGCCGCGCGGAGCTTGCGGAGAACGAGAAGGCTGAGATCGAGATTCTCGCCAAATACCTGCCCGCGCCTCTTTCGGACGAAGAAATGACGTCCATCGTGGAGCAGGCGGTTTCCGAAACGGGAGCCAGTTCCAAAGCGGACATGGGAAAGGCAATGAAACGCGCCCAGGAGTTGGCGGACGGTCGTGCCGATGGGAAATATCTCTCCGCGGCAGTGATGAAGCGGCTTTCTTAAAATAATCCGCCGCTTGCGTTTGGCAGGGAAGGAGTATCTTGGCTGATCATGTTTAGGAAATATCTGGCAGCCGTCTCGCTTTTGCTCCACGCGAATCCATCTGCCTACGGAGCGATCGGATTCCAGGAAGCCGGGCAGCATGTAGGGGAGGAGGTCACTGTGACAGGGAAGGTCTCACGCGTCAGCACGATCCCTTCCGGCATGACTTTCATCAATCTTGGCGGGCGAGATCAGGCGGGTAGTTTCACCGCGGTGGCGAGGCCGGGCACTGGCGACGCGGATGCACTCAAGGCCTTCGAGGGGCAGGATGTGGAAATCACCGGAACCATCGAACTTTACCAGGATAAGCCGCAGATCGTCCTGGCCTCGGCTGACGCGATCCGGGTGGCCGGGCAGGGAGCTCCGGTCGATGGTGAATCCATGAAGCCCGCACCAGGGGGGGGCGCGATCGAGAAGTTCAGCGTGGAACTGGAGAAAAAAGAGACCAGTGCGGCGGGAGAATCCGCCGGTGGGGTCGAAGCGACCGAATCCAAGGTGGCCATCGCATTTCCAAAGGATTTCAAGCCATCGGAAGACCAGCGCGTCCTCGCTGTATTCCCGGATTTTTTCAGCGACGGAGACCAGGAGAAGCAACTGGCTCCATATGTCCAGGCGGCCACGTCGCGGGGATGGGTCGTGATGACGGCGCGCGGGTCGTTGCTTGACCTCGATCTGCCATCCGCCTGGCATACCGTCATGTTCCAGGCGGCGATACGTCATCTTTCGGAAAATTACCCGGGAATCCCGGATTGGTCTTTCTATCTGGCGGGAAATGCCGATGGAGCCTCACGAGCCACCATTTCCACCGGCGCGATGCTGGATGGGGATATAGAGGTGAAGGGCATGTTTCTCAGCTCATTGAAACGGGAGAGTCTGACCCGATCGATGGAGACGTTCGGCCCTTCCAAGATGAAGGTGAAAAAACTCCGGGTTTTTGTCTCCCACGGCACGGAGGACAGCATGGTCTCCGAAGAGGACAGCCTGGCGCAGACCGAACTCATCCGTGAGGCGGGGATCAAGGACGTCCGCCATGAGAAGCATGACGGGCGCGGCGGTGCCGATCCTGCGAGTCTGAAACTGGCGTTGGACTGGTTTGAGGAACCCGAATGATCCAACCTGCGGCGATTGATTCGGCATTGCCCAATTTCCTCCCCGTGCTAACTGTCTTCCCCGGATGTTCGAAGTAAGACAGAAACCCCAGATGGTCGAGCGCGCGCTACTGGTGCGGCTCTACTTCGACGCACGAGAGGAGGACGAATCGGCCTCTCTTCTCACGGAGCTTGGAGAGCTTGTCTCGACCCTTGGCATCGAGGTGATCGATTCCGTGCTCTCGCATCCTCGTGAAATGAAGAAAAAGTTCCTCTGCGGCACCGGAAAGGCGGCGGAGATCGTGGAGTTGGCCAAAGCCCACGAGTGCGATGTGATCGTGTTCGACAACAATCTCGCCCCCTCCCAGCAGCGTGAGTGGGAAAGGCTCGCCGATCTCTGCGTGATCGACCGCGAGGAAGTGATCCTGGATATTTTCGCGAAGCGGGCACAATCCCGCGAGGCCACCCTGCAGGTCGAACTCGCCCGCATGCAATACGCCCTCCCTCGTCTCGCCAGGATGTGGGGGCACCTCGACCGGGAGTCCGCTGGCTCCGGAGGCACCGGCGGAGGCGGAGCGTCCCGCGGTATGGGTGAAAAACAGATCGAGGTGGACCGCCGTCTCGCCCACCTGGGCATCGACCGATGCAAGCGCGAACTCGAGCAAGTCCGCAAGCAGCGAAAGACCCAGCGCAAGGAACGGGAGAAACTGGAAACGCCCCACGGCTCCATCGTCGGTTATACGAACGCCGGTAAATCCACCCTTCTCAACCGTCTCTCCGGAGCGGACGTTCTCGCCAAAGACATGCTCTTCGCCACGCTCGACACCACCACGCGGCGCATCGAGCTCCCCGACGGGCAACCGCTTCTCATCACGGACACGGTCGGCTTCGTCCGCAATCTCCCCCACAGGCTTGTCGAAGCATTCAAGGCGACCTTGGAGGAATCCGTCCTATCTGATTTCCTTATCCATGTTCTCGATGCCTCCGCGCCTGAGGTTGCCACCTTCCATGAGACAACGCTCAAGGTGCTAGGCGAGTTGGGAGCCACGGACAAAAAAATCATCACCGTGCTGAACAAGATCGACAGGGTGACCGATGCGGAGACGCTCGCCTGTCTCGACCGCACTTTTCCCGATGCCATCCGTGCGTCGTCGCTGACGGGGGAGGGAATGGAAACGCTATTGAAAGAATGCTCCCGCATCCTCGCCGACCGCGTCTCCCGCCAGCATTACCGCATTCCTCAGAAGCGCGGCGACCTTCTAAATATTCTCCACAGTGACGCAAAAGTCCTTTCCACGGATTACGATCAGAACGACATCCTGGTCAGTGCAGTGGTTCCCGCCGACATCGCGGGACGCCTTGAGGGCTTCCTCGTCCACGCCTGAATTCATCCACCCGCCCAACCTTCCCACACCAAAACCATGCGTTCGCTCCTCGCCATCCTTCTCGTTCCACTTCTTTCTCAGACGGTTTTTTCCCAGGAGCCGCCGGTTCTGAGGGCGCTGCCGCTGGATTTTGAGGAAACACCTCCCACCCCCGCGCCCGCTCCATCTGTCGCGGAGCAGCCCATCACGGATCCTTCTCCGCTCCAGGCTCCGGAAATCGCGGCCGAGCCTGTGATCGTGTCGCCCATCGATGCGAAACCCACGGGCGATGACGCCGTCCGCCTTCAGATTTTCCTCGACCAGTCGAACTTCGGGCCTGGAGTGATCGACGGACGGATCGGGCAGTTTTCCGAACTGGCGGTGAAATCCTGGAACGAGCACAACGGCCATCCTCTCGAGAGCTGGACAGCCGTGAACACTGCGGCCCGCAATGCCGTGCCGAATCCTTTCGCCGTCGCCATCGTCCCTGAAATCACTGACAAATGGGTGAACACCGGCCTTTCCTATAAGAAAGCGCAGCAGGCGAAAGCCAAGATGATGTCCTATCGCTCCGTGGGCGAACTCATGTCCGAGCGTTACCACACCGACGTCCCGTATCTCGTCACGCTGAACACACCTTCGAAAATCAACAACCTCAAACCGCGCGACACCATCGTGGTTCCCAACGTGACCGCCTTCCAGATCGAGAATCTCACCGGGGCCGCTTTTAAAGAGGATGAGACCCTCAGTCAGCGGCACGCCGTCGTGGATACGAAGCTGAACCAGGTGCGCATCTACGAGGCCAATCCGCGCGCCCTTGTCGTGGCTGATCCCGAAGCCGCGGTCAGCGTCGCCAACCAGTCCCTCGTCGCCGCCTTTCCCATCACCCCCGGCAAGCCGCAGTTCATCCGCTACGGGAAATGGAAGATGCAGAACGCCGTGGAACTTCCCGTCTGGCGCTACGACCAGCAGCTCCTCGACACCGGAAAACGTTCGAACGACTCGCTGAACATCCCCGGTGGCCGCAACAACCCCGTCGGCGTCCTCTGGTGCGGCCTTTCCAAGCCCGGCATCGGCATGCACGGCACTTCCGATCCCGAGACGATAGGCCGTTCCCGTTCGTCCGGCTGCATACGCCTCGCCAACTGGGATATCGTCCGCATACCCGGACTGCTGCGACCAGGCTGCAGCGTGGAGATTCGTTGAAATCTGAAACTTCCGACGTGCGCACCTTTACGAAATTCTCTCTACGCTTTGCCGCTTATATCCTCGTTGTCGCTTACCTTGTCGCGGATCTTTTCATCTTCGACGGCCCTCTGCGGACACGCATCCAGGCATCGCACCCGGACAGCCCGGAATCCATCGCGAAGGCCAAAGCCAACGGCGTGGTAGCCCGTGTCTTCAGCCACCATATCACTCGGAAGCAGCTAGATTACGCCATTTACGAAAGGCTCTGGATCGAGGGAAAATCCCTGAAGGAGCTCTCACCCGGCGATAGGAAACTCGTCACCTACGCGGCTCTCGGCGATCTCATCGACCACGAGGTGATGCGCGTGAAAGTCGCCCACAACACCCTGGAGCTTCCCGTGTCGGATGCGGAGATCGAGGAACGTCTCCAGCGTTTCGTCGGGAAATTCGAAACCAGGGACTCCATCGAGAGTTCGATGAAAGCGGCGGGTATCCCTAACGAGAAAGCTCTCCGCAATCGTATCGCCGCACGCATCCAGCAGGAGAAATACGTCGCATTGCGTGTCGATCCGCTGGTGGAGGTTTCCGAGGAAGAGATCACCACGTTTTTCGAAGAGAACAGGAAATCCCTGGAAATTCCTCCCAGAATCCGGGCGCGTCACGTCTTCATCGCCACATTGGAAAAGCCTTCGGAGGAGGCGAGGCAGACACTGGCCAAGGCACTTGGAGGATCTGAATTCGAAGACAAAGGATTTCGCCACCCTCGCCAGGGAACTTTCCGACGACTCCGCGACCAGGGACAAGGGCGGCGATCTCGGCTGGATGTCCCGCTCGCGTCTGCCGGGGGACTTCGCCGCGCAGGTTTTCACTCTGCCGGAGGACACTCCCACCCTCATCCGCACGAAGCTCGGCTGGCACCTGGTCAGCGTAACGGATCGCGAACCCGCCGTCGGAAGAACCCTGGAGGAAGCCCGCCCGGAAATCGTCGCATCGCTCTCCGCTGTCAAACGCCATCAGGCCGTCTCCGACTTCCGCTCCGCCTTGCGGAAATTCGAAGAGCACAAGATAGATATTTTTCATGACCGGCTGGCACCCTAGCCGCTTCCCCCACCGCAATGAACCGTCTCCTTCTAGTCATCCCTCTGGTCATTTCCGCATGCGCTCCTGTCTCGCAGGAGCCACGCAACCTCTCCGATCTCAAACGGGAAGTCAGCGAATACGCGGATTCCCCCGCCTATTCCCAGGATCTCGCCGCTTCTGTTTCCGCCGCGAAGCCTTTCCTCGAAGCGCGCGCGAAAAAAGGCGGCGAGAAACTCTCCGTCATCTTCGATATCGACGAGACCGTCCTCTCCAACGTCCCGCACATGAAAGAGGCCGACTGGGGATACCAGCCGGCCGATTGGGACGCATGGGTCGCCACCGCGAAGGGCCCCGCCATCGTCCCCGTCCGCGATATCTACGAAACCGCGCTCACTCTGGGCTACAAGGTGTTTTTCCTGACCGGCAGAACCGAGGCCGACCGCGCCGCCACCGCCCGCAACCTCCGCCTTCAGGGCATGCCTACCTACGAGAAGCTCATACTCCGTCCTCGCAAAGGTACCGCGCCCTATGTGAAGGCCGTGGAATTCAAGACCGGAGTCCGCCGGAAACTTGCCGCCCAGGGTTACACCATCGTGGCAAGCTTCGGCGATCAGGAGAGCGATCTCCAGGGCGGCTTCGTCGAGCGCACCTTCAAGATCCCCAATCCGTTCTACGAGATTCCCGTAGCAGGTTCTCGCTCGATGTGCCGCCTAAGGAGGCGTATGGGCGTAAGCATTTTGGGGTTGGGGATTTGCGAACGCGTTGCGGAGGGGTTATGGGGTTGCGCATCAAGGTGCCGGGTCTGATGATGTGGCGAGAATGATTTCGGTTTCGGAAAATGGTGGAGGGAACGCATTGGTCGAGGATGTGCGCGAAGTCTTTTCCGCGACAGGGCCGCTCTCTGCTTCGAAGGATTTCGAATACCGGCGGGAACAGGAGGAACTGGCGGCGGCGGTGGCGGAGAGTTTCCTGACAGCCCATCCGCTGGTAGCGGAGGCGGGGACGGGAGTGGGGAAGTCTCTCGCATATCTGGTGCCGGCGGCGAAATTCGCGCTGGAGACGGGGCGCAAGGGGGTGATCTCCACGCATACGATCAATCTGCAGGAGCAGCTGGTGAGGAAGGATATTCCCATCGTGAGAAAAATCCTGGGGGAGGAGCTGCCGGCGGTCCTGCTGAAAGGACGGGGGAACTATCTCTGTCCGGGACGGCTGCGGAGGGCTTGGGAGCAATCGGCGGATCTTTTCACAACGACGGAGAGCGACGAACTGGGTCGCATCCGCGACTGGGCGGATGCAACGCGGGACGGGACGCTGAGCGACATGCCTTTCCAGCCATCGATGAAAGTCTGGCTGCAGGTTTGCAGTGAGGCGCATTCCTGCACGCAGCGGTATTGCGGGCCGCGGGGGAACTGCTGGTTCCAGGAGGCGCGGAAGGCGGCGGCGGACGCGAAGCTGGTTGTGGTGAACCATACGTTGTTTTTCGCGCTTCTGAACACAGGCGAGATGACCCGCGACGAGGAGGGCGAGAAGATGCAGGGTTTCCTTTTCCCGAATGACTTCGCGGTGCTGGATGAAGCGCACACGGTGGAGCAGGTGGCGGCGGTGCAACTGGGGCTGCGGATCTCGCAGAGCGGGCTGAGGTTCGATCTCCAGCGGCTCTATAATCCGCGGACGCGGAAGGGGATGCTCAAGTCCTACGGGAAGGCAGCTCCCATGCTGGCGGTGGAGCGGGGACTGGTGGCGGCGGAGAAATTTTTCGGAAGTATCGGGAATGCGTCGAAGTTCGGCCAGTGGTTCAGTGAGTTCCGCGTGAGGAGGCCGGAGCTGGTGGACAATTGTTTGGGAAAGCCGTTGCGGGATCTCTGGGAGGAGATCGATGATCTGGCGGATGACACGGACAATGACAAGGCGCGGGCGGAGCTGCAGGACGCGGCGCGGAAGCTGCGCGAGGTGCATGGGGCGGTCGGGGAGTTTCTCGACCAGAAGGATGAGGAGTCGGTTTACTGGGTGCAGAAGACGGGGCGGGACGAGGATCAGTACAGCTGCCACGGCGCGCCGGTGAACGTGGCGGACAGGCTGCGGCCTCTGCTATTTTCAAAAGGCAAATGCATGGTCATGGCCAGCGCCACCCTGGCTGTGGGAGATCCGGAACTTGGCTACTTCCGGAAACGCGTGGGCGCGGAGCGGGCGCGCGCGCTTTGCATCGGCAGCCCCTTCGATTACCGGAAGCAGATGAAGATACGCATCTTCAAAAGCATGCCGGATCCGAACACCCCGAAATATGACGAGGCGATGGCGAGGGGCATCATGGACGCGGTCGCGGAGAGCGACGGAAGGTCGTTCGTGCTTTTCACAAGCTACCGGACGATGCGGGACGCCGCGCAGAGGTGCGGAAAATTTTTCCAGGACAGGGGCTGGCGGCTGCTGATGCAAGGCGATGGGATGCCCAGGCACTCGATGCTGGAGGTATTCCGCGAGGACATCGGCAGCGTGCTCTTCGGAACGGACAGCTTCTGGACGGGCGTGGATGTGCCGGGGGAGGCACTCTCGAATGTGGTGGTCACGCGTCTCCCTTTCGCGGTGCCGGATCATCCGCTCACGGCATCCAGGCTGGAGGCCATAGAAGCGGCGGGGGGAAACCCTTTCATGGAATACTCGGTGCCGGAGGCGATTCTGAAGATGCGGCAGGGAGTGGGGAGGCTGATAAGGACGAAACGCGACCAGGGCTGGGTTCATATCCTGGACAACCGCATCCTGACGAAGAGGTATGGAAGCGCGTTCATGAAGGCATTGCCGGACGCGCCCGTGGAGGTGGTAAAGTGAGGTTTGTTTCGATGTTCCGAAACAATCGGGTATGGCTCAGGAACGTTTCGGGAGATCCGTAGCCCATTGGTGTTCAAGAACATAGGGGTTTCAATTCGGACGGTCCGGAGAAAAGCCTCCCGCAACCAGTGGAATTCGGATAGTTGGTGTGCGTTATGAAAAATTTCCATCATGCGGTTATTGCTCCGGCTTTCCTCATCCTATCATCATTGGACGGTCACGCGATTCCATTCAATGATAGTTTCGCATCAGCGGCGGATCTGGGAAGCGAAGCACGACTTCACAGATACTCCGATCCGAGGGTGGCGACGCTGGAGGATTTCGAGTTCGGGCTGGGAGTGTCCGACGATTCAACTCCGTTTTTCGAGAGGACGGGCTCGCTATGGTTCACGTGGACAGCGCCTTCCGCAGGGACATACCATGTTTCGGGTTATGACTCAGGCGATTTGGTCGATGTCTATCGAAACGATGGAGGAAGTCCCGGTTCTGTCATCAAGGTGGACAATCAGTCATTCCAAGTCCCAATAGCGGCGGCTTCGGGGGAGATCTTTTTCATACGGCATACGGGCAGGCTTACGAATCCGTTTGATTCGGGAGACGACTCTCCGCCAGTCGGGATACTCATGCGTAAGGAAGCAACCGGGGTTGTTACAGACTTCGGCACCAGGGACGGTTTAGCCGGATATCTCACAAGTTTCGGAGCGACAAACTCCGAGCGATACCGATGGACGGCCGGGAAAACGGGACGCCTTACTGTCAGGGTCGAACGTTTCAGTTCCGAAGGGGTTGTATCGCTTCGTGTGAACGGCACCTCTGTCCCCGGCTTCCAGTTCGATACTGAGGAGACGGTCGAAGCATCCGCAGGTGACTTGTTCGAGTTGGAGTTGTCGGGTAATCTCGGCTTTGCCCAGATCAACGTGACACCAGAGGATCCGGGCTCCACGGATATCGGGGCAAACGCGAACGTAATTCTCCCATCAAGACCTGAAAGTGGTGGAGTATGGGAGTGGATGGCTCCCGCTAACGGGATACTTAGGTTGGAATTGAACAGTTCGATCGGCTTTTTCAATGGATTCAGCCTTAATGATCTCACGACTTTTGACGGCATCGACATCGGACTGGGATTGCGTGACGCGGATTGCGTAACCCTGGGATACAAATCAGCTATCGTAAGGACGGTAGAGGCAGGGGAAGCCCTCGCATTCAATGAGTCTGGTTTCGACCCAGGATACAGTTCCGGATTTTTCAGTCTGAAATTCTTTTCCCAACCCGTGACGATCAACGAACGGATCGACGCGGCGAGCGCCAACCTCGATCTGAGCACGGCGGCAGGTCTGGACGAGGCGGACGCGCAGCTTGCCGCGGCGCTGGCTATGGACCCCACCCATCCGGCGGCGAACGCGCTGCGTGCGGTGACGCGGCTTCTTCTTTTGGAACGGGAGCCGGCCTATGAGGTGTTTCTCCAGAGTATAGGGGTCGCGGCGGACAGTGACGGAACCGGGATTTTCGATGCCGAATATGAACTCACGGAAGACGTGAACGGCGATCTCGTTTTCCCTGCCAACTCGGGGGCGACCGACCGTATCTCCGCTCTGAAAACCCTGATCAGCCCTCGCCTGGCGGAAATCCGCGGATATCTGGACGCGGCGGTGCCGGCCGGGGAAAGGCGGACTTATCTCGCCGCCACAGGAGCCTTCGTCCTAGATGAGGCTGACATTCTCGCGATCAAGGCTACGACGAACATCATACAGGCGCTGCTCGATCTTCTTTCGGTCTATGACCTCGGCGGGTCGCTTAATGCTTTCGTCTCGCTGGAGCGGGATGGAGAACTGGATCTCGAAACGGCGCTGGCCGAGTTTCCCGCGCTTCTGAACGTGGCCGACTCCGGGGCGATCGCGGGTTTCAAGACCAGGATCACCGATGCGAACACGCAGCTCTGCGCTGCTCTTGTGATGGCGAGCGGGAACCGGACGATTTGCGGCAAACATCCGTTTCCTCCGGTCGGGAGCGTGACGGATGGGGAGGATTTGATTGGTCTTGTGGAGAATATCGACGAGATCACGAAGGCTTTTTCCGGGCCGGTGGAAATCGGTGGAGAAACGATAGATCTTTCGAAATTCAACGTCACCTCGGCCGGGCTCCGTTCCTTTCTCCCCGCGATCCGGGAGAACAAGGCCCTGGGTTTCACCGGTTCGGATCCGACGCTGGGAGGAATTTTCCCGAATGCCACCGCTCTTGAGAGTCCGCTCCAGAGCACTCTTGGTTTAGCTGATCCTGCCGGGTTCTCGATGTATATCCGCAATCTCGTGGGTGAGGGAATGCCATCATTCCTCTATGACTTCGAAGGGGACAACGACTCAGACGGCGAGACCAACGGAAGGGAATATTTTTTCGGAAGCGATCCGACCGATCCTTCCGTGAAAGCGCAAAGTCCCGTCGCGAAGCTTGAAATGACTCCGGGAGGCAGGAAATTCCGAGTATCTTTCGTGCGTCGGCTCAACACGACGGACAGCAGGTATGTGGCGGCCGTCTCGGAAGACTTGAAAACGTGGGACTATTCGGAAACAAAAGTCGCTCTTGTCGGCTCGGCAGTGCCAGTCGGTGACGGGCGGGGAGAGATAGCAACGGTGGAGATTGATTCCGATCTTTCCGGAAGCATGTTCGTACGTATCCATGCGGTTGCGAAATAACATCCTTCCCTTGGCTGCAATACTCTGCGGATTTGTTTCCGCAGGGGAGTGGAGGACGGAGAGCGAGGGCTTCCATTTCGACCCTTCGGAGGGGCGCGGGAAGCTTTATGGCCCTGTGGTTCTGGATTACGGCGACTGGAGCTTCTCGTGTTCCCGCGAGGCTCTGGTAACGGCGAAAAGCACGATCGTGAAGACGACCGGTCCTGAAGGCGGCCGTGAATACGGTCTGCTGAAGGAACCCGCCCGAGTGGTTCTCCTCGGAAAAGGCGAGGTGCGGGGCAAGGATGGAGGACTGGTCCTGGAGGCGGGCTTTCTTATCCTCTCCATGGAGGAGATGACCGTTGAGGCCAAGGGGACGGGCATCGTGGTGAACGAGGATTCCAAACGAAGGATATCCATTGCCGATGATTCCACGGTTGTGATCGATCTTGTGACAGGTATCGTGTCCCGGGGCGGCTCCGGCTGGTGATAGCCAGGCGCGCCGCTCGTTTCGAAAACAATGAGACTGATAGGACTGACGTGCGCGCTCGCGGTGTTTTTCCTGCTGGGATGGTGGATGTTCGGGCAGGGGCTGGAAGAGGCTTGGGATGTGGGGAGGCTGGCGGAGCGTTTCGAAGCGGCCAAGGGGTGGGCGTGGCTGGCGGGGATAGCCCTGCTGTTGGCGGATCTGTTGCTTCCTGTGCCCGGAACGATCGTCATGTCAGCGCTGGGGGCGGTCTACGGGTTCTGGCTGGGGGGGCTCCTCGCTTCGTCCGGAGCGATGCTGGCGGGGACGCTCGGCTACGGGGTGGGGAGGTTTTTCCGAGAGGAAACGGCGGTGAAGTGGCTGGGTAGCAGGGATTTCGAAAGGGGTAGATCGCTCTTCGACGGTGGCGGGGCGTGGGTGGTGGCGATGAGCCGGGCGTTGCCGATTCTGCCGGAGGTCATCGCATGCATGGCGGGTCTGCTGCGGATGCCGTTCCGGAAATTCCTCCTCGCGCTTGCGTGCGGCTCGGTGCCTATGGGATTCCTGTTCGCGTGGATAGGGACTATGGGGCGAGAGTATCCGGCATGGGGATTGGCTTTCAGCCTGGGGGTGCCGGCGGTGCTGTGGGGTATCGCGGTTTTTCTCCGGCGAGACCGAGGAGCCGCGGAGAGGCCGCAAAAAGACAGTCCCTGAATGGTGGGTCAGGGATGGCTTGATTGGCAGAAACTCTCCGCTGAGATCCTTGCCTGTCGATCCGCGTCAAGAATCTGGTCGAGCGACGGATTCCGGGTTGGCGTTATTTCCCTCATCACGTGAGTGACGCATTCCCAGATCTCCGGGAAACGGATTTTCCCGGAGCGGAAATTTTCCACGGCGATCTCGTTGGCGGCGTTGAAGACGGCGGGCAGGGTGCCGCCCGCGAGTCCGGCTTCACGGGCGAGATTGATAGCCGGGAAATCATCCAGGCGGGGAGGGGAGAACTCGAGTTTGGAAAGTTCGCTGAAATCGAGGGGCTTGAGTCCGCCTTTTCTCCGCGCGGGATAAGTGAGTGCGTATTGGATGGGGAAGCCCATGTCGGTGCGGGAAAGCTGGGCGAGGACGGAGCCGTCGGTGAACTCGACCATCGAATGCACGATGGACTGAGGGTGGATGACGGCCTCGATGCGATCCATTCCGATGCCGAACAGCCAGCGGGCTTCGATCATTTCCAGGCCTTTGTTGAAAAGCGTGGCGGAGTCGATTGTGATCTTCGGCCCCATGTCCCAGGTAGGGTGCTTGAGAGCCATCTCCGGAGTGACGTTCCAAAGGTCTGTGGTGGGTGTTTCGCGGAACGGGCCTCCGGAGGCGGTGAGGATTAGGCGGGAAATTTCCTTGTCGGATCCTCGGTGGCCTTCGAGGCATTGAAAAATCGCATTGTGTTCGGAATCGACAGGGAGGATGCGGACTCCCTTTTCCGTGGCCTTCGCTGTGATGATTTCGCCGGCCATAACGAGGATTTCCTTGGAGGCCACCGCGAGATCCTTCCCCGCTTCAATGGCGGAAAGCGCCGGTTGGAGGCCTGCCGTTCCGACGATGGCAATGAGGACGATATCGGCTTCCGCCAGTTCGGAAAGGGCATTGAGTCCTTCCGCTCCGGTGTGGATTCTTACGGACGTGGGTAGCAGTGCGCGGAGTTCTTTTTCCTTGGTCTTGTCGTAGATCGCGACGTTGCGGACACCGGTTGCAATCGCCTGCTCGGCGAGTTTCCCGACACTGGAGCAGGCGGCCAGCCCGACGATTTCAATTTCGTCACGGAGGTTCCCGGCGACTTTGAGCGTGGACAGGCCGATGGAACCGGTGGAGCCGAGGAGGACTACCCGGCGCTTTTTTCCGTGGGTCATCACAGGGAGGGAAGTAGCCAGACGAGGTAGAAATATAATGCGGGGGCGGTGAAACAGATGCTGTCGATCAAGTCGAGACCGCCACCGATACCGGGCAGCATGTTACCGGAGTCTTTCGCATGGATGGAGCGTTTCACGACACTTTCCGCGAGATCCCCTATCACCGCGAGGACAGCGAGCAGGAAGCCGAGGGCGATGACGTGGGGCCAGGAATCGAGGGCGGCGAGTTTGTCGGGAATGAGAGCGTAGATCCCACAGGCGGCGAGTTGAGCGAAGAGAATGGCTCCGAAAAATCCTTCCCAGGTCTTCCCGGGGGAAATGTGCGGGATCATCTTGTGTTTTCCAAAAAGCGAACCGGTGATGTAGGCGCCCATGTCGGTGAATTTGGTGACGGCGAGCAACCAGAGCAGGACGTAAGCTCCCGGAACAGGGCCTTCACCGGGAAGCGCGAAGGAAATCCGTGCCGCGAAACTGAAGAGATAGGCGATGTAGAGAAAACCTAGAACGTTTGCTGCGACGGCCAATAGGGCTTCCACCCCTTTGATCGAGTAGCGGAGTTGGAGGGTAAATGCCCCGGTGACGGCGATGAAAATCGCGGCCGCGTCAAGGATGGGCGGGATGTCCCCTTCGACACGGAGGAAATTCATGGATGCGAGGCCGCAGTATGCAACCGCCAGAAGCATCCCAAACCTGGGGAAGCATTTCACATCCGCAGCCCGTAGCATTCGGAAATACTCCAGAGTGGAGATGAGGGCGAGCACACCGATCAGGCCGAGGTAGGCGGCGGGAAGCATGCTCCAGAAGATCGTGGCAACCACCGCCCAGAGCAGGAGCGTGCTGAATCCACGGCGTAGGAAAACGGTGGTCTTGTTGGAGGCGGGCTTTGGCGTTTCGGTATCCACGTGTTGCAAGGATGCAAGACGGGACGGGAGTCGGTGGCAAACCTTTCCGGAAAATTTCTGGAATGCCCGGCGCAAGTATCAGGGGAATCTTGTGCTGATGGGTTTATTTGCTTCTCACAGAAAACACGAATCGTTAAAACAGCATCATTGGAGATGCGATTGAGGGCTGTGATATTATTATTTTCAATGCTCGCGGCTCTGATGGCCGACTCAGATGAGGCGCAGGTGCTAGAGGTCTCACTGCCACTCGTGCAGGAGGAAGGCGCCAACCGGGTTAAGATGAAGCTCACGATAGGAGATGCGGAAGATGAGAGCGTTGCGCAATACATGGGTGGCTTGAAAGTGGAGTTCGGGATAAATCCCGATTCACGCACGATTGAATCGATCCGGTTTGCCGGCGGCAGGATTTGGGCTTCGGATCGAATTTTCAGTTTTGGTGTTCCTCCCGTTTTTCAGGCGGTCCGAATGAGTGGTCTGGGGGGCTACGGGGAATCGCTTGGAGGATTTGAAGAGCTGGGTGAAGGCGGAACTTTTGACGCCACCCGGCATGTGGTTGTGTTCGATAGGGGGACGGTCGAAACTGACGGATTCTTTGGGTCGAACCTTACGGATCTTTCCGTGACGAAAATGATGACAGGATCGGAACTGGCGGGGCGGGTTGAAATGAGGAAGTCCGGGGATACGGACGATGACGTTTTCATTGTATCCGTTTCGTTGCCTTTTGACACGGGTCTGCAGGAGTTGGCAGGCAGTAGTTTTGTGAGTTACGAGTCGGCCGGGGGGCTGAAGGCGAGTGGTCTGGTGGATTTTTCACAAATTTCGGAGAGTGCTGGTGCTGCTTACGCAGGAAACCTTTCGGGCGAAGGGGTTGAGCGAGGGAACCTTTTACAAAAATGTCCGACCTGTTGTCCGAGGCACTTGGCATCCGTGAACAAACTAAAGCTCGCTCAAGAGAAGGGAGTCCGGTTGCGGGGACACCCAAAGGGCGCGATTCTACCACGGCGGCTGTTGTGAACGCCGGGAATTACTCGCCAGAGCGAGGAGACAGCCGTTCGGTTTCGAGAATGAATATGGCAGCGGAGCGGGAGCACGAAGGAGGGGGAAAGGGAGGCAGGCGCTTGGAAGCCGGA
>CAVWUI010000007.1:0-63249 GCA_963758175.1 uncultured Verrucomicrobiae bacterium
TACGCAAACTTCCTCACGGACATTCGCGAAGACCACGATGCGGCGGAAACCTTCTACAAGAGCGCCATCGTGGCCGATCCCAAACACGCCAACAATCTCTGCAACTACGCAGTCTTCCTCACGGGCATCCGCGAAGACCACGATGCGGCGGAATCCCTCTTCAAGCGCGCCATCGAGGCCGATCCCGAACACGCCAACAATCTCGGCAATTACGGTCAGTTTCTGATCGGGAGGGGGAATCCGTATGAGGGAATGGCAAATCTTGTTGCCTCATGGACGCACAAGGGTAATTCCCAAATCATGAACACCGCGGAGGCAGCATATTGCCTCTGGCTGGGCAGCATGCTTTTGGGAAATGAGAAAAAGGTATGGGTGCAAGCGTTCAAGCATTCCATTGCTAGCGGCTTCCCCCGTGGCGTCTGGAGCTTCGACGCGGTGCTATCACAGGCCGAGAAGTCCCTGAATCCCGCGGATCTGAAGTTTGCCAAGGCGCTGGCGGATGCGTTTCTGGATGAGGACAAGGTCGCTGCACTGGAGAATTTCCCGCGCTGGAAGAAGCTGGAACCCATCGATCCCGAGCTCGTGAATCCTGACGGGACGGTTTCCGTGTGAATTGGGTCAATCCCCAATATTTCCAATTTTTGTGTGACGTAAAGCCTGTGGGAGAGTCCTCTCACGACGGGGGACACCCGCATTAGTCTAATACAAGGAGCTGCACACAATAAGTCAGAGGGATGAGGATTGTTTTTGGACGAAGATGGGATGGGGGCGGGATGGGTCTGGTTTCTGTCCGGGGTTCATGGAGCTTGGGGGGAGGGAACCGGACTACCCGGTTTCAAACCCGTTTGACATCCCGCCGCCTCGCCGCACGTTCCCTGATGGAACGCCGTCATTTCATCTCAACCACGGCAGCCGCGGCCGCCGCCTTGCCGCTCCGCACCTTCGCACAAACCCCGACCAAACCATCCGCCATGTTCACCACTCTCATATCATCCGGCCTCGGCGGGGTTGCCATTGGCAACGCCGTGAAACCCACCAGCGATGAGGATTCCCACGCGGCGCTCAGCTCCTCCTGGAAGGGCGGAGTCCGCATGTTCGATACCGCGCCCTTCTACGGCTTCGGCGTCAGCGAGCGCCGCTTCGGGCGAATCCTTTCCGACAAGCCCCGCGAAGAATACCACCTTTCCACCAAGGTCGGCCGACTGCTCCGCCCCCGGAGCCGGGGACGCTGCGCGGCTGGAGGTTTCCGCGGTGGCTCGGAAACCGTTACCCGTTGGAAATGAAGGAGTGAGCAACCCTCCGCGATGTGGAGAGCGCCGGATGCCGATGTGGAGTCCATCGGAACATATTGTGATCCCGCCGGGGGACGATGTGTCAGCGCCGCAGGACGATGTACCCTCGGCGGAGGGCGATGTGGACTCTACCGGAGGTCGATGTGGACACCACCGGAGCTCGATGTCGACACCACCGGAGGTCGATGTGGGCAACATCGGAGGGTGATGTGGACACCACCGGAGGTCGATGTGGGCACGACCGGAGGGCCATGTGGCGCCACCGGAGGGCGATGTGGAAGGCACCGGAGGGTGTTGTGATAAGGCCGGATCGCATCCCCAAACCCGTTTGACATCCCCCCGACGTTGCGGGTGCTTCACTTCCGACAAGCCCCTGGTGAAAAAAGACCGGCACGGGTGCCACGTGCAAATCCCGGCGGGATTCCAGCATGTAGCCGGGGGTCGTGCGCGGCGAACACCCCCGGAATCTGTCCGGCAGGAGACGCATCCCGGCAGGGATGCCAGCTTCGATCCCTGCCGGGATCGCAAGAATCATGTGCCCTGGTCCGGGGGTAATCGCTGCGCCCGACCCCCGGCTACATGCTGTTATCCCTCCGGGATGGCGAGACCACCCGGAAGGGAGCCATGGTCGAGCTTGCGAATATGAAAGCCGGTGACCTCCTGCTGCTCACTTCCTCTTCCACTTCTCCCAGGGCTTTCTCTCGGGCTTGATGGTTTCCTGCGGAAGTTCGTCATCATACTGCGAGCGACCGGTCCAGCGGAGAAGGCCGGCGATTTCCTTAGCCTCCTCCAGGAGACTTCTCATGCGGTCCGGGGAGATGCCCGGTTCGTTCAGAGCGGATTTGACAGCCGCATCGCGCTTCTGGAGGACGACGGCGGAAAGCATTCCAAGGGCGTGCTCGGCGGATTGCATTCCATCCTCGATGATTGCGTCGTTGGCACCCATTTCCCGGTGAAGGGATCTCTGCTCGCCCGGCCTCAGGTCTGAGACGAAAGCGTTGACCGCCGCGCTGGAGCCGGGATCGGGGGAGGCCGCGAGGATTTTTTCCAATAGAGGAACGCCCTCCACCCATGCCTTTGCCTCATGCAAGGTCTCGAACTGCTCGGCGAGAAAATGCTGGGCGGGCGCGGAGGCGAGGGCGAGGTGGCAGAGGTAGCCGACGGTGCGATCCAGAGGGTAGGCGCGGGTTTCCGGGACAGGTTCGTCTTCATTTTCCCGGCGATTGAACGGGCGGTTTGCCTGGACGGCAGCACGTTTGATGGATTTCCCGATTCCCTCGCGCAGAGTGGAGGAGGTGAGGCCCAGGAGGGTGGAGACGATGTTGATCTGCTGGTCGCGCGCGGCGTGGTCGTCCATGGCGGCGAGGAGATCGGTGCATTCGCGGGCGAGCTCGGCGCGCCCTTCGGCGGAATCGAGCAGGCCTTTGGCGCGGGCGGCTTCGATCTTGAAATCGAAAAACTCGCGGGCTTCCCCGACCTTTTTCCGGAAGCCCTCGACTCCGTGGGCCTTAAGGTAGGTATCGGGGTCGTCCCCGGCGGGAAGCTCGACGACTTTTACGGCCAGCCCCTCGGGGGCAAGCTCGCGGAAAGCGCGCTCGCTGGCCTTCATCCCTGCGGTATCGGCGTCGAAGCAAAGGACGGCGGTTTTCGCGTAGCGTTTGAGAATGCGGGCGTGTTGGCCGGTAAAAGCGGTGCCGAGGGGCGCGATGGCGTTCTCCACGCCGCCCTCATGACAGGCGATCGCATCAATCTGGCCTTCGCAGAGGATGACCGTCTTTTCCTTCAGTATGCCTTTCTTTGCCTTGTCCAAGGCAAAGAGGACGTTGGATTTCTTGAAGATATCAGTCTCCGGGGAGTTGATGTATTTCCCGGTGCGGGGATCCTCACGGAGCTGCCTCCCGCTGAACGCGATGACGTCGCCAACCTCGTTGTGGATGGGGAACATCAGCCTGTCGCGGAACCGGACGTAGATCCCGGCGGAGGGACGATCAGCGTCCTTCAGACCGGCGAGGCCGCAGGAGACAAGTTCGTTTCCGGAGAATTTCCTCTCACGCGCCCAGTCCAGGAAGACCTTCGCGTTCTCCGGCATCCAGCCCAGCTCCCATTTCGTGGCCATATCCCGACCGAATCCACGTTCCTTCAGATAGTCCCGGGCATGCTGGCAGTCGGGGTTTGTGCGGAGATGCTCGTGGAAAAACGCGGAGGCCTCGCGGTGGAGATCCAACAAGCGACCACGGGACTTCCGTGCCGCGCGGGCTTTCGGATTGTCCGGCTCCTCCTCCAGATGAACTCCCGCCTTGGAAGCCAGCTTTTTCAGAGCGTCCATGAAGAGAAGCCCCTCGTGATCCATCACGAAACCGATGGCATTACCGCTCTTCCCGCATCCGAAACAGTGATAGAACTGCTTGTGAGGGCTGACGTTGAACGATGGCGTCTTCTCATGATGGAAAGGACAGTTCGCCTTGTAACCGGTGCCGGCGCGTTTCAGCGGAATATAGCTGCCAATGAGATCGACGATATCGGTGGAGGCCAATACCTGCTCTATGGTTTCCTTTGGAATCAGTCCCACTTTTCAGGATACCTTCTCGGCGTATTTTCCGCGACCCAGCCGCTCGTCGAGCTGATCCCACTGCTCGCGGCTGACTATGTACCCGACGCAGCCGACGCGCCCGCAGAGGCAAGGGTGATCCTCGTAGCACTCGATGTCGAAACCGTAGTCGAAGGTGAGCTCCTCGCCCGCCTTCACATCGCGGAGGGTATGGATGAAAATCTTTTTCCCCGTCTGCCAGGCCTCGCAATTCGGCTCGCAGGAATGGTTGATCAGTCTGGCGGTATTCCAGGGGAAATTCCCGTCTATGTCGTATTTTTTATTAACGGTGAAAATGTACACCGCGGCGTCCCCGTGGAGTTCTGCTTTCTCGGCCTGGTCGACACCGCGCCTTCCGCTCTCGTCCTTATCTACCAGCTCGCCCACGTATTCTATGATCTTTTCCTCCGCCGGAATGTCCCGCGTGGCATACACTCCGCGACCGTGGATATCCGAGCCACGCACCTCGCAAAGCTCGCTCTGGCCGCGCTGCCAGATATCGAGCATCCTCCGGTGAAGCTCGCGCTCGCTGATCTTCGCCCTGCCTTTCGTGCCCTTCGCCATTGGGTGATGCTTATCTGATCTGGCGTTTTTCCAAAGGAGGAAGTTCCATGTCCTTCGGAAGGTTGATGAACAGGCTGCGCAGGTCGCTCACGGTCATGTCCGCGCCGTCGATAAACGTCCAGTCGTTCCGCCCCTTGTCGGAGACGGCAATCTGGAAGCCGGTGCTCTCAATGACGACAGGTTTCGGATCGTTGGGGAGAAACATGCGGAAATTCGTCAGAGTCGGCACCAGGACCAGCCATTTCGTGTAAATGAGCTGCTCTACCTCCTGCCCGTCCACCACGGAGACTTTTTTCCCGGGAATGACCTCGAAGGCGCGAGGCTGACCTTGCGGGACGAAATCGGTGATGGAAATCCCCCGTTTCAGCATCTGCTCGGCCACCGTATCGAGTTGTCTCTCCAGCTTCTCCATCCCGCCCATACGCTTCGCCGCCCTCTCCTTCCAGAGAGGGAACATCCGCTCCATCGCCACCTGGTAACGCCCCAGCACGACCTCCTTCCCCAGTTCCGAGACGGCCGCAACCGCCGATGCCACCACCTCGGGCGGAGCCTTTTCCTCAAGCGCGTCCTGCCCGTTGACGGACGCGAAGGAAAACAGGAAATACAGGAGCCACTTCATACGGCTATCCATGCCCCTGCCCCGGCGGACAGTCAAGGAGTAGCTGCGCGGCAAAGTTCCTGCAATTCAGCGTCCTCCTGCCTCCATACCAGTGAAGATGAATCCCTGCGACGAACGAGACACTCCTAGAGTTCTGCGAAATCGTTGAAACTGGATATTGCTGCGTAAAATCAAAACTGATGGATGGAAAACGGAGAAATCGCCCGAATAAAGGTTCCTGCCCGGAAGGGCATGTTCCAAGCACGGGATTCCCATGACACTAGCCCAACGGGCTTGCGGATTTTAGCCCGGGGTTGGCGGAGCAACCAGTAGCCTACCCCGGGATATCCCGCCCGGGAATCAGAACGCCACAGGTGTTGCGTCCGCGCGCGAGGGAACGGCTGGGACACAACCCCGTTGGGGTTGGAAGATCCCGCGCCTGTGATCTCAGGGTAGCCTCCGTTTCACTCCGGCAACCCTGGGCTTGGATCCGTAACACCGTTGGTGTTGGGAACGGTTCGTCTCAGGAGATCCCTGTTCATCATTTCAGATTTTTCACAGCACTAGATGGATCACGATGCCCACTGCGAACGGTTCACCCTAGCGCAACCCATGGTGCCAAACCTATTCAATAGTCGTTGATTCTCCGGAAATCCATCGGCGGCGAAATCAATCTGTCCCCATAGGTCTCCACGCCAGGATGGAAGAACCAGGTAAAGGAAAACGTGGCAAGGATACCAGGCATTGTCGCATCATCGGTAATGTCGGCGTCGCGAAACAAGAAATCCGGGGGCTGGTTGCTCTCATATCCCGAGCTTTTTTTCCAATGCGTTCTCCATCGCCCGCTCGACAAGCCTGGCGGCGGCGGCTTCTGTGGCGGAATCGAGTTTCTGGACTGCCGCTTTCAGAGAGTTCGCGGAGCGGGAGTCCAGCGCCCGCCTCACCTCGGCGGTGGCGGATTCGATCTCCTCTCGCTCGTGTTCCTCCACGAAACCTTGTTCCAGGATCATCTCAACGGCGGGAATCAGCTCATCCGCCTTCATCTTCGCTTCGGTGAACACCCGTTCGGACATGTCCTCGAAGGCATGCTCCACGGAGGAACTGACCATTGCCTCGACATCAGCGTCATCGACATTCACCGCGGAGCTTTCGATCTTCACGACCACGTCTTTTCCAGTGGAAACCTCTCTTGCCAACACTTCCAGGATTCCATCCGCATCGATCCTGAATTGCACTCCAATCCGCGCCCGACCCTTGGGAAGCCTCTCCATGGCCACTTCGAATCTGCCTAGCTCCCAGTTGTCCCGCGCCATCTCGCGCTCTCCCTGGAGAACCCGGACTCCCATTGTTTCCTGGCTGTCCGCCGCATTGGTGAACATCTCGCCGGCTTTGCAGGGGATGGTGGTGTTGCGGGGGATGAGAACGTTCATCAGGCCACCGAAAGTCTCGATCCCGAGACTGAGCGGTGTCACGTCGAGCAGAACCATCTTCCGCATCGTCCCGCCCATGACTCCCGCCTGTATGGTCGCGCCAAGGGCGATGGCTTCGTCGGGATGCTGGGTGGTATCGACCTCCCTCTCGAAAAACTCCGACACGGCCTGCCTCACGGCGGGCATGCGCGTGCTGCCTCCGACAAGGACGACGGCATCGAGTTCGGACACGGACAGGCCGCTGTCGAGCATCGCCTGCCGACAGCACCTGATCGTCTTTGAAATCCAGTCTTTCGTCAGCGAATCGAGGTCCGCACGGGTGACCTTTTTTTCAAAACTACTATGTCCGTCATAGAACGGGACCCTCACAACAGTGGATTCAGCGCCGGAAAGCTCGCGCTTGGCCTTTTCCGCCTGTTCGAGGAAAAGCCGTGCCGCCTCCTCAGGGATACTGCCGGCATCCTCGACGATACTGGAGAAAAGCATGCCGTCCACATCGTCACCTCCCAGGCGGGTATCGCCGTGGGTCGCGAGAACCTGGAAAACGCCGTCCTCCATTTCCAGAACCGTAAGATCGAATGTCCCGCCGCCGAGATCATAAACTGCGACCCTCGCCCTGTCCTTCAGCTTGTCGAGACCGTATGCGAGCGCGGCGGCTGTTGGTTCGTTCAGGATGCGGACGACTTCCAAGCCAGCCATCCGGCCGGCTGTTTTGGTCGAAGCCCGTTGCGCGTCGTTGAAATACGCGGGAACGGTGATCACGGCTTTCGTCACCTCCCTTTCCAATCGCCACTCCGCGATCCGCTTCAATTCCTTGAGGATTTCCGCGCTCACTTCCTCAGGGGATTTCCCTAGAGCGGAAAGGACGGGATCGGAGACCGAGTCCGCTCCTATCTGACGCTTCACGCTGGTCACCACCCGGAGCGAATCGGTCGCGCGTCTACGGAGAGCCTTTCTACCGACCTCGACCTCCCCGTTCCCGCCATACCATACCGCGCTGGGAATGATGCGGTGCCCGTCCTCATCCGCGAGAAGGATGGGAAAACCGGATTCCACGACGCCCACGGCGGAGTGTGTGGTGCCGAGGTCGATGCCGAGGATGGTCTCCAAACCTAGGGAATCCTGAAGATTTGCTGGTTGGAAGGATCTTTCGCGAGCTGTCCCGAGCGGAAGCCCTGAACATCTATCACGTTGTATGGCGCGAAGGGGCTGATGACCTGGTCGGGATTGTCGGTGCTCCTGGCGACGGGATACTGGTCGCGTGTGGGCTGGCGGGGAGCCTCTGGACGGTAGTCGCCGCGGACATCCCTGTTGTCGTAGCGGTCGTCCTGGATGCCACCGCGCTCGTCATAGCGGCTGTCGGGATTATTGTAGCGCCCGTCGTTCCTGTCATCATAGCGGTCGCGGCGTGGCGCGTCCCTGTCCGGGAGGGTAGACTGGAAGAGGTTCGCAGGAAACCACGAGAAGCGCGGCGCCGAGTGCTATGGTGAGTTGTGGTCTGGTCATGGGATCTGGGACGTGGTTGGGATGCAGATTATTCGTTCCGGCGTCTGGCCGCCATCAGGTATTTCAAAAGGATAGCCAGTTTTCCGACTTTTGAAACAGAATAACGCCGGTCGAAAACCCGGAAATTACCCACCGTCATTTTCCCAAGCAGCGCCCGGTATGTCTCCGCCATGATGCTTGCCGGGACGAGTGCGGCGCGGTCGATCTCCGGCATTAGTTCCTCCGCCTCCGCGAAAAGGCTCTTCGCGCGCTCGGCCTGATAGCCCATCACGGCGAGGAAGCGCCCGTCATAGACCCTGCCGATCAGATCGCGCTCGGAATACTGGAACCGGATCAGATCATTGACCGGCAGATAGATTCGACCGCCATTGGCGAGATCCTCGCCCACGTCCCGGAGTATGTTCGTCAGCTGCAGGGCGTTTCCGAGAGTGATCGCGTATTTCTCGGAATCCTCGTGGACGCATCCGAAGAGACGCGTGCACACCAGCCCGACCGCTCCGGCGACCTTCCGGTTGTAAACGGTCAGTTCATCCCATCCCTGGAAACGCAGAACCTCCAGATCCATGCGGCAGCCCTCGATGATCTCAATCATCCACTCCTGCGGGATCCCGTGGCGATCCATCATCTCCCGGACTTCCACGCCCAGGGAATCACCTTCCGGGAAACCAGACCGGATCCCCTCCTCCCAGCGTGAAAGTCCCTCGCGCCTTCGTTGCTTCGGAATCCCGGCGTCGTCCGCCAGATCGTCCACAGAGCGGCAGAAAGCGTAGAAAACCACGGTGTCCGCGCGCCGCTCCTTCGGCAGGATCTTCAGCGCGAAGGCGAGATTCGATTTCGCGTTCCTGGTGATCTCAGACGCGGAGGACACGGGATGTCATCTGATGAAACCCCAGTGACCCGTTGTGATGGGCCAAAGTGAGAAAAGCGCCGGGCCGACCAGGTTGTATTCCTTCACCGTGCCCCAATACCGGGAATCAAGGGAGTTGGAGGTGTTGTCGCCCATCGCCACGTATTCGCGCATCCCCTGCTTGGCTTTCTCATCCTTCAGGCGGAGCACCTGGTCCGGCTCCTGGAGATAGATGCGGTGGGTATCGCTGGGATCGTTGCTCCTCCGCGCGAGGATGTAGCCGGGGTGATCGGGTTTGAAAGGATCCCCGCCTTCCGCGACCCGGCGGATGCCCGGCTCCTTGGCGACTTTGCCATTCACCAGCAGATCGGGAGTCCGTATGGATAGCTCGTCACCCGGCACTCCGACAAGACGTTTGATATAGTGAGAGCCACCGCCCTGGGGGCCGCTTCTCTCACGTATCCCCTGGATTCCGAGAGTCTCGAAAACGAAAACCTCACCGCGTTCGGGTTTGCGGAAATGGTAAGAGAATTTGTCCACCAGGACGAGATCGCCCGAATCAATGGCTCCCTCCACGATGACAGTTCCCGCCTTCAAGACACCGCCCGTCTGCCTCACGGTGGAGATCGCGTCCTGCAATCCTATCTCGGAAGAGGGGCCGGCGGGCGCGGGAAGGCGCAACGGCTTGGAATCGAGGAAATACATCTCGCCACGACTGAAGAAATGCATCCACTGGGAGTCCCGGACATCCGCCGCTCCCTTGGGCGTGATCGCGATGCGCCTGTCCTTGTCATTCACCAGCTTCACGTAGCTGCGGCCTTTCAGCACGTATTCCAGCATGCGTTGCGGAAACGCCGGCCAGTCCTTCTCCTTGATCGGCGTCCCGACGATCCCGTTCAAGGTGGGCTGCATGGAGCCGGTGGGGATGCGGAAGGGCTGTAGATAATAAGCGCGCAGACCCAGCGCGATCACGATGGCGACGAACATCACCTCCACATTCTCCTGGAACCAGTCCTGGGGTTTTTCGCGGGGAAGCGAGTTCTCGCAGGTGCCGCGCAGTTGCTTCGAGGCCTCCTCCGTTTTCCCCCTGTCATTGGCCCTGATGGCGTCCAGCAGATCCTTACGGCGGGATTCGATCTCCGCGATCCTCTCCTCACTCAGGAGATCCCGCTTGTAGTTGATGAATTTCCTCCCGCCCTTCGCCAGGATTCGCGCGTTCTTTTTCCAACCAGCCGTGAACATGTGGGCAGACTCTGTACCTACCCGCACCCCTCTGCAAGCCCTATGCCGAAGCCCTCCCGGGTGATCGCGGACTCACCGGGAAAGCGCTTCTGAAAATGACGGACGGATCCACCCAAGCCCTGGCATCCGCTACGAAAGGGATGGAACGCCGACGGCGGTATCGCTCTCCTCATCGTAGTCAACACCCTCCATCCCGAATCCGAACAGCCGGAGAAACGCGGACTGGTAACCGTCGAAATCAGCCATCTCGCCGAGGTTGCCCGTCTCCACCTCGTTCCAGCGTTTCCCTACGATTTCCTGGATCTCCGGTGACATCTCCCAGTCATCGATACGGATACGTCCGGCCTCGTCGGGCTGAGGCTGACCGTTATAGAGCCTTTCCCGGAGGAGCCTGTCCATCTGCTCGATGGTGTCCTCATGGTTTCCGGCATCCTTCATCGCCTTGTATAGCAGGGAAATGTAGAGAGGCACCACAGGGATGGCGGAACTGGCTTGCGTGACGAGAGCCTTGTTGACCGAGACCCAGGCTTTTCCGGAAACGGGAGCGAGTTTCTCATCGAGCGACCGCTGGACGTTCTCCAGATCCTCCTTCGCTTTTCCAATGGTGCCGTTCTTGTAGATGGGCCAGGTCATTTCAGGGCCGATGTAGGAGTAGGATACCGTCTGGACACCGTCCGCCAGCACTCCGGCCTCCATCAGCGCGTCCATCCACATCTCCCAGTCCTCCCCGCCCATGACCGCGATGGTCTGGTCGATGTCATCGCCTTCAGCGGGCGGGATGGTCACCTCGTCCACGCTGCCACTGCCGGTATTCAGCGTCTTGTTCGTGTAGACCTCACCGATAGGCTTGAGCACGGATTTGAAAACCTCACCCGTCTTCGGATGCGTGCGGCGCGGGGATGCGAGGCTGTAGATCACAAGATCCACCTGCCCGAGATCCTCCTTGATCGCGGCGATCACCTCCTGCTTCACCTCGTCGGAAAAAGCGTCACCATTGAAGGATCGGGCGTAGAGTCCGGCTTTCATCGCCTCCCTCTCGAATGCCACGGTATTGTACCAGCCCGCGGTCGCGCACTTGTCCTCCGTGCCGGGTCTTTCGAAAAACACACCTATCGTCGCCGCATCCGACCCGAACGCGGCCGCGATGCGGGAGGAAAGCCCGTATCCAGTGGAAGATCCGATCACCAGCACCTTCTTCGGCCCGCCTTCGATCGCCCCGCGGTCTTTCACCACTTCGATCTGCTCCTCCACATGCTTGGCGCAACCCTCCGGATGAGCCGTTGTACAAATAAACCCGCGAATTTTCGGTGAAACGATCATGATTTTCTGAAGCTACCCGCCCCGCTCCGTCAGGCAACCCCAAACCCTGCGCAAACCTACCCGGACTTCACCCCTTCCCGACAATCTTCACATCGAACTCCACCAGGTCGTTCACCAGATGCCCGGCCAGGCGGTGGAAAAGCCTCCCGGATCCGTAAATCACCCTCCACCGCGTGCGGTCGATGCTGAAAAAGGCCTGTGCCGCCGGCTTCCCTTCCGGCGTCAGCCCGGTCGCCGCATCAAACTCGATCGGATGCGTCTCCCCCTTCACCGTCAGCCCGGCGGTCAGATGCAGGTTCGGCATTCCGGGCTTCGATCCGGGGATACTCTCCACCTTCGTTACCACCAGCATCGCTTCGGGAAATTTCTCCACATCGAAGAAATCATCGCTCTGCAGGTGCCCGATAAGACCGTTGTGGAGCTTCGCATCATGGAGCAGATCGGTGCAGGTGAGCTTCCCGCAGATCCAGCGCGAACTCCGCGGTCTCCAGCGTGCCATTCTTGAAGCGCATGATGCCCCCGCTGATCGCCACCGTCCCATGGTGCTTGTTCAGCAGGTTTCTGCCCGTCCACTGCACGTGGGATTCCTTGGTATCCACCTCCACCACGCCATCAGGACAAGTCGGCGCGGGCGGCAACGGCTCTCCTTCCACCGTCCCGACACCTGCGATGACCGCCGATTCCATCCCGCCCTCCAGCACGTGCAGATCCGAGTATCCGGCTGCGAGGAGTTTTGAGAAAGCGAAGGCCGCCTCGTTGCTTTCCGCGTTCGCCCCGTAAACAACCGTCGCCACTTCCTTGTCAGGCGCGGCCTCCTCCAGCCTTTCCGCGAACGCCACCTCCAGCACGCAATTGTTCCGGGCACCTGCGATGTGGCAGGCCTCGTATTCGTCCGCCAACCTCACATCGATGATCTGCACGGCATCGGGAAACGACTTGAGCTGTTCTGCTTTCATATCGGGCAGGGTAGCATGCCGTCCGGCCTTTTCCACCGGTAGAAAAATACCTTCTCCCCTCCCGCGTTCTTGGATACTCATCATCGTAAGAACATGAAAACCCTCCTCCTCGCCTTCGCCGCCCTCACCATCGTCCCGGCATTTTCACAAAACGACGAATACCCCACCCCTCCCGAAGCCATCCGCAAGGAAGGCGTTCCGCAAGGGAAGGTCATCCGGGGGAAATTCTCCGCCTCGAAAGTCTTCCCCGGCACCGAGCGCGACTACGCCGTCTACATCCCCGCCCAATACGATGGCACGACCCCCGCCGCACTCATGGTCTTCCAGGACGGCATGGGCTTCTGCAACGACGACGGCGGCGCCCGCGCCCACATCGTCTTCGACAACCTCATCGCCTCCAAGGAAATGCCCGTCACCATCGGCGTCTTCATCAACCCCGGCGTCGTCCCGCCCCTCGATGGCGAAACCTCCGAAGCCCGCTACAACCGCTCCTACGAATACGATGGCATGGGCGATGCCTACGCCCGCTTTCTCCTCAGCGAGATCCTCCCCTTCGTCGAAAAAGAGCATCGAGGTGAAACTCACCACCGATCCCGAACATGCGCGGCATCGCGGGGAACTCCTCGGGCGCCATCGCCGCCTTCACCGCCGCATGGGAGCGCCCCGATTCCTTCCGCCGCGTCTACTCCGTCGTCGGCACCTACGTCGGCCTCCGGGGCGGCGATGACTACCCGGAGCTCATCCGCCGCACCGAGCCCAAGCCCCTCCGCGTCTTCCTCCAGGATGGGGAAAACGACCTCAACATCTACGCCGGCGACTGGTGGATGGCGAACCAGACCATGCTCCGCGCCCTCCAATGGTCCGGCTACGAGGTCGAGCACGTCTGGGGAAAAGGCCAGCACAACGGCAAGCACGGCGCCGCCGTTTTCCCCGAGGCCATGCGCTGGCTCTGGAAGACCGAGACCGTCACCACCCACCCGGAGAACTCCCAATCAAAGTTCAACCAATACCTCATCCCCGGCGAAGACTGGGAAATCGTCTCCGAAGGCCACCAGTGGGCGGAAGGCATGGCCGTCCACCCCGATGGCACCCTCTTCTTTACCGACGTCCCTGCCGAGCAAACTTTACAAAATCTCCCCTGACGGGAAACAGGAACTCGTCGATGAAGACACCGGCAACGCCAACGGCATCGCCCTCGGCCCAGACGGCCTAATCTACGGAGCCGCCTCCGGCGCAAAGGAAATCCGCTCCTGGGATCCCGCCACCGGGGAGACGCAAAACCGTTTCCTCCGGCACGACATCCAACGACATCGTCGTCACCCACACCGGCCACATCTACTACACCGATCCGTTGCCGGGAAAGTCTGGCACATCGCCCCGGGAGCCGCGAACGCACCGAGGCCGATCCATCGTTCGACTCGCCCCAACGGCATCGGCCTCTCCGCCGACCACTCGCTTCTCTACGTCGCCGACTTCACCGGCCGTTTCATCTACTCCTATCAGATCCAGCCGGATGGGAACCTGAAACACAAGCAGCCCTACTTCTACGCCCAGCTCCCCGTCAATGGCCCCTGCCACCTCGACGGCATGACCTCCCTCACCACCGGTGAACTCCTCTCGCGCCACCGAGCTCGGCATCCAGATCTTCGACCAACCCGGCCGTGTGCAGATCGTCCTCCCCCGCCCCAACGTCTCCGACAACCGCACCAACTACGTGACCTTCGGAGGCAAGGATCGCAAAACCCTCTACGTCGCCACCGCCGGCACCATCTACAAACGCCTCACAAAAATGCAGGGCGCCGATCCCATGGTGCCGAACAAGCCCCCCAAGCCGGGGCTCTAACGAAACCCCGCTCTCCCCAACGCCCACATAACCCAAGTCTTCTCACTCAACACTTGGCACTAAACATTTAGTCTCCCCATCCCAAGTCTTCGGCTGATCACTGATCACTCGGCACTTCCCCCAACACCTCCCGTATCCTCTCCGCAATCTCTCCCGGAACATAACCACGCTCCGCCTTCACCCGCATCAGCGGAAGTTCCGCCGCACCGAACACCCGCTCGACAAACCGATCCCTCTCCTTCGCCTTTGCCTTCTTGTGCGAGGCATCGTCCAGCTCGATCCCCAGCAGCGGCTGCATGCTCCCCGCATCGCAGATCACGAAATCCACATGCTTCTGCGCGATCAGGTTCCGCGCGTTCCGGTTCTTATGCGGTTGCCTCACGAAAAACAGATCCTCCAGCCTCACTTTGGTTACCAGATATTGATCCGGCTTCATCACCCCTTTGAGCACATGGAAAAAGGAAATCTCCGCCGGGGAAAGGAACGCATCCCGCAGCCCATACGGAAACGTCTTCGCTGTGGCCGTGGTTTCGCTCCTCCCGCCGCGCGACAAGCTCCCCACAACCCACTTGAGCACCAGCAGTCCCGCGAACATCGCGCCGATGATAATCAATTGTTTTGTATCCATAAATTCTTCCTTTCAAGGAGGGGCGTGAATCCTTCCGCCCGGCAACCCGGTCTTGTTCGTAATTTTCGTTCAATCCCACGGCTCTACTACCGTGCTTCTCCTTCTCGATCTGCTCGAGGACGATCACGTCCCGTTTCGACATCACACCGGAAAGGGTTCTAACAATTGACCATTGGAACTTCTCGTAGTTCTGGCCGATCAGCGCCTTATTGCCTCCGTGTCCCGTCTTTGCATAGTCACACCAACGGTACCAAAGACCCTCTTTGCCATAAGCGGATCCAATGTATGTTTTGCCGCTATCAAGATCGACAATCCGGTAGATTGCTGCAGTGAACTTCATCGCCGTGAACCAGTCCGGATGAGACCCGGGATTCCGACAGATCTCCTTAAGCTCCTTCCAAGTGAGAATCACGTTTTGATATCCGGGAAAAAACCTGACCCTTCCCGGCGGGAGGATCTCGATGGATCTCCAAATCCTTACCCTGCACCCAGCTCCGCGCGGCTTTCCATTTCACCCGGAGCCTGCCGCGCAGTTCGTTGAACCCGTGATCTTCCTTCAAACTGTAAATCACACGTGCAGACACATCATCAATAAGTTCCTTAAGAAACGCCGGCGCAGACCGCATGTCCCTCGCACTCAAAGGTCTGCTTCCACCTACCCGATACACACCGTAGAAAGTGCACCCTCCATCTTCCGATGAATGGAATGAAACCAAAACATCACAGTTTTCGAACGGAGGATTCTCCGCCCTCTGCTCAGCCTGGTAAAACTCAAACTCACCGGCGTCGAACCATCTCTGCCAAAGTCCGATTTGTGTGGCTCACATGCCTCACCAACTTAATTCTATCATGTGCTACCTCCAGCCCGCTCGCTGTGAGAAATTCTTTAACCGTCAGCATTGTCAATTCTCCTCAAAGTAATCCGTGTCGATTCTCTTGATGGCGATATTCCTGACATTTGAAACTCCGACATCGTGCTCGATCATCAAATCGGCCAAGCGGTCGCCATCAATCAGGATTACCTTTTGACTAACGTTCCTCGCAAAATCAACGGCATTCTGGGTGAAGCCGCTGGTTGTTATGAACACTCCTTTTGTCGCCTGTTGCCCGGCAAGCGCCCCGACAAAACTTTGGATCTCCCTTCGTCCGACTACACTCTGCCAGCGCTTTGCTTGGACGTAGATCACATCGAGGCCGAGCCGATCTTCGTTGATAATTCCGTCGATTCCCTCGTCGTTTGTTTTTTTCGTGACCTTTGCTGCCTCCGCCCTCGATCCACCATATCCCATTGCAAAGAGCAGATCGATGACCACTTGCTCGAAACGGTAGGGATTCACCTCTTTCAGACTGGTGAGTAGATCCGAGCGGAGGTTCGCATCGATTTCGGCGATCGCTGTATCAATTTGCTCGTCGGGTGTGACCGGAGGTGGCGGTTGGATTTGCCTCCGGCTTGGTCTTCTCCTGATTCGCTGCGCTCAGTTCCTGGTGTCACAAATTTTTCGAATTCTTTTGAAAAAGACGATAGATCCTTCCTTGTGATTTCACCGGGATGCGATTTAAGGAACTCTTGTCCAACTCCGTTATTTCGTAAAGTCCTTTGTTAGGTCGATTGAGTAGTTTGGCTCTGTTCAGATCGTAGCACGACCAGTCCACCCGGTTGTTCCGACTCCGTTGAGTTCCGCTAGGTAGCATCCCTCGCAGTCTTCATCCGTGAGCGCAAACGCTGGAGCCAACAAATCAAAAACATCGCTTATGTTGGTTAGTTTGCCTCGCTCAGCCAGCAGTTCAAGCGCAGGCCTTCTGATTTCATCAAGATTCGGAATTGCCATAATATTTGTTTCGTTGGTTTCGTTTTAAAATCTCGTCACTCCAGCTTCCCGAGCGATCTTAGGGTTTTGAGGATGTCCCTTCGATCTGGTTGATCCTTGCCTTGGTCTTCTTGCCGAAGACGGCGGCGATGGCGGGGGCGTCGGTGCCGGTGGCGGGGAGGAGCTTGCGGATCTCGGCGAACTGGGCGTCGAGGCTGGTCGGCCATTTGGTCTTTTCGCACCATGGAGGGGCGGATTTCATCCGCCCTCTTCTCCACCTCCATCGGCAGTTCGACATCCCTTGATTTCACCTCATCGGGTGCCTGGTATTCCGGGCGTAGCCAGCGGACGTGGCCGTTGGCTTCCTCGGCGGCGCGTTCGTGGTTGAGGGCGACGAGGCGGGTGAGGAGTTCCTGTTCCCAATCCAGGGAGGGGAGTGAATCCTTGCCGCCCGGCAACCCCGGATTGATCGTTCCTCAGCTATTTCCTCAATTCTTATCGGGCGGAAGGATTCACGCCCCTCCTTGGAAAGATCCTCACAGCCGTAGGCTTGGAAGACGGCGGCGTCGAGTTCGTCGTGGATCTGTTTCAGGACGGTGACCAGGCCGTCGTCGTGGATCTTCTTCTCCTTGTCGGAAAGCGCTTCCTCCGCCCGGAGCTTCTCCAGCACGTTGTACATCCCGGTGAGGGTGAGCTCCGGATGCAAGGCCTGCCGCGCCTTCCGGTGCGCGTCCAGCCGCTCCCCAAGTTCCCGTATCCGCGTCTTCAGTTCGCCTTCTTCGAGCGCGGGGAATGGAAAGGTTTCGAAGCAACTTACATTGTTGTAGCGCGGCCTGTCTTCTAGGCGAGTACCTCCCTGGCTTAGTGCCCACTCGACATGCACACAGGAAGATAACAGCCCGAGAGAGTAGGAATCATCCAAGGCTATCGGAACGATTTCGCTCTCTACTAGGCATTCTGCAGAAACAAAACAAAACAACCTATGCTTTGCCGTGCGTGCTGTAGCTATAAATCTTTCAATGTTGCTCAGTGCAGGTCGAAACGAAGCTCGTGGCTCCGCGAAAATCCACCAATAGCTCCCTGTAAGACTTCCTCTTATTTTGTTTTCGATCAGGGAAGACTCGGTTGATCAAAATCTGATAAACATTGGGAAAAGCATCTAGCAATTGCTTCTCGGAGAGTCCGAACGCGTCTGGAACGGACTTGTCGACGGAGCTTGTGACCATGTCACGGCCGTAATGTATTTCCTCAATATGTTACCTTCACCCTGCTCTTTAAGCTTACACGTCTTCCTGCGAACGATCAGGACAAAACCTTGCCCGCCAAGTATGGCACCACGGTTAGCCAACATATCATTTGAATTCAGGCTTACAGCAGGCCTATAGATTTCTTCCGCACGCAGTTTTGGAGCAAATTATTCCCAGTGTCGATTCCAGTCTAACTGTCATTCTCTCCATCGTGTGTGGATGATTCCCAAACGACCTCATCCAGATTACCACCAGCTGACCCTCCACTACCCACCGTCATCGAGATCCGCACGGCAGCACCGTCGGCCGAGTCCACCCAAGGATGATCCGGGATGGCGTAGGCGAGGTGGATGGGCTTTTTCTCATCCGCAAGGAATGGCTCCAGCACGCGACGGTTGAAAGTCTGGTGGATGGAGTTTGTGGTGATAAAGCCGAAGCGGCGGATCTTCTTCGCAGCGAGGAGTTCGGCGGCTTTCTGCCACCAGAACATCACGAAGTCCGCCGACTCGGGGACTTTCCCCTTCCATGCTTTCCGCAGGCATTCCGTGTAGCCGTCGCCCAGTGCATCGCGCATCCGCGAGGCTCCGATGAACGGCGGGTTCCCCACGATGTAATCAGCCTGCGGCCATTCGGCGCGTTTCGGGTTCGTGTAGTCGAAGAGGTTGGTGCGGGCGCTTTCGTCCGGGACTTCCTTTCCGGTGACGGGATGGGGCTTGGTGGTCCGGCCGTCCCAGATGGTGACGTATTCCCCGGTCGTCGGGATCGCGGCGCGGGATTTTCTCGTCGTAGGCGAGCACGGCGTCGCGGCACTCGATGGTGTTGTGCTTGGGGAGGAGCGGTCTGTCGTTGGTATCGGCATTCCCGGTGGCCCGGCGGTGGAACTGGAAGTAGCCTATCCACAGGACGATCTGGGCGATGGCGGCGGCGCGGGCGTTGAGCTCGATGCCGAGGAAATTGTCCGGGCGGACGATGACGCTGTTCATTTCCAGCGCGCGGTCGCCGCCGAGTTTCTCGAAGAGATCCAGCACCTCGGCCTCCAGGCGCTTGATGAGCTCCAGGGAGACGTAGAGGAAGTTCCCGGAGCCGCATGCGGGATCGAGCACGCGGATGGCGGCGAGCTCCTTGTGGAAAGCCTCGACGGTGGCGCGGGCTTCCTTGCGCTTGTCCTTGTCATCGAGCTGGGCGGCGGCGGCGCGGACGGCCTCCCACTTTTCGCGCAGCGGATCGATCAGGGTCGGGCGGACGAGGCGCTCGACGTAGCTGCGCGGGGTGTAGTGCGCGCCGAGCTTGTGCCGCTCGCGGGGATCGAGCGCCCTTTCCAGCAGGGTGCCGAAGATGGCCGGCTCCACCCGCGACCAATCCTGCTTCGCCGCATGGATGAGGTAAATGATCTGATACGGACGGAGCGGGAGGACGGAGCAGTCCTTGAACAGGCCACCGTTGAAGTGGATGACGGCATCCTGAATGGCGGCGGAGAAGACGCGCCCTTGTCCATGTCTTTCCAGAGGCCGTTGAGCAGGACGGGGAAGCTCTCGGGGCATATCCTTGGCCATGCGGAGGAGATTTAGGAAAGACTCTTCGGGCAGCAGCCCCACATCCTCGGCGAACATGGTGAAGAGGCAGCGCTGGAGGAATCCGGCGGTGACCTGCGGGTCGTGGCCGTCCTTTTCCAGGGATTTCGCGAGATCCGCCAGGGCTTTCGCGACCTCGCGGGTGACTTCCGCCGCGTGCTTGGAGGGATCGAGCGAGCGGGGATCGCTCCAGATGGTGCGGAACAGGTCGCGGGTTTCCTGTTTGTGGAGATCCTTGAGATGGATGCGGTGGGAGCGCGGATCCGGGAAACGCTCGTATTGCCCGCCGGTGCCGGAGAACTCGGCGTAGAGATCGAAGGAATGCCCGACATCGCAGACAATGAGAAAGGGCGGCCTGCCCTCCTCCGCCGGGAGGGCGTGGATGTAGCGCTCCCCCTGGGCATGGGCGCGCTCAAGGGCTTTGTCGAAGGCGGATGTGCCGCGTGTCCCGTGGCCTGTGGAAACGAGGTCCGCCTGCTCCAGTGCGGGCAGCAGGGGCTGATCAGGATCGGACTTGTCGCGGCGCGGGTTCACGCCCTGCTTCGTTTCCAGCACGAAGCAGCCGGATTTGTAGAGGTCGATCCAGTTCGGCACCGTCCTGCCGTCAGGCTTTTTCCGCTCCACGCGGCGCTCGAAGGTGTAGGAGTTCAGCACATTGTCGGCGTACGGCGGGTCGGGCTTCCCCAGCTCCAGAAGATCACAGAACTCCAGAAGGAACTGGTGCCCCGCCCCGCGCTCGTGTGCCTCGGACTTCCCCCAGCGCTCGATAAACGTGTCAATCTCGTGGGTGGTCGGTTCAGGCATACTGTAAGATTACGAAGCGGCGATCAGGGTTCTTCGGGAGATCCTCGGGATTGCTGACGATGGGTTCCAGGCCAGCGGCGCGGGCTTTCGCGATGGCTTTGGCGGAGGCGCGTTTGATGGCTGCGTCCATGCCGATGAAATCGGGATCGTTGAGCGGCTTCACAGGCGTGGGCTTGCCAGAGTCCGTGCGGTAAAGGGTGACATCTTCCATGAGCTTTTCAGGGGCAGAGTTATCGCCCGTTTCCATGAGGATGGGCGGCGTGTGGGAAGCATCGTAAATCGCCTCCTAGCTTTTGGCCAGCTCCGCCAACAGGTCATCCAGCGAGACGGTGGCGATTTTCGAGACCCTGTCGCTGGCTGCATAGGGAAGGATGAGATCCCTCCCGTGGAGCAACGCGCCGCAACTGTAGACCACGTTCGGCACGTAGCCCTCGCGCTCGTCGCCTTCCGGCATGAGGAGGGGCTGTCTGAGCCTGCCTATCACTTTGCGCGGATCCTCGAGATCCAGCAGTGCCGCGCCGATGCAGTATTTCCTCATCGGGCCGACCCCGTGGGTGATGACCAGCCAGCCCGCCTCCGTCTCCAGCGGGGACCCGCAGTTGCCGCTTTTCACCGAGTTCCACATTTCCGAAGGGCCGAGGACGAACTCAGGATCGCTCCAGTAGTGGGGGCTGTCGGAAAACATGATGAAGAGGTTCTCGTCATCCTGCCGGGAGAGCATCGCGTAGCGCCCGCCGACCTTGCGCGGAAAGAGCGCCATGCCCTTGTTGCTGATCGCGCTCCCGTTGAGGGTGAGGATGCGGAAGTGCAGGAAGTCCTCGGTCTCGATGAGCTGCGGGAGGATGGAGTGCCCGTTGTAGGCGGTGTAGGTGGCACAGTATTTCACCGTCCCGTCGTCCTCCGTGAACATGACGAAGCGCGCGTCCTCGATGCCGTTGGTCTCGTTCGTGGAGACGGGGAAAATGATGCGCTCGGACATGGCGAGCTTTGAGGAGAACTCCACCTCGTAGTTCGAGTCCGCGAGCCACTGGATCGTCTCGAGGGTCTTGGTCAGCTCGTGCCTCGGCCCGCGTGCCTCGTGGCGCACGGTGCCGATGCTGCGGTTCAGGTCGCTGAGGGTGAAATGGTCGCCCAGGGGATTGAGCACGGCGGCGGTGAAGTGGTGGTTCTCGAAGCCCATTTCCCTGAGCTTGAGGATGAACGACTCCTTCCGGTAGGAGGGGTTCTCCAGGATCTCCGGCTCGCTGGCGAAGCGCGACACCGGCTCGAACGTGATCGCGCCCTCCGGAGAAATTTCCCCGGTGCGGAACTCGATGGAGGAAATGTGCCCCTCCCCCGTCGCCCGCAGACTCATCACGAAACGCAGCCCCCCCTCGGCGATCCCGGACTGGTCCGGGTGCGGGACGATGGATGGATTGAAAAGCGCCGCCGCCTCCAGCGCATACTCCCCGGAGAACATCGCCCCGATCAGAAGACGCCTTTCATGGCTGAGGGAACGCAACTTGGGGATGCGTTTCTCGACCTTGTGGTAGTTCCTCATGAAGCAGGATTCGGAATCCAGATGCCGGGATTCGAATTCCGCATTCACCGCCGCCAGCTCCTCCGTCACGCCCTCCTTGCTGAGCGCCATCACTCGCCCGACGATGCTTTCCACCCGCCATTTTTCCCCGGGGATGAAGGGTCTGACGATAACCCGGGCGCAGTCCGGGAATAGGGAGGTTTTATGGCGGCGCAGTCGGATAGGTTTCATGAATCAGCTTGGAGGGGAGAGGACGGGCTGTCCTGCGAGGGTCATTTCCGCAAGGGACAGGTGAAACGCGAGGGTCGACTCCGCACCCTGGTTCTCACTGATCCTATCCTCGTGCAGGCCGTCGCTGCAGCCGCCGGAAGTATAGTCGTAGAGGGGGGTGCCTCGGTCGTTGCGGCCGAGGAACCACTCGAAGGCGCGCTTCGCTTCCTCCGCCCACCTCGCATCGCCCGTCGCGCGGAAGGCCTCGTGGCAAGCTGAAACCATCGCCTGCGCCTCCACCGGCTGCTGGTCGAAGTCCGCCCGCACGCCCCCTTTCATATAGAAGCCGTTGCTGCCGATGGAGCGGAAGTGCCCTGCCTGCGTCGTCTGGATCGAGGCGAGCCAACGCAGCGATTCCAGCCCGATTTCCAGCGCCCCGGGATCCGGCATGTGCTGGCCGCTGAGGATCATCGCCTGGCAGATCCGCGCGTTGTCGTAGGTCACGCTCGTTTCGAACCACGGCCAGTCCTCCGTCGCACAGGCCTGCCACAGCCCCGCCAGTCTCCCGGTCAGCAGCCCGCGCATTTCGTGGATCGCCGGATTGTCCGGAAAGTGGCGGAGATACTCGTGGATGCCCAGCAGGCTGAAGGTCCATGCGCGCGGCGAGGTGAAAGTGCCCATCACCGGGATCCCTTTCTCGAAAAGCTGCGCGGAAAGCTTCCGGTGACCCGCATCGCGCGAACGCCCCGCTCCCGTCCCCGTCGCCCAGAGAGCGCGTGCGTGGCTGTCTTCGCTCCCCGCATCCTCCAGCCACCGCCTGCCGTGGCTCATGAAATTCCGGAAACGTCCGCTCTCGTAGTCCAGTGCCGCGGCGAGGAATGCCAGGTAGCTCGTCGCCAGCTTCCCGAGGTTCTTCGCCGGTGGCAGGTCGCCGATCTCATCGAGCAGGTTGCACAGGATGAAAGCCCGTGCGTTGTCATCCGTGCAGTAGCCCTCGTGGAAGTTCGGCACATTGAAGATGGCGTGTTGGAAAATGCCGGTGCCATCGCTCATCCGCTCCACATGGTCCAGCCGTAGTGGCGGGAGCGCCCGCGGACGGCTGTCCAGCGTCCACTCCGCGAAGGCCGCCCGCGGCTTCACCTTCCGGTCCACCCGCGCCCTTTTAAAAGACTCCAGGTAAAGCCCGGCCACCGCAGGCCAGATCATCCCGCGCCCCATCGCGTAGGCATCCCGGCGCATCCTTTCCATCCTTACCTTGTCCTCCAACAAACCGCAGACGCCTTCCGCAATCGCCTCCGGATCACTGAAAGGAACCAGCACCCCCCGGTCGTCGGCCAGCAAGCTCCTCCGCATGCCAGTAGCGGGTGGAGACCACCGCCTTCCCGGCACCGAACACGTAGGCCAGGGTCCCGGAGGTCACCTGCGCCGCATTCAGGTACGGTGTCAGGTAAATGTCCGCCGCGCCGATAAACTCTTTCAGGTCGTCCAGCGTCACGTAGCGGTTGTGGAAAATGATGTGCTTCTCCAGCCCAAGCTCCGCCGCCAGCCTTTCCAGGCCGATCCGGTAACGCTCCCCCTCATGCGCCAGCAGGTTCGGATGCGTCGCGCCCAGCACGAGATAGATCACGTTCGGATGGTCCAGCACGATCTCCGGCAGCGCCTCGATCACATGCTCGATCCCCTTCCCCGGCCCGATCAGGCCGAAGGTCAGCAGCACCTGCTTCCCCTGCACGCCGAACTGCTCTTTGAAAGCAGCCGACTCCATGAACTCCACATCGGGGATCCCGTGCGGGATCAGGTCGATCTTTTCCTCCGGAACGTCATACACCTCGCGCAGGATCTCCACCCCTTTCCGCGCCATCACCACCAGCCGGTCGCTCAGCGCGACCAAACCTTTCATCACCTTCATCTGCGCCGCGTCCGGGCTTTGGAGCACCGTGTGCAAAGTCGTCACCACCGGCATGCGCACCTCTTTCAGCAAAGCCAGCAAATGGCTTCCCGCCGGCCCACCGTAGATGCCGAACTCGTGCTGCACGGAGAGCACCTCCGCATTGTTGAAATTCAGGAAGTCCGCCGCCCTCCGGTACGATCCCAGCTCCTTTTCCTGAAGCTCCAGCCGCACCCTCTCCGGATAGTCGTAGCCCTCCGGCCTGTCGTTCACCGCCGCCACGAAGCAATCGGTGCCAGGGGCAGCATCGGCCACCGCGCCACACAGATCGTTGGTAAACGTGGCGATCCCGCAGAGCCTCGGCGGGAAATCCCCCAGGAAAGCAATCTTCCCCGGCGCATTCAACTCACTCAGCCCAACCCCTTGTTCGCAGTGTCATCCGCTACAGTGGCGGCAGTTCGCGCCAACAAGCAACACCTTGTTTGGGTTTCCTTCCCCGGAAGCTCCCCGCTACACCTCCAGCCCGGCGACCATTGCGTGGAAGGCGGCGGAGACTTTGTTTTTCTTCGGGTCGAGGAGGGCCACGGGGGTGCCCTTGTCGCCGCCCCGGCCGGTGGGGATGTCGATGGGGATCTGGGCGAGGAGGGGGACGTTCATGTCTTCCGCTTCGCGGACTCCGCCTTCCTCGCCGAAAATGTAGTAGCGTTTCCCCGCATCGCACTCGAACCATGCCATGTTCTCGATGAGGCCGAGGATGGGGACGTTGACCTTGGCGAACATGGCGACGGCTTTCCGCGCATCGATGAGGGCGACTTCCTGCGGGGTGGTGACGATGACCGCGCCATCGACGGCGACGGTCTGGACGATGGTGAGCTGGATGTCCCCGGTGCCGGGCGGGAGATCGAGCACGAGGACGTCGAGCTCGCCCCACGCGACCTGACGGAGGAACTGCTGGGTGTAGCGGGTGGCCATGGGGCCGCGGACGATGACGGGGGATTTGTCCTCCAGGAGGAGTCCCATGGACATGAGCTTCACCCCGTGCGCCTCGATGGGGATGATCTCGTCGTGCTCGTTGGCGTCGGGTCTTTCATCGGTGCCGAACATCTGGGCGACGGAGGGGCCGTAGAGATCGCAATCGCAGAGGCCGACCTTCAGCCCGCGGGCTGCGAGGGCGACGGCGACGTTCGCGGCGACGGTGGATTTCCCCACCCCTCCTTTGCCCGAGGCGATGGCGATGACGCGCTTCACGCCCGGGATGGAGGATTTCCCGACCGCGCCTCCGGCGGCCTCCGGGGCGTCCTTCACATTGATGTCGATTTTCACGGTGCCCACACCTTCCATGGGATCCAGAACCGCATGGCAATCCTGAAAAATCTGCTGGGGCACCTTGGCGTCCTTGGTCGCGATCTCTATCCTAACCACCAGATCGCCGCCCTCGAATTCCACGGCTTTCACCAGCCCGAAGGAGACGATGTCCCGGGAAAAACCGGGGTATTTCACTTGCTTCAGCGCTTCTTTGATCTCCTCGACGTTGGTCATGACGCCGGACACTCTCCCGGTTTCCCCCTCCAACGCAACCCCGGACTGTTTCGCGGAAAATTGGAATTTCACGCCACGTGATTCCCGCCTAGCCTCCGCGCACTTTGTTTTCGCCAACCACTGCCATACTCGCGGTCCTGCCGGTCTATCTCCTGATCGTCGGCGGGGCGGTGCTGCGCAGGACGGGGGTGCTGAAGCGGGAGCATGACGAAGGGATCATGCATGTCATTTTCTCGGTGATGCTGCCCTGTTTCATCCTCGACCGCACGCTGGGGGCGGAGGTTTTGCGCGATCCGCAGGTGCTTGTGACAGGGGCGGGATTCGGGTTCGTCTTCATCATCACCGGCATCGCGCTCGGCTATGTCGCGGGGAAAATGATAGGCCTTTCCCCCGGCAACGGAATACGGACGTTCGCGATCGCCTCGGGCTGCCAGAACTACGGGTTCACGGCGGTGCCTGTCGTGGAAATCCTCTGGGGCACCTCCGCTGTCGCCCTGCTCTTCGTCCACAACATCGGGGTGGAGACGGCCATCTGGTCGGTGGGGGTCATGCTGATGTCCGGGGAAAAGGGCATCCCGTGGAAGCGGCTGGTGAACGGGCCGATCATCGCGGTGCTCATCGGCCTCACGCTTGTCACCCTGCGCATCGATGACAGGGTGACCGGCCGATCCGGACGGCGATCTCCATGATAGGCATAGGGGCGTTTCCCCTGGCCATCATGATCACAGGCGCGACGATCATGGATCTCGTGGGCACGGAGAAGCCCTCCTGGAAGATCATCATCGCCTCGTGCGCCGTCCGCCTCGTCGCCGCGCCCGCGCTGATCATCGTTTGCGCGAAGTACATTCCGATGGCAGTGGAGCTACGCCAGATCCTGCTGGTCCAGGCGGCCATGCCCGCCGCGCTCGTGCCCATCCTGCTCGCCAGGCTCTACGGAGGCAGGCCCGCCGTGGCCGTGCAGATCGTCATCGGCACCACGGTTGTATCCATCTTCACTTTGCCCTATATCATTTTCTACGGGATCAAATTCCTCGAACTCACTCCCCTGACACCATGAGAGCCTACGCAGCCAGCACCTCCGCCATCGATTCCATCCGGGAATTCGAAACGCCCGATCCCGTCCCCGCCGACGATGAGATCCTGGTCCGCGTGAAGGCCGTCTCGGTCAATCCGGTGGATACCAAGGTGAGGGGCATGGTCGGCACCGGCGATTTCGGGGACAAGGTGATCCTGGGATACGACGGGGCGGGAACCGTGGAGGCCGTGGGGAAAGCGGTGGACAATTTCTCCCCCGGCGATGAGGTGTATTACTCGGGAAACGTCACCCGCCCCGGCTCGAACGCGGAGCTCCAGGCCGTGCAGGCCGCTCTCGTGGCGAAGAAGCCGTCGTCCTACACCTTCGTGGAGGCCGCCGCCCTCCCCCTGGTGGCCATCACCGCATGGGAGCTGCTCTTCGAAAGGATGTCCGATGGAAAAATCCCCGCGAAGACCCCTCTCCTCATCATCAACGGCGCTGGCGGAGTCGGCTCCGCCCTCATCCCCCTCGCGAAATCCGCCGGCCTCACAGTTGTCGCCACCACGTCACGCGAGGAGACGTCCCGTTGGTGCGAAAGCCTCGGGGCGGATCACGTCATCAACCACCGCGAACCCCTCCGCCCGCAGGTGGAGGCTCTCGGCCTCAAGGCGTTTCCCCTCATCGCGAACCTCCACGATACGGAGTCCTACTGGGACACCACCGCCGATCTGCTCGCCCCGTTCGGCGCGCTCGGCCTGATCGTGGAGACGAAGAATCCGGTGGATATCGGCAATCCTTTCCGCCTCAAGTCACCACGAATCGTCTGGGAATACATGCCCGGCCGCTCCCGTTTCCAAACGGCGGACATGGCCCGGCAGGGCGAGATCCTCGCCGAGATCGCCAGGCGCTGTGATGCCGGGACTTTTCCGAAGATCAACACCACCCACCTCGGCCCGCTCTCCGCCGCAAGCCTCAAGGAAGCCCACCGTCAGCTCGAATCCGCCTCGACCATTGGCAAGCTGACACTGGACATCATTTCCTCGACCGGTCACTGACCGCCCGCCACCAGCCTTTTCCCATCCATGTCCGAAGCCATCTACAAGCCCGTCTCCCTGAAATCCGCCACCGACGGCCAGCTCTCACCCGACGAGCGGATGGGTCTCTACAAGCGTTTCGTGGAGACGGAAGAGGAGCGCATCCTCGTACGCCACCGGGAGGGGGTAGGCGGGGTCGAGATCGCGGAGGCGCGCGCCGAGCTGATCGACAAGCTCATCGCCGCCATCCTCCTGGCCACGATCAAATCCCAGAAGCTCGAATCCTCCCCCGTCGCACTCGTGGCGATAGGCGGCTACGGGCGCGGAACGCTCAATCCCGGCTCGGACATCGACCTGCTTTTCCTCCTGCCGCGAGCCTCCACGAAGCTTCCCAAAAACGTCCAGGAACTCGTCCAGCGGGTGCTCTACGTCCTTTGGGACATGGGCTTCAAGGTCGGTCAGTCCTGCCGCTCCATCGCCGAGTGCATCGAACAGGCGCGACTGGACCAGCAGAATTTCACCTCGCTGATGGACACCCGGCTGATTTCCGGAAACAGGGAACTCTACGAGGCTCTCCTCGTGCGTTTCGAAAAGGAATGCATCGCGAAGAGCCAGGACGCGTTTCTCGAAACCCGCCGCAACGATCTCCGCTCCCGCTACAAGAAATCGTCGTATACCGTTTTCCTGCAGGAGCCGAACGTGAAGGAATCCTGCGGCGGACTGCGCGACTACCAGAACATCCTTTGGGTCGCGCGGGTCAAGACGGGATCGGACAAACTCCAGAGGCTTGTGGACGACCGGCTCATCACGAAAAACACGTCCAGGGAGATCGAGGAGGCCTACGATTTCATCATGCGGGTGCGCAACGAGCTCCACTACCATTCCGGCAAGTCCACGGACATCCTGACCCTCCAGCTCCAGGGGGTCGTCGCCACCGCTTTCAAATACCCGCAGCGAAGCATCCTGCGCCGCACGGAGGCCTTCATGCGGGACTACTACCGCCACACCCGTCACCTCTACCGCCATACGAATTCCCTGATGGAGACCTTCGAGATCCAGCGGGACGAGATCGCGGAAACCGGGCTGCGATCCTTCCTCACCTTCCGGAAGAAAAGCCGCGAGGAGTTCGACGGCTTCATCGCCAGGGACGGACGCATCTATCCGTCCAGCCAGGATATTTTCGCGGACGATCCGCACCGCATGATGCGCATGTTCCAGCACTGCCAGTTGCGCGGGCTGCGCATGTCCCCGCCGATGCGCCGCCTCCTCGCCAGCCACTGGAACGACATCGACCGCCCCTTCCGTTATCTGAAAGCGAACCGCGAGACCTTCCAGGCCATCCTCGAGCGCAAGGGCGAGGCCGCGCGCACCCTCCGCCAGATGCACCGTATCGGGTTCCTCGGGCGCTACCTCCCGGAGTTCGGCGCGCTCGACTGCCTCGTCCAGCACGAGTTCTTCCACCGCTACACGGCGGACGAGCATACCCTCCGCTGCATCGACGAACTCGACAAACTCATCGAGAACACCGATCCGCGCTTCGAGATCTTCCGCCGCCTTTTCCACCAGATCGTCGATCCCTACGCACTCTACATCGCACTCATTCTCCACGACACCGGTCGTTCCGAGAATGTGCGCGAACACATCGACGGCTCGGCGATGCTCGCGATAAAGCTCTGCTCCCGCCTCCAGATCACCGGTTCGCGCCGCGCGCTCATCATGTTCCTGGTGGACAACCACCTCACCTTCTGGCGCACCGCCACCACGAAGAATCTCGAGGATCCGGAGGTCATCGCGGAGTTCGCGGGAGTGATGAAAACCCGGGAGAATCTCGACGCGCTTCTGCTTTTCACCTACTGCGATACCAACGGCACCGCGCCGGACGCCTGGAACGGCTGGAAGGAATCCCTCATGCTCCAGCTTCACAAGGCGACACTCCGCTTCCTTGTGGACGGCCGGGAGAAATTCACCCGCAAACTCGACTCGGATCGCAAGGAACTGCGCTCGGAAGTTCTCACGATCATGCCGGATGAATACGAGCATGACATCAGGGAGCACTTCGACCGCACGCCGGCGGCCGCCTTCGCCTACCGGGAGGCTACATTCATCGCCACCCAGATCAGGGCCGTGAGGAAATTTCTCGAAGAGGAGAAGGACGGGCAGAATCTCTATGCGTCCAGCGTCGAGTGGATCGATTATCCGGTGAAAGGTTACTCCGAGCTCATCGTGGCCACCCGCGACCGCGCCTCGCACCTGGAAAAACTCTGCTGCGCCCTCGCATCCGAGCAGGTGAACATCCTCTCGGCGGATCTTTTCACACGCAACGACTCCATCGTCCTGAACATCTTCCGCGTCTGCACCACGAACTTCGAGCCCGTCACCTCGGCCTCCACCCGCAAACGTTTCGGGGAGACCTTCACCTCCATCCTGGAAGCCGAGAGCTACGAACCGGAGAAATATCTGAAGCGGAAGGCGAATTTCCTCAAGCCGCGAACCGAGACCGGAGTTTCCGTGCCCGTCCGCGCCCACGTCTCCAACGACCTCCATCCCACCTGCACCACCGTCGAGATACAGGCGCTCGACCGTATCGGACTGCTCCACGACCTCTTCCACACTGTCAACGAGGCCGGACTGGACACCTCCCATGCCCGCATCTGCACGGAAAAAGGCGTGGCCATGGACACCTTGTATATCACGACAGCGGATCACGAGCAGATCCAGGATCCGCAGATTCTCCGTGGACTTGAGCAGAAATTCAGCACCCTCGTCGCCCGCGAGGAGGGCTGATCAAGCCCGGCCTTTCCTCGCGACATACACGGTGCTCTTCGATTCCGTATCCAGCAGCGGATTCGGGAAAGGCACGACGTGCGTCTCCACACTCGCGAACACCACGCCGAGATCCGCTACGAAATCCTCGTCGGGCGCATCGTCCGACCAGAGCGCGAACACTCCGCCGGGTTGTAGTTGCTCGGCCAGTTTTACCAGCCCGGCGGTCGTGTAGAACGCCGCGTTCGCGGAGGCCAGCAGGTTCTTCGGCGAGTGGTCTATGTCCAGCAGCACCGCGTGGAACTTCCGCCCGGGCACCAGCGGATCGAATCCTTTCCCCGTATCGCCCGCCAGCGCGAAAAAATCACCCAGCACATAGCGGCACCTCGCGTCCCCGTTCAGCGTCCTCCCCAGGGGCACCAGCTCCCCCTTATGCCAGGCTATCACTCCCTCCAGCGCTTCCACCACGACCAGTTCTTTTACTTGCGGAAACTCAAGCGCCGCCACCGCCGTGTATCCCAGCCCCAACCCGCCGACAACCACGTCCCAGCCCTCCCCTTCCAGCGCAGCCAGCCCCAGCTTCGAAAGCGCCTCCTCCACGACATGGAACATGCTCGACATGAGGAAGGCGTCCCCGAGTTTCACCTCGTATACCACCTGACCGTCGAGTTGGAGATACTTTCTCCTCTGCAGGATCAGATCACCGATAGCTGTTTCGCGGAAATCCAGTTCTTCAAAAAGCTTGTCCATAGCGGGCGCACAGCTTCGCCCCGTGAACGCCGGTCCGCAAGCGGCGATTCGGATTCCTTTCCCCTCGGATTTCCACATAGAACAGTGTTCGTGAAAAACACTTCCCCTCACCTCTCGTTCAAAGGGTCATCGTCGGGGGATGTCACCTTCCGCCCTCCCTACCAGCATCCATGGCCCGCCGATCTCCCGGAAAGCTGCCAGGTCTGCGGCACGAAATTCCGGACGAACTTCAACATCGAGCACGAACGGGGAGGACGGGGCGCATACTCAGGAAAACCGCGTATGTCAGTTTTTTGCCCTCCCTCATTACCGGCTTCTTTCTTCCGGGAATCGCCCCCGACCTCTACGAGGGGTTGGCCGGAAACCGGGGTTTCTGGTTGTTCTTCGGAATCATGTTCATCCCCCCGCTCCTCCTCGCGGTGCTCTCGGTGGCAATGCCGACATCCCGCCATCTCGTTTGCAAAAAATGCGGCTGGAACCGTGACTACAAGGCACTACCAGCCCCCACGTCCGGAGCTGATACCGGCAAACCGGAGTCTGAGACCACCTACTTCTTTCTCATTTCCTGCCAGTGGTTCCTGCCTACAATCATCGCATGGAAAATGAATCCGAAACGACTTTCTGGAAAGGCAGCCCCTCTCAGTGGCTGAACATCGGTGCCTTCAGCGTGGCCATCATTCTCGCCACCATCATCGTTTTCTCCGCGGTGTTTTCCGGTTCCGCCGCGCCGTTCGTCCTGATCGCCCTGGTCCTGCCGTTCATCTACGCGCTCTGGCGCTACCTCGTCGTCCGCTGCCAGACTTTCGAACTCACCAACGAGCGGCTCCGCATCACAAAAGGGGTGATCAACCAGAATATCGACGAGGTGGAACTCTACCGCGTGAAGGACATCCTCGTCGACCGCAAGTGGTGGATGCGCCTCACCGGCCTCGGCAGCGTCCATCTGGAGACATCCGACCGCTCCCTTCCGAACGTGGAAATCCCGGCCGTCCGCGATTGTATCGGTCTGCGCGAGGCTCTCCGCAAAAAGGTCGAGGCCATGCGCGACAAGAAACGCGTCCGCGAGATGGACTTCGACGAGACCGGCGATACCGAAGGTTTCGAGGACATGGCCGACATCGGCTAGACAGGATCACCTCCTCGGATTCCACCATCCGTTCCCCGCCTCCGGCCAGCAGAAACCGATTCCGGATTCCTTGTTACTGCCGCCGTAGTAGTTGTCGGCGGAAGAGCCTTCCATTTCCTCAGCCGAAACGCGCCCGTCGCACCACGCGACCAGAGCCTTTCCTCCGAAACGGAAATGCACCGAGGGTTGCAAGGAGTAGGCGAGACCGCCCTCCGGCGTCACCGAGCGCCGGGGCTCCGCGAAGGGATATTCCTGGAGACCGTCCTTTCTCGCCAGAGCCGTCGTGGCGAACATCAGCGTGCGCGACGGATCCACGACGTTTGACGGCCTCTCGGGCACGAAGGGATCCGCCGGAGTCCCTCCGATGTAGATGGCGTTGTAACCGTAGCCGCCCGACCCGTTTTCAAAGGAGTCCGTGCCCGAGACATGTTCGCGGAACTCCGGACAGAGTCCCACCCGGTCGCTTTCACCGAAATAGGGCGAGAGAAAACCCTTCGCAGGATCGAATTCGCCTTTCGACCCGTCGCGTCCTCCGTGCCAGCGTATCCTGTTCTTTTTTTCCTGCGCCGGGCAGAACGTCCCGTGATCCGCAACGTAGCCCCAGTTCGCCACCACAAGGACTCGAAGGTTCGTGGAGGAAACCACCTGGTTCGCACGGGTTTTCGACCTTCCGGCCATCTGGAAAACCACCAGAGCAAGCACCGCGACTATCACGACGCAGACCATCAGTTCCAGTAGCGTGAAACCCCTTCTCATCGCGCGCCGAGTCTGAAGAACCGGTATTCGCCATCCCTCGGGAGGCTCACCCTGACACCTTTTTTCAGATTTCCCCGGACTGACACGCTCGCTCCGTTCCAAGACATCATCGTCCCCCCATCGCTACTCATCGCGAGCACGTCCCAGTCCACCAGATCCGCGCTTCCCTCCATCCAGAAATCACCGTCACCCCGGTAGCTCAGCCAGGGAAAGGTTACCATACGGGCGAAACCCTCCACCGTGAGGTTTTCCCCTCCGGTGAAATACTCCACTCCTTGCGGAACCCCGTTTCCCAAGAAATCAACATCCGGGGAAGAATCCGCACGTCCCTGGCTCGCGATCCACCCGGAATAGTCGGCTGGCATTTCCGACAACGCTCCCACCGCATCCAGGTCGAATCCACCCGTGAAAAAGTCAGTCGTGAAGGGATCGTTGATCAGGTTCCCCAGCGAGTCACGTGTGCCGAAGGCTTCGTCAACCGACCCGACGACGTCGATCACGCGGACGTGTGTGACGCGGTTCGTGTCCAGCATGGGATAGAGCGCTCCCATCCCGGCGAGATCGAACGGGGTGCCGAATCCACCCCGGTATTTGCCCGCGAGATTGTGAAGATCCGTCGCGTCGGTCAGCCCGAAACTCCCCGTCTGGCTATCCGTTTGCGTCAGGGAAACGGAAGGGAAACGGTAGAAGTCGGTACCGTTCGAACTGACCTCCACGTGTGCCAGCTCCAGGAAACCGTCCATGAACCCGTTTTCGAAAATCACCAGATCCGGCCCGGGAACATCCTGTACCGGACTGGCGAAAGTCAACGTCGCGCTGCCCCCGTCACCCAGTGAGACCACGGAGTAAAACGAGTTACCTTCCGAATCCGCCGGCCCAAGCGCGTCAGAGATGGCTCCGAAGCTGGCATCCGGACTGGTCGGAGAAGAGATATTCGCCGGCCCCCGTTCGACTGACCCCGCGTTCGCCCACTGCAGGATACTTGCGGCATCAGCAGCCACAGCATCGCTGCCCGGCGTATCCGCGGGTGGAGCATAAGGCCCCGCGAGAGCCTTACCCGCCATTGCGAGAATTATGAGAGTCTTCATGGATCCCACGTTTCAGTTCCGCTTCCTGTATCCGCACGTGACCAGCATGCCAAGCAGACCCATGGCGAAAACACCCGGCTCCGGCACCACCGTCAGGTTGTCCATGGCGAAATACAGCGGCGTGTTGATCCCGAACATTCCGCTATCGGAGGAATCGAAGGAAAACCGGATTTCGTCCGCCACACCCAGCGCGCTGAAATCGACAAACGTCCAGTCATCCACGATGTAGTCCTGTGAGTTGTCGCCAAAGCGGTAATCCGCCAGAAGAAACTCCACCACCCCGCCCGTCGCGATCCCGCCCGTATAGCCGGAGACGACAAGCTTGAAGAAATCCGCGTCATTTCCCGAGACTCCCCCGAATTTTTTTGCGAACCCGTCCCCGTCCCTCATCGAGAGAGCCGCGTAGGTGGTGTTTGTGATCACCGCTCCACTGCCCGCGAGATCGGTCAGCGGGAAGCTGATCGCCGCATTCGTCGTTCCTATCGCGAACTGGTCCGAACCCGTCGCACCGCTACCCGCAATGGTGCTATACTGGTTTCCGAAACCGGGTGTGACCGTGTCGGTGAGGTTGGAGAACGAGAACCCGTCCCAGGAAGTGAAGCCTCCGGGAAAAGTGGTGAAGGAGTTGCTGAACGTAACTCCATCCAGCGTGAGATCCCCTCGCCCGGACATCCCGTTGTTATAGCCGGTTCCCCCGTCCGGGGGGCCTAACGGCACGTTTTCGAAATCCAGGACCGCCGCCTTCAGGCCGGTTAGGGTGGAAAGGTTCGCAGAGCAAATTAGCGCGCCCGCTGCGATCAGTCGCTTCGTTGTGTTCGGTTTCATGTTTCGGTAGCGGGCTTTGGTATCGAGCCCGCGTGCGATGTCTTCACGTTCCGCCGGACTACGTGGCCCGGTTTCCCGATCATGTCCGTGATACAAGTGTTCTGACTCCCGGCTTCGAACCTCCTCCCCGCCTTCACCCCCGCTTTTTACGGCGAAGATTGGCATTTCGGGGAATTGTAACCGGATACAGCAGCGCCAACTGTCCCGGATTCCAACCGGGTTCCATGTGGCACGGACGGGGTGGTTATCCTCCTCTCATCCTCTTATGTCAAGGAAGTGTCCGCTTCGCGAAAATTGATCCGCGACGGTGGCGAGAGATACAGGAAACCTTGGCTCCCCTCACTCGACCAGCTCTCCTTCACGATACTCCATTTCCCGGAGGATTTCCCCTCCTTCATCGTACTCCGTCACCCTGCCATGGAGCAACCCGTCCTTGTAAGGCAGCGAAAATTTCACCCCTCCCTTCCTTGTCTCATGGAACATCTCGCTCAGCCCGTTCAGCCTGTTTTCCGAGTAACGCTTGATGTAGGACGGAATACCTTTCACGGCTTCGGAACGCCATTCCCATGATCCCGCTCCGAGGTGCTTCAGCGTATCAAGTCCATGCGAATAGACGCCAGGCCGGGGCAGCTTGACCACATCCGGCTTCCTGCCACCCTCGTCGAAACCGTAGATCCTGCCCACTTCGTCACCATCGAGGTGCATGACGATCAGATTCCTGAAGCGAAGGCTTCCGAAGGTCGCACGGCTGTCTTCCATGGGTCTGAGCGTGCTGAAGTCATTCGCCTGCGCCACCACGCGCCGCACTTTCGGGCTGCTTTCGTTTTCCGAAACCTCGAGGCCGAAATAATCATAATAGTGTGTGACCACCGGCTCGCCCCCTTCGTCTGAATCGCCATTACCCGCGGCTTCCTCGGCACTGCTCACGATGAAGTCCGCCTCACCGTATTTATCAATGATCTCCGCCAGCAGCGGGGACTTCCGGCATGGCGGGGTCGATGTCTCTATACGGATGGAAAATCCTCCCGCCATATCCTTCTGCCGTCTCATCGAGAAAAACAGCGAGTCGATCCGATCCTCGGCGTAACCTTTTTCAAATAACTCCCCATCAAGAAGGATCCGCCCGCCACGTGAGTCGAGTTCCGCCACCTGATCAGCCGCTGGAGAGGATCTGAGCCCGAGCGCCTCCTCCAGACCGTCGCGATCCCAGTCCTCCACTCTTTCAGAGAAAGCGGCGCGGACGCGCATCTCTCCTTTCACTCCATCTTCCACCCGCCGGAACCACAGGACATATTCCGCACCCGCATCGAAGTAACGCCCATCCAGCGTCTGCAGCACACGGAAACGCCCCTCCTCTCCCGCCTTGTCGAAATTCGCGTAGAGCCTGTCCGGGGTCAGCCAGCTTCTGAATCCTTGTTTCATCTCTCCACCCAAAGGCACTATATACCAATGCGCCCAGCCTTCCGGAATATTGAAATACCAGATGAAATCCTTCCCGGAGGTTTTCCCGGGAGCCACCAGTCTGATGCCGTCGAACACATTGCCATCATGTTCTATCTTCGTCTCCCCTAGCTGGAACCGCCTCGAAACCAAAGCTTCCCCTCCGCCGAAATCCATTACCTCCAGCGCTTCACGCCCATCGGAGAGAGCCTTCGCCAACGCCTCACCATCCTCCTGTCCCTGGGAAAAACCTGCGACGCATAAAACCGCCATCGTCATGAGTCTTCGAAACATATCCTCTTCTACCACGCGCGTTTCCGATGAAAAGCATGAAGAAGGAAATCGCACCCAGCCAAAATTGCTTCCCCCGTCCACCGTTTCACCACTAGCCTCGCCCGCATGAACCAGCCCCGAGTCCTTGATGGGAAAGCCATAGCCGCAACCGTCATCGAAGAATGCCGCGCCGAAACCGCAGAGTTGAAGGAAAGGGGTGTCACCCCCGGCCTCGCCGTCGTGCTCGTGGGCGATGATCCCGCCTCCGCCGTCTATGTCGGTTCAAAGACACGGACCTGCGCGGATCTCGGCTTCCATTCACCCAAAATCGAGCTTCCCGGGGATACCACACAGGAGGCTCTTCTCGATGTTGTCGCCAAACTGAACACGGATCCCTCCGTCCATGGCATCCTTGTCCAGTTTCCCCTTCCGAAACATCTCGACGAGGACTCCGTCATCCGCGCCATCGATCCGGGAAAGGACGTTGACGGTCTCCACCCGGAGAACGTCGCCAAGCTCGTCCTCGGAGACGAGACCGGCTTCGTGTCCTGCACGCCCGCCGGCTGCATGAAACTGCTTGAAGTGTCCGGTGTGGAAATCAGCGGAGCTGAAGCCGTCGTCATCGGCCGCTCCATGCTCGTCGGCAAGCCCGTCGCCATGCTTCTCCTTGCGAAAAACGCCACGGTTACCATCGCCCACTCCCGCACCAGGGATATCGCCGCCGTATGCCGCCGCGCGGACATCCTCGTCCCCGCCGTCGGGCGTCCGGATATGGTGAAGGCGGACTGGGTGAAACCCGGCGCCGTCGTGATCGACGTCGGCATCAACCGCGTCCCGGACGCCACAAAAAAGTCCGGCACCCGCCTCACAGGTGATGTGGATTACCCCGGGGTCGCTCCCCGCTGCGCCGCAATCACCCCCGTGCCCGGCGGAGTCGGCCCCATGACCATCGCCATGCTGATGAAGAACACCCTCCAGGCCGCGAGGCAACAGGGCTGATTTTCCGGGAGTAACACACTGGCCATTTTTCCCACAGCTCTGGAAAGGGATACCAGGTTTCTTTTCATCCTCGGCGAACTTGCCGGTTCAATTCCCAGCGACGCCGTGGGAAACCGACGTCATTTTCTGCTGAAGAGATAACTTCCGGGATGATCCTGCGAATCTCCGGGCTTGCCGGGATGCGCGGAATACGTCATTTTCAATCCCGTCGCCGGGGTGGCGGAATTGGTAGACGCGCTTGACTTAGGATCAAGTGAGCTAGCTTGTGCAGGTTCGAGTCCTGTCCCCGGTACCAGATTTTTCGAAATGATCAACGAACTCAAGATTAAGCTCACCGCCCTCGGCATGGACGAGGAAATGGCCTCCAAGGCTCTAACCACGGTTGCGGAATTCGCGAAAGCCAAACTCCCCGCACAGCTCCACACCGCCATTGACGATGTGATGGCTGGAAAAAATCCGGATCTCGGCCCGCTTACCGGCTTGCTCGGAGGTCTGAAAGGATTTTTCGGAAAGTAGGGATTTCAATCGTCCAGGAATTTTCCGGGATTGAGGATCCCGTGAGGATCCATCGTTCGCTTGAGAGAGCGGTGGATTGCGAAGGAGGTGTCACCAAGCGCCTGTCGTATCCACGGCTTCTTCGCTAGACCGACACCGTGCTCCCCGGTGATCGCGCCGCCGTTGTCCAGCACCCAGGTGAACAGGATGTCCAGCGCCGCGTCCGCCCGTTCGCGTGTCGCGGGTTCGGTGTATTTCTCCACCATGAGATTGGTATGGATGTTCCCGTCGCCCGCATGGCCGAAGCACGCGATGGCGATCCCGGTCTCCTTCTGCAGCAGCCGGGCGAAGTTCACCAGCTCGACGAGTTTTCCACGCGGGACGACGACGTCCTCGTTGAGTTTCGTCAATCCGGTATCTCGCAGGGCGTAGGAGAACTCGCGGCGCAACTGCCATATCGCCTCGCATTCCTTCTCATCGCGCGCGATGCGTATTTCCTCCGCGCCGCATTCGAGCAGGAGTTTTCTCAGCTCTTCCAACTCGGACTCGACCGCCGCGGGTCTTCCGTCGATCTCAACAATAAGGTGCCCGTCCCCTGGAGGAAAGACCTCGTTGCCCAACCTTTTTCTCGCGGCTGCGAGTGTGAACCCATCCGTGATCTCAAGGGCGGAGGGAAGGTGCCCGGACTGGAGGATTGTCTGGACTGTTTTCGCAGCTGCGGAAAAATCGGGGAAAATCGCGGCCAGCATGCCCCGGCTGGCGGGCTTGGGGATGATGCGGACGGTGATCTGGGTCACGATCCCAAGCATCCCCTCGGAGCCGACGAACATTCCTATGAGATCGAAGCCGGTCTTGTTCTTGTGAAGCCTCCCCCCGGTGCGCAGCACGCGCCCGTTCGCGAGAACAACCTCCAGCCCGATAACGTAATTACGGGTCACGCCGTATTTCAGGCAGCGCGGACCACCGGCGTTGGTGGCAACGTTTCCACCTATGGAGCATTCCTTGAGCGAGGCGGGATCCGGCGGGTATTCCCAGCCTATGGCACGGACGGCTTTCTGAAGATCCCCGGTGATGACCCCGGGCTGAACCATGGCAACGCCGTCCTTCGGACTGACCGCGAGAATCTTGTTCATCCGCGAAGTGGAAAGCACGATGCCACCCCGCACCGGAACACAGCCGCCGACATACCCTATACCGGCGCCACGCGTGGTGACGGGTATCCTGTTTCGATGGGCGTATTCCATCACCTTTGAGACATCCCCGGTGGTTTCCGCGAAAACGACCACGTCCGGTGGATGGCTCGCGATCCATTTGTCGCCGGAGTTCTCCATCATCACCTCCTCGTCGATGCTGACCTTGCTCTTCCCCACCGCCTCCTCAAGCGCGGTCGCCACATCCTCAGGTTTCAGCACTTTCACCTCCGGTTTTTTCCTGGTGTCAGACTTGGACTCGACGTCCTGAGCGCTTTGCGCATCCGGTTTCCCCCCGTCCTCCAGATCATCCCAGATGTCATTGGATAGCGGGGACTCCCCCTGGAGGCGGAGATCGAACTTACGCGGTTTGCGGGGAGGCAGCTTCACGCGGGTATTGTTTTCCGAAGAACAATGCAGGTCAACCCTTCGGAGATTGTATTCCCTGTGCCCGAATCACAGGTAATACGGGCGGAGCATCAGGTAACAGACAGGCCCGGTGACGGCCACGTAGAGCCAGAGCGGGAAAACCCAGTGGGCGAGATTCCGGTGCGCTTCGAAGCGGTTCGTCCAGGCGGCGATGAAGGTGAGCAGGATGAGAGGAAGGCTCAGCCCGGCGGCGACAATATGGGTGATCAGGAGCACAACATAGATGGGCCTCGCGGTTCCGACCGCTTCCCGCTCCTCCGGGCTGAGGAGATTGTCTCCGTTCAGGTCTCCGTACAGGGTTTCGACATTCGTGAAATGGTATGCCACGTAGCCGAGGAGGAAGACGACTGAGAGTCCCATCGCTCCGAGCATGAGGTTCCGGTGCGCCGAGATTCTGCCCCGTTTCACAGCGATCACTGCCAGCACGAGGAGCACCGCCACCGTGCCATTGATCGCCGCGTGGACGGCGGGAAGGAAACCGAGCGAAACGCCCTCGGGCAACGGCAGACGCAGATCGGGATTTCTCATCAAGACGACGAGCACCAGCACCAGCCCGGTGATGATCCACGCCGCGATTCCCAGCTTCCTGGAGAGTGCGTGATTCGGCGCGCGCTCGAGCCATTTCCTTCGTTCATGCGTGTCAGCCATACCAGGTATCCAATATCCGCCGTTCTAGCGTGCAAGCTCCTCCGCGATCCTCGCGACCATACGCGCCTTCAACTCCTTGTAGCCCTCCGGCGAACCGTTGTCCGAGCGCTGAAATGCGAGATCCCATTTGCCTATCGTTTTGAAATCCCTGCCAACTGCGATCAGACCCATGTCATGGTCGAACCGACCGCTTGCCTCGATCATCTCCGGATCCCTCCGCTCCCGGACTCCGAGAAACTTCAGTGTATCTTCCAGATACTCGTGGGTCGCCTTTTCCTCACCCGCGTTGAGAAACCACCAGTCGCTCACGTCAGCCCCGAGAGCCTTGGCGTAGTCGTTGAGTTTCTCCACGTCATCGGTCTCCGGATCAACGCTGATGCAGACCATGTGGAAATCCGGGTCGTCCTTGAATCGATCATATATGCTACGCAGCTCCGCGCCGTTGCGCACCGCGCAATGGGGGCAGATCGCGAAAAACTCGGCGACGATCCATACCTTCCCTCGCAGATCGGAGAGTCTTACCTCCTCGCCCGCCTGGTTTGTTGCGACAAGATCTTTCTCGATGGGATACCACTTCTCCTCCGTCTGTAATTTCACCTTGGTGAAATCGGTGGTCGCCTCACCTTTCTCGCGAAGGCCGGGGACGAGGACGAGATTCACCAGCGCGAGGATGGCGGCGCACACCGCGGCCACACCGCAGTAGAAAAGGATGACAGTTGTCTTTTTGCTCATGGTTTCAGTTCTTCCTCAAGTAAGGTCTCCACCGTTTCTCCGAGAAGCACCTCGAGTTGCTCGGTGTTGGTGAGTTCGGTTTTTGTCAGGATCCCTTGCGAGTCCCATTCCGCCGCCAGATCGAAATCGAACGGCGCGACATAGGCGGCTCCTCCGCGTTTCTGTGGAACCACCGCCCGGCGGACATGGCGGTTCCGGTCGATCACAACGAGGGATCTGTCGTATTTCCAGACACCGTCCTCCTCGTGGGGCATACGGTTCGCCTTGAATTCGTTTTTGATAAACTTGTGCAGGGTCTCCCTCTCGTTGGAGGCCACTGTCCAGCCGGGAAGTTCCGCCCCCAGCGATTCCGCGACCTCCTGCAACTGCTCCTGGAGCTTTTCCGCCGGCCAGGGGTCGAGAACCAGCGTCAACAATGCCACGTCCGGATTTCCCCTGTATGTTTCGAAAAGCCGTTTCATCACTCCGACCGTAACCGGATCCGGCTGTGTCTGCGGCAGACACTGGACAACGACGACTTTACCCTCCAGCGCCATCAGATCGGTCACTTTCCCGTCCTGGCGTAGGTAACTGAGATCCTTGGTTTCGGAAATCCGGGTCAGCAAGCTGGGTCTGCCATCCTTCGCGCCCTCGCTGGTGCGCTTCTCATAGGCCGTCAGGATCACAATCCCCCCGACGATCATGACGGCCAGAAGAATCAGCGCGACGACCAGATTCCTCTTTGGATCGGGTGTCACGGGTTCTAGTTTCTCCGGCTGCATCTTTCGGCGGGAATATAGATGGGAGCAATGAATTGTCCACAACCGCCGGCATGAAAAATCCCGCGTCGGACGAGCCGGAGCGGGATCGGTGGGAATTACCGTCACCGTCCCGGACGCAGACGTGTTGACACTTCGGAATTCCGCCCGCAATGCGAGTAACTATTCCTTTCCCTAAAAGTAGCAAGGAGAATCCATGATACCTGTAATCCACTTACCGTGAACGAGTTACACCGTTTACAAGAAGTCCTGATCCAGGGTTTTTGCCGGCATTTCGTAAATCCCTGCCTCCGCGCTTGCGCTTGCCCCCGCTTTTCTGAAATCTCCAGCCCATGGATCACGCCACCGAGACCGAAGTCGCAGAAGCGGCGAAGCATCTCCGCTCACTGAAACAAGGTCTCAACCAGATACTCTTCGGCCAGGAGGAAGTGGTCGAACTGGTCGTCACCGGCGTTCTGGCACGCGGCCATATCCTGCTGGAAGGGTTGCCGGGTCTTGGAAAAACGGAACTCGTGAAAGGCCTCTCCAAGCTCCTCCGCCTGGAGAACAAGCGCATCCAGTTCACCCCGGATCTCCTGCCAGGTGACATCACGGGAAACCCCGTGCTCCAGGAAACCGACGGCCGCCGCGAGTTCGTCTTCCAGCCCGGCCCGCTTTTCGCGAACATCGTCCTCGCGGACGAGATCAACCGCGCCTCACCGAAAACCCAGTCAGCCCTGCTGGAAGCCATGCAGGAGCACCGCGTCACCGTTCTAGGGAAAACACACGAGCTACCTGTGCCTTTTTTCGTCCTTGCCACACAGAACCCTATCGAACTCGAGGGCACCTATCCCCTCCCGGAGGCTCAGCTCGACCGGTTTCTCTTCAAACTGGAGATCACGAGAAACGATGTCGCGACGCTCCAGCGCATCGTCTCACACCGGGAACTTGGCACGGAGCCACAGGTCGATCCCATCATGTCCGGGGAAACGCTCGCCGACCTCCTGGCTCTGACCCGCCGCATACATCTTCCGGATGTCGTGGCGAACTATATCGCCCGCCTTGTTGATTCCACCCATCCCGGCCAATCCGGGAACTCCGATCAGATCCGCTTCGGCGCCAGCCCCCGCGCCGCCCTCGCCATGGCTTCGGCCGCCAAAGCCCGCGCCCTGATCCACGAGCGCGTGAACGCCTCGTTCGAGGATGTGAAAGCCATCGCCCCCGCCGTCCTCCGCCACCGTATCGTGCTCGATTACAATGCACGGGTCGATGGCCACAGCACCAACTCAGTGGTCGGGAAAATCCTTGAGGAGATTCCCTTCCAGGACAGCCCCACCCCCAGAACGCTTGTCCCAGCATAGCCGCGGTTTCAAGCCACAGGCCGTTCAGGAGGAGTCCGGCTTTTCGCCCTCCCCGAAAACTCATCATACCATGCCACTCTTCCTCTCCTCCATCCGACGTTCGATGTTCAGCTTCGGATGTTCGATGTCTCTTCTCATGGCGGCATCCGGCCAGGAAGTCCTATTCCGCCAGGTCAGCGATACGAAGACCGACACCCATATCGAGGTCACCTCCCTCTTTTCCCACACCAGTCTCGGCGGCTACCTGCCCGTCCGCGTCCTGATCGCGAACAACCAGAACCGGCCTCACTCCGTCTATCTCGATTTCAAGGACTCCACCGACTACAGGGACGGTATTTCCACGTCCTCCTCGTTTTCCTTCCTGGCTCCCGCGGGAAAAACCGTCAGCCAGGATCTCCTCATCCCGCTCAGCCCTCAGAACGGCACGTCATCCTACCAGGAGTTGGATGTCAGACTCACCGGCACCATGGGAAAAGCGCAGGGCAGCGTATCCACGGTATTCAATGACGACCAGCCCGCCGTCCTTCTCAGTGAAAGCCTTCACACGCCCAACGGTTCCGCGCTGGACACGGAGCGGAACTCGCGGGGATCCTCATCCTACGGAGGCTCCTCCCTCGGGTTCGCATCGAGATTCGATCCCAGGCGTCTGCCGGACGACTGGCGCGCGTTCTCAGGATTCGATTCCATCATGCTCACGGAAAGCGACTGGCAGGCCACGCCGCCAGGTTCCCGCAACGCAATCCTTTCATGGCTGCGCCTCGGCGGCCAACTGGTGGTTTTCTCGCAAAACCCCTCCCAGCCCTCCTCGCTCGGCATCCCCGATGACGCAAGCTTCGGCTCCGTGGTGATGAAAAGTGTCGGCGCGGATCTGCGGCTGGATGCCAAGGAGACCGTGGATCTCTCCATCCCGCCCCCCCCTTCCCAGACACGCGTCTCCGCTGTCGTCGGCGATTTCAAAACGAAATGGCCTCTCCAGAACAAATTCGGAGAGCAATCCTTCAACTACCTGTTCTTCATTCTCATACTCATCGCCTTCGGGATCCTGGTAGGCCCCGTGAACCTGTTCCTCCTGGCGAAATCAGGCCGCCGCCACCGGCTTTTCATCACCACCCCGCTCATCTCTCTGGGCACCTCGCTCATTCTCGTCGCCCTCATCATTTTCCAGGACGGATTCGGCGGCGAAGGCGTCCGTCTGGTGCTGATGGAAGTCCGCCCCGACCAAAACCAGAACGCCGCCTTCATCCATCAGGAGCAGTTTTCCCGTACCGGTGTGATGACTTCCCCGGCCTTCACCACGGATGCCTCGGCACTGATCGTGCCAGTCCCGATAGGACGGTCGCGCTGGGCGCGCTTCACCGATGATTACGAATCGCGCGGCACCTATGACCTGCAGCCCGTCGACGGCAGACTCCAGGCCTCCGGGGACTGGTTCCAGAGCCGCTCCGAACAGGGTCAGCTCGTCACCGCCGTCGTCCCCACCCGCGGTCGCATCGAGGCGTCGTCGGAACCCGGCAAACTTGTCTCCACCTTCGATTTCCCCATCGAAACTCTCGTTTTCCGCGACGCGAGCGGCGACTGGTTCCGTGCCGAGAACATTACCAAAGGCCGTGCCATCGCACCCGAGCCGATCGATCCCACCATGATCCTTCCCTTCGTGAACGGACTGGCGGACAGGTTCACACGCCGCAACAGGGAGTTCCTCAACATGGCCGCGACCAGGGACGATCATTTCATCGCCGTCACCGGCAAGGCTCCCGGTATCTCCACCCATCCGGGCATTGACTGGAAAACCACCACGGTCATCACCGGGCCCATCGCCCGGTGAGAGATCCGGCGGAAGGGAGAGGGCCGGAATTCACACGATCCCCTGACGTATGGCCTTGGAGACTGCTTCCGTCTGGCTCCGGACATGCAGCTTCCGGTAAACCGAGCGCAGATGCATATCGACGGTGTGCTGGGATATGGAAAGCTGTTCGGCGATTTCCTTTTTGGTGAATCCCTTCACAAGGAACTTGAGCACCTCCTCCTCGCGTGCGGTCAAAGGCTCAATCTGCTGGACAGGCCCAGTGTTTGGAGAAACCGTCGAGTATCATGGTCGCGATCGCGCTGCTAAGAGCGGCCGCGCCGTGGATCACATCGTGTATGCCGGCGAGGATCTCATCGGGATCCGCGGTTTTCAGAAGATAGCCCGAGGCGCCGTTGCATATGGCGCGGTACACCCTCTCCCTGTCATCAAAGGCGGAAAGGATGAGGACTTTGGTCTCCGGCAGCATCGCCCTCACTCTCACAAGCACCTCCAGACCGTCCATGCGCGGGAGACCGAGATCGAGCAGAAGAATGTCCGGCCTGTCGCTCGCGTAGCTCAGTTTCTCGAAAAACTCGTCGGGTGACGAGAAGTGGTAGGGGCAGGAGATGTCGTCCTCCCCCTCGATCAGGCGGCGGATCTGTTTCGCGAAGACCTGGTGGTCCTCAAGTATCCAGATGGCGGGAATTTTCTTCTTGGCGCTCATTTTGCGGTGGAGATGGCGAACAGGATGGATCGTTTCACTGACAGCAGAACGGTTGTTCCCTTGCCCTTCTCGGATTTCGTGTCGAGCCTCCCTTCAAGGACTCTCGCACGCTCGTCCAACTTGCGCACGCGCATGGGTATTTCCACGTTCCCGTCTGTCATCATGGGGAGGCCGCGTCCGTTGTCGGCGATCTCCAGAGCCAGCATATCGCCCTGGTCCCAAAGCCTGATGGATACCTTGGCCGCGTTCGAGTGCTTCAGGATGTTATGAACGGCCTCCTTGTAGAATAGAAAAAGGTGGCGCTTGGCGTCCAGGGAGAGCTTCGCGGCGCTTTTCGAGGAATCGCACTCGATGGAGTATTCGATGCCACGCAGCAGCCGGCTCGCCGTCTCGCGCATGCGGTGGACGAGATCTCCGATGGAGTCCTGCTTCCTTTCCAGAAGCCACACGATGTCGCGCATCGCCAGCGAGCTCTCACGTGCTATGCTCTCCACTTCGTCCAGATCGGCGCCGACCTCCTCCGGGCCGTGCAACCGCAGAAGATCCCTTCGGGCGGTGCGAGCGATCAGGGAGATGCTCCCAAGATTGCTGCCGATGTCGTCGTGGAGATCGGAGGCGATGCGTTTCCGGAGTTCGTCCACCTGGTTTCTGGATATAAGGCGGCGGCGCTCCACGATGAAAACGGGGATCAGGAAAGTGAGACCCAGAAGCATGGCGGATCCCCAGGTCGCGTTCAGCTCGCTTTCGGCGGCCATCTGGCTGCGCAATGGCTGCAGCGACATTACCTCGCGCTCCACCTTCCACCGATCATGAAGCTGGGTGAGCCATGTCCCGACAGAGATGATCTGCCGCTCGCTGCCGTAGCCGTCTGTGAGCGTTTCAACAGTCGATGTCCTACCCGCAAGATCGCGCCGGACAGGAAGCCCCTTCGATACATTTTCCATCTCGGACCAGACCTCGATTTCCGACACGCCGTAAAGGAACCTGCCCCCACCCCCCTCGGCCTGGTTCCTCTGACACGCACCTGATCGGTTCTGACGCCGGTAAGCTTGAAGAGAAGCGGTGTCTCGTGATCGGTTCCCATCATGGGATTCGACCATTTTCCGACAGTCCTGAATTCCCCGTCCCTATCCCTTGCCAGGATTTCGAGTTCCTCAGGGAGTATCCCCGCCTCAAGCACCTCGCGTGCGTCGAACGGGAAAAGCACCACCAGATCGATTCGCTTCTCCTCCCCCAGATCCAATGTCCAGGCGATATCCTCTTCGCCGGTTGTGACGGTCGCGAAATCCCCGCGCCCTTCACCGTCCGCCCACTTGCCACCCTGCCAGTCTCCCAGTGGCATGCGCCCGTCCGTGATCGCGCCCGGATACCATAAACCCTCGACATCCAGCGAGTCGGTGGCGGAGACATCGCAACCGAAAGAGACCGGATAACCTTCCGAGATCACGACCAGTTCGGACAACCCGAAAAGCTCGCTCCCACCCCGGCGGTTTCCCTGATTGACTGTAAGCCTCACAAACCGCGCCGTGGCTCCCCGCCCCGTGAATTTGACCGGCATGCCTCCCGTCTCCGGGAAGAATCTGTCGCCGGAGGTATGGAGAACCATGCGGTCGTGGAAATCCGCTGATTTGGAAACCTCGATAGTGAAGCGTTTCGGAAAAAGGGTTCTTCTTTGGGAAAACTCACCTTGTAACGGCACGAGAAAAACCGATTCCACCGGGTATTCCTTCCCCAGATCGACCGTCATCGTAGGATCGGGATCGCTTTCGATCACACGGAGTCCGCGGCAGCCTATTCCGGTCTTCAGGTTGTGCTCCTCGTAATGCGCGAGCGAAAGCAGTTTCGTGTTCAGATAATCCACCCGGCTCTCCACCTTTACCAACCGCGGGTTGAAAAGCCGCGCCACCTTCCCTATCGGATTCGTCATGGAGACATCGGCTCCCGGAAGCGTCCCACAAGCGAGCGCGAAGCAGATCGCGGAAACGAATCCGAGACGAGCCTGTCTGCCTGGAAGCCGGAGGAGTCTGTCCATCACATGGCCGATGATGTGTAACTTTTTATAATTATCAAGAATATTTGAATAAAATTTTGAACAGATCCGTCCAGGTGATGTCCTGCCTGATTCTTCGGGATAGTTCTATCCGTGGCAATGTAGACCACCCCGGGGATCCGGGTTCGAGGACAACCGGCATCCGCCTACGCTTTCGGAATACTGATGCTCCGGACTTCCGGAATTTTTTACTTGCACGGTGTCAGGCGGAACCATTTAATCGAGATTCGATCAGATTAAGAAATGGTTTGCTCGCTCTTTGTTTGATCCGTGACGCCAGGGTTGGAGGAATTGTTTTAAGAAAATTGGCGTCACTCGAAAATATAGAAAATGGACATTTACGTGGGCAACCTGCCCTACTCCGCCACTGAAGAAGAAGTATCGGATCTCTTCACAGAATTCGGCCCGGTCGAACGGGTCAAGATCATCACCGACCGCGAGACAGGTCAGTCAAAAGGCTTCGCTTTCGTCACCCTCGGGGATGCCAGCCAGCTCAACGCGGCGATCGAAGCCGTCAACGAAAAGGACTTCCAGGGACGCGCGCTTCGCGTCAATGCGTCGGAACCACGTGAACCACGCTCCGGCGGAGGCGGTGGTTATGGCGGTGGCGGCGGATACGGCGGCGGCGGCGGTGGAAACCGCGGCGGTGGCGGTGGAGGCGGCTACAAGGGTGGTGGCGGTGGCTACAAGGGCGGCGGCGGCGGTGGAAACCGCGGCGGTGGCGGTGGCCGTGATGGCGGACGCGACGGCGGACGCTGGTAACAGGCTCCGCCGGTAGATCCCACTACCGAACAATTCACACGCCCGGTTCCTTTTCGAGGAGCCGGGCGTTTTCGTTTGCCCGTGATCACCTGAACTGGCGTAGCTCCGCCACATAGTGATAATCCGCCTCCGCGAGCCTCTCGACCAGGCGCGCCTCGACCAGACCGTGGGTCTTCGCCAGATCCTCCAGCGATTCGGCGTTGTTTCTAAGCTCCGTGTTCACCAGACCCACTAGGAGGTGGGCGTCCATTTTCTCGTAGTTGGAAAGATTCACAGGTGGAAGCAGAACCGAATGTAACATCCGCGGCAAGGACTCTTCCGGTGAGTCTTTCCGATGATTAAAAAATCGCCAGAGCGCACACCTTCGCTCACTATCGTTTCATGAACCGCTTCTCCAAAATACTCCTGGCGACACCGGTCGCTATCGTCTGTTCCTGCTCGGGAACCCTACCTGGCGTCGGAATCCTCGCGCCCGCCAGTATCGCGGGCTACCGGATGGACTATAGCGATCTTCACGGCATCTACCGATACAGCTTTTCCGCGGACGGAACCTATCATGCGGCTATAAGGCATTTGAGCGGATCGAGTGAAACACCTCGCGACGGGCGATGGAAATGGGAAAGGAAAGACTACAACGCGGCGGTTCTCGTTCTCGACGGCTCGGAAACACTCGACCTGACATTCACCACCGACGACCATGCCAACGGAACATTTCAGGGTGACGCCCGTCCATACGCCTTCGAATTCACGGAGCTGTGACCCCTCGAAAAATCGGAGGATAACGCGCTGATTCTCTTGCTTCCGGCCAAAGGGCGGCTATCACTAGGGGCATGACCAGACACCCTCTCGTCAGCGCCCTTGCCGCTGGCCTCTTCGTCACCACTTCGTCCCAAGCCCAGGAAGCCCTCAGTGACTCTCTTCCCGCTTTCGACTTCCTCACGGCCACCTTCACCCAGACGGGTGACATGGATCTCGACGGTGGCCCCGGCGAGCTGGCTCTCAGGAAATACGACCTCACCGCCTTCCTCTCGGAGCCCGTCTCGCTGACATCCGATCTCACCCTCATCCCGCTTTTCTCCTATGGCGTCACCGAGCTTGATTTCTCCGGCACCGCCCCCGGCTTCCCCATTCAGGACGAGGATCTGCATTCCGCCTCGCTTTCCGCCATTTTCATCCAGGACTTCCGCAACACCCCGTGGTTTGCCATCGGCTGGACACGCGCCGAACTCGCCACCGATTTCCAGGGAATCGACGGCGAGGACTTCACCTTCGACGTGGCTCTTGGAATCGGTTACCGCGTGAGTGACACACTCACCCTCGGAGCAGGCTTCGTCATTACGAACCTGAACGGTGACGAGGAACTGTTCCCAGGCGTCAACTTCGTCTGGAAACCCTGTGAGAAATTCACCGCCGGAATTTTCGGCACCAACATCCTCGCTCGCTACGACTTCAACGAATGCTGGTTCGTCAGCCTCGACGGATCACCCGGCGGCGGGAACTGGAACATCGATAATGCCGCGGGTCTCTCCCGCACCATCGAGCTCGAGTCCTACTGGGTCGGTCTCAACACCAATCACCGTATCGCCGGTGAACTCTGGGTGAGCGCAGGTATCGGCTACACCTTCGCCAACGAGGTCGAGATCAAGGGCAACTATGGCAACGGTCCAAGTTTCGCCCGTGAAATGGACGGAGCGGCGCTCGCGCAGGTCTCCCTCAGCCTCCACAAGTGGTAGGCTTTCGTTGAATTTTTGAAAACGGTTTCCTCCTACCGGTGGAAACCGTTTTTCATTCTATGCCGAATTGAATACTTTGTGACCGCAATTCGCAGGTTATTCACACTGATGGATCCGGTCTGACCACCTTCCGAAAACACCACAAGCCTTGGAGGTAGCGGCAGTTTTGATCGAAAGCGAGAGGCGGACTCCGACGTTGCAAGCACCGGATGCGCACAATTCGCAAGATATTCACATTCCCTTGCTCACTCAGCCCATGGCTTTCTCCATCAGGCTGTTCATACGTCTGATGGTCTCGCGTGCGTCATCGAGAAGACCTGCGGAAATCAGGGCGTTGTCCAAGAGCTGGGCGGCCACGAGCTTCGCCACTTCCGGCTGTTTTTCTCTCGTCTCCGAGAGCTTTTTCACCAGGGGGTGACGCGGGTTGATCTCCAGTTCCACTTTCACATCGTCTTTGAAATTCTCGTCCATCGCCTTCATCATCTGGCGCACCTGCGGACTCATTCCGTCCTCCGGCACCAGCGCGATCACCGGGCTGTCCACCAGACGCTTTCCGCTGGAGACCTTCGTGACGCCATCTCCCAGCTCGGTCTGGAGAAACTCGCAGAGGCTCGTGACTTCCGCTTCGGTAAGCGCGTCGCCTTCGGTTTCGAGATCGTCGAGTTCCGCTCCGGCGTGACGGATCGAAGCGAGCTTTTTCCCATCGAACTCACCAAGGGAATCAACCACATACTCGTCCACCGCATCCATGAAAAAGATCACCTCCAGTCCGCGAGCCTTGAAAGCCTCCACATAAGGGCCGCTCTCGATCTGATCGCGATTCTGCCCTACAAGATAGTAGATCGTTTCCTGACCATCCTTCATCCGTCCGACGTAGTCCGCGAGGCTGCAGACCTGCCCCGCATCCGTCATCGAGCTTTCGAAACGCAGAAGCTTCGCCAGCGCGTCCTTGTTCGCGTAGTCCGTGGCGATCCCCTCCTTGAAGAAGCGCTCGAACGTCGCGTAGAACTTCCGGTATTTCTCCGGATCGGAGACGGACTCCTTCTCGAACATCTTGATGACGCGCTTGGAGATCACCCCGTTGAGTTTCCGGACCAGCGCGCTGTCCTGCATGGTCTCACGGGAAATGTTCAGAGGCAGATCCGCGCTATCGACCACTCCCTTCACGAACCGCAGCCACTCCGGCAGCAGCCCCTTGGGCTCCGGATCGATCAGCACCTTCTTGCAGTAGAGGGCGACTCCGCCATCGACCTTTCCGAATCCCATCTTCTCCGGATTCTCGCTGGGCGCGAAGATGAGCGAGTTGATCGCGATGGGCGCGTCCGCGGCGAAGTGGAGGCGGTAGGCCGGCTCGTCGAATCCCTTGCATGCGAACTGATAGAACGCCTTGTATTCCTCCTCGGACACATCGGACTTGCTCTTCAGCCACAGTGCCTCCACCTCGTTGATCCGCTTGCCGTCCAGCATGATGGGGAAGCCGACGAAATTACTATACCGCTCGATCAACGACTTCACCTTGAACTCCTCCGCGAAATCCTCGCTCTTCTCGTTCAGGTGCAGTATGATTTTCACCCCACGCGGCAGCTCGTCCACCTCCTCGATCTCGTAGCCGGTCTTCCCGTCGCTCTCCCACCGCAGGCTCTTCGCCCCCTCTTTCCAGGAACGGCTGAAAACCTCCACCTTGTCCGCGACCATGAAGGCCGAGTAGAAGCCGACCCCGAACTGCCCGATCAGACCCGCCGGACTTCCCCCGCTTTCCTTCATCTGCTCAAGAAACGCCTTCGTTCCGGAGTGCGCGATCGTGCCCAGGTTCTCGACAAGCTCTTCACGCGTCATCCCCACCCCGCGGTCGGTCAGTGTTATGGTCTTCGCCTCCTTGTCCATCTCCAGGGTGATCTGAAGATCGTCCCCCGCGTCCTTGAACTCCTTCTCCGTCCCCTCGAGGTGACGGACTTTTTCCATCGAATCGGAGGCGTTGGAAATCAGCTCCCTCAGGAAAATATCCTTGTCCGTGTAAAGCGAGTGAACGACCAGGTCCAGAAGCTGTTGGATCTCTGCTTGGAAAACGTGTTTTTCGGTAGTGGCTGTACTCATATGTTTTGGGAAAATCGGTTGGCGCTGAGGTAGCCCATCGCCCGCCCCCTTGTCAAAACCAACCTCGTCTCACAATGCCTCGGCCTACACAAGATGCCGTCGCATGTCTTTGCGAACTCGGCTAAAACCCACAATCTCCCCTCACTGATCGCCGACTTTCAGAACCACCTTTCCAACGCATCAACCTGATCCTCATAGCCCGGCCTGTCCAGTGACCCCTCAACCCTATCGCCTGCCTAAATTAAATGAAAAGGTTCATTTTGACCCTTATCGTCAATCGGTGTATGTAGTGGCTCACATACCCACCTGGAAGGCCGCACCGTGAGTGCGTTCTTTAAAACTACACCAATGAGAATCTCTCCGCTCCGAAATTTTGCACGCAAAGGGCACCCCTCGCCACAGGATCTAGCGACCGGTGGGCTTCGCCGGGTGACTAACCCATTGCACTGGGTCGCACTTCTGGGCATGATTGTAAGCTTGAATGCGGCGGAAACGACCCGCGTAGCCTACAACGCAACCCGCCTGAACAATGGCGAACCGATCATCACCAAACAGATGTTCAATGACGCCGGCGTCACCGGTGAAGGCAGCAACATCAATGGGCCTTCCCTCATCCGCGTGCCCGATTGGATCGCCCCGGCGAACCGAACCCATCCGGACGCAAATTATTATCTCTATTTCGGCGACCACGATGGAGATTTTATCCGGATGGCCTGGTCGGCAACCATCGCGGGACCATACACTCTTTTCAATGTGCATTCGGGCACCGCGACTCCTCGCGGGGTGCTGGATCTGGGCGGCAGCGACAAGATCTCGCTGGCGAACAATCTCGAGATCTACGATCACATTTCCAGTCCCGATGTGCATGTTGATGACGCCAACCAACGGATCGTCCTCTACTTCCATGGTCCCGCCAAACACAACGGCATCGGCGGCGACGGTCTGCTTCAGAAGACGTTCGTCGCTTACTCGAACAATGGCCTTGATTTCAATGGTGCCATTGAGCCCGTCTATCTCGCTCTCGCGTACCTGCGTGTATTCGACTACGCGGGAAGCACATATGGAATCGCCTCAAGGGGGGCACTGTATACCGCGCCCCTCGATCCCGATACCCCACCGTCAGGCTTCGATTTTTCCAGAGATCTCTGGAATCTGGAAAGTAATTCCTACACCGATAATCCCTTCCAGGACGACTTGAATGGCGACCCTTCCGTGCACCGTCTGCGCCACGTCGCGCTGCGGGTAAATGGCGACGTGCTTGAGGTTTTCCATTCCCGGGTGGGCGATTCCCCAGAGCGGATCCTCGTGACCGCGCTGGATCTCACTGTGCCCGGAGGAATTTCTGCCTGGAATCCATCCTATCCGCCGACCGAAGTGCTCCGGCCCGAACTGGAATGGGAAGGCACGGCACACCCCCTCGTGCCGTCGGGTGGAGGAGCCGAAATCAACGTCCAGCAGCTTCGCGATCCCTGTCTCTTCGAAGACACGGATGGTGTTCTCTATCTCTTGTATTCGGGTCAGGGCGAGGAGGCGATCGGCATTGCGTCATTGACCCCGACAGATCCTCCGCCTCTCCCGAGCACCCCCGTCCCCATCACCTCGATCAGCACGAATCCGGCACTTGTCGATGCAAATACAGAGGTCACCGTCGAGACAGTTTTGAGCTCTCTCACCACCTCCGATGGTATCTACGCCAATCTGGTGGGTGCCAGTTCCGTCTCGAACGTTACCGGAGCAACCCAGTATTTTCATCAGAACGTGAATCCGGGAACCTACGCCGATGCGCTCACGGGACTCTCCCTCACTACTGCGGTTCCCAATGCGTCCGCGGATTTCCTGTTCGCCCCAGACAGTGGCATCATCGCGGCAGGTACCTTCTTTTTCTTCGAAATTGGCGGAGACGACGGCGTCACGATAAAACCCATCGATGAGGCGGGGAATCCACTCGGGCCTACTCACTCGCAATCTCGGAATACGGAAATAAAGTTCTGACCACTGCAAGACCGAACAGAAGCACGGGAGGCCAGTCGTCAAACCCAAGCGCGATTCACGGCGCGACTTTCACGCTTCGCGATTTTAGCGGGTCTGGCGTGCTTTCAGGGTTTGCTGGATTCCGGGTTGAATCCGGGGGACGGGCCGACCCCGTGCTTCTCGGCGCCATCTTTCCTGACGTAAAGATCACCGACTTCACAGTCACACCTCCGGACAAGGTTCAAATTACCTTCCTGTCTTTTCCGGGTAACAAATACCAGATCCTACACAGCACGACTCTGGAGAACTTCTCCGAGATCGCCACACTCGTCGCGACGGGAACCAGCACAACCTTCACCCGAAGCGGTTTCACACTTCCCCGCGAGGAGTTCTTTCGGGTTCATGACCTAGGGAAGCCCTGATCGCCTCAGGACGATTGGCTGGCTGAGGGCATTGAGGGGGGAGCGATTTGGGTGAGGATGCGAAGGGTTCCGGCGCGATGCGCTGTGTAGTGGTCAAATGCAGCGGGCTGTAACATCCCGTTGACAGTCTTCCTTCGAGTTTAAAGTTTGGAAATTAAGATTTCCAGCACCAGCGGCACGTCCGCCTCCGCCCATCCCAGCCCCTTGAGTTCGGAAATTTCACACCACCGCGTCTCCTCATGCTCCAGCGCCACCACCTTCCCACGGCCGATTCGGCACCAGTAACCCGTCAGCCGAATCGATACCTCCCCGTCCGCCCACTCCACCTGACGTTCCAAACGACCACCTACCTCCACGGAGACCCCAAGCTCTTCCAATAGCTCACGCGCGAGGGCGGCTTCGGGAGCCTCTCCTCTCTCGATTTTCCCACCGGGAAACTCCCACAGCCCGGCCAGATGCCGCCCCTTCCCCCGCCGGCAAGCAAGCACTCTGCCCTTCGAATCCGAGATCACGCCGCAGACCACTTCCACCATCAGCGTCGATCCTACATGAAAATCCGTGTCTGGCGCTAGCGAATCCTGTCCGAAACCCTCTTCCGCTCGTCATCCACTGTGAGCGGAATCGTTGCCAGCAAAGCCAGCAGCGCGAACAGGAGAGCCCAAACCAGCCCTAGCAATATCACCCCGACAAAAGCACTCGCGAAGGGATGCGCCGTTCCCGAAACCAATGTCCCCTCACCATAAATGGTGCGTCGCAGGAGCGTGTAGAACTTTCCAGTTTGAGATAACATCAAGAAATCCGGGATTGCCAGGAACATGAGCGCGGGCATCTCCAGCAATCGTGCGGGCACATACGATGCGCCAATCGTAATCACCATGAACGCCCTCACCTTCAGTACCCACCTCAGCGCTCTTGGAAAAATCGAACCGGATCTGGCTAGCCCGCCAGTAAGACTGCTGACCACGGTGCAGCCACCTGCGAAAGCCAACGTCCCGAGACCGAGGCCGGTTATTGATTCCGACTTTCTGCCCTCAGAGCCGAGAGTAACAGCAATGAGTAGCAGAGGTTTGGCACACACAAAGCAGTGAAATACCCAGAAGCCAAGCTCCCGGACTGTTTCGTCGCTGACGGACAGGAGGCCTCGGAACTGCCTGCTCGGCATCCTTCTTTTCTTCCGCATTACTCAATCGGTGAACGGGTTCTGCCGCTCGCCTCGTCCTGAGCCGGATCCGGTTTCGGTCTCCGCTCTATTTCTCTCAGGGACAGTAATCAGGCTTTCATCCATCGTGGCGCCCCAGTGCTGAAGGAAGAATCTCTTCTCAGTCGTCAGGAACTTGTCTGATTTTCCGAGGATGGGTCGGAGGCTTGTGGAGAGCTGCAGGGTCACAAGCAGAAAGATGGAGATCCAGATGATCAGCGGGAGGCTCTGTGTCGCTCCAGTCTCCTTCAGAGCGGTTCTGAGAAACCTGTATCCGAAAGCCAGCGCGACCAGCCACGCGCCTATCCCGAGAAAACCCATAAATCCGAATGAGCCCGTGCCTTGCGCGAAAATCCATAGCGCGGGCGCGAAGCCCAGGAGGAGCAATCCGGCGAGTGCTAGCATCCCCGCCAGCAGCCCGCCCATTTTCGCGGCGGTAGCATTCGACCCCGCCAGGCTGGAGAAGATGTAGAGGCTGGGAAAACACATGAGTCCCGCGAAGAGCATTCCACCGCCAAGTTTCACGGGAGCCGCCCAGAGCTGATCCCCATACGCGAACGTCCCCAGCACGAAGCCGAAAACCGCCATGGAAACCAACGCGATGATCCCGAATCCGGCGAGCGCGGATGGGCCCTCTGTGACCTTGTGTCTCGCCAGATCCGCCGGCCGGCGGAGCAGGGCTTCGAACAGGTCGCGCAGACCGGGATTTTCCGGAAGCTGTTGGTGTATCGTCGGATGTGGCGGCGGCGTGGCCGGTGTCTGTGGTGTGGTGTTGTCATTCATGGTTTGCGTTTCTTTCTTTCGTTCGTGATTTGATAGATGAAAACAAGTAGGAGCGCCCCACCCCCCGCAATCCCGACCAGCCCCTCGGCCGGGATTTCTCCCAGTATCCTTTTCAAGGAACTCCACACGGCTTCCACGAAGCTTCCTTTCATCGGCTCATCCCGCAGGAAGTCCACCTCCAGACCGGGCGATCCGAAGAACGGGCGGAAAATCCAGGAAAACTGCATCCCGAGGAACGCGTTTCCGGCTATCCACGCGCCAAGGGTCGAGCGGGCTACCAAACTCGAGCTGCTGTAGGATTCCAGAAGCCGGCCCAGCCGCACCACCCCCGTCAGCCCGGCGAGGCCGATCATGAAGGTATGCGACAGCAGATACGCGGAATGCGCGGACGCGGCCTGTGGGGAGTCGGCGGAAGGGACGTTCAACGCCAGGAAAAAGGTCACCGGAGCGACCGCCCCGAGGATGAGCGCGGAGATCGAGAAGGCGCCGAGCAGAGCATGGAGCGACTGTCGGAATCCCAGCCCGCTTCCCAGCAGTATCCCCAGCAAGCCGTTCAGCAGTCCGTTGCAACCCAGCGTCAGCGCGATCAGCAAAGGCATTTTCACGGCCACGAACACTCCCATCAACGGGGACCGCCAGTATCCGACAGTGAATCCGTAGAGCGCGAAACCGACCGCCGTCACCCACGCCCCTCGCGCCATCTCCCTCATCGTGGGAGAGGCCAGAGTGGCGGCGGTTGGTGAAAGCAGGTCTCGCATCGGATGTCCCCATTGAGGACTCCTGGCGTGATGGTTTTATGAAGGGCGCGTGAAGAATTCGCGAAACGACGACGGCCACACCGCGCCCTATGCGACGGGGATTCCGAGCACCGCCATCGTCCCGCCACCTTCTCTACCATCGATCGAGACCGTTCCCTGATGAAGTTCCGCCGCTTCCTTTACCAGGGTAAGCCCCAGACCCGTCCCTTTCCTGCCTGACCTCAGATGCCTTAGTGAAAAAAATCTCTCGAAGATTTTCTCCCGGGCGTAATCGGGTATCCCGGGGCCGTCGTCGGAGATCGCGATCCGGTGTAAACCCGCCGCCGTCTCCAAACCTATCCCGACCTCCCCTCCCTCGGGGGAAAAATCGATCGCATTTTCCAGCAGGTTCGTCACCGCCGCCCGGAGGATGAAGGAATCACCCCGGACATCCATAGCTCCGCTGTGATCTTCCCGGATCAGCCTGACCCCGGCGAGGTCGGCCATGGCCTTCGCGTTCGCTACCGCCCTATCGACCACCTCTCGAAGATCGATGGTCTCCACGTTCTCAAGTTTCGTCCTCCCCTCCAGCGAGGATAGCTCCAGAAGCCGGGTAAGAAGCCTGTCCGCGCGCACGGTTTCCGCGCGGATATTATCGAGAAAACGCTTCCTGTCCGCCTTCCCCATCGCTTCTGAATCTTCCTCCAGAAGCTCCGCCGCACCGCGTATCCCGGCTAGCGGACTCTTCATCTCGTGCGTCAGAGTCTGGACATACCGCTCCGCGAAACGCCGCCCTTCCAACGATTCCCGCATGGACTCCAACGCGCGCGCCAGGGTGTTCACCTCCTTGCCAAGACCCAGGTGAGGGAGGGGCCGCGTTTCCCCCGCTCGATGTCCCTGGCGTATTCCGTGAGTCTGCTGATGGGCCGGTACTGCCAGATGAACACAACTCCCACGCAGAAGAGGATGCCACCACCTACCAGCCCCGTTCCCCACCAGATCTCCGAGACCCGCCGGCGGATGATCGGCAGGACATCTGCCTGAGGCTTGTAAACGGTCAGAACTCCCAGCGGCGAATCGGTAGAGCCAATCAGCGCCGCGACGTGCAGAACCGAACTGGTATCATCATCCTCATCCCGACGGCTACTACGTGCGCCATACTTTCCCCTTAGCGTGCGAAACACGTCCCGCTTTTTCGAAAAATCCTCCCCTGCCCTTTCCGGGAATCCCGAATCGAAAAGCACAATGCCTGTCTTATCCGTCACGTAGACGTCCATACCCACGCTTTGCTTCACGTGATTGTGGATGGAGGCATTCACCTCGCGGACATGGGCGGCATCCATTGCCTCCCTGAAATTCCTTTCATCGAAACCTCCGTCCCGGAAATCCCTTTCCGCGAGGGCTGCGAGAATATTCGCGGTGTCCACCATCCCCTCCTCGGTCGCCTGGAAGAGCTGTGGCTCCACATCCGCGAGCTGCTTTCTCACAAGCAGATTGAACCCCGCCGCGATGATGAGGGCTATGATCGCGAGAGTGATCCTTGTCAGGCGCATGGCTCAGTCGGTCTCCGGTGAATACGCGTAGCCCAGCCCGCGCCGCGTCGTGATCATTTCCTCGGCACCCGCGCGGGCGGCGCGGAGCTTCGCCCGGAGGCTCTTCACATGGGCGTCCACCGTCCGGTCGGTCACCGCGCCAGGATCATCCCAGGCGTGATCCAGGAGCTGGTCGCGGGAGAAGACCTGTCCCGGATTTTTCACCAGCACCGCGGCGAGCTTGTATTCGTGGGCGGTAAGTTCGAGACGGCTTCCGTCACAAACGACACGCTTCGCGGAATCATCCAGAGTCAGCCCGTGCTTGTCGACGGCGCTGGTGTTCGGGACGGCAGTCCTCCGCAGGATCGCCCGCACACGGGCAGCTACCTCACGTGGGGAAAACGGTTTGGTCACGTAGTCATCCCCGCCTATTTCCAGACCGAGCACCCTGTCCAGTTCGCCATCGCGGGCGGTCAGGAAGAGGACGGGAAGCTGGTGTTTCTCCCGTATCATCCGGCACACATCGAAACCCGTCATATCCGGCAGACCCACATCAAGGATCGCGAGATCGTAGCGGGATTTTTCCAGCAATCCCAGCCCGTCCGCCCCGGTCAACGCATGGTTCACCTGGTGGCATTCGCTCTCCAGGACATAGACCAGGGTATCGGCGATGGCTGGCTCGTCCTCGACGAGTAGGATGCGTGGCATGCAGTATTCTTGGAAAAATTTCCCACAGGGTCGAACAAAGAAATCCCGAAGTCAGTCCTTCTCTCCCTATCCCTGTGGAAAATCCAATCCCGCGCTTGCCCCGAGCCATTCCCACGCCTACACCCCCCGGCATGGCGACAATCAATTCGAATTTCCTCAAACTCAAGGCGGGCTACCTTTTCCCGGAGATCGGCCGACGCGTCAAAGCCTACACCGAGTCCGCCCCCGACAAGGCCGCACGAATCATCCGCTGCGGCATCGGTGATGTCACCGAACCACTCCCCTCCGCCGTCCGCGAGGCCATGCACGCCGCGGTCGATGAGCAGGGAGACCGCGCGACTTTCAAAGGCTACGGCCCGGAGCAGGGATACGAGTTTCTCCGCCAGGCCATCGTCGAAAACCAGTTCGCGGATCTCGGCATTTCCGCCGACGAGGTCTTCATATCCGACGGCTCGAAATGTGACACAGGCAACATCCTCGATATTTTCGGAAAAGGGAACACCATCGCCATCACTGATCCGGTCTATCCCGTTTACGTCGATACCAACGTCATGGCCGGGAACACCGGTGACGCGGATGGGAAGGGAGCCTACGAAGGCCTCCTCTACATGCCCTGCACCGCGGAAAACGATTTCGTCGCCGACGTCCCGTCCGAGAAAGCCGATCTCATTTACCTTTGCTTCCCCAACAATCCCACCGGAGCCACCGCCACCCGCGAACAGCTCACGAAATGGGTCGAGTATGCGAAAGCAAACGACGCGATCATCCTTTTCGACGCAGCCTACGAGGCTTTCATCCAGGATCCGGAAATTCCGCGCTCCATCTTCGAGATCGAAGGCGCGAAGGACTGTGCGATCGAGTTCCGTTCCTTCTCGAAAAACGGCGGCTTCACCGGCGTGCGATGCGCGTATGTCATCATTCCGAAGTCGCTATCCGGCCGCACCGAGGACGGCACCCCCGTCCCCATCCACAAGCTCTGGTCCCGCCGCCATTCGACGAAGTTCAACGGAGCATCCTACCCCGTCCAGAAAGGAGCCGCCGCCGTGTTTTCCGAAGCGGGGAAAAAGCAGGTCGCCGATCTGATCCGGCACTATATGGGGAACGCGAAGCTTCTCCGGGAGGCATGCCAGGCTCTTGGTCTCCAGGTTTTCGGCGGGGAGAACGCTCCCTACGTCTGGGTAGGCTGCCCGGAAGGCGTCACCTCGTGGCAGATGTTTGACAGGATGCTCGAAGAGGCTCAGGTCGTCATCACCCCAGGCTCCGGATTCGGCTCGGCTGGTGAAGGATATTTCCGCATCTCCGCCTTCAACTCGCGCGAGAATGTCCTGGAAGTCTGCGAGCGTCTGAAAAACCTGATCTCATAGCCGCCACCATCATGTTCACCGGACTCGTCGAAGCGTTGGGAAATGTCGTCTCCCTCGAGACGAAAGGAGAACAGGCGCGGCTGTTTCTCTCCATACCTTTTTCCGGTGAGCTGGCTCTCGGGGATTCGGTGGCCGTGAACGGGTGCTGTCTGACGGTTGCTGAAGTTTCGGGAGATTCCGTCGCTTTCGATATCCTGGCCCAGACCTTGCGTGTGACATCGCTGGGAGGTCTTTCCGCCGGATCGTCGGTGAATCTGGAGCGTGCTCTCCGGATAGGTGACAGGCTGGGCGGACATTTCGTGCAAGGGCATGTGGACGGGGTCGGGGAAATCGTCTCGCTTGAGGAGAACGGACAGGATCACGTGTTGGAATTCACCGTGCCGACAGAAATCCACCGGCTCTGCGTCGGGAAAGGATCGATCACGGTCGACGGAATTTCGCTGACCCTCGCTGAGCTAAAAGAGGCCTCCGCGGTTGCCTGGATCACACCGCATACTTTTTCGCACACGAATCTTTGCGAAATGCGGGTGGGAGACTCGGTGAATCTGGAAGGCGACATGCTGGCGAAGCATGTGGCGAGATTGCTGGACAGGTGAGATGCCTGGAAGGCTCCCTCCTACAGGTCTTTCACACAGCGAAATCCGGTGTGGCAGGTGGGTGAATCGTTCTCGATGGAATGGCGCGCGCCCGGTCGATAGCGCATGCAGTAGGAGACGTGGCAAAGGAACGAGCCGCCCTTGGTGACGTGGTTCGGCGCGCCTCCGCTTTCCAGTCCCGTGTTCATATTGATCCAGGTCTCCGGCCCTTCGGATCGCATTTCTCGCACGTTTCGCGATATTCCGGATCGTAGAAATCCGAGCATATCTCCCAGACATTTCCCGCCATGTCGTAGAGTCCGTATCCGTTGGGAGGATATGATTTCACGGGAGCCGGCCCCGCGAATCCGTCCTCGGCGGTGTCCAAGGTGGGAAACTCCCCATGAAAGGTATTGGCCATCCATTTCCCATCGACTTTCAGCTCGTCACCCCATGAATACGTCTTCCCTTCCAGCCCACCCCGTGCCGCGAACTCCCACTCGGCCTCCGTAGGCAGACGTTTCCCTGCCCAATCCGCGAAGGCTGCGGAGTCATCATGTGTCACGCATGCGACAGGATGGCTGTCGCGCCCTTCAATGGTGGAACCCTCGCCCTCCGGGGATTTCCAACTCGCCGCCGGATCCCATTTCCACCACTGCCTGTAGGAATCCGGATCTAATACCCTGCCTTCCAGCTTTTCCGGAGAATTGAAAATGATCGCCCCGTTTTTGAAAGGCGGAGGTGGAAGCTGCGCCAGCGCTTCGGGGGGGAACTGCGAAGTATCCGCCTCCCTCTCGGCGAACGTGACGTATCCGGTCTGCTCCACGAATTCCGCGAACTGGGCGTTGGTCACCTCGGTCTCATCGATCCAGAAACCGGAAACCTCTATCTCCACCCGCGGCCTCTCCTCCGGGAAATCCTTTGTCCCATATACCGTCTCGAAGCTCCCCTTCGACCCCATCATTGTCGTTCCACCCGCGATCCGAACCATCCCGTCCTTCACCTCCATCCGCCGGACGGAGGATTTCTGCTCCTCGCAAGAACTGAGGAGGGCGGCCAGCATTGCCAGCGGGAACAGGGTCTTCCAGAGTATCACAGGGAAAAACTACGCATGGCGGGAAGTCGTTCCATCATTAATTTCGCCCGTCCAGTGGCGCCTCTTGTGAAAAAACCGAGAACCCAGTCAGCGTCTGATACGATCCCGGGAATTTCCCAGGCCTCTTTGGGTTTCCAACTCCGTGGGAAAGCGGATAGGATAAGCCCAGACCAAATGAGAGCCAGACTGACCAAAGACTTCCGCTTCGAGGCCGCGCACACGCTTCCGTCCCTGCCGGATGAACATAAATGCCGCCAGATGCACGGTCACAGCTTCAAGGTGGAGATACACATTGAGGGTAAAGTGGATGAGGAAATCGGATGGATCTATGATCACAAGCTCATTTCCAGCGCGATGAACCCCCTCCTTGAGAAACTCGACCACGCCTATCTCAACGACATCGAGGGACTCGAAAGCCCGACGATCGAGATCATGGCGGCATGGTTCTGGCGAAAGCTCGAATCACATCTTCCCGGGCTGGCGGAAATCGTCATCTACGAGACCCCGACCGCGAGATGCTCTTTCAAGGGCGATTTCGACTGAGAAAAATCGCTAGGAATATCCTTGCGTCAGGCGGCGGCCTGTAGCAATTTCCCGCCCCCGGCAAAACGGGACGTAGCTCAGCCTGGTAGAGCGCCTGCTTTGGGAGCAGGA
>CAVWUI010000008.1:0-316136 GCA_963758175.1 uncultured Verrucomicrobiae bacterium
TCTCGCGGGCGACCTCCAGGGTCACTCGCTCGACATGTTCCAGATCGGAATCGTAGTGAACCCCGACATCCACCGGCACGGAAAGCTCCTTGGCCGGATAGAAGTAGTTGATGATCTTGGATTTCGACAGCTCGCTGTTGGGGATGATGATCGTGTTGTTCTGGAGCATGCGTATCCAGGTGGTGCGCCAGCCGATCTTATCCACGAAGCCCTGCTCTCCAGAGTCCAATTCTATGAAATCCCCGACCCTTATCGGCTTGTCCACGACGAGTTGAACCCCGGAAAAGAAATTTTCCAAAGTGGGCTGAAGGGCGAGCGCCACGGCAAGCGAGGTGATTCCGAGTGATGCGACGATGGGTGTGATGGAGATTCCCATCGTCCCGAGAAGCACGAGCGCCCCTATGCAGATGATCAGTCCTCTCGACAGCGCCTGTATCACGCCCCTGCTGTTTCTCACCGAGGGCGAGCTATCGGAATAGCGCCCGATGAGACCGGAAACAAAGGCGTCGACGAAAAGGATCAGGGCGGCGATGGCCACGATCTTCGCGATTGACGAGGCGATGTTCAGCTTCGAGGGGTCTACCAGACCTGATTCCAGAAGAAGCCGCTCGGCCAGCATGACCAGCAGGGCGAGTCCGATAAGGGTCAGCGGAATGGAAAGCGAGCGGACGAATAGCGAATCCACCGCCGATCGTGCCCGACCACCGACCTTCCGCAAACGGTTCAATAGGAACGCCCGAGCCAGCAGGAGAAAAATCGCTCCCAGCAGGGTTCCGCCTATGGCGATGACCCACGGATCAGCCAGGAAATCGAAGTTTTTCAGATCGGGCATCGGGACGGAGGCCATCGATAAAGCAATGGCCGTGCCGCCAGCCTCACCGATGCAGGTCGAAACGATCCAACTCCATCACTTTGATCCATGCCGCGATGAAATCGCCGACGAATTTCTCCCCGGCGTCATCGCAGGCGTAAACCTCCGCAAGGGCGCGAAGCTCCGAGTTCGAGCCGAAGAGGAGATCGACCGCGCTGCCCATCCATTTCATTTCTCCCGAAACGGTGCCTTCATAGAAATGCTCGCAGCGGGCGGATTTCTTCCAATTGATCCCCATCTCCAGCAGGTTGGTGAAAAAATCGTTGCTGAGTGTTTCCGGCCTCTCGGTGAACACGCCCAGGTTCGATGCCCCTGTGTTGGCGTTCAGCACACGGAGACCGCCTATGAGCACGGTCATTTCCGGCGGGGTGAGGGTTAGCATCTGGGCGCGATCCACCAGGAGTTCCTCGGAGGATCTGACGGCCGCGGGATTCAGGTAATTGCGGAAACCATCCGCGACAGGCTCCAACGGGCGGAATGAATCCGCGTCCGTCTGCTCCGGAGTCGCATCGGTACGGCCGGGGGTGAAGGGCACCTGCGATGAGTGGCCGGCCTTTTTCGCAGCGGCCTCGACAGCGGCGCAACCGCCGAGCACGATAAGATCCGCCAGCGAGACCTTTTTTCCCCCTGTCTGCGCCGAGTTGAAATCCGACTGTATCTTTTCCAGGACTGGCAGGGTTTTTCCCAGACCATCGGGATCGTTCGCCGCCCAATCCTTCTGCGGGGCCAGGCGAATCCGCGCGCCATTGGCACCACCGCGCCTGTCCGTTCCGCGGTAGGACGCGGCTGACGACCATGCGGTGAAGACGAGCCGTGAAATGGAGAGTCCGCTCGCAAGAATCGTCTCTTTCAGGGAGGAAATGTCATCGATGTCAATCAATCCATGATCGACCGGAGGAACGGGATCTTGCCAGATCATCGGTTCGGGCGGAACCAGCGAGCCGAGGCATCGTGTGTATGGCCCATGTCCCGGTGGGTCAGCTTGTACCACGCTTTCGAGAAAGCTTTCGCGAACTCGTCCGGATTCTTGAAAAAGCGCTCGGAGATGGGCCCATAGACGGGATCCATTTTCAGCGACATGTCCGTGGTGAACATGATCGGCGCATGACGCTTGGTGGGATCGTGCGCGTCAGGCACGGTTCCCTCCGCGTCGGCTTCGCGCGGCGTCCACTGCTGCGCCCCGGCGGGGCTTTTGGTCAGTTTCCAATCATAGCCGAAGAGGTTTTCAAAATAGTTGTTGTCCCATTTTGCAGGTTCCGTCGTCCAGGCGCCTTCGAGACCGGAGGTGATCGTGTCGCCACCCTTGCCTGTGCCGAAGCTGTTTTTCCAACCGAGTCCCTGCTCCTCCGTGGGCGCTCCTTCAGGCTCGGGGCCGACATATTCATTCGGATCGGCGGCACCGTGGGCTTTTCCGAAGGTATGTCCTCCGGCGATGAGCGCTACGGTCTCCTCGTCATTCATCGCCATGCGCCCGAAAGTCTCACGGATGTCTTTCGCGGCGGCGATGGGATTCGGCGTGCCGTTCGGGCCCTCCGGATTGACATAGATCAGACCCATTTGCACCGCTCCGAGCGGTTCGTCCAGCTCGCGGTCTCCGGAGTAGCGTTCGTCGCCAAGCCATTCCGTTTCAGGGCCCCAGTAGATGTCCTCCTCGGGCTGCCACACGTCCTCGCGGCCTCCGGCGAAGCCGAATGTCTTGAAGCCCATGGTTTCCAGGGCGCGGTTTCCGGTCAGCACGAGAAGGTCAGCCCATGATAATTTGCGTCCGTATTTCTTTTTGATCGGCCATAGGAGACGGCGCGCCTTGTCCAGGTTGCCGTTATCCGGCCAACTGTTCAGCGGCGCGAAACGCAGGGTGCCGGATCCCGCTCCTCCCCGGCCGTCGCCTATCCTGTAGGTTCCGGCGCTGTGCCAGGCCATGCGAATGAAGAACGGCCCGTAGTGGCCGTAATCCGCGGGCCACCAGTCCTGAGAATCCGTCATGAGCGCATCGAGATCGCGGATGACTGCGTCTAGATCCAGTGACTTGAACTCTTCGGCGTAGTCAAATTCCTCTCCCATGGGATCCGAGAGCGGGGCGTTCTGACGGAGGCTCTTGAGGCTGAGCTGGTTAGGCCACCAGTGCTCGTTCGAAGTGGTACCGCGGGCGTTGTGAGCGTTGCTTCCACCCAGAACCGGGCATTTTTTCACGCTGTCGTTGATTGCTTCGAATGCTTCACTCATGATGTTTCTTTGATTTCTTAAATACTTGTTGGGAAATGGCTCTCAGGAAGTTGCCGGGTCTTGCCCGGGATCATCCCATGCCCCGGGATCGCGTCAAGAGGCGGATTGATCGGGTTGGGGGATTGCAGAACGCATGGAGAACGGCCGGGAACATGCACATCTCCATCATGAACGTTAACGGAACCCCCGTGAGCGTTGGATGTGTGCTTGGAGCGCAACGTGCGGATACTTATCTGAAACAACCAACCCCACACATCATGCCATTAGATCCTGTAGAACCCGCCACCTCCGACAATGCCAATCCTATGGCTCCACCCTATGTCGATGAAGATCCCAATCGAGCGATGGTGGAAAAAGGCATGCGGGTGGCGGAGAATGAAAAACGGGACGCGGTGGTCGACTCCTATGAGTCCGCGGCAGCCCAATCGGATGAGCCTGAGGAAGCCCTTGATGATATCGAATACCCGAAAGGCGCTGACGAGGGATCCGATCCGGAGCTTTCCGCGATCCGCGAGGACGAATCCGCGAGGTAACCAGCTCGTGGCCATGGAACAAAATCATGCCGGCAGCCGGGGCAGCAAACGCGGTTTCCATGTCACGAGCGCCAGCACCGGTGCGTTGGAGTTCCTCCCGGTTCCGTTTCTTGACGAGTGGCTGATAAGCCGACGTCGCCGCTCAATGGTTCAAGACATTCTGGAGAATCGTGGCATCACGTTTGAAACCGATGTACCCGGAATTCTCATAGGAGGTGGAAAAGGTCTCTTAGTGAGACTCGGGTCGATGACTCGCGGACTCGTCTTAAAACCTCTCAAAAAGATGTTTCGCACGGTATTCTTCTGGTTCACCGCGCGTAGTGCCGCCCGCACGGCGATGGTCACCTATTTCCTCGCCCGCTTCCTCCATCAGCCCGATCTGGTTTCCCCAGGAACGGGCAACAGGCTGACAAAACAGCGTGCGGAAGAACTGGCGGAAATTTTTCGGGAGGTTTCGGAAGATATAGATCTTCGTGCGGTGAGAGGCACCTTCCGCCGGGTGGCTGGTCTCTTCGCTAGAAACAAAGACATCTCCGGAGGGGAGGTGGGCGAAGAGATCGAACGATCAGCGCCCGGGTTCATCGCGGAGTTCGATACCATGGTGCGAACCAGGCTGGCAGGCTGAGAGGCGGAAATTTCTCTCAGACGCCCCAGGTCGCATTGTATCCACGGGTATCCAGATGGATGAAGCCCGAGTACAGACCAAGGCCACCACGGAATTTCCCTTCGCGCCGCATCTTTCTCGCTTCAGCGAACGAATGATCCGGAGGGCATCCGAAAACCAGATCAAGCGCCTGGTTACGGAGATGGTAGGAATGTTTGGCCGCACCGGGACACTGGGAATTGTAATCCGGGCAACGGTAGGCGGACGCGATATGTGTCAGCGGGACTCCGAGACGTTGGCGCAATTCGTCCGCCATCCTGAGAGTGGGAGCGATTCCACTCCACAGTTCCCGCGGAGGGAGGGTGTTGCTGATACCGTTGCGGCAACGGCGGTGCGCGGAAAAAATCTCACGCGGGGAGATGTGACGGAGGCCGAGAGTTTCCAAGAACGATCCATAGTCCGCCTCGCCCGGAAGAGGTGTGACAGGTGCGGCTTTTTGCCTGACAACCCGGCTGGTCTTCTCGACCGCACGTCTCGATGACGGAGGGGAAAGTGCCACCAGCCCGCTTTTCAAGGCCTGACGAGCCTCAGGTTGCCGCAGCATCTCAAAGGCAGTCAGACCCGAGGCGGCGAGGACGCCCGTTTTCCCTAATCTGGAAAGAAACGATCTCCTCCCGAAATGCTCAAGAGTGGTGGTTCGCACACTGGTCTAGCGGTGACGCGTTCGAGATTTGTTCAAACGCTTGGAAATACCCTTTGCGATGTAAGGGCGGGGAGTGAAGCTGCGACGTGATCAAAAAGGTTCTTCTCATGCTTTCGGCGCTACTCGTTTCCTGTGCCTACCTGCCGAGGGAGGCGAAGGTGCCGGTGCCCGTCCTTGAGCAGGGGGTTTCGGAATCGGAGGAACTGGTGGTGATGCTGCCTGGGCGCTACAGCTCGATAGGGGAGTTCCGCAGAGAGGGTTTTCTGGATATCGCTGCGGAAAGGTGGCCCGGAGCGCGGCTGGTCGTGGCCGATCTTCATCTCGGATATTATGAAAACCAGACGATGGTGGAAAGGTTGCACAAGGATGTGATATTGCCTATGAGACGGTCCGGTGTGAAGACCATCCGCCTCGTGGGCATTTCGATGGGTGGTATGGGAGCGCTGATTTATGAAATCGAGCATCCCGGGATTATCGATGAGATCATCCTGCTTTCTCCTTATCTGGGAGAGGATTACGCGCTGGATGAGATCAGGGCGGCGGGTGGTCTGGAAAACTGGCAACCTGAAGCGATCGCACCCGGGGATTTCAGCAGACGGCTCTGGGTGGGATTGAAAAGCGTGTGGAAGGATTCGGGAGACATGCCTGATGTCTTTCTTGGCTGCGGAACCGAGGACAGGCTGGCTGGCGCGAGCAGACTTTTCGCTCGGGAGTTTCTCGGAAATTCCGACCAGCTGTGGATACCCGGTGCCCACGACTGGGAGACCTGGCGGAAGCTTTTTCGGAAGTCCAGCGGGCCATAGTGTGTCGCGAGGAACCGGTCTTGTGAAAATCGTCAGGCCGGTTCGATGGAGAACAGATTTCCGGATTAGAGAAGGTTGGTTTGCCTGCCAGTGAACGATTTCTAACAGACTGCCCAGAAGTCAAAACCCTCCCTACGGCCTCCGGCGCGAGCCATATCACGCACGGTGGATCGCGCTCCCTGGAGACCTACCGCGCCAAGCATCACGTTTTTTCTCCACCGGGAACGTATTTCGGCAGCTCCGGCCACCTCCGCACCGTGGATGACCATACCTACGCGAGCCGGGTTCACGTCGAAAAACCCCCTGACTTTCACTCCCTCGTTCTGGAGGTCCAATGCCAGCCTTTTTCCTATCGGCCCGGCGCCCGCGATGACAACGCCATGGTCGGCGACACCGGGGAGAAAGCCCAGGTGGTGGGCGCGCATGCGGCTTCTCGCCCGGATCCCGTAGCGCGGATCTCGACGGGTAAGGCGCCGTGGGGAGTCCCGCCAATGCAGCAGAATTTCCGGGACGCGGACGAACCGGCAGCCTGCCGAGAAAAGCCGGAGCCAGAGATCGTGATCCTCCGCCCACGGGGTATCATGATAGCCGCCCACGCGATCCATCCAATCTCTCCTGACCATCGCGGTGGGATTGATGACAGGGGATTCAATGAAGCGTGAGCGGGACATGGCGTCATGATCTTCGAGGCCGTTCGCCCACTCGACGTAACGTCGCATGCCATCTCCCTGGCAATCGATCTGTTCCACGCCGCAGGTGATCACGCCCGTGTCGTTCCTGGCCGCTTCCAGTTGGCTGCCGATACGCCGGGGTGTCGCGATGTCATCGGCATCCATGCGCGCGAACCACTTGCCACGAGACATACCCAGACCGGTCGCGGTTGCTCCGACTACTCCTTGCTGAAGTCCGTTCGGCACCAGAGTGAACCTGGGATCCTTTATCCCGGAAAGAGACGCCACCGATTCATCGCGAGAGCCGTCATCCACCGCGATGAGCTCGAGATCGCGGAACTCCTGGCGAAGGATGCTCTGGATGGCGGCGCGAAGGGTGGTTTCCGCATCGCGAAACGGCAGCACAACGGAGACGACCGGCATGCGTGGTTTTCAGGGTGGAAATTCCATAATGCAATGAAAGACCGTGGCCGAATTTCCAGCCAGTTTCCATCCGATGTCTGCTTGCCAAGGCTGCAGGCGGAGATATGCTGGACGAACAGGCGACAATGATGAGATTTCGAAAAATATCCAATGATGCGCGTTCGTGTTCCGGCCGCTTCCGTCTTTTTTCCGATAGCGGGTTGAGACTTGCCCGTTCCTAGCCACGAGCCTGATTCTGAAAATGCTAAGGTTCGAAGAGAAGTCCCCCTCCTGGATTTACTGGTGCATCTGGATCGCTACCGCGGTGATCTTCGCGGCTGATCATCTCACGCCGTTCGGGGTTTCGATCTACATGCTCTACACGATTCCGACCGCGTCCTCGTTTTTCCTTCTGAAACGGAATTACCCGCTTTGGGTGGCTTTCGCAGGAACCGTCCTCATTGCGATCGCCTATTTCACCACTCCTGATGGACCGGGTCGCGAGTTGTCGGAAGTCAGGCGGGCATTCGGAACGACCACTTTGTGGGTTCTGGCGGTCATAGGTTACCATTTCATCAGCATCAGGCTGGCGGCGCGGCGCGAGACCTGGATGCAGAAGGGTCAGACCCAGTTGGGCGCGAAACTTCTCGGTCAGCAGAACCTCCCGAAGCTCTCTGACGACGTGGTCGGCTTTTTCTCCGAATACCTGGGCGCGAGGGCGGGTGCGATGTTTGTTGAGGAAAACGGCGTATTCCGGAGGATGGGAACCCATGCCACCACCGCCGGAAGCGTCCCGGAAACATTTCTGCCAGGTGACGGTCTGCTCGGACAGGCGGCGAAAGACCGGAGCACGCAGGTGGTCAGGGATGTCCCGGAGGGCTACATGTCGGTGGGATCCAGTCTCGGGAACGCCCTGCCGCGGCACCTTCTGATCGCGCCTTTCAGTCTGGGCGGGAGTGTGAATTCCGTCGTGGAACTGGGATTCTTTGATGCGGTGCGTGACTCGGACGCGGAGTTTCTCAATCGCGTGGAATCGATCGTCGCCATCGCCGTAAGGTCGGTGAAATACCGCACCAGGCTTCAGGAGCTTCTGGAAGAAACCCAGCAGCAGACCGAGGAAGTGCAAGCGCAGAGCGAGGAACTCCGCGTGTCCAACGAAGAGCTTGAGGAGCAGAGCCGCGCGTTGCGGGAGTCACAATCACAACTGGAGCTGCAACAGGCGGAACTCGAACAGATCAACACCCAGCTTGAAGCGCAGACGGAGGTTCTGGAAAGGCAGAAAGAGAGTCTCGCGCTCTCGAAAGCCAACCTCGAGACGAAGGCCAGGGAGGTGGAGCAGGCAAGCCGGTACAAATCGGATTTCCTCGCCAACATGTCCCATGAACTGAGAACTCCGCTGAACTCCTCTCTCATTTTGGCGAAACTTCTCGCGGAGAACCGTGGCGGTAATCTCACCGAGGAGCAGATCAAATACGCCCTGACCATAGAGTCCGCTGGCAAAGATCTCCTCAGCCTCATCAACGACGTTCTCGATCTGTCCAAGATCGAGGCGGGGCACATGGAGATGAATTCCGAGCCGGTGAAAATCGAGCGTATCCTCGCGACGCTCCGCGACATGTTCGAGCCTGTCGCCAACCAGAAAGGTCTGGAACTCGTCCTCGAAGCGGAACCCTCTGCGCCTGAGACCATGGAGACGGATCCCCTTCGCCTGGAGCAGGTGCTGAAAAACCTTCTCTCCAACGCCCTGAAATTCACGGAGGAGGGAACCGTGAAACTGCTGGTCAGCGGCTTGCCTGACGAAATGATCTGCTTCGCGGTCAGCGATACGGGAATAGGCATAGCCGAGGGGAAACAGCGGACGATCTTCGATCCGTTTTTCCAAGCGGACGGCACCACGGCCAGGAAATACGGAGGCACGGGTCTCGGACTCTCCATCTCGCAAAACCTCGGGCGTCTGCTTGGCGGCTCCATCCGGCTTGTGAGCGAGGCGGATCGAGGAAGCACCTTTTCCCTGCTTCTGCCACGCGTTCATGAAGGGCCGTCACCGCAGGAGGAAACGCCCTTTCCGGCACCCGCCACCCCGAATTTTCCCCATCCGGCGCAGTCGGAGGAAAAGCCGCCCAGAGCAAAGACGCGCGCGCGCATTCCGGACGACCGCGAGCAGCTCACGGGAACCGGGCGGGTGATTCTCGCCGTGGAGGATGACGAACGTTTCGCTTCCATCGTTTACGACCTCGTCCGCGAGCTGGATTTCCAATGCCTCATCGCCACCACGGCAGAGGAAGCACTGGCGATGTCCCAGCAGTATCTTCCAAGCGCCATCGTGCTCGACGTCGGTCTGCCGGACAATTCGGGTCTCATCGTTTTGGAAAAACTGAAGTCCGACTCACGCACCCGACACATCCCCGTCCATGTCGTTTCCGCCGGAGACTACTCCAAGACAGCGATGGCTCTCGGAGCTGTGGGCTACATGCTCAAGCCCGTGAGACGCGACGATCTCGCCGACGCTCTGCGCAGCCTGGAAACACGCCTGACCCAGAAGATGAGGCGCGTTCTTGTCGTCGAGGACGACCCTGTGCAAGTCGAGGCCATGCGCGATCTCCTCGGCTCCCGCGATGTGGATGCCGTCTGCGCCCAGACCGCCGCCGAGTGCCTGGAGCAACTTCGCGACTCCACCTTCGACTGCATGGTTCTTGACCTCAGTCTTCCCGATGCCTCGGGCTTCACTTTGCTGGAGACTCTCAGCAGCGAGGACGCGTATTCGTTCCCACCGGTCATTGTCTATACCGGTCGCGAACTTGCCGCTGACGAGGAGCAACGACTGCGCCGCTATTCAAAATCCATCATCATCAAGGGCGCGAAATCCCCGGAGCGTCTCCTGGACGAGGTCACGCTTTTCCTACATCAGGTCGTGTCCGATCTCCCTCCCGAGAAACAGAAGATGATCGCGAAATCCAACAACCGGGACGCCGCGCTGGAAGGCCGCCGTATCCTCATCGTGGAGGACGATGTGCGGAATATTTTCGCCCTGACCAGCGTCCTGGAGGGGCGCGGCGTGAAGCTAGGCGTCGCCCGCAACGGCATCGAGGCCATCGCCGCGCTCAAGGCGTCCGCGAAGACTCCGGAGGACGCCATCGATCTTGTGCTCATGGACATCATGATGCCGGAAATGGACGGCATCACCGCGATGAAGGAGATCCGAAGGAACCGGGACTGGGCGAAGCTCCCCATCATCGCGCTCACGGCGAAGGCCATGCGCAGCGACCAGGAGCAATGCCTCCAGGCTGGCGCCAACGACTTCCTTTCCAAACCTCTGGATGTGGAAAAACTCCTCTCCCTCATCCGGGTCTGGATGCCAAGATGAAAAGCCCGTCAACAGAGACCGAGGAGATCGAGATTCAGTTGCTGCTCGAAGGCATTCACAGGAAATACCAGCACGACTTCCGTTCATATTCGCCCGCGTCCCTGAAGCGACGGCTCTTGCTGGCACGGGAACAATTCGGCTGCGAGTCCTTCTCCCAGCTCCAGCACCGCGCGCTCCATGAGCCGGAAACCCTGCGCCGTCTTCTTCCGTTCCTGACCGTCCAGGTGAGCGACATGTTTCGCGATCCCTCCTACTTCCGCATGCTGCGCGAAAAGGTGATCCCTCATCTGAGAACCTATCCGTCGCTCAAAGTCTGGATCGCGGGTTGCAGTGCGGGAGAGGAGCTTTACTCGATGGCCATACTCTTTCGCGAGGAAGGTCTCGAGAGCCGCACCATCTTCTACGCGACGGATATCAACGGAGACGCGCTGGAGAAAGCCCGCGCCGGAGTCTACGATCTCAGCAGGGTGGCGCAATTCACCGGGAACCATCGCAAGTCCGGGGGGAAGTCCTCGCTTTCCGACTATTATACCGCTGGCTATGGGCGCGCCAAGTTCGACCCCTCGCTTTGCAAGAACGCGGTCTTTTCCGATCACAGCCTCGTCTCCGATTCGGTCTTCGCGGAAACGCAACTGGTTTCGTGTCGGAACGTGCTTATCTATTTCAACCGCGGACTCCAGGACAGAGCCATCGGCCTGTTCAACGATTCGCTCGTTCGAAGGGGGTTTCTTGGCCTGGGATCAAAGGAAAGCCTGCGCTTCTCGGCTCACACGAAGGCGTTTTCCGAGTTCGACCGTGAGGAACGGATCTACCAGAAAGAGGGGGAACCATGACCGACTCCGACCCCACCCCCCCCGCGGCCATCGTGATCGGCGCTTCGGTCGGCGCGATCGAGGCGCTTTCCGTCATCCTTCCAGCACTTCCCCGCGACTATCCGTTTCCGGTTTTCGTGGTGGTTCACGTGCCGTCGGATAAGAAAAGCCTGCTGGCGGATCTTTTCATTCAGCGTTGTGCCATCGAAGTGAAAGAAGCCGAGGACAAGGAGACGATACGTCCGTCCACCGTGTACTTCGCGCCAGCCGACTACCATCTGCTCGTCGAGCCGGATTTCACGCTGTCCCTCTCCAGCGACGAGCCCGTCCTGTATTCCCGCCCTGCCGTTGACGTTCTTTTCGAATCCGCTGCGGATGCCTACGGGGACTCCCTCACCGGAGTGATCCTCACCGGCGCAAGCTCGGACGGCGCGAACGGTCTCAGAGCTGTCTGCGACGCGGGGGGACTTGGCCTCGTCCAGCTCCCCGAGACCGCCGAAGGCTGCGCGATGCCGAGAGCCGCCCTTGCCGCCCGCCCCACCGCAACGGCCTTGTCACTTGCGGAAATCGCCCTAGCCTTGAACGAACTTGCGACAAATTCCTGACATGTCCGAATCCGCTCCCATCAAGTTTCTCCTCGTCGATGACCTGGAGGCCAACCTGATCGCGCTGGAAGGATTGCTGAAACGCGACGGCCTTGAGCTGGTGAAAGCCTCATCCGGTCAGGAGGCTCTGGAACTGCTGCTCAGGGAGGAGATCGCCCTGGCATTCATCGATATCCAGATGCCCGGCATGAGCGGTTTCGAACTGGCGGAGATCATGCGCAGCACCGACCGCACGCGCGGCACGCCCATCATCTTCCTGACAGCCGGCACAGTTGATCAGGAAAGGCGAATCCGCGGATACGAGACTGGCGCCATCGATTTCCTGCCAAAGCCCATTGACCCGGTGATCCTGCTGAACAAGGCGGCCGTCTTCTACGAACTCGCCCTCCAGCGCCAGGGACTCCTGGAAAGCGAGCGAATGCTCCGCGAGACCAACGACAAGCTCGAGTGGAGCAACGCGGAGCTGGCCCGCGCCTCCCGCAGCAAGGATCAGTTCCTCGCCATGCTCGCGCACGAACTCCGCAATCCGCTGGCTCCCATTCTCACCGGAATGGAAGTCCTCCAGGGAAATTCGCAGGATCCCGCTCTCGTCGCGCGGATCGGCGGAATGATCGGCCGCCAGGTCGGACATATGTCCCGCCTCATCGACGACCTTCTGGACGTCTCGCGAATCAACACCGGGAAGATCGAGTTGGAGACCGGATACGTCCGCATCGCGGAGGTGGTTCAACAGGCGGCCGAGTCGGTGCAGCCTCTTCTTGACGAACTGGGGCACAAGTTGGTCGTTGAAAACCTTTCCCCTGATCTCGGTCTCTTCGCGGATCATCACAGGCTCACACAGGTGGTTTCCAATCTCCTGTCCAACGCGGCGAAATACACACCGCGCGGCGGAAGGATCGTCCTGAAAGTGGATGAGACGGATTGCAGCGCGAGAGTCTCCGTTTCTGATAACGGCCACGGTATCGATTCCGTGGATCAGGCAAGGGTGTTCGAGCTGTTCGACCAGGGGGTCGCCGGGTCGAAGGACGGGCTGGGGATCGGTCTGACTCTCGTGAAATCCATTGTCGAGCTGCATGGCGGGTCCGTTTCCCTGTCCAGCGAGGGTAGTGGGAAAGGCAGCGAGTTCGTCGTGGTGCTCCCCGGGGCGGACGCACCCGCGCCAGCCCCCAGGGAAGAATCCGCGGCACCTCTTCCCTCATCGGGGAAATTCCGTGTGCTCGTCGCGGAGGACGGGAAGACGACCGCCGATGTCCTCGGGATATTTTTCCAAATGGAAGGCATGGAGTGCGAAGTCGTCTACGACGGGGAACAGGCGGTCGAGGCGGCGCGGCGCTCCGCTCCCCGGCTCGCATGCTTCGATCTCGGCATGCCTGTCATGGACGGCTACGAGGCCGCCCGACTGGTACGGGAGTGCTGCCCGGATGCCTACCTCGTCGCCCTGAGCGGCTGGGGGACGGTGGAAGACAGAAGGAAAACCGCCGAGGCCGGCTTCGACGAACACATGGTCAAACCGGTGAAACCCGCCGACCTGAGAGAACTGATTGCCCGCTTGCCAAACAGGTAGACGACTCCGCCAATATTCCTTTTCCCGATCTGAATTTGCAGATCTTCGCCCCTGGCACCCGCGAAGCCCCGTCCAGCGAAGGATCACCGAGTCAGGCCGCTATGTCGGTTCCATCACACAGGACACCGCCAGACTCATGACACGCCTCTCCAAGCCAGATGCGACCGCCTTGACACCATCCGCGGGCTTGGCGAGACCACTGTCCGGATCGTGCCCGGCGAGCTTCACGACCTCAGCGAGTTCAGCGAGTTCAACAACGCACGCCAGCTCGCCGCCTTGGGTCGGCCTCACCCCGAGCCACCATCAGAGCGGCACCTCCGGACGCACGCGGACACCATGTTCTCCCGGTATCAGAGGCTTGGGCGTTCCTATGCTTTGAGGATTTTCGGCACTTTCGGGGCGCGGAGGCGGTGCGGCTCTGGGAGATCGGAGCCGAGGAGGGGACGGCAGTAGTTGTGGAACTCCTGGGTGACGCCGTTGCCCGCTTCGTTGATGAAGTTGTCGGGCATGTGGCGGGTTTTCCCGGCCACCTTCCTGATATCCACCAGCTCGTAATCGACTGAGTAGTCGAGCACGGGGCGTTTGATGGCGACGGAGCCGTCGCAGTTGTCCCACATGGCGAATTGGACGGCTTTCTCGCCTACCTCGCGAGCCTCGCGGGCGTCGCGATCCGACTGTATGCCCATGAAGGAGCGCTGGAGGTAGCCGAAGGTATCTGAGCGGACGCGCTTGATTTTGAGGCCGTCGCGTATGGTGTCCGCGAGGAGGTCGCCGAGTGCGCCGGTACCGGAGAGCTGGACGTTCCCATGGGAGTCCCGCTCTTCCTTTCCGAGGAGTTTGACGATCATGGGTGTGCCGTCGGGATCGGAAATGCCTTCGGAAACGGCGATGGTGCAGAGGCCGTGCTTTGAATAGACGCGATCCACATCGGCGAGGAGTTGCTCCGTGGTGAAATGACGCTCCGGGACGTAGACGAGGTGCGGGCCGTCATCGAAGTATTTCTGTGCGAGTGCGGAGGATGCGGTGAGGAAGCCGGCGTGGCGACCCATGACGCAGCCGATGTAGACGCCGCGGAGAGCGCGGTTGTCGAGGTTCACGCCCATGAAGGCCTGTGCGACGAAGCGTGCGGCGGAACCGAAGCCAGGGCAGTGGTCGTTTTCCTCCAGGTCGTTGTCGATGGTCTTGGGGATGTGGATGGCGCGGAGTTCGTAACCCTCAGCTTGCGCCTGCTCGTTCACGATGCGGACGGTGTCCGATGAGTCGTTTCCACCGACATAGAAAAAGTAGCGGATGTCGTGGGCCTTCATCACCTCGAACATGCGGGCGCAGTATTCCTCATCGGGTTTGTCGCGGGTGGAGAGGAGACCGGAGGAGGGCGTGCCGGCGACCTGTTCCAGGTTGTGGGTGGTCTCGCGGGTGAGATCGACGAAATCCTCGTTGATGATGCCGGTGACCCCGTGGACGGCTCCGTAGATGGAGGTGACCTGGGAGAATTTCCGGGCTTCCAGCGCGACGCCGACGACGCTCTGGTTGATGACGGGGGTGGGGCCGCCTCCTTGGGCGACGAGGACTTTTCCTTCAAGACGGTTGCTCATACGGGGGGGAGGATTTGTGTTTCCCGGATGGTGGGCAAGGACATTCCTGTTAAGGAAAACGTCTGAAATCGGACATTGATCGCCGGCCGTCGAAGGTGGAGGATCGGGGCGTGGAGTTTTGTCCGTTTCTGCCGGAACAGGAGCCGGGTGGGAAAAAATCACATGGATCCGGGAGAGGGGCGGCCTTTTATATGGACTCGCTCCGTTTCGCGCAGGGTTACTGGATGGAGGGGAAGCCGGCGCAGGCCGTCCTACAGTTGAACAAGGCGTTTTCCGCGGATCTCCCAGCGGATGCGGAAATTCTGCGGGACTGGCCACTGCCGTATGCGGCGCTGGAATGGATGGTGGAAAAGGCGGCAGACGGAGGTCACGGTTTTCTTGGTAATCCGGTAAGGCATTTCCAGCATCTGGCGACGCGGATGAGCGGCCCGCGTGCGCAGATGCGGGTGGTGCGGGCCTGGAAATGCTTTCACATCTCCAGAAGGGTGCTGCAGGGCAGGGGGGAGTTTCCCCTCGACGGGCGGCAGATCGCACGGGAAGGGATCTTCATTCCCGCCGAGCGCGTGGCTACGAATTGAATTGCGGCTCCGTAAAACCGGAATTATATACCGGGCGACATGAGCACAGACATTCATTCCTACAGGGTTCCCATGGTTGCCGAGACAGCCGAGACGGAGCGCGCCGCCTTCATCCGCAAGACGTACTGGCACCTCGCCGGTGCGATCGCGCTGTTCGTGGCTCTGGAGACCATTTTCCTAAAGATGGGGCTGGGAGCCGCGGCTCTTCAGCTGCTTGGGAAAAGCAGCTATTCCTGGCTCATCGTGCTCGGGGGATTCATGGTTGTCTCATGGCTGGCTGACAAATGGGCGAACAGCGACACCTCCAAAAGCGTCCAGTACGCGGGTCTTGTTCTCTACACGGTGGCGGTGGCGCTGATTTTCCTCCCCCTGATCATGATGGCGATGATGATGACGGGTGACGCCTCCCTCCTCATCCAGGCTGGCTTCATCACCGGGGTCATGGTGCTTGGCATCACCGTGGTCGCGTTCACCACCAGAAAGGATTTCAGCTTCCTCGGTGGTATCCTGAAGATCGGCGGGATTGTCGCTCTCGGGCTGATCGCGGCTTCGTTTTTCCTGCCAATCTCCCTGGGTCTCTGGTTCTCGGCCGCAATGGTGATCTTCGCATCGATCTCCATCCTTTACAGCACCAGCAATCTCATCCACCGCTACAACACCGAGCAATATGTGGCCGCTTCGCTCTCGCTTTTCGCAAGCGTGGCTTTGCTTTTCTGGTATGTGCTGCGCATTCTGATGAGTCTGCGGGACTGAGCCATTCCATCGCTTCCACGAACCTCCGGGCGTCTTTCGTATGAGGAGGATATTCCCCGGGAGTTTTCAAGCACCTCCGCGAGAGCGGCTGTCGCAATATTGAGGGCTTGGCGATCCTTACCCAGATCCCAGAGTGTGGGAACGAGGTTGTAGGATTCGAGCCGGGAAATGGGATCTTGGAAACGAGCTATCGGATCAGAGGATTCTTGTTTTTGAAGTGCTGAAAGAATCCGCCTCCCCCTGATCACTCCGGTTATTTCCAAGCCAGCGCGGGATGATCCGCACGCATGGCGGGCGGAAACACAATTCACGCCCCACGGCTCCTGATGGGAGCATATGGCCAGCTTCGCGCTTCGATGAACCGCGGGATGACTGTCCGTCCCAAGGAAATCAGAAAAACATGAAATTCAAAGCAGCACTATTCCTCCTGACCTCCCAAGCCATCCATGCGGGCACCTGAAGTCATGGTGGAGCCGTCCGAAGAGGATTGGATCACTCCCACCATTAATATTCGTTCCCGCTACGAGTTTGGCGACGTGAATGGTGCCGATCCCTCGCATGCCTTCACTTTCCGTGAGCGTCTCGGATTGAAAACGATGGAATGGAACGGTTTCAGTGCCGTCATCGAGGGAGAGTTCTCCCAGGCAGCCATTGATGATTTCAACGGTGGCGCCCCCCTGGCGGATCCGGCGGTTGCCGGAAATACGGTGATCATCGATCCTGAGACCAACGAGCTGAACCAGCTTTTCCTGCAGTATGCGGGATTTGAAACGGTCACAAAACTCGGACGCCAACGAATCATCCGGAACAACGCTGCTTTCATCGGCAATGTGGGATGGCGACAGAATGAGCAGACTTTCGATGCGATCACATTCTCCACTTCAATCGTGGAGGATCTGACTTTGGATCTGGGTTACGTCAAGCAGGTGAACCGGATTTTCGGTTCCGATGCGGGTGGTGCTTTGGAAAATCTCCCCGGAGATATTTACATGCTGGACGGATCCTATGCGGGTATCGAAGGGCTAGCCCTCGGCTCCTACATCTACCTCATGAGCTTCGAGGATACCCCGGGTCTGGATAACAATACCTTCGGTGTGAGTGCCGCGGGAAAAGCTTTCGGCCTCAGCCTCTACGGAGAGCTGGCCTGGCAGGACGAGGCCGGCCGCACAGCCGATGACGAGGCGATCTACGCGCACGTCACCGCGACAAAGTCGTTCGGTGCGCAGGCGCTCACCCTGGGTTTTGAGCATCTCGGAGCTGGTCTGAAAACACCACTCTCGACCGTCCACGCCTTCAACGGATTTGCAGACGCGTTCATCGTTGGCCGTATCCTCGGAACACATAACGGGCTGTCCGATCTCTACCTCTCTCACAGCATGCCCGTCTTCTGGGGAATGAAATGGGTGAACACGCTCCACGCAATGGGCGATAATGAAATTTCCGCCGGCTACGGTTGGGAAGTCGATTCCGTGCTCGTAAAAAAATTCAACGAGCAGTTTACGGCAATCGCCAAGCTCGCGCACTTCGAGTCCGAAGGTGACGCGTATGTTGGAGCCGCCCCGGCACTTACCGCCACTCGCTTCTCAATCGAGCTGAACTACGAGTTCTAGAAAATCAGGTTTCCGTCCGGTTATTGATAGCAGAGGCTTCCGCTGGAAACAGCGGAAGTCTTACTGTTCAGCTAACTCGGCATCATCGAAAAAGCCAGCTCACAAAGTCCGATGAAAGCTTCCTCAACCAGGCTTGGGTTTCGCCTGGTGGAATGGAACACGCCCCACTCACGTTCGATCTCCGGAGGCTGCATCTCTATCACCTTCAAGCTTCCGTCTTCGATCTCCCGCGCTGCAACCCAAGGTGCGACGATGCCGATACCGATACCGATTTTAGCCATCTCTTTGATCGCCTGCATGTCGCCGAGCACAAGACCCTTGTTCGAATTTCCGATGTGTTGATCCATCCAATTTTCAATCAGGCGGTGGGTTTCAGTGGCTTTCGCGTAGATGATGAATTGCTGGTCGCGCAAAGTCGTTTCGATCGTGGCGTCTTTCTGCGCCCACGGATGGAAAGGTGAGACGACGAATGCGAGACGATCCTGAAACATGAAGCGGTAGCCGTCCTCACTGCGGCTGCGGGGTCTCAGTCCTACGACAAGATCCAGATTTCCTTCATCCAACTGGCCAAGCAGGGTTGCGCTGTCCCCAACTTCGATGGATGGATCGCATTTTGGAAAGCAGTCCCGAAACTCTCGGAGTAGGGAAGGTATGAAAAAATGGCAGAGTGAATGGGGGGCACCGACCCGGATGCGGGTCTGCCCCCAGCGTCGCAAGCCCTCCAGATCCGTGGTCACCAGATCAATTTCGCGGAGCATCGCGCGGCATCTTACCAGGAGAAGATCGCCTTCCGTGGTAGTAATTACGCGTTTCCCGGAGCGATCCAGAAGCCTGCACTCGAGCTGCTCCTCCAGTGTTCGCAACGAGTGGCTTACGGCGGATTGAGTCACAAAGATTCGCTTGGCGGCAAGTGTGAAACTTCCCTCCTCGGCCACAGCGACGAAAGCCCTGATTTGTCTCAAATCCGGAACCCAATCCATAATTCATCGAGGTCGATATGAAGCGCGCTCATCAGGAGCGTATCATCGAAATTAGCAGCGTTTATGCCAAAGGTCAGATTCTGGCATCACAAACGCTTATAGCGGAGCTTTGAAAACGATTTATTCCGATCCGGGGAGCCAGACCGCCATACGGCTTGGCTTCGTGCCATTGAGTGACTGCGCCCCTATCGCGGTAGCAATGGAGATGGGGATTTTTGAGCGGAACGGACTTAACGTGAGACTCTCCAAGGAACTCGGCTGGGCCAGTGTCCGGGATAAGATGTATTACGGGGAGCTGGATGCGGCGCAGTCCATTGCGGGCATCGCCATGGCGCTGGGACTGGGATTTAGCGATCTGAAGTCAGAGGTTGTCGTGCCGTTGGTGCTGAATCTCCACGGGAATGCGATCACGCTCTCGAATGCGTTGGATCCGGCAGCCATTCGCTCGGGAGAAGGTCTGAAAAAATGGCTCAGCCACTATTGGAAACAGAACCGTCCGCTGACTTTAGCTACTCCCCACCGTTACTCCTCGCATCATATTCTTCTGCACGCCTGGCTTCGCCGTCACGGACTTGATCCAGGCCGGGATGCGGAGATCATCTTCCTGCCACCCCAACTGGTGTCGAAACACCTAAAAGCTGGTCAGATCGACGGCTATTGCGTTGGTGAGCCTTGGAACTCTGTGGCGATCCTTGGTGGTTTCGGCTGGTGCCCGGCTACTTCAGCCGATCTTTCATACGGGCATCCGGAGAAAGTCTTGATGGTCTCCGGGCGCTTCATGCGCGAGCAGAAGGAAAAGGCCGTGGCTCTGGTCACGTCGCTGCTTGAAGCGTGCCGACTGTGTGCCGATGAGAGTTTCCGGGAAGATCTCGTTTCGATTCTCAGCCAGCGGCAATATGTTGACATAAGTAAAGAGCTGCTTGTTAACAGCTTTTCCGGACGGTTCGTAACCGGCAGAGACACTTTCACTGAAGGTTCTTTTCATCTCTTCTACGGTGGTTCGGTAAACCGCCCGACCATGGACAAGGCGTCCTGGCAGCTCGCCGGACTTCGCTCTATAGATGCCCTACCGGAAATCACAGCCGGATCGATCTCACGCATCCATCGTGAGGATGTTTTCCTCACCGCGCAACAAGGGCTTCCGGAGCGATGAGGTTGGTTCATGGAGTCGATGAAACGACTTCCTCCCGGATTCATGAGCTGGACATGGGTTGGCACCAATGCCGCTACCTTCCAGGTGCCACCAAACATCTAAAATATGAATTCCACTCCCACTTTTCCCCGACCGCTCCGTGCAGCGGCCTGGTTCGTCACCGCAATGATAACCGGATCTCTGATCTCCGGCGTGTCCGCCGAAAAACTAGCTGTTGAAAAGGACGAGCTGAAACTTGGCTTCATCAAGCTCACTGATTGCGCTCCCATCGTTATCGCAAAGGAAAAAGGCTTCTTCGACGACGAAGGACTCTCCGTGGAAGTCATTGCCCAGTCGAACTGGAAAGTCCTCCTCGATAACGTCATCACCGGTAACATCGACGGTGCGCATATGCTTTCCGGCCAGCCAATAGCCGCGACGATCGGCATCGGCACCAAGGCGGATGTCGTCACCCCATTCACCATGGATCTCAACGGGAACGGCATCACCGTTTCCAACTCCGTCTGGGCACAGATGCAGGAAAATGATCCCGAACTGGACACGGACACCCCCGAGCACCCCATCTCCGCCGCCTCCCTGAAGCCCATCGCCGATGACATGCTTGCGGAAGGGAAGAAGCTTCAGCTCGGAATGGTATTCCCGGTTTCTACCCACAACTACGAGCTCCGCTACTGGCTCGCAGCTTCAGAAATCCATCCCGGCTTCTACTCCGAGGCGGATGTCGCAGGCCGCACGGATGCAGACGTGGAACTCTCCGTAACTCCTCCGCCGCAAATGCCCGCCACCCTCGAAGCAGGAACCATTTCCGGCTACTGCGTCGGTGAGCCATGGAACCAGCAGGCCATCGCAAAAGGCATCGGCGTTCCGGTCACGACCAACTATGATATCTGGAAGAACAATCCGGAAAAGGTCTTCGGCGTAACTCGCAAGTTCGCAGATGAAAATCCTCTCACCCTCATCGCCATGACCAAGGCGCTCATTCGTGCCGGTAAGTGGCTCGATGAGACCGACGGCTCCGGAAAACTCGTTAACCGCGAGGAGGCATGCCGCATTCTCTCCCAGCCAAACTACGTTGGAGCGGATTTCGAAATCATCAGCAAATCCATGACAGGCACCTTCACCTTCCAGAAGACCGACGTTCGCGACATGCCTGATTTCAACGTCTTCTTCAAATACGACTGCACCTATCCGTGGTATTCCGATGGCGTCTGGTTCCTCACGCAGATGCGCCGCTGGGGTCAGATCTCCGAAGCCAGGCCTGCCTCCTGGTATGCTGAAATTGCCAAAAGAGTTTACCTTCCAGAGGTCTACATGAAAGCCGCCAACATGCTTCTCGAAGAAGGCAACCTAACCGAAGACGAAGTCACAAAAACCGAAGACGGCTACAAACCGGCTACCTCCGACTTCATAGACGGCAACTCCTACGACGGCAGAAAGCCGATCGAATACATCAACTCCTTCAAGATCGGCATCAAGGACGACGCCGCACTTTCAGGGAAATAATCCCAGCATCCGTCCGCCGGGCGCGGGTTCAAACCCCGCGCCCCCTCCACCTTCTCCATCAGCAAGGTCTCCCAACGATCACCGGTCACTTTCCACTCGGCATTTCCATGAAATACAAGATCCTAAAAGTAATAGATATCGCAGGACTCAATTTCCTTTCCCCTATCGTGAGATTGGCCGCCGGTGAAAACCCACCCAAACAGCTCCGTGAAATAGGACGCTTTATTCTCGTTCCCATTCTCGCCTTCGCGGCCTTCATCTGGCTATGGTCCGATCCTGGCTCCGAAGCACCGCACCAAGGCCGGCGAAGTCCCTACTCCCGGTGTCACCTGGGATGCAAATACCGGTATCTGGCTGTTTCACGACCGCGAAACAGCCAAGGCCGACGCCTACCTCATGAGATCCGAAGACAGGCTGAAGGAACTGCAAGTCGTCACCAAGCGTCTCGCCGCCCTTGATAACCTGGAAAAGCAGGCCGCAGAACAGATCGACGGGGTGAAAGCCTCATCAAAGGCACAGTTCGACAAATTCGTCGCTCCTACCAAGAACGCATACGATTCCAAACGCGCTCAATTCCGGGCCGCAAAGGCATCCCGCCTAGCTGCTCTAAAAGAAGAGTCAGTAGCCCTCCAGGACAAAGGCTCCGACGCGCGCCTCGCGTATCTCGACAAGATACGCGAAAACGACATGGTTTCCGAGAACGAGAAGGAAGAACTCAAGCTCCTCAAGAAGGAATACGAAGAAGCTCAGACCAAAACCTTCCCCAAGGTAAAGGACGCCCAGCAAGCCGTCACCAGACTCGCCGAAGAGCGCCAGTTTCTCACCAAATACAGAGAGATGCTAGGCCAAGACTCACGTGAGGCGAAAGTCGAGCAATCCAAAGCCCGTCTCGACAATGCCAAGGCGGAATTCCTAGCGGCCACCGATGGAGACCTTTACCGTCTCGGTGCAAGGGTCGTTAAATCTCAGGAACTCCTGGAAACCACCGAGGAGTCCCAATATGCGAAGCCATGGACACTGCCTAAGCAGATCGTCCGGTCTCTCCTCTGTGTATTTACTGGATTCATAGTAGCTTCCGCCATCGCGATTCCGATAGGCATACTCTGCGGGCTTTCACCCACCTTCATGGCCTCGATGACTCCGTTCATCGCGCTTTTCAAACCCGTTTCCCCGCTCGTCTGGCTGCCCATCATCATGATCATCGTCGGCGGCTTCATGCCGGAGCCGGAGAATCACTGGCTCGTCCGCGCACTCGATCACGTTCCTTTCATCAGGGAATACAAGGTCGACCCGATGTTTATCTCCTCCGCGCTCACCGTCGCACTCTGTTCACTTTGGCCACCCTGGTGAATACCGCCCTTGGCGTCGCCTCCATCGACAAAGACCACATGAACGTCGCCCGCGTCCTTCGCCTAGGCTTCGTCTCCCGCCTCTTCAAAATCGTCATCCCCACAGCCCTTCCTCTCATCTTCGCGGGTCTCCGTATTTCCCTCGCTGTCGGCTGGATGGTTCTTGTCGCCGCGGAAATTCTCTCCACCTCCCAAGGTATCGGGAAATTCGTCAACGACATGTATACCAACGGATCGTCCGACTCCTTCGCCCAGATGTTCGTGGTAGTCTTCATCGTGGGAATCATCGGCATGTTCCTGGATCGCATCATGATCGTCTTCCAGCGCCTGGTCTCTTTCGATACCGGCGGATCACCCATTTGAGGAAACCTGGAACTCACACTTTTTACTTCTTGCTTCCCACTAGTCACTTCTTCCCGTGCTCCCCTTTCCTACAGAAAAGAACATGCCCTTCCTGGAACTCGACCACGTCTCCATCGGGTTTGGCCCCGAAGCCGAGCGCGTGAACGTCCTCCAGGACGTGAACCTCTCCGTTGCTGAGAGCGAATTCGTGGCAGTCATCGGCTTCTCCGGATCAGGAAAATCCACCCTCGTCTCCCTGCTCTCCGGCCTGCAGCCACCCACCGCCGGCGCCGTTCGCATGGCAGGAAAGGAAGTCACCAGCCCTGCCCCCGAGCGTGGTGTCATGTTCCAGTCCTACTCACTTTTCCCGTGGCTCTCCGTCTATGGAAACATCGAGATGGCAGTGAAATCCGTTTACAGCAGCTACTCGAGTGAAGAGGTGAAGACCCACACCGAGAAATTCATCGAGATGGTGCATCTCACTCCCGCCCGCGACAAGAAACCACACGAACTCTCCGGTGGCATGCGTCAGCGCGTATCCCTTGCCCGCACCCTCTCCATGCAGCCGGAAGTCCTCCTGCTCGACGAGCCACTCTCCGCTCTCGACGCCCTCAACCGCGCCGTCCTCCAGGATGAAATTCTGGAAATCTGGAGCCGCGAAAAACAAACCGCCGTCCTCATCACCAACGACGTCGATGAAGCCATCCTCATGGCAGACCGCATCATCCCCCTCACCATGGGACCCGAAGCCACCCTCGGCGAGGCATTCCCTGTCTCCCTCGAGCGCCCCCGGGACCGCCGCTCGCTCAACGACTCCCTCGAATACCAGCACCTGAAGCGGGACATCACCACGTATCTCCTCGATCTGAACCGCGAAGCGAAAGCCCTCCGCAACAAGACCGTCCTCCAAATGCCGGACGTCACACCGAAAAACTTCAAGCCCCCTTCGAAAAACACCGGTTCCACCTGGAGGCTCGGCAAACAGGCTTCTTGACAGACTAAGACATGCCCGTCCTCGCTTACTTCAGGAATCTGCCGCCCTCAAGGGCGATACTCTGGGGATACCTGGTCTGGTATGCCGTGACCCTCGTCCATCATTTCGATCCGTCCCCCCGTCTCTGGCTGAACTCTTTAGGCATCAGCCTCGTCATCGGCACCGCCCTTTTGCTCAGCCTCGCCGCACGCAGCCGCGACCCTTGGCAGACCTTCCGCATGTTCCTCATGCCCTTCTGCGTCTCCAGCTTCTCCTCCCTTATCAAGGGGAGAAACTTCATCGTCATCTTCTCCACGGACAAACGCGAATTCCTCATCGCCACCGCCTCCTGCCTGACCTTCGCCGCCTTCCTCCTTCTCCTGAAGAAATCCACCCTTCCGCCAATTTAGCCGCCGCTTGCCACGCCCGTCCCCGAAACACTCCAAACTCCCATGCGCCACGTAGAAATCTTCAATCTCGCGAAATCCTACCCGAACCCCTTCGGAGAGCCGTTCAAAGCTGTAGTCGATTTCAACCTGGACATCGAGCAGGGAGAATTCATCGGACTCATCGGCCATTCCGGATGCGGGAAATCGACTGTCCTCACCATGCTCGCCGGACTGAATGAAATCTCAGATGGCGGCATCGTCGTGGCCGGACAGGAAATCGATGGCGCGGTCCGGATCGTGCCGTCGTTTTCCAATCCCCCTGCCTCATGCCATGGATGAGCGCTTACGGAAACGTCATGCTCGGCGTGAAAAACGTCTATCCACACGCCACCAAACAGCAACGCAAAGAAATCGTCGAATACGCCCTCTCCTCCGTCGGCCTTCAGGAATCCATGGACAAGCACCCGAGCGAGATGTCCGGTGGAATGCAGCAGCGCGTTGGCATCGCACGCACCATCGCGCTCAAGCCGAACGTCCTCCTCCTTGACGAACCCTTCGGCCGCTTGGATTCCCTCACCCGAATGGAACTTCAGGACGTCATACTCGATATCCTCGACCGCGAAAAGATCACCACCGTCCTTGTCTCCCACGATGTGGATGAAGTCGTTTTCCTCTGTGATCGCGTGGTTATGATGACCAACGGCCCTGCTGCCACCATAGGCGAAATTCTTTCCATCGATTTCCCAAAGCCCCGTGAGCGCGCCACCATGATGCAGGACCCCCTCTATTTCGGCTGCCTCGACCATCTCGTCTCCTTCCTCACCGAGCGAGCCCACCTCCGCACGGAACCCCGCATCCACGATTCCAAATCACTCCTCTCGTTCACCGGAAAAGAAGTCGGAAAGGCAAAAGGAGTGGCGTGAGGTTTTCTGCCAGATAGGTATTGAGGAAGCAGTCTGGAGAGAGTGCCCGGGTTCCCGGGTAGTGGGATTTGGCCAAGCCCGCGCTCCATTAGCCGCCCTCATACTCGCGATGATCCGCATTCCCTGAACCCTTTTCCCCACCCGGACCGCTGGCATATCCCTTGCTGAAATTCTATCATGGTCTCAATCGAAAACAGCGGCTTTACCGAGGAACAGACCCAATACCTCGCCGGCTTCGTTTCCGGCGCTATCCAGTCCCGTGACCTTCCTTACCTCGGACAAGACGCCGGAGGTCGTTTCACCCATGAGCCGGAAGACGCGGTTGAGGAAATGCTATTCGGAACACCCGTTGACGAGCTCTGCAAGGAAGAGCAAATCAAATACGAGCGAAACGGACTCGATTGCTACGACGCCATTTCAGCTAACGCCGAAACCAAAACCTTTCCCGAAGGTGGAGACATTTTCCGTTACAAATTCCACGGTCTTTTTTTCGTCAGCCCTGCCCAGGAAAGCATCATGCTCCGCTGCCGGATTGCCGGTGGCGCGCTGAACACATATCAGTTCCGCGGCCTGGCGGAGATCGCCGATGACTGGGGCCCGGGTCACACGGATCTCACAACCCGTGCCAATTTGCAGGTGCGTGAAATCATGCCGGAAAACTGCGCGAAGATCCTCATGAAGCTCGCCGACCTCGGCCTGACTTCCCAGGGCGCGGGTGCGGACAACGTCCGGAACATCACCGCGACACCCACCTCCGGATTCGATCCCGACGAACTCATCGACGTGATGCCTTACGCCCGCGCGATGCATTACAATATCTTGAAGAACCGCGACCTCTACGGCCTCCCGCGAAAGTTCAATATCTCGTACGATTCCGGAGGGCGCGTCTCCGTCTGCGCGGACACGAACGACATCGGCTTCTACGCCGTCAAGGTGGCTGGCAATACGGAAGGCGTCGCTCCCGGAGTGTATTTCCGCATGCAGCTCTGCGGGATCACCGGCCACAAGCAGTTCGCATCGGACTGCGGATTGCTCCTCACACCCGAGGAAACGGTTCCGGTCGCCGCAGCATTGATGCGGGTGTTCATCGAACACGGGAACCGCACGAACCGTAAGAAAGCCCGGTTGAAATATCTCGTCGATGAATGGGGCGTCCCGAAAATGCTCGAAGAGACTCAGAAGAAACTCACCTTTCCACTGCGATATCTCGCGCTCGAAAAATGCGAGCCATCCCTCCCGAAAACCAAGCACGGCCATCTCGGCATCCATGAGCAAACCGATGGCAGGAACTACATCGGAGTCCTCACTCCGGTAGGGCGCATGTCGGTCACGCAAATGCTGGCACTGGCGGATATCGCGGACGAGTTCGGACGTGGAGAAATCCGCTTGACGGTCTGGCAGAACCTGATCATTCCGGGCATTTCCGAGGATAACCTCCAAGCCGCTCTCACCGCGATCAACGCCACCGGACTCGACCACAGGAACAACAGCATCACCGGAGGCATCATCGCCTGTACGGGAAGCCAGGGCTGCAAATACGGAGCCGCCGCCACCAAGGCGAACGCCATCACACTCGGCGGCCACCTGGCCGGGAAAATGATTCTCGACCAGCCGGTCAACATTCACCTCACAGGTTGTCAGAATTCCTGCGCCCAGCACTACATCGGTGATATCGGGATGATGGGCATCCGCGTGAAATCCGAATCCGGCGAGACGGTGGACGGATACAACATCGTCCTCGGCGGTGGCGTTGACGACAAACAGGCAATCGCCACGGAAGTATGGAAATCGATTCCAGCCACCGAGATGCCCGCCCTGATCGAGCAACTCCTTATAGTCTATCTGCGCGAACGCGAGGGCGAGGAGAGTTTCATCCAATTCACCAACCGTCATACCGCCGCGCGGATCAACGAACTCTGCGATCCCGGGAAAATCTACGCCGCCTGAAGATGCCACTCACCGTCCCTGCAAACGCGCCATTTTCCGGATCCCAGAAAGTCTGGCTCCAGGGCTACCTTGATGGGCTCAGCTCGGGCATGGCTCCGTCCTCCGGTAATACCGCCGTATTGCCAGAACCAGTCAGCGGAAAGCCGGTCACAATCATCTGGGGCTCCCAGACCGGGAGTTCGGAAGGTCTCGGGAAGAAACTCGCCAAGTCCCTCATCAAAATCGGACATTCCACAACCCTGAAAGACATGGCCGAAGTCAGCCCCGCCGATCTAACAGAGGTGTCCCACCTTTGCGTGGTCACCTCCACATACGGAGACGGAGAGCCACCCGACAATGCCGCCGGACTCTACGCCTCTCTGCTGGAGGATTCCGCCCCGTCGCTAGATTCACTTAGTTATAGCGTCCTGGCACTCGGTGATTCCAGCTACCCGGATTTCTGCAAATTCGGCCACGATCTCGACCAGAGGCTGGCCGCTCTCGGTGCAACTCGCTTTGCGGAGATCATCGAATGCGATGTCGACTTTGACGATGGGTTCGCCACTTGGTCGGAGCAGATCACTTCCGTTCTGAAACCCGCTTGAAAACCTCAAACCAGGTGTCCTCCATCCTTCAGCGTTCACAGGCCATCCCCCGGAAGGTGGCTCCGAAAGAGTCGTCACCGGTGATGCGGACTCTGATTGATGAACTCCTCTCCGAGCAAAGCACGCTGCAGACTCCGGTCGCGCGTTTCTCGAAAACTCATGACAAGGGATCCGACCTGGCGGATCACTATCGCTCGCTGATTCCACTCACCAAGGTCGGCGCTGGTGAACAATACGCCTTCGAGGTTTCGCTGGATCGCTGCACGGGATGCAAGGCGTGTGTTTCCGCCTGCCACTCCCTCAATGGCCTTGATGACCACGAGGTATGGCGCGATACCGGTACCATGTTAGGCGGCGATGATGCGCCCGGCTGGCAGCAAACGGTCACCACCGCCTGCCACCATTGCGAGGATCCCGGCTGCATGAACGGCTGCCCGGTCGGCGCGTATGAAAAGGACGCGGAAACCGGTATCGTCCGCCATTTGGACGACCAGTGCATCGGATGCTCCTACTGCATTCTAAAGTGCCCGTATGATGTCCCGAAATATTCGAAGAAGCGCGGCATTGTCAGGAAATGCGACATGTGCCACCAGCGCCTTGCCGAGGGTGAAGCGCCAGCCTGCGTCCAGGCTTGCCCGACCGAAGCGATCCGCATTGTGAAAGTAGGGAAGACCTTTGATCCGAGTGTTGATCGCAAAAGTTTCGGAGCCAATCTGTTCGCCCCATCGATCCATGATCCTCAATCCGCGATTCCGGAATCGTCCATCACTCTTCCGACCACGCGTTACGTGGGACGCGAGGTTCCGCAGAAGGCTTTCGCGGCGGATAGGGACACATTGGTTCCACAGCACGCGCATTGGCCGCTGGTTCTGATGTTAGCTCTGACCCAGGCCGGGCTGGGTCTCTGCGCCGGATCATTGCAATCACTACCCGGTCTCATAGCCGGCACACTTATCTTCAATTCGGGCATGATAGCGGCAACCTTCCACCTCGGCCAGCCACTGAAAGCATGGCGGTTTTTCCTCGGCCTCCGAACCTCATGGCTGTCCCGCGAGATTCTGGCATTCTCCATGTTTGCTCCCATCCCTCCCACGCTCTGCGCGCTCCTTCTCTTGCCGGAGTTTCCTTTCAAATCTCTCGTCACGATGGTCACCGCCCTGTCACTTATCCCTGTCGGACTGGTCGCGGTTTTCACCAGTGTGATGATCTACGCCGATACACACCGCGCGCTCTGGAGCGTCCGGCGTGGCGCATTCAGGTTTTACGGAACGGTGGCTTTGTTCGGATCCCTGGCCTTGGCCATATCAGTATCAAAAATCATACTCCCGATTTTCTGTGTTTTGATCCTTCTGAAACTTGCTTCAGAGATGTTTTTCCTTCGCTATGGCAATGGAGAGGAGTGGTCGCCCGATCGCCACAGCGCGAAACTTCTGCTGGGGCCGCTACGTAAAATTCTAACAGCCCGAACCGCTCTCGCCCTTCTGGCAATACCGTTGGCAATCATCCAACCGTGGTTGGCTCTACCCGTGCTACTTCTGGCAGAGGTGTTGGAGCGACAGTTGTTTTTCCAATCGGTGCACGCCCCGAAAATGCCCGGAAACTTCGGGCTGGCAACCAGCTCCCACTAGACCCATGATCCGAAGCCTTCTCAAGCGACACACCGGCCCGCTTACCCGTGATCTGGTGCAGGAGCCGGGCGCTTTCGGCCTTGGAAAAATTCCCTCCCGTCTCAAGCCCGCTTCGACCGTCGCTTCGATCTGCGGCTATTGTGCGACCGGATGTCAGTTGAAAATCCATCTCGATGAAAAAGGGGAGGCAATCAATCTCAGCCCCCAGTCCGGCTATCCGGTCAATCTCGGAATGGCTTGTCCGAAAGGCTGGCAAGCGCTTGATCCGCTCGATTCACCCGATCGTGCCACGACTCCGTTATTGCGAGACGCTTCGGGAATTCTGCAACCGGTCGGCTGGGATACCGCGCTCGATTCTTTCGTCTCACGTTTTAAAACCATTGGAAAGGAACATGGAAAGGAATCGGTAGCCTTCCTTTCGACCGGACAGATCCCATTCGAGGAAATGGCGTTTCTCGGGTGCCTTTTCAAGTTTGGGATGGGCTTTCTCCACTGCGATGCGAACACCCGCCAATGCATGGCCACTGCGGTGACCGCATACAAACAGTCCTTCGGATTCGATGCGCCACCAGCCACCTACGCCGATTTTGAAGAAAGCGATGTCATCGTCCTGGTCGGCGCCAATCTCTGCATCGCCCATCCCATCCTCTGGCAACGGGTGATGAGAAACCGCCGGAAGCCGAAGATCATCGTCATTGACCCACGCGCCACGGAAACCGCCCAGGCCGCGACCCAGCACGTCGCACTCAAGCCGAAAGGGGATCTCCCGCTGCTCTACGCGATCACCCATTGTATCGTCCGCGATGGGCGTATTGATAAGGAATCGATCTCTAACACAGAAGGATTCGAGGAATTTGCGGAGTTTGTTTCACAATATTCTCCAGAGGCTGCTTCCGAACAGACCGGCATGTCGGTGGAGGAGATCGAAGCTTTCGCACTGACTGTTTCAGAGCCGGGCAAGCGTGTTTCATGGTGGTGGACGATGGGTGTGAACCAGTCCCACGAAGGAGTCCGTACCGCACAGGCGATGATCAATCTCGCGCTCATCACGGGCAACATCGGTAAGCCGGGAACCGGAGCGAACTCCATCACCGGGCAGTGCAACGCGATGGGTTCACGTTTGTTTTCAAATACTACGTCCATGGTAGGGGGCCATGATTTCGCTGATTCCGAACACCGTGGGAAGGTAGCATCCGGTCTTGGAATCCCGTTGGAAAACATCCCTTCGGAGCCCTCGCTCGCCTACGATCAGATCCTCGCCGCTGCTGAAGCTGGCACGATCAAAGGTCTGTGGATCGTCGCGACCAATCCGTTTCATTCATGGATCGATAGCGGGCGGCTCGCGAAGCTCCGTGAGAAGCTCGATTTTCTCGTAGTCCAGGACATGTATCACTCCACGGAAAGCGCACAGGCTGCGGATCTTGTTCTGCCAGCGGCAGGATGGGGGGAGAAGACCGGTTGTTTCATCAATTCCGAACGCCGGATCGGAACCACAAAAGCAGTCCGGAAAGCACCCGGAACCGCGCTCTCCGATTTCCGAATCTTCCGACTCATCGCAAACGCCTGGGGCTGCGGCGAGATGTTCGCGAAATGGACAGATCCCGAAGCCTCTTTCAAAATCCTCAGTGGTCTGACCAAGGACAGACCCTGTGACATCTCCGGTATAAACGGCTACGCACACCTCGATCAAGCGGCCGGAATCCAATGGCCGTACCCGGAACACAATCCGCCGCTGGAACATGAGCGGAGGTTATTCGGCGACGGAAAATTTCACACTCCGAGTGGGAAAGCCAAGCTGCTGTTTTCCCCGCCAGCTTCACTCCCCGAACTCACGGATGCCGAGTATCCCCTCACTCTCCTAACAGGTCGCGGCACAAGCAGCCAGTGGCACACTCAGAGTCGCACCGCGAAATCGGATATCCTGGCGAAGCTGGCTCCTAGAGAAGCCTACGTGGAGATCCATCCGGAAGACGCCGCTGAACTCGGGCTGATGGCAAATTCCACCGCGCTCATCCGCTCACGTCGCGGAGAGATGACGGCGAGCGTTTACATCGCTCCCACCGTCCGGCGCGGGCAGGTTTTCCTCCCTATGCACTACCCGCAGGTGAATCAGCTCACCCACCCGTCCTTCGATCCCCATTCCCGCCAGCCCAACTACAAGGCGTGCGCTGTCTCAGTAGGAATCGCCGGAGGCGCAAGTAGGGGCTGACCGATGGCTCCCCGGCAACCCGATCACTCGCGTGGAGTATTCCTTTTTGCATTCCTATCCGGCGGCCACAGGCACGACGGATTTCGCGCGCGGGGCGGAAGAAATCCCCCCCCTCCGGCTACGCCTTGCTGTTCTTGAAGAAACCGAGGGTTCCGATGACGAAAAGTGCCGCCAGGATGATGATCCCGGCGGTGCCGAACGCGCCTTTTCCGGAAAGGATCCAGACAGAACCGAAGGTGGCGATGCCGGTGGCGGAGATCATGAGGATGTTCCAGATGATGGCGCTGGTTCCGGTCGGTTTGGCATCCCCAAGGACTTTTTTCGAGTTCATCAGGAGGAGGAATGTGAAATAGGCGATGGGAATGAGCGACCCGCCAATGACGGAGGTTGGAACGGCGAGAGCGGCTGCGGCTCCGCCAGTCCAGATGAAAGGGCCGATGGCGCCCGCGACACCTGAGACTGTGCAACCCAGGAAGTGAACCGGTTTGTTACCCGGTTTTCCGAATAGCTCCTGAAAAGCGAGTCCGTTCATCAGCATGAGGATGATGATGGTGGAGACGGCCATGCCAAGGACGCCGAAGCCGAAGATTTTTTGGGAAACAACAGGGCCGGCGAGTGGCTCCAGGGTGGTGGCGAGCTGGAAATTGTCGCGCTTGAGAAGCATTCCGGCCAGCATGCGGTCAGGTTCGGTGACGAGGGCGTAATCGATGGACTTGTCCTCGCGGATGGCTCCGGCGACGGGGGTTTTCGCGAGAAGGCCGGTGAGGTTCTTGTCGTAGTCGCCGACAAACTGCGGGATGGGGCCGCCAGCGTCATCGAAGACATCGTCCGTCGTGGCGTGGAACTGGGAGGCGGCGGCGATGACCACGCAGGAGGTGGCGAGGAAGAAGGGGATGAAGAGGCCCAGGGAAAGATCGAAGATGGCGAGGCCGCGTTCGCGCTTCGCCCATTTCTTTTTCAAGAGGGAGTAGGGGAGAAGCCAGGTCATGTTGATACCCACGGCTGTGCCGAAAGCGGTGATGATGATGTCCCGTTGGTCGGAGACGATCTTCCGCTCGACCACTCCGGATTGGAGGAGGTGGCGATGAGGTCGGCGAAATCCGCGGACGGGGTGAAGAGGAGGGAGGGAGCGGGGATGAGGCCTTTGAAAATGGCTCCCCAGTCCAGGGTGCCTGAAGTCGTGAGAGTGATGATGACAGCGAAAAACGAGAGGACGATCAGGCCGACAAGGACCTTGATAATGCGGTCGAAGAGTTTCACGCCCTTCCCGCTCTCAGATTCATAGAGCACGTTTATTGAGAAGGCGATGACGAACAGGATGACACAGATGATGCCGGTGGAGAGATTGCTGCTGCCGATCGCGGGGACGAGGTTCTGCTGGAGGGCGGCCGGGCGAGATTGAACTGAGGCATGCACCAGACAATGTTCGCCATGATGGTGGCGAAGAGCCATGCCCAGCCGAGGGCGGGTGATAGCTGGCGGTTGATGAGGCCGAAGGGTCGCTCTCCTGTGGAAAGGGTGACGTAGGCGATGGCTGCCAGCATGATGATTCCGCAGATCATCGCGAGCGGCTGCAACCACATGAGGCTGAATCCGGCGATGACTCCCAGGTAAAGCGCACCTGCGAGCGATCCGCCGCCAAGGGTGATGGCGCCTTGCAGCCAGCCGGGGCCGGAGAGCTTGGTATAGATGGCTGCTTTTCCGAGAGGGCCTTTGGTCTGGGCTTCGTCGAGGAGTTCGGCTTCGGAGCGGGTGAGTTTGGTTTTCATGGGTTTGCTGAAACGGTTTCTAAACGGGAGCCGGGGGGAGGGCGATGGTTTTTTACGCAAAGGCGGAGCGGAGATTTCCCATGCTCTCGGCGGCGAGGGTGTCGGGGGATATGTCGGTATCGAAGACTTCGACGGAGACCCATTTGTCGTAGCCGTCCTTTGGCAAGCTCTGCGGCGATGGGGGGGAAGTCGATCTCGCCCATGCCGGGGCCCTGGAGGTTGGGGTCGTTCGCGTGGAAGTGGGCAGTCCACGGCAGGGAGTCGCGGACAATGTCCGGGATGGGCTTGCTGTCGGCGGACATCGCTTTCACGTCGAGGTGGAGCCTGACGTTGGGGGATTCGATTTTTTCGAGGAAAGTGATGGTCTCGGCGGCGGTGTTGATGAAATTGGTTTCCGATGGGCCGAGGAATTCGAAGGCGATGGTGACGTCGGCCGCGGCGAGGTGCGGGGAGAGGCGCTGGAAGAAATCGATAAAGCGAGCCTCGGCATCGGGGCGAGACCACTCGGGGGCGAGGGTGCGTTGCTGGGGGCTGCCCCAGACCATGATTTTTCCGCCCATGGAGGCGCAGGTCTCGGCGAGGTGGCGGGCGTAGTCAAAGGTTCGTTGCTGGATGGCGGGGTCGGGATCGGTGAGGTGGAAGCCTTCGGTTTTCGCGAGCAGCCAGTGGAGGCCGACCATTTCCAGGCCGTGATCGCGGACGATGGAACCGAGTTTTTCCGCTTCGGCGGAGGTGAGGGTGCCGGGGTTGCCTAGGGTGAAGGGGGCGACTTCGAGACCGGTGTAGCCGTGGCGGGCGGCCTCGGCGCAGGTGCCGGGGAAGTCGTGGTCGCGGAAAGTTTCGTTGCAAATGGCGAAGCGCATGGTGGGAGTGAAACGAGGATGGCGGGTGCTTGGAAGTATTTTCGCTTCGATATCCTACTCCGCACTGGCGCTTTCGATGGTTTGGCCTCCTTTCCGTAGTTCCCATGCCCACTGGCTGGTGGTTTTCAGGCCGAACGCTTCAAGGGCGGGGCCGGAGGTTCCCTTCGGCGCGCATGATGCCGACGATTTCGCTTTCGTCGGGGAGTTTCACGCGGACTGCGTAGCCGCCATCGATTTCCCGGACTTCCGCAGGACTGGCTTCGCCTGCTTCCATTGTGTTTCCGCTTTCGACAAGGAGAGGTTTTACGGATTCGTCGGAAATGCGGTCGGCTCCGGGGAAGTGGTTTCCGAAAATCGCGGTCGCCCCCTTTTTTGTGCTGATCACGGCCATTTTGCGTTTCGGGTTCAATGTCAGGCTGTTCCCCGCGATGAGAACTCCGTCGATTTCGCCGAAGCGGAGGCCGGGGGCGGGGCTGCCTCCGATCTTCGCGGTGTTCCCCACGAAAAAGAACGGGCCGCGTTTCACACCCGGTTCCTTGGTGCGGTGCATGACGAGGGGTGTCCCGTTCGGGCCGGTGAAAACGTTGTTCGCGACGATGACGGCTCCGGTTTCGCCCCCTCCGCCCATGGGCAGGGCGAGCAGGCGGGAGTCGCCGAAGCGGTTACCGATGACACGGATGTCGCCGCAGGCCCAGTCTTTGCCGTATGGTTCGATATCCAAGAGGCCACGGCGGGAATCGAGTATGTCGTTGTCCTCAATGAGGATGTCGAAGGCGGTACCGATGGCCATGCCCTGGCGACCGGTTCGCTCGATGCGGCACTTGCGGACAGTGACGTCGCGGCTGCCTTTGGAAATATATACGCCGTCGCCCCAGACATCGCTGGCGTGGATGTTTTCGATGAGGACTCCAGTCACAGCCGAGGAGGTCGAAGGCATGCTGTGCTTCGCGGTTGTAATCGTATTCGCCATTGCGTCCGCCGTTTTCATAGGCGCCGATGACGCGGAGGTTCTTGAAAACCATGTCCTCGCAATCTTCGACAAGCCACTGGGAGCGGGTGCGGACGTTTCTCCAACCGGTGTAGCTCTCTTTTTTGTCGTAGTCGGGCAGGGAATCGGTGGCGCGGATGGTGGCGCCGTTGCCATCGATGGTGAGACCTTTCCGATCCTTCAGGAAAAGGGTTCCTTCGATGCGGTAGATGGCTTTCTCCGGAAATTCGATGGTGGAGCCGTCGGGGGCGTTCTCCAGAAATTCGTTCAGTTCTGCGGTGACATCTGTGTCCAGGCCGGTGGGGATTGAGGCTGGGACGGTGAGGGTTTCGGCATGGAGGGTGGCTGTCGAAATGGCGGCTAGAAATGCGGTTTTGAAGTTCATGGGTTTTAGTTATTGGTCTTTCGTTCGGACTCGGGGATTGTGATTACTGTCATGGCGACGCTTTGGAAGGGAACGCGTTTGGATTTTTCCGGGACTTTGTGGGCACCGTTCCAGGTCACGAACAGGGTCCCGCCGTCCGCGGACAGCGCGGAGCCGAAGGAGCCGATGGGGATGTATCCGGTGGCCTTTTCGAGGGCGGGATGGAGGAAGCAGATGACCTTTTTCGATTTACTATGGGTGTCGTACTGGACAACGGGTGTGCCGTCATCTTCCGCGCCGCCGTGGGCTCCGGGAATGTAGTAGAGGTAGCGGCCGGTAGGGTCGGCATCGAGGCTGGTGATGTAATCTTTGGTGGCGACCACGGTGCTTCCAAGGGATCTGGCCTTTTCGGTTTTCACGTCGAATGCCCAGAGCTCATCGCCATCGACGGTGTAGATCATGCCTTGCGGGGTTTCCTGGCTGGCGGCGCGGAGGCCGACCTTGGTGCCGGTCTTCTCCGGTTTGCCGGGTTTGCGCGGATCGAAGCGGTAGAGTTCTCGCTCTGCGGAGCGGCCTTTTCCCTCCGGTTCGGGGCCGCCGTGGAAATACATCATGCCGGTGGAAGTGGAGTGGATCATGGCGCGGTAGGGGCCTTCGCCATCGGCGTAGAGGGTTTCTCCTTTCTCGGCATCGTAGGCGAGGAACTGCGGGGATTTCTTGTTGAGCCCGTCCGCGCTGCCGCCATACCAGATCATGTTCTCGCGATCGAGCATGCCGGTGGGGAGGCATTGCATGTCGAGTGGCTGGGCGGCGACGATTTCGGTTTTTCCATCCGCCGGGTTGACTTTCATGATCCAGTCGCCTTCGAAATGGTTTTTCGGATCGAGCCCGACCTTGGTGGAGCCCCGGTGGGTGGAAAAGTAGATCCAGCCGTCCTTTCCCATGCCCAGGGCGCTGTGGATTTTTCCGGGGGTGTAGTGGCCGTCCGGTCTGTCGAGGACGGAGCGGAGGTCGGTGAGTTTGCGGAGCTTGTTGGTTTCGGGATCGAATTCGTAAACGTATGCGTTGCCTTCGGGGCTGAGGTGGTCGCCGACCGCGGAGTAATATTTTCCGTTCGCGACAATTCCGTCACCCCAGACGCTCCAGGGTTTTCCGGCGTAGGTCTGGCAATCGAAGTAATGGAATTCCACGCGCGGCGGGGTCTTCGCTATTGTGACGCCTTCCTTCAGTTGAACCATCGGCTTCAGCAGTTGCCTCCCTTCGATGATGACGCTGGATTTTCCGCCCGGTAGTTCGGGAGGCCATGGGATTTCCTCGGCTCCTCCAGTGGTGAGGATCATGGCGAGCATCGCGCCGCATAGTGGTATGGTCGGGTTTTTCATTCTTCGATTGTCATCACCTGGTTCAATTCGGTTACCGAATCGATACTGCGGGTCTTTCCGTTCGGAAAAATCAGCTCGATATCGACTTCCTTCGCATCGCCCAGTCCGAAATGGCAGCGGACGATCTGGCCGCTCGCGTAGCCGTAGCCAGTGGTCATTTCCTGGTAGCCGAGCAGTTTTCCGTCGGACATGACCTTGATTTTCGTGCCGATTCCCTGCCGGTTGAACGTTTCTCCCCGCACTTCCATGGTCAACCAGTTTCCTCCGTCGCTGACGTTCCGCAATAGGCGGGAGTGATTACCGCGGAACCAGTTGATAAGGAAAATGTCGGTCTTCCCGTCGTCATCCACGTCGCAGGATAGGCCGGCCGGGTAGTAGACCAGCTTGTCGTCCTTTTTCAGTTTGCGGGTTGGCTTGAATTTAGGAATGCCGTCTCCGGCTCCTGTGTTGCGGTAGATGAGCGGCTCCATCGATCCGTCATCTTCCATCCATGCGGTGGAAAAATAGAGATCCGGCCAGCCGTCGTTGTCGAAATCCTGAATCTCCACATGGGGTGATTTTTCCGGGACGGAATCCGGGAGGCTGGCGTCTTTCGTGACATCTCGGAAGCGGGGCACTCCGTTTTTCGAGCCTTGGTTGAGGAAGATGCGGTTGCGTGCCTCGACGTGGTGGATGGACAGGACGAGGTCGGGCAGGCCGTCGCGGTTGAGATCTCCGAATGCCGCACCGCATGGCCAGTCCTCGTTGTGGATGGGCTCCAGGGCGAAAACTTTGTTCAGTTCGGCAGATTCCTTGTAGCCGATTTTTCCTGTGGAGAAAAACATGCGGTTCGAGTGGCCGACGAAAAAATCGAGGCGGCCATCGTCGTTCACATCGCCGACAGCGAGTCCGAGCCCGAAGATGTCATCGGGGAGGCCTGTCTTTCCGTTCGCTTGTTCGAATTTCATCCCGCCGAGATTCCGGAACAGGAGGCTCTTCGGATTTTTGGTGAAATAGTCTTCCAGTGTGAGGAGATCGAGCAGGCCATCGCCATCGTAATCGAACACGCCGATGTTACGGGCAGTCAGCAGATCCTCGGGACAAGCACCTGATTTTTCCGAAACATCGACCAGTGTCCCGCTGTCATTGCGGAAAAGTTTCGATCCGGTGAGTTGGGCGGTGCGCTGTGGCTTCTCCTTCTTATTGGATTTTCCTTTGACGTTATTAGCCACGTAGAGATCGACATCGCCGTCGTTGTCCAGATCCGCGAAGACCGCGCCGCTTGTCCGCGAATGGAATTCCACGGCATCCTGTTTCCACGGCTCGAACTTCAGTCCACCGAGGTTGCGGAGCAATACGTTCGGCATTGGGCCTTCGGCGGGTTCGTAATCTTCATCCGGGCGATCCGCAAAGCCGCCAACATAAAGATCGGGCAACCCGTCGCCATCGACATCGCCGAAGGCTCCGCCGTGCCCCATGATTCCCTTGAGCGGTTCGATCAGCCCCGCAGCCTCGGTGACATCCTTGAAGCGGATTTCCGCGTTAGAGGCTCCGTGGAGAGAAAGGAGGAGCAGTCCGTAAATTTTCAGCATCCGGAAGGATACCAGCATCGGGTTCCTCTTTTTTCATTTCCCTTTGTGCTTCTTGAAGATCGAGAGGGTCTTTTCCCGTTCGGTCTTGTGGTCGACGCAAGGGAGCGGGTAGCCTTCGGCAAGGGGTTCGCCTTTCTCCGGAGGTGACTGGAATTTTTTCGGATCGACGTCCGCAAGCTCGGGGATCCAGCGTTTGATGTATTCGCCTTTGGCGTCGTGTTTCTTTGTCTGGGACCAGGGGTTTTGGATGCGGAAGTAGGGGGCTGCATCAGCGCCGGTGCCTGCGGACCATTGCCAGCCGCCATTATTGGAGGCGATCTCGCCATCGGTGAGGTGTTGTAGGAAATGAGACTCGCCGAGTTTCCAATCGTGGTGGCAGATCTTTCGTGAGAAACATAGCGGTGATCATTCGGATGCGGTTGTGCATGAATCCTGTTTCAATAAGCTGGCGCATCCCGGCATCAACGATAGGGAAGCCGGTCTGGCCGTTTTTCCATTTTTCGAAATTCTCGCCGGGTTCATCCCACGGCAGGCCTTTCCAGTCCTCTTTGAACTCGTGATCGAGGACATGGGGAAAATGGTGAAGGACGGCGAGGTAGAATTCGCGCCATGCGAGTTCCTTGATGTAGATCTCAATGGAGTCGCGCTGGCCGCCCCTCGCGCTCTTGTGTTCTTCACCGATCTTCCTGTAGAGCGTGCGGATGGAGATAAGGCCATGCCGTAGATCCTGGGACAGGCGCGAAGTCCCATCGGTCGAGGGTATGTCGCGGGCATCGGCATATTCGCGGATGATTGTGGAAACGGTGCGGCTCATGCGTTTGCGCGCGGCGCTCTCCCCCGGTTCCGGAAGATCCGCGGTCGGCTCCTTCAAATCCCAATGGGAGACGGTTGGAATGTCCATGGACTCAATACCGGACGGAGTCTCCAACGACTTCGGCCTCCCCAGTGGTTCCGGTTTGTTCCGGGTGATCCAGTTGTTATAATAGGGGGTGAAGACCTTGTAGGGATTGTCGGAACCGGTGAAGATCTCATCCGGAGCGTGGAGAGCGATGTCGTCATAGGCATGGCATTCGATTCCGAGATCCCTGCACATTTTCGCGACCTTCGCCTCGACCTCTTTTCCAAACGGATCGGGATCGCGATTAAAATGGATTGCCTTGGCGCCGGTATCCTCAGTCAGTTTTTTGAGAACCGACACGGCCTCCCCTTCGAGGACAATCAGTTTTCCGCCGACCGTGCCGAGGTTTTTCGAGAGCGATTCCAGGCAGCCGCAAAGGAAATGCTGGCGGTTGGCTCCCGTCCAGGCGTGTTTCTTTTTCCATGAGCTGAGTATATAGACCGGAATTACGGGGTGCCCCTGTAAGGAGGCGTTGTAAAGGGCGGTGTTGTCAGCGATGCGCAGGTCACGACGGAACCAATGGATGACTGGGGGCATTTCGCACTAGAGCATCGAATGCGGATGTTGAAATCCAAAAAGCCCGGAGCGGCTCAGGCTTTCAGAAGCAGGGACTTGCCCTTTTTGATAACGGCGGGAGAGAGCTTCCCGTTCACCCGTTTGGCTTCTGCCAGCAGTTCCTTCAGTTCCTCAAGGGTGCCTTCGGCTGCTTCGAGAGCCTTCCCGGCTCCTCCGTGTTTCTTGTCCGGAAAGTATCTGGTGAACGTCGTCCCGGAGCGACTGATACACAGACGCCACCCTTCGAAGGCCGCGGTCTCGTATGTGAATCGCGTCAAATTTTTCTTGGACTTCATTGGACGGAAAAGCGGATCTCACTCCCAAGCAAGAATCTTTCATTCGGAAATTCCAAGCATATTCGAAGGTTTTTCCTAGAAATGGGCGGCTTTGAACGATTTTTCCGAAAAAAATATTGCAAGAATGCCTGCGAACGCTTCTCTTCGCGCTCCGCGAGCGAAATTGATGAACCGCCGTCGGTCCTCTGGATGTGTAAGCATCCTGCTCGCGAGAGGGAAACCCGGCAACCAAGAACATACATGTCAGCTACCACACTCGCTCGTTTCGAGCTACCGAACCGCCTTGTCCGTAACGAGGATACCGCATCCGATACCTACGCACAATTCATCGCCGAGCCCTTCGAGCGCGGATATGGGCATACCATCGGCAACAGCCTCCGCCGCGTCCTGCTTTCCTCGCTTGAGGGTGCGTCCATCACGTCGGTGAAAATCGCCGGAGTGCAGCACGAGTTTTCCAGCCTTCCTGGCGTGGTTGAAGATGTCACTGACATCGTCCTGAACCTGAAAAAGGTCAAATTCGCCCACAACGACAAGGAGCCGCGCATTCTTTCCATCAAGGTCGAGAAGGAGGGCGTCATCACCGCTGGTGATATCATCGACGACAACATCTACTCCGTGGTGAACAAGAAGCAGGTCATCTGCACTCTCGACAAGAAGGTGAAGTTCGACTGCGAGTTCGAAGTCCGCGTAGGCCGCGGCTTCTTCACGGGTGACGAGAACAAGCGCAAGGATCAGCCAATCGGCGTCATCGCGATCGACTCCATTTTCTCTCCTGTCACCCGCTGCAAATACAGCGTGGACACGACGCGGGTCGGTCAGATGACCGATTTCGACAAGCTCACCCTGGATGTCTGGACCGATGGTCGCATCACTCCGCAGGACGCTCTCCTCCAGGCTTCCGCCATTCTCCGTCACCACCTCGACGTTTTCGTCAACTACGACGAGAACGCCGTCGATTTCGAGGAAGCGCCCGCAGAATCCAGCGAAGAGAACGCCGCTCTCAAGAAGCTTCTCAACATGTCGGTCAACGAGATCGAGCTTTCCGTCCGTGCGGCGAACTGCCTCAACAACGCGAACATCACTTCTGTTGGCCAGCTCGCCATGAAGTCGGAGGCGGAAATGCTCAAATACCGCAACTTCGGCAAGAAGTCGCTCAACGAGATCAAGGACAAGCTCGTCGAGCTCGGCCTGGGACTCGGTATGTCCTTCGAGCCTTCGTTGCTCTCCAGCGGCTCCGTTCAGGCACGTGGCCCACGCCTCGGCGCCGAGGATGAGGCACCTGTCGGACTCGCCGATCTCATCGCTCAGAATCTGGACGACTGATCCAATCACTTACACGAACACTCAAAATTAGAAAAGGAAGCCACCGATGAGACATCGCCGCAATACCACCAAGCTGAAACGCAGCACCCCGCACCGGAAATCACTGCTGGCGAATCTCGCCTGCAGCCTGATCGAACACGGGCGCATCCGCACCACGTTCGGAAAAGCCAAGGCGCTACGCCCTGTCGCCGAAAAACTTGTCACACAGGCCAAGCGCAATGACCTGCATTCCCGCCGTCTTGCCATCGCGTTTCTACGTCAGAAGAGCGCGGTGTCCAAGCTGTTCTCGGATGTCGCGCCAGCCGCAGCCGATCGCCAAGGCGGATACTGCCGCATCACCAAACTCGGCCAGCGCATGACCGACGCCGCTCCGATGGCAATCATCGAGTGGGTGGATCTTCCGGCGCTTGATGACGAGGAAATCGAAACAGTGGCCGCCGAGGAAACCCCTGAGCCTGAGGTCAGGAAAAAGGCCGCAAAGAAAAAGGCTGATAAGAAGGAGGAAGAGCCAGCCACAGCGGAAGCTGAATAAGCGTTTCCCCCAACTAAAATTCAAAGAGACCCTCTTGTGGAAACGCGGGAGGGTCTCTTGTGTTAAATTGCTCCAGGATTTTTCCGGCATCTGCGGGATTCCGCCAGTCCTGGTCTAAAAAATACAAATCCGGGATTTGACTCAGTCATGTCAGTGACTGTCATTCCTGGAAGACGACGTGAATTGCAGAAACTGACAAGAGACAAAAAATCCCGAATATCAGGTAGCGGTCAGTGAGTCTGAAATTTTCCCGACCCATATAACAGAACCGACACATGAGCAGAAGCGCGGCGCAAGCGATCTTCAAACCCAATAGGGGGAGCGGGAACATCTCCCCGAGTCCGGGCTTCCAGCAAATCCGTGATCCCGAAGGCTGCAAATCCCAGTGAAGCGGCGTATACGCAGACTTTTTGCCTTTCGGAAAACGAGGGTACAAAGAAGGGGATGGCGATCGCCATGCAGAACCAGATGACAGCTTCGAGCCGGTTGAAAATCTCAAAGACTACGTAAGAATCGGTCACTTGAGCTTCCGCGCGATCTGTTTTCGAAACAGCGTGAGAAAGTTCTCCTCAATATATGCGTGAGCTGCGGCCAGTCCTTCCGCGCGGTAGATATTCCCGATGATCGCCTCCACGCTTGTCGGGTTTCCGAAGCACCCGAGGAACTCGTTCGAGGTAAGGTGGGTGAACCATACTCCGTCCATGCGTCCCCGCTCGCGGAGAACAAATTCGCGGGCATATAGCGCTAGCACCGCGTCACCAATCCATGCGGCTTCGCGTTCGATTTTGAGAGCTTCGTTGCGGGTCACGGGCGGAGTCTGGAATCACATCCCCGGAGGGGGAAGTCTTTCCATACGTTCGCGGCTGATTCTTTGGCGGAGCCTTTCCTCGGACTCCGCGTCCCAGTAGCCGGGCTGGAGTTCCATGAAGACGGAAGTGTAGGGTAGAGCCGTAGGCGTTCGTATCACAAGGACATCGAAGCTTTGATTCGCGGATTCCAGGAGAGTAATGAGAGACTGCTGATCCAGCTCGGTCGGCTCATGGCTGTGTAGCGATACCTTTACCTGCGCGCGGAGCTCGTCGATGCCGGGGGCGAAATCGTTCTCAACCGCGCGTGCTTCACGGGTGAGATAGACGCGGGGGCGGACATGCTGGTTGCTCTCGATGGCGTTCAGGACGTAGTCGACCACCTCCGGTATCTCCGCGGTGGCGGTTACCTGGCGAAACCCCGGCTTGTTGTGTGCGGGAAACGAAGCCTCGGCGATGACAATCCAGTTCCGGTAACCTAGCTGGTTCACCTGCCTTGCGACCGACGCCTTCCAGTCTCCGGAATCTGAAAGCGAACCGCATCCTGCTGTCAGCATTGTCGCGAACAAGGATATTGCGAGACCCGGGAACTTCATCTTCGGTGAGATTCTACAATTACCTCGTAGCAAGTCAATTCGCCCTTCGATCGGAGAGCAATTCAATTTGCACGATGCGAACCATCACAGAGTGGAGGATTGCCCGTTGCCTTGCACTGGCACAAGTTCAGAGTGGTTTTCTCGGACAGCTCGATCTTCTTTGGCTGCATTCCGGTTCCCTTGTGTGAGCCGTCGCAGAAGGGACTATGGCTCGTTTTTCCGCACGAACACCACCAGTAGGTTCCCGGCTCGAGTTCAAGGCGAACGGGTATACTTTTGGAGGAATCGGGATTTTCCGACATACAGTCAGCGATCTTCCGACTCGTTGATCTCGACGTTCACAAAAGCCTGAGCGGATCCAGCGACATTATTGGTGGGGAGCACCGTTGAGATCTTTCCCTGGTTCGGATAACGCTCCGCAGGAACCTCGTGGAAGTAGGTGGCTCCAAGCCATGCGAGAAGAATTGCGGAAGATGCGCCAATGAAATTTTTGAGACTCATGAAGTGAATTGGGAGTGCGGATGGCTCCTCGCACGGCTTATGCCAAGTTCAGCCTCACTTGGCAACAAAAAACAGAAACGTTGATATTTAGGATTTTCTGACTAGTTGGGGAAAGTTCAGCCTGAAGGTTCTTAGCCGGCGTGAAAGCTCCAGTAACACGGACGTTCCTGGTTTTTTCGGAAAATGCTTGCCCTTTTTCCTGCTACCCCCTAAATCCGCGCCCCCTTCAGTCATCACATAGCAACGAAATCCCTGGGAAACTCCACATGGCAGGATTTCAAAATAGCCCGTTCTGAATCAAGACGGGACAAACGAATACAAAACAATGGTTAACGAACTCATCTCCGAAATGGTGGACGCTGGCGTCCACTACGGTCACCAGACGAAGAAATGGAACCCGCGCATGAAGCCCTTCCTGATGAAGGACAAAGGCGGGATCTACATCATCAACCTAGAAAAAACCGTCCAGCAGCTTGATAAGGCCGCTGATTTCCTTGCTGATCTTGTAAGCAAGAACAAGCAGATCCTTTTCGTCGGTTGCAAACGCCAGGCACAGGATGCCATCCGCGAGGCTGCGGAAGCCACCGGACAACATTACGTCAACCACCGTTGGCTCGGCGGAATGCTCACCAACGCCACCACCGTGCGCAAATCCGTGGAGCGTCTCAAGTATCTCGAAAACATCGAGAAACAGCCCGAGTTCAAGGCCATGTCCAAGAAGGAACTGGCAGCCCTCGGTCGTGAGCGCGAGAAGCTCCTGCGCAACCTCCGCGGCGTTCGCGATCTTGAGAAAAAGCCTGACGCCATCGTTATCGTCGATTCCGCCCGTGAGACCATCGCGGTTGCCGAAGCACGCCGCCTCAACATCCCTATTGTTGCCATCGTCGATACCAACGCGGATCCCGCCAAGGTGGATTACCCGATTCCGGGCAACGACGACGCCATTCGATCCATCCGCATCATCCTCCGCAACCTGGTCGACGGGATGGTGGCAGCCGGTAAAAAGTAATCAGAATTTCCAATCATAAATCTCTTATCCAAAGAATGATCACCGCATCAATCGTAAAAGAATTACGCGACAAGACCAACGCCGGTATGATGGACTGCAAGAAGGTCCTCACCGAAACCAACGGCGACATCGACGCCTCCATCAAGCTCCTCCGCGAACGTGGCATCATGAAGGCCGGGAAGAAGTCCGACCGCGCCGCCACCGAGGGCATCATCACCGCCCGGGTCAATGACTCCGCGGACTCCGGCATTCTCCTTGAGGTGAACTGCGAAACGGATTTCGTTTCCCGTAACGAGAACTTCCAGGCGTTTGTTTCTGAAATCGCCGACAAACTCGCCGCTTCCGACGCGAAAGACCACGCCGAGGCTCTTGCCCTCTCACATGGTGAAAGCACTTTGGAAGACTTCGTGAAGGAGAAAGTCCTGGCTCTCGGAGAGAACATTCAGCTTCGCAAATACGTGCGCTTCGATGCCGCTCCCGGTGGTGTCGTAGCCTCTTATATCCACCTCGGTGGCAAGGTCGGCGTCCTTATCGAAGTCGGCACGACCAAATCTGAGACAGCTTCCACCGAAGGGTTCCAGGAACTTATCAAGGATCTCAATCTCCACATCGCCGCATCCGCGCCAAAGGGACTTTCGCGCGATGACATTCCCGCGGACGTCGTCGATGCCGAAAGGGAGATCTTCCGCGTCCGTCTTCTCGACCAGGGCAAACCGGAGAACATCGTCGAGAATATCCTCAAGGGGCAGATCGCGAAATTCTTCGCGGAATCCTGTTTCCTCGAGCAGGGCTTCGTGAAAGATCCCGATATCACCGTTTCCCAGCTTCTCGAGAACAAGAGCAAGGAACTCGGAGACACTCTCACCGTGACCCGCTTCGTCCGCTTCGGACTCGGAGAGTGAAAATTTGGCGGTGTTTCCGGCTTGACTCAAACCCTCGTCTGCCTCAAACACCGCCTCCAAAATACAATTCAAGATTCAATAGAGAACAATATTTATGAGTGACCGTGGAGTTAACGTAAAAAAAGGAGAGCCGGTTGATCGCGCTCTCAAACGCCTCAAGACCAAACTGGATTCCGAAGGGATCCTTGAGGAAATGCGCCGCCGCCGCGCTTTCGAAACCCCGACCGACCGCAAGATCCGCAAACTGCGTACGGCATCCAAGCGAAACAAAGTCAGGTGGCGTTTCAGCATGGGCGCACCGAACGCCGAGACCGAGACCGTTGATCTCACCAACGGCTAGGAGCGTGGACCTCCAGTCCATGAAATGATTTTCGATAAGCGGAAGCCTCTCAGGCTTCCGCTTTTTTCGTGCCTGAATCTTTCTGACAGAAACGCTGCCGGCCTTCGCTTGCATTTCCGCGGAGCGGCACGTCCACTGCTCTCCCACATTACCAGATTCCAATCTCTCCCGACCTTTTCCATGTCCCGTAAAACAAAGCTTATCGTCACCCTAGGCCCCGCCACCGAAACCCCCGAGATGATAGGTAAGCTTATCGACGGGGGAGTGAACGTTTTCAGGCTGAACATGAGCCACGCGAAGCATGAATGGGCCGCGGAGATGACCAGGATCGTCCGCCGCGAATCAGAGGCCCGTGACGGCCACGCTGCCGTTCTTTTCGACCTTACAGGCCCGTCCATCCGCACGGGGGATCTGGAGAAGGCCTTCGACCTGAAGGAGGGCGACAAGGTCGAGTTCCGCCGCGCGGACTCGGAGCCTTCCATCCCGCTCTCCACCACCGTGAACTATCCCGGCATGATGGCTGACGTGACCGCCGGTAACATCCTCGTGGTGGATAACGGTGCGCTCCTCATGCTCATCGACCGCGTCGCTGACGACCGCATCATCTGCGATGTCCGTACACCCGGACTGATGGGATCCCGACGCCACATCAATCTCCCGGGAGTCCGCCTGAACCTCCCGGCGCTCACGAAAAAGGATCACAAGGATCTTGCTCTCGCCGTGGAATGCGGCGCGGACTACATCGCGGGTTCATTCGTCCGCGACGCCGCCCACGTGCGCGAGCTGCGCGAGGCGATGGAAGCTCTCGAAGGCGAGGCGCAGATCGTGGCCAAGGTGGAAGACCAGGAGGCCATCCGCAACATCGACGCGATCATCCAGATTTCCGATGTGATCATGATCGCCAGGGGTGACCTCGGTATCGAGGTCGATTTCGAAGACCTTCCCATCCTCCAGCGCCGTATCGTGAAACGCTGCCATGAACTGGGCACGCGCGTGATTGTCGCCACGCAGTTGCTGGAATCCATGATCACAAACCCGACCCCGACACGCGCGGAAGTCACCGATGTGATGAACGCCGCCTACGAAGAGGCCGATTGCCTGATGCTCTCGGGTGAGACCTCGGTGGGTCGCTATCCGGAGCGCTGCGTGGAAGCTCTTGTCCGTATCGCCTCGCGCATCGAAAGATCGGGTGGACATGGTTTCGGACAGAACGTGATTCTCCGTGACGAAAGGCAGAAAACCGCCCGTGCCGCGGTCACGCTCGCCGACTCACTGCCGAACTGCCGTTTTGTAGTCCTGACAAGGCGCGGCGTGCTGGCGAACCATATCGCGCTCATGCGCCCCAAGACAAACGCGCTATACGCTGTCACACCCAAGGAATCAGTCTGCCGCCAGCTTTCACTCACACGCGGCGTGACCGCCTTCAAGATGTCTTTCTCGACGAATATCGAGGAAACTGTGGAACGTGCGACAGAGGTTTTACGCGCGCAAGGACTTGTCCGTGCCGGCACGCCCATCGTGATCGTTTCCGACATTCTCTCGGATCATTTCGCCGCGAACTCCATCCTGTTGCACCACGCTTAGGCAACGGGCGACCGCATCCAGCCGGGGATCGGAAAATGGCTTGGGTATATTTGTGAGGCAAAAAACGGCCGTCCTCGGCCTAGCCCACAACGAGATTCATGATTTTTCCGGGAACGTAGATGATCTTCCGGATCGTTTTCCCATCAACGTGTTCCCTGATCTTGTCTGATGCGAGTGCGAGCTCCCTCGCGGTCTCCTCCGGCGCGTCCAGAGCCATCGTGATGCGGTCGCGTAACTTTCCGTTCACCTGGACGACGAGCTCACCCACCGTCCGGATGAGAGCCTTCTCATCATAGGCAGGCCACTTCGTTTCCGAAAGGAGAGCGGATTTCTTTCCAAAATGTCTAGTCAGCCGCTCGTGAATCTCCTCTGTGAGATGCGGCGCGAAAGGATTCAGAACGGTGAGGAAGCTGACAAACTCTTTCATGGGAACGGTGTCCACCTGGGTGAACGCGTTCGTGCAGATCATCATTTGCGAGATGGCGGTGTTGAAACTGAGTTTCTCGATGTCCTCGCCGACTTTCCTGATCGTCTCGTGCACCACGCGGATCAGCTCCTTGTCCGTGCAATCCCCGTCGGTGATCTTTGGGGAAACATCGCCCTCGTCGGTGGTCGCCAGACGCCAGACACGGGCGAGGAAGCGGGAAACTCCCTCCACACCCTTCATCTGCCAGGGTTTCACCTGCTCCAGCGGGCCCATGAACATTTCGTAGAGCCGCAGGGAGTCGGCTCCGTATTCGGAAACGACATCGTCGGGGTTGACCACGTTACCCCGTGATTTGGACATCTTCTGGCCGTCCTCGCCCATGATCAGACCTTGGTTCACGAGTCGTTGGAATGGCTCGGGAGTGCCTACATGGCCCAGATCGAAAAGCACCTTGTGCCAGAAGCGGGCGTAGAGGAGGTGAAGTACGGCATGTTCCGTACCTCCGACATAGAGATCGACCATCCCCGGCTTGTCGCTAGACCAGTAGTCTTCAGCTTTCTTTGAGATGAAGCGCTCCGAATTACCGGGATCGCAGTAGCGGAGGTAATACCAGCATGAACCCGCCCATTGCGGCATGGTGTTGGTCTCGCGAATCGCCCCGTCCTCAAGTTCCACCCAGTCCCTTGCTTTCGAAAGAATGGGTTCGGGGGAACCGGAGGGCTTGTAGTCATCCAGCGGCGGAGCCAGCAGGGGCAGATCGGAATCGGGCAGGGCGAAATGCTCGCCATCTTTCCACGTGATCGGAAACGGCTCGCCCCAGTAGCGCTGGCGAGAGAACAGCCAGTCGCGGAGTTTGAACTGGATCTGGCGCTCACCTTTGCCGCTTTCGCTCAAGCCACATTATCATCTTCGCTTTCGCATCCCATGTGGAAAGTCCATCGAGGAATCCTGAGTTCACCGCAGTCCCCTGTCCGGTAAATCCTTGCCAATCGCACTCATCTTTCGGTTGGACGACCTGCACAACTGGCAGTCCGAACTTCGTCGCGAACTCGAAGTCCCGCTCGTCGTGCGCTGGCACGGCCATGATCGCACCTGTGCCGTAGCCCATCATCACGTAGTCGGCGATCCAGATCGGGATCTCCTCATCGTTCACAGGGTTGATGGCGAAAGCACCGGTGAAAACGCCGGACTTGTCCTTGTTCAGGTCGGTGCGGTCCAGGTCGGATTTCGCGGAGCAGGATTTGACGTAGGCTTCGACAGCAACCTTGTTTTCCGAAGTCGTGATTTCGGAAACGAACGGATGCTCGGGTGCGAGAACCATATAGGTCGCGCCGAACAGTGTATCGGGACGTGTTGTGAACACCTCCACCTGCGAGTGGAAATTTGAAATTTGAAATCTCACCGACGCCCCCTCGCTCCTGCCTATCCAGTTTTTCTGGAGCAGCTTGATTCCGTTCGGCCAGTCGAGGCTGTCGAGTTCGTCGATCAGGCGTTGGGCGTATTTCGTGATACGCAGCATCCACTGGCGGAGCGGGCGGCGCTCGACGGTATGGCCTTTCCCCTTCCATTCTTCCACCTCTTCGTTGGCGAGGACGGTTCCCAGATCGGGAGACCACCAGACGGGCGTGTCGGCGACGTAGGCGAGCCGGGCGGCATCGATTCTCTCTCGGCTCCAACCCTTCGCCTCCAGATCGGACACTGGTCTGGCCTTGTTCGTTTCCTCACAGAAATAAGAGTTGTAGATCTCCAGGAAAATCCACTGCGTCCAGCGGACGTAGCCGGGGTCGGTCGTCGCGATCTCGCGATCCCAGTCATAGGCGAATCCGAGGGATTTGAGCTGACGGCGGAAATTCTCGATATTCGCCGCGGTGGTGACCGCCGGATGCTGGCCGGTCTTGATCGCATACTGTTCGGCCGGGAGTCCGAAGGAATCGTAGCCCATGGGATGGAGCACGTTGAATCCGTTCATCCGCTTGTAGCGCCCTATGATGTCGGTCGCCGTATATCCCTCCGGGTGCCCCACGTGCAGTCCCGCGCCACTGGGGTAGGGAAACATGTCGAGAACGTAATACTTCGGCTTCGTGGTATCGAAGCCCTCCTCCCCGGGATTGGGTGTGCGAAATGTCTTTTCAGAATCCCAACGTTCCTGCCACTTGGGCTCGAATTCTGGGAAGGGAAATGGTTTGCGTGTTTCGGACATGGCGGGCGGGGAAGTTGGTGGATCATCCGCCCGTTGGAAAGAAAAACCCCGCCCGAGCCAAACCTGTCCCCGCCAAAGTGATGCCTATTTCGCCGCGCTGATGAATTTCTCCAGTCCCTCGATCCAGACCTTCGCGCCTCCCGGGTAGTAGCCGAGCCGGGGAGTGATGACTTTCAGATCGTGGGTGATGAGATACAGGGTCGGGTATCCCTGAATCTGCAGAGCCCTTGCGAGTTCCGCGTTCTGGCGTTGGAGACTCTCCGGCTGCGGTTTCGCCTTCGGGAAATCCACTTCCATGAGCACCAGGTTCTCCGCCGCGTATTTCCTGAATTCCTCCGTGTCGAAAACCTCCTTGGAAAGCATGATACATGGCGGGCAAAAATCCGATCCCGTGAAATTCATCAGAATGGGTTTGTCCTCCTTTTCCGCCTTGTCACGGGCTGCCTCGAAATCAGTCATCCAAGCTGTTTCCGATCCGAGGGAGATAGTCGCCAGGGAAGCCATGGCGATGATCGTCGCGAGAAACCGTTTCATGGATTCAGTCAAGTTCGCTCCTTTCCTTCAGAACATCCATCTTTTCAAGAAACGGTTCGACCCCGGGATAGTCGATGGCGGAAAAACGTCCGAATTCATTTTCCTCCGGATCCATCAGGATCACAGTGGGATACCCTTCCACCTGATATTTTTCGTAGTATTTCCGATTGGCCTTCTCGAGCGCCGGATCGCTTTCCGGGAAATCGATGAAAACCAGGACGAATTCCTCCGTCGCCCGTTCCACGAAATCCTCCTTCGAGAAAACCTTTTTCTCCATCACAATGCACGGGGGACAGAAATCCGATCCCGTGAAAAGAAGCAGCAGGCTCTTGTTTTCCTTCTTCGCCTGGGAGAACGCCACTTCCACATCATCTACCCAGCCATCAGGGGTTTCGGCTGCCGATCTTGGGACAAACGCCAACCCGCCCAGTATCAATGCCGCCACTATTGCCACACTCTTGTTCATACCTGTTAGGCGTCCCGAGTGGGTGTTTTATTCTAAATATCTTGGCGGAAACCCGGAAATGGGAGAAATCCCCCGCATGCCGCAACAGCAAATCCTGACCATCGCGACCCGAAATTCCCACAAGACCGATGAGATCCGCCACATCCTGGGCGACATTCTCGAGATTCGCGACGTTACCTCCATCCCGGGTCTCCCCGAGATCAAGGAAACAGGGACGACATTTCTAGAAAACGCCAGACTCAAGGCGATCGGAATCAGCAGATTGACGGGCGGTTGGGTGCTCGCCGACGATTCCGGGCTGGAGGTTGACGCACTGGACGGGAGACCTGGTGTCTGGTCATCCAGTTTCGGAGGTGAGGAAGGCAATCACGCGCTCAACAATGAACGCCTGATGGCTGAAATGAGAGAGCGAACCGACCGTCGGGCCCGTTTCCGCTGCACTCTCGTGCTTGCGCGAGATGGCGTGGAAAAAGGTAACTATCGTGGCTCAGTGGAGGGCAGGATTGCCGAAACGCCATCTGGCGACGGCGGATTCGGCTATGATCCCCTTTTCATACCCGATGGATACAATCAATCGCTCGCGGAACTCGGGCCGGAGATCAAAAGTCAGCTTAGTCACCGGGGCATAGCCGTAAGAGAAATTTGCGAGAACGGCGAAGGAGGAAAATCTATTTAAGTTTTAAAAATAGTTTGATTTTCTTAACTAATTTTGAGAATCTGATCCGATGAGATTACAGCCAATTCTCCTTCTTCTCTTGTTTCCTTTCGTGGGAATCAGCGCCTCCTGCTCTAGTCAGGTGAAAGCCCGCCAGCCGGTCTCCTACCGTTTCGACTCCGGACGGACGACCATGATCAAAAACGGGATCGCCTACGCACCGCGGAGGGCGCCCGCCGCCGTCAAGCGAGCCATCGCCGCGGGCAACCGACTCCAGGGAAAGCCTTACAAATGGGGTGGAGGTCACGCGCGCCATAACGACAGCGGCTACGATTGCTCGGGAACCACATCCTACGTGCTCCGCGAGGCAGGTCTTCTGAAAGGTTCCCTCACTTCCAAAGGATTTTTCGAATACGGAGACAAGGGATACGGAAAATGGATGACCATCTACGTCCGCAACGGTCATGTCTTCATGACGGTCGCGGGGTTGAGGTTGGATACCGGCGGTGGCAGTTCAAGATCGGGGCCGCTCTGGAAAACGGCCACACGCGAGGGAGCCGGCCATATCGTGCGCCACCCTTCAGGGCTTTAGTCGGCGAACAGGGCACTGCGTAAGGAGTCGAAATCAGGAAACACCCTGTCAGCGGAGCTGAAATCCAGACCCGAAGTCACCCTGTTCGGAACGACCCAGGTTCTCATCCCCGCAGCGTTCGCCGATATCAGGCCGTTCAGGGAATCCTCGATCACCAGGCATTTTCCAGGCTCCACGCCAAGTTTCGCAGAGGCCGACAGATAAAGGTCGGGCGCGGGCTTGATCCTCGGGGCGTCGCCCCGGCAGATGACCTCTTTGAAAAATGACGTGAGCCCGAGTTTTTCCAACCAGCCGTCCACCCACGAATGGGAGGAACTGGAAACCACGGACAACGCGATCCCCCGCGACTGGATTTCACCGAGAAGACGAATGACACCACTGATCGCTCCTTGTTCGGTCAGAGCCTCCCGGATCACTACCTGCCTCTCCTCGTCCATGCTCTCCCAGTCGAACGTTTTCCCGGAAATCTCCTCAAGGTGGGTCTTCGGCGACCAGGTGTCGAAGTCCGAGCCTATGCAACGCGTGTAAAGTGAAAGCGGAAGATCGTGCCCGTGCTTCCGGAAGGTCTCAAGCCACGCGTCGTAAATCGCACCCTCGGTATCCACGACAATCCCGTCGAAATCGAATAGCACGGCGGACGGAGACATGCCAATGAATGGGTGCGGCGAGAGTCCCACGCAAGACCCGAATGCCATGGAGGATATTCAGCTTTCCTGGTGACCGGGTTGGGGATCTTCAGTCCACCACGGAAAGGAATTCCGGGAGAGAGCCCCGGATGCCGGCCAGGCGGGGGATGCCTTCCCATTTCTCGTCTTGTCCCACTATGCGTGCGAAAATTCGTTTCATGCTGTCCTTCGGATCGCGAACCTCGATGGATGTCTGGCGTAGGCGGTCGCGTTCCGCATCGGGACGGAAAGACCACGAGAACATGAACCGGGAATCCACTGTGCCGGGTTTCGCATCGAAGGTGCGTGTCTCGCCGAAGCGGAGGTCGGCGAGCCAGACACCCTTCGCGTGCGTTCGGGCGATCCACCAGCCACGTGAGAACCAGTCCAGAGTCCGGATCTCCCGTTCGCTGGCAAGTTCCTCGATGACCTCTTTCCGTTTCGGGTAGATCGTCCAGCGCACAGGCTTCGAGGGTGGGTCGAAGACAGACCGGTAGCCGACGAGAAATTCGTCATCACTTTCTACAACCGAGCGCCAGAGGAGGGTGTTGAACGGGGTGGGAGCCTCCATGCGACGTGTGTAGGTTGTATCACGCCGGGTTAGATCCGCCTCAAAGGCGGCGGAGACGAGAAACTTCATCGCAACTGAGAAGGCGACATAGGCGGTGCTGAGTCCGAGACCCCAGCGAAGGATGCGGACGCGCTTTTTCCGTTGTTTCTTCATACGGTGAAAGGCGAGCCAAAAGAGGGATACGACCAGTGGGAACGTGTATAACGGATCGATGATGAACATGTGGTTGAAAGCCACCCGCGTTTCCGAGAAAGGCCAGAAAACGGATGTGCCATAGACGGTGAAGCAGTCGATGAGCACATGGGTGAACCAGACCAGGAAGACGAACGTTCCGGCGCGGGCGCGGGATATCTTCTGGCGTTTCCAAAGCTTCGCGAGAGGCTTCGCGAACAGGAAGCTGGCAAGCACAATTAGCAGGAGGGAGTGCGATGCCCCACGGTGGAACTCAAGCTTCCGGGCTGTATCGAGAAAGGGGGAGGCGATGACATCGAGATCGGGCAGCGTCCCGAAGACCGCCCCCCAGACGATCGCATGGTTGCCGAGTCTCTTTCCCAGGACCGCTTCGCCGACCGCTGCTCCCAAGGCTGCCTGTGTGAGGGAATCCAAAATCTTGAAACCGGATTTTCGTTCTGTGCTACCGCTCTTCCTCGACCTCCGGATTCAAAAGGACGCCGGTTTCCCGCCAGAGCAGACGGGTGATGTTCGTCTCAAGTGCGGGGAGAGGTTCGTCGGTGATCTCCGGGGCGGGCGAGTATGCGGTGGATTTCGAAAGATGGCCGCGGATGAGATTGAAGATGGTTTTCAGAAGATCGTCGCGGAGCTCCTCGTTATCGTTTGTCGTGAAGGAAAGGACGTCCGTGGATGGCGACTCAGCGTCGCCCCCTGTGATCCAGAGTGCGACAGGCGCGGGGGCGTCCGTGTCCTGTATGGAGCGCCCGATGTTCAATCTGTGGGAAAACCTGAGTAGGCCGGACGACGCGTTTCCCAGGTCTTTCGAAATTCTATCCATGATTTCCGGGAGGACTTTGGCGAATCTCGCGCCTGTGCCTATGTGGATGGTGATGGGAAGAGCTTCGTCGGGATCGTTGTTCCAGAAGGGAAGGGTGGGTTTCAGTCTCCGGATGGAAGATGTCGCTGACAGGATCTCCTCGGGATTCGATTGGGAAAGATCCAGGACGCGCTCGTAGGCGAGCAGAGCGCGCTCGAAAGCGCCCGCCTTTTCCAGACCGCTGGCAAGCGAAAGGAGTTTCGCGGAACCTTCCGGCGCGCGGTCGGAATAAGTGTCCAGGACGGGATCCGAAGTTATGTCTCCAAGTTCGACCGGTATGTCATCCTCCGCGCGCTCCGGGAGGTCCGGATCAGGAACAGGGAAGGGCACGCGGATCGAAATGGCGTCGTCCTGGACGGTTGACACGGGAAGAGTCGCCAAGGCTTCCGAGCGTATTTGCTGCAGGCGTGCCTCGGAGGGCGCGGTCAGGAAGTCCATGTCCATCGTGCCTATCCACCAGATCACGAAGACCGTGAGTAGACAGGCGGGGATCGCTATGAAAAAGGGAATTCGCATGGTGAGGGCGTGGCCGAAAGGTAGATGCGGAAACGCGGATGGAAACAAGGAAAAGCCCCGCTGGCTTCCGGCCGGCGGGGCTTACCTTTTAAAACTGTTTCTCAGATTATCCCGCGCTCTTCACGAGGAGGGCGCGCTTGCCGACGCGATCGCGTAGATAATGGAGCTTGGCGCGGCGCACCTTGCCTTTGTTTGTGACCTCGATTTTCGCGATACGCGGAGTGTGGACCGGGAAGACGCGCTCGACGCCTTCTCCATAGGAGATCTTCCGTACGGTAAACGCGGAGTTGATGCCGGTGCCGCCTTTGGCAATCACGAGTCCAGCGAAGATCTGCACGCGCTCCTTGCCACCCTCGACCACGCGACAATGGACTTTCACGGTATCGCCCACGTTGAAAGGGGTTACGTCCTCCTTGAGTTGCTCTTGCTCGATTTTCTTGATGATGTCCATGGTCGTGGTTGCGGAAAGTTGTTTCGAAATGCGCTCCGGGGGATTGTCCGAACGCGCGGGGCGGAATGGCTAGTGGATCGCTGGCGGAAAAGCAAGACGGAATTTCTCCGAGACCTCATTTTTTGTAGACCGCCGCAGGATCGAAGGAGAGATCGGCCTGTGTGAATTTCAGAGCAGCAGGACTTCCTGGAACCACGCTGCGATAGAAACAGGAATTCCGTCCGGTGTGGCAGGCTCCCGCTCCGATCTGCTCCACAACGAGGACAAGGGCGTCCTGATCGCAGTCTGTACGTATCTCCACGATCTTCTGGATGTGCCCGGAGGTTTTACCCTTGTGCCAGATCTCCGAGCGGGATCTCGACCAGTAGACAGCTTCGCCCAATTCGAGGGTGAGTTTCAACGACTCCGTGTTCATATAGGCGAGCATAAGTGGCTCCCTGGTGATGGAGTCGATTGCCATGGCCGGGATCAGTCCGTCCGAGTCGAACTTCGGAGCGAAATCCGTGGATTCCTCGATCTGGGATTTGTCCTTTCGTTCGGAGAAGGGAGTGTCTGTTTGCATGGGCGCGGACGTTAGGGTCACGAGGCGGGATTTCAAGAAATACCGTCGGAGGAACCTTGAGCCTGACCACAGGCCATCCCGTAGAGAACTTTTCGAGACTGAATCAAAATCCAGGATGTTGTCACCCCTGTTCGATTGTCTTCTCGGTCGACGCGTCGATCACCGCGAACCGCTCCCGGTTAAGCGATGGATCGGAGCGGAAAATGAGGCGGCCGGAGTGGGATCGCTCGAGTTCCACGAGGACTTTCGCATCCTCCTGTTTGAAGCGGTTGAGGACGTCCGAATTCACGATGACGATGAGATCCCCGGCCTGACCCTGGCGGTTCTGGATGACGGTGTTGAGACGACGCTGTATCTCAATGGACATGGTCATCGGGGTTTTGACGCGGCCACGGCCCTGGCAGTAGGGGCATGGCTCATACATGGAATCGCGGAGGGACTCGTTGAGGCGCTGGCGTGTCATCTCCATCAGGCCAATGGAGGAAATCTGGAGGATCTGTGTCTTCGCCTTGTCCTTCTTGACCCGTTCCTTCATGGCCTTGTAGACCGCCATCTGGTCGCGGCGGTGGCGCATGTCGATGAAGTCCACGACCACGAGACCTCCTATGTTTCTTAGACGGAGCTGGCGGGCGACTTCTTCGGCGGACTCGATGTTTGTCTGGAGAATCATCTTGTCCACGTCCTTGGAGCCGCGGTTACGCCCTGTGTTCACGTCGACGGAAATGAGCGCCTCCGTCTCGTCGATGACGATGTAGCCACCACATTTCAGCCAGACCTGGCGTGAGAACGCCTCGTCGATCTGGTTCTGAATATTGACGCGCTCGAAGATCGGTTGCGTTGCGGTGGGGAGGTGATGGATGCGGCGTTTCGCTCTGCGGGAAATTTTTCCGGCGATGTCACGGATGAGTTCGGCGGTCTCCTCGTCATCGCATAGCACGCGATCCACTTCCTCGGTGAGGAAATCCCTGGCGGTGCGCTCGATAAGGTTCGGCTCCTGGAAAACGCAGCAGGGAGCGGGGTTGTTCGCGCGGCGCTGGTCTATTGAGTCCCATTGCTCCAGCAGCATCGCTAGATCGCGGACGAAATGGCGGGCGCGGGTGCCCTGCGCGACGGTGCGCATGATGATTCCCATCCCTTCCGGGACGGAAAGCTTCTGGACGATGCGACGGAGGCGCTGGCGCTCCTTTGGATCGTCGATTTTCCGGGAAATTCCGAACTGCTCCGTGAAAGGCATGAGGACGAGGTAGCGACCGGCCAGTGATATGTTCGTGGTAACGCGCGGCCCCTTTGTTCCGATCGGGCCCTTGGAGACCTGAATCATGATGTCCGAGCCTATCGGGTAGATGCTGGGGATGTCTTTCGAAGTGATTTTTTTCTTCGGTTTCCTGGAGCCCTCCCGCTGGATTTCCTCAAGTCCGCCGTCGAGAGCGGCCGGGATCGCGTCCCAGAAGTGCAGGAAAGCGTTTTTCTCCAGGCCGATGTCAACGAACATGGCTTTGAGCCCCTGTTCGATATTCTTCACCCGGCCTTTGAAAATGCCTCCGACGATATTCTGGTCGCCTTCTCGCTCCACGGTGTATTCCTCGAGCACGCCGTCCTCAAGCAGGGCGACGCGGCGTTCGAGTTTCTCAACGTTGACGATGATGGTGTTGCCTTGGGATGGATCGGTGTTGCCGATGCCGAGAAGTCGTTTGATTTTTTTGATCACAATTGGGGTTGGTTGAATGGTAGGGGTTGGTTGTCGGATAACCGGCTCACTCCTCGATGGGGGTCGCACGGGGGATCACCTGTCCCTCGCGGTCGGTTTCACGGGTGATTGTCGGTTTGGGAACCACTCTCACAGGTTTGTTATCAATGGCCGGAACAGGCAGGATCTCCGCTCCCTCCTCGCCGGTTTCACCGATCTCGGTGCTGTCCACCGCCACTGTGGTGTCGGCATCCTCTTCCGGGATCTCCGAGGCCTCGATAGATGCCAGGACGTCCTTGAAAGGCTCGATGGCCTCTATGGTTTTCAGATGTCCTCCGTATTCCGTCTGTGGCTTGAGAGGCAGACGCATGCCATTCTCCTGTGCGAAAATCCCTTGGTAGACCGTGTTTACGAGCGGGCCGCAGACACCGCCCCCCGATTTCCCCGCCTGCACCAGGATGACCACGGCGTAGCGAGGCTCGTCATAGGGTGCGAAAGACATGATCCAGGAGTTGTTCGATGCCTTCCCGTTGTCCGTTGTCTGGGCGGTGCCTGATTTCGCGCAGATCTCCACATCGTCCATCCGGACTTTTCCCGCCGTTCCTCCGGCTTCGTTGACCGCTTTCCACATGCCTTTCCGGATCAGCGCGAGGTCGGCCTCCTTGATGCCGGATGTGAGGAGATCGACTTCAAGTTTTGGCGCGTCTGGAACCAGTGTTGTTCCGTCCTCCGCGGTGACTTTCCTAACAACCCTTGGCGTGAAATATTTCCCGCCGTTGGCGACAGCACTGATCATAGAGGTGAGCTGAAGCGGGCTGGCGAGCATGTAGCCCTGCCCTATGGATGTCATGGCGTTCAGAGCGGGGGTCATCCTTTCGTTAGGATAGGCGGCGCGCCACGCCCGGGAGCCGGGGAGAAGTCCCGGATCCTCGTTGGGGAGCTCCACGCCGGTTTTTTTCCCGAATCCGACCAACGAAAGACCTTCCACCATGCCATTGATGGTGATGTCGCCGGCGAGCTTGTTGAAATACGGATTGCAGGATTTCTGGAGCGCCTCTGGAAGCGCGAGCGAGCCGTGGCGACCTTTCTTCATGTTCCACAGCCAGCATCCGATGGGATGGTTTCCATACATCACGTAGCCATCACAGGAGTAGGATTTCCCGCAAAGGCCTTTGAGCGAACCCGCGACGGCGGTGGAAACTTTCATTGTCGAGCCCGGCTCGAAGGAGGCGATGGCGCGGTTCGTGAAGGGAGAGAGGCCGGGGGATGACCAGTAGGAGTCGATCTTCTCGATGTTCTCCTTGGAAAACGGGGGGATGAAAACGTTCGGGTCGTAGTCCGGAACGGAGGCCATGGCCAGCACTTCGCCCGTGCGCACGTCCATGACCACCCCGGCGGCCCGGCCAGCCCGGCGGAGGGTGTTCTCCAGAAGATACTGGATACGGGCATCTATGGAGAGTTCGACCTGGGCACCGCTGCCCGGCTTGGTGTAGTCGATCATCCCGATGGTGCGGCCCTTCTCATCCTTGAGGACGGTTTTGCGGCCTTCGGGGCCGCGGAGGTATTCGTCCATGGTCGCCTCGACCCCGGTGACTCCCTTCTCCTCGCCGATATAGTGGTCAAATGCGCGCTTGTCGGCGGCTGAGATATCGCCCTTTTCCCAAGGCTTGAGGTAGCCGATGACGTGGGAGGCGAGCGTGCCGTAGGAATACTGGCGTTGTGGACGAATGCCGAGAGTCACGCCGGGGAATTCCAGGTTTCGCTCGGCCAGCCGGGCAAAATCCTCGTAGGTGAGATCGGCGCGGTAGGTGAAAGGGACAAGGCCGCCGTGGGTGATGTAGTGGGTGCGGAGTGCCCCGGCGTTGTAGTTTTTCGCAAGACCCAGCTCCTGGAGCGGCTTGATCGTCCACTCGTTCACGATCTTGACGATGTCCTTCTCTTTTGTGGCGCGGGGAAGTCCGCCCTTGGTGACCAATTTCTGGCGGATGGGGCTTTCGGCATGCTGGAGCTTGTAGGCGTTGGCGATTTCCTGGAGATTGAAGGTGATCACATAGTTCCGCAGGTTTCGGGCCAGAGGGATCCCGTTGCGGTCGGTGATCTCCCCGCGAATTCCCGGCTCACGGACGGTGACCGTTCGGTTGCCGGGGACGAGAGCCTGGAATTCGTCGCGCCGCTCGATCTGGAACTCGTGCAGCTGTGACAGAAGGGTGCCGAAGCCGACAAGGATGAGGGCGGTGAGAAGGTAGAGGCGGAGTCTGAAGCGTGGTTCCATGGCTTATCTGCGTTTCGGCCTATGGGCCTCCGGATAGAGCGAGTGGTCGAAGTTTCTGGAGATCCGGTAGAGCAGCCAGAAGATGAGGGGTGAAAATAGCATCGTGAGCAGCGACGTATAGGAAAGAAGGCGGAAGATCGACCTGGTGATGATGAAATCCCCGCGCACGAACGAGATCAGGATGAATTCCGCCGTCAGGTATAGGAAGATGGCGACCCCTGTGAGGAGCGCGGAAAAATGCCATTTTCCCTGGCGGAAAAGGGGGTTCAGCCCCTGCATCAGGAAGCCCATCGCGGCGAAAAGGAGGATGGAGTAGCCGAAGCGAAGCGAGTCCGCGGGCTGTGTATAGACCTCGGGATCCGCGATCATGGGAGCCAGCGAACAATGCGCGTCCCAGAGCAGACCGCCGATGAAGGCCAGAAGAAGCATTGTCGGGGTCGCCACCGTGACCGCCGCGCAGAGGAAGACGAGGTGGACGAGGAGAATGCGGGAGTGGCTGAGTCCGGTGAACGCGGGCACGAACTGCTGGACCAGGAAGGCGGCGAGCAGTAGAAAGACGGTGCTGAGGTTGTAGCGGAACAAACGGGTGGGAAATCAGTGGTTTTCAGAAAGGACGACGAAGACGGTGCCAAGGTCGCTGAGATTGACAGCGGGTTTCACCAGGGCCTCCGAATCGAGCGGACCTTTCTCAACCGAGATGATGGTGCCAACGAGGATGTTGGGCTGAAAGATCCCGCCGCGGCCGGTGGTGAAGACGCGCTGCCCCTGCCGGAGCGAGGCGTCCTTGGAAAGGAAGCGGAGGCGGAGGCGCGGGTTGTTATCGAACTCGCCGCGCTGCCCGCTGAGAATGCCGACCTCGGGCGAGCCCTCGATACGGACGGACACCTGGCATTTCTCATCCGTGACCAGAAGAACCGAGGAGCGGTGTTTGAACGGGCGGTCGATGATGCCGACGAGTCCTTCGTTGGAGAGCACGGAGAGCTGTATGCCAATGCCCCTGTCCTCTCCCGCGTCGATTTCCATGGTCTGCCACCAGGTCGTCGGATGGCGGCGGATGATCTGCGCCGCCACGACGTCGAAATTCGTGGCTTTCTTGAAATCCAGAGCGTGGCGGAGCTCGCCGTTCTCGCGCTCGAGTTCCTTGAAGCGGCTTTCAATGATGCGCAGGCGGCCGATCTCGCTTTTGATCGCGGAAAGTTCCGCCTCAGCCTCCTTGGAGTTGCGCGTTTCCCTGAGGAGGGCGCGGGCTTTCGTCTCCAGGGTCGAGCCAGCCTTGAGGGTGGGGGATATGGCCTTGAAATACGCCACCTGTATCTCGCGTACCACAGGCTCGCTGCGGGTAAGCGCCCACGTCGCTCCCGCGAGGAAGAGAAGAAGTGCGATGAGGTTGAGCGGTTTCATGGCCGTGGGCCGGGAGAGATTCCCGGCGGCTCTCCAGTGCTCAGCGGTCGGTGTTGGTGACCCGCTTGAGAAGGGCGAGTTCCTGCAGAGCCTTGCCCGTTCCTTCCGCGACGGCGCTGAGAGGATCCTCTGCGACGTGGACGGGGAGGCCTGTTTCCTCGCGGAGGAGGCGATCCAGCCCCTTCAGAAGAGCACCACCACCGGCGAGGACGATGCCGCGGTCCACCAGATCGGCGGCAAGCTCGGGAGGGCAGCGCTCGAGGGTCGTGCGGACGGCGTCAACGATGGTATTGAGCGGATCCGCCATGGCCTCGCGGATTTCCTGCGAGGTGATGGTGATGGTTTTCGGAAGTCCGGCGACGAGGTCGCGTCCTTTCACCTCCATGGTGATCTCCTTGGGAAGCGGAGCCGCGGAGCCGAGGCGGATCTTGATTTCCTCCGAGGTGCGCTCGCCGATCATCAGGTTGTAGGCGCGCTTCATGTACTGGATGATGGATTCGTCCAGTTCGTCTCCGGCGGTACGGACGGAGCGTGCATAGACGATGCCGGAGAGAGAGATCAGCGCGACCTCCGTGGTGCCTCCGCCAATATCGACGATCATGTTTCCAGATGCCTCCTGCACGGGAAGGCCGACGCCGATCGCGGCGGCCATTGGCTCCTCGATCAGGTAAACCTCGCGGGCGCCAGCCTGTTCCGCGGACTCGCGGACGGCACGGCGCTCCACCTCCGTGATGCCGGAGGGGATGGCGATGAGGACGCGCGGGTTCGAGCGTCGCCCCTTGTTCACCTTCTTGATGAAATGCCGTAGCATCGCCTCGGTGACCTCGAAGTCCGCGATCACGCCGTCCTTGAGCGGACGGATGGCGACGATGTTTCCGGGAGTTCGCCCTAGCATGCGTTTCGCATCGTCACCGACGGCGAGAACCTCGTTGGTTCCGGCGCGGACGGCGACGACGGAAGGCTCGCGAAGGACGATTCCGTGGTCTTTTACGTTGATGAGGGTATTCGCGGTGCCGAGATCGATTCCGATATCGCTGGAAAACATGTTTCCAAAAAATTTGTTGAACATTGAGAGATTGTCTGTGGAAGTGGTTGAAAATCAGAGAGTTATATGGCAACGGGAGCCAGGCGATAATCGCCTTGCCGAAGGATCACGCGCCCGTCAGCGCCGCCCGCACGGTTGCGCGCACGGGAAGGGGGAAAGAATTGGAAAGCGCCGGGGAAGCGTCAAGCGGGAAAGCGGGTCGGGTTGTGACCGGGACCAAAGTTTAAGACGGAGAAATTCGCAATCGGACCGCTTGTGTCAGATCGACCCGGGTGGCCGCCGTCGCATGGACTCAATTCCTCTCGACACCCGCGTCGCATCGGACAAACTTGTCCGCCCCACCTTCCACTTTTTTCATGCGGACAGCACTTTTCGGCGACATACACGCGAACCTCGAAGCACTTGATGCCGTCATGTCCGATTCTCGGGAACAGGGCGTGACCGACTACGTTTGCCTCGGCGATGTCGTGGGCTACAACGCCGATCCTGTCGCGTGCCTAGACCGCATCCGTGACATGGGATGCCCGGTGGTGAAGGGGAACCACGACATGGACGCGTCCGAGGATCATTCCCTCGACACCATGAATCCGGTCGCCGCCACCGCGCTGAACTGGACGCGCGAGCAGCTCGACGACGACCAGCGCCTCTGGTTGAAAAAGCTCCGCATGGTGCGCCAGGTGTCCGACTATACCATCGTCCACAGCACCCTGGACCAACCCGTCCACTGGAACTATGTCACCAACCGTTTCGACGCGATGTCGAACTTCTCCTACCAGTTCACCCAGCTCTGTTTCCACGGGCATACACACGTCCCCCGTGTCTACGTGAAATCCGACAAGGTTCGCGAAGTCCCGGCCGAGTCCGTCGAGATTGAGGCGAACGCCAAATATTTCATCAACGTGGGGTCGGTGGGGCAGCCTCGCGACGGCGACCCGCGCGCCTGCTACGCCATCTACGATCACGAGACGAAGCTCATCGTCTTCCGCCGTATCGACTACGACATCGCGAAGACACAGAGAAAGATCATTTCCTCCGGTCTTCCTGAAATGCTCGCCGAGCGACTCGCCGAAGGCAGATAGACGCCTGGTTTTGGAAAAGCACCGTGATAACGGGCCAGTGGATCCAGTCCGAAACGGCGGCTCTCACTTCTTTGGAACGGCTCTCGTCGCGCCCACGGAAATTCCTCCGTCCACCAGAAGTGTCTGGCCGGTGACATAACGGCTGCCTTCGGAGGCCAGAAAGAGGAGGGGCGCGTCCAGATCGCCAGTCTGTCCCGGGCGTTTCAGGGGAATCCGGTCAGTCAGGTAGTCGACCCAGCCTTCGTCCTCATACATGACCGCGTTCTGGGCGGTCTTGAACCAGCCGGGGGCGAGGCAGTTCACCGTAATACCATGTTTCCCCCAGTCATCGGCGAGGGACATGGTGAGCTGTTTCGTGCCGCCACGTGACGCGCCGTAGGGTGCGAGCCCGGCGTAACCGGCGACGCAAGTGACCGAGCCGATATTGACGATGCGCCCGTATCCGGAGGGGATCATGAACTTCCTGGCGATCTCTTGCGCCACGAAAAACGTGCCTCTCAGATTGGTGTCGAGGATGAGATTCCAGTCGTCCCAGGTGACATCGGTCGCGGGTTTACGCACATTGCAGCCGGCGTTGTTGACGAGGATGTCGAGCTTCCTGGAAAAAGGGCTTATATCTGAGACCGCTCCGATGATGCTTTCGTGGGAGGAGACATCCAGGGCGATGGGATGGCATCTGCGTCCCATTGCCCCGATTTCCTCACACAGGTCGGAAAGCGATTCGAGAGAGCGGCTGGTGACCACGACATCGGCTCCGGCCTCCGCGAGCGTGAGCGCGAACCGATGGCCGAGACCCCGGCTGGCACCGGTCACGAGGGCGGTCTGACCTGAGAGGGAAAGGTGCACGATGTGTTCCTATTCCAGGCCTTTGAGGATCTGCTTGCGAAGTTCCACCACGTCGATGGCGTCACCATGGCTCCAAAGGACGTTTCCTTCCGGTGATACGATGAGGGTGAGTGGCAGGGCACCTGTCCAATCCGGATAGATCGCCTCGGCAAGCTTGTCGGGATTCTCGCCGACCCAGATGTAGTTGTTCGAGGTGCGCCCTTCGGACTCCATGGATTTCCTTGTGCCGGTCCGAGAGAGCGGCGTGGCGGGACTCGAGGAATTTTTTCGCCTTCGCCTTGTCCTCGACCGGATCCATGGAAATGGAGATGAAATCGACGTTGCGGTTCTGGAAACGGCGGTAGGTCTCGACAAGATCGGGGAACTCGGCGACGCACGGGCCGCAGGTGGTGACGCAGAAGTTGATCACGCGCACGTTGCCGGACTTGTTGGCGCGGAGCTGTTTGGCGATGGTCTCGTTGAGGTCGTCGAGGGTGACGGGTTTCTCCTCCCAGGCCTTCTGCTCTTCGGCGACGCTGTCACCTTTGAAAAGCCATTTCGTGGAGCAGCCGAAGGAACGGGTGACCGGTTCCTTGATCTCGGACCCTGAAAGGATGGCATCGAAGGCATCGCGGAGATACGATTTTTCCACAGGCGCGGAAGAGCGGCCGGAATCGTCCATCCGGCCTGTATAGCGGAGCTTCCTGTCCCCGTCGAAAACGAAAACATGGGGTGTGGACTGGGCTCCGCACGCGGTGGCGAAGGTCTGTGTCTCGCCGTCATAAAGATACGGGAAAGTCCAGCCGTAGCTATCGGCGAAGGGCTTCATTTCTTCGAACGAATCGTTGTAAGGCGAGTGTCCGAGTTCGTCCGGGCGGAGGCTGGCTGGGTTGTTGGCGTTCACCGCGACGATTGCGACCCCCTTGTCCTTGTAGTCCTGGTAAATTTCCTCGGTGCGAGCGGCGGCGGCGACGGAGTCCGGGCAGTGGTTGCAGGTGAAAATGACGCAGAGGATCTTCGCGTCCGCATAGTCCTTCTGGGTGTGGGTTTCACCGTCGATGCCGGGAAGGGAGAAGGAAGGGAGGTCGGAACCTATGGCGAGGACAGGCGGGACTTCTTCGGCGGCGAAAGACATGCCGCCGAGGAGGGTGAGAAAGAGTGTGGTGATTTTTTTCATAAGACCGACATACGACGCCGGGAAAGGAATGCTTACAAGGGGGAAAATCGGCTTCGTTACGAAATGATCCGGGCGCAATGTTTCGTTATGGAAGAGTCCGAGGAAGCGAGCCGTGTCGTCAGGATAGAGAGGTTCGCTCACGGAAACGGGGAATCGCTGCCTGATCACGTGGTTCTTGAAGAGCCTCTGGAAATCCGCCTGGACGGCCATCCGGTCGCGGTGCTGATGCGAACTCCGGGGTCGGATTTGGACCTTGTCACTGGATTCCTTGCAACCGAGGGCATTCTGGAATCTCCGGATCAGGTGAGGGAGATTTCGGCGGATGGCAACCGCATCCTGGTTTTTCTCAAAGACGGGGAGCGGGTGGATATAGGAAAATTCTCCAGGAACATGTTCGCCGGTTCCTCGTGTGGCATCTGCGGGAAGGCGACTATGGAGGCCGTATTCTGCGGGTTTCCGAAAATAGCGAACAGTCGGGTGCCTTCACCTGATGTGTTGATCGCCGCTCCGGACAAGTTGCGCTCGCTGCAGGAGAATTTCTCGGTCACAGGTGGAATCCATGGCGCAGGGCTGTTCGGGTTCGATGGATGTCTGCTGGCATTGCGCGAGGACATCGGACGGCACAACGCGGTGGACAAGGTGATAGGCCACGCGATTCGCGAGGGTCTGTCCGCCGGGGATTGCTGGCTGCTGGTGACCGGGCGGGTTTCCTTCGAGATCATGCAGAAGGCTCTGGCGGCGGGGATTCCCAGTGTGGCGGCGATATCGGCTCCCAGCTCGCTGGCGGTGGAGTTCGCGGAAGGCTCGGGCCAATCGCTTTTCGGATTCCTGCGCCCCCCACGGTTCAATAGATATGCCTGATTCATATATTTCAGGTTTCCTGAATATTTTTCTGGATAGGTGCGGTTCGATTGGTTAAGAAATACGAAACATATTCCCACGCCCATGCCCGCTTCAACCGAATACACCCATCCCATCAATGTTCGCTCGCAGCAAATGGACATGCCCCAGCGCGGCAGACGCGATGACGATTATGACGATAAAATCAAGAGCGCTCAGATGGAACTGGAGCGCATCCAGCAGCAGCGGGAGGAGCTGGAGCGGAAAAAACTGGAACTCGAGGAGCTGACCAGTCGCAAACGCGCCTTTCTTTCCCAGCAGGTGGAACTCACCGACAGGTTTTCCTCGGCGATCACGCTGATCGACAGGGAACTCTACGAACTACGCGAGGAAACCGGCCACCTCGAGCAGTGCCGTACCTGTTTCGCGGAACATCTCGACAAGATCCAGAAGCACGATCCCGAGAAATGGACGCGCGAGAACCTCCACGAGAAACTCGACAAGGCGACTCTGGTCACGGATCTCGCTGCGGACGAATACGACCAGGCGGCGTCTTATTTCGAAGGAACACGCTCCGGCGGGATCTTCGGTCGTGCTTCGAAGGGCGGACGCCGCAGAATCCGGAAGAACTCTGGCGAATCTGAATTCAAAGCGCAACTGGTGAACGGGCTGGCCTTCAATCTTCCCGTTGTCATCCTTGGCGGTCTGGCGCTCGTCGCCTACCTTGTGAAATAGAATTTATGGCGAAACTCAAACAGGCGAACCTCTTTGAAGAGGAGGAGGAACTTGTCGAGCTGCGTGAGAAGCAGAGAAAACTCGAGGAGGCTCACCGTGAGTTCGTCAAGCTTCCCGCCAAGCTGGCCCTGGAAAAGAAAGAGCGGGACTGCACGATGCCACCGATGGCGGAGATCAGCGAGCGCCAGCAGATCGCGCGCTTCGAGCAGAACCTCAGCCGCGGCCAGATCGAGAACGTTCTGCGCACCCAGCGTCACAGCCTGGTGATGATGCTGCTCCTGGCCACCGCCACCGCCCTGATGCTTTTCTGGGCATATAAGATCCTGGTTTCCTGAGGTCTGCCTTCACCCCGCCCGCCTTGCATTCCGGCAACGCCCGTCCCAGCATACGCGCCGTGCACCGCCAGCCTCTTCTTGATCAGCTTTACGAATACTCAGTCCGCCATCCGGGCGAGTCGGAAGTGATCGACCGGTTCGTGGAATTTGTCGAGACGGAGCCGGATTGCTTCGAGCGTTTCCTCGCCAAGGGACATGTCACCGGATCAGCCTGGGTTCTGAACGCTGACGGTTCTGAAGTCCTGCTGACACATCATCGGAAACTCGACCGCTGGCTCCAGCTCGGCGGCCATGCGGACGGGGAAAGCGATGTTCTTTCCGTCGCGCTGACCGAAGCGCGGGAGGAGTCGGGACTCACGGATTTCGCGACGTTAGGGGAGGGGATCTTCGATATAGACATCCATCCCATCCCGGAGAGAAAGGGCGAGCCGGAGCATCTTCACTACGATATCCGCTACCTGTTGCGGGCGACCGGTCGCACCGACTACGTGGTCAGTGACGAATCGCACGATCTACGGTGGGTAAGGGCGGAGGATGTCGGAACGCTTACCACCGAACCGTCGATGATGCGGATGGTGCGGAAGTGGGAGGCGCTTCAAGGCTGAGCCATCGACAGAACCTCGCGCGGGGAAAGCCCTTGCTCGCGGAAGGTTCTGATCGATCTCGCATCATCTCGTTTCGCGAGTCGTTTTCCGTTCTCATCGCACACGAACTCATGGTGCAGATAGACGGGCTCGCGATACCCCAGCACCGCCTGCAACTGGCGGTGGATGTGGGTCGAACCGAAGAGATCTTCGGCACGGGTGACATGAGTGATTTCCTGGAAATCATCGTCAACCACCACCGCGAGATGATAGGCGATCCCGATATCTTTTCTCGCGAGAACGGCGTCTCCATTCACATCCGGATCGACCTCGCACCGCCCGTGCCAAAGGTCATCGAAGGTCAGCGTGCCGTGGATCTCCGCCGCCCTGCGGGAATTGAAACGCCACGAATGTGATTCTCCCATGGCTACGCGTTCAGCCGCCTCTTCATGGTTTATCTCCCTGCAGGTGCCCGGATAGATCGCGCCTGTCCCATGCGGTGCCGACTGAGCCGATAGAATGTCTTTCCTTGTGCAGAAACACGGATAGACGAGCTGGAGGTATTTCAGTCCCCCCAGTGCGTCCGAGTATGCCTCCTGCCGTTCGCTTTGCAAAAGAACGTCCCCATCCCAATCCAGACCCAGCCACCGCAGATCATCCTCGATTTTCCGATAGAACTCCTCCCGCACCCGCGATGAATCGATGTCCTCCTGCCGCAACAGGAATCGCCCGCCTTCCTCTTTCGCCGTATCCCTCGCAATCCTCGCCGCATAGGCGTGCCCGAGGTGCAGCTCACCGGTAGGACTGGGTGCGAAACGGGTGGTCATGGTCGGCGGAGGCTAAACCGCGGGCGCTGAAACCGCAACAGTGTCCGTTCCGCGGAACAGGCGTCGAGTCATCCATTTTCCTGCTTCGACAGTATCAGTCGAAGCCTGGAACCTTCTCTCGGATACGGGATGAGAAACCGTCCCGCTCGGAATGCTCGCGCACTTTCGGATTGATGAAAGCGCGTCGTTTCAGCTCTTCGAACGGGAGGCCGCCGGTTGCGAGAAGACCCCGGTCGTAAAGCATTTCGTCAAGCTTCCCGTTGACGATGATACGCCAGTCAAACGGAAAGCCGCCCGTCATCTGGGAGCGGACGGCGGTGGTGCAGTTGGAGCTGATGACGTTGTAGAACCGGGGCTTTTCCGCGATGTCGTTCATGGTCGCTATGAACTCCAGGAAACGCGCCCGCGCCTGTTCCGGCGTGGCGACAGTGCGGTAGAGATGGACCTTCTCGTTTTCCCGGAAATTCGTCCGGACTCGGACGGCATCCGATTCCTCGCAGGGGATGTAGGAAAGCTCGTACCGCCGGTATAGTCCGGCGAAGAGGGAATAGTCCTCATCCTTTTCCCGCCGCGCCTCTATCGTGAAAGCGAGATGGCCTTGCTCGCCGAAGTCGAAGCTGAAGATGGGATGTCCGACATATTCCAGACCCCAGTAGGACATGAAAAAGTCCATGCCCCGGAGATTTTGAAGGTCGAATTCGCGGTCGGACCATTCGGCGATGGGCTCACCCGTTTCATCATAGTCAAAGGATCTGAAGTTGCGGATGGTGACGGTGTCACCCGCGATCCGGGCGGATGAGGTTTCCTTGAACGAAACGTCCCACACCCGGTCATGGCTGGGACGGATGAAAAGGTAGGGGATTACGACGATGAGAACCACGGCGGTGGCGGAGAGAATTCTTCGCCAGCGGTCCCGGACGAAAAAGCGCATCGAGATCAGAAGGGTCAGCCATCCGAAAGCGAGGAGAGGGTTGCCGACGCCGGGAACGGGCCGTTGAACCAGATGATGCCGAAAACCCAGACCGTCACGACAAATGCCATGGCGCATGCCAGGGTGAGAAGGGCGCGTCTGAGGAAACGCGGCATTCTCCCCGAGCTATTTTTTCTCGGGATTGAGGAGGGCATCAACTGTGAGTTCCACGAAGGAGCCGGGGAGGCCCGTGTATTGGATTTTTCCCTCCGCATCGATCACGAAGACGGCGGGTCGGGTCGTTATCCGGTATTCACCGGAGATTTTTTCGGCGGGGTCTGAGATGTTGTTCCAGAGAATGGAGCCGTCCCCCTGCAGGGTGCGGATGCGCGCGGCGTCTTCCGGGGTCACACCGAGAACCGTGACAGGCTGATCACGGTATTTGGTCGCGAGCTGATTGGTAAGTTGGATGACGCGGTCTGTCTCGTCCGTCTTCGCGTCCCAGAAAATGAGAACGACAATGCGACCCTTGAGATCGGACAGCCTGACCGGGCGCGAGGCCACATCCGTCCCGGAGAGCTGAGGGGCATCCCGGCCTTTCGTGAGGAAGCGTATCACATACAGCTCGTCCGAGGCGATGTCCGCCACGCTTTTCCCGGCTATCGTCTGGTCGGCGCTCTTGATGATGGCCTCGCGGAGGAAATTGAGGCGTTTCGCCATCAGTTCCGGCTCGTCGCCGAGGTTTTTCAGTAGCATGGCCGCGCCAAGGGCGGCGATTCCCTGGGTGGCGACATCCGGGTTCTGCGTGGTGATCTTCTCCAAAATGGAGAGAGCCTGGGGTTCCCCGCTATCGATGAGGGCGAGTGTGAAGGGAGTGATGCCGGGTTTCTCCAAATGGTTTTCGGTAAAGGCTTTCAATATGCGCTGGCGCTCGCTGACAAAGGCAGGGACGGGGGTTCCGCTGGCATCCCGCGCGGTGAGATTCGTGGAGACTCCGAGAAAAAACGCCGCGTAGGGGATCGTCCAGTCCTTGTCCAGATCAGGTGCGATGACCCGCCATAGATCCCCCGCGGCGGCGTTCGGATCGGGGCGTTTCTCGATGACCGACTGGCGCGCCTCCGGGGTCTCCGCGAGCTTCATTTCCAGCATCCATTTTTCCGAGGAAAGCTCGAATCCACGCTTGATCCGTTCGGCTTCGGTCGGGTTGGCACGGGCACCGGTTGAAAGAATCAGACAGAGGATGGTCAGTTTTTTGAGCATTGGGAGATTGGCGTGGACGCGGGGTGAGTATCAACGTTCCAAGCAATTCTTCAACGGTTCATGTGGGGAAAGACGGGCTGGACATTTTCAGGCTTCTCGTCGCACACGCGCTCATGCAGATTCCGGAGGGATGCTAGAAGAACCGCATATGCTCGCCATAGCCCTTGTAGCGGCGGTTTGCATTGGCCTGTCGAAGGCCGGGTTCAGCGGAATCTCCATGGTCTCCGTGGTGATTTTCGCGGAGATCTACGGGGCGAAACCCTCCGTGGGCCTCGCACTTCCCCTCCTGATCGCCGCGGATCTGATGGCGTATCCGGCTTTCCTGAAGCACGGCTCGTGGAGACCGGTGTGGAAACTCCTGCCCGCCACGCTTGCCGGGCTTCTACTCGGGTGGTGGCTGCTTTCGGAAATAGACGGAGTCATGCTGAAGCGGCTGATCGGCGCGTGCGTGTTGTTCATGGTGTTTCTCCAGGCCTTTCGCAGGATCAGTCCGACGCGGTTCTCGGCCATGGCGGACTCGGGATCGTTCGGACTCGCGGCGGGCGGTTTCGGCGGATTTTCCACCATGGTGGCGAACGCCGCCGGCCCCGTGATCCAGCTCTACTTTCTCACCCGCCGCATTCCGAAAATGGAGATGATAGGCATAGGCGCCCGCTTTTTCCTGCTGGTGAACGTCATCAAGGTGCCGATGAACGCCAGCCTGGCCATCATCACGCGGGATACCCTCATGGAAAACCTGACGCTTCTGCCAGGGTCCTTTTCGGGATCGTTGTAGGTCGTTGGCTGATAGGGCGGGTGCCACAGGCAGCGTTCGAGTGGATGATCGTCGGCTTCTCCTTCGTGGCCGCGCTCAAGCTCCTCTGGGGTTAGCGCCAGGAGGGCTGCTGGAGAGCCTTGAAAGACTGGTAGGCGAACATCCCCACGATGATCCCGAGTATGGGCTGGAAAAATACCGTGAACGAGGCAAGACAGATCAGACCGCCTGTCACGCAGGAGACGGTGAGGGCGGTCTTTCTCCTTCCCGGACCCAGAGCGGTCTCAACCAGACGTCCTCCGTCCATCGGCAGGATGGGAAGTAGGTTCAGTATCGCCCAGACCAGGCTGATGCCCGCCAGCACTCCGAGGAAATAGTTCATGTTCGCGCTCATCGCCGGAACGGAGCGTTGGATGGCGAGAGCGAGCAAACCGAGTAAGATCTGGATTCCCGGCCCTGCCGCCACTACGAGAAACTCTCGTTTCCGGCTCATGGGCCCGCCACCGCTATAAGCCGCGTAGCCACCGAAGGCCTGGAGCACGATCTCCACCCGTTTCCCGAAATTCCTCGCAGTCAGGGCATGCCCGAGCTCATGAACCAGAATGGAAATGAAGCCGGCTATGAGAAACAGAAGCAGGAAAACTATGTCCCTCGCGCTATCGGCGAAAAGCCGCCCGCTAATGAAGGCGAGTGTCAGCCAGAACCACGGCTGGACGGTCACCGGGATATTGAAAATCATGAATCGGAACATCTCCCGGCAGTCCTAGCCCGGATAGGGTGAACTCTCCACACCAATATTCGACGGTCGGGGGCGGCTTCATTTGGACTGGCGGGACACGGTCGTCGCGTTAGGCTCCCCGACCATGAAACCCGCTACCGTCCTGTTCCTCGCCACCTCCCTTTTCGTTCCGGCCCAGGATCTCCCGGACGTTCTCGGAGACCCTCGTGCGAAAACCCCGGAAGAGTGGCTGGAAAAGCAACGGCCGGCCGCTCTGGAGCTTTTCCGCGACAATGTCTACGGCCGGGCTCCTGTCGGGAAACCTGATGAACTTTCCTTTGAAACGGTCGAGGAGAACAAGAGCGCACTGAATGGCGCGGCCACGCTCAGGATCGTAAGGATCGGGTATTCCGGGGAGGGCGGTGCAGGTACGATGAACCTCGTTGTATTCATTCCCAACAAAAAGGAAAAACCCGCACCCGGATTCCTGCTGATCTGCAACCGCGACCACAGCAATATCGATCCAACCCGGAAAGTCCGGTCGCCCTTCTGGCCTGCCGAGGCAATTGTCGCCAGGGGATACGTGGCGGCGGCATTTTTCCACGGTGATCTGGATCCTGATCAAGACGACGGATTCAAAAACGGGATCCACGGCATCTTTGATCCGAAAAAAAGCGAGCGCAGCCCCGACGCGTGGGGATCGATCGCCGCGTGGGCCTGGGGCGCATCGCGAGCCTTGGATTATTTCGAATCCGATGCTTTGATCGACCAAAGCAGGATGGCGGTCATCGGGCACTCTAGAAGTGGGAAGACAGCCCTCTGGGCCGGGGCGGAAGACGAGCGTTTTGGAATGGTGATCTCGAACGATTCCGGCTGCAGCGGTGCCGCGCTTTCGCGTCGGAAAAAAGGCGAGCGGATCGCCGATATCAACAGGAACTTCCCCCACTGGTTCTGCGAGAACTACAAAGCCTTCAATGGAAAGGAAGAGAGTCTCCCCATCGACCAGCACCAGCTCGTCGCGCTCATGGCGCCACGCCCGGTATATATAGCCAGTGCGAAGGACGATGCCTGGGCGGATCCCGAAGGGGAATTTCTAGCCGCCCATCACGCAACTCCCGTTTACAAGCTCTTCGGACTGGAAGGCATCGCTACCGATAAAATGCCCCCTGTCGATGAACCCTTGGCATCCGGCCACATCGGTTACCACATCCGCACGGGAAAACACGACCTCACCCTCTACGACTGGCAGCGCTACATGGACTTCGCCGACAGGCATTTCCGGAAGGGGGAATGACGGAGCACTCAATCGGCTCCGATGATCCCCTCTGAATTCCAGCGGCGACCGCCTCCGCCCTTCCGGGCACACCGCTTTCGGAAAATCGTTGCAACCCCGAGATTTCCTGTCGCTTTCTTTGACTTTCGCTCCAGGAATTGGGCGCGGACACTCTCATCGGCGGGCGAATGGACGGACACTCACTTGTCCGTTTCGCGCCCTAGTCTTCCGCCTACTGGACAGAAACCCGGGGAGCCGGCAATCTCAGAATCCTTCAATTGCCGTCGAGACCCACGCATCCTTCTTCACATCCTAGAAACAACGAGAAGAACATCATGCAACCCAGGGAACCAATCAGGAACACCGCCGTCGTCCAGGAGCCATCGGCCGCATCGCTCGGAACCCTGACAATCCTCCGCCGGTGGAGATAAGGAACGGTATCTTTCCGGCTTCATGCCATCAAACCATCTTCAAGACCGGCAGGTCATTTCACCAAAACAGCGAAGGACTACCCTAACCTTATTTCATTACCACCGAATGATCACAAACCGAATCCTGTTTCTATTCCTCTCCCTGGCGCACACGGGTATCGCACACTCCGAGCCTGAATCCGCCCTTGAAAAAGTGACCACGCTCCCGGGCTTGGTCGCACTCTGGACATTTCAGGAAAACGCCGGGGAAAACCGGCTCGCTACCGGCAAAGGAAAGTTTCCTCTCCAGGAAATGGCAGGCCCGGTGGAACGGGTCGATGGCGGCATCTTCGGCGCCCATGCCGCACGTTTGAAATACAAACAGTGGTTCGAGCTTCCCCGCGAGAAACTCGGCGCACTCGATATCCACGGCAAGGAGGCGAAAGTCTCCATGGTCGCCTGGGTGAAACGCGCGAAAAAAGGGGACGGCTTTTGCGAGGCCGTTGCCGGGGTCTGGGACGAACAGCGCGGCAAGCGGCAGTATGCGCTTTTCGTCGCCATGCCTGTGAAAAACGCGGAGGGGGAAATGGAACAGGTCGGTGGCCACATCTCCTCCATCGGCGGTTCAAGCAAAGGGAGGGATCATTCGGTTTCACGTGCGAACGGTGCAACGCCCGTCCCCTTCGGTGAATGGCACACCCTCGGCTTCACCTATGATGGTGAAATGATCCTGGGCCTTCTTCGACGGCCGTTTCGACGAGTTGGAAGGAGTCAATCCCTACCCTTACCCCCACGGGATATTCGACGGCGGAAAAGACGGCTCGTCGTTTACGGTCGGTTCTGGTCCCGCGTGGCAGGGAACCAAGCGGGCCGGGGAATTTCTTCGCCGGGACAATCGGGGGCATCGCCGTATTCGACCGGGCTCTGACTTCAGAAGAGATGGCTGAACTGGCGGAGATCACAGCGGAGAAACAAACAGGACGGGTCTTGGTTGACTGAAGAATTTCGTAAGTCCTGGCACGAACGACGTGTTGTCTGGCGCCTGTAGACTTTATCGACCAGAGCGCCTTCAATCGGCACAAATGATTCCCCTCTGGATCCCAGCGGCAACGGCCTCCGCTCTGTCGGCCACCCCCAGTTTCACGAAAATCTGTCTCATGTGTTGCTTCGCGCCGCTTTCGGAAAAGCCGAGCAATTTTGCAATCTCCTTGTTTGAGAAGCCTTTCGCGACGAGCGCGAGAACCTCGCGCTGACGCTCCGATAGCTCGGGGGCTTCCCCCCTTTCCTCCACCTGCTGGCGGATGCGAGAGGGTAGCCATTGCCCGCCTGCTGCGACTTCCCGGATGGCCGTGACGAGTTCCTTGCGCTTGCTCTGCTTCAGCAGGTATCCGGCGGCGCCTGCTTTCATCGCCCGGTGGATTTCCTCCTGGGTATCGTAGGAGGTCAGGAAAAGGATGCGCGCATCCGGAAATTCCGCGCGGATTTCCGTTGCGGCGGCAACCCCGTCCATTCCGGGCATTCTCAGATCCATCAGAAGCACGTTCGGCCGGTGCCGACGGTAGAGGTCCACCGCTTCGGATCCGTTTTCCGCAGTGGCATCGATGACGATGTCCGGCTCCATCGTCAGCACGGTTTCCAAGCCCATGAGGACGATCGCGTGATCGTCGGCCATGACCAGATGGATTTTGCGTCTTCTCATGGTTCAGGTATTCCCCTCCTTGCTGAAACCATGGACTGTCATCGGGCAGACGGCAAGAACGCGCGCACCCTTCCCCGGGCAGCTCGTCAGCTCCAGTCTGCCGCTCAGCCGTGACATCCTTTCCTTCATCCCCCGGATTCCGAAATGACCGTCGCGTATGCCCGGTGCAGATTGCGGATCGAACCCGGAGCCATCGTCCTCGATACTTAGAAACGCGTTCCCGTCTTCGCACTTCAATTCGATGCTTACCATTTTCGCGTCACCGTGGCGGATCGCATTCGAGCCTGCCTCCTGGGCGATCCTGCAAAAATGGGCGCCCAGCCGTTTGGAGAGCGTTTCCGAGGCCTCGTCGCAAGTGACGGTGATCTCGGCCCCGCTTGCAGCGGACTGCTCGTCCGCCATTTCCGTGAGGGCGGTGGCAAGCCCCTGTTCCTCAAGCACGCCGGGGTTCAGATCCCAGACGGCGCGCCGCAATTCGTCCCGGCTCCTGTCGAGAAGGCGGCGGGCGAGGTTCAGCGGCTTTCTGATCGGCATCCCCCATCGCATCGAGTTGGAGGGAAGCTCCGGTGCAGGGATTGCTCCAGGGTATCGTGGAGGTCGCGCGCGAGCCGTTGCCGTTCCTCGATGAGCAGTTCGCGGGCATCCCTGTCGGAAATTTCCCTGGCCAGTTCCGCACTTTTCACGGCCACCCGCCGCCCGAGCCAGGCGGAGAAACCCACCGCCGCGAACGGTCAGTATGGCAATCGTGGCCAGCATGATCGTGAGCCGTTGTTTCGTCCACCAGGGAGGCTCTTTCAAAATCCGCAGACGCGTCCCTCCCTGGAGAAACATCTCGTAGTCGCTCGCCCCCTGCCGATCTGCCTGGCGGTTGCGGTGAGGGTTGCCGCCAGGACTCCGGTGCCCTGGACTTCGCTGCCGACCGTAGGGGGAGGATCACCCCACGCATCCGGCGGAAGGATCACGGGAAGGGAGATCCTGGTCGTCCAGTTCCAGCCAGACCGTCTGTCGGGAAGGGGAAACGACGTGTTGTTTCACGGTTCCACGGACGCGGACGTAGCGGCTGTCCATGTTCTGCGGTTCCGGAACACGCAGATCTTGCGCGTCGATTGGCTGTGGTTCCGGCAGTCCGCCCACTCCGACAAATTTCAGCACGCAGTCCTCCAACTCAAGGCGCGGGCCGTTCCGGGCAGGAAACCCGACCGCCTCCACGCGGTCGCCGGGCTTGAAGCCGTTCCGTTCCCTCGGTTTCACCCAGATGTCGCCGCTCTCGTCGTGGATCACCATCGCCTCGGGAGACTGGTTGAGCGTCACGATTCCCTCGACCCGGATTCTCTCCGGAAAATCCTCGTCAGGACGCGCCGCCAGCGCCCCGGTCACCGTTGAAACGGGGAGCTTTCCCACCGGTAGGGGGTTTTCGAGAAGTTCCAGAAGGGACGGGTCGTTCACTACTACGAAGCTGGAATACGGCTGCCCGCTTGACGTTTCCCACCTGAGCAAACCACCCCGCACTCGGACACGTGCACCTGGCACGAATCGCTTCCGCGTCCCCTCGTCCCAGCGCGATACCCATGCAGCGAACCGCGACTGCCTCGCTGCCGAAGGAAAGGATCAACCGTGACGGCTCAAGCTTGATCCTCCTCATTCACCGCCCGGACGACAGCCTCAAATTCGACGAACTCCCCCGTCTTGACCGAATGTTGCAACTCTCCCAGCGAATGACGCTGCGCATCGGGCAATGCCCCTCCACCCAGGATTTCCAGACGGACAATCTTCACCCGTGGTCTGAGTTGGCTTGAAAAGTGGCACCCTCCAGCTCCACCCGCATCCCCATCTTCAGAACGCCCGGCGGTAATCCGATTTGGAAGATCCGCCAGAATGCCCCCGGTGTCATCCTGCACCATGGCCGCGAGCAGTCCTTTCCCCCGGATGTAGGTGATCGGTCCCCTCCAGCCTGACGGGCACCCCTCCGGCAATCTGCTCCAGGGAAAGACGGTGGATCTGCCCGATCTCCTTCAGCGGAGGTTCCGCCGCCCCAGCCAGCCGCCAGCAAACAAAAGGCAGTCACGATCATAGGGAAAAACACCCTGAACTGGAACCGTCCCGTCCGGCGGGAGATGGGCGCGGATACTCTCATCAACACCGGAGAATGGGCGATTCGATGCCGCTTGTCCATGTCGCGGCCACTAGTCTTCCGCCTACTGGACGGAAAACCGGTTTTCCGCAAGAGTCTGGAAATGGGAGGAAGTTTCCCACTGTTCTTCCCATCCCCAAAATTAAAGAAAAAAGCCCATGAAACCAACGAACCCTGGATCCGCTGGTCCGGCACCAGCAGCGGCGCGCACAACCGCCAGATGGTCGGGATTGATGACCTGAGCTTCACCGCCGTCGTCCCCGAGCCGTCGGCAGCATTACTCGGTGCGCTCGGAGTTCTTACCCTCCTCCGTCGCAAGAGATAAATCGCGAATGACTGCAAAACGAATTTCCCTTTTCCTTCTCGCCCTGGCTTGCTCCGGTATCGCCCGCAGCGAACCTGCTGCGGCTCTCGAAAAAGTCACCAAGCTCCCGGGCTTGGTCGCTCTCTGGACGTTTCAGGAAGAGGCCGGTGAACCTCGGATCGCGACCGGCAAAGGGGAATTTCCACTTCAGGAAATGGCTGGTCCGGTGCAAAGGGTTGATGGCGGGATCTTCGGCCCTCATGCGGCGCGGCTGGATTACAAACAGTGGTTCGAGCTTCCCCGCGAGCAACTCGGCGCTCTCGATATCCACGGAAAGGAGGCAGCGGTCTCCATGGTCGCCTGGGTGAAGCGCGCGAAAAAAGGGGACGGATACTGCGAGGCCGTTGCCGGGGTCTGGGACGAACAGCGCGGCATGCGCCAATACGCGCTCTTCGTCGCCATGCCGGTGAAAAACGCCGAGGGGAAAATGGAACAGGTCGGCGGCCATATCTCCTCCATCGGCGGATCCAGCAAGGGGAAGGAACCATTCGGTCTCACGCGCGAATGGCGCGACACCGGTTCCCAACGACGAGTGGCACACACTCGGATTCACCTACGATGGAGAAATGATCCGCGCCTTCTTCGACGGCCGCTTTGACGAACTTGAAGGAGTCAATCCCTACCGGTATCCTCACGGAATCTTCGATGGCGGTAAAGACGGTTCCTCCGTCACGGTCGGTTCCGTCCCGCGTGGCAGGGAACCAAGCGGCCCGGGAAATTTCTTCGCCGGAACCATAGGCGGTATCGCCGTATTCGACCGCGCGCTAACTTCCGGGGAAATGGCTTCACTGGCGGAGATCACGGAAACCAAGTGACGGGTTCGGAGGAACCGGTCGGTTTGAACCGAAGTGGCTGCGAATGCACCCCTCAACGGGCAGTTCGCCGCCGCTTGTCCGTGTCGCGGGCACTAGTCTTCCGCCTACTGGACAGGAAATCCGATTTCCTACAACGTTATCCGAGTGAACGGAAGGTGAGTGCTCTCGCAACGTTCTTCAAATCCCTGAACTTTAGAAAAAACAACCATCATGCAACCTACGAACCCAATCAAAACCGCTGCATTTGCAGTTGCCTCCCTCGGTCTCGGAATCGCCTCATCCTCTGCGGCTGCCGTCGCGGTCACTGCCACAACCTTTGACAACGCATTTGCCACCGGAACCAAACAGGCGATCGATACCGCGTGCACAACCTGACCTCGCTCACTGCAAACGCCACGGTCTATTCCAGCCTCGAAGGGGGGGTGGCCAGTAGTGTGACAACCAGTGGTTTCATCTTCGGAAACCAGAGCAACAGCATGGATCCCTCGCACGTTGAAGGCACGGCAACCAACGCTGCATCCGTTTCCGGACTCAATCTCGGAATCGGGATGGGCAACCAGTCCGGTGGCTTCTGGCAGTTCTCCAAAACCCTCGACCAATACGCAGGATTCGCATTCTTCGAACTTGGCGGTCAGGAAACGATGCAGCTGAGCGTGGTCAACGCCAGCAACACTCAAGTGGGGACACTGACTATTTCATCCTCGACCTACGGCGCAGAGGGTAGCGCGTCCACATCCCCTGCCGGAGGTTGGTATCGCCACGGGAATGGCGGCCAGTTTTCAAACAACAGCCGGCCCGTTTGGAACCTTCTTCAGCGTATCCGATTTCACCGGAACGGGTGATCTTTCCACTGCGACTGGGTTCCAACTCACGGGGAGTCTCGGAAGTATCGATCCCTTCGCCCTTGTGGCGGTGAATGTCCCCGAACCTTCTGTGGCACTCTTGGGCGCTCTCGGCTCGCTCTGCCTCCTCCGCCGCAGGCGCTAGGATTTCCCGAACTTGGTCTCGTAAAGGCCCGGGTGGAACTTCCATCCGGGCTTTTTGGGCATTAAGTCCGTGAAATGAGAAGCGTGCTTCCAGCCGCTAGCGAAGAATCGAGAATATGGAGAGGCGTGCGTCTCGCCGCTAGCGAAGAATCCAGCACGCTTCGACAGTCCTCCGCTACTGGCTGGAAGAACGCTTCTGCATAGTCGCTTGTAGCACTGAAAAATCCCGTTTCTTAAAAAATGGACGATTTTCAGAAATATTCTAAGGTATTTTGACGGATGTTGCGGCAAATCCATCAATTTTCGATTGCATTCCCAGTATAAAACGCACACTTTCCGCCCTCAACCTCACTTTTATGGCCAAACAACAAATGGACGGCGCACAGGCGCTCATCAAGACTCTCGACGATCTTGGTATCGAATACATCTTCGGTTACTCCGGCGGAGCCGCGATCCCTATTTTCGACGCTCTCGAAACGGTGAAGACCAAGATGAAATTCATCCTTGTCCGCCATGAGCAGGGAGCCGTGCACATGGCGGATGGTTACGCGCGCGCCACCGGCAGACCCGCAGCGGTTCTTGTGACCTCCGGTCCCGGAGCGGGAAACACCGTCACCGGCCTGATGACCGCGATGATGGACTCGGTTCCGATGATCGTGATCTGCGGGCAGACCGTGACATGGATGCTCGGCAAGGATGCGTTTCAAGAGGCTGATATTTTTGGAATTACGATTCCCGTGGTAAAACACAACTGGCTGGTGAAGGACACCAACTCGCTCCCGCGCGTTGCCCGCGAGGCATACCACATTGCGACCACGGGTCGTCCTGGTCCGGTGTTGATCGACGTTCCCAAGGACATTTCACAGGGGTCTTTCTCAGGTGAAATGAACCCGAAGATCAATCTCCCCGGCTACAATCCCGAGAAGGACTTCGACATCTGCAAGAAAGGAGTGGCAGATGCCGCGACCCTGATCGCAGCGGCCAAGCGCCCGGTCATCCTCGCCGGCCAGGGCTGCATGATCGCCAGAGCCGATAAGGAACTCATGCACCTAGCGGAAACTCTGGATTGCCCGGTTACTTCGACCCTGCTCGGCAAGGGCGTTTTCCCGGAAAACCACCCGCTCTCGCTCGGAATGTTGGGGATGCACGGCACCGCATACGCGAACAAGGCGATGATCGAGTGCGATCTGCTCATAAACATCGGATCGCGCTTCGACGACCGCATCATCGGCCAGCCCGCGAAATTCTGCAAGGACGCCAAGATCATCCACATCGACATCGATCCGGCGGAAGCAGGAAAGATGATCCAGCCGGACGTGATGATCGTTGGCGATGCGAAAGCCGCCATTTCCGAAATCAACGAGAAGATCGCCCCGGTCAAACACGTGGAATGGAACGAGAAACTTAACGGTTACAAAAAGAAGTTCCCGCTCGGCTACAAGAAGCAGGGCGGCCTCCGCATGCAGCAGGTGATCGACGAACTCTACAACCTCACCAACGGGGAGGCCATCGTCTCCACAGACGTCGGTCAGCACCAGATGTGGGCCGCGCAGTTTTACAAGAACCACGAGTCCTTCCACTGGCTTTCCTCCGGTGGAGCCGGCACCATGGGCTTCGGCTTCCCGGCAGCCATCGGTGCGCAGCTCGCGTGCCCGGACAAGACTGTGATTTCCATCTCCGGTGACGGTGGATTCCAGATGACCTTGTTCGAGCTTGCCACCGCGGCCATCCACAAGCTGCCGGTGAAAATCGTGGTGCTGAACAATCACTACCTCGGCATGGTTCGCCAGTGGCAGGAGCTTTTCTATGAAGACCGCACCTCAGGCGTGGATCTCATTGGAAACCCGGATTTCTGCAAACTCGCAGCAGCCTACGGCATTCCCTCCGTTTATATCAAACGCCCGGCGGATGTGACAAAGCAACTTGAGAAAGCCCTCGAATACAACGACGGCCCTATCCTCATCCACGCCGAATGCGTGAAAACCGACAATGTGTTCCCGATGATTCCCGCGGGAGCCGCCCTCGAGGACATGATCACGGAGGCTCCGAAAACGAGAATGGAGAAACCCGTGGGTTCCACGTGATTGTGGAAGCCCGCCTTTTTCAGTATCCGGTCTTCAGGAAACTGGAACCGTTACTGAAATGGCATAGCGCATACTCCCTTGCAACCGACCATTTCCATATAGCAAATTTTGACATGATTACCACCACCGACACCCCCGTCACCGTGCCTACCGGAGGCCCCATGCACACGCTTTCCGTCCTCGTGAACAACGAGCCGGGCGTCCTCATGCGCATCTGCCAGGTATTCTCGCGGCGCGGATTCAACATCGACTCACTTGTGGTTTCCCAAGGCCGCGACCCGCAGTTCTCCCGTATGACTATCGGGATCACCGGCGATCCGGCCGGACTCCATCAGATCATCATGCAGGTCGGGAAACTGATCGATGTGATCCATTGCTTCGAGCACACGAGCAATGACTCCGTCACCAAGGAAATGATCCTCATCAAGATCCTCTGCTCAACCGCAGACCGCTCCGCCGCCCTCCAGATCACCGAGCACTTCGGCGGGAAAACCGTGGATCTCACCCCTTCTTCCATGGTCGTCATGATCACCGGCGATAGCCCGAAAGTCGATGCCGCCGTCACGATGTTCTCCCAGTATGAGATCATCGAGACAGTTCGCACTGGAAAGGTCGTGATGGCCCGTGGTGAGCAGCCTACCTGATCATAGACTGATCCCGAAAGCTGCGATTAAGAACCGGGGCAATCCGAACCCTTCGGCGATACGCGTCAGCAAACGGAATCAAATCCTTCCGTTGGCCGACGAAATCTGTATGATTGGGACAAATGGAAACCATCGCGAGATTTTACAAAGGCGAGGACGCTCATCTTTTTCGCTCGTATCTTGAGTCGGAAGGTATCGTGGCGCATGTGCTTGACGAATACACGCCGCAGGTCAACTGGGCTTACACGCACGTCATTGGCGGAATACGGGTGACCGCCGCCCCGGAGGATGCGGAGGAAGCCAGGAGGATCTTCGAGGAATACGAGGAGAGGACGACAGCAGGCGAACCCGCCGTCGGTGATGTGAAAGCATGGCCTTTCGCGTTGCTAGTGACATTTCTTATCGGAGTTCCTTTGATGATTTTTGGAAGAAAGCTGCCAATGGCTGAAGTCGGAAATCCGTGACAATCCCCGCAATCGTGCGAGATAACCAGCCAGTGAATCTCCGCTCCGATGAAAAAACCGCCCTCATTCTGCGCGTCCTGCTGGGCGCCTGGTTCGCATACGCCGGTGGGATGAAAATTTTCGGAACCGGGCTGGATGGGTTCGTCACCGACATCGGGAACTACCGGCTCGTCTCTCCGGCGCTCGCCGTGGCCGCGGCCTACGTCATCCCATGGGTGGAGGTCGTGGCCGGGATCTGCCTCATGCTCGGAGTCTTGAGGAGAGGCGCGTGGTTCGCCATGCTGGGATTGGTTCTCGCATTCACGTTTTCCGTCGGTTCCGCTTGGTGGCGGGGGCTGGACATCAGTTGCGGATGCCTTGGCGGCACGGAGAAAATCTCATACTGGCGGAAGGCGGCGGAGTTCGCCTTGTATTTCGCGATTCTCGGGTATCTGGCCTGGGTGGAATGGAGACCGGGCATTTCCGCAAGAATAGAAATGGGAAAATCCGGGAAACCTGATTGATTCGGCGCGGATGAACCAGCGACAGAGATTTTCCCCGGCGTCGGGATCCGGATTGGCGGAAGCCCCCCGCGACGGGGTGTGGAACGAGCTGCTGGACGGGCAGGGACGGGTGCGCCCGTATTGGGCGGAAATGCACGCCCGCATCCAGGGTTGGACTGCCGATGAGAGGAAGATCCTGCTGGATGAGACGGCGCGGATGCTTGAGGATCTGGGGACGACTTTCAACGTGTTCCGCGATGTTGGTGGAGCGGGGCAGCCTTATGAAATCGACCCCATTCCATTCATCATGGAATGGCAGGAGTGGGAGATCGTGGAAAAAGGGCTGGCTCAGCGGATGCGGCTGCTGGAGGCTGTGCTCTCCGATCTCTATGGTCCAAGACTGCTCCTGAAGGACGGCCTGGTGCCGCCGGATCTGGTGCATGCCAGCCCGGCCTTTCACCACTCCACCCGTGATATCCATCCCTCAGGGAAAAGGTGGCTCCTGGCAAGCGGATGCGATCTGGTACGCGGGGCCGAACGGCGTCTGGACTGTTCTGCGCGATCACACCCACACGCCTGGCGGTCTGGGGCAGACCCTGGAGAACCGCAGCGTTGTCTCGGCGGTGCTGCCCGATCTTTTCGAACACTCCCAGGTAGCGAAGCTGAAGCCATTTTTCGACGAGGAGCATAAGGCGCTGCAGAATCTTGAGACGAGCCGGGGAGGGGTCTCCAATCTGGTTTTCCTTACTCCCGGCTACCATCATCCGTCTTATTTCGAACATGCCTACAAGGCGCGGCTGCTGGGGATTTCACTCGTGGAGGCGGCGGATCTAACGGTGCGGGAGAGACGGCTTTTCCTGAAAACGCTGGGCGGTCTGCGGAGAGTGGACGCGGTGATCTGCCGGTTGGAGGACGACGGCATCGATCCGCTGGAGTTCTGGACATCGGGCGGCGGCGGAGTGCCGGGTATGATAGAGGCATGGCGCTCGGGGAACGTGGCGCTGATGAACGCACCGGGAGCGGGCTTCGCGGGATCCGCGGCCTTGCAGGCGTTTCTCCCGCTGATCTGCCGGAAATGGTTCGGGGAGGAACTCCTTCTTCCTTTCGTGGAGAGCTGGTGGCTGGGGCAGCAGGCGGTTCGCGACAGGATGCTGGGAAATCTCGGCGGATTCATACTGCTCTCCGCTTTCGGGAAAGACCGTCTTCTTCCGGTGAAATGGGACAGCCTGAGCGCGGCCTCGCGCAAGCAATGGATGGCCGTGATCATGCAGCGTCCGTGGGACTTCGTGGTGCAGCGGGAAGTCTCCCCGAGCCTGGTGCCGTCCATGGCCGGGCGTGGTGTGCAGGCGAGACCGGTGATACTCCGTGCTTTTTCCGTAAACGGGAAACAAGGGCCCGCAGTCCTGCCCGGAGGTCTCGCGAGGGTTGGCAAATCCAGCATTCCGCCTCAACTCTGGCCGGATCACGAGGGCTTCACCAAGGACGTGTGGCTCACGGGAAAGACGGTCGTCGCGGGACCCCGGCATCGATCTTTCCGCGCCACTTCAGAAGGAGCGGCTTGGGATCGCCCCCGAGGTGCCCAGCCGTATCGCCGAGCAACTGTTTTGGGTCGGGCGTTATGTGGAGCGGGTAGAAATCGTCGCCCGCATGCTTCGTGTGGCCTTACGCTGCATGGAGGGCGAGAGCGGCAGGAGGCAACGAGAGCAACTGGGAGCCTGTCTCACCTTGCTTGGCGGCAGTGGTGTGGCCTCCGTGGAGGCGGAGGAGATCAAGAGTGTCGCCGAGCTTGCCAGGCTCGTTTTCGGAAAGGAGAACCACCGCACGCTGACAAAGCTGGTGGACAACCTCATCGCGAACGCGGCCAGCGCACGGGACCGCCTGTCCGACGACACATGGATCTTTTTCAACCAGCTGAAGACGACCGTCGATGGAGCCAGCCGCCAGCCACGCGCCGCGGATCTTCTGCGCACGCTGGATCGCATGCTCCTCCATCTCGCCGCCTTCTCCGGCATGCAGGCGGAGAACATGATACGCGGCCAGGGCTGGCGATTCCTCGAGACGGGTCGTCGCATTGAACGCGGTCTATGCGGCCTTTCGCTGCTGCGAACCGCCTCCTCGGATACCGGGATGCTGGAGCCCCTGATTGAAATCTGCGACAGCGTGATGACCTACCGCCGCCGCTATTTCTCCAAACCGGACTGGCATGGCGTTGTGGAGCTGCTCTTCGCGGATCGTAGCAACCCGCGCTCCGTGGGGTTTCAGATCGCCGCGCTTCACGAGGAGTCCGGACGTTTTCCCGGTGATCATGATTTCGGTTTGTTTCCGAAAATCATTGAGAGACTGGGGGAACTGCACGAAAGGTTCGCGAGCGAGAAACTGCCCGACGGAGCGGAGCTGAAGACGATGAGGAGACAACTGGAAACCCTCTCGGACAACATCACGCAGCACTACTTCAGCCATTCCGTCAGGCGGGTTTACTGAGTCTGGTTCTCTGGCTAGGGGATCAATTGCCTGTGGGTGCCTCCAAGGTATTGGAAGCCGGGACACGTGGGCGCGGTTTTTCCCGGAAGTTCCCCCCGGCCGGTATCATCTGGGAACGACGGAGCGGCGGATGAAGAGCCTGGGTTTGCCAGCAGTGGAGATACTGGCTTCCATTTCCAGCCTGTTTGAGTCCCGCCCGAGCGAGCGGACTCCCAAGCCTTTCGCACTCCAGTTGACGAGGTCTTCCGAGGTAGAAATATCGCCACGTGTGAAAGGTGTGCTTCGGTTTTTTCCAAATCTCAACTTCAAGACCCCCGGGACGGAAGCATCCACCGCGTCCGGCGGCTCGGCGGCGTTTGGATCTGTTCCGGAGTGCATCTCGAGAAGGTTGCTCCGCCCATCCCCGTCTGGATCCGCGGCGTGCCCCCAGACTGTCGGCTCCTTGGTGATATCGGCCAGTTCGGCTGCCGGGAAATTCGCCGTGCGGAACGCTCCGGTGGCATCATACTTCAGTCCGTTGTTCAGCACTCCAAGAAAGCCATCGGCCTCCCCGCCCCCAGACCCAGTCTGCAGAGGGCTGACCTTGTGTTGCACGGCGGTGGTGCTGCCCGCCCAAGCTGTTCGGGGCAGACCTCCCAACTCGCGACCGTCCAGGGCATGGGTCGTGCCGTTTGTCGAGAGCCTGGTGGTGTAGAGACGCCGTGTGAAATCTGGATTCAGAATCATGAACCACGCCCCACCGGTGTAGCTGCCTTCGCCGAACGGATTGAAGGCCGTTTCCCCGGAACGGAGGGAGAAAAACGGGGCGGAAGGAATCGGCAGACCCGAGGCCGAGGTGCCTCCGATATACACCCTCCCGGAAGCATCGGCACGGATCTCACCACCCTTCACGCGCAGGGTGTTTCCCTTCCCATTGGAGAGCCGGGCACAGATCTGCTGTCCGCGGAGGTATGCCCCTGTCGAAGGAGAATAGCGCCCGAAGAAGGTCTTGTGCTCCGAAGCGGTATTGGAGAACTGGTGCCACCGGTCTCCCATCACGATGCTCGCCGCCACTCCGAGATCCACCGGACTGTGTCGGAAGATATGGTTCCCACCCGCGCACTCGAATGCGGCGTAAAGAAGTCCGTCGTCCCCGATGGAGCAACGGTATCCGCGCGTGTCAGCCATGTTGTTCGTGTAGCGGTTGATGAAATCGTCCTCTCCGGTCTTGCTGGACCAGTTGTAATTCGTCCATTTCGCCGACCCGGTGAAGCTCAGTCCGCGCATGAAGGCGATCTGTACCGGCTGGGTCTTGTTTCCGTCGAAAGCGTTCGTCTGCCGCCAGCCGATCTGCACAATGGTCTCGGATACGCCGTCGATACATAGGTCCGTCGTATTCTGGGTTCCCGAAAAATGCGTAAGCTCGGTTCCCGCATGATCAAAAAGATGGGTTGTCCCGCTCCCCGCCGCGGATTCGGTATCGGAAAGGTTGGACGGCCTGTGGCAGACCGCGAAACCGTCACCGGTCACATCCACCCTGCTGACATATGTTCCGGAGAGACGGATCCATTCCACCTCGTCCGCCCGCGCGTTGAGCTTGATCAATCCGCCGTTGCGTGCCGCGACCCAGATATTATCCGCATCGTCGATAGCCAGATCGTCAAGTTCCGCCGCGCATCGTGCCATCGCGAGTAAATTCTTACCGTCTGGGGAAAGTCTGAGGACGACTCCTCCCGTCGCTGCGGTCGAGCCGTTGAGAAGCAGCCCGGTCTCCCCGCCTACCTTTGCGGCGCCGATATTGGCCGCTACGACGATCTCACCATCAGATCGGATGCGGAGCCCTTTGACGGAATCGCCGTCCAGCGCTCCACCGAGATATGTGGAGGTCGAAAGATCGTAATCAGCCGCCGCGACGCGGAGTAAGGAGATTGTCAGAATGAGCGAGAAAATCCGGATATTCACAAAAGGAACCCTTCTCCACTTCGCCAGAAAGTCAACAGAAGCATGGCTTCAAACCATGGCGACTACTGACGTAAAATCGAGGTAATCATACATGGTTCGCGTCGAAAAATTCGCGCGGTGCTGGACGGTGGGGGGTTCTTGCCCTTTGCTCGGCGGTGAGTGAGAACCAAGACCCCTTCCATCCTTCCTGCCGATCTGGAGATCAAAGACGCGCCCCTGATTTTCAACCGGGTTTGGAAAGGGCTTGAGGATTCCATCGGCCGGGAGGAACTCCGGTTCCCCAAGGAACTGATCCTGTTAGGTGGAGCGCCAGGATCCGGAAAAGGGACGAACACGGATTTCATCCGGAAGGTGAGGGGGATTTCGGCGCAGCCAATTGTGATCAGCCAGTTGCTGGACTCGCCTGAGGCGAAGAAGATCAAGGCAGGCGGGGGCATGGTTGGCGACGAGGAAGTGCTACGGCTTCTGTTGCAGGAATTGCTGAAGCCAGAGTTCCGCGACAGCGCGGTGCTGGACGGCTTCCCCCGTACCGACGTGCAGGTGGAATGCCTCAAAATGTTCTACGATGAGATGGTGCGTCTCCGCAGGGAGTATTCCAGCACCCCGAAAGCGCATTTTTTCCGCCAGCCCGTTTTCCATATCATGGTGCTCTTTGTCGATGAGACCGAAAGCATCGAGCGACAGCTTCGGCGGGGGCAGGAAACGCTGATGCATAACGCGGAGGTGCGGGAGTCCGGCGTCGGCATGCTGGAGGAGGAACGGGTGACGGACTTCGATCCGGCTCTCGCCCGGAAACGCTACCAGACCTTCAAGGAGAAAACCTATGACGCCCTTGTCTCGCTCAAACAGATCTTCCACTACCATTTCATCAACGCCCAGGCGGGGATCGAGGTGGTGCAGCAGAACATCATCCGGGAACTGGAATACCAGAGTTCGCTGGAACTCGACCCTCGCACCTATGACGCCCTGCGGCACATACCTCTTGCCGATGAGATCGTCATCCAGGCACGGCAGGATCTCGTGAACCGGCTCGACAGCTACGAGGTGGAGCACCGGGATTTGCTGTTGAAAGTGGTCGGCTTTATCCAAGAGAAAATGATGCCGGTGATCAGGCGCTACGCCGTGACGGGGCGGGCGACCGTGAATACCGAGGACACCCTGTTCCAGAAACCCGTCGCGCTAGCCATTCTGATCGATATTTTTTCCGAGCGTGGCTTCCAGGCGATGGTGGACATCCATCGGCAGGAAATCCCTGAGAAATTCGATCTGAAAACAGGAGAGATTTTCACGCGACAGAAGCGGGTGTATCGCATGACCGTTTTCTTCACAGGATCAAAGATCCGCAGGGGATAAGACTGGATTGCATTTACAGCGGATCTTGCAGCCGCCTGTGTCAAAAAATGGTTTCTAAAGCGCCTGCCCATTCCCTGGATTGGCAATCTCTTCGGAGGCTGGGTGCCTATCCGATTTAGGCCTGTCCAAATCCGCCATGGTAAGGGAAGAGATGGCAATGAGTGAAGCGGCGATTGTGATTCGGGTTATTTTCGTGGTTTTCATCGATGCTTGGATTTATTCGGGCGAGGGAACGCCAGTGTCGGCTGAAAACTTTCGCACGCCATGTGCCACGGATTCAGACGATGGACTGGAACACACGTAAAGGAGCTGAAACCCGACAATAATGGGCTGCGAAGGATCAACCCCGCGTCTGCCGAATTCGCGGCACCATGGATACAGGTATCAGAGTGATTGCAGGTTGCGCACCTGGCTCGGCCTTATGCCTTTTTTGCATCCAGCGTGGCGCGGACGCTGGCCACAGCCTGAATTGCGTTCGGGTCATCAGGTTGCGCGGCAAGGAATTTTTTAAAATTGGAGAGCGCCTCCTGGTGGCGACCCGCGTCATTGAGGAGCATGCCTTGTTCATATAGGGCGATGAGGAATTCCGGGTCGGCGGAAACCGCGTTCGTGAGAGCCTCCAACGCCGGTTCATTTTTTCCCATCAGACGCTGGATGTGGCCGAGCGCGTAATTCGCACTGGAGTCTTCCGGAGCGAGGGCGACGGCTCTTTCAGCCGCGGCGAGAGCATCGGCCGTATATTCACACTGCATGAGTGCGAGCGCGAGGCTGGCCTGAATTTCCGCGCGATCCGGCTCCAGTTCGGCAGCGGATTCATAGTGGACGATGGCCGTTTTGAGATCACCACCGCTTGCGGCGGCAGCGGCCTTCATGACCAGCCTGTCGGCTTCGCCGAGTCCCATTTTCTCAAGCTTCTTTGTCGCTTTCGCCGCGTCTTCAGTGCGCCCGAGGGCGTTGAGAACCACGGCGTAGAGCTGCCAGGTCTGGGTGTCGGCGGGATCCTCGGTGAGAGAGGACTCGATGGCGGTTAACGCCTCGGGAAGCTTTCCGGCCTGGAGGGCGTCGATGGCCTCGTTGTAGAAATCAATGCTGGGGGTGGACATAAGAACGCGAAGGCTAGTGAAGGGGGATCGGATTCCAAGGCCGGATTGAAGTTCCGAGGCAATGATTCACAAAAAAAAGCACCGGGCTTCTGATGAAGCCGGTGCCTTTTATAAAAGGGTTGGTGAGCTTACTTCGAGTATTCCACCTCGACAGGTGCTGTCTGGATTTCGCGGAACTGGGGAAGCGGGCGCAATGGCGGGGCTTCGGCATCACTGGTGCAGCAGCCGCAGGATGAGGCGAGAACCGCGATGGCGCAGACGGGAATGGCAAGTAGCAGACGGATCATGGTGGGATTGTTGTATCTCGGTGGATTTTTTTTGAAAAGGGAATTGATCGCCAGGGAGCGAAAAAGCCCCGCCCTTGCCACTGGGATGTCCCGGAAGTAAGGGCGGGGCGGGAATCGTCTTACTTGGCAGGCGCCTGGTAAGTCGGTGCTGGCGCGGGAGCGCTTGGGCAGCAGGAAGCGGCGAAGAATGCTGCGACGGTGGCGACGAGGGCAAGTTTGATCATGTTCATAGTCTGTTGTTGTATTTGGTTGTTGTGGACGACCGGCTTTTTCGCGGGTCGCTGAGGCGGAGATTATCCGCAAAGCCATCCGCTGCAAGGCAAAATACCGGCATGGCGATTTCCTCGCAACCGGGTTGACCGGGACGGCGGCGCGGCTACCATTCCGCTTATGTCCGCAGGAAGTGTCTCCAAGCCTTACCTGGACGCATGGCTGAGGCGTACCTCCCGGGCACTGGCGGGAAGCGGAAAGATCTCGGAGCTTTCCATCATCCTCGCCGGGCGTGGAGGAACGGACGCGGACGGATGGAAATCCCGGATGAGGCGGATACTGGATCGCGAGGAGGAGCCGGATTTCGAACTCCTGACCATGATAGACTCCGTCCTGGCCCGTCCCGTCAAAATCCATGGTGACAATGCGAACAATCGTGACCTCTTCGGTGGGAATGACTTGGATTACGGATCGAGGATGGAGGAATAGGGCTACAAGTGATTCGGAAACATTTTTTATTGAGGTGGTTGTCATAATGCCGGAGGTTCGGTCCCACACTGGCGTTCGGCATTCGGCGCGCCCTTTTCATTATTGAAATTATTATGCACCGGTTGGCATCAGCGGAGATATTGAGGAAGTTCAGGATCGCTTCAGTTGTGGTGATTCTCACGTATCTAAGCGTGCCAACTGCTGTCGTGATGCTGGGCTACGGATTGTGGAACCACAGGCAGGACTGGTTGGTCTACGCCGGTATCTCGGTTGTTGCCGGGGTTTTTCTCGCGGGATTGAATTTCGCGATGAGCGGCCGGCTGCGGTGCCCCCTGTGTCTGGTGCCGCCTCTTTTGAACCGGCGCTGCTCAAAGCACCGCACGGCGCTCAAGCTGTTCGGAAGCCACAGGCTGCGGGTGGCGCACTCCATCCTTTTCAAGGACAAGTTCCGCTGCCCGTATTGCGGGGAGCCGACGGCGATGGAAGTCCGCGATCGCCGCGGCCGTAGGCACTAGATGGCGGAGTTTGCTGGATTTTCGGAAATCGGACGGTTTGCCGGTTGCACAAGGGCGGGGGGATGCCAAGCTGTGTGACGCAAGATATGACTACCGAAGAACTACAGGAGAGGATCGCTGACAGCAGCGCATGGATAGCCGGGGTGAAAGGGGAGATGGCGAAGGTTCTCGTCGGCCAGGAAAGCCTGGTGGACAGGCTGCTTGTGGGGCTGCTTTGCAATGGGCACATACTCCTCGAGGGTGTGCCTGGGCTCGCGAAAACACTTGCCGTCAAGGCGCTCTCGGGATCGCTCTCCGCCTCCTTCGCCAGGTTCCAGTTCACCCCGGATCTACTGCCCGCGGATCTGGTCGGGACGATGATCTACCATCCCCAGGACGCGAGGTTCGAACCCAAGCTAGGCCCTATTTTCAACAACCTCATCCTTGCCGACGAGATCAACCGCGCTCCGGCGAAAGTCCAGTCCGCACTGCTCGAGGCGATGCAGGAGAAGCAGGTCACGCTCGGCGACAAGTCCTATCCGCTGCCAAAACCCTTCCTGGTGCTCGCCACGCAGAACCCCATCGACCAGGAGGGAACCTATCAACTCCCGGAGGCGCAGCTCGACCGGTTTCTCCTGAAAGTGAATGTCGGCTATCCTACCAAGGACGAGGAACTGGAGATTCTGGGCCGCATGGCGACATCGGCGCCTGTTTACGAAACAAGAAATGTGGCCACCCCGGAGCAGGTAGGCGAATCGCGTGATCTCGTGAACGAAGTATATATTGATGACGCGATCCGAAAATATATCGTCGAGCTGATCTATTGTACACGTTTGCCTGTGAAGGTGGACGCGCCTTTGAAAAACTGGGTACGGGCGGGCGCCTCGCCGCGTGGAACCATCAACCTAGCCCTTGCCGCACGGGCACGGGCGTTCATGCAAGGCCGCGCGTTCGTGACTCCGCAGGACGTCAAGGACATGGCTCTCGACGTCCTCCGCCACCGCATTCTTCTCACCTACGAGGCGGAAGCGGAAGGTGTCACGTCGGACACCATCGTCTCGCGCATTCTGGCAAAAGTGGTGGTGCCCTGATTTCTGGAATGACTGAAGAGGATCACATCGAGGAGATGATGGAGCGGGTTCGCAAGCTCGAGCTCAAGGCAAGGCGGCTGGTGCGGGAGTCTTTTTCCGGCGAATATCTTTCCTCTTTCCGGGGGCAGGGGCTGGATTTCGACGATTTCAGGGAATACCAGCATGGCGACGAGGTGCGCTTCATTGACTGGAATGTCACCGCACGGATGAACGAGCCATACGTGAGGAAATTTCGCGAGGAGCGCGAGCTTTCTGTGATCATGGCGGTGGATGTGTCCGGCTCCTCGGATTTCGGCAGCCGTCATCTGAGCAAACGCGAGCTTTCCGCGGAAATCGCGGCGGTGCTGGGTTTTTCCGCTCTCCAGAACGGGGATCAGGTGGGTCTTCTCATCTTCGCGGGGGAGCCGGTGATGTTCGTCCCGCCCGCCAAGGGCACCCGGCACCTCCTCAGGATGATTCGCGAGATCCTGATGGCCAAGCCAGGCAAACCGGGCACTTCCGTCGAGGAGGCATGCAATTTCCTCATCCGCTCGCTCAGGAGGAAGGCGCTGGTTTTCATGATTTCGGATTTCCATGCGGAGGTGCTGGACAAGCCGCTGGGAAAGCTGGCGAGGAAGCACGAGACTGTCGCACTCCTGGTGAACGACCCGCTCGAAGAGTCCCTCCCGAAAGCCGGCAGGGTCGTCCTTGTCGATCCCGAGACGGGCTTCGAGACCATGGTGAACACCGGCAACAGGAACCTGCGCATGGGGTACCGGAAGCTGATGAGGAGACAAGCCGAGGGCGTGGCATCGGTATTCAAGAAGCACGGTATCGACTCCGCGAACCTGCTCACGGATAAGGACTCCCTGCCGGAGCTGCACAAGCTCCTGAAAAGCCGGGGCAGACGGCGGAAATAGAACCCATGGAGGAAAAGGAAAACGCTTTTGAACTCGTCGAATCCCGCGACGCGATGGATCTGGTGCCCACCTGGGAGGTTCAGCCATGGTGGTTTCTGGTCGCCGGGACGGTTCTGCTTCTGATCGGCCTCCTGATCGTTCTTGGAAAACGGAGGAAACTTTCACATGATCCGCACCAGCGGAAACGGGAGGCCTACAGGGCGGCGAAAGCTGAGCTCGAATCCATAGCCGAGAGCGGCAGCCGCGAAACGGCTACCGCGGTCTCACTTGCTCTACGGAACTACCTTGCTCTCAGCATGGACGAGCCCGCGCTTTTTGAAACGCATGAGGAGTTCATAGGAAGGCACGAGGGTCTGGAAGGTCTGCCGGAGGATGTCCGCGCGGAAACGGAAGCCTTTTTCGGAAAACTCGCGGCCATGAAATATGCGCCGGAAGATAAACCCGCGGAAGGAGACATCCGTGGCCAGGGTCTCGCGCTATTGGAAAGGATACACACGGCATGATAGGGGATTTCATCGAGCACTTCCGGTTCGCGCAGCCCGGCTGGCTCATGCTGCTGGCACCCGCGTGTCTGCTGCTGCTGCTTCGCCGGGGGAGGGGCGCTACGGGTGCCGTTGTTTTTCCGAACCTGGGCGTGCTGGTCAGTCTGGGGAAAAAGGTCAACCGCCTCGCCTGGAATCTCGGCATCCCGCTGGTTTTCACCGCCCTGGTCTTCGCCATTCTCGGAATGGCGCGTCCGGTCTGGCGCAATGAGTACCAGAGCCGCGTCGCCAGTGGCATCGACATCATGATCGCCTTCGACGTCTCGCTCTCCATGGACATCGACGACTTCAGTCTCGAAGGCCGACCCATGCGCCGCATCGATGCGGCGAAGCGTGTGGTCGATGCCTTCATCTCGCGCCGCCCGGACGACAGGATAGGCCTGGTCGCCTTCGCCGGCCGACCCGTCTCCGTGAGCCCCATCACCCTGGATCACGACTGGCTGCGCACGGGACTCGACGGTCTTCAACTCAACCGGCGCGGGGTGGGCACCGTCGAGGAACAGGGAACGGCCATAGGCTCCGCCCTCGCCGCATCCGGAACGCGTCTCGACAACCGCGACGCGAAAAGTAAGATCATCGTCCTGATCACGGATGGTGCCAGCAACTCCGGGAAGATTTCCCCGTTGGAGGCAGCGAAGCATCTGAAAACTCTCGGGATAAAGACCTACACCGTGGCCATAGGCACGGAGAAAGGACGGGTCGACTCATCCATCCAGAGGTATCCCCGAATGGAGTTCGATCTCCCGACCCTGAAAAAAATCGCCAGCGAGACACGGGGGGAGCATTTCTGGGCGCAAAGCCTGGAGGCGCTGGAGAACAACTTCCAGACAATCGACAATCTGGAGAAAACGGAAACCCGCAGCCTGACGGTGATCGACGACAGGGAGCTGTTCGCCTGGTTCGTGGGAGTTTCCTTGCTGGCGGCCCTGGGGGTTACGGTCTATATGTCGGTGAACAAAACAAGCGTCTAGGAAATGAATCTCGAACATCCGGCATGGTTATGGATCCTGCTAGCGGTGCCGCTCATCGCGGTCGCTGCCGTGCTGATCGGGCGGATGACCAGCCGTCCCTGGGAGAGTTTCGCCGCAGAAAGGTTGCGCGGACGCCTTATCCGGCGCGACCATCCGCTGCCACGCTGGCTTGCCCTCGGATTTCTCCTCGCCGCTGTCGCCGCCTTGGCCGTGACCCTGGCCAGACCGCAGGGGGACGCCGGGGTGAAAACCGAGACAACGGTCGGGCGCAACGTGATGATCGCCCTCGACCTGTCGCGAAGCATGAACGTCCAGGACGTGAAGCCGGACAGGCTGGCTCAGGCGAAGATCGTGATCTACGAGCTTCTGGAAAACATGGGCAACGACCGGGTGGGGCTGGTCGGCTTCGCAGGGACTCCATACCTTTTCGCCCCGCTGACCATAGACCATGCAGCCGTCCGGGAGACCGTGGAGCAGATTGATGGCGAATGGGTCTCCAGGGGAGGCTCCGATCTCGCGTCCGCGATAAAGCTGGCCACAGCCACACTCAAGGAAACCGGCCAAAAGAACAACGCGCTGATCGTGATCAGTGACGGCGAGGAGCACGAGGGTGGCCTCGAGACAATCATCGCGGACGCGGAGCGGGCGGGTGTGATGATCTTCGCCATAGGCGTGGGCACGGAGAACGGCGGATTCATCCCGCACCCCGGGTTTCCCAACGGGATGGTGGACAGGGACGGGCGGCGTATCCTCAGCACACTCCAGCCGGACATTCTGAGGAAACTCGCCAATGAAACCGGTGGAACCTATGTCATCGCCGGACGAGGAGCGGACATACCGGGCATGGTGGAGGTCGCAATCCAGGGAATGGATTCCTTCGAAGTGGAAGGCGGCCAGACCAGGGTGGTGATCGAGTTTTTCCAATGGATTCTCCTTCCCGCGATCTTTTTCATGATGGCTTCCATCGTGGCCGGCACCCGTTGGCGTGGCATTGTCGGTGGCGCGACCACAGCTCTCGGATTTTTTCTGTTTGTTCCTGATGCGCGAGCCGACCGCGTGAAGGATGCCAGGAACGCGTTCTCCGAAGAAAGATACGATGAGGCCCGGGATGCCTTCCGCTCGCTCGCGGAGGGGAAATCCGGTGGTTCAGCTGAAAAATACCGGATGGGTGAGGGGCTGTCGGCATACGAGGCGGAGGATTACCGGGGAGCGCGAAAGGCTTTCAGCGAGGCCTTGCGATCCAAGGACAAGGATGTGGCCGGTGAGGCGCACGAGGGTATGGGCAACACGCTTTTCCAACTGGGATGGATGGGGCTTTCCGGCAGCAGATACCCGGCGGACGGAGGGATACCCGACATGGAGGCCTTCGACGACCTCGTCCGCAAGCAGCTTCAGGCGATGAGCGAGGCGGAGGTTCCGGATTCCGGGGAGACCAACGAGTTCATCCGTCTCGATTCCATCATCCTGAACTGGACGGACGCCGTCCGGCACTACCAGTCGGCTCTCGCGAACAACCCCGGTGTGAAGGGCGCGAAAAAGAACTCCGCTCTGACCATGAGATATCTCAAGCGGATGCGCGAACTTTTCGAAGAGGAAAAGGAGCGGGCGGAGCAGGAGATGCCACAACCGGGCGAAGGGCAGGGACAGGGTGATGGGGAAGGAGAGGGCGAGGGCGATGGAAACGAGCAGGGCGAGGGCGAGGGCGGTGGCGGATCCGGGGATGGCTCCGGTGAACATCAGCCGGGCGACGAAGGCTCTGGCGACGAAGAAAAGGATGAGGGAGAAGGGAAAGGCGACGAAACGGAAGACGAATCGCAGGGGGATGGTGACGCGGATCCGAATGAATCAGGGGAAGACCGAGCCCGCAGGCTGCTTAACGAAAACAAGGATCTCGAGAAAGGCTCGCTAGCACCCGGTCGTCGGGAGATCCGCGATCCTGAGAAAGACTATTGAACTATGAATGCGACATTTTTGAATTTCTGTCTGCTGACGCTGGCCGCCGTTTGCTCTGCGCAAGCTGATGTGCGCAGCGTCCTTTCCTCGAAGTTTCTCGCGCGCGGCGAACAGGCGGTGCTGGAGATCCGGGTGGAGAAATACGAACCCGACTACTTGCCGCGGATTCCGGAGGTAGAGGGTGTTGTCATAGAACCCGTGGCCCGGGAGGCCGCAAATGATGCCGGGCAGGGTGATCGAATCGAGCTACGAGTATTACGTTTCCAGTTATTCGGTGGGAACGCATGAGATCCCTTCCCTTGAAATTTCCGTGAACAATAAGGTCTTCACGACGGAGCCCATTCTCTTCGAGGTCTTCGATCCGAATGATCTCCAGTGGCAGGAGGTGATGTCGAAACCCGAGAACGGCGGTGACAGCATCCGTTACGCCAGTGCGATCAGGACCCCTGACAGGAAATTCTACGAGAACCAGACCATGGAGACGGAGATCAAGGTCTATGTCCCCTACCAACTCGCGGACGCTGTGGTTGACTGGGGCGTCCCGGAATTCGACCGCAAGGGTCTTGCCGTCTGGAGATTCGAGCCTTCCGAAGCCCGTGGACAGGTCAATCTCCTAGGCCAGCGCTATTCCAGCCTTTCCTACCCCACCACGATGACCGCGATCGAGTCCGGAGAGGTCGAGATCGGACCAGCCACCGTGCGTCTCACCTACAGGAAAATGGTTTTCAATCGGAACGCCTATCCGGCGAATTTCGCCGCCACCCTGGCTGTTCCGAAATTTTCCTTTGAGGCGCTGCCCCTCCCCGATGGCGCTCCGGACGGGTTCGACAACGCGGTCGGAGATTTCAAGATAGGCACCGCGATCGACGATACGGAAGTTACCGAAGGCGAGCCGCTCGCCGTGGACGTCGTCGTCAGCGGCAGCGGCAATCTGGACAATCTCCGTTCTCCCAAGCTCCTCGATGAAGACGGGTGGAAGGTCTATGACGCTACTCCGACCCAGCGCGGCGAGGAGCGGCGAAATCTGTCCGGTACCGTTGTCTTCAGCCAGTTCATCCGGCCTTTGGAAATGAAGACCGGCATCCCCCCCTTCAGGTTGGTTTTCTTCAATCCCGATTCCGGGGAGTATGAAACGGTTATGACCGAGCCCATCCCGCTGAAAATGACCGCCGCCGCCGGAGGCCGTAATTTCGAAAGCTCCGGGCCGCCGCAAGCCTTGTCCGTTCCCGTGGAACGAATGACGGATATCCTGGCTGTGATCGACACGGATCGGCTTCTTGCCGCCGGTAAAACCGGATTTCCGTGGTGGCTGGGACACGCGATCGCCGTCCTGATCACCCTCGCCCTGATCGCGAAAACGCTCTGGACGCGCTTTGGCCACAAGCTGGAAAAAGACCCCGTTGAAACGAGGAAAAGAAACGACTATCGCCAGCTTTCCGAGACGGCATCGGATGACGGTCTCGATTTCCTCCGGGCCGCCGGGGGCTTCATCGAACGGTGGCTTTCGCCTGACGAAGACCCCGATCTCCGCGAGATTCTGGATGAAAGGGACAGGCTTTGTTTTCGCAAGAGCAAGGGAGATGTTCCCGTTCCCAGGAACCGGAGGCAGTCCATTCTCAGAAGCTTGAAAAAAGCGGCGTTCGGAATGGTCATCCTGTCGTTTGTCTTCCTATTCGTCGGCTCCGCTTCCGCCAAGGATATCCAGGCTGAAGCGAAGGCCGCTTACGAGGCCGCCAAATACGAGGACGCGGCCAAGCTCTGGCTGAACGCGGGATCGTTCGAAGATCTTTCCGCGGATACCCTATACAATATCGGAAACTCGGCCTACCGCATGGGCGCCCCCGGGCAGGCGGCACTTTATTACCGCCGCGCTCTGGTCAAGGACGGCAGTCATGGCGAGGCGAGGCAGAACCTCCGCTTCATAGAGAGGAAATACGGAGCCATCACGGTCAGCCGCCCCGACTACCAGTATTCAATCGCAAAGATACCCCTCCATATATGGCGTGGCGGGCTATGGACGGGCGCGTGGGTGCTTTTGATCGCATTGCTTCTCTTTCCTGCCACACGGTCTGCTTCCCGCTGGCGTGTCGCCGGTGTCTGCGGTCTGATTCTGGGGCCATTGCTCATTTCACTAGGCGCTCTCGGCTGGCACTATTATCCGGACGACGCGGATTTCTCGCCGCTCGCACGTCAGGCGGTAGTGGTCGCGCCAGATACCGTCCTTCACACGGATGCTGCTAGGACTTCGCCAGAGGTCATTGATGCGCCCCAGGGATCATTGGCGGAAGTTTACAAGAGATCCGGAAGGTGGGTCTATATCGGGTTCGCCTCCCAAACGCGCGGGTGGGTTCCGGCAGCCGTGATCGAAATGATCGTCCCTAAGGAAAAGCCCGAGCCGCCGAAGGTGAGAAAATCCGCTGGCGACGGGAGCAGCGCATGAGCGCTTTCGGGGAGGGGCTGGCATGGCTGGCGAAACGTGACGGCACCGTCGTGGTGGGAGACGGCCCGTTCGTATCCACCGCGGAGCCACCAATTGACGGGGTCGCTTTCTACAAAAGGGATTTCGCGACGCCCGAAGAGAGACCTTGGCGTATCCCCGCAAGTTTCCGGAGAGTCACCCAGGAAGATTTCCGGACGGAATTCGGAAGTGCGGGAATGCCCGAGATCCAGTGGGAAACACCGGATGCGATTCCGTTTTCCATTGTCTTTCAGGAAATCATGATTCGCGTCCGGCAGGGGCTGATTGAGAAGACGGTTCCGGTCGTCACGGAATGCGGAACCTCACGCGAGCCATTGTCTGCCGCGATCATCGCCGCGATGTCCCTCCAGAACCCGCCGCTTCATTCCTATGGCTGGGTCAGCGGAGACCAGGGCTTCGCGGGCGCGACACCCGAACTGCTTTTCTCCCTGCGAGGGCGGTGTCTGGAGACCATGGCGCTTGCCGGAACCGCGCGCCAGGATGACGAGGCGGTTTTCGGAGTCGATGAAAAAGAGATCCGGGAGCACGAGTATGTCGCCCAGACCCTGGTGGCGAAGCTGCTGGATCTAGGTTCATTGGAAAGGCGGGACAGGGAAATCCTGCGACTCGGCTCCATTGTCCATTTTCTGACAGGCATCACAGTCGATCTGGAAAGCCATCAGGATCCGAAACGCCTTCTCCGACGACTCCACCCAACCCCCGCCCTCGGGCCTCTTCCCCGCACGGATCAGACGATGGAAATGCTCAGGGACTGGCGCGAGCGACTCGGTTGCCCGAAGGAATTCGGCGCTCCGTTCGGAATCTGGGACACAGGTGACTTCGAGGCGGTTGTCGCCATCAGGGGTCTGTGGTGGAGGGGAAACGAAATTCAGCTACCCGCCGGCTGCGGCTTGATAGAGGCCAGCCGCCTCGTCAATGAATGGCGTGAACTCCGCCTCAAGCGGGAGTCCGTGAAAGAGTTTCTCAAGACCCGATGACCTGCTGAAAATCCGATGTCGGCTTGACCTTGGCTGGGTTTGTCAGGACGCTGGGAGGACGGGGATGGCGGAACCAGTGCATATTCAAGGAAGCGGAGACGGTGGCGGAAAATCGGAACGCCGCCGGATTGCGAAACGGATTTCCTCGCTGTGCGACGGATACCTGATCGCCCGCTACACGAGCGGGAAACTGCGGACGGATCCACTTTACGGCGGAGTTCACGGCGAGTTGCAGGGAAGCGGACATCCGCTGCTGGACATCGGATGCGGCATGGGAATTCTGGCGATGTATCTCCGGGAGCGCGGATGGAAGAATCCCGTCTCCGGATTCGATTACGACCATTCGAAGATCTCGGACGGGCGTGTGATGCTCGTGAACGGGGGTTACGAAGACATTTCACTGAACCAGGGCGATGCGAGGACGAGTCTGCCGAAGCATTCGGGCGACGTCACCATTCTCGACATCATGCAGTTTTTCGACGAGGTGGAGCAGCGGGAGCTTTTAAGGCTGGCAGCCGGGAGGGTCGCTCCGGGTGGGAAGCTGATCGTCCGCAGCGGACTCTTCGAAAAAAACCTGCGTTTCGGCATCACATGGGTGGGGGATCTCTTCGCAAGGGCAACACTTCTGGATGAAAGCGGCGCCAGTGAACTATCCGACTCGGGAGTTTTTCCGCGAGACGTTGGAAAACGAGGGATTCGCCGTGGAGATCAAGCCGTTCTGGGGAATCACTCCTTTCAATAATTTCATGATTCTGGCGAAACGTCCGGAGGCATGACGGCCCAGCCTTGCTCCGCTGCCATCGCGAGGATGTCGGAAACCACCTCCACGGCGAATGGGGTTCCCTCGTGAGCCAGGATGATGCCGCCTCCACTGGCGGTCGCCCGTATTCTGGACGATACGGACTCAGGCGTCGCACCTCCGGCGGCATCGAACCCACGACTGCTCCAACCCACGAGTTCCATCCCGAAATGCCGGAGCACGGGGTGGACGAACACGTTGTGATGGCCGACTGGGGCGCGGAAAAGTCGTGGAGCCTTTCCGGTGATTTTTTCCAGTAACTCCTGGCACCGGGCGATCTCCCGGAAGGTGCGCACGGGTCCGTGGCACCAGAAGGATGTCTGCGGGTGGCTCCACGTGTGGTTCGCGAGCTGATGGCCGCGCGCCGCGATCTCGCGGATCAACCGGGGATGCGCTGCCGCGTTTTCACCGATGACGAAGAATGTCGCTTTGGCTCCATGACGATCCAGGAGATCCAGGATGGCCGGGGTGGTCGCCGGACCGGGGCCGTCATCAAGCGTGAGCCAGACGCCTGTTTCGCAACGGGTTCGGATCGCTCCGAACAATCTTGACGAGGGATTCAGCGTGCCGAAGAGGAGCCAGCTTACAAGGGCACTGTGGATGATGAGTCCGATCAGGAGCTGACCTGAGACGACCAGAAGGATGCTTGCGGTGAAAGTGGCGGCGATCAATCCGACCCGGAGCGCCAGAGCGGTGATCATGGCGTGAACGCCTCCTCGAACACGAACCATTCAAGCGCGTGGGTTTCCAGAAATCCCATCAGGCTGGCCGCCCACGCGCGCGCGTAGTCCGGCTCCCGAGGCCTTCCTTTCACAGGTGTGATCTCCAACGGCTCGTGAAAAATGATGCGGTAATGGCGGTAGCGGTCGCGCACGACGTGGAGAGGGTAGCACGGGCATTTCGAAATCACGGCCAGGGTGAGCGGGCCCTTCGGCAGGCGGATGGACCGCGTTCTCCCGGGCAGCGGAACTTCGATGGGGACGACTCCGCCCATCACCCGGTCGCTCTGGATCGCCACCAGTTCCCCGTCCGCCAGCAGCCGTGCGAGTTCGATGCCTAGGAGGCTGTCGGAAGAGTTGTAGTGGACTTTGAAATGCTCGTAGCGGTCGGTGTCCGCCTTGAGTTCCTTACGGCGGATTTCCTGGAGAAATGGTGATTTTTCCGGAGCGCGGACTGTATGGAGGGCGCGCCCGAACTTCGGCGAGAAGAGGGCTGCGGCGAGGTCGTAATTTCCCGTGTGTGTGGTGAGGATGATCGCCGATCCCTCGGTATTGCGGATTTCCTCGAAGACGGGCAGCCCTTCAATTTCCCATGAGATGACCTTCTGGCCAAGTCTCGTGCGTATGCCGTCGATGCGGGTCCAGCCGAAATTGACGAACACGCGGTAGGCTCCGACAAGGGTCTCCGCCCAACTGGCATCCGTCCAGATGACCCGTAGATTCCCACGTATCGCGCGCCTCTGCCCGTGAGCGAACATGAAAACGATCAAGGTGAAAAGATGCAGTAACCCCGCCTCGATGAAATACGGCATGCGGGGCGTCGCTTTCAGAACGCGGAACATCGCCCGTGTGGGAAAGTCGCCGAAAACTCCGAACCGGGACACATCGGCCTCTTGATTTGTCTCGGTATCGGGGCTTTGATTGGGAGTCATCCGGCGGAGGGTGGCGAAAGCGTGCCAGAGCCGTATCCAAAATCCTTTTCACGATCAACCATGCAAATGATGAACAAACGCGCCCCGATGGCGGTTTCTCCGGAAGCGGATCGCTCGGCGGATTACGATGTCGTGGTGATGGGGGGCGCATTTTCCGGTGCGGCATCGGCGGTTCTTCTGAAACGACAGTTCGCGGATCTGCGAATTCTGGTGATCGAACGCACGGAGACTTTCAGCCGGAAGGTCGGCGAGAGCACCTCGGAGGTGGCGGGGTGTTTCCTCACCCGTGTGCTTCGTATGGGACAGCATCTCCACGTCGACCACGTGCCCAAGCACGGGCTGCGCATGTGGTTCCACAAGGACGGGACGAACGCACCCGGACGTTCGACCGAGCTTGGCCCCGCCTTCCAGGCGCGGCTTCCGACCTTTCAGCTCAACCGCATGAAGCTGGACACCGAGCTTGCTCGCGGAGGCGGCAAAGCTGGGTTGCGAGATTGTCAGACCCGCGACAATCAAGGACGTGGAACTGGGAGGTGTTTCGAAAAATTCATTGACCTATAAAACCGAGGACGGTGAGCGTCGCACGGTGACCGCCGGTTGGGTAATTGACGCCTCGGGAAAGGCGGCCAAGATCGCCAAGATGCGCAAGACCTGGACGTCCCACGCTGAGGCGCATCCCACGGCGGCAATGTGGGCGCGTTTCAGGAACGTCAGCTCGCTGGATACCTATGAATCGGTGAAGAAGATGGAAGGGATGAGTCCGAAGGTGATCGCCCAGAGAAGCGGGGCGACCAACCACCTCATGGGTTTCGGCTGGTGGTGCTGGATCATCCCGCTCGATAGCGGCGAGGTCAGCGTGGGTCTCACCTGGGACTCGCGTCTTTTCACCCCGCCATCCGACGGCAAGATGGGTGACAGGGTGAAAGAGCATCTTCTGAAACATCCGGTGGGCAAGGTCATGTTCGAAGACGCGGAGGCCGTGGAGAACGACAACTGCTACTACAAGGGACTCGCCTACTGGTCGGAGGAGGTGGCTGGCGATGGGCTGGACCAGTGTCGGAGATGCCTGTGGGTTCATGGATCCGCTTTACAGCCAGGGACTCGATTACTGCGCCCACACGGTCTACTCCTCATATACACTCTTGCGGAAATATTTTTCCGGCGAATGCGTGATGGAGGGGATCGCGTCCCGAAACATCGAGTTCAAGCGAAGTTATTTCGACTGGTTCAACGCGCTCTACAAGGACAAGTACTGGTACATCGGTGATGCGGAGCTGATGCATGCCGCGTTCCTGATGGATGTCGGGACATACTTCGTCGGCCCCGTGAGAGGTGTTTATACGGACGAGGACAAGGAGTTCGAACAGATGCCCTATGCGGGAAAAGCCGGCCATGCGTTCGCCCGTTTCATGGCATTCTACAACCGCCGGCTTGTCACGCTGGCAAAGAAGAAGATCACCGCCGGAAAATACGGGGATAGGAATCTGGATGAGAGTTTCCTGATCACGAAGAGCTTCAATCCCGATCCCCGCAGTCTCGGACTGCTGCTGGACGGTGTGAAGATCTGGCTGAAGCTTGAGGCGAAATTCATGTTCACTCCGGCGGCACTTGAAAGGGCTGAACCCTCAGTCGCGAGTCCGTTGCCACAGTCCGGGTATTACGAACACGCTTAACGAAGTAGTCAGTAGCACCCCCAGACTGCAGAGCAGGCCCATGCTGCGGAGCATTTCGTTCGAGGCGAAAAGGAGTGATCCGAATCCAACTGCCGTGGAAAGGCCACAGAAGCAGATCGCTTTCCCGACCCCGTTCCAGACCTTTCCGAAGTCTCCGCCATTCCTGCGCAGGGAGAAAATGAGATGGATGCTGTAGTCGATCCCCGTCCCCACGATGAGGGGGATCGCCATGCCGCTCAGGAAATTCCATGACTGCCCGCTCACGACAACGAAGGCGTTCACCAGAGCTAGAACCGTCAGTAGGACGATGATACTCAGGGCCGCGTCGCGGACGGAGCGGAAAACGCCGACCAGCGCGAGTAGAAGGACGACGGTGGCCGGAATGAAGATCACGACGAAATCCCGCCGCACCGAAGGCAACAGATCCGCCTGTATGACCGCCCAACTGGTCAGTGTGAAATCATCGGAGGCCAGGGCGGACAGTTCCGCGATATTTTCCTCGGTCACATCCTGTGCGACCATGACATTTCCTGAGAGAAAAACCCGGCCATCCGGAGCGCTGGCGAGCGATTGTTTCGCAAGCTCTCCAATCTCTGCACCCCCTCCGGGCGTCTTCAGCGATTCGAGAACAAGGCGATCCAGTGCCGTCCCCTGCTCGGTGAAACCGCTTTCCGCCACCCGGGCGAGAATCCGCTCACGGGCGGAAGCGATCTTTTCAAGCCGGGGAATATTTTCCGAGTATGAGGCGGCGTCTGGTATCAGATCCACCGGCCATTGATAGCGGTCGACTGTTCCTTCGCTCTTCAGCCTCTCCAATTCCCGCGCGGCCTTCTCCGCCGAGTCACGCAGCGCGTCCCAGGTCTTTCCCTCGGCGATGAGCTGCAAATTCCTGTCCGACCATGCAGGGAAACTCTTTTTGATTTTTTCGAAAGTGGCCGCCGCCTCGCTGTTGCTGGGCTGCACCATTGAAAAGTTGAAACTGACGGGTGGCTCGCCCTTCACTGCGAAAACGATGATCGCGAAAAGCAAGCTCGCCGTAATCAAGAGCCTCGCCTTCATCTTTCCTCCGAAGGGCGCTTTGAGAAAAGTCCCGGGCGCTTTCGCCGGGAATTTTCCGACGAACATCGGGACGAAGACCAGCATCACTCCCGCTCCTGATGCGAGGCCAATCATAATGAGTCCTCCCAGCTGCCTGACACCGTTGAAGGTGCTCAGAGTCAGAAGTCCGAAAACGATGGCGGTGGTCGTGGCGGCCCAGAGTATTCCGGGCGCGATCTCTCTCCGCAGTTGGCGGGCGGAGGAAAATCCTTCCGCGGATTCCCGCAGGATCACCACCGCGTAGTCGATCACCAGTCCGAGGAGTATGGCGGCGAATCCGACGCTCACCAGATTCAGCGTTCCGAAAGTCCAGCCGCCCGCGCCAAGGGTGATAAGAAACGACAACCCCATCAGGAGCATGATCATGACGAGCTGGCCGGGATGACGCTGGATCATAAGAAACAGCAGCCCGACAAGAACCGAAGTGATCGTGATCGTGCCGGACATGTCCTTCTCCATGCCCGCGCCTATCTCCGCGTTGAACACCGGGCCGCCCGTCAGGCCGTATTCCATCCCCTCTTCATTCAAGTCCCTCCCAATCGTCCGCCGCCGAGCGGATCCGCTTCAGCCAAGCCTCATGCTTGTGGTAGTCCATGGTCTGCTCCGCGCTTCCGATGAGTATGATCCAGGATTTTCCGTCGTCCGATTGGAAGCTCAGCTCGTTGTCCAGGAACTGCAGCATCGCCGGGTGCTGGAGAAATCCGAGCGGATCGTAGGCCGCCATCGTCGATTTTTGCTGATCGAACGAGTCGCGGATATCCGTCTTCACCTTTTCAAGATGTTTCGAAAGCGAGGGCTCATCTAGCAACCGTTCCTCCATCTCCAACACATCGGCGGGCGGCGCATAGCGCCAGATCTCCGCAAGAGCGTTTCCGAAGGCCTCCGGATTTTCCTCGAACTCCGACTTATACAGCACCCTGGCGGGCGCGAGTCTTTCCCTCAGAATATTCGCCAGATCCGCGACGTCTTCTTCGAAAATCTCCTCTTCGCCCTGCAGCAGGAGCGCGACCTGCTGGTCGTTGTCGAAATGCTGTTGGGAAATTTTCAGAGCCTCCACGCTTGGCAATTTCCTCGGCAAGACCTCGAGAATATCGGTTTCGAATCTCAATCTTGTCAGTCCGACTATGGAGACGGCGATAACGAGAATCGTCGCGATGGCCAGGGGCAGACGGTTTTTCACTTCGCAAGGCTAGAGGGAAGGCCGGGATCCGCAATGCTTTCGTTGGTTGAGAAGCTCCGGCATAGATGGTAGTAAACCGCATGTTATCGCGAATCCTCCCACTCACCGTCGTCCTTGCCAGTTCCCTTGCCTTCGCGGACGAACTCGCACCGCTCCGTATCGCTCTTGAAAAACAGGCGGATCACAGGACGGTAAGCGTCGATATCCGGCAGACGAAGAAAATCCCCGCGCTCACCGGGGAGACCGTTCAGCGGGGGCATCTCTGGATGAAGCCGGGTGAGGCCTTCCGCTGGGAACTTGGCGATCCGGTGAGACAACGCGCCGTTTTCGACGGCAGACAGGTCTTTCTGTTGGATGAGAAAGCGAAAACCGGAGTCCGCCTCGACCCCGACGACCGCCGCGCCAAGCCCCTCATGCTCATGCTCGGGATCGACGAGGGTGCGACCTTCGACGGTCTTCAGGAGGCATTCACCATCGCGGGCACCAACACCGTGCGCGAACATTTCATTGTAAGCCTCGTTCCGAAAGGAAAGCTGAGGCGCGCGATCAACTCAATGATCATGCAGGTGAACACGGACACCTCGTTCGTTGAGCGAATCGAATGGACGCAGAAGGACGGCACCGTAGTGGTGACCGAGTTTTTTCCGCCGAAACTGAACGGAAAGCTTCCGGCGGGGATTTTCGAGGTGGAACCGGGCGGATATACCTGGGAGTGAGTTTCTTTCAGAGATGGCGATTATCTCACCGCATAAAAGCCAGCCTCCTTCACGCCCCAGATCAGGTGTCTCGAGCTGTGGTGGAGAAGCTTGCGATTGTAGGTGGAACGGGTGCCGACTCCGGCCGCCATGCTGGCGATCACCCGGCTCATGTGTTTTTCCATGATATTGGCGGGACTTAATCGACCTTTGTTGGCGGACAAATGACTCCCCGCCTCATACATGCGGAGGATGCGCCCGTCGTAGAAATAGGAGATGAGTTCCTGCCATGAGGAGTGCCAGTGTCCCAGCTCCGCGCAGTAGCGTTCGATGTCGCGGACTCTCGGAGCGGATTCCGAAAAAACCGTGGAATCGAGGAGGGAGGCGGATTCGAGTGCCATGAAAAGCCCGGGGGAGAGCATGGGATCCACGAAGCCGAAGGCATCCCCGAGCATGATCCAGCCCTTCCCATGACCTTGTTCGGAGATGAGCTGATAGTTCGTGTAGCTCATCACATCCGTTACCCGCTTCGCGTCCCTGCCTTGTTCCCGGAGCAGCGGTTCGGTCGCGATCGCCCTCTCGAGCCGTTCGGCCGGAGTGCCCCCGAGTTTTTTCGCGGAGTCCCTGTCGATTACCACTCCGACGGAAAGTCTGCCGGGAAGCGGGATGCGCCAGGACCAGCCGTTTTCCAGAACAGAGATGATCACCTGCCCGGGATCCACCTCGTCATGATCAAAATTCTCGAAGTGGGCGAAATAGGCCACATCGTTGCGCCCGCCCCTTTTCGCAGGAAGTCCTAGTGTGCGGGCGAAGAGGCGGGAGCGTCCGGTGCCGTCGACGAGCCAGTCCGGCTGGTTTGCCATCGCTGCGAGCGCCAGGGAATCCGGAGCCAGTTCGAGGTCGCGCCCCGGGTCGCTGGATTTGAGGAGCTTCGCGCGATGATCGACGAATCTCACGCCCAGCTCGATGGCTCTTTCTCGGAGTAGTGAGTCAAAGCGAGGACGCGGAACGTTGTAGGCGTAGCCCGGTGCTTTTCGCCCCCTGTCCCGGAAGGAGAAGTGGAGACGCGCCCCGCCGCCGTGGAAAAATGACGCGCCGGGTTTGTAGGTGGAAAATTCACGGACGCGGTCTTCGATGCCGAGCTTCCGCAGAACAGGGATGACGGACGGGATGAGGGATTCACCGACAAGAAGGGCGGGGCGTTTGTCGTCGTCGAACACGACAGGCCTCATGCCACGAAGTGCCAGCAGACAGGCGAGGGTGCAGCCCGCCGGCCCGGCTCCGATGATAGCCACACTGGTCTGTGGAGATTTCATTTTTCTATGCCCTTCTTACCTTGCCGCTGGCCGTCAGCGCAATTGAATTCACTTCCGTCAGACGCACCGGGATCTTGAAAGGTGAGAGCTTCCCCGTGCAGTATTGCCGAAGTTCGGCGGGGAGGGGGATCTTGCAACCGCGTTTCACGACCGCTTCCGCCACAGGATAAGAACCCAGGGTGGGGTGTTGTCCGGGAAAGGCACGGGATCTCTCGATGGACGGATGGGTGTCGAGGACGGCCTCGATCTCCTCGGGGAAAACCTTCATCCCGCCGACGTTGATCACGCTTTTCTTCCTTCCGCGCATGATGACCGTCCCGTCTGCGGAAATATCAACGAGATCGCCGGTCGCGAACCAGCCATCGGAAGTGATTTCCTCACGTGGCTGCCATGGGGAAAGATAGGCATCGAACATCCCGGGCCGCGGATGAGAAGTTCCCCGTCGGTTTCCGTTCTGACTTCGTATGCGGAAAGCGCCTGGCCAAGGGCTGTGGGAATATCCTCCGCATGCAGGGTATTCAGAATGGGAAGACCCACCTCGATGATCCCGAGCGCCTGGGTGAGGGGTAGTTGAAAACGTTTCCGGAAGGCGTCAGCGACTTCCTCAGCCAAAGCGGATGCCGTGGTCACCGCCATACGGAGGTGGGGGAGGGGGCGGCCTCCCCGCACTGCGCGAGCTGGGCGAAATGAAAAGGGCTGCCGTAGAGCAGGTTCGCTTCCGATTCCCTTGCTGCGCGGTATAGAAGACCGGGGTGATTGGACGTCTCGAGAACCGTGGTCACGCCATGGTAGAGATAGAGGATGATGGTGACGGCGAAATGGTGCGCCATCGGCAGAGTCCATAGCACCCTGTCGCCGGGGGAGAGTCCCAGTCCCTCGTTTGCAGCGAGGATTCTTGCGAGAAGGGATTCGTGTGAGAGGATCACTCCTTTCGAATCACCGGTGGTTCCGGAAGAGAAGCGGATGAAGGCGGGATTGAGAGCCGCGATGCCGTCTTCGGGAAAACCCGGCTCAATGTGACCTAGCAGCTCGAACTCGGCTCTTCCCGTCTCATCCGCTTTCACCATGCAATCCAGAGCCGTGGTTGCGATCAGCGCATTCCGTTCCGTTTCCGTCAGCTCGTCCGGAACCGGCACGAAGCACCCACCCGCATCGAGAACTGCGAGAGCAACGGTGATGTAGGCAGAACCGCTCGGAAAAATGACCCCGACGCGGGGCGGCCTTCCTGATTTGAAGCAGGGGAGTTCGAGGAGCCGCTCACGGATCTCCTCCACCGACTTGAAAAGCGAATCAAAAGTGATCCTTTCCTCTCCCTCGCGTATGGCGACGAGATCCCCATAGTCCTTTTTCCAGATCTCCGCGACTATGTTCACCGATACTAGAAGCAGAAACTCGCACCCACCGTGAAGCCCAGGGCGTCGATGCCGGGGTTGGGGGTTGTCGCCCCTCCATTGGACATGTGCTGGAAGAACGGCTCGCCGAATATCGCGAAATCGTCGGTGAGCTGCCGCCTCAAACCGGCTTTCGAAAACCAGTTCAGCGTGAAATCCTGGCCCTGTCCGCCGGGAACGCCCGTGCTGTCGATCACCCCGAAGCCGCCCCCGATGGAGAAATACACCGAGGTCAGGTTGTCAGCCGACCACCACTCCAGCGAGGGAGATCCCGAGATTCCGAAGTAATGGTTTTCCGGCCCCTCCGCCACCCATGTGCCGATGAGGGAGGCGTGATTTCGGACCACGACCGTGCAACCTCCGTCCAGATCCCATCTGAAAACATAAGGACTCCTCCAGGAAATCTGTGTCTGGACAAGCTCGTAGTCTATGGGCGTATTATCCCCTACCTGCCAGAGAACCCCGGTTTCAATATCGAAGGTATGTCGGTCCCAGGGCGCGGTGATATCATCGGAAGCGGCCAAGGGCATGGTGGCGGAAAGAAACAGAGCGATTTCTGGAAGGCGCATGCAGAAGAAATAGAGAGCCGGGAGGGTTCTGACAATCAGGGAAGGGGGATTTCCCGAGTTTTCCGGTTGCGCGGGAGGAAGACGCGGTAAAGTTATTCGGATGAACAAACCCAAGGTAGGATTTGTCGGGGTTGGCAGGATGGGAGCGAACATCGCCCGCCGTCTCGCTGATGTCGGATATGAGGTCTCGGCAATCCACGATCATCACCATCCCATCGCCGAGGCGATGGCCGCCGAACTCGGAGCCAAGGCGATGGAATCGCTGGCGGATGTCACTGAAGCATCGGACGTCATCTTCACGGTTGTGTCTGACGATACCTCGATGGATGAGATTTTCCATGGTGAGGATTCGCTCCTGAGAGGCGCGGACGGCAAAGTCTTCATCAACTGCGCCACCGTCAGCCCGCAGTCCCATGAAAAGGCGGCGGCAGCCGGCGAAAAGGCAGGAGCCTCTGTCCTTGCCGCGAGCATGGCGTCGTCCATCACCCAGGCGCGGGAGGGAACCCTTTATCTGATGGTTGGCGGCGATGAGACGGTTTTCGAAAGATACGAGCAGCTCCTCAAAGACATTTCTTCCTCACTGAAGTTCGTCGGCCCGGTCGGGAACGCCGCCAGAATCAAGGCGCTTGTGAACATGGTGATGAACATCAACACGGCCGGACTTGCGGAGGGGCTGGGGCTGGGTGAGGCGCTCGGGATCGATCTGGGGATGCTTCGTGAGATTTTCTCCCAGACGGGTGCGAACTCGCGTGTGCTGGAAACGGACGGTGACGATATGGTCTCGCGTGACCACGACTGTTTTTTCTCCGCCGCGCATGCCGCCAAGGACAGCGGGATCGCAAACCGGATCGCGAAGGAAAGCGGAGTCGCGGTGCCGCTTTCCGAGGCGACGGAAAGCCAATACCGGAAGCTCATCGATCTGGGGAGGGGGGATCTTGATAAATCGGCGGTTGCCGAACTCACCTTCCCTGGCCGTGCGGGAGAAAACATTTTGGAAAAATGACGAAGACAAGCCAGATCGACAACGCACGGGGGGAACGTCTTGATGTGGCGTTCCACGGAGGGAGACGCCTTGGGGACATCGTGGTTCTGGGTCACGGTGTGACAGGAAACATGGACAGGCCGTTGCTGGTGGCCGTGGCGAACGGGCTGTCCGAGCTCGGCTGGCCATGCATACGGTTTTCCTTTTCAGGAAACGGGCAGTCCGAGGGGCTTTTTGAGGAATCCACCATTACCAAGGAGATTGATGACCTGCGGGCGGTATTGAAAACGGTTCCCCAGGAAAAACGCATCGCCTACATCGGGCATAGCATGGGCGGTGCGGTGGGGGTGCTGACTGCGTCCTCTGGATTGAATATCCAGGCGCTCGTCACGTTGGCGGGAATGGTTCACACCGAAGAATTCGTCGCGCGGGAATTTGGCGATGTCGAGCCCGGCAAAGGTTACATGTGGGATGAGGAGGATTGCCCGCTCTCCCAGACATTCGTCGATGATCTGAATGGCATAGGCGACACCCTCGCCGCCTCAAGCCAGGTGATGCAGCCATGGCTCCTGATTCATGGGACGGCCGATGACGTAGTCCCTATCCAGGACAGCAGGGATGCGTTCGCCGCCGCCCGGTGCAGGAAGGAACTTCTTGAAATCCCGGACGCAGGACACTCCTTCGGGGAAGACCACTATCCGGTCGTCATCCAGGCGATCCACGGCTGGCTTGAGTCCAGCTTCGGCTGAACCTCTACTTTTTCTCCAACAGGATGCCTATCGGGGTATGGTCGGAAACCTCGATCGCGACGTCCGGAAACAGTTTCGCCTGGTTCTCCTTGAAGCCAGTGGTGAGCATGTAGTCGAAGGTCGTGGGTTTGAAGCGGGTGTCTCTCGGGTCATTTCTCCAGGTCTGGCGGTCTTCCTTCGGGGTATTGTCCCAGGAGTTGTGAAAACCGGCATTCACGAGATCTTTGACCGCGGTGCACATGGGGAACTGGCCGTCGTGGTTCGTATTGAAATCACCTCCGATCAACCAGCCCACGATCTTCTCACCTGCGAATTTCTTCGTCATCTCCGCCTTGTGTGCGATCAGCTGCTTCGCGGACTCCGCCCGTGTCGCGGCGACGTCTTTCTCCCCCTCCGGTGTGTCGCTGCCACGGTTGCTCTTCAAATGCACCGAGTAGACCATGATCAGGCCGCCATCGGGATGCTCCAATGCGGCGAAGGCGAATCCTCTGCGGAGGTTCGGCAGAGCCTCGCTCGGTTTGAAGGACTCGAACCAGGCCGAGTTCGCCTTCAGCTTCGAGGCGATCGCACACTGCTGCGGCCCGGGGTTCTTCCGTCGGACTCGAGAAATTTGCTGAAAACATCCACCTTCATTCCCGAAATGGAAGTGACCAGTTTGTTGAACGCCCTCCCATCCGTGACCTCCTGTGCCAGGAAAATATCCGGATTCATTTCTCCCAGGACGCTTTTGACGGCTTTCGCCTGCTTGTATTGCTCGTTTCTGGAGGCATTGGGGCGTCCGCCGGGAAACCATTCGATGTTCCACGTGACGGCCTTGAGGTTTTCCGCGTGAACGGCGCAGGTAAGCAAGGTGGCTAGCGAAATACGCAGGATTATGGTGAGAGGTTTTGGAAGGCTCATTTTTAGGAATTTATGGAAAGCGGTTATCTTTAGATCAGTTCGCTCAGAACGCAACGAAATCAATCGAAAGCTTTCAGCAGGGTGGCAGCATGCGACGCGCCACAGTGACTGCTGTTTTCAAGAGCCGTGTGGGATGGATTTTAACGCGACGACCCGGATGGGCGCGTGAAGCAGTGATCCAGTGATCAGACAATGTTTCCGCCCAGCCACTCCCGGAACTCCGGCCAACCGTTGGTGAGTTGCGTCGCCACCTTCTCCTCACCGGCCAGAACCGCCAGCCGCTCCGGAATCTCGACCGAACCTTCCCCGAGCTCCGCATCCATCACGTCGGAAAACTTCGCGGGGTGCGCGGTCTCAAGGGTGATGGTCTCGGTTCCGGGATTGGAGTCGCGGTATTTCCTTGCGGCCAGCCAGCCTACCGCGCCGTGGGGATCGATGTTGTAACCGTGGAGGGATTTCACCTCGCGGATGGCGGCGCGTGTTTCCTCGTCGCTGAAAGCCATGCCGCTGACACAGCTCCTTATGTCCTGCCAGGAGTCCCGGAAAAGCGCGGTCATGCGGACGAAATTCGACGGCGAGCCGACATCCATGGCGTTGGAGATCGTGGAAACGCTCGGAACCGGCTCGTATCTCCCGCTTCCCAGATAGCGGGGGACGACGTCGTTGCTGTTGGTAGCGGCGATGAAATGCCCGACCGGGAGGCCGAGCTGGCGGGCTAGCAGACCGGCCGTGAGGTTGCCGAAGTTTCCCGAAGGGACGACGAAGACCGGTCTGACGTTTTCCGCAAGTTGGCGCGCACTATGGATATAGTAGAAGGACTGCGGGACAAGGCGCGAAAGGTTGATCGAGTTCGCCGAAGTGAGGTTCATCCGCTCCGCCACCTCCCGGTCGAGAAAGGCTTTCTTCACAAGCGCCTGGCAGTCGTCGAACGTGCCTTCGATCTCCAGAGCGGTGATGTTGCCTCCCAGGGCGGTGAGTTGTTTCTCCTGCAGTCCGGAGACTTTTCCTTTCGGGTAGAGGATGACTACCCGCGTCCCAGGCACATTATGGAAAGCGGATGCGACGGCGCCACCGGTATCGCCCGAAGTGGCAACCAGGACTGTAAGCATGCGATCCTCGTCTTTCGTGAGATGGGCCATCAGGCGGGCCATGAAACGCGCGCCGAAGTCCTTGAAGGCGAGGGTCGGGCCATGGAAGAGTTCGAGGATGTGATCGCCGGGGGCAAGGGTGGTGACGGGTGCGTCGAATTCCAGCGTGCCATCGACGATTTCACGGAGGTCTTCTTTAGGGACGTCTTCCCCGAAAAACGCTTCCGCCACGGAGTATCCGATCTCCTGGAAACTGAGATCCCGCCATTTGTTCCAGAAATCCTGTCCGAGCACAGGGAGCTGATTCGGCATGTAGAGGCCGTTGTCCGGGGGGAGCGAGCGGAGAATCGCTTCCTTGAGATCGACCTGGTGGTCGGCGTTGTTGGTGGAGTGGTATTTCACGGGCTGGCGGAAACTGGGTAACGGGTTGGAGCAGTTCAAGCAAGCCATCCCTTGTCAGTTCCACGTCAAACCTCAACTGCGACTTGCTGAACTCCAACGAACTCGGGGTGAGGGAACGCTAGCGACAAGCCAACCTTCCAAATCCCGCTCAACGATCCATCATTTCACCACATCCACCCCATGCGGATTGATTTTCGAGACGTGCACCTGGCAGTTCACCGGGATGGCGGAGAACACTTTCTCCACAGCGGCACCAACCTTGCGGGCGGATTCCTCTCCTTCGCAGAGAGCGAAGACCGACGGGCCGGCTCCCGAAATCGAGAACCCGAGTGCGCCGGCGGAGAGGGCGGCGCGTTTCGCCTTGTAGAAATCCGGGATGAGTTTCTGACGTCTCGGCTCCGCGATCACATCGTGGATGGAGCGGGAGATGAGGCCGTAGTCTTCCTGGATCAGTCCCAGGATGAGGCCGCCAAGGTTTCCTATCTGCTGGGTGGCGTTCTCCAGCGGAATTTCCTTGGGAAGGATCTCGCGGGCGACCTTGGTGAGTATCTCGATATCCGGATGGACGACCGCCGCCCAAAGATTCTTCGGCGCGGGAATCAGGGCGAGATCGAGTTCCTCGTTGGAGCGGATGAAAACAATGCCGCCAAGGAGGCACGGGCCGACGTTGTCAGCGTGCCAGGCTCCATCGGCGGAGGCCTCCCCGGCCATGGCGAACGGGAGGAGCTGGCGTTTCGACAAGGGTTCACCGATGAGCTTGTTCACTGCGAAGGCACCGGCGACCGCGGATGCGGATGAAGATCCAAGCCCGGATCCGAAAGGCATTTTCTTATGGATCTCCATTTCAATCCCGCGGTCCAGCATACCGAGGTGTTTGAGCAGATCGAGAGCCGCGACACCGGCTGTGTTTTTGGTAGGATCTTTCGGCAGCTTTCCACCGTCACCGGTTATCTTCGTGATCTGGAGTCCGGGTTTGGAAGAATTACGGACGACTATCTCATCGCCCGGCGAGTCGATGGCGAAGCCAAGGACATCGTAGCCACACGCGACATTCGCGACGGTGGCAGGGGCGAAGACGCGGATTTCCTGGTTGGCAGACATGATGGTATCCCTCTCGAAGGGGCGGGAGTGTGTCCCGGGTCGCTCCGGAAAATCAAGACTTTGGTTGTCTCCCCGGAAACCCGGTATCCTCCGGAGGGTCATGTTGTTTTTTAAATCGGGATGGAATCGGTCTCAGGTAAACCCGATCAACAGTAAAGGCGTCATCAGCACCCCGTCCGCCATGGCCCGGAGCGACTCCAAAGAGAGGTTTTTTTCGAAACGAACCATCGCAAAAAGAGCCAGAGCCGACAATCCGGCGGCGACATGGATCTGCCATGCATCGGCGAACGCCATGAACCCGTAGAGCAGGACGAGGGGAAGGAGAAGGCGGCGAAACCAGCGGGGAATGCCGGGAGTGGCGGACGCTGCGGAACGGTCACCGCTGGCGAGATCCTCGTCGCGTTCCCATACGGAGATCAGGATGCAGTTCGCCGAACATACCAGGCCGGACATCGTCAGGGCGATGATGAAACCAACGCCAAGCGTTCCCGGCAATCCATAGGAAAAGGTGGCTGTGGCCGATCCAAAAGCGAACACCATGCCGCACATCACCTCTCTTGGGATCAGGATCGCGATTTTTCCTGATGATCCGAACCTGAAAATATAGTAGATCGCCAGCAGGAATGCCGTGCCCATTCCGTCCATCAGCAGATGGGCGGGCGCGTGGCGGAAGATGAGGAAGAGGTTCACGCATCCGGCCACAGCCATGACAGAGGCGAGTGCCACGAAGTTTTTTCTGGTGAAACGGTGGCGTCGCGTGGTCAGGGATACGCCTTCCGTTCTCCGGGCGTCCCAGAGCCTGTCCGCAAGATAAACGCACCACACGCTAAGACCAAGGATGAGATGGATTGCCAGCGGTAAGCGAACTTCAAAGCAACGTGAGAAGAGAATTTGCCATGATACGGCGACAGCTGGGGCGTCAAGGCCGAGCAGATTCGGCCACAGCCACACGGGGGCGGAGGATTCCGGCTCTATGCGGCGTGTTGTCACGGACGGAGAATAACCGTTCAGGAGCCGTTTTCAATCGCCCGGAGCCCTGTCAGGATTGACAGAAAGTTCAAGCCAGCGACGTTGTAACTTTCCCGAAGGACAAAACCGAATGAAAGCTCTCCTGATCCTGGCCGCATTGGTCGCAACCGCCCCGGCAGCACCGGATGGAAAACTCCTCTTCACCACGAACTGCTCCGCCTGCCACTTGCTGGATGAGATGGTCGTGCACCGTCTCTTGTGGAAATCCGCAGTCTTTATGATGGAAAACCGGATGACTTCGTGAAATGGGCGGTCGCACCGGAGAAGAAGCGCGACGGGGTGATAGAGATGCCGTCGATGGTGCATGTCGGTGAGGAGGGATTGCGGGCGATCTACTCGCATGTGATGAAAGTCTCCGAGGGCGTGGCGGCGAAAGCGGTGAAAAACGGTGATCCTTTCGCCGAATCCGACGTCCACAACGCGCGCCCGCAAGTGCAACGGATGTTCATGCCGGATGCCGGCCCGGCGGCCATCGCCATCGCGCTCGACGGTGATACATCGGCCTGCTGGGATGCTGGCGAGTCGCGCTTCCGATACGCCTGGTCGGGTGGTTTCATCGACGGCTTTCCCTATTGGAAGGGAAACGGGAGCTCTCTTGCGAAAATAAAGGGAACGATAACCTATATCGAGCAGTCCTCGCCGCTCGCATCACTCGGAGCGAGAAAATTCCAAGGATACCGGATGGAATCCGGCCTTCCTGTCTTTCTCTACAAAGCGGGCGATGCGGAGATCTCGGAGAAAGTCTCCACAGCCGGAGACGGCGGTTTTTCCAGAAAATTTACCATTAGCCCCACGCCCACCGCGACGATCACGCTCGATTTCCGCTCCCCGCAGAAAGTCGGTTACAGTAGCGACAAAGGGAAATGGAGCGAACACCTGCTGGAGCTCTCTCCGCAGGAAGCATCCGAATTCACCGTCACCATCTCACCCAAATGAAAGCCACCGTCCTCCTCGCCTCATTCTGCCTGATGCTGCCCGCGTTCGCGTGGACGGAGAATTTCGACTTCGAGACCATTCCCAACCCACCCGGGACGGATCCCCAGGTAGGCGCGATGGACACGATGGGAGACGGGCGCATCGCGGTGGCATTCCACCGTGGCGAGGTGATGATCTACGATCCTTCCAGTAGTTCGTGGTCGCTATTCGCGAGCGGCCTCCACGAGCCTCTAGGGATGCTCGTCGAGGCCGATGGCAGCATGCTCGTCATGCAACGCCCGGAGCTCACACGCCTGAAGGATACAGATGGCGACGGCAGGGCGGACGAATACCAGACGGTTTTCGACGGTTTCGGAATGAGCGGGAACTACCATGAGTTCGCCTATGGCCCGGCGAAAGACGCGGACGGGAATTTCTACATAGTGCTCGGCGTCGCGTCAAATGGCGCTTCGATGCGAAAGGAAATCCGGGGCGGTTTTTCCGAAATCGGGGAGCTGGATCGCGCGGCCATGGCGGGGGCGGGAGGATGGGACAAAACGAAAGGGAAGGCCGGACGCATGTATTCCCGCGTTCCTTATCGCGGGTGGGTTCTCAAGCTTTCACCTGACGGATCAAAGATGGAGCCTTATGCCAGCGGCTTCCGGTCGCCCAACGGGATAGGATTTGATGGAAAAGGACGTCTTTTGATCACCGACAACCAGGGCGACTGGAGACCGACCAGCCCGCTCTATGATGTGAGGGAGGGTGGCTTCTACGGCCATCCCGCATCGCTGGTATGGAAGAACGATTGGGACGGGAGGGACCCCCTGGACGTCCCGGTCAAAGAACTCGACGAGATGCAACAGCCCGCCGCAGGATATTTCCCGCAGGGGGAGCTGGCGAATTCGCCGACTTGGCCTGTGGTGATCCCGGAAGGTGTTTTCCCGGACGGATGGAACGGCCAGACCCTCATCGGGGAGATGAACCAGCCCAATCTTGTCCGTGTCCTGGATGACGAGGTTGGAGGTGTTTTCCAGACCGCTCTCGTTCCGGTGTTCGACGGGTCGCCGCTGGGGCTGGGAAACAACCGTATGACCTTCGGGAAGGACGGTTCGCTCTATATCGGAAAGACAGCGCTATCATGGGCGGGCGGCAGCGGGATCACGAAGGTGAAATGGAATGGAAAGCCTTTCCTCTCCCTGGATACGATCAAGGCCGTGAAGAACGGTGTTGAACTCCGTTTCAGCGAACCTCTTGATCCAGCGACGCTAGGAACGCTGGTGGTGGACAGTCACAGATACAAATATGATGCCAACTACGGTTCTCCGAAAATGGACGGGAAGGTCATGGACGTGAAGGCGAACCTTTCCGATGACGGACTCACGGTCGGCGTGGATGTCGGCGGACTTAGGAAAGGCTACCTGCACCATATCGATATGACCGGTCTCCGCTCGCCATCCGGGAGAAAGGTTCTCGGAGCGAACGCCTGGTATCAGGCTGTCAATGTGCCGGAGTAAAAGTCCGGAGATCAGTCCAGCAGTGTCACCTCCCCGGTGTGGAGGGAGTAAACGGCTCCGACGATCTTGATCTCACCGGCCTTCTCCATCTCCGCTAGAATCGGGCTGCCCTTGCGGATGTCAGCCACCGTGATGCGGACGTTTTCCTCAACAACCTTGCTGACGAAGTCGGCATTCTTGGAATTCTGCTGGTCTTCGGGGAATTCGCCTTTCACCGCGTCCACGGCCGGCTTGATCTTCTCAAGCAGTTCGGTGAGGTTGCCCATTTCCGCGTGGTCGCAGGCACCTTTCACCGCGCCGCATGCCTCGTGGCCAAGAACCATGACGAGCTTGGAACCCGCCAGTTTCGTGGCGAATTCGAAGGAGCCTAACATATCGACGTTCTCCACGTTTCCAGCGACCCGACCGACAAAGACATCGCCAATGCCCTGGTCGAAGACGCTTTCCACCGGCACCCGCGAATCCAGGCAGGAGAGGATCACCGCGCTTGGGAACTGGCCTTTGGAGGTGACTTCGATGGTCTCCTTGATATTGAGATCGGTGAGTTCACCCGCCACGAAGCGTTTGTTGCCCTCCATGAGTCCGGTGAGGACGGCATCCGGCGTCATGGCTTTCTGCTCCTCCGCGGAGACGGGCATTTGTTTGGCCTCCTCCGCATGTGCGAAAGCGATGAACGGAAGTGTGATTGCGGTGATGATGGACGGTTTCATGTTTTGTGTGGTTGTGCCTGCGGTCTCGCGGCTGACTCCCGTATATTGACCAGGAAAAATCATGCGTCAAATAAAACGCGAAAAAAATGACGCAAAAAGATTTTTCAGTCGTCCTCTTTGATAGGCTGTCAGATTCCGCTGGTCAGATATTTCCAAGTACCCGAGGACTCAGATTGCCCTTCTCCCGGCCACCGTCCATCTGACCACGCTTTCGCCGAATCATTTGGCGGATTGCTCGCGTTTTAGAAACGTCCCAGCACAGCGGAGACGGCCAGGTAGGATTTTTCGCCTCGGGGTAAGGATCCTCTGCCTGTAAGGACTCCGGGAAAATCCGCCCTCGCGAAAAAATCCAGCTGCGGATCTGAGCCTATCTCGATCCGTCCTTCCCGGAAGATTCCTCCGGCAGGATCGATGAACCCCACCGGAAAACCGGTTGCGCCGCTCTCCAGTCTCCCTGGCACACTTGTTATGGTCACGAAATGCGCGGCAATGGTATTCCAAGTTCCGTCCCGTCTGGCATAGAGCCGGATGCTCAGGACGGGAGGAATGCCTTCCGAGAGCGAGCGAGCGAGTTTCGCGCGGACGTCCCTCAGGTGGGCCCTCGGCTTGCGACCGGAGTTGTGAAAAGGGCGGCACTCTCCAGCGGAGGAAGCTGCGAGCGGCTGGTCAACTCGTTGGCCGCGTCCCTTAGATCGGTGATGTTGATTCCGTCCTTAGTCCACCTCGCGCGACCACGCAAAGACGAGGATTTCCGCATGACAGGATCTCGCACGAAGGCTCGGATACGGTCACGGTCGGTGAGGCCAGGCGGCTGTTCGGAGAGCTTCCGCCACGCGGGTTTTCCGAAACGGGAGGAATTCAGCAAAGCGGCCGGGCCACAGGCGTTTCCTGACAGTTGCAGTTGGTTGAAGGGTTTCGCTGCGAGGTTTTCCGCCTGATAGGAATCGGGTGCGCACGCTGCGATGGCAAGGCTAAGGGCTGGGAGCAGGAACGCTCTGGGAGAGAAAATCATTGGAGGAGCGCTGGTCGGTCTGGCCAGCGGAAAGTCGCACGCTTCCCTGAATGTTCAAGTTTCCTGTGTAGGCAACCGGAACGCTGACAATGCGGCTCTCCATTGGGGCGAGAGTCGTGATGTTCACGTTGTTCCGGACTCCGTTCACACTCACTGAAACCCCGGTGTTCACCAGGCGCTGGGTGCCGTTGTTCTGGATCATCACCTCCGCCAGCGATCCGTTCCTGCCATTGGAAACGGTGATGGAATTCACGGAGGCATCGAATTGTTTCGGAAAGAGAATGGTTCCGAGATTTGGCACGCCTCCGCCTGTCTGGTTATCTTTGCCCAGTATGCCGATGTCGCTAAGGGAACTCACGACGACCCCCGCGCTCTGCGCCAAGGGCTGCACGTTGCCGGTGCCGGGGCTGGAAACCGCAGCGATAACACCTGTCGCGACCCCGGCGGAACTGGATGTGCCGCTCACTTGCGCGGCCTTTCCTCCGGGATACGCGACGTTCATCCCGTATCCTGGCGCGGAAAAATCCACCTGTGAGCCGGTCGTCGAGTAGGCCATGCTCTGCGAGTTCCTATCCACCGCTCCTATCGCCAGCGTATACTGACTCGCCGCCGGTTCCAGCACGCCATCCCGCCCGGTGTTTCCCGAAGATACGACCACCGGAACTCCCGCTTTCGAAGCCTCTTTGAGCGCGTCCTCCAGAAACGCGCTCTTGCCCTGGCCACCAAGGGAGATGTTGATGATGTGCGCCCCCGCATCCAGAGCCGCATATATCCCCTGGGCGATAAGGAAACTCGAGGATGAGCCGTTGTCGCCGGCGATACGGATGGAAATCGGCGTCGCGCCAGGTGCTACGCCTGGTGCGAACGGATTGCTGCTGAAAATCAGCGAAGCCACCGATGTCCCGTGGCCGTTGAGATTCGCGGGATCGGAAGGGAGGGGGACGAGATTGATTCTCTGAATGGCGTTTTTGAAGACCATATGGTCGGCGATCCCGGTATCCAGCACCGCGATTCTTACTCCCAGCCCCCAGAGCGAGTTGTCGCCCTCCACCCCCAGCCATTTCAAAAGATCGCTACCGAAAGCAACCGCCCCTTCCTGTGGCCTCACCGACTCGAACTCGGGAATGCTGAGAGGGAAATTGAATCCGGTCACCTCTGTGCCATCCAGCAGCCCCAGAAGATCCGCCTCGTTTCCGAAACCAAGCAGAAGCGCGTTGAGCCTGTCCAGTCTCCCGAGGATGGAGACCAGATCACCGCTTCTTGCAAGAAATGCCTCAAGAGCCGCCCTGTCTTTGAAAACGACGATCCGCTGGTTCGGTATCGCACCATTGTCTATCGCGGTGAAATCCATCGCGCCTGACCTCTGCCGTTCCGCTTTCCTGTGCTTCACCGGGGTCTCAGTCTGAGGAAAAGAAGTGCGCAGGGGAGCGCTTTCCGTTTTTTCCGCCACCCGTTTCACATCCGGTATCGTCAGTTTCGTCAGGAAATATGCGGAAACACCGACAATCACCATCAGCAGGTAGGGCCAAACGCCTTTCAGTTTATCAATCAATCCACCGCCACTCTTCGCCATGCGTCAATGAACCCCACAGACCGCGGTTTGTCGCTCCAAGAATTCAGCGGCAGATGCGATAATGAGAACCAGGGGATGCGACCCGTCTTGGCCTCGTGAACTCGTTGCCTTTTTGCGGCTGGAATTTCACCACATCCCCGCCATCTTCCCACCACATGCCATTCCGCCTCTCCAGCGAATATTCCCCCCAGGGCGACCAGCACCAGGCCATCGAGAAGCTGGTGAAATCCCTGGAAGCGGGAAACAAGCACCAGACCCTCCTCGGCGTCACCGGATCCGGGAAAACCTTCACCATGGCGAACCTCATCGCCCGCCACGGCAAGCCGGCGCTCATCATGTGCCACAACAAAACCCTCGCAGCCCAGCTCTACTCCGAGGTCAAAAATTTCTTCCCCCACAACGCGGTCGAGTATTTCGTCTCCTATTTCGATTACTTCCAGCCCGAGGCATATATCCCGCGTTCCGATACCTACATCGAGAAGGACTCGTCCGTGAACGAGGAGATCGAGCGACTACGCCTCTCCACCATGGGATCGCTTCTCACACGCCAGGACACCATCGTCATCGCTTCCGTTTCCTGCATATACGGTCTCGGCTCGCCGGAGGACTACAAGGACATGATGTTCCCCGTCTGGACAGGCCAGCGTATCACGCGCGAGGAACTGCTCACCTCCCTCGTCGGTCTGCTTTTCGAGAGGAACGACATCGCCTTCGGTCGTGGGAAATACCGGGTGAGGGGGGACGTGGTGGAAGTCCATCCCGCCTACCTTGATGAAACGGCCATCCGCATCGAGTTCTTCGGCGACGAGGTGGAGCGTATATCATCCATCCACACAACGAGCGGACACGTCATCGAAGTCCTCGAAAGCCATACCCTCTATCCCGCCAAGCAGTTCGTCACCGCCGGGGATAAAATGAAAGTCGCACGGGGAAAAATCCGCGAGGAGCTCGACCTGCGCATCCCCGAGTTGGAAAGGGAAGGCAAGCTCATCGAAGCCCAGCGTCTCCGCATGCGGACTGAATACGACCTTGAAATGATGGCGGAAATGGGCTTCTGCCAGGGCATCGAGAACTACTCGCGTCACCTCACAGGCCGCGCGCCCGGCTCCCGCCCCCACACACTCCTCGATTTCTTCCCACGTGATTTCCTCCTCCTGGTAGATGAATCCCACGCGACCATCCCGCAGATCGGCGGCATGTTCGAAGGCGACAAGTCGCGCAAGACCACCCTCGTCGAGCACGGCTTCCGACTTCCCTCCGCGATGGACAACAGACCTTTGCGCTTCGACGAGTTCATGGAAATGACCAACCAGCGCGTCTATGTGTCCGCGACGCCGGGGCCGTTCGATATCGTCAATTCCCGTCCTGAAAACCGGAAATTCATTTCCGTGAAACCCAGGCCCGGCGACGAAGGTCTGACACCCTTCGATTTCAAGAAGATCAAAGTCAAGCCATCCGGAAACGAGGAGGCCATAGGCGATTTCGATCCGGGAAAAGGAGGGACTCCACTTGTGGTTGAGCAGATCATCCGCCCTACCGGACTTCTCGATCCCATCCTCACCCTGCGTCCGCTGAAAAGCCAGATTGACGAGACCATCGAGCTCTGCCGCCAGCGCGTCGAGAAAGGAGAGCGCGTTCTCGTAACCACCCTGACGAAAAAAACCGCCGAAGACCTATCCGAATACCTCTCCGGCACCGGCTTGAAATGCCGCTACCTGCACTCCGACATCGATGCCATCGAGCGGGTCGAGATCCTCCGCCAGCTCCGCGCCGCCACCTTCGATATCCTTATCGGAATCAACCTCCTCCGCGAGGGACTCGACCTCCCCGAAGTCTCGCTCGTCTGCATCCTCGATGCTGACAAGGAAGGATTTTTGAGAAACGAGACATCCCTCATCCAGACAGCGGGCCGCGCCGCCCGCCACGTGAATGGCGAGTGCGTGCTCTTCGCCGATGTCGTCACAGATTCCATACAGACCCTCATCAACGTCACGGAATACCGGCGTGAAAGGCAGATCGCCCACAACGAGAAACACGGTATCACTCCGCGCTCCGTCATCCGCGCCGTCCAACAGAGCCTCCACACCTACGAGAAAGGCAAAGCCCACGCGGAGAAGCTGAACGCGTCCATCGTAGCGGAGGACGACACGGCGTATGACAAGCTCCGGGTCATCGCCGAACTCGAGCAGGAGATGCGTGACGCGTCATCCAAACTCGAGTTCGAAAGAGCGGCCCATCTCCGCGACCAGATCGCCACCCTCAAGAACGCCACCCCGGTCATGCCAGCGCAGAAAAAAGTAAGTTATGCGAAAAAGCGGGGCAGGAAGAAGAAGTGAGTCCTGCGAATGCCTTCGATGGAAGGACGCCGTCTCCCGTCGCGTATATACCGGTGATTCAACTTGCGGGCTTTCTCGTCCGCCCTTATCTCCCGGAAAAATGAAACGTTTTGTCCATGCCGCTTTCCTCGGTGCCGCCATCTGCGTGTCTCTCGCTTCTTGTGAAAAACAGGCGCAGCGCATGACGGTGGAGGAGACGCGCCAGCCGACCTCCAAGGATCGCGATCCCAAGCTTTTCGCAACCAGCGACGAGCGTTTCCGCGATGCGAAGCCCGGCCCGGTGAAGGGCGACGCGCCGGAGAGCTGGCTTGCCCTTCCCGCCGCACAGTTCCGCGAATTGAACTACCGCTTCGGCGAATCCGGCCTTGGCGAGGTGTATGTCTCATTGTCCGGGGGCGGGGTAGGCGACAACGTGAACCGCTGGGTGCGCCAGTTCGGCCGCGATCCGCTGTCACCGGCTGATCTGGCCGATCTGGAGAAGACGCCCATCGCGGGAACCGAAGGCGTGATCGTTGAAGCGGCCGGGAACTACGCGTCCGGAATGGGGCAGGAGGCGAAGCCCGGCTACGCTCTTGCCGGGGTCATCGCCGAGGTGGGCGGGCGTATTCTTACCGTGAAAATGGTAGGTCCGGAGGCTGAGGTTGAGAAAGAAAAGGCGCTTCTCAAAGGCTTCGCGGCCAGCCTGGCGCTGGTGGACTGACAAAGGATTTTCAAAATGGCATACAACCCTCAAAACCCGACCGGGAAGCCGGAGAAATCCCTTTTCAGAAAAACCTACGACTTTCTCGCCGGCTTCCACCTCGCCACGATCACTTTCCTCCTCCTCCTGCTACTCACATGGCTTGCGACCCTGGAGCAGATCGACAACGGCCTCTACCCGACCCTGAACAAATATTTCAGTTGGAAATCCCCATGGCTGATCCCGGACATGGTGCCGGAAATCAACGGCAAGAAGCTGCCCTTCTTCCTTCCCGGCGGTTATTACGTCTGCGTCGTCCTGCTGATCAACATGATACTCGGCGGCATCGTCCGCATCCGCAAAGGCTGGAAGCAGGCGGGAAACCTCATCTCACACTTCGGCATCGTGTTCATGCTGATCGGCGGAGGGGTGCGCCCACCATTTCTCGGAGCGCGGAAACATGGCGGTGTTCGAGGGAGAGTCCAGCGATACGGCGGAGGCCTACAACGAATGGGTCGTGGAGGTCGCCGAGGTCGAAGATGGCGGGCGTGAGAAGTTCCACGTCATAAGAGGTGATCTTCTCACGCCTCTCACCGCCGGGAAGCCCCGCGTGTTCGATTTCCAGGGACTGCCCTTTTCCTTGGAGATCTCCGGCTACCTCGTTAACGCGATTCCGGCCAACCAGCTCGAAAGTCCCCGCCGCAACACCGAACTTTTGGTGGACGGTTATTATCTGCAGGAGGCTGAGGGAAATGTGGAGTCCGAACGAAACCTCGCAGGCTGCTACGCCCGGGTGGTCGATGAGGACGGGAGAAAATCCGATCCGTTCATCCTCACCGGAGCTGCTTTCTATCCGCACACCGTCCGCGTCGCCGACCGCGTGTTCACGGTGGATATGAGGAAACGCCTGTGGCCTATGCCGTTCGAAGTGAAACTGGACACCTTTACCGCGGACTTCCATCCCGGCACCTCGCGCCCGGCGAAATTCATCAGCGACATACGCCGTGTGGAGAACGGACAGGAATCGAAAGTCCGCATCCAGATGAACGAGCCCATGCGCTACGAAGGCTACACGTTTTTCCAGGCCAGCTACGGACCTCCCGGCGCACAGCCCGGCCAGAAGATGTACAGCGTTTTCGAAATCGTGAGGAACCCCGCCGACCATTGGCCGGAATACAGCCTCTACATCGTCGCCTTCGGCATGCTGGTCACATTTCTGACAAAACTCGGCGGCCACCTCTCGGGCTCCTCCAGGAAACGCAAAAATGAAAAATAAAGCCTCACTCTTAGGACGCTGGGTCGTCGCCATCCTCGCGCTCGGAGCGCTTGGCGCGGTATTCGCCGGCATGCTGATCGACAACATGCCCAAGGGCACCCCGCAGAAGGTCGATGGCTACACGCCATGGGAAGAGGAGACTGTTGATCTCGTTTCCACCCTCCCCGTGCAGGACGGCGGACGTATCAAACCGCTCTCCACCTACGCGGGTTTCTCCATGCTCGGCCTCCACGGCGCGCGCTCGATGAAGGTCGTCGGGAAAGGTGGCGAGACTTTCAAGATCAAGCCCACCGAGTGGATGATGGACACCCTTTTCCGCCCGGATCTGGCCGTCGATCTGCCGACTTTCCGCATAGACAACTCCAAGGTCCTCGAAGCCATTTCCGTGGAGTCGAAAGGACGCCGTGACCGTTACAGTTACAACGAGATCGAGAGCGGGCGGGACAAGCTCATCGAACTTGCGAAATCCTACGAACCCATCGCGAAAGACGACCGCGATCCCGTCCAGCAGCAGACGATAGATCTGGCCTACAGCATTCGGAACTATGAGAGTCTGCTCGGCTATTTCGGCTTCGCGCGCTCCGGCATCCTGCTGCGAGGTTCCGGAGGTGGGACGGAGCCTGACAAACGCGCCGATCTCAGCGCGGTGATGACCACCGCCCCGCAGCTCCGCTCGGAAATCGCCCGCACACAGCGGGAGGGCGGACAGATCGACGACAGGATGCAGGATCTTCTCCAGCAGGTGCTGGATGGCGCGAATTTCTCGAAATTCGGCCTCTTCATGCTTCCGCCGAAATCCGCCTCCGAGGAAGGATGGCAGTCCGCCGGGAATTCCATCATGGGCGTGATGACCTTGGAAACGAAAGATCCCGAAACCGCCATCGAGGACATCAAAGCCATCGAGACGGCGGTGCGTTCGGTTTCCGATGAAAAGGATTTCCGTGAGAGTTTCGCGAAACTCAAGAATCGTATCGACGGACGCGCGGAATCCCGTGGCGAGCTGAAACGCATCTCCATGGAGACCGCGTATTTCAACAACGACTACTTTCTCAACGCGCTCGTCTGCTTTCTCCTCGCCACGCTTTTCGCCCTGGCCATGTGGGGTGTCGGCCAGTCGACCGCCGGGAAAATCCTGTCCTGGGTCACTCTCGGCCTCACCAGTGTTGGCGGCGGGATCTGCGTTCTGGCCATTGTGAAACGCTGCATCATCATGCAGAGGCCGCCTGTCGGGAACCTGTATGACACGGTGATTTTCATAGCCACCACTGGCGTCATCATCGCCCTCATCATCGAGTGGATGACGCGGCGGAGGTTCGCCCTCGGTCTCGCCCCCATCCTCGGCACGGCGCTCATCTACCTCGCGCGCCGCTACGAGCGCGGCGATGCCAGCGATCATATGGATCCGTTGGTCGCCGTGCTCGATTCGAATTTCTGGCTTTCAACCCACGTCACCACCATCACGCTCGGCTACTGCGCCGGGCTGCTCGCGGCGAAGCTTTCCTGCGGTTACATCCTCATGCGCGGGCTGAACCTCGACGGGAACAACAAGGAGCTCCGCCGCTCGCTGACCAAGGCGGTTTACGGTTGCATCTGCCTCACTGTGTTCCTCTCCCTCGTCGGCACCGTCCTCGGCGGCATCTGGGCGAACTATTCGTGGGGCCGTTTCTGGGGCTGGGATCCGAAGGAAAACGGCGCTCTCATGATCGTGCTCTGGACTCTCGCCATCCTCCACGCCCGCCTCGGCGGTATCATCAAGGAGTGGGGTCTTCACATGTGCTCCGTCCTCACCGCCTGCGTGGTGGCGTTCTCCTGGTGGCATGTGAACTTTCTGGGCATCGGCCTTCACAACTACGGTTTCACCGCCGACAAGAAATTCATGATCTTCATCTACTACGGGCCATGCTTGTCTTCGTAGGTCTGGCTCTCATCGCCATGCTGGTCGAGCGTTCGGCAAAACGATCACCGGAAGCCGCCGAGCCCAAAGCTCTGGAAGCCTGAGGAGGCGTCCAATGGATCTCTTCACAACCGACCCGGAAGCCAACCTCCTCCCACGGGATGGAACCGCGAACTATCATCCACCGATCCTTCCTCCTGCTGAATCCGCACAGGTTTTTCAGAGCCTCCTCCAGTCCATCCCATGGCGTAACGACGAGGTCGTCATGTTCGGGAAAAAGATAACGACGGCGAGAAAGGTCGCCTGGGTCGCGGAGGATGGCGTGGCTTACGCCTACTCGGGAAAATCCCGTGAGCCTGTCGCGTGGACACCCGAGTTGATCGATCTGAGAGACCGTTGCGAACTTCACACAGGCGCGAATTACAACTCCTGCCTTCTGAACCTCTATCACGACGGTTCCGAAGGCATGGGATGGCATAGTGATGACGAGAAAACCATCGTCCCCGACAGTTCCATCGCCTGCCTCAGCTTCGGCGCGGAAAGGAAGTTCTCTTTCAGGCACAGGACGACCAGGGAAACCGTCTCCCTGTTTCTCGAGGACGCAAGCCTCCTGGACATGCGCGGCGAAACCCAGCGCCACTGGCACCACCAGCTACCGAAATCCAAGCGCGTCGCCGGATCGAGGATAAGCCTCACCTTTCGCAGGATGAAATGATGCGCGGGCTTCCCATCCCCTTCGATGCCGTCTAGAACCCGCTCACTATGGAAATTTCACTGATCGTGGGTCTCGGAAATCCCGGGCGGCAGTATGAGGAGACCCGGCACAACGTTGGCTTCATGCTGCTCGACAGGATGGCCGCTGCGGAGGGTGCCGTTTTCAAATCCGAGCCCAGGTTCCAGGCGCATTTCACAAAACTCCCCGACGGGATCATCCTGATGAAACCCCAGACGTTCATGAACCTGAGCGGCAGATCGGTGCGGCAGTTCCTGGCGTTCTTCAAACTGCCTCTCGAAAGGATCCTGGTCGCCTATGATGACGTGGCTCTGCCTCTCGGCCACCTGCGTTTCCGGGAGAAAGGCTCTGCCGGAGGGCACAACGGCATCAAATCGCTGATAGAGCATCTGGGCGGCGACGGATTCCCCCGGCTGAAAATGGGAATTGGTGCGGCCGACCCCGGCGGGATGACCGGACACGTGCTCGGAAAGTTCGCCCCGGACGAGCGTGAGGGGCTGGAAAACATGCTTGCCACAGGCATGGAAGCCGTTCAGTTTTCGCGTTCCCAAGGCATCGCCCTGGCATCGAACCGTTTTAACACACCTAAATCTAAACCAACCCCCACCAAAGAAGATGAGCCGAAAATACGAAGGTCTGATTGTCCTGACAACGAAGAACCAGGACGGGAGCATGGATGATCTCGTCACTTCCATTTCCAAGGAAATCGAGGAAACAGGTGCGAAGGTCGAGAATATCGACAACATGGGTCGCAAGGATTTCGCCCACACCCCCCGCAACATCGCCGGCGCCCACTACGTGACCTACACTGTCACCGCGGATCCGGATTGCGTCACCAAAATCAGGGAGAAGCTCGCTGCGAACGGTTCCGTTTACCTGAACCAGTTCAACCGCGTCGCGTGATTCCGGCGGGGAACAGCCGCCTTCCATAACTCCCGTAACTCCCTACAATTTCCCCATGGCCAATCTGAACAAAGTAATGCTTCTCGGAAACCTGACCAGGGATCCTGAGATCCGCCACACCCCCAAAGGAAACGCGGTGACCGACATCAGCATCGCGGTGAACCGCCGGGTGCAGGACGGTAACGGCGGCTGGAAGGACGAGGCCACCTTCGTGGAGGTGACCGTATGGGGGAATACCGCTGAAAACGCCCACAAATATCTCAGCAAGGGCAGGGGGGTCTTCATCGAAGGCCGTCTTCAACTCGACACGTGGGATGACAAGGAGACCGGGAAAAAGCGTAGCAAGCTCAAGGTGGTCGGAGAGATCGTCCAGTTCCTCCCCGACGGCAAAGGAGGTGGTGGCTCGCGCTCCTCGCATGACAACGATTCCGGTTCCTCCGGCGGTGGTGGAAACCGCCAGGGTGGAAGTGCGGGTCCGGCTGACGACTACGCCGAAGAGGACGATATCCCGTTTTAACGCGGAAAAATTGCCGGGACTTTTCAGTCCAGGACGACGATTGGCAGAATCCCGGTCTGCGGGATATCCGAGAGACAGGACATCCACTCCGCCCCGATTTGATGAGGAATCCGGTCATTCTGCGATAAAATACGATTTTTATTTCATAAATCATGCTTCAGGTATTATCTTCCGTCGCGGAGCGGAATTCCGCTAGAACAAGAAGAGACCATGAAAGACATCAAACTGACCAATACCTTCAAGGAGTTCTTCGAGAATGAGAAATCCTCCGGTTTTCTCCTGATCCTTTGTTCGATAGTTTCATTGGCGGTTGCGAACTCCGTTTTCTCGGAAAATTATCTCGGTTTCTGGAAAAGCTACGTCGGTGGGCTGACGGTCTCCTACTGGGTCAACGACGGTCTGATGGCGGTGTTTTTCCTGCTGATCGGGCTGGAACTGAAACGGGAGTTGTACAAAGGGGAACTCTCGGATCTGAAAAGCGCGATGCTGCCGATTTTCGCCGCGCTGGGAGGGATCGCGTTACCGGCGATGATTCATTTCGGCTTCAATGCCGGACAACCCACCGCTAAGGGCTTCGGCATTCCCATGGCCACGGATATCGCTTTCGCGCTCAGCGTGTTGGCATTGGTGGGGAGTCGCGCACCGGCCTCGCTGAAAATCTTCCTGACGGCTGTCGCGGTTATCGACGATCTTTGCGCGATCATCGTGATCGCGCTGTTCTATTCGGCGAAGTTTTCCGCCATGTATCTCGGCCTTGCGATCGCGGTGCTGGCCGTCCTGGCGGTTCTGAACCGCAGACGTGTGATGTCGCTGCCCCTGTATCTGCTGGGAGGCGCGCTGATGTGGTTTTTCATGCTCCAGTCAGGAATTCACGCCACCATCGCGGGCGTCCTGCTGGCTTTCACGATCCCGTTCACGCCCATCCGGGACGATAAGGAATCGCCATCATACATCCTCGAGCATTTTCTCCACAAGCCAGTGGCGTTCTTCGTCATGCCGGTTTTCGCGCTGTGCAATACCGGAATCGTGATCGGCGCGGATTGGGCGGCGAGTCTGACAACACCGAACAGTCTGGGAATTTCATCCGGACTACTCGTCGGAAAGGTCGTGGGGGTATGTGTGTTCAGTCTGCTCGCGGTTAAAACCGGAATCTGCAATCTCCCGCACGGTATGACGTGGCGCCATGTGACCGGTGCCGGGTTCCTTGCCGGGATAGGCTTCACGATGTCGATTTTCATCACGAACCTCGCCTACAAGACGGCTCCGGATCTGGTGAACAGCTCCATCATGGCAGTGCTTCTCACCTCGCTCGTCGCCGGAATCATCGGCTACGCATGGCTGATGACCTGCGGGAAACGGAAGCCCGCTTGAGATCCTGGGCCACCTATTCCACCGGATGGTGTGGAGTGGGCGGGGCGAAGTAATGAAGGAGCCGTCTGGAAGTTAGGATTTCAAGATCCGGGCTTCAGGTAGTAGAGGACGGCCATGCGGGCGGCGATGCCGTTTTCCACCTGGTCGTTGATGAGGGAGCGTTCGTAGTCCATGACGGCGTCACACAGTTCGACGCCGCGGTTCACTGGGCCGGGGTGCATGAGGTAGAGGCCACGCTGGCGTATCTCCTCAAGGCGGGAATCGCTGATCCCGTAGAGGCGGTGGTATTCACGTAGGGAGGGAAAGAATGGGGCGTCCTGGCGCTCCATCTGGACGCGGAGGAGATAGACGATGTCGGGGTTCCATCTCATGGCCTCCCCGTAGGAAGTGAATCGGGTGATGTTTTCCGGCCCGTTCTTCGGCAGAAGGGAGCCGGGCCGAGAAAGGCGACGTGAATACCGAGTTTCTTCAGGATGCAGGAGGTGGAGCGGGCGACGCGGGAGTGGAGGATGTCGCCGATGATAAGGACCTTTCTGCCGGTGGGGTCGGGGAACTTTTCCTTGATGGTGAAGGCGTCGAGGAGAGCCTGGGTGGGGTGGGCGTGCGCGCCGTCCCCGGCGTTGATGACTGAGGCCTTGGTCTGGGCTGCGATGGCGGCGGGCAGGCCGGAGCGGGAATGGCGGACGATGATGTAATCCGTGCGCATCGCCTGGAGGGTCTCGACCGTCTCCCGGACGGACTCGCCTTTTGTGACCGAGGAGTGGCGGACATCGAAGTTGGTGACGTCTGCGGAAAGGCGTTTGGCGGCGACCTCGAATGGAGGAATGGGTGCGGGTGGAGGGCTCGTAGAAAAGGGTCAGGACGGATTTGCCTTTCAGGGCGGGAACTTTTTTCACCGAACGGGTGAAGAGTTCCTTGAAAGGGATCGCCTGGTCGAGAAGGAGGTCGATCTCCTCCCTGTCCAGCGAAGCGATGTCCAGAAGGTCTTTACGGGACATCTTGGAAAAGAGGGGCGTAGTGGAGACCGCCGAAGACGAGGGTCATGATGATGATGATGGCGAGGATGGCCGAGTGATGGCGTGAGCGTTTTTTCGTAATGAAGATGTAGGTTGCGAGAAGAGTGGAAAGCACGAGGAGCGCGAGCGGGGTGATATGGTGGACTCGCTGCCATGCGGCGGCACCCGCGGAGAGCGCGAGGATATAGGCGGGAGCCAGCAGAAAAGGGCTGGCGGTGATTTTCTTCAGGTGGGCGGCGGGATCTGGAGCGTTCGTGGAAAGGTTCTGCAGCGCGTCGCGGCGGCGGATCTCCGCGATACCCTTGTCATCGTGGCGGCCTGTGGGAAGAACGGTCTTGTGGGTGACCGCGGGAGCCGGGGCGAGTGGCAGCTCGTGTTTGCGGAGCGAATGCGAATGCGAAGTCGGCTCGGGATTTTTTTCTTCCTCCGGAGCAGGGGGCATGTCGAGGTGGAGGACGGGTTCCCGAAGTTCGGGAAGAGGGGATTGGTCGGGATGGGCGGGATCGAGCACCGGAGCGGGGGGGCGCTCGACCGGTTCCTCAGGAGGAGTCGGTTTCGGAGCCGGCGGCTCCGCGGAGGGGGCGGGGGGTGTCGGCGCGGGGCGTTGTCGTGGTGCGCCCGGGGCTGGGGGGGCATCGGGAATTCCCAGTCCTTCGCGGAGAGCCGCGAGTTCCTCCGGTGTCTTTTTTTTCTCTGGAATCATGGTTTCGGGGGTGTGACGACCCGGACGAGATCCTCACCGTCGCTCCCTTCGAGCGATACATGGACGTGATCGAGCCGGTTTGTTTCGAGGGTGATGCCGGTGTAGGTGGCATGGATGGGAAGCTCGCGGTGGCCGCGGTCGATGAGGACGGCGAGCTCCACTTTCGCCGGGCGGCCGTAATCGGAGAGGGCGTCCAGAGCGGCTCTGATCGTGCGCCCGGTGAACAGGACGTCATCGACAAGGATGATATGCGCTCCGTCCACCGGGAAAGGAATGTCGCTTTCCTGGAGTTTCGGGATTTTCGTGAATATGCCCGAAGTCGTCGCGATACAGCGAGATGTCCAGGACACCGAAATGAAGCTCCCGGTCGTCCTCGGAGAGGTGGGTGAGGAGGCGTTCGGCGACCTCGTCTCCGCGCGAGCGTATGCCGACTAGGGCGACGGGTTTTTCGGGGTTGGCCTCGCGGATCGCGCGGGCGAGCGCTTCGATCCCGCCCGCGATGTCGTCCGGGTTGAGGGTCAGGCGTATGGAATCGGGGTCATGATGTCTGGTTTCGGGAAAATGGAGGATTCCTATGTCATTGCGTCGCTGGAGGCCGGGAAAGGTGATCCTGTCGGCGGCCGCATGAGCGGCGGTGACGGCGGTGTGGCGGTCGGCACCCTGGGCGACGCACGCGAGGACACGGCCTCCATTGGTCTGCCACCCGTCGCCGACGAGTTTCGTGCCGGAATGGAACACGGTTTCGCCAGTCTCAGTGATGCCGGAGATGGCGTCGCCGGAGCGGGAGGATTCCGGGTAGCCGTGGGAGGCGAGAATGACGCAGACAGACCAGTCATCGGAGAACGAGATGAGATCTTTCTCGAGCCTACCTTTCGCCCCGGACATGCAAAATGAGGCGAGGTCGCCTTGGAGCAGGGGCATGACCGCCTGGCACTCCGGGTCGCCGAAGCGGCAGTTGTATTCGATGACTTTCGGGCCGTCGGGAGTAAGCATGAGGCCGAAGTAGAGGAAGCCGCGGTAGGGGAGTTTCTCGGAAACAAGCGCGGCGACGGTGGGCGCGACGATGGCCTCATCGATAAGGGAGAGCATTTCCGCGGAAAGAAGCTGGCGGGAAGCGATCGCGCCCATGCCTCCTGTGTTGGGGCCGAGGTCGTCATCCTTAAGGCGCTTGTAATCGCGGGCGGGGGTGAGGATCATATACTCCTGATCGGAGATGGCGGCGAAAATGGAGACCTCCGGTCCGGTCAGGCACTCCTCGACGAGGAGCCTGCCGGAGCCGAATCGTTTCTCGGTGAAAACTTCGTTGAGGAAATCGATGGCGGCTTTCTCATCCTGGCAGACAGCCACACCTTTCCCCGCCGCGAGGCCGTCGAATTTAAGGACGGTAGGGTATTTCCCGGCAATGGCGGTGAGGGAAGACTCCAGCGAGTCGCATACGGCCGCGTTCGCGGTCGGGATGTCATTTCTGATCAGGAAATCCTTGGCGAATTCCTTGCTCGCCTCCAGTTGCGCGGATTCCTTGGGCGGTCCCCAACAGGGGATGCCATTGGCTTCGCAAAGGTTCGCGAGTCCTTCCCCGGTGACCAGATAGGATTCCTCACCGGCGATGCAGAGATCGATCCCGTTGTCGGTCATCCAGGCAATGAGGGACGGCAGGTCGGTGGCGGTCGTTTCACCGGCGATGCGGAATATCGCGTCGCTGCCGGGAAACGAGAAGATGTCGGGCTTGATGGGGGAGAGGGAGAGGGTATGGATCAGGGCGTGCTCGCGGCCGCCTTTTCCTACAACGAGAATTTTCATCTGCGGCTGTTTTCGGAAATAACCGGAGGATGGGCAAGCGTGCAGAATGGGAGAACCCAAGTTTGCGGAAGGTAATTTTTTAGATGTTCATCTTCAGAATAAGCAGAAACCGTTTCCCGAACGGCTCCATGGTCGGCTCGGGAACAGCTGGACTGACCCTGATTCCGCGTTCTTGACACTTTCCGGCGTCTGGATGACCATGACTCCGATGACAGGGGAGCCACTGGAACGGGTGGCCGAGATTTTCCGACGCGCGGGAAAAACCCTTCGAACCTGAAGCGGGTCATGCCGCCGGAGGGAGTCAGGAAAGCCTCCGAGCTTTCTTGTTTTCCAAGGGCTTCTCGATCCGTGACTCTTCCCCAATCACGAACTCACAAACGACCATGATCAGCCCAGAAGAAACCACCGGAGAGAGCAAACACGACGAATCCCTCTCACCAACTCCCGGCATCGACCCGTGTTTACGTCCAAGGCGAAATCCACCCGGAGGTTCAGGTGCCGATGCGCGAGATCGCCCTCCACGACACCAAGGCTTTCAACGGGCGCATCGAGCAGAACGAACCCGTCCGCGTCTATGACTGCTCCGGGCCATGGGGCGATCCTGATTTCAAAGGCACTTCCGAGGAAGGTCTTCCCGCTCTCCGCCGCGACTGGATTTTGAAACGCGGTGATGTCGAGGCCTACGATGGTCGCGAAGTGCAGCCGCAGGACAACGGCTACCTCACCGAGAAGCACGCGGAGTTCGCCTCGAAATCGGAGCGCGCGAACAAGTTCGTCGAATTCTCCGGCCTCAGCGCCGAGCGCCGCAAGCCGCTCCGTGCGAAGGACAAGCCGGTCACCCAGAAATGGTATGCCGACAACGGCATCATCACCCCCGAGATGGAGTTCATCGCGATCCGCGAAAACATGCGCCGCTCGAAGATTTCCGACATGAAGGACGATATCGTCCGCAACGATCTCAACAAGCAGCACGCCGGCTCCACCCAATCCCCGGACAGCCCCTACACGCCCGGAATCTTCAAGCGTTTCCCACAGCGCATCCCGGCGGAGATCACCCCGGAGTTCGTCCGCAGCGAGGTCGCCGCAGGCCGCGCCATCATCCCGCTCAACATCAACCACCCGGAATGCGAGCCGATGATCATCGGCCGCAATTTCCTCGTGAAAATCAACGCGAACATCGGCAACTCCGCCGTCGCTTCCTCCATCGAGGAGGAAGTCGAGAAAATGCGCTGGGCCACGAAATGGGGCGGGGATACCGTGATGGATCTCTCCACCGGCAAGAACATCCACGCCACCCGCGAGTGGATCCTCCGCAATAGCCCGGTTCCCATCGGCACCGTGCCGATCTATCAGGCGCTCGAAAAGGTGAACGGCAAGGCCGAGGATCTCACCTGGGAGCTTTACCGTGACACGCTCATCGAGCAGGCCGAGCAAGGCGTCGATTACTTCACCATCCACGCCGGAGTCCTCCTCCGCTTCGTGCCGATGACCGCCACCCGCATGACGGGCATCGTCTCACGCGGCGGCTCCATCATGGCGAAGTGGTGCCTCTCCCATCACAAGGAAAACTTCCTCTACACCCATTGGGATGAAATCTGTGACATCTGCGCCAAATACGATGTCAGCTTCTCCATCGGCGATGGCCTCCGCCCCGGCTCCGTCGCGGATGCGAACGACCAGGCACAGTTCGGCGAGCTCCAGGTGCAGGGCGAGCTTACCACCCGCGCATGGGCGAAAGGCTGCCAGGTCATGAACGAAGGCCCCGGCCACGTGCCGATGCACATGATCGAGGAAAACATGGCCAAGCAGCTCGAGTGGTGCCACGAAGCCCCGTTCTACACGCTCGGGCCATTGACCACCGACATCGCCCCCGGCTACGACCACATCACCTCCGGCATCGGTGCCGCGATGATCGGCTGGTATGGCTGCGCGATGCTCTGCTACGTCACTCCGAAGGAACACCTCGGCCTGCCGAACAAGAAGGACGTGAAAGACGGCGTCATCACCTACAAGCTCGCCGCTCACGCCGCCGACCTAGCGAAAGGCCATCCCGGTGCCCAATACCGCGACAACGCCCTCTCAAAAGCCCGTTTTGAATTCCGTTGGGAAGACCAGTTCAACCTCGGCCTCGACCCGGAAACCGCCCGCGAGTTCCACGACGAAACCCTCCCGCAGGAAGGCGCGAAAACCGCCCACTTCTGCTCCATGTGCGGCCCGCATTTCTGCTCGATGAAAATCTCCGAAGACGTCCGCCAATACGCCGCCGCACAAGGTCTTTCCGAAGAGGAAGCCGTGGAGAAGGGGATGGAGGAGAAATCGAAAGAATTCGCAGAGGCCGGTGCTGAGGTTTATGTGAAGGCGTAGGCGTAGGCGCAGAAAGCAGGTCACTACTCAAATCATGACCCTTGCTTTGTCAACTCGATGACAGTCGCAAGAAACCCTCACCCGGGTTCGTCTCTCCACAGGTAAACCGCACCGCGGATACCCGCCGAGTTATCAACGAGTGTCACGTCCTCCGGCAGTTCGTCGTCCAGCTTCTTGCTGTTGCCGCCGCCGATGAACAAGCGGTCGAAGCCGACGAGGTTGCGCATGTTGTCGATCGCGCGCAGGACACGCTTTTGCCATTTTTTATTACCGACCTTTGTGCGTGCTTTGTTACCGAGACGTTCGTCGTAGGTATCGCCCTTGCGGAACGGTTGGTGCGAGATCTCGAGGTGCGGGCAGAGGCGACCGTTTTCGTAGAGACCGGTGCCGAAGCCGGTGCCCAGCGTGATCACCATCTCAAGTCCTTTGCCTGTGATCACGGCGAGACCTTGCACGTCGGCGTCGTTGGCGATGCGCACCGGCTTGCCGAGCTTCTCTTGCAGAGCGGCGGCGAGCGGGAAGCCGCTCCAGGCATCGTTGCCGAGGTTGGGTGCGCTGCGCACGATGCCTTCGCGCACCATGCCCGGGAATCCGACGCCGACGCGTTCGTATTCCGGCAGGTCCTGCACGAGTTCTGCCAACAGCTCGACGATGGCTCCGGGCGCTGCGCCGGTCGGAGTGTCGATGCGGACGCGGTCGGTGATCATGGTGCCTTCGGCATCGAGCACGGCCGCCTTGAGGCCGGAGCCGCCGATGTCGATGGCGAGTGTGTTCGGGGTGGGTTCTGTATTCTGCATGGTGGGATCAGAAGATTTAAGAGAGAAGAGGCATTGGCTGCGAGCATCGTTTTCCAATCACGATGCTTGGGTGTATCGGGCGTGGAGGGCGATAAGGTTCCACTCTCATCCTGAATCGCGCCCCTACCCGTTCCCGGACGGCTCGCGCTAAAAAGCACAGCGACCAAAACATGAAACAAGAACAAAAGCTCTCCTAGAATTTGGTTCAAAGAACTTGGGCACTCCTATAAATCTAATACGATTTGGTCACGTTATGGTAGCGATCACCTCGCGTGCAAGTCTCTCGCTGTAAGAGTTGATCTTCCAATGACCCGGACTCCAGCCTTTGAGAAAACGATGGAAGTCGGTCCATGCGTATGGAAAAAGACCGCGCCATTCAGCCTCCACGGCCGCCGGATCAACGGCTGGGTGTTTGGCGGCGAGTGCGGTGCGGAAAGAGGCGAAATAGCGGTCGAGAATCTCGGATTCCTTCCGCTCACAGTCGTTTTCATCCAGGCAGGAGCCAACGAAATAGGCCAGGTCTTTCATTCCGCATCCTCCACCCGCATATTGGAAATCCACGGCGGCGACCCTTTCGCCACATGCGGAAAAGCAGAAGTTGGCAAGCTTGGCATCGCCGTGGACAAAGGTCTGGAAGCGGGCGGATGAGAGTTTGCGATCAATCGCGGAGGCGGCGTTTTTCAGAGGAATGTCATCGAGAGCTTCCAGTTCCTCACCACGTGTGTCGAGATGCCAGTAGGTGCCTGTTTGCCAAAGCCCTTCAGGTTTTTCTCCTATGAAAGTCGCGTGAAGACAAGCAAGCCAATCGACACAGGAATCAAACTGGGTCTGGGAAAGCGACGTGAATCTGGCGGGGTATCCGGCGGCATCCACGTCTTCGAGCAGAAGCAGGGTTTCTCCGTCAGTTTCCTCATAGGAAATGAATCCCGGTATACGGCAGTCTGTCCCGCAAAACTGGCTCCAGCGCCGGTACCATTCGGCCTCCACCTGGTAGGATTTCAGCTTTCGCCGATGGGAAGCACCGGAATTCCATCCCCGCGGTTGCTTCGCCCTGTGTGTAATCCGAACGTGTTTTGCTACAACGGATGAAACGGAAGATGTCTCCAGTCGGATGCGGAGGATTTCACCATACCCGCTCCAAAGCTCCTGGATCGATTCAGCCACCTCCATTCCGGAGGCGCCGGTAGCTGAGATGACCGCAGCCTGGAAGCGGGGATTCAGAGCGGGCGACATTGGGATCCAGCTTGAGAAGAGCCGGGTATCGGAGTGGAAACGCTTTCCAGTTTCGGAATGATGAGGGAATCACCAGCCACTAAATCAAGGGGAGACGATCTCCAGCAGTTCCACGTCGAAGCAGAGCATCCCGCCGGGGCGGCCGCTGCCTTCCTGCTTTGGGCCATAGGCGAGATCTTCGGGAATCCAGAAGCGGCGCTTTTCTCCGACCACCATGAGCTGCACACCTTCCGTCCAACCGGCGATCACGCCGTTGAGGGGGAACTGGGTGGGCTCGCCGCGGGTGACAGAGCTATCGAACATCTTGCCATCGGTCTCCCAGCCGGTGTAATGGACTTTCACCGTATCCGTAGCCTTGGGTTTCACCTCGCCCTCTCCGGCCTTGAGAACCTTGGAAGCGAGGCCGCTTTCCGTCTTCTCCGCATCCGCGGGGGCGGCTGAGACATCCTCGGGAACGGCGGGTGCCGGTTCAGGAGCTTTGAATGAAACCAGCTCGATGTCCGCGACCACGAAGCCGCCGGGGATGCTGGCCTCGGGGAGCCAGCAGGTGCGCTGCTCTCCGGCGGACATGTCACCGAGGATTTCTCCAAGTGCGGGAGGAAGTTTGTCGAGCGGCACGCTCGGTGGGGCCGGCTGCGCACGGCTGTCCTGGACGACCTGGCCTTCCATGGTTTTCCCGGTAAAATGGAAGGTCACGACATCCCCCGCATCCGGCATCTCACCTTCGCCTTTCTTGACGATCTTGTAAGCGACTCCGGATTCGGTCTTCTCCGTATCCTCGGGCGGCTTCGGAGCCGTTTTGATTTCAAGCAACTCCACATCGAAACAAAGCATACCGCCGGGACGTCCGCTGCCTTCAACCACCGAACCATAGGCGAGATCCTCGGGGATCCAGAAGCGACGCTTCTCGCCCTCGACCATGAGTTGCAGACCTTCCGTCCAGCCTTTGATCACTCCGCCAAGCGGAAAACTCGCGGGCTGCCCGCGCTCCACGGAGCTGTCGAACTGCTTTCCGTCCGTTGTCCATCCAGTGTAGTGCACGGTAACCGTGTCCGCGGCGGTAGGCTTGGCGTCGCCTGTTCCGGCTTTGAGGACTTTCGAGGCAAGACCGCTTTCGGTCTTTTCGGCATCGGCGGGCGCGGCGGCGACATCTGAGGGCACTTCTGGCATTTTCTTTTCTGGTTGTGCGGATTCTTCTTTCGGCTGATCCGCTGGAGCTTTCGCGTCAGGTGTCTCCTGGGAACGAGCTGTGCTGGAAACAGCCGCGAGCAAGGCTGCGGACATGAGAGGGGCGAGTGATCGGTTTTTCATGGGGCGCGGGAGCATTCACCACGATAGCGGTCTGTCAATAGTCATGATTCATGGGAAAAATCATCAATGGGCTCTACAGCAGGTTCTGATATTGAACTATCAATCCTCTCTCACCCTACGCTGGGCGTTCAACGCGCTGACGCCAGGACGAAGGCGAGCTTACAACATGCACTTCGAGTCTGCGGAACAGACCAAGACACGTGTCGCGAGGATAAAGAGATTCACTCCGAGGATACTCGCGGGATTCGGGATGAACGATTGCACGTGCGGGCTTTCCAAGCGAATGCCCGCCTGTGACGGCTCGCATAATTCCCTCCAATAGCAGCGATGCTATTTCTTGACGGTCACCTTGCGGATGAGGAGATCGTTTCCCGCTCCAGAGGCGTTGATGCGGAAGTTCCAGCCAAGTTTTCCCTCGAATGAGGCGTCAGCGAGTTTATAGGTCTTCGTATGCCATTCGTTGTCTCCGGGAACCGGCCAGAATTCCGGGGTGGTGGTGATTCCATGAACGGATTCGTAGGTGATCGCGAAACCGGTGGGGTTGGTCAGGCCGCTTTCCGACGGAATCCTGCTGATTTCCAGTGTGAGTTCGACATCATTGTGGTCGGGTGAGATGAAGGAGGGATCGACTAGAAAGTCGGTGCGGATCACAGGAGGATTCGCTGAAACGTGAAGACGGGCCGCCTTGTATTCGGCGTCCCACGGCGTGGCTCCGGGAACAGTCTGGTAGATGCCGTCATTTTTGTTTGTTTTCCCGAAGACGAGTTCAACGGAATCCCTTTCGTCGAAAGAGGCCTGTTGCGGAAGAGGTGGTGCTTGCTCAGGGACTTTCTCCAGAGAGGCGGCATCAGCCAGGATGAAAACGCGGTCGAAGCCCAGTGACGTGGCAAGGGCGGCGGCTCCCGGCAGGTCTTCACTGGAACCGGCAAGGGTGATCCGGACGGGTATATCGCCAGGCAGATCATAGGAGGCCAGGAGGGCGCGGACGGTGGGGAGCATGGTCGCGAACTGAGCGTCCGAACCGGGCGTGTATTGGAATGGAGAAAGGGAGACGTAGTCGAATTTGCCCCCCGCACCGGAGCGCAGGGTCTCTTCCAGAAATTCGAGATCATAGTCCGCGAGGGAAAAGCCGATCCGGGCGGATGGATTGGCTCGGCTTGCCATGTCGTGGGCGGCTGTGAGCAGCTCGACGTAGTGGAGGGGGGTGTTCGTAGCCGGGTTTCCAAGGTTGAAGGAACCGAGAACATCCCAATGTGTAATGCCCTTGTAACGATCCACCAGGGTCGTGATGTATTCGCTCCACGCCTTGCGGTTCACGAGGGGAAAGGCTTCGGTTTCATTCCCCGAGGATGCCCAGGGTGCGAGCTGGTGAAAGATTCCGGTGATTTCCGTTCCGGTGGCGTCAGCTTTCGAGACGAGCGCGTCGGCGGTAGTGAAATCATAATTTCCAGGGATAGGCTCGAGTTCCGCCCACGAGGGGAAGCCCAGAAAAGCTGGAACACCGTCCTGAAGTTTCAGGGGATTGCCACCAATGCTGGAGATCCCGACCGGGGCGGCGGCGAGGGTTGTGGCTGAGACAAAGAACAGTGCGAGCGAAGGAAATGTCATGAGGATGGCGGGTTTTCAGAGACTGGGTTTTCTTCCATTCCATCAAGAGAAGCCCTGTAGGCGTGCTGGGCGAGAATGAGGAGGAGGGCGAAAAGCGACGCGTCGATCACGACGGCGGCAATCAGCAGCGCGTCGTGGCTGAATGAGCTGATTGTCTGCATTGCGAGCAGAACCGGTGGCATCCAGACGAACAGCCAGAGGAAATCACGGCTGGACATGGATTCCGCGATGCCGGTCAGGATGGTTGAGAGAACGCAGGAGGCGATGCCTAAAAGAACGTAGTTGGAGATCCGGGCCGGGCCTTTCATCCGCAGGAGATTGATCAGGGCGGCGGGGAACAGTAGTGTGCCCAAGGTGGCTAAACTCGAGATCAGTATCTCATCCGAATGAAAGGACGAGCCGTTGAGTAGAAACGGGACTGCGGCGACAGCGGTCAGGAGGGCGCAAAAGAACACTCCGGATGGCCAGCCGGGAAAGAAAAACAATCCCGCCGCTTTTCCTACGAACCCACGGGCGGCGAACCTCCGGTACACGGGCGGGACGAGTGGTGCGAATTCCGTTAGCGAGACAGCGAACGCGGGCGCTAGGATCAGCGTCATCACGAAGGGCGTGTAGTCCGGATTTGCGACAGAAGGGATGGCGCATACAGCCGCTGCGATACAGCAGACGGTCAGCGCGAACGCACGCCGCAGGGTCGAGTGATTCTCCGCGTAGGTGGCGATGAGGGAAGCGCCGGCGGACAGGAAGAAGTAGGCGACATATGAGCTCGCTGCGATGAAAAGGATGACGCCCAGCCGGGACTCGGAGGTCTCCAGAGAGCAGAACTCGACGATTTCCCTGATACCCCCGCCGAATGACAGGATCTGGAGAAGGATGACCGCACCGACGACGAAGCCAATCAATGGCAGGATCGAGCGGAGGATGACCGAACCCGACGCGGACAGTCCGACGGTGACCGCGGTCAAGATGGCGGATGAGTGGAAGATGAGCGTGAGAAGAACGATCTCCCCGAGAAGGTTCATCCCACCGAAAAAATACCGGAGTATGAGATACGGGATGATCGTGACGAGTATGAGTGCGGACTGTGAGACGATGGCCGACCATTTCCCGGCAACGATCCGCCATGCGGAAAGACGTGTGAGCACCATCATGTCCAGTGTGTTCCCTTTAACCTCCGATGACAGTGCGCCAATGCCGCGAAGGGGCTGGATGACGAGCACCGCGAAGGCGAAGAAAACGAAAATCGTGTTCGAGATGGAGCTGCCCGCATGATCGGAAGTGGCCGTCGCGCTCGCCATCAGGAGGATGATGCCCAGAATTGCTTGGAGTGTGAGAAACACTGCGATGAAGGATTTCGTGCGCAATCCCTGGCGAAGCTCCTTGACGAGCATGGGGGAGAGGCGGTCGGGGAAATCGCTGAGGTGCATGGGATCTTCGGTTTCTGAAACCTCAGGGGAGGGTTTTTTCCTGCGGGATCGGTGGCGGCGTGGTGCTGAGGCCCTGGCCTTTGTCGAGATTCGCGAGGATGTCGATGAAGGCGTCCTCGAGGTTGCGCTGCTCGCGGTGGAAATCGATGACCCGCAGGTTGTCACGGATCATGCGGGCGAGGACGTCGGCGGCCTTGGTCGGGTCTTCCGTATCGATGCGGATGCGGCCACCGGTCCTGCGGGACTCTAGAAACTCGATGTTCGGCTGGAGAACGGCCCAATTGGAAAGCGCCTGTGGATCGCCGTCGAGTTGCACGTCGTAGAGGACGCCGCCGAGTGAGTCGGACGACCGTTTCAGGGACTCGGAATCGCCGTGGTGGACGATGCGTCCGTTGTTGATGAAAAGGAGGGAGTCGCACATCTCCCCGAGTTCGGAGAGGATGTGGGAGGAGATGAAAATGGTCTTGCCCTCTTTCGCAAGGACACGGATGAGGTGCTTGAGTTCGACCCGCGCCTTGGGGTCGAGTCCGGCGGCCGGCTCGTCCATGATGAGCACCTGTGGATCGTGAAGGAGGGAGCGGCCAAGGCAAAGGCGCTGGGTCATGCCCTTCGAGAGCTTGTTGGAAAAACGGTCCGCGAGCGGGACGAGATCGGTGAAATCCATGACCTCATCGATACGCTGGCGACGCTCGGCACCTTTGTATCCCAAGGCCCGTGCGTAGAAATCGAGATATTCCACTACCGTCATGTTGTCGTAGTTTCCGAAATGATCGGGCATCCAGCCGATCAGGCGGCGCACTTCGGCGGGGTGGTGGCACGACATTGATACCGCAGATTTCCGCGTGGCCCATGGTCGGATAGTCGAGACTGGCGAGGATGCGCATCGCCGTGGTCTTGCCCGCGCCGTTCGCGCCGACGAAGCCGCAAACGGAGCCATGGGGAATCTCGAACGAAATCCCGTTGACGGCCTGGAGCGGCCGAAGAAGCGGTAAAGATTGTGGACGGTGATCGCGCTTTCGCTCATGGAATTTCGGATTTCAGAGATTGGGTGGAAGCACCCCGCCGCCCGCTGGCCATCTAGTATTCCCCGTTGCCGTGAAATCGCAAGGAAGACCTGCGGGATATGACTCAAGGGCGTGAGCCGTGCTTTCCCCAGTGTTCTCATACCGATGAGGAGCGTCAGCCAGTTTGCTTTCCATATGGCGAAAGAGGGTGTAAACAGGCGCATGCGTTATGCCCTCGTTCTCGGGTTTTCCAGCCTCTCCGCCGCAACGGCGGGGAGCCTGCTGGATTTTTCATACGGGAAGCTTGAGGAGATACGCGGGAATGAGGACGTGGCCTATGGCTTTTACCAGAAGGCTTACGATTCCCATCCCGTCGCGATCCCGCTCGTGAGGATAGTTTCCCGGCACCTTCTGGAGAGCGGCGACAGGGCCGGTGCGGTCAAGGTTTATCAGGACACGGTGGGCGCCCGGCCGGACGACGCGGAGATCCTGCTCGAATACGGCGATTTCCTCGGACAGACCGGTGGAGGCGATGCCGCGGCGGATCGACTGAGGGAGCAGGCCTACCGGAAATACCTGGAAGCACGGCCTGGCACGTTCGCGGCGGTGGAGCGTATGATTCGCTACCTACGCGAGAAAGGCGAAGACGACAGGGCGAGGGAGATTCTGGAAACTCTCGGAAGTGAATCACCGGAGTCCGTCCTCTACTACGTATCCAGTACGAAGAGCCTCTACGACAGCCAGGACGGAGAGGCTGCGGCGCGAATCGACGCGAGGTTCGGGGAGGCGATGAAAGCGCATCCCGATTGGGAGGGGATCGCCCGGAGAGCGAGCGATCATTTCCGGGAAACGGGGAGGGGGGACGCCGCTATCGATGTCCTGTCGCGGCACCTGGAGGCGAGCCCTCCATCGCTGGATCTGATGATCAGGAAAGGGATTCTCCTGTTTTCCGCGAAACGCTATGAAGAGGGGGAATCCGTTCTCAAGGAGGTTCTCTCCATCCATCCGAAGAAGACTCTGGCGCACGAGGCTCTGGCGAAATACTACCGCCGCGAAGGGATGCGGACAGAAGCGCGGGAACACGCCGCGGAGCTGCTGAAGATCCGGGGCGGAAGTCCGGAGGATTTCCTGGAACTGGCAGGGGAGATGGAGGCCGATGGTGGTTTCCGCTCCGCGCGGCTGCTTTTGGAAAAGGCGGTCTTCCAGCATGAGGAGGACGCCCACCTGCTGATGAAGCTGGCGACTGTCACCGCTAAAGACCCCGCCATGAAGCACAGGGCGGCAGGGCTTTTCAAGGAAGCGGAGGCGCTGCTGGCGGGGGAGTCCGACAGGATGGATCCGGCATTTATGATAGAATCCGCCAAGGAACTTTTCGCACAGGGCGAGGTGAAAGCCGCGGAGGACAGGCTGCGCACCGCGATACGAAGTTTCCCCAAAGGTGCCAGAAAGGAGACCGCTGCCGCGATGCGCGCCCTTGCGGAAATCTGGATCTCCGAAGGCCGCAACACTGACGCCGCCGACGCCTTGATCAAGCGGGCGGATGCGATGGAAAAGTAGTGTGGTGAGAATTAGGATGGGAAGTAAAAGGGGCACCTGTTAGACTCGGGAAATGAGCGAACTTCTGCAAGGTGGTGGCATCTGGCTTGTGACCGCGGGTCTTATGATCGTCGGTCTGGCGGGCTGCGTGATTCCGGTTCTGCCCGGGCACCTGCTCATCCTCGTGGGTGCCATCGCCTACCGCCTGATGAAAGGGGCGGACGCAGGGATCGCGTGGTGGGGTTTCGCCATCCTCGCGTTCCTGATGGCCGTTTCGCAGGCGTTTGAAATCATGAGCGGTTCTCTCGGGGCGAAATGGTTTGGTGGCAGCAAGTGGGGCGCGGTGGGCGCGTTGGCTGGAGGCATCGCGGGATTGTTCTTTTTTCCCATCGGTCTCCTTTTGGCGCTGCTCGTGGGTGCGTTCGGTTTCGAGATGCTCTTCGCGAAGAAGAAGACACGTGAGTCCGCCGTTTCCGGAGTTGGCAGCGTTGTAGGGACTCTGGCGGGGATGGGTTTCAAAATCGCCGTGGGCATCGCCATGGTCGCCTGGTTTTTCCTCGACGTGTTCGTCATCGGATAAGAACCGGGGGAACAATGTGTTGAACTCCGGGCCAAAACAGGGAAATCTGAACGCGACTTCATATATGAAAGCCCTGAAAACCCTGCTGCTACTATTTTTCACCGTAGTCTCACTGACCTCTGCTGAAAAAACCAATTTCGTGTTTCTCCTCGTCGATGATCTGGGCTGGGGGGATTTCGGCTCCTATGGTGCCGAGTTCTACGAAACACCGAACATCGATAGACTCACGAAAGAGGGAATGCTTTTCACGGACGCCTATGCCGCCTGCACAGTCTGCTCCCCGAGCCGTGCCGCGATTCTCAGCGGGCGCTATCCTGCCAGACTCCATCTCACCGATTGGATCGCGGGGCACAAGGCTCCGAATGCGAAACTTCTGGTTCCGGATTGGAAGATGAAGCTGGATCACGAACGGGTGCTCCTGCCGGAAGCGCTCAGGGAAGCCGGTTACGCTACCGGGTTCTTCGGGAAATGGCATCTGATGCCCAATGGGCAGCCGGACATGGAAGAGCATTTTCCTACCGATCACGGTTTCGATATCAACGTGGGCGGCCGGGAATGGGGACAGCCGAAGGGCCAGGGCGTGTATTTCTCCCCGTTCGGAATGCCGAATCTCGATGATGGAAAGCCCGGCGATTTTCTGACCGACAAGCTCACCGACCGGGCGCTGGACTTCCTGGAAGAGAACGCGAGTAAGGAGAAGCCCTTCCTCCTCTACTTCTCCTACTATACCCTCCATGGCCCCATAATGGCTCCGCCGGATCTTGTGGCGAAATACAAAAAAAAGGCGCAAGATTTCGAGAATACCAAGAACGAGTTTCTGAATCCGAAGAGGGCAGGCATGGTCGAAAAGCTCGATGACAGCGTGGGGCGTCTGATGGCAAAGCTTGATAAACTGGGGATTGCCGATCGCACGGTCGTTATTCTAACCGGCGACAACGGGGGTGATTACGACCAGACCACCGGAGGACTCCGGGAGTTCAAGGCCTTCGCCCACGAGGGGGGAGTCCGCGAACCACTGGTCGTGAAATGGCCGGGGAAAACCGATCCGGGGAGCGAGTGTGGCGAACCTGTCATCGGAACCGATTTCTACCCCACAATACTGGAGATCGCCGGTCTGCCCGCCCGCCCGGATGAACATGTGGACGGTATCAGCCTTGTGCCGCTTTTGACCGGGAACCAATCGGAACTGGATAGAGAAACCCTGTATTGGCACTACCCCCACTATCATCGCACCAAGCCCTACGGAGCCATTCGCGACGGTGACTTCAAACTTATCGAATTTTTTGAAGACGGAAGAATCGAACTCTTCAATCTGGCCGGTGATCCGAACGAGACGCAGGATCTCGTTGATTCAGATCCGGAGACGGCCTCGCGGCTTCTGGAAAAATTACGAACCTGGCGCCAATCCGTCGGTGCCCAGATGATGACCGAAAACCCGTCGTATGATCCAGAGAGAAAACGGAAGTGATTTTCACTGGGCAGAGCCCGTCCGCCCACACAAGGTCTTTCCATGATTTCCCTAGTAATCGTCGTTGAGACCGCGGAGGGCAAAGCCGAGGATTTCCAGAAGTATATCACTGAAGAGGCCGCGGATGTGATCGCCCGTGAACCAGGTTGCCGGCAGTTTCTAGTATCACGTGGGATTGATAACCCGAACACGTTCACATTGGCGGAATTTTATGATGATCAGGCGGCTCTCGATCACCATAGGCAGACACCGCACTTCGTCCTTTTTCAGGATCGGGTGAGTAAGTTCGGCTTGATTGTTTCAAAGAAGCCGGTTCTGGGGACGGTTGTTTTCCCGAAGTGATATAACAGATCAAAATGGAATCCCGCCAGAGGATTCCATTTTGTGTTTTTTTAGCGACTGAAGCCGCCTTAGAACGGGCGGTCCACCACAGTGTAGCCGTTTCCTCGACGGTCGTAATATTGGCCGCGATGCAGATAGTAAGTTCTACCGCGAACGTTTACGGTTCGATAGCCGTCAGGGAGGCGCGTGATCACATTGACATTGTCACGGCGGTAATCACGTCTGGATCGCTGATCGCGATCAGGCCGCTGGTCACGGTTCCGGTAACGGTCATATTCGCGATAGTAGCGGCTCGAGCGTGGAGCCTCCACTACCTCGTAGCCACCACGGCGGGAACGGTAATAGGCACCATTGTTGTAATAGTATGTGGAGCCTCCGATGATCTCAGTGCGGTAACCGCTGGGAAGCGAGTTCACCCGGTAGCCCGGGTTGTAGGTCGTAACCGTGGTGCTGCCATACGCGTCATACGGAGTGACGCAGGATGTCATCGTGAGGCCGATGGCTAGAGAGGATATGGTGAGGAGGAAGGAGAATCCGGTCTTCATGGGGTTCAGGTGTTTGCTCATGGCCTGGGATCATCGCACGATACCTGCCACTTTCTGGAAAGGCACCGGATACCGTCAGACCAGAGAAGATTCGCTCCGCGTTGCGAGTTTCGCCTCGATCAGGTGGGGAAAATGCAAACCGTGTCGTGCTTTTTGACCTCCGCCGAACCGAACCCATCCTACGGCCCTTCCGCCAGAGCTTTTTTCAAAGCAGCCTCAACAAATCCCGAAAAAAGCGGGTGCGGACGGTTTGGTTTCGAGAGAAATTCCGGGTGGAACTGCGCGCCTATGTAAAACGGGTGCTCGGACAACTCGATGATCTCCACCAGACCTTCCTTCGCCGAGACGGATGATATGACCAGTCCTCCTTCCTGCAGCTTGTCCTGGTAGTCGGAATTTACCTCGTAGCGATGGCGGTGGCGTTCCTGGATGCGATCCACGTTTCCATAAAGGTCGGCGGCCTTTGTGCCGGTGAAGAGGATGGACTCGCTTGAGCCGAGGCGCATGGTCGCGCCAAGATCCTCCACGCCCTTCTGTTCCTCCTGTAGACAGATCACGGGGTGGGGGTTGTCTTTGACAAACTCGGTCGAGTTCGCCCCTTCCAGACCGCACATGTTCCGTGCGAACTCGATGGTGGCGATCTGCATGCCCAGACAAATCCCGAAAAACGGGATGCCGGTCTCGCGGGCGTATCGGGCTGCCTCGATTTTCCCCTCCACCCCGCGGTCGCCGAATCCGCCCGGCACCAGAATGCCATCGACCTCGCCGATCACCGCGCGGGCGCCATGATCCTCAATCGCCTCCGCCTCGATGCGGACGATCTGCACTTTCGTGTCATGGTGCGCGCCAGCGTGGATGAGGGACTCGTAGATCGATTTGTAAGCATCCTGCAGCTCGATATATTTCCCGGCCACCGCGATGGTGATCCTGTGCTTGGGATGGATGACCTTCTGGACGAAATTCTCCCATTCCTCTAGATTCGGGGAAGGAGTATGACCGAGACCGATCTTGTCAACAACAAGGCGGTCGATCTTGTCGCGACGCAGGTCGAGGGGACACTCGTAGATCGTGTGATCGACATCGCGGAAGGCGACGACGTTCTTTTTCTCCACATTGCAGAACATGGCGATCTTGCGCCGGTTGTCCTCATCGAGGTCGGATTCCGTGCGGCAGATGATGATGTCCGGCTGGATGCCCAGTTCACGCAGCTTGGCGACGGATTGCTGGGTAGGCTTGGTTTTCACCTCACCGGCGGCCTTGATGAAAGGAAGAAGGGTCACGTGGATGAAACAGACGTTCTCCTTCCCCACCTCCAGGGCGAACTGGCGCAGCGCCTCGATGAAAAGGAGTCCCTCCATGTCCCCGACAGTCCCCCCGATCTCGGTGATGAGCACATCGGTTTTCGGATTGTCCTCGGTGACCTTGTGCATACGCGCCTTGATCTCATCGGTCACATGCGGGATGAACTGGACGGTCTTTCCCAGATACTCGCCCTTGCGCTCCTTTTTTATGACAGAATCGAAGACCTGCCCGGAGGTGAGGTTGTTCATCTGCGAGAGGACGCCCGAGGTGAACCGCTCGTAGTGGCCGAGGTCGAGGTCGGTTTCCGCCCCATCATCCAGAACATAGACCTCGCCATGCTGGTAGGGGGACATCGTGCCGGGATCCACATTGAGATACGGGTCGAATTTCTGCATCAAAGTCTTCAGACCCCGTGCTTCGAGAAGAGTGCCGATGGATGCTGCCGCGAGACCCTTTCCGAGGGAGGAGACCACGCCGCCGGTAACGAAGATGTATTTCATATGGACACTGATTTCTAGACTTTGAAACTTAACGAGGTGACAGCAGACGCTCGATTTCGAGAGCCTGTTCCAGGGTATCGACTCCCGGCGATGTGTCGTCGGTGATGATGACACGGATGTTGGCTCCGTTTTCAAGGGCGCGGAGTTGTTCGAGCGACTCGGCCTGCTCCAGAGGGGAGGGTGGCCAGGTGACAAACTTTTCCAGGAAATCGCGTCGGTACCCGTAGATGCCCTTGTGACGGAGAACCTGCAGACCGGGAACGGGGTTCCGGGAATAGGGAAGGGGAGAGCGCGAGAAATAGAGGGCGTGGCCGTTTTTCCTGAGGACGACTTTCACGACGTTCGGATCGGCAACGGCCGGGTCGGACGGATCGAGCGGGTTCGCGGCGGTGACCATCTGGAGTTCCGGGTCGTCGATGAAGGCGCGTGCCAGTCCATCGATCAGGCATGGCGAAATGAGCGGCTCGTCGCCCTGGATATTTAGGATGTGAGTCGCGTTGGGAATGTTGCCCACTGCCTCTGCGAGACGGTCGGTGCCTGTCGAATGGTCAGTGGACGTCATTACCGCCTTTCCTCCGAAGTTCTCCACCTCTTGGAAAATGCGCTCGTCATCGGTGGCTATGAGGATGTCCGAGAGGTTCGTGGCCTCCTTGCAACGCTCCCAGACATGCCGAATCAGTGGCTTCCCCGCGATGGTGTGGAGAGGCTTTCCGGGGAAGCGGGTGGAACCCCATCTGGCGGGGAGAACGCCGATGACATGATGGGATGAGGCAGTTTCTGACACGCAGCGGAATAGGTTGCGCCACCCTACGCAACCCCGGAGCCGCCCGACAAGAAACCTTTCCGGGAAAGTGATATTCCATGGCGCAAGACTGGAGAAGATAACGTTTGTAAAACCATTCGTCCGCTTCTAACAGTCACACTGCATGAAGAAGCCACCATTTTCCCTGATCTCAGCGTGTTTGGTTCATACCCGGCTTCGCCGCTCCACCCCGGGTGCCTCTTTCGACCTCGCAGATGCCCCCGTCGCCGCCCGCCCAGTCGATCGCGGTCACCGATGCGCTACCCGGGATCTCTTTCAGCCAGCCCTTGTCGCTGACTTCGCCTCCAGGAGAGAGGAACCGGCTTTTCGTCGTCGAGAAGACCGGCTCCGTACGGGTGATCCAGGATCTCTCGGCACCGGTGAAAAACCTTTTCCTGAATGTGGCTGCGGTCGCCAACCGGAAAGCCGGTCATTCGTTTCAGACAGGCAGCGAGCAGGGTCTGCTCGGCCTGGCATTCCATCCGGATTATGCGGCCAACGGGCGGTTCTTCGTGGTCTACAATCTGAATATAAATGGTCTTGGCTACCAGCGTCTGTCCGAATTTACCGTATCGAGCGACCCCGCGGTGGCTGACGACGTTTCCGAGAAAATCTTCATCGAACAGCGAAACGAAGCGGGAAACCACAACGGAGGGGACATTCACTTCGGCCCGGATGGCTATCTATACATGAGCTGGGGCGATGAGGGAAACGCGAACGACACACTCAACAACAGCCAGCGTATCGATAGGGACTTCTGGTCTTCCATGACCCGCATCGACGTTGACCTGGAAACGGAGGACTATGACGTGAGCGACGGGACAGGCTCCGATGACGCGAACCTGCGACCCAATCCTCATCCGGCGATAGTTCCGGATGGAATGGGAAACCCGAGATACGAAATTCCCGCCGAAAACCCGTGGGTTGGCGCGAGCACGTTCCTCGGAGCGAACGTCGATCCCACCGCTGTCCGCACCGAGTTCTATGCCGTCGGTTTGCGCAATCCCTGGCGTTTTTCCTTCGATAGGCCAACCGGCACCCTGTGGCTGGGAGATGTCGGCCAAGGTGCGCGTGAGGAGATCGACAGGATTGTCATGGGTGGAAACTATGAGTGGGCGTTTCGCGAGGGCTTCATCCAGGGTGTGAAATGGAACCAGCGTCCCGCTGGTTGGACGGGTTCGCACCCACCTGTCATTGACTACCCGCGCTCGGATGGAACCTCGGTCACCGGAGGTATCGTCTATCGTGGCACTGCCATTCAGTCGCTGATCGGGAAATATGTTTTCGCGGACTACGGTTCGGGAAATATCTGGATGCTGGACGAGACAACGGCTCCGGCCTCCAAGATACGCATCGCGGGGCAGGGCGGTATCGTCGGCTTCGGGCACGATCCTTCAAACGGCGACATTCTGATGGCGGACATAAGCGGCCGGATACGCCGCCTTATCGCCCAGGATCTGAACGATGGTTTCCCCCGGACTCTCGCGGAGACAGGGCTTTTCTCCGACGCCGCCGCACTCGCACCCTCCGCGGGGCTTGTCGCCTACGATGTGAACCTGCCCTTCTGGTCTGATCACGCGATCAAGCGCCGCTGGTTTGGAATCCCGGATGAGAACGCGATGATCGGCTTTTCCCGCGAACAAAACTGGACTCTCCCGCCGGGTATGGTCTGGGTGAAACATTTCGATATCGAAACGGTGCGAGGCGATCCCTCGACGAAAAAACGTTTGGAGACCCGCGTCATCGTCCGCAATGTGACGGGAAACTACGGAGTGTCCTACCGCTGGAACGAGGCTGGCACGATCGCCACCCTGGCCGCTGGGGAAGGCGAGGAGTTCGATGTCGCCATTTCTGATGGGAGCAACTCCATGACCCAGCGCTGGCGAATCCCTTCACGAGCCGAATGCGCCACATGCCATTCCGCGCAGGCAGGTCACGCCCTCTCCTTCCGCACCCGCCAGCTCAATCGCGCCGGAACCATCGCGGGCACTCCAGGAAACTTCATCCAGCTGTTAGCGGATAGCAACTATCTGGAAAATCTCGATGCGCCGCCGCCTCTCCTTCCACGAAACGTCGCGCCCAACGAAACGGACTTCACGATAGAGGAGCGCGTGAGATCATACCTGGAGGTCAACTGCGCATACTGCCATAACGAGGACGGAACCGTCCCGGCACAGTGGGACGCCCGTGCCTCGCTACCCCTTTTCGAGACCGGCCTTGTCAACGACGGTGCGGAAGAACGGTATTTTCCATCCCTCCGACAGGCTGATCGTTCCGGGCGATGATCAACGCTCCGTCATCGTCAACCGCACCGCCGCGCGCAACGGCTACACACGTATGCCACCTCTTGGATCCAATACGATCGATACCGAAGGTGTCCAACTCCTGACGGAATGGATCAACGGCCCGCTCACCTCCCGCCAGGATTACACAGCGTGGCGTGAAAGCAATTTCGGCAGTCCGCCAAACGGAGGTGAACCCGGAGTGGATGACGATCTCGACGGTCGAACGAACCGCGAGGAATTCCTTACCGGAACCGATCCGAATAAACCCGATCCGGCGCCAGATCTCGCCCTTTCCACCTCCGGAAACAACCTCGAAGTGACTCTTCCTCCCCTTCCCGGGAGGGGGGTGTCTCTCCTCGTTTCCGACGATCTCGTTGATTGGGAAAAGTGGGACGCCGCTGGCAACAACGGCCTTCCCCGCGATGCCGCGAATCCCGTCGGCTTCAGTATTCCCGCAACCCGCGAAAAGGAATTCTTCCGTGCGGCCTTTGAGGAGCGATAGTCCTGAAGTTCCTGTTCAAGAGGGCAAAAACCGCAAGCTCAGGATTGCCGCAATTCTCTTCCGCGGTAAAATCCGATCGGCAGCAGACAGCATTGAAGAAACACTCAGCCTGAAATCGCAGACGTGTCTTGTCCTAGAATCACTTCGATCTCAGATCGCATCTTTTCGAATGCGGTTTCATGAATCACCGGCTCGGATTTTTCAAGAACACCGGTGGGAGGCGAGGGGATTTCCAGCCACGAGCGGCAGCCGCCGAACTTCTTTTCGTAGGTGAGTTCGAATGGGGATTCCAGTCTGAAGACTCTGACGAGAGCGAGGTGGATGCTTCCGGAGGCCATGCCCTTTCCTTCCCAGTCGAATCGCTCTTTCAATGTCTGTCCTGTATAGACGTGAAAGGGATAAAGTCCCTCCACCTGTCCCCAATCGGTTAGCGTGACTGCGAAAGCCGCCTCGGCATGGTGGGTGATCGGAAAGGTATCCCCTTCTTTCCACTCGCGGTCAGGGACGAATTCACCTTCCCGCACATGGTCGAGTTGCGCGTGGAACTTCGTCGGGAACAGGTGGAACGAATCATGGGCGAAGGAAAAACCCTCGCGTCCCTCATGTATGCCACCTTTGCGCTCGCAGGATGGACTGCCGTCCTTCCGCGAGCGCATCGCAGATGACCTGCCATTCTTTGAAAGCGACCGCCATGATCGTGAGAACTCAGGCCAGGTCTTCCGCAGTGACGGAACGCTGCTCCCGGTTCCCCAGAAGGGTGGCCTGGCTGACGACGGTCTCCTCGGCGCTATCGAAGCGGAAGCTATGACAGTTCGGGCAGATCGAGGTGGATTTCCCGACGATGGAATCGCAGCCTTCGCAGACCTTGTAGTTCTGGGGTAACGCGGCGATTTTCGCGGCGGTTTCCGCGCGGTGATGGGATGGACTCGGCATGTTCACAAGAAAAGAAGCGGCACCGGAAGACCGGCCCGCTTTCGAAAAATAGAAAGTCCCGGTAACCGGGAGGCCGGATCAGGCGATGGCGGCGATCGCCTTTGCGGTCTTGCTCTTGAGGTTCGCCGCCTTGTTAGGATGAATAAGGTTGCGCTTGGCAGCCTTGTCAACGACGGAAGCGAACGCGGAAGCGGCTTTTTCGGCTTCCGCCTTGTCGCCGGATTCAATTGCGGCGAGCGCTTTCTTACGAGTGAGCTTCATGCGGCTTTTCTCGGCACGGTTGCGCTCCGTTCGGGTCGCTGTCTGGCGGATGCGCTTGATCGCGGATTTGTGGTTGGCCATAAATAAGAGAAGTTCGGTATGGAAGATGTGTCTGCCGTGGCAGGGGGCGGGAAACTAGCTTCATCAGGCGGTAGGTGTCAAGCTCATCTTCGGGAAAAATCAAAACCCGAGACGGTTCCCATCTGGGCAATCACGTGGGAGATGATGGGAGGAGATTAAATTTAGGCAGGGCTAATTTTTTAAGTTGAAAGAAACACGCGCTTGGGGAGAATCCGAATCACGATATGGATCGCTCTAGATTAAGAAAGATTGGCTGGAGATGCGTCTTCGGAGGCGGGTTATTGATCGGCGGGCTGGGCTTGGTTTCCTGTCCGGGAAAACGGGAGGAGGATAGCGGAAAAAAGAAAGTCGTAACCAGCTTCACGATCATCGCTGACATGGCGCGAGAGGTGGCCGGTGACGCGGCCATCGTCGAATCCATCACCCGCCCCGGTGCGGAGATCCATGGCTACGATCCGACACCCAAGGACATCGTGAAAGCCCAGGACGCGGATCTGGTGCTCTGGAACGGCATGAACCTGGAGCTGTGGTTCCGGAAATTTTTCTCGAACGTGAAAGATGTTCCGAGCGCCGTGCTCACCGAGGGGATAGAGCCAATGGGAATTTCCGAAGGCCCCTATAGCGGCAAGCCGAATCCGCATGCCTGGATGTCACCCTCGAACGCGGTGATCTATGTGGAGAACATCCGCAAGGCTCTGGTGAAAGTTGATCCGGCGAACGAGAAAACCTACACGGAAAACGCGGCCGCCTATTCGGCGAAAATCAAGGCGTTGGATGCGCCGGTTAGGGAGAAACTCGCGGAAATTCCGGAAAACCAGCGATGGCTCGTCAGCAGCGAGGGGGCTTTCTCCTATCTCTGCGCGAACTACGGTCTGCGCCAATTGTATCTCTGGCCGATCAACGCGGACGCCCAGGGCACTCCCCAACAGGTGAAGCGCGTTATCGACGGAGTCAGGGAGAACAATATCCCGGTGGTGTTTTCCGAAAGCACCGTGAGCGACAAGCCCGCCAGACAGGTGGTCAAGGAAACCGGCGCCAGATACGGCGGCGTGCTGTATGTCGATTCCCTCACCGCGGCTGATGGCCCGGCTCCGACCTACCTGAAGCTCCTTGAGAAAAATGCCGATACCATCGTAAAGGGATTTCAAAACCGATGAACGCCACCGCTCCCGATAGCGAGGAAACGCCGCCCAGGCTGGAGGTGGAGAATGTCTCGGTTGTCTATTCCAATGGCCATCAGGCGCTTCGCGAGGCCAGCTTCCATCTGGAAAGCGGGACGATCTGCGCGCTTGTCGGCGTGAACGGCAGCGGGAAATCCACGCTCTTCAAGAGCATCATGGGCTTTGTGAACCCTACAGCGGGTAGAGTCCGTATCAACGGGCTGCCGGTGAAGGAAGTCCTCAGAAAACACCTTGTCGCCTACGTCCCCCAGGCAGAGGAGGTCGATTGGCAGTTTCCCGTGAGCGTCTGGGACGTGGTGATGATGGGGCGGTATGGCGCGATGAATTTCCTGCGGATTCCACGCGCGACGGATAGGAGAAAAGTGGAGGAAAGTCTCAGGCGCGTTTCGATGTGGGAGTTCAAAGACAGGCAGATCGGGGAGCTGAGCGGAGGACAGAAGAAGCGTGTCTTCCTCGCGCGCGCGCTCGCGCAGGGCGGACGGGTGATCCTCCTGGACGAGCCTTTCACCGGGGTGGATGTGAAAACGGAGGAGGCGATCGTGACGCTTCTCCGCGAGTTGCGTGATTCCGGCGCGATCATCTTCGTCTCCACGCACAACCTCGGCAGCGTCCCGGAATTCTGCGACCAGGTGGTGCTGATCAACCGCACCGTCCTCGCCTACGGTGCCACTGAGAAGGTCTTCACCCAGAAAAACCTGGTCGAGGCTTTCGGCGGCGTGCTGCGCGAGTTCCAGTTCGACAAATCCACGATCCAGGAGCACGACGGACGGACGGTGCGGGTGCTCTCCGATGACGAGAGACCGCTTGTTTTCGGAAAGGACGGCCATCTCGAGTACACGGACAGGGATCAGCACGGCGAGCTTCTGAAAAAACGTTCCGGCGAGCACGAGCACGGGGATGACCATGACTGATTTCCTCCAGCATCTCGCGGTGCCCTTCCAATACGAATACATGCGCCAGGCGATCTGGGTCAGCGTGCTGATCGGCGGGGTCTGCGGGTTCCTTTCCGCCTTCGTCACGCTGAAAGGATGGTCGCTGATGGGCGACGCGCTTTCCCACGCCGTGGTGCCGGGAGTGGCAGTGGCCTATGTGCTGGGTCTACCCTTCGCCGTGGGCGCGTTCATCGCCGGGCTTCTGGCGGCCTGGACGATGGCGTTCGTCCGCAGCCAGAGCCGCATCCGCGAGGATGCCACGATCGGCATAGTGTTCACGACCTTTTTCGCCATCGGTCTGGTGTTGATTTCCCTGTTTCCCGCGACGGTGGACCTGAAAGTCATACTCTATGGAAACATCCTTGGCATCGCCTCATCGGACATCGTCCAGGTGGTAGTCATCAGCGGTGTGACGCTGGCGGTGCTGGCCCTGAAATGGAAAGACCTGATGCTTTTCTGCTTCGATCCCAACCAGGCGAGGACGCTGGGTCTCAAGGCGAAAATCCTGCATGTCACCCTGCTGGCTCTGCTCGCCGCGATGGCGGTCGCGGCGCTTCAGGCCGTCGGCGCGATCCTGGTTATCGCCATGCTGGTCACTCCGGGCGCGACCGCCTACCTCATCACGGACCGCTTCGGGAAATTGATGTGGCTTTCCGCGGGAACGGGCGCCGTGACCGCGCTCGTGGGAGCCTATTCCAGCTATTATGTCAACGGAGCGACAGGTGGCTGCATCGTCACCCTGCAGGCCGTAGTGTTCGTGTTCGTTTTCCTCGCGTCCCCGAAGCACGGACTTATCGCCGCACGGCTGCGTATCCGCGCGAAACGAAAGGAGGCCGCGCCGTGAGCTTTCTCCTGGAGCCTTTCCAACACGATTTCATGCGTGCCGCGCTCCTTGTCGGCGGTCTGTCAGGAGCGATGTGCGCGGTGCTTTCATGCTATCTTGTCCTCAAGGGCTGGTCATTGATGGGAGACGCGGTTTCCCACGCCGTTCTGCCCGGAATAGTGATGGCGTATATCATCGGTCTGCCCATCGCGATAGGGGCGTTCGTCGCGGGACTCCTGTGCGCGGCGACTAGCGGATTCATCACGCGGAACAGCCGCATCAAGGAGGACACAGCGATGGGGGTGGTTTTCACGGGTTTTTTTGCGGTCGGCATCGTGCTTTTCAGCAAGACCAGCTCCGACATGCACCTTGATCATATCCTTGTCGGTAGCATCATAGGGATCACGAAGGCAAATGTCCTCCAGGCGGTAGGGATTTCTGTCGTCGTTCTCATCACGACCCTTCTGTTAAGGAAAGACCTCCTGCTGATCTGCTTCGATCCGGGTCAGGCGAGGGTGATGGCACTACCGGACAGAGTGCTGAACTACCTGTTGCTCGGCCTCCTGTCTCTGGCCATCGTGGCGTCGCTTCAGGCGATAGGTATCATCCTGGTGGTCGCCATGCTGATCGCGCCGGGATGCGTCGCACACCTCTGGACGGACAGGTTCGACCGTATGCTGGCCATCGCCGTATTTTCCGCCGTTCTTTCCACTGCGGCAGGGTTGCTTGCCAGCTTCCACGCGGACGCGTCAGTCGGCGGATGCATCGTTCTTTTCCAGTCGCTCCTTTTCGCTCTTTCCCTGCTGTTCGCTCCGAAATACGGGATCGTTGGCAGGAAAAGAAGGGCGGCGGCCTGAAACCGGGACTACTCCCCGGTATCCGGGTAGGAGCCCAGGATTTTCACCAGCGAGCAGTGGTTGGCCAGTTCGCGGAGAGCCTCCGAAACCTTGTCGTCCTCGTGGTGGCCCGCGAGATCCACGTGGAAAATGTATTCCCAGTCCTTGCGCTTCGAGGGGCGGGATTCGATTTTCGACAGGTTGATATGAAGGTGGTCGAAGGACTGCAGGGCTTTCACCAGCGAGCCGGGTCTGTCGTTGATCGCGAACAGGATGGAGGTGCGGTCGTTGCCCGTCGGAGGGCAGGTTTTTTCGCCGATTACCAGGAACCTGGTGGTGTTGGTCGCCCTGTCCTGTATTGAGGTTTCCAGGATGGTGAGCCCGTGTATTTCCGCGGCCAGGGAGCCTCCGAGAGCGGCGGCTCCTTCGTGCGCCTTGTCCTTTGCCAGTTTGGCGGCCTTGGTGGTGGAAGAGACCTCGCACGAGATCCGCGTCAGGAAAATTCTTCAGCAGCCAGTTGTTGGCACTGGCCGAAGACCTGGGGATGGGAGTAAAGGGTTTTTATCTCCTCCCGCGGGATGGAGGCCATCAGGCAGTTCTCGATGCGCAGCAGGATCTGGGCGCAGATGTGGAGGCTGGAATCCACGAAGAGATCCAACGTGTGGGAGACGGCTCCCTCGGTGGAATTCTCAATGGGGACGACCCCGTAGCTGACCTGACGGCGCTCCACCTGGTCGAAGACATCTGAGAAATTCGGCTGCGGGGAGTAGCCGACGGAGTGGCCGAATTTCTTGATCGCGGCCTGATGCGTCCAGGTGCCCTCGGGGCCGAGGTAGGCGATCTTCAGATCGTCCTCCAAGGCCAGAGCGGCGGACATGATCTCGCGGTAGATCGCTTTGATGGATTTCTCGGGGAGGCGGCCTTCGTTAAGCGTGACCAGGCGATCCAGTAATGCCTGCTCCCGCTCTGGCGCGTAAATTTGGAGGCCGTCGCGTTTTTTCACGACACCCACCTCGTGGACAAGATCCGCGCGTTGGGAGAGAAGTCCGAGTAGCTCGCGGTCGATCAGGTCGATCTGTTTCCGTATGTCGTCGAGGTTCATGGTTCAGGTTCCGGCGAGGCCGGGATGGCCGATTGGTCGGAGAGAGGTAGTTGTTTTTCGTCCTCCGGCGGTGCGGGCGAGGGATCTTCCGCTGGTTCGGGGAGTTTCACCCGGCGAAGCTCGGAGGCGTTCGGCAGGTCGTCGATGCTGCTGATTCCGAAATGCTCGAAGAATAGATCCGTCGTGGAATACAGCAGCGGGCGGCCGGGTAGCTCGGCGCGACCGCCGATACGGATGAGATCGCGATCAAGGAGCTTTTGTATCATACCATCGCAGGAAACGCCGCGAACCGCCTCTATCGCGGCCTTGGTGATGGGCTGGCGGTAGGCGACGATGGCCAGGGTCTCCATGGCCGGGCCACTGAGCCGCTCCGGTTTTCTTCCGGGAAACAGGTGCCTGACAAACTCGCCGTAATCGGTGCGGGTGTAGAGCTTCCAGCCTTTGGGACGATCGAGGATGGTGAACGCGCGCCCGGTTTCCTCATAATGGGAAATGAGTCCGGAGATGGCCTCGCCGGCTTCTTCGGGCGTGGTCTTCGCAAGGGCTGTCAGCCACGCGGGGATGGCCTCCGGGGATTTGCCCTCATCGGTTTCGCGAACGTGGACATCTTCCGCCTCGGCCACCCGGGCACGGACGAGACGTGCCATTTCCTCCGAGGAAAGGGGTTCCTGGGAGGCGACGAGGAGGGATTCTATGATCGCGCTGAGTTGCATGGAGGGGCGGCAGGGTAGGGAACGTGGGAGGCATTTCAAGCTTCGCTAGCCGCCGAGCTCCGAAAGTATTTTCCTCTCCACGAATTTTCCCCTTGATGTGGGGTGATTCAAGGGCTAATCCACCGCGCCCTTGGCTAGGGAGTCTTCCATCTGATCCGCGAAGTCCTTACGCCTCTCACCGTTTTCAAAAAGATTCCACATATGGCAGCGAAAAAAACCACCACCAAGACCCCGGCGAAAAAAGCCGCTAAAAAGCCCGCCGCCACCAAGGCTACAAAGAAGCCTCAGGCCAAGAAGCCTGCCTCCAAAAAGTCTCCCGCAAAGAAGGCTCCCGCAAAGAAAGCGGCGGAAAAACCCTCGGTAAAGAAAGCTCCCGCCAAAAAGACAGCGGCTGAGAAACCGGCCAAAGTCGCCGAGAAAAAAGCGGTGAAGAAAGCTCCCGCCAAGAAATCCTCCCTTGTCAGCACCCCTCCGCCTCCGGCACCCGTGAAGCCACGGTTCGTTCCGCCGAAGTCGGACAATCTCCCGAAATCCTCATCGGGCGGCACCGGCACGCACTCCGCCGCGTTTATCAAGAAGCAAGGCCAGCGCCTGATGGATCTGCGTGATTCCCTCGTGGATTCCATGACCGGAATGGCGCGGGAGACCATCCGCAAGGCGCCGGAAGGCAGCGAGGCCTCGGGCAGCGGACAGCACCAGGGTGACGCGGGCAGCGACGCCTATGACCGCGATTTCGCCCTTTCCCTTCTTTCCAAAGAACAGGATGCCCTCTACGAGGTCGAGCAGGCGCTCTTCCGCATCAAGACCGGGACTTACGGGAACTGCGAGATCTCCGGTCACAAGATCCCGGCAGCCCGCCTCGAGGCCATCCCCTTCGCCCGCCTTACCGTCGAATGTCAGGCGGATTGGGAAAAGGAATACGGCAACCGCAGGTTCAAGCCTTCCGATGAAGTAGGCTTCTCGGGAGGAAAACCGCAGGAAGATGAGGATTCCGTGACGGTTTCTCTTGACGGCGATGACGATTAAAGCAATATCCGCCCCCCACTAAACGAACCATGCCACGCGAGATCATCATTCTTGAATGCACCGAAGCGAAAGCCGAGGGCAAGCCGACGTCCCGTTACGTCACCACACGTAACAAGAAAAGCCTGCGTACTCCAGGCCGCCTGGAGAAGGTGAAATTCAATCATTTTCTCAAGCGCAGAACCCTTCACCGCGAACTCCGCTAACCTATCATGTCCGAGCCAAAGACAATCCAACGCCGCATCAATTTCCGCAAGGCGAACCGCCAGATGACCCGCCGCAGGCAGGACATCCCCGTCGACCAGATCATCCCTACGAATACCGAGGTTCTCGGAAAATTCTGCTCGGAGACTGGAAAAATCCTCCCACGCCGCGTCACCGGCGTCTCCGCGAAGCTGCACCGCAAGATCAACAACGCGATCAAGCAGTCACGCGCGATCAACCTCATGCCCTGAACGGCGCAAGGTAATTCGCGAGTAAGCATGGAGAAACGGATTCCAAAGCCCGCCCGAAGAAATCGGGCGGGCTTCTTTATTCCATAGACGGCGAGCAGAACATGTTAGAAGGCCTCCCAGACACGCAGAACGAGAGCGACCACCGCGAGATCATCATCGACCGGGTGGGCGTCAAGGAACTGCGCTACCCGATACGCTATCGCGATGCGAAAGGGAACGAGCACCCGACCGTGGCGAAATTCGAGATGACCGTGGAGCTTCCCGCGCATCTCAAAGGGACTCACATGAGCCGTTTCGTCGAGGCGCTTCATGCTTTCGGAGAACCGCTGGACACCCATAGTATCAGGGATCTGACAGGGATTGTCGCGGAGAAACTCCAATCGGAACGTGCCCATGTCAGTTGTGAGTTCACGGTATTCCGGGAAAAAACGGCTCCCGTTTCCGGCACAAGGAGTCTTCTGGATTATGATCTGGGGATGGAGTGCCGTTTCTCGAAAGAGTCCGGTGTGGATCTTTTCATGGGGGTCGAGGTTCCGGTTTCGACCCTATGCCCGTGTTCGAAGGCGATCAGCGACCGTGGCGCCCACAACCAGCGGGGGAAGGTCACCGTCTCCGTGGAGGCGGGCGAGGGACTGACCTTTCAGGAGTTGATTGATCTCGTCGAGAAATCCGCCAGTTGCGAGCTTTTCTCCGGACTGAAGCGCAGCGATGAGAAAGCGGTGACCGAGCGCGCCTATGACAATCCCGTCTTCGTCGAAGATCTCGCCCGCGATGTTGCCGCAGGCCTGATGAGGAGCGATCTGGTGAAATGGTTCCGGGTCGAGGCGGAGAACTTCGAATCCATCCACAATCACAACGCCTACGCGATGATTGAGGGTTGAAGTTCTGGTTTCCCGCCTACCTTGCATAGGCTCGCAAGCTGAGCGGTAAAAAGGGATCATGGGTAAAATCATCGCAAAACTGATCTCCTGGCTCGCAGGCAAGGCGGTCGTCTACGCGGTGATTCTCGCCCTGCTCCTGGCGGTGTTCGTGGTGACCGTGGTGCCGCCGATGGTCGCGAAATATCATGAGCGCGAGCTTGAGAAGGCGATCTCTGAGCTTAGCGAGAGCAGACAACTGGTCGGCGAACTCGCTGAGAAGGCGAAGACCATTTCCGGGGACATCGAGGAGAAGACCAGGAAGCTCAAGGAGCTCGATAAAGACCGCCGCGAACTCGAGAAATGGCTGGAGAAGATCAAGAATCTCTTCAAGAGCGACGAGGCGAAAAGGAAACGTGATAGAATCGCGAAGCAGGAGCGTGAGCTGCGCGAGGAGGTCAGAGCGTTGGCATCCGACCGGAGGGAACTCAGGATAGCGGGCGGCGAGAGCGAGAAGGAGCTACTGGAAAGGGAACTCCTGCGTGACGAGAAGGAAAAGCAGCTCCGCGAGATCCAGGAACTGAGGGGGGCGTTCGATCACCTCATGCGGAACGAACTACGGGGTCTGGCTATCAAGGCGGGCTGGATACTCGCGGCGATCATTTTCATCCCACTGCTCTGGAAACTCCTGGCCTACTACATCGTCGCGCCAATCGCTCAGAGCGCGAGACCCATCCTGCTTGGAGCCGATTCACCGGGGGCGGATGACATCGTCGCCACCGCCAGCCATCCGGCTCAGCGTATCTCCCTGGGTTCCGGCGAGGTGTTGATGACCAAGGTGGATTACCTCCAGGGATCGATGGGAAACTTTTCAAAAGGCACGAAATGGGTGATGGACTGGCACTATCCGTTCGCGAGCGTCGCCGCCGGTCTTTATATCCTCACCCGCATCACGAACCGCGGGGAAGAACCTGGCCAGATCACGCTGTCGACCCAGGAGGACGCCACCGAGGAACTCGCCATCGTCGATATACCTGATGGGAAATCGCTGGTATTCCGCCCGCACTATCTGGTGGCCGTGACCCATCCGTTGGGGCGGTCGCCACGTATCAGGTCGCGTTGGGTTTTCTGGAAACTCCATGCCTGGGTGAACCTCCAGTTCCGCTACCTGATTGTCGAGGGGCCGGTGAAGCTCGTCTTCTCCGCCCAGCGGGGGATACAGGTTGAAAGCGTGGTTCCCAATCTTCCCGGGCGGCGCGTGAACAGCCACCTTACCGCCGCCTTCAGCCCGCACCTGAACTATTCACCGAAGCGTGCGGAGACATTCGTTGCTTACGTCTGGGGGAAAAACGCTCTTTTCGACGATTTTTTCCAAGGTTCCGGCTGGGTCATTCAGCAGCAGGTGACAGGCACCAGGAAAAATCCTGTCGCTAGAATATGGGAGGGTTTCTTCGGCATCATCGGCAAGGTCTTCGGGATCTGATGTTCTAGTATAACAGACGCGAGCGTATGAAATCGATCTTGTGAAGAGACCGCCCGTTCACGTTCATTCCCGGGTAAGTTGCTGAAGGGAGGTTTTGAAGGATTCCGGCCAGGGTAGCTTTTTCAATACCTTAGGGTCAGCCCATTTTTCATTGATGGCGGTAAGCTGCTTGAGGAACGCCCGGGCGGTATCCGGATCGCCGAGCTGGGTGTGGGCGATGGCGAGGAGGGCGGTGGTGTTTTCCACCTCGTCCGCCGGGAGGCCGATGCGGGTGGCGCGGGTGAGGTAGTCGGCGGCTTGCTCGGGCTGGTCGGTGAGGAGGGCGATCCAGCCGGCGCGGATGGCGAGGGCGACATCGTCGGGGAAACGGAAGAGTCCGGTGCGGAGGATCTCGGCGGCCTGGTCGGGATCGGAGTTCTCGAAGGCGCTGTGGGCGGCCTCCGAGTAGTCGGACGGGAGGTGGGTGGCCTCGGGTTGCTCGGTGATGAGGGAGATCCATGCGCGGTGGGCGGGCTCGAGTTCCCCAAGGGTGGTGAGGGCGGTGGCCTGGGTGCGGAGGATTTCCGCCTGCGGGGAGCCGAGCCGCTGGGCGAGGGCGGCGAGCTGGAGGGAGGAGGTGGCCTCGGTTTCGGAAAGGGAGCGGGCGGCGTTGATGGCGGAGAGGGCGAGGGTTTCCCGGGCGATGCGGCTTTGCGTTTCCGGGGAGAGGAGGTGGGTGATGAAGGCCTGGATGTCTTCTTCCGTGGGTTCGGGCGGGAGCTCGAGCTCGGAGAGGAGGTCGGTGGTTTCGGTCTGGCGGCGGGTGAAGATTTCGGAGAAGTCCGGGGACTCGTAGCCGATCCAGTCCTGCTCGTTGCGGTAGTTTTCCGGGAGGGGGAGATCGCGGTTCAGGAGGGGGGCGGGGACGTTTTCCGCGATGGCGAGGGTCTGGCGGAGGTAGTCGGGGTTTTCCGATTTCAGGGAGAGGAAGAGGGCGGTGGCGGTGGGGAGGCCGGAGGGGGGGAGGGTGCGGATGGCTGTGGAGATGGCGGTGGGATCCCCGGTGGCGAAGGTGTCCGCGATGATCTTCGCATGGCCGCGGGAGGAGGCGGTGAGATCGGGGAACTCCTCCGGGAAGGCGGCGGCGAGACGGGTGAGGACGGCGGTCTCGCAGGTGTGGATGGAGAAGGTGGGCGGGATGTCCGGGAAGGCTTTCGAGAGGGCGGCGAGGCGGGCGGGAGTGGAGATTTCCTCGAGGGACTGGGTGGCGGGGTTGAGGCGGTAGCCGGTGATGGCGGGATAGAGGGAGGGGGGGATGGACGGGAGAAGGAGCGGGGGATGCGGATGATGCGGGAGATGGTGATGTCGTTGCCGTCGGAAGTGGCGGTGGTTACTGGCGGTGCGGGGACGATGCGGGAGCGTCCGTCGAGCTTGTGTCTGGCGATTTCCCCGACGAGGGGGATTTCGATTCCGGTGTCGTCTTCGAGTTCGAGGTGGAGGGTGGTGTCCTCGAATCTGGCGAAGCGGGGTTTTGGATAGAGGGGTAAAGGACTCGGAGCGGAGGGTTTCGCCGGTGGCGGAATCCCGGATGTGCAAGGTGAGGGTGCGGTCGTCTGCGGTGGGGTGGGCGAGGAGGAGGGAGTTTGCCGAGAAGCGCTGGAGGTGCTCCGGGTCGAGGTAGGCGGGGAAGGTGCCGAGGTTGGTGATGGGTTTGAGGGTTTCGGCGAGGCAGAGGAGGTTGGTTTCCCCACGGTGGACGAGGAGGTGATTCCCGGAGGGAGAGAGTGCAGGTGGGGGATGGTTTCCGCTCCGGCGGGGAAAGAGGATGGCAGTGGCCTTTGGGGTTTCCCCAAGCTCCCAGCGGACGACGGTGGGGTGCGGGCCTGCGATGGCGGCGAGGAGGGAATTTTCCGTCCGGACGAAGGTGGTGACCGGATAGGGGTGGGTGAAGCGGGTGGTGGGGACGGAGAATTCTCCGGTGGCGAGGTGTTTCGCGGAGCAGGCTTTCCGCTCGTCTCGTTTCGCCGTTGGCGATGGCGGCTTCGAGGTAGGGAATGGCTTTCTCGGGGAAGTCCGGCGGCAAGGTGGGATTTCGCGAGGGCGAGCTGGGAGGCGGCGAGGGTGGTGTCGGTTCGCCGCCTGAAGGCGGCGCTCCTTCCTGCGGGGACGGGCGCGGGTTTCTCGCAGGAGGCGAGGAGGCAGACGAGGAGGATGGAAACGTGGAACTTCAAACTTTAGGCACCGAGGAAGAGGTGGGGGGAAGGTGTGGCTTTTTAATGCCGCTGGGGTGGGGAGTTGCCTGTGGGAAGCCGGCTGGAAGCACGGCTCTCCATTGGACGTTTACGCGAGGGTGCCTTCGGTGACGCCGAGTTTCTCGGTGGCGTGGATTTCGGTGAGGAGCTGGTCGGCGGTGAGTTTCCCGGAGAGGAGATCCTGGTAGGCGGGGATGGTGGAGGTGGCTTGGTCGGCGGTTTCGTCGAGAAGCTCGATGCGGTAGTTCCGCAGGCCGGTGGAGAGGAGGCTCTGGAAGAAGCGGGCACCGGTCTGGGCGCGGCCGTTGAAGAGGGTGTTGCGGCAGCCGACATCGGCCTGGAGGCGGTGGAGCTGGCCGACGCGGTCGCGGAGGTGGACGACGTGTTTTTCGCAGGGGCGGCCGCAGTCCTTGTAGGTGGTGCCGCTGCTGAGGAAGGTGCAGAAGACGCAGTGCTCCATATGAAACATGGGCATGTGCTGGTGGAGGGTGAGCTCGAGCCAATCGGGCGGGGTTTTCTCTAACAGGTCGATGACTTGGGAGATGTTCAGATCGTAGGAGATGGTGAGGCGGTCGAGGTTGGCGGATTCTTTGAGGATTTTCGCGGTGAGGGGGTTGGCGGTGTTGAGGGAGAAATCGCCGATCTTGATGAGATGGGTGGTCCTTGAAATGGTGGAGGGCGGCGAGGTTGCGGAGGAGGAGGCCGTGGGGGTTGGCGCGCTCGATGAGTTTCAGGTAGCCGGTCTCGCCGGTTTTGATGATGCGGGGGGTGGCCAGGATGATTTGGCTGATTCGGAGTCGCGGGCGAGTTCGACGGCGTGTTTGTAGCGGCGGGGGTCTTCGAAGTCGCAGTAGATTTGCTGGATGCCGGCGGCGATGGCGGACTCTAACTGTTCGGTGGTGCGGGTTAGGACGGAGAGGGAAGAAGTGACGAGTGCCGAGTGAGAAGTGAGAAGGGGGAAGAGGGCTTGGGTTGTGGCGGGGGCAGTGGGGCGGGCTGAAGCCCGCGGTCCGGTTTGCTTTCCAGTTTCTCGACGAGGTCGCGGCGGAGTTGGTTTAGGGCGGAGAGGGGGAGGTGGCAGTCTCCGGTGATGTTGTTTTCGAGGGAGGCGAGTTCGTAGGGGGTGTCGCCGAGGCGGGAGAGTTGTTTTTCCAGGACTTCGGTGGAGAGAGGGCGGTTGGTGGCTTCCGTTAGGGGGATGGTGGTGGAGCTTTGTGCGCCGGAGGTGGAGAGGGTCAGTGGCTGGCCGGGTTGGCCGGTGACGGTGAGGTGGAGCGGGGTTTTCTTTTGCTTGGGTTTGGCGTTTTGCCAGAACTTGCGGATCTCGGATTCGAGGGCGGGATCGGCGGTTTTGTAGAGGGTGACTCCGGGGCGGATGCGGTCGAAGTTGATGCCGGAAAAGGTGCGGTGGAAGATGATGCGGTCGTTCTCGATTTTCCAGATGGAGGCGCCCTGTTCGAGGTCGCGGTTTTCGCCTGCGTCGAAGACGATGCCGTCGCCGGCTTTGAGGGGTGGAGTTTGCTGCGGAGGGCGGGAGTGTCGAGGCGGATCCAGCCGTTCTGGGCTTCGACGATGGTGCCGAGGAAAGGGCCACGTTTTTTCCCAAACTTTCCGTGGGTGAGGTAGGGGTGGTTGGTGCCTGCGAGCCAGCCGGTGGTGAGGCCGCGGGAGAAGGTCATTTCCAGTTCGTATTTCTCCTCGGGGGTGGTGGATGAACAGGGTGGTTTCCGCCGGTAGTGGCATCGTCGATGGCTTTGCGATAGACGCGGGTGACGGCGGCGACGTATTCGGGGGTTTTGAGGCGGCCTTCGATCTTGAAGGAGACGACCCCGGCTTTGATGAGATCCGGGATAAGATCGACGGCGGCGAGGTCCTGTGGGGAGAGGAGGTAGCGGTGCTCGCCGAGATCACGGGTTTCCCCATCGACAACGATCTCGTAGGGCATGCGGCAGGCCTGGGCGCATTCGCCGCGGTTGGCGGAGCGTTGGCCGAGGCTTTCCGAGGTGAGGCATTGGCCGGAGTAGGCGACGCAGAGGGCGCCGTGGACGAAGACTTCGAGGGGAGTGGAAAGTGCCGAGTGAGAAGTGAGAAGTGTGGATTGAAATCTTTCGATTTCTTTGATGGAGAGTTCGCGGGAGAGGACGGCGCGCTCCATGGGGAAGATGGTTTCTAGGAAGGCTAGGCCTTCGGGGGAGGTGATGGTCATCTGGGTGGAGGCGTGGAGCTCGACCTCCGGGACAGATGGTGCGGGCCATTTTCGCGAGACCGAGATCCTGAATGATGAGGGCATCGACTCCGGCGGCGGCGATGAGGCGGAGCTGCTTTTCCGCTGCCTCCAGCTCGCCGGTGAAGATGAGGGTGTTCATGGCGATGAAGCCTTTGACGCCGTGCTTGTGGAGGTAGTCCATGAGCTCGGGGAGATCTTCCTCGGAGAAATTGTCGGCGCGAAGGCGGGCGTTGAATTTCGGCAGACCGAAGTAGATGGCATCGGCACCGGCGGCGACGGCGGCGCGTGCGCAGTCCCAGTTTCCGGCGGGTGAGAGGAGTTCGGTCATGGAAAGAGACGGCAGATGCCGGGGGATTGGTGGACAATCCTTGTAGCGGAATTTCTCCACTTTTGCAAACGCCTACGGGTCGTCGCTGGCGGAGATCATGTGTTCGCGAAGAGAGATTCTTTCGGCTTCGAACTGACCGGGGGTCGAATCCTTCGGGATATGTCGCGGTTTGTCGAAGGTGACCGACACGCGGCTGAAGGGTTTCGGGACGACGAACCGATCCCATGTCTTCAGTCGCCATGCGGCGGAGTAGCGGATATGTATGGGGACAATGGCCGTGCCGGTGGCCTGGGCGATTTTAATGACGCCGGGCTGGACGTCGAAGCGGGGCCTCTTGGACCGTCCGGAGTGACGCAGACGTCGTAACCTTCGCGGAGGGCTTTTTTCATGCCGATAAGGGCGGAGACGGCGCGACGGGAGGAGAGCCTCGGATCGCACCGAGACCGAAGATTCCCATTGCGGTGGCGAGGGTGGTGCCGTCCTTGCTGGCGCTGGTGAGAACAACTGTGGTGCGTCCTTTCCCGCCCGTTTTCTGCCAGATGGGAGGCATGGTGAAAATTCGGTTATGCCAAAGAACAAAGATGACCGGATCGGAGGGGAAATCCGGAGAATCAATGCCGCGTTTGCCGTTCACCTCGTAACGTAGGGTGAGGCTGAGAAGTTTCATTGCGACGGCGGCGAGGTAACCTAGAAAGGAACGACGTGCGGGTGCCACGTATCTCGGTTGACTTGGCGGCTGGCATGTCAGAGGAATCCGGCTGGGTGGAGGGTATCGACGAGGTATTGCTGACGGGCCATGAGATCAAGGTAGAGTTCGTGGTTGCCGGGGTCGGGTTCGCATTTTCCGGCCGGATCGCCGGCGACAAGGTAGCTGCAAATTTCCTCGAAGCCGAGCGGCTCTCCGCATTGGTTGAAAAAGGCGACCGCGGCCTGCATGGCCGCACCGACGGCGGCTCCATGCTTCGAGGACACTGGAACCACGGTGGTGCCAAGCGCGTCCGCGAGGAGCTGGCGCATGACGGGGCTGGCGGCCGCGCTGCCAAGCAGGCGGATTTCCGGAGGGTCGAAACCCATTTCCCGCAACCGGCTCATAGCATAGCTCATCCCAAGCGCCACCCCCTCGGCCGTGGCACGCGCGAGATGCGCGGGCGTGAAATTTCCCGGAGTGATCCCGTGCAGGACTCCGCAGCCTTCGAGAATGCGGGGCACGGACTCGGGAGCGAAGTACGGGAGTAGCAGTAATCCGTCGGCACCGGGAGAGATTTCCGCGGCCATGCTTTCGAACTCGGCGCCGGCCATCCGTAGTGACGTTTGAGGACTTCCGGAGCCAGGGAGGTGTTCTGGCTGGAGGCGGTCCCGATCCATGAGCCGCTCGCGCTGCAAAGGGGCGTGATCTCATCGCGAAGGTCGATGACAGGCTCCGAACCGACTCCGACGAGGGTGCCTCTGGCACCAAGCTCGAGGGCGACTGACCCGGAAGTGACGCAGCCCGCGGCGAGGGTCGCGAGCTGCGGGGCGCCGCTTCCCGCGCCGACTTGCACGAGTTCGGAGACGCCCCAGCTCTTCGCCAGTGAGGAGCGGATGACCCCGCGGGGCTGGTCTGATTTTCCAACGGGCGGGAGAAGGTCGCCGAGCGCGGGATCGATATACCTGATGATTTCGTCCGACCATTTCTGTGACGTATGTCGAACAAGCCGGTGGCGGAGGCGCTTCCAGGCTCGGTCGAGCGCTCTCCGGTGAGCCAGTATGCGATGAAATCCTGGATGCTGAGCAGTGCGGTGGCGCGCTGGTAATGGTAGGGTTCGTGCTGCTTCAGCCAGAGGCACTCGGCCGCGGCGGAACCGGAGCCGGGGGATTGCCCGATAAGTTCCAGGAGGCCGGGCGATCCCCCGAACGCGCGTGAGATTTCCTCAGCCTGTTTCCGGACGGAGATGTCGCCCTCGAGTTTGGTGGGGCGGATGATGCTGTTTTTCCCGTCCAGCACCACCAGGCCGCGTTGGGGGCCGGCGATTCCTACCGCGGCAACCTGTTTTTTATCCACTTTCCCGTTGGAAAGACATTCGCGGACCACCCTGTCTGTATTCTCGATCCAGGTGGTGGGGTGCTGCTCGCGGTAGCCTTCGGGAAGACCCTCGATCCAGGTGTGGGAAACGGAAGCCTCCGCGAGTATTTCCGCGGAATCGAGATCGAGGACGACAGCATGGGTGCCGTTGATTCCGATTTCGATTCCGATGAATTGCATGCGCGGGGATGATTCACACCGGCAACCGGGATTACAAGCGCGCTTAGATGGGGAGGCCCGAATCCCTGTCAGGGTGTAAGGCCTGTGGCTGCCAGGAATTGCGTGAAGGCGTGGTCCCATTCGCGGGTTCCTACAGGCAGATAGGTTCTAATTCGAAGGAGTCCCTGATCAGATCCCGGGCAGTAGGGAAACCGGGCAGCTCTCCGGTTGCGATCATCTGTGTGACGATGTTTCCGCAGGAAGTGGCTTCGACCGGCCCGGCCTGGACTTTGATTCCGAGCGCGTCCGCGGTGGCCTGGCAGAGAGACTCATTCTGAATGCCGCCGCCACCCGCATGCAGCACGGTGTAATCGCGCCCGGTGAGTTTCCTGATGCGTTCGAAGACAACACGGTATTTCAAGGCGAGCGAATCAGTGGTGACTCTTAATATCTCGCCTATGGACGCGGGGACGCGCTGACCGGTGCGCTCGCAGTAGTCGCGGATTTTTCCCGGCATGTTTCCCGGGCTGGCGAAGATCTCATCGTCGGGATCGATGAAGGCGATGAAAGCATCCGCATCGGCGGCCATGGAGGCGAGCTCGTCGAAGGAATGATCCAGTCCTTCCCGCTCCCACTGGCGCTTGCATTCCTGAATGAGCCAGAGACCGGCGATGTTTTTCAGGAAACGGACGGAGTCATCGATACCGAGTTCGTTGCAGAAACCGTAGCGCAGGGCGTCCGGGGTGCGAACCGGCTCTTTGATCTCGACTCCCATGATAGACCAGGTGCCGGAGGAAAGCCACAGTGGCTCTTCCTGTGAAAGCGGGATACCCGCTACAGCGGAGGCAGTATCATGGCAGGGAGCGACGACGAACGGTATGTCGGAGCGACCGATCACGTTCCCGACTTCCGGTCGGATTTTTCCGAGTATGGTGGCTGGCGCGACGATTTTACCGAAAATTCCCAGCGGCAAGCCAAGCGCGGCAATAACTTCCTGGGGACGATTGACCAGTCTCCGCATCGAGAAGCTGGGAGGTGGAGGCATTCGTTCTTTCGACCGCTTTCACGCCAGTGAGCCAGTAGGCGAGGATATCCGGTATGAAAAGCAGGGAGGTCGCTTGTAGAAGCGCCGGGCTGTCCCTGAATTTCAGCGAGAGAAGGTGGAGTGAGCTGTTATAGAAATTCGTCTTGATCCCGGTAACGTTGTAGATCGCCTCTTCGGGCATGAGCGCATGCATCTTTTCCGCGATGCCTTCGGAGCGCGGGTCGCGGTATTGGTGGGGTGGCCGATGAGTTCGCCGGAATTGATCGAAGAGTCCGAAGTCGCATGCCCATGTGTCGATCGCGATCGAGGCGATGTTCTCCCCGTGGACTTCGATTGCTTTTCTCAGGCCTGCCAGGATTTCGTGAAAAAGTCCTAGGATATTCCAGTAAAGACCCGAGGGAAGCTCAATGGCGGGATTGTCGAAACGGTGGATCTCGGTAAGCGTGAGTTTCCCGTCGATCAAACGTCCGCGATCACGCGACCGCTGCTGGCTCCGAGATCAATGGCAAGCCGAACTTTTTCCTTGGGTTTCTTCATGTGACACGGAGGCCTTTTAGCAAGCGGTGTGGGGCTTGCAACCTAAGAGACCATCCTGGCGTGACAGACGGTTGCAGTCAGATGTCGCGCGAGTGTCCCCCTGTGGCATTTTCTGGCAAGCCCATGCCAGCCGCTTCGGCCAAGCTCTCACCCGTCTATGTCATCCGGTTTGGTCACTGGATCTCGCAGCGGAGTTAGGATTCCCTGATCCAGCCTGTATATCCAGGAATGTATCGCCACCTGCTGGCCTCGCTCCCAGGCGTCCTCAACGATAGTCGTCCGAGCCACATGGCGGCTCTGAGAAAGCACATTAAGCTCGCAGAGGCGATCCAGTCTGGCTCCGTCTTCCAAACCAGCCAGTTCGTCCTTGTGAACCCTGGTGAGCGAGCGGATTGGAGCCAGCCAGTTGTCGATGATTCCGTGGCGGAAGTTGTCCAGAGCGGCCTGCACACCGCCGCAGCCGTAGTGGCCGCATACGATCACGTTGCTTACTTTCAGAACATCCACCGCGTACTGGAGCACGGCGAGGACGTTGAAATCCGCCTCCTGCACCACGTTGGCCACATTCCGGTGGACGAAGACCTCACCGGGTGGCAGCCCGGTGATCTGGTTGGCGGGAACGCGGGAATCCGAGCAGCCAATCCAGAAATACCTGGGTTTCTGCTGTTGCGCCAGGCGGGTGAAGAAATCCGGATCGGTTCGTCTGATACCCTCCGCCCAGCGGGCGTTGTTCTCGATGAGTTCGTTGATGTCCTCCATGCGTGGCGACAGGTTAGGAAAAGGCGGAACCCGTTTCCAGTGAAATCACGCATCTTGCTTTTCAGCCTTCGTGTCGAATTCCGCTTTGGCCGCTTTCCGGCACTCGGCGACGAAATGGTTGCAGGCCTCCCGGCAGAGAAGGGGAATGGCCTTTTCCCGCGGGATCTGTCCGACGATCCCATCTATCTCGATGCCTCGCTGTCCTCCAACGGCGTGTCCGCGTCAAGTTGCCAAAGGATCCTTTCGCGCAATTGTGAGCCGGCCGCATACTTTCGCGAACGAGCTTCTGAGCGCCCCGTCGTCGCTGATTGATCCCGCGTATCTGTACATCCCCGGTCTGGCGGAGAGCTTTTCCCGAGATCCTCGATGGGTAGACCCGCCTTCGTCATGCTTTATGAAGAAGCGGTTCCACCAGGATCAAAAAGGTCGAGGGCGCGTAATAACTTCATCCGCGCTGTCGAACGTCATCATCCATCCTCTGCGAAGATTGGTTTTCCTTTGTGAAGCGGTATCTCGCCGTCCTCCGCGTAGGTGGAAATTCACGGCGGCATCCGCGTCAAGGTGCGTGCTCCAATCCGCCGAAGGCCGGTTGGGTCGCGAGATCCTCGTTTCGTCCATATCGAAAATGGTGATTCGAACTCGCGAAGGTTCGGGTGGATATCGATCTGTCCTATCCGTCTGACGCCTCCCGGATAAGCTGCTCAGCTGAAGCAAGCTTCTCCACCGGTGCCGCGGCGGACGCGGAAGGCCGGAGCTTGGCGTCGATCGGCGACTTGGTCAGGATCACGTCGGGAGAAGGGCTCGGTGCCGATCGCGGAGGATGATACAGTTTCTTGCCCCCCAGGTCGTACGGGTTTTCCGGACACCTCGGTCTGGCTGGCTGCGGACCACTTCCGCCTCGATTCCGAGCATCACCGGGATGTCCTGGTAGGAGTGGAGCCCGTCGGAAATGAAGAAAGGCACGACCACCACATTGGGGGTTTCCGACATGCTGTCCCATTCCGCGATGAAGGGCTGCTCCTCCATGTAGGCATCGGTGACAAGCCTGTATCCCGCTCCCGACTGCCGCGATGAGATCTGCCTGGTCGCGGATCGCTTTGGTGGAATTCTTGTTCAGCCCCGTGCCATGGCCGGTGATGATGAGGGTTGTTTCCTCCGGTAGCGCGTCCGGCGCGACCTCCTTCGCCCTCCGCAGGATGAGATCGGTCATCGACTTGTGCACTCCCACGGGAAGACAGTAGTGAAGGGTCTTCCCATCGCGCACAGTCGTGGCTCCTTCAAGCTGAAGCTCTCTCGGGATCACCTCCTGCGGTGAAGTCGCCTCGCTGATGAAATCCGGCACAACATCTCTCCGGAGCGTCGATCATGAACAGAGCCTCGCGCATGGATGGCTCTTCCTTCCAGAAGCAGACGTCGACCTCGGCGAAGAGGCCGCGTTTTCGTATTTCCGCCGCATGATCGAAATCGGGGGTGGATGAATCCGGATTTTCCGTCGACCGTGACCGACGATGAGAAGGGCTGAATTTGGCTTCGGGGAAATGGACATGCGGGGAAAATGGAGGGTGGCGGTAGGATTCAAGAGATCGGATCTTTCTACCTGACGGGCTCGTCTGAAACCTGTGGACGAACGGAGCGTCCGTCTGCATTCGATGAGCCTGTCCCCCGCCGGAGGCGAAGTTCCGAAAACTCAGTAACTGAACGATGGAAGAGAAACGGACTTTTTGACAGCGCACGACTCCATGGTTAGTTTTTCCGGGAAATGAGGAAAAACGGCGGGATTTTGAATATTTCCCGCAAACCGACAGTCATACAACCATCATGAAAAAGACACTCACTATTCTAGTCGCCGGAGCCTTCGCGCTCGCTTCAACGAACTGCACCACCACTTACGACGCCTACGGGAATCCACGAAACAGCGTCGATCCGGGAACTGCCGTGGCCGGAGCGGCCGCTGTCGGTGTCCTTGGCTATGCTCTTGCCAAAAATCGCAACCGCGACGACCGACGCGATTCCTATCGCCGGGGCTACAATGATCGAGGCAACCGCGGCTACTACGACCGCCGTGGTCGTTACCATTACTACTGATTTCGGCAGACCTGGGCTGATCCGCAGCACGCAAGCTGGAAGATCACAGCGTCCCTTCAGACGGAAGGGGCGTTCCGTTCAATCAGTGGTTGTGAAATTCTCCTGACTGGAGATGATTTCGGAAGTGACGGAGGAAAGGAAGGTGCGGGATGTGGTTTTCGCGGGAATAGACTTCGAGGGCGCGGGTGCCCAGCACGGCAAGCCTGACTGGCCGGTGCAGATAGGAATGGGGACGTGGTCGCTGGAGGCCGGATTCAATGATTTCTTCGTTTCGAATCTCAAGGGTCAGGGTCAGGTGGACTGGTATGCGAAAAAGATCCATGGAATCGACGAAGACGCGCTCGAGGGCGCGCCAAGCCTCATGTCATTGTGGCCGGAGGTCAACGGGCGGCTGGGTGAGGATGCCGTGCCAGTCGCTCACGCGAAAGGAACGGAGAAGAAATTCCTCCGAGTGTTTCCGGGAAATCCTTTCGACCCCTGGGTGGATACCCTGTCGCTTTCCCGCGCCGCGGTTCCCAACGCGAGAAAGCACTCGCTGGGTTTTTTCTGCGAGGAAATCGGGATCGCGGGGAAAGTGAGGGAACTGGTGCCGGGGAAAAGCTGGCACGACGCTCTTTTTGACGCTGTCGCAAGCCTGGTGCTGCTGGAGTGGGCTGTGAAAATCTACAAATTGGAGGATCTCCCGCTTTCCGCCCTGGTGAGGCCGAACACTTCCTCATGGACACGCCTCCGTCGGGCGATTGGCTGAAATTTTAGAAACGGGATGAAGAGGGCGTTACAATTTCTTCTGGCGGTGCTGTTGGTCGCGCTGGTGGCATTCCTGGTTACCCGGGAGCCAAGACGTCCCGCGCTTCCACGCTGGGAAAGACAGGAGAGGCTGCTGGATAAAGCTGTCGGGGACAGGCGGAAGGCAGCGGATATCGCGCTCGTGAAGGGCTTGCTGAAGGAGGATCTTTCGAAACGGGACTTTAATTTCGCGACGGTTTCCGAGGCGGTCTCGGGAAAAACGGTGATCCCATTGGCGAGGATGAAATCGGGGAGACGCGTGTATGGAGCCATTTCCTCGGTTCTGGCGGATGTGCTGCAGGCAATGAATTCGGAAATTTCACCCACACTCGGGCTACGCAGGATCAACGAGGGTTCGCGATTTTTCGAGAACGGGCTGCTGGAGGGTCTGAACGCGGCGGAAGGCTTGAGATGCGAGATCCCGCGGACGCGTGGAGGGAAGGAGCAGCGCTCCGGTTACCCCGATCTGATGATCACGGACGAGGCGACGGGTGAGATCTACTATCTGGATCCGAAACTGATGGAGCAGGGTTCGGAAAGCAGCACCCTGAGGACGTTCTATTTCGAGCCGAAGGACGGGACTCTCAAGGTGAACGCGGACGCCTGCCATCTGTTGGTCGGGATAGAGCACGATGGTGTGGACGGGAACTGGCGTTTCAACGGGTGGAGGATTGTTGATCTCAGTACGTTGCGTGTGAGGTTGAAAGCGGAGTTCCAGGCATCCAACCGGGATCTCTACGAAAAGTCTTCGGCACTTGTAAGACCGGAAACCGGAACAGAGGATGGTGGCAGATGACCCAACCCATTTCAGGCAGAACCAGTGGCTCCGTGGCCATGGACGACTACCTTGAGCAGATCCTGCATCTGATCGAAGCGAAAGGCTACGCGAGAGCTGTCGATATTTCCTCGAATCTGGGTATTTCCCAGGCCAGCGTGACGAACATGCTCCAGAAACTGGACGCTGAGGGACTGGTGAAACACGAGAAATACCGTGGAACCGTCCTTACCGACCACGGGCATCGCATCGCCAGGGCGATCGTTGAGAGGCATGAGACCCTGACACGCTTTCTACGTCTTTTCGGACTGGAGGAAGAAACGATCTACCGTGATGTGGAGGGCATGGAGCATCACGTTTCCCGCCCCACTCTCGAAGTAATACGTGCGGTGGCGGACGCCCTGGAAAGGGAGGGGGAGTTTCTTGAGGAAGTGAAGCGCCGCATCGGTCAGGGCGATACCCCCTGATTCGGACGGAACGCGCGATGCCGATCCGGAATTTTGTCTAAATTTCGACATCAAAAACTTCGGGTTTTCTGAACTTATCCTTGGTCAATCCGTTCCTGATGGCGCAAGGTCATAGACGGACAGGGCGGAAACCGTCCTGCTCCTGAATCAACCTATAACCACTAAGAACCATGCAAACAGCAAACGTCAATCTGCCGATCACCGTCACCGTGAGGCACGAACAAGTGACCGACTCGCTCCGTGAATACGCCCACAAGAAAATCGAGGGACTCCACCTCGACTACCCGAAGATCATCGAGGCGAAGGCGATCCTTGACGTTCAGAAAAACAGGCACATCGCCGAGATCATCCTGTTCTGCACGAACCACATCACGATAGAGGCGCACAGCGAGGGGCGGGACATGTACGTGGCACTGGATGAGACGATCGACAAGATCGCCCGCCGGATGAGGAAGCACAAGACCCGCCTTCTCAAGAAGAACCGCCCCCACCGGAACGAGTCGATACGCTATCTTGAGGAGAGGCATTTCACCGACGAGGCTCTCGACCACCCGGAGGAATCCAGCCACGATCCGGAGCCGTTCATCGTTTTTCCGGAAAAATACGCCGTGAAAACCATGTATAAAGAGGACGCAATCATGGAGCTGGAGCTTTCCGACCGTCCTTTCATCCTCTACAAGAGCGCCCGTCGCGATTGCCTTACGATCATATACCGCCGCAAGGACGGGGAGTATGCCGCGATGGACGTGAATGCATGAGCTAGGGTCTCTGAAGATTGTCCTGGGGGGTGGCGGTTAGCCACCCCTTCTTGCGTTACCGAAGACCGGGATTAGAGTGCGGCCTTGAAAATCCTGCTGACAGGTGCAAACGGCTACATCGGACTCAGGCTCCTGCCATCGCTCCTGGAGGCAGGACACACGGTTGTCGGTCTTGTCAGAGACAGGGGCAGGTTTCCGATACTGCAGTTCGAACCCTTTCTTGCTGACGACAGGCTGCAACTGCTAGAGGGAGACATGCTGGTGCCGGATCAGCTTCCCCATTTTCCCGATGGAATCGACGCCGCCTATTACCTCCTGCATTCCATGGGCGCCGGTCGGGGCTTCGAGGAGAGGGAACAGGCATGCGCGGAGAACTTTCTCGAATGGAAAAGCGGGACGTCGTGCGGGAGGATCATCTACCTCGGCGGCTCATTCCGGATGGTATGCTTTCCCATCATCTCAGATCCCGCGAGAAGGTGAACCGGGTGCTGCGTCTGGGATCGGCTCCGGTCACCACCCTTCGTGCCTCCATCATTGTCGGATCCGGTTCGGCATCGTTCGAGATCATCCGTGATCTTGTGGAAAAATTACCGGTCATGATCACTCCGAAATCTGACGATGACGAAGTGCCAGCCCATCGCCATCCGCAATGTTGTCGGCTACCTTACCGGGTGTCTGGATAATGAAAAAACCATCGGTGCCGAACTCGATATCGGAGGCCCCGAAGTATTGACCTACCGGGATCTTCTCCGGCAATACGCCACCGCTCGCGGACTGACCCGCCTCGTGATTCCAGTCCCATTCCTAACGCCGGGGCTTTCCTCGCACTGGCTGCATTTCGTGACCTCCACGACCATGTCCCTTGCGAAATCACTGATCGGCTCGCTATCGAACGAGACCGTATGCGGGGACGAGAGGATTTTGGTAATGATCCCGCAGGAACTGCTGACCTACCGCCAGGCCATCGAAACCGCTTTCGCCAGGATCGCGCAGAACCGTGTGCCCTCCTCATGGATAGACTCGCTATCCTCCGGTCGCCTCAATCCCGAGTTCCTGCGCTCGATCAAAGTCCCCGAACACGGTGTCCTGATTGACAGGCGGGAGATTCGGCTAACAACGGATCGCGAGAAGGTGATCCGTTCCGTCTGGGCGATTGGCGGGAGGAATGGCTGGCCCTCGATGAACTGGGCGTGGAGAATACGGGGTGTAATGGATCGCATGGTCGGCGGAACAGGAGTGAGGCGTGGACGAAGGCATCCCAGCGAACTCCATCCCGGCGACGCGTTGGATTTCTGGCGTGTCGTTCTCGCGGACAAAGGGAATGAGGAAAACCCGGCGCGTCTCATTCTGTCCGCGGAGATGAAACTCCCCGGCGAGGCTTGGCTGGACTTCGAGATTTCCTCCGGAACACTGATCCAGACCGCCACCTTCCGCCCAAAAGGTCTGCTCGGCCGCGCCTACTGGTATGCTGTCCTTCCGTTCCATTTCCTCCTGTTTCCGAAAATGGCCGCAAGGCTGTCATCGGGATGGTCCGGTGGGCGGATTCCCGGAGTTTGAACCGGACTTGCGCCGTGCGTGCATCTGGTATTCATTTTCCCATGTCGAAACCCTTTCCCACGATCATCCCCGGACTCCGCAGCCCGCACGACCAGGTCGGCGGAATCGTATATTTCGGAAGAATGCTAGATAAGATCCGCTTGCACTCCGAGGGGAAGCTACCGGATGAATGGGCGGCGATGGTTGGCGGCAGTCATTCGGGGAGTTTTGATTCCCGCTGCTGTTCGTTTCTAAAAATCGAATACGCGGATCTGGTCGCCGAGACTCTCAAAGGCAGGAATGATGCCGAAGTTCTCGAATGGGCGTTTTCGAACGGCAGGAAGCCTGGCGCGGAGGAGATCGAGGTCTGGAACGGGTTCATGACCAAGCGCGGCTGGCGGGATGCGGCTTCTCAGAGGGTAAAGGACAGGCTGCGTGAGATCGGATTGGAGCCGGACACGGTTCACACGATGTTCGACTTCATCGATCTCGATGAGGGGAAACGCTAGGGCACGGCACTGAAAAGATCGTGGAGAATCCCCGGCGTGAGAAGCTCCGGAGTGATGACGGGATCCTTCCCGGGCACCAGAAGGACGTTCACCGGGATGGCTGTCCGACCCAGCTCTCTTAATTTCGCCTCGATGGCCGGACTCGCTTTCGTCTTGTCGGCTTTCAGAAAGGCTATGTTCCTGTCATTCGCAAGAGCCATAACGGCATCCGTGTAAGCGACCTTTTTATTCACCTGGCATGTTACGCACCAGCGTGCGGTGAAATCGATGTAAACGGGAGTGCCAGCCGCCAGAAGGCGGTCGACAGTCTCCTGTGACCATGGCTGCCAGATTGCCGTGGCTTCCCTTTTCTTCTCCGTAGGGGGGAGTGCGAGAATCGTGCCGGTCGCGGCGAATCCGACCGCGAGGACAAGGGCGATGGAACGGGTTTTTCTCGTTCTATGGGGCAGGTTCCACCGCCCGTAGATCCATGCGGCTGTCGCGATCAGGGTAATCCCGATCAGGGCGGGCAGCAGCTCGTCAGTTCCGATGAGAGCGGAATAGACCCAGAGGAGATAGGCCGCCGTGCCGAACAGGAGGAAGGACATCGCCTGTTTGAAAGACTCCATCCAGGCGCCGGGGCGGGGAAGTTTTTCGACAAGGCCGGGAAACAGCGAAAGGACGAGGTATGGAAGCGCGAGTCCCGCCGCCATCATTCCGAACGCGGTGAAAAACTGCCATCCGGGGAAAAGCATCACGGCTCCGATGGCGACACCGAGGAAAGGGGCGGAGCAGGGTGTGGCTACCACGGTCGCGAGGAAACCGGAAAAAAACGATCCGGCATGTCCCGATTTGTTCTGGAGATTTCCACCGACGGATGTGGCCGAGGTTCCCATTTCGAAAAGCCCGGACATGTTCAGCGCCAGGACGAACATAAGGAGAAGGAGAACGAGAACCACCCACGGGTTCTGAAGCTGGAATCCCCACCCGATCACGTTGCGGAGAGCGAAGAGTATGCCGCTGAGAATCGCGAAAGACGTGAAGACCCCGCCGGCGAAGCTCAGACCGTGGAGGGCGACGGATCGCCTGTCTTCCCCCCCCTGCTGGACGAACCCCATGATTTTCAAACCGATTACGGGAAACACACAGGGCATGAGATTCAGGAGCAGTCCTCCGAGAAACATCCCCCAGAGTGCTTTGAGAAACGACCGGGCACCTGCCGTCCCGGGGTCGGCTCTCGTCGCCAACCCGACGGATTCGGTTCCCGCAATGGTAGGCGAGGCAGATGTTTCCGGGACGAGAATGCTCTCACCAGCCGTCAAAATACCGGAAGCAGTGTCACCCTGGGGAATGTTTTCCTCGAGCATGTCCTTCATTTTCCGCCCGAGAGTGAGGATGGTAGTGCCATCTTTTCTTTCCATGATTCCACCCTCCGAAAACGGTTTCAGATAGGACTCGTTGGGGATGAACTCGGTCGGTTCCGAATCCAGTCCGGTGATCGCGAGCTTCATGGTGTCCGTATTCGCGGTATCGGGGATAACCGCGAATTGTACCGCCGCGGGAGCCTGTTTCGGCAAGCTCCCTCGGCCGTCTCGAATAACTCCGATTGGTCGGGATCACGTGACGACCTTTCGGAAACCGGAAGACTAAGGGTGAAGTTCGCCGACTCGTTGATGCAGGAGGTCTTGCAGATCTGCCACTCCGCATCCGCCGACAGCGTGAACGTGTCGCCAGCGGAAAGCGAGGATGGGGGAGTGATCTCGACCAGGAATACCGGAGAACCCGGATAGATGAAACTTTTCCCGAAATACCCGTCCTTCACCTCTGGGACGGGCCATTGGATGGGTTCTGCGGTCGCGCCCTCTGGCAACGTCCATTCGATTTCCGGCGGAAGTTCCACCCCGCCTGAATTCTTGTAATAGCTGTGCCACTCAGCCGGGTGCTCCAGCCTGAGCGCCACTGTGAAAGGTTCACCGGGAGCCACCGAGATGTTCTCGGCGACGAGGGAAGAAACGGATTCGATTTTTTGCGAGTATAGCGAACCGCAAAGGGTGGCGAGAAGAAGAAAGACGCGCATGGCTGAAGGGATGGGGATGGGTGGCGGGGGAACTGCCGCCAACCTGGTATGAGAGACGGGCGGGGTGATTCATCCAAATAAAAAAAACCGCGAGGATTTCTCCTCGCGGCTCCCGTTGAAAAATCGTTTCCAGCCTTAGTAGCCGTCGTAGTAGCGACGGCGTTGCTCCTGATCCTGGGCGTTCCCGTAGAGGGCACCGGCTCCACCGCCCGCGGCGGCTCCGATCGCGGCGCCTTCAAGGGCTCGTCCGGACTGGTTTCCGACAATTCCGCCAAGTGCAGCTCCGCCAAGGGCGCCGATCACCGCTCCGCGCTGCGTATTGGGCCCGGTAGGTTCCGCGCAGCTAGAGAAGCCGAAGGCTGCGATGGCGGACATTGCGATGATTGATAGTTTTTTCATTAGTTTGTTCAGTTGGTTTTACGATTGTAACCAGGAATTCGGAAGACTCAAGGGGATTTCAGAAATCTCCGCAGCCCTCGCTGGCACAGGAGAGACGTTCACGCCGGGAAGAAATTCAACGGTTTTTTCAGAATGTTTGGGACTATTCCGAATCTACGGATATTCCACCCTCACGTCCGTCACATACAGGGGAGTTTTCTCCGAGCCACCGCGAAAAGTGACGCCGGCGGCTCCCGCGGGTAGTCCCTCCTTGGGAAAATCGGCTCTTCGCCCATTGACCGTGAGAGCCGGACTGGTGGGATCGGTGAGATCGAAGACCCATTCCGACCATCCGGTCTTGCGCGGAATTCTGGCGTATCCGGGGCTCATCCAGCCGGATTTCTCGGTGGTGACCCAGGCGTGGTTCTTGTCCGTCCCCAGATATTTTCTCCAGAAACGCACCGGTCCGTAAAATTCGCCATCGCTGCCGACCAGGCCCCAGGCGCTGCCGTCCACTGACTTCGTCCCGAACTTCTCCCCGGCGTCATAAACCGCCATGGAAACGCGAACGGGAATCGGGGTCTCGCTGTTGCCGAAGATGAGGCTGGCGCTCTTGCCTTTCTCAATCTGGAGACCGGCTCCCTTCCTTCCTCCCGGGAGCGACCGGACGATCTCGGCTCCTTTGAGAATCCAGAGCGAATCGTTCTTTCCACCGAACCCGAACTCGACGGAGACCCCTTCCGAAATGGTTTTCGCCGGAAACGGCAGACCTTTCGCCACTCCGTTGGGAAAGCTCGTCATGGCTACCTTCTCCCGTTTCGTGCCGACCACGGCCTCGACAAGCTCATCGCGAACCTCGCCATCGAGCGACCACCGGATCAGATAGGAACCGGGCTGCTTCCGCCCGGTTCCGGGGATCTTGCCATCCCATTCCGGGATGGTAATGGTGCCGTCACCCGGAATTTTTTCCTCATGAATGCGTCCGAGGATTTTCCCCGTTCCCATGTCCACAAGATCTATGGTCAGCGTTCCGCCGCCGCGCAGATGGCTGACGAGACTGGCGGACTCGTCGTTTATCAGTTCGATCCGGTTGGGCACCACCACCGTCGCACTGAGTTTGGCACCGGGACGGGGAGGGAAATCATAGACGGACGGTTTTTCCCCCTCGCGCATGAGTTGGCGGGAACCGTCCTGTTTCAACGTGACGTTGTTCAGAAACTCCAGATCGATCCGGTCATCGGTGGACTTGCTGTTCGCCGCGAGCTTGTCGGCGTATGTCTTCCGGATCACCGGATCGAAGCGGGCAAGCGAGCTCCAGAGCGTCCCCGCGCCACTGGATCCATCGGAGCTACGCCACTTGCCGCCGTTGTTCCCGGGCATCATGAAATGGTTGGCGTTGACCAGTCGCGTCATGTCAGCGCGGTCGAAGACTATCCCGCTGTCATAAGCCTCGACGATATGGGAGACCTCCGTCGCCTGATATCCGGCTCGGCTGGGGTGGACTGCGATCCAACTGGCGACGCGGCTGCCGTTCACGTCATAGGGGCCGTGAGGCATCCAGAAATTCCAGGAAACACGGTCATCCTCGGGGAAATACCGGAACATGTTCTTGAGCCGCGAGAAAATCTCGTGGGCGCGGACGCGGTATTCTTCTTCTCCCGTGATGCGCCACATCCGCATCATGACGGAGGCCATCGCGCTATGCTTGTTCAGGTTGTCGCTGATCGTGACGAAACCTTCCTTCCATTTTCCAGTCTTCGTATCGATGGCCTTCGGGTGAGTATGGTAGCTGCCGTATCCCGCCGCATCCCTGTAGTAAGTCCCGCGCGTGTTCCATTTCTCCCACCCGATCAGCCTGGCCATTTCAAGATATTTCGCGGCATTCTTCCCGTAATTCTCTTTCAATGCGTCATCATTGTGGACGATTTCCGAAAATTTCACGAAGGCTTCCAGCAGGATGGCGTCACCGACGAGAGCGTCCCTGATGAATTCCGGCTTCTCGCCCTTTTTCGGCTGGTCATGGATGCCCGCTCCTATCCAGCCGGGATAGCCGTCCGGATCTTTGATCAGTTTCGATTCCAGGAAATCGAAATAGATGATCGCCTCGTCGAGCCAGGCCGTGTCCTTGGTGCCTTCGTATCCCCGGAGTATCCTGTCAATGGCGATACGGGAGTTCCAGCAGAACTGCTCGCCGGTGGTGTCGTGGAGGCGGGGATTGCGCATCGCACCCTCGCGGAATTCTTTCGCAGTGGGGAGCGCGTCCGCTGAAGCGACGGAGAACGCGAGAGCGATTGCCGCCGTGGCGTGGCGTATGAGAGTAATCATGGGTTTTGTGAGTAACAGGACTACCCGTTGTCAAACTGTCATCTTTCGATGGGATCGTCAGTGAGGTTGATTTCCCCCGTTTTGCGGCTAAGATCCCTCCAGCGCATGAAAATCCCGGACATACGAGCACTAGATTTCAAGAAGCACCTTCCGGACGAGTTTTCCGTGGACGGCTTCTGGGCTGTAGTCTCGAAACTGTCCAAACGAGGTGGACGCAAACTCCTGTCCTCCTCCCTTACCCTGTATTTCTGTCTCCGGGATCCGGCCACCCCCGCATGGGCGAAGAGCGTGATTGTTGGTGCGCTGGGCTATCTGATCTTTCCGATGGATTTCATCCCGGACGCGATCATCGGGCCGGGGTTCGCGGATGACTGGAGCGTAATACTCGGAGCAATGGCATCAGTCGTGGCACATATCAAGGACGAGCACCGGCAGGACGCTGCCAGGATGGCGAGCAGATTCCTCGGAAAAACCGCCAGCAGTCCACAAGGTGAAGTTCACGCTGGCGCCGAACAGGCGTGAATAATTCCGCCGTCTTTTCCGTATAAGAAAGCGCAACCAGCGAACCTATGAATTTTAGAAAAATAGCGATCTCCCTTCTTCTTTTTTCTGGAACGGCTCTCGCTGATGTCACTGTCGATGAGGATGCCTTAGGGAAAAGTCTCGGCGGATGGGACGCCCGGGGCAGGAAAGCCGCCGACTACCCTCTGTCGGGCGCCGATTACCGCACGTTCCGGCCGGAGATCACGCCCACACCGGACGGAGGGATCTTCATCTCCCTGCGCATTGACCACGTGCGCGGCTGGCTGTCCTCGAATGACCATGCGATTCTTGAGATCACGGTGGATTCCAACGGGCGTATTGCCGCCGCGCAGTCCAGCATCGCGATACAGGGGCGCTCGGTCACAAGCGATCTGATTCGGGGTGGAAATGAAGGCGGACAGCAGGTGGTGGGAGTGGATCACGCGGTAAAAATCGGAACCGATCTTATCGCGGACGTTTCGGCGAAAATGCTGCGGGAGAAACTCGTGGAAGCCGGGCGGGTCTCGTTCCCGGCCGCCCTTAGGCACAACTACAACCTGCTTTACCAGTCCATTCGCACGTCTCCAAAAGCGGTCGTCGTGGAAAGTCCTGCAGGAAAACCGGCGTCCGATCAAATGGAAGAGAAGGAAAAGGAGCCGAAGTCCAAACAGCTGCAGATTCGTCCCTACGGCACCGGCGACAAGCCGGAGCTCCCGGTGGGAAATGAGTGAAATGTCTCGCACGGGGTTTGGTAGCGGTTTCGCTATCGAAAGCCGCTTGTCCACCGGATCCGCCGCGATGACATTCCTCGCGGATGTAGGAGAAATGCGGATGGTCATGGTGGCGGTGAAAGAACCATTCCAATCCGTACTTCCACACGTCCGGTGGCCTGGATATTCTGGGGCGTCCAGCCGATGAAACACCTGCTAACCACCATCGCCGAACTCATCGAAACCCACAATCTCCCCGCGTTGATGATAGGTGGTCACGCCGTAACCGCTCTGGGCCATCCTCGCGCGACCTTCGATCTCGACCTTCTTATACCCCGATCCTCCGCTCAAAGGTGGGAGGAAAAACTCACGAGCATTGCCTACCTCCCTTTCGCGCGCAGTTCGAATTTCCTACAATTCGAGGCTTCTGCGGGATTTCCGCTCCCACCCATCGACCTGATGCTCGTGGATATCGACGTGTTCGAAACGCTTGATTCCACGAAGAACGCACGGTCGGTGATCGCCACACCCAGTCCGACGGCCATGGTCGCGCTCAAGCTCCACGCGATCAGTCAACCGTCCCGCAGGGACACCGCCCAAGACTGGAGCGATGTCATTTCGCTGATTCGGGTCAATGGTCTCACGCTGGACGACGCGGAATTTGCGGCTATGATATGTAGGCATGGAGGAAAAGGAGCAGCCGAGAAAATCAGAGGGGAACTCTCTGGCGGAAATTGACCTTCCTTCAGGCGATGGACCGGTGCCTCACCGTCCGGTGTTCCTTGATCCACGGGATGTGGCGGTTCATTTCGCCCCCCTTCTAAAAAACATGCCTAGCGCGGAAGAGAGGTGGGCTCGTAAGGCGGACTCCTCGCCCTTCGAGGGGCTTTGAGTGGTCACACGGCGGGATACCCGAGATCGCCGAGATCCACCGTTATACCAGTTTGCGCGGATTTCATGATCGCCTCCAGGATGGCGATATCGCGGCGACCCATCTCCCCGGGGACGATGCTTTTTTCGCCCTTGTGAATCGCTTCGCAGATGCCGTCCATTTGAAGCGCTTGTTGGTTGGGCGCGGGAAAATCCATTTTGTCATCTCCCACGAAACCGCTGAGTCCGTTGTAGGCGTAGCATTGTTTGTCGATCCCGAAGTCACCCTTTACAGCGTGACCTATCGCCATGTTGCCCGGCTTCTTCGCGCTGGCGAAACCGGTGGCCTTGATCCCGCTTGGGAAATCGAACTCCCATTCGTAGCCCTCCTCGATCTCAGTGAAAATCTCCGGGCGGGAGTTGTGGGATGTGGCGGTGACTTTCACAGGATTTTCCCGTGCGATATAGAGCGCAGCCTGCACCGGATAGGTGCCGAGGTTGTAAAGCTGTCCCGCGATGCCGAGTTTCTTCGTCATCGTCCAGTTATTCGGGTCGGGGTTGGTCTGATTGAAACCAAAGCCGGTGTCGATGGATTTCAGCTCCCCAAGTTCCTCGGTTTCCGCAACCTGCATGAGGCGGATATGATACGGATCCCACCATAGGCGGTAGCCCATGTGCAGACCGACACCGGCCTCCCTTGCCGCCGCGATCATCGCGTCGCACTCTTCCACCGTGCCGGCCATCGGCTTCTCGCAGATCACATGTTTCCCGGCCTTCGCCGCGCGAATGCAGAATTCCGAGTGCATTCCGGTCGGCAGGACGACATAAATGATGTCGATGTCCTTGTTGCCCGCGATCTCGTCAAAGTTATCGTAAGAATAGACGTTCTTCTCAGGGACTCCGTATTTCTCGCGCCACTCCGGGATTTTTTCCGGTGAGCCGGTGACGATGCCGGTGAGCTGGCAGTGCTTGGTTTCCAAAAGCGCGGGGCCGAGCTGGCCTTTCGAATAGCTGCCGAGGCCGACGAGAGCGATTCCGTATTTTTTCAAAATCGGCTCCGCCCCGAATGACCTGCCACTTGCCAACGCACTCGCACCAAGGAGCCCCATCATTTCACGACGACTGAGTTTCATATCCTTCCAGTCAAACACATATCTGCGGCGACTCAACCCATTTCGCTGCCACCGGTGTAACGAGTTCCTTACTTTTCCGTGAGAACGATATCCTTGAACTGGACTTGCATCGGGGGGCCGGCATGCATCTGGAGAGCCAGGACACCTTTCTTCGGAGCCTCGGCGGTCTCGTCTGTGACGTCGATGGTGAGCATCCCGTTGATGAAATGCCGGACTCTTTTTCCTTCCGCGACGATCTTGTAGTCGTTCCATTCATCCTTGTTGATGCCGGCCTGGATTTCCTCGGTTCTTCCCGGTTTCGCCGGTGACCTCGATGTCCGGTTTCTTGGGATCTCCGCTCTGGGTAATGGTGGCCACCTGGCCGCGACGCGCGAGTATTCCCCGGCCTTTCTCCTCGTAGAGGATACCGGAATAGGTGTCTCCGTATTCGAAATCAGCCTGGTAGCCGCCGACAATGAATTTCTCAGGATCAAGGACGCGGGAACGATACTGGACGCCGGAATTGGTGAACTTCTTGTCATCACCGGGTGTCATCTTGTATTTGAAGGTGAGAATGAAATCGGAGACTTCCCCGTCTTTCCAAATGAGGAAGGTGTTGTGTGGGACGGGGTTCTCCGCAGTGGCCTTGGCGGTGATGGCTCCGTCCTCGACCGACCAGAACTCAGGGGCGCCAGACCATCCGGTGAGGTCTTTTCCGTTGAAGATTTGTTTTTCTTCGGATTGCCCTGTGATGGCGAGGGCGAGAAATAGAAATGCGGTTTTCATAGTTGGTTGGCAGACCGGTTGGCGGATGCGTCCGCGTTTCGTCAGATAAATCTTACGGCGTGTTTTTTGGAAAGTTTCAACGTGTCGCCGGACTGAGGTGATACAGGGGAGGCGGGATCGGTGAGTTTTTCGCCGCTCAGTTGGACGGAGCCTGAAACGATGAACTGTTTGCGGAGTTCTCCGTTGGATTTCTTAAGATCAAAGGCCGTTTTGAATGAATAGGCGGCAAGGGTGAGAACCGTGAGATCCGATGGAAGATCGGAAACAGCGAGTTCCGGCAGGTCTGCGGCGCTGAGGTCTTTTTTGGAGAAACGGGTGTCCCAGTCTGCGCGAGCGGCCTTTCCTTCTTCATTGCCGTGGTAGCGGGAGGTGAGCTTCTCGGCGAGAGACTTTTTCGCCTCCATGGGATGGAGAGAAGGGTCGATTGATTCTCCGAGCAGCAAGGTTTGATAACGGGCCATGAGCTCGTCGGAGACGGACATCAGCTTGCCGAACATTTCCTGGGGTTGCTCGGAAACGCCGATGTAGTTGCCGTAGGATTTCGACATTTTCTTCACCCCATCTAGGCCTTCGAGGAGGGGCATGACCATTACGACCTGCTGGGGCTGCCATCGTCCTTCTGCATGTCGCGGCCGACGAGTATGTTGAAGAGTTGGTCGGTGCCACCGAGTTCGACATCGGCTCGGATTTCCACCGAGTCCCAGCCCTGCATCACGGGATACTGGAGCTCATGGAGTCGGACTTCCTGGGCGGACTCGAGGCGGTTGCGGAAGTCCTCGCGCTGGAGCATCTGCTGCAGGGTGACGCGGGCGTTGAGTCGGAGGATTTCCTCATATGTCATTTTCCGGAACCAGTCGCCATTATACACGATCTCGGTTTTCTCCCTATCCAGGATTTTGAATGCCTGTTCCGTATAGGTGGCGGCGTTCGCCAGAACCTCCTCGCGGGAGAGGGGAGGGCGTGTAGCGGAGCGACCCGAGGGATCTCCGATCGTCGCCGTGAAATCTCCAATCAGCAGGACGGCCTGGTGGCCGAGTTCCTGGAACTGCCGGAGCTTCTCGATGACGACGGTGTGGCCGAAGTGGATGTCCGGGGCGGTGGGGTCGACTCCGAGTTTGACCCGGAGGGGGCGACCCAGCCTGAGTTTTTCAAGAAGCTCCTTTTCGGAGAGGACTTTGGCGGTACCGGTGGTGAGTTGTACGAGCTGCTGATCTGGAGACACGATTGCGATAGAGTGAAAGAGGGACGAAACGAACGAGGGACTATTCCTCGTCGTCCGAAGTTTCTTCTTCGGTAGCCTGGGTTTTCCTGACTTCCTCGAGGTGGACGATCGCGCGTTCGGCGAGGTCGATGGCCTTGTCGTCCTCTGAATTTTTGACGATGTTCTCCAGGATCGAGAAAGCCCATGGCTCGGCTCTCGATGTGGCCACTCCACGTATGAGCTTGATCTGCTCCTCCTGGGTCTTCGCCTGATCCGCGAGAAGAGTCCAGTTCTCCTCAAGATTCTCATCTGCCTCTGAAGCGTATCCTATCGCCGAATCAAAGGCGCGACCGCGCAGGGAGAGTTCGGGACCCGAGGCGATATATTCCACGAGAGCCTTGTAGCCTGTCTGATCTTTCCATTTTCCGAGGGTGACGATGGCTGCGATCTTGTTCTTGTCCTCTTCGCTTCCGAGGTTCTTTTTGGCCAGATCGAGGGCGTTTTCTCCGCCGATTCCGGCCATCAGGCGTAGCATCGAATGGCGGACCACGTCGTTGAACGCGTTGTCGTGGGCGGCGGCAACGGTTCTCCCGAGGGATTCACGCGAGGAGGATTTCTCGATGATTTTTTCCGCGTTGCCCTCCGCAGCCTTCCGGATACGCTCTTTCTCGGTGCTTTGCATCAGCTCGATGAACGCCGGGAAGTGTTCGTCGGTCGCCATGAAACGCACCGCCTCAATGGCAGCTACCGCCGCATCCGTGTCGTCCGTGCTCCGGGCGTATTCGATCAGAGTGCCGATGATCTCGGGATTCTGCCGTTTCCTGAGAACGTCACGGATCAGGACGATGCGGATGTCCGGGATCATCTCACGTGTGGTGGCGAACTCAGCGATTTCTCTATCTATGTTGGTTCCGTCTGTCGCCTTGGCGAGGAAGAGGGCTTTGTAAACGGTGTAGCGTTGCTTGTTCGATGCCACGGAGACCGCGTTGCGCAGGAGTATGTCAAGCTTGTTGGCATCGACGGGTAGCTCTGTGGCGTCGCCCTTTGCCGCATACGTGATCATGTCGTTGTAGATCTTGGTTTCCGCGTTGTCGCCGCTTTTTTTCAGCATGAGGACAGCGAGAAGGACGACGAGCAGCCCGAGAACAACGGCGATCACCGCTTTCACACCGGAAGACATGCCCTGCTTTTTCTTCGCGACCGGTGCGGCTTTGGTGTTCGCGGACGCGGGGGCTTTCTCGGTTGGAACCGCGGCGACGGCAGGGGCGAGGGCACCGGTTTTCGCCACACCTGGTTTTAGCGGCTGGGTGGAGGCCGGAGAGGTCTTCGAACCGGGCTTGGTGAGCTTCGGGCTGGCACCACCAGTCGAAGGTTTTGCCCGGATGAGGGTAGGTGCGGCTTTCGGCGGAGCCTCGGTTTCAGCAGGTGTCTCGGCAGAGCCTCCCTCATGCGATGTCTCGGCATCAGCTGGAGCGGTCTTGGAGGTGGTAAGAACCTGCGAGGTCGTATGGACGCTTGGTTTCGAACCCTGGGGCGGGGCGAGAGGCTTGGGAGCGGCGGCCGTTTTCACAGGTTGTGTGGGACTTGCCTCCTTGATCACCTCGGGAACGGGTGCGGAGCCGGGAACGCGCAGTTTCGGACGCTTTGGCTGCTCGACGGCCGGTGTGGGAGTCCCGGTGCTCAGCGGCGGATCGGCTACCGCGTCGTTCTCCACGAAATATTTGAGAGCCTGGCGGGCGTCCTCCGGGCGATCGGACGGCTGGCGGTTGATGTGCCACATGATCCAGTCGCAGGCCCAGAGCGGGATGCCGTCGCGGACTTCCTGTAGCGGGGTGATGTGGTGCTGGAGGTGGGAGGCCATGACCTCGGCGGCGGTTTCGCCGTCAAAGGGGTAGGTGCCTGTCAGGGCATAGTAGAAGACACAGCCTATGGCATAGAGATCGGCCTTGTGATCGATAGGGACGCGTTCGAACTGCTCGGGCGCCATGAAATAGATGGAACCGAATACGCCGTCAGACTGGTCTATGGTCTGGAGCGAGGGTTTGGAAGAAAGCTTGGCGAGGCCGAAATCGACGATTTTCACCTGAAATTTTCCTGAGGGCAGCCAGGTCAGCATAAGGTTGCTGGGCTTCAGATCACGATGAACGAGATGTAGTTCCTGGGCGGCGATAAGCGCCTCCAGGATCTGGGGCGCAAGCTGTCGGAAATCCTGCCAGGTGAACGAACCTTTTCCGATGATCTCCTCGAGGGTTTCCCCTGTGAGAAGCTCCATGACGACGAAGGGTCCGTCCTCATCGGTTCCGACGTCGTAGATGGTGACGATGTTCGGGTGCTGGAGGGAGGCGAGGGAGCCGGCCTCCTTGATGAGCTGGCGTGTCGCCTCCTCGGGGAGGGAGTCGTCCTCGTTATTCGCGATGATGCGCTTGATGGCGACCTCGCGGTTCATCCGGACATCGTGTGCCCTGTAAACCGCCCCAAGTCCGCCCTGGCCGATTTTCCCTTTGATTTCGTAGCGATCTTCCATGGGTTTCTATATTGAAAATTGGAGTCTTCCTGAAACGCGGGTGTCAGTCCTTGATATCAATCATCGAGCGTTTCCGGCGTCCCTCGATCCAGCGGTCGTATTGGGCGGAGGTCTTTTTCCTCCTGACGCGCTCCTCGATCATGTTGCGAACCTCGCCGAGCGGCGGGGAGGGTTCGAGTTTCTTCTCTATCACTTTGACGATGGTGAATCCGCGCGGGTCAAGGAGCGGGCCGAGGATTTTTCCTTCCGGAGCTTCGAAGACGATGGCGGCGAACTCGGCGGCGAGATCCGTTCGCGGGAGATCGTTCTGAAGGCCGCCCTCGGCCGCGAAGGCATCCCTTGAGTTCGCCTTGGCGATCTCCTCAAAGTCCTTCCCCTCGTTCAACTGACGTGCGAGATCCTCCGCCAGGGCGAGCTGTGTCTCGGGTGTGGCCAGCGGTTTTTCGGGATCGGCGGCGGGGATGAAGATCTTTCTGAAAGTGATCCTGTCCTTCGATGTGTCGCGGAGGGTAGGCTTTATCTCATTGTATTCGTTCTGGATCTCGTTGGGAAGCGGCGGGGGCGCGTCGGCGAATTGCTGTGCGCGCATGGACTGGACGACCATCTTCTCTCTGGTCATCTCCCGGTAACCCTCCATGGTCAGTCTGGACTTTTTCAGCTCCTCACGGAATTTCCCCTCGTCGCCGTTGTAGAGTTCCCTTATCTGCCGCTTGATCTCCTCGTCGATGAAATGCGGCTGGATCTTGGCACCGATCTGTTTGAACTCGTCCAGGATGATCTGACGATCGATCAGTTCCTGGAGCACCTTGTCGCGGGCTTCCTTGAACTGCCGTTCGAACTCGGGGCCTCTGCGCGGGAACTGTGTCGCGAGCTGAGCGTAGACCGGCGCGAGCATGAACGAGACCTCGTTCGCGGTGATGACCTGACCATTGACTTTCGCTGCTATCCCGTTGACTTCGATTGCCTGGGAAAACGCGGAAGTGCTTGCAAGGAGATGGGCGAGAAGGATGGGCAGGTAGCGTATCATCATGTTGGAAAGGGATTTCAGATCGTACCGAGCTTGCAAATAACGCGGTAGGGGGAGTTTTCCGCTTCGGGGAGAGGATTGCAAGCGGGGAAACGCCGGAAGGTGAAGTCTTACAAGGTAAAGACGTCCGTGGCCATGAGGTCGGAGGGCATGCCAACATGCCACAGGGGCGGAAATTTCATGGCCAGATCCAGTGTGGCGGTGGATAGAATCATCCATGGAGAACAGACGAAAAGGAGCGAGGCGTGGCGGTGGGCATTTTCCGAAAAATCCGCCAGCGGGAAAAAGGGAACGATCGACACCACAGGGAGAGCGCGGGTGGGACGGGGTGGCTGGTTGGTATGACAAGCTGGTGGGTGCGGACGGTTCCGACTATCACCGGAATGTGATCCTGCCCGCGGCGATGGATCTGCTCTCGCTGCGTAAGGGTGAATCGGTCGTGGACGTTTGCTGCGGGCAGGGTGTGCTGGTACGTCCTCTCCTGGAGGCCGGTGCGGGAAGGGTGCTGGGGGTGGATGCGAGCGGGAAACTCATCGATGCCGCGAGGCAGCGGTTCGGGGGTGAGGGCGACGTCACGCTGCTGCGTGCGGACGCGTGCCTGCCGGGCGACTGGGCGGACGGGAGCTTTGATGCTGCGGCTTGTGTTATGGCGGTGCATGACGTGCCGGATGTGAAGGGTCTGATGGCGAACATATCCGGCTCCCTGAAAACTCGAGGAAGGTCGGTGATCGTGATGATGCATCCCTGTTTCCGCATCCCCAGGGAAAGCCACTGGGGATGGGACGCGGATCAGAAGATCCAATACCGGCGGTTGGACAGATACGGAAACGCACTGGAAATAGGCATCGAGACCAGACCCGGACTGGGTACCGGCGAGAGCACCGTTTTCTACCACCGGCCGCTGCAGGAGGTAATCTCCGCGATCGGTAGCGCGGGAATGGGGGTGGTTGATTGCGTGGAGCTATACTCTCACCGCAGGTCGCAAGGTGGCGGGCCATTCAGTAAGGCGGAGCATCTCGCGGCTCAGGAATTCCCCCTGTTTATCGGCTTGAAGACTTTGAAATTTTGAATCGAATTCGTGCAAAAATAATCCCGGCGATGCGTAATGCGCTCCTGTCGTTCTAAAATCACTCCAAACAGGTCTAAATCTACAAATGCGAGCCTGGTATGCGCATTGCGAACAGGTTTCTCGTTATGAAAGCACAAACCAACCAGATAATTTTCAGGACTCTCGGAGTCGTCGCACTTGCTGTCTCGCCTCTTGCCGCGCAAGAGGAGGGAAAAATGGAAATGCCGATGAATGATAAAGCGGAGATGAAGGGCGAGGATCACAGCCTCTCCAAACTTGTCGCGATCATTTCTCCGGTCGGCGGAAGCAATGTGAAGGGGTCGGTCGTATTCGAGAAAGTCGCCGAAGGGGTGAAGGTGACGGCAGACGTAGGAGGTTTCGAACCCAACACGAAACATGGGTTCCATGTCCACGAATTCGGTGACCTTGGAAGCGATGACGCGACCAGCGCCGGTGGGCATTTCAATCCGGATGGCCACGACCACGCTCTGCCGGAAACGGAAGTCCGCCATGGAGGGGATCTTGGAAACCTCTCCGCTGATGAGGACGGGCACGCGACGCTCACGCTGACCGTGGACAATATCGAACTGGGTGCGGGCACCAAGGGAATCCTGGGCCGCGCTGTGATCATCCACGCCAAAGAGGATGACGGTGGTCAGCCCACAGGGAACGCGGGCGACAGAATCGCGGCAGGTGTGATAGGGATTTCCAAAGACGGAATGTCGAATGCCGCTGACGCGGAAATGAAGGACGACAAGATGGAAAAAATGGAAGAGACGGAAGTTGAGTAATATCGGACACTTTTGAGAAAACGGCCACTCCGGGATAGGGGTGGTCGTTTTTTAGTGTGTGATAGTTTATTCCGGGTTCCCCCGCCTCTGAGTCGCCACACTGGAATCAGGATAATATTCAGCATACATCCGTTCGGAGACTTTGGCGGCATGGGTGCGGCCGCGGAGTCGCGCCAGTTGGTAGGACACTACGAGACGGAGGATGAGAAACACGCGCCAGAGGAATCGACTTTCCCATTTCCTAGCCGAGATCTGCCATTCACGTCCCAGGTAAACGATGTCACCTCGGGTGGCGAGGCGCAGGCTCGTCTCCACATCCTCCATCAGGGGTTGCGCGGGAAAACCTCCTGCGGATTCCAGCGCGGCGCGGCGGACAAGCATGGTCTGGTCTCCGAAGGCGACTCCGCCAAAGACGACCCGGAGTTCGTTAAGAGCCTCGATAAGCAGTGTCCCGGGGGATCGTTTGTCAAAACGTTGGCCGAAGACCAGGAGCGAGGCGTGAGAATGTTTGGAGATGGCGGTCTCCAGATCTTTCGCGAAGCCGGGTCGAGGGGTGCTGTCCGAATGGACGATCAGGATGTTTTCTCCGGTAGTTGCCGAGATGCCGGCCGCGATCTGGTTGCCACGTCCCCGTGGGGCGGTGATGTGTTTTTCCGGCAGGGGGAAGGTGGGTTCCTCGGTGGAGACCACGATGATCTCCGCTTTCATACCCAGGCTGCTTCTCAGGGTTTGAAGAAGAGGGAGAAGCGATTTGTCGGGTCTCAGGACGGGGATTATCAGAGAAATTCTTTCAGGCAGATCGCTAGTAGAACTACCTGGAGCAGGGGGCGCAGGGAGTTTCCTGACCAACAGAAAGCGGTTCTGTGCGATCGCTGCCGCGATGAAGGGTAGCCAGATCAGGGCGGCGGTCTGGTGGCGGAAGCCCCACCAGCCCTCGGTGGCCTGGGTTTGCCAGGCCAGAAAGTATGCGGCGATGGTGATGGAGACGGTTGTCCACGCAAATGAGGGGCGGAGGGCGGTGAGAGGAAGGAGCCAGGTGAGGTACCAGAAATGGACAATGGGGGAGCAGACGAGAAGCGCGCCCGTCATGAGTAGGGCGGAATGGATGAGGTCGGCGCCACGCCACCGGGAGATACAGATAACGATCGCGGAGATTCCAAAGGTGGCGGTGCAGAGGATTTTCACCGTGGCCGGAGCCAGACCGGTGAGGGAGAGATAAGTGTAAAGTGGAGCATTGAAATTGCCTGAACCTGCGAACTGGCGGACGGCTGAGAACCATTCCGGGAGAGCTGTGAGGAAGGGGAGTCCGGGCAAAACGAGGACAGAGGAAAAGAGGAGCAGTCCTACCGCGAACGGGCGCGAACGGAGATGAACGAGTTGTTCCTCGAAAACCGAATGTTTCCCCTCGGTTTGTGATTCCTTTTTCCGGAGAATGAAAAGAGGCAGGAGGATCAGACAGACGAGTTTGATCTGGATCGCGGCTCCGAGCCAGAGCCATGCGATCAGTTTCTCTCTGCGAAAGGCCAAGATGGCGGCCAGCATGGCAGCGACCATGAGGCTGTCGAAGTGACCCTCGGCGGCGAAGGCGATGAGGACGGCGGGATTGAAGGCGTAGAATCCCGCCCAGCGAAGGGGGGCAGCGGTCTCGCGGAGTAGGGCCAGAAGTAGGGCGAGGGCGGCGAGATCGCCGAGGATGGCTAGGATTTTATAGCTGAAAAGGGAAGGGTGGATGGCGGCGGTGGCTGCCATGATCCACTGGATGCCCGGTGGGTAGGCGGTGGGGCGGTCGCGGTGGTTCATGCCCTGCCAGATGCTATCGCGGCGGGATTCCCAGCGCGGATCCTCGGCGGCGGCAAGGTAGGGATTTTCGCCAGCGAGAACGAGTTTTCCTTCCCAGAGGTAGCGGTTCAGGTCGTCAGACGGAGGGGCGGGGAGGAGAGTCAGGCGGAGGAGGATGGCGGAAATCAGGATGAGCCATCTTGCTCTGCGGTCGGATGTTTCCGGGAAGAGGAATACAAGAGCCAGCATGGAGACTCCCAGGGTGGCGAAGAGGGCTGTGCGGAGGACGGGGAAAGCTTCCAGAGTGGGGAGGAATGACCAGATGATGCAGACTGCCAGCGATGTCGCCATGGCGATGAGCCATGCGATGGGGCGGGGGTTTGCGACCCTCGCGGAGATGGCGGAAATCGTCGGAGACATTTGCGGGAGTTAGCGCTGCTTGCCGTCACGGGTTGAAAATCCAAACTCCAATTGTTCGCGGAGGCTTGAGAAACCGACCAGGCCGAATCCGGCGATGTACAGGAGGAGGAAAGGGGCGATGCCGTAGCTTCCGCTGCTAAGGTATGTGAAGAGGGAGTAAGCGCAGTAAATGGCGGCGGCGATCTCAAGCACGGGGATGATATTGGCGGCCGGGTTGTAATTTTTGCCGACTCTGGTGCCCCGCTTGGGAGTGCGGATAAAGCCGGATCTTATGCCGAGGATGGCTTCTGCGACGGCGCGGGTGTTCGAAATGCAGATGCCAAATCCCACTAGACACCAGGGCGGGGAGGAGGATGACGCGTGATTTCCAATCGGCGGGGTAAAGATGGCGCTGGCTGACCGTGTAGAGGACGGTGGGGCCGAGGGTGGAGGCGAGCAGCGGAATGGCGAAAACAATAAGCCAGACCTGGTGAAGATCTCCGCCCAGGTGATGCAGGGCGGGGAGAGCAAGGAGGGCGAGGACGAGCATCAGCGGATGCGCGAAGTAGTGGCATAGATGGAGGATGGACTGGAGTTTCGCGAAGACGGGGCGATCCGAGCGCAGGATTTCCGGCAGGAGTTTCATCGCTGTCTGTATGGAGCCTTTCGCCCAGCGGAACTGCTGGCTCTTGAAGGCTGAGTAGGTCTCGGGTAGCTCGGCGGGAGCGGTGACGTGGGGAACGTATTCCAGGTGCCAGCCTTTCAACTGGGCGCGGTAGGAGAGATCCAGGTCTTCCGTGAGGGTATCGGCTGTCCAACCACCGGCGTCCTCGATGGTGGTGCGCCGCCAGATACCGGCGGTGCCGTTGAAATTGAGAAAGAGATGGTTGGCCGAACGGGCGGTTTGCTCAATGGCGAAGTGGCCGTCTATGCCTACGGATTGGGCCCGGGTGAGTAAGGAGGTTTCCCTGTTAAGGTGGGTCCAGCGCGCTTGGACCAGGCCTGTTCTTTCGTCTCGAAAATGAGGAAGGAGGTTTTTCAGGAAATCGGGCTCGGGGACGAAATCACTGTCGAAAATGGCTATGAATTTCCCGTGCGCGGCGGGCATCGCATCGGCGAGAGCACCCGCTTTGTAGCCGTGGCGCCTTTCACGGCGGACAACGTCGATCCAGAGCCCTTTCTCTCCAAGCTCCTGCGCGACTGAATCGACCAGTGCGCGGGTCTCGTCGTCGGAGTCGTCCAGGATCTGGATCTGGTGGAGATCGGGAGGGTAGTCGAAGGAGGCGATCGCGCGGATGGCTCGTTCGGCGACGTTATACTCGTTGTAGAGGGGGAGCTGGGTCGTGATCCTGGGGAGGTTTGAGGAATCTCCGGAGGGATGTTTCAGTTGCCACTCGGCCTCAGCCGCCCGTTGGCGATCACGGGTTGCTCCGGCCTTTTTCCTGAAAAGCAGGAGCATGACATAGCAGTTCAGGCCGTAGACAAGGAGCCCTAGGCTGGCTGCCAGATAGACTGCGAATGCGAGAGCGGAAAGCATGGGCTGAGGGAGATTGCCGGGACGGGAGAGACCCGACTCCTATTTGGCTTTCCGCCTTTCGGCAAGCTGGACGAGGGAGGCGGGGAGGGTGTCGAACACCGGTTTCTCCCTTGAATCGAAATGGCCGAAGTTCAGGACTCCGGTGGGGCATGATTGGACGCAGGCGGAACAGCGGACGCATTGGGGATCCTCCATGGGTCTGCCCTTGTTGGCGAAGGCCATCACATCGATGCCTTGGTGGCAGACGGTCGTGCAGACGTTGCATGAGATGCACTTGTCCTTGTCCGCGAAGATGCGGAAGCGGGTGAAGCGGGCGTAGATGTGCATCAATGCGGCGAGAGGGCAGGCGAAGCGGCACCAGACCCGGCCGGAGAAGTGGAAATACAGGCCGTAGCCGATGGCACCCGCCAGCCAGAGATCGATCATGTATTTGTAGGAGAACGGGGAATATTTCTCGGAAAGTCCCATGGCGACTCCATTGATGCCGGTGGCGGGAAACATCCAGCCGATGACGCGCAGGACGAGGATGACGAAGGCGAGGGCGAGGATGCCCTGGCCGACCATGTTGAGTTTGTTCCACTTCGGGCCGTGGGGCATTTTGTGGCGGTGCTGGTCACCTAGCGTTTCCGGCCATGGCACCGCAGGAGCAGATCCAGCCGCAGTACGCACCTTTTCCCCAGCGCCAGACGATGAGGGGGATGATGACGAAGGTCTGGATGAAACCGAGGATGAGCCAACCCCAGAGCGGGGCCTCCGTGAAGATGTTGTAGATAAAAAGCGGCCATGCGAGAATGAACCCGAAGGCACGCCAGTATTGGGTGGGCTCCGTGCCCGGGCCGTCGCTTAGAAATGTCATCCCGAACCACTCTCCGAAGCCGCCGCCGGTGAACGCGCCGTTCGCCCCCATCCAGGGGAACAGGACATAGGGCAGCAGGAAGAGCGGAACCACCTGGAAGGCCGCGAGTGTGGTTGTCTGGAGTTTCACATAAGGCGTTTTCCTGCGTCTCACACGCCGGATGCCGAAGATGACGATGACCGATGTGTAAAGAAACGCGAAGAGGAAGCCGGGATCGTTGGCGGCTGAATTCGAGGTGGTGCGAATAATCCCGTTCTCCCCCCCGAAGGCGGGGAGGTTGAAGGGGAACCAGTTGTTCCTGGAAAAAATCTGCCAGAGGTTTGTATCCGGAATCCCCCAGAAGGCGAGATAGCCCTTGAGATGGTAGAGAAACGCCATCAGCAGCCCGAATCCGATGAGAGTGAGCCACCACATCGGGTTGCGATCTCCGGTGACACGGATGCCGGATCTCCGGAAAAAATCCAGGGGAGCCTCGCGTCCGATGAGAGTGAAGACGAAATCGTTCTCCAGGGTTTTGTCGTTTCCGCCCTCACCGGAGAGGGTCACCTGGTTCTCCTCGATGTCCCGGACGTTGGACTCCATGTAAAGGGTGACCTTTTCGCCGGATTCCAAGTCTCGGAGCTTCTCGACATTCCCTGCCTTGGGGCGGGAGAACTCCTTTTTCCGGTAGGAGAGGTCGACTGTCGCGCCCTCCTCCGCGAGAGAGATGGCCGCCTCCATCGCGGAGTCGCCGCCACCGACGACCATCACGCGCTTGCCACCGTATTTCGATGCGTCGATCAACCGGTTGGAGACCTTCTCCAAGTCCTCACCCGGGACATTGAGCTTGCGGAAATTCCCGGTCTTGCCGATGGCGATGATGACACGCTTCGCGGTGAAGGAGTCTTCCTTGGCGTGAAGTTTCAGGATCCCGCCGGAACGGGAGATCTTCTGGATCGCGGCCTCGGTGGTCTCGATTCCGTGTTCTTTCTGCTGTGCCTCGAGTTCCTTGAGCAGACCCTCCTTCACGTCGGATCGGAAGCGCATCTCCCCGGCTTGTTCCATATCCGTCGGATATGTGTAGATGGGTTTCTTCCTTGGGAAATTCCGTATCGTGGAAAAGGCCTCCGCGGACTCGAAAATCTTGAAATTCAGCCCTGCGATTTTCGCCTCGATGGCGGCGGACATCCCGGAGACACCGGCTCCGATGATGGCAAGATCCAGGGTTTCCCCTTTGCCACCCTTTTCGAAATCCTTTTCATCGAGTATGGCCCGCACCGCCTTCGCCCCGGTATCGGCGGAAAATTTCAGGAGAGGGATTCCCGTGAGATCGCCTACCACACGGACACCGGGGACGTTGCAGGTGCCGTCATCGTTCACGTCCGGTGCTTGTTCGACCTTTCCCGCCGGCCATTTCCCGTGGAGCCAGCGTGTGTAGTCTTTTATGAGGGAGAGCATGGTAGCTGTGTTGGCGAGGATACGCGGATGGCGTGCTGGTTCGGCACGCGGGGAGACCGATACCGTGGCAAGAGTGCCCACACCGACATCATATTCCGACTAAATTCCGCAAGCATATGTCCGGCCGGCGGAGCGAAACGGATCTAAGCGCTGACACGTTGCGTGGACAATTAGGGAATTTCCGCCAAAGCCCTCAGCCGGGCAACCGTTCTTGCCTTTCCCAGGATGGCGAAAATATCCCCGAGATCCGGGCCGTGGGCGCGGCCGGAGAGCGCGACTCGGGTCGGGAACATGAGTTGGCCCGGTTTGGCTCCGTTTGCTTTGGCGACTTCTCCAATCGCTTCTTTCGCAATCTCCGCTGACCAATCGGCGAGTCGACTCCAGGTGGTCGGCGAGTGCGGGGAGTAAAGCGAAATTAGGATTTGCCCTAGCTTTGTCGGTCGCTTCAGGATCGTAGTCTATCTCCTCGGTGATAAGGAAATCGATGGCGGATGGCACCTCGGAGAGCAGACGAACCTTCTCCTTCACGGCAGTGATGACTGTCAGGAAATCATCGGAAACAGGGAGATTTTCGGCCTTAACAAAGGGGGTGGCGAGTTCGGCGAATTCCTCTGTGGATAATTTCGCCATATGTTGCTGGTTCACCCATTTGCATTTCTCAAGGTCGAACCGCCCCGGAGCACGGTTGATTCCTTCAAGGGAAAAACGGTCGATCAGTTCCGCCAGAGTGAAAATCTCATCATCAGATTTCGATGACCATCCGAGAAGCGCGATGAAATTCACAACGGCCTCGGAGACAAATCCCTGGCGCGGATAATCTCCCACAGCCGCGCCCGCGTCCCTTTTCGACATTTTCGATCCATCGGCGTTCAGGATCAGGGGAATGTGGGCGTATTGCGGAGGTTCGGCACCCAGTGCCTCGATGAGTTGGAGATGCTTGGGCGTGTTCATCAGGTGGTCCTCGCCACGTATCACATGGGTCATCTTCATCTCCAGATCGTCCACGACGTTCACGAAATGGAAGACGTAGGAGCCGTCGCTGCGCTTGACGACCATGTCGGGGGTGTTCGAGGCGTCGCGGTAGTCGATGGTGACCTCTCCGCAGACCAGGTCGCGCATGGTGACGGGCTTCCTGTCAAAACGGAAACGGAAGGCTTCACCGTCTTTGTAAAGGCGATCGGCGGCGAGCAACTTTTCGAAATACTCGTCGTAGATGTCGTTGCGCTGGGATTGGTAGTAGGGGCCGTGCTCCCCACCCTTTTCCGGGCCTTCGTCCCAATCGAGGCCGAGCCAGTTCATGCCGTCGAAAATGGCTTCGCGCGCTTCCTCGGTGTTGCGCTCCTTGTCGGTGTCCTCGATGCGGAGGATGAATTTCCCATCGTTTTTCCGGGCATACAGCCAGTTGAAGAGGGCGGTGCGGGCACCGCCCACATGGAGGTAGCCGGTGGGGGATGGGGCGAAACGGGTGCGGATCATGGGGTAGGTATTTCTTGTAGGGGTCTATCCTTGCAAAGCTCTCAAAGCGCCACGGACCAGGGATTCGGTGGTGGCCGACGGGTCGGAATCGAGAATTTTTCGCACCGCTTTCCGCGAATCCACCTGCTTGTAGCCGAGGGCGATGAGGGCGAGTTCGGCATCCGCTGCCTGACTGCTGACCTGGCCGGAGGCGGCGTCTTGCCAGGTGTCGGTAACGCCGACCTTGTCCTTCAGTTCCAGGATGATGCGTTCGGCGGTTTTCTTCCCTACGCCTTTCGCCTTGGAAAGCATCACCGAGTCGCCAGCCACGACGGCGGATTTGAACTGGGTCACCGGCATGCCGCTGAGAATGGCGATGGCGATGGCCGGACCAATGCCGGAGACGCGGTCGATAAGCATGAGAAAAACATCGCGTTCCTCCTCCGTGGCGAATCCAAAGAGCGTGTGGGCGTTTTCCCGGATGTGGAGGTGGGTGCGTAGATCGACAGAGGCGCCCTCGGTGGGGTGGAGACGGTCGAAAGTGGAGATGGGGATCGTCGCCTCGTAGCCCACGCCCTGGCAGTCCACAATGAGGCGGTTCGGGTAGGCTTCTATGATTTTTCCTCGGAGTCTGGCGATCACATGGGCAGCTTTCGGAGGAAACGGGGCGGGATGCAAGAGGGAAGAGGCGCGACTTCCGGGAGAAAGCGGGGTTGGAAAAATTCGGAAGTTGGAAGTTTCCACCGCGAGAGCGGGTATTTAGAATCAGTCATGCCGTTGAGCGAGGAAGAGATCATAACCTGTTACGAGTGCGCGGCTCCCATGAACGTGGCCGATGTCGCGCCCTATTCGCGGGTGGTCTGCCCGGGTTGCAAGACCGAGAACCGGGTGAAAAAACAGTTCGGAACCTACACTCTCACCCGCCGTCACGCGATAGGCGGCATGAGTTCGGTTTTCGTGGCCAAGGACGAGGCGCTGGATCGGGAGGTCGCCCTGAAAATCCTGAGCGAGGAATATTCCAAAGACGAGAAGCGCATTACCGCCTTCGAGGAGGAAGCCCGTCTCACAGCGTCTTTCAGTCACCCGAACGTGGTGCGCGTGCTAACCACGGGAAAGGCCTTCGGCCGGTTCTACATAGCCATGGAATTCGTTCCCGGCGGGCACTTCGAGCATCGCATCCGGGAGCGCGGCCAGGTGCCCGAAGTGGAGATCCTTCCACTCGCGATACAAGTGGCGGAAGGGCTGAAAGGGGCGCAGGCCGCCGGTCTCATCCACAGGGACGTGAAGCCGGGAAACATCCTGCTCGATGCCGAGGGAAACGCGAAGATCGTGGATTTCGGCCTGGCATTGGTCACCAAAGGGGGAACCGCGAAGGCCACCGAGATCTGGGCCACGCCGTATTACGTCCCCCCGGAGGCCATCGAGGGACAGGCGGAGGATTTCCGCGCGGACATCTATGCCTTCGGCGCCACGCTTTATCACGCCCTCGCCGGGAAGCCACCTTGCGATGAGGAATCGATGGCGACCGATGTCCTGCGTGAGGCGAAAAGGAGGATCGTCCCTCTGAAAAGATCCGCCCCGCATCTGCTCGACGAGACCTGTGCGGTGATCGACAGGGCGATGGCCTACGAGCCATGCAGGCGATTCAACAGCTATGACGAGATGATCTCCGGCCTGGGGACGGCTCTCAAAATTGCTCGTGGCGAGGCTGCGAAAGACAGCTCCGGAGTGACCAAGGCGGAGCGTCGCGCGGAACTCAGGGCGCGTAAACGCCGGAATGTCCTTCTGGCAGCTAGCGCCTGTGTGATAGCAATAGCGGGTGTGGCCACGCTGTTTTTTCTGAACCGAACTGCTCCGGAGGCACCGTCCAAGGTCTCGAAGTCCATCATTGTGGAGACCGTGGATTCCGCAAGAGGTGAGAGCCCCCGTGAAATCGCCAGCCGATACGGCGCCGCACGTGTTGCGATGGGCAAACGGGATTTTGACAGGGCCGGCAGGATCTTCACATCCCTACTGAAAGACGGGAACGTTCAGGAACCTACCCGCACCTGGTCCGGTCTCCAGGCGGTCGTGGCCGCTTTGATGGATGGCCGGATGGATCGCGCGAAACAAAGCGCCGCACTTGCGGAGGCTCACCTCGCAGGAGAACCGGGGGGTATCGATCCGGGTTTTCTGACTGGAGTCAGGCCGGTTCTCGCCTCGTTCGCGAGTCCGAGATTCGTGGATCCGTCGTCGCTCGAAAAGGAAATGGAAGGAAAGGAGCGATTCATGGGTTATTTCCTCGCCGCTCTGAAAAACTGGGAAAGCGGGGGACTCGCACAGGCGGTTCCGTTTTTCGAAAAGGTCGCGGGTGAGGACTCCATCGCCGATGACGGAGTCCTGGGTTGGTATCGGAAAGCGGCGGGTGATTATCTTGCGGACTACGAGTCACTCACCTCCGGGGCCCTCTCGGCGGATCCCGACACACCTGGCGAGTGCAGGGAGGCCGTGGAGGAGCTGAACCGAAAGCTGACCCTTCTGAAAACCAAAGGACGCGCCCGTTTCAACATCCGCGCCCGTCAGCTGGACTTCGCGAGACTTGAAAAAACTCTGAAGAAACAGCCTAATAGGAAAGAGCCGGAGAAGCAGGATCTCCTGGCCGGGATAGCCTCGCTCGCCGCTGAATACCGCTTTGTGGACATCGTGGACCGGCTTTCCAGTCCGGATATCGGCCTGACCGCCGAAACCCGCTCCGCGCTGCTAGGTATTTCCCAGTCCGCTCTTGTTTTCCTGTCCGAACTGGAATCGGACATAGCCACGAAACCAGCGGTGATTGATCTGACCCTCAAGGATGGCACGGTGATTTCCTCGATAGGAATAGCATCCGCCGGGGGGCTTGTGGGAAAACTCGCCGATGGCGGTATTCGCGAGTTGCGTTGGGACGAGCTCCCTACCGACCAGCTCATAGAGCTTCACCGGGAGCTGGTGAAGACGCCTGCGAGCGAAATGGAACGGCTGCGTCGCCACGAATCGGCCATTGCGTTCGAGTGGCTCGCTGGCAACAGGAGCAGGGCGGTTACGGCGGCTGGAAGGCTCTCGGAGGAGAGTGACGGATTCAAGGCGCGTTGGGATTCTCTGGCTGCCGGATTGCCAGAATAGCCGGTTCGGCCCATGCTCGGGCATGTCAAAAACCGTCACTCGATTTTTCCTTCCGCTGTTTCTCGGACTCTCCGTATCTCCGGGAGCGGAGGAAGAACTCCCGAAAGTCCTCCGTTTTTCCACTCCCATGGTCTCAGTCAGCGCCGTGCAGGGCACGCCTTCAAAAGGCTGCGAGCTGACAGTCGAGAACACCGGCTCTACGGATTTCGCCTTCGCCCCGGTATTTGTCGGAAAGGACGCGGCGGCCTTCTCGGTGGAGCCTCCCGAGATCGTGGTCGGCGCGGGGAAAATGGAGACTCTCGTGATCAGGCTGAGCCCCGTTCGCGGTGCGGGCAGCTATGAGGCTTCTCTTGATGTGGCCGAGGGTGCCTTACCCGTCCGGGGGGTTGGACTGAAACAGTTCGAAGGGTCGAACGAGCCTCCCCTCGACCGGGTTGTCGCCGCTCTGGGAATGGAAATCGATGTCGGCGGTAAGGATCTTGTCCTCGGAACGGAGGCCGATACCATAGGTGACAGCATCCCTTCCGGCAGGTTTCGCGGGATGGATGGAAAACCCGTTCGCGTCACCCCGGTAGCCAGGTTTTCCCCGCCCGGTGAGGTTCCCTTCGGAATCGTCCCTGATGGCGGCGAGCCAACGGAGTGGGGAAAGCTGGGCAAATCAGACACCTCACGTCCCGACAACCACCAGAGTCTTTTCCCCGAAACCGACGGCGGAAAAGCCTTTCTTGAGAAAGAAGCCCCTGCGGGAACATTCGCCTTCTTCATGAAAGGCCACATGTATGTCTCGTTCACAGACCCGTCTTTGGATACCGACGCCCCAGTCACGCATACAGCCCGCGTTTACCCGGTGAAAAGGTTTCAGGGACGGGAAATGGAGAACGCGTATCTCGTCGGATTCGAGGAAGCGAAGAACGGTGATTACCAGGACGCCGTGTTTCTTCTGGAGAACGTGACCGCGGAGTGATTTCTCACCGGGAGAAGCGTCTCCTGATATCCGCCGGCACATCGTTCTCGGCGACCCAACTGCGGACGGCGGCCCTGTCCTTTCTCGCCCAGTTCCCAAGCATGCGCTGGTAAAGCCTGTTTTGCTGGTTCTGATCCGAAACACCCGCGATCCATGCCGCCGATTGCTCCGGTGCCCTCTGGTCGCAGCTCCACACGAAGGACTCGACCACCTTGTCGTAGCCCGGCGTCCCCGCCATGGTGCTCACCCATCGTGCGGTGCCGGCGATGTCATTCCGCGACATCTCGGGAACCGTTGCCGCGGCCGCGCTCGCCCTGGCCTCCGGCTTCAGTGATTTCACGAAATCCGTCGCCTTCGCCACATCAACCCCCGCAAGCCGCCCTGCGATCGTTCCTGCAGCCCTATCCTGGAGAGTCCCGCTCTCCATGGTCGCGACCCAGTCCGCCGCCGCCACCGGATCCTTCTGAGAGAGATTCTGGGAGATCATCAGGATGAAGCTTCCTTTCAGATGCTCGTCCTGGATCGAATCAGGGAAAGCGAAGGCCGCCTCCGTTCCGTTCATGAGCAATGCTTTCGCCATCGCGTCGATCGCCTGCCCGCGTTCCCGGCTCATTGGCATTTCCGCGGTGAGCCGGCTCGCGTTCGGAAGATCAAAGGCTGCAATTCCCCTGATCACGGAAGCCATATAGGGGTTCGCTCCGTCGCCATCATGCTTATCCAGTGCCCATTTCTCGGCACCTGCGGCATCGTTCGCCGCCCAGGTCTCCAGGACTTCGTTTCGGTTGCGCCGCAAGTCCGGATTCTCGTCGATGTAATCCAGAGCCGCCATCGGGTCGGCCTTCGCCCAGGCCTGGAACAAAAGCTCCATCTCCGTCCCGGTGTTGCCGTAGTGGTAAAGCTCCTGAAACTCGTCCGCCACCGCCGCGAACTGATCCGGCGCGAGCGTGTCATAGAAATCCATCAGCGCGCGCTGCCGTTCATACGCGTCCGTGATCCTGTTGATCTTCCCCAGGGACTCCGCTGGAGTGGAAATCCCGCCCCGTTCGCCAGCACGGCTCGCACCTTCGCGCTGCTCCCGTTTTCCCGTCGTAAACTCATCGGAAGCCAACCCGGTTGTGGAAGCCCTCGAGCCACCTCTGGCATGATCCGAATCCACGATGGAGTCCGCGGAACCCCGCGAGGTCACGAAAGCGACCGAGACACCCAGAGCGAAAATGGCGACATGGCTGGCGATGATGGTGGATTTTTTCATGAACGCGGATTCAACCATACCCATACGTGGTGAAATTGGAAGTGTTTCACTTACGGCTATTTCATCAATACATCGGAAACGCGGAATTGAGTTCGCTTGATGTTTCGCACGGTTTTGGGGAGCGTGGAGCGCATGCAATTCCGCACCAGACCAGAGGAAACCGCCGCGATGCCCTCCGGCATCCCCCACATCATCGGCAACGAAGCCGCCGAGAGGTTCTCCTTCTACGGGATGAAGGCCATCCTCGCCGTCTTCTTCACCCAGTATCTTTTCCTCATGGACGGCTCGGGCGGCACACCGATGTCCGAAGCTCGCTCCGCCGAGCTCGTCCACCTTTTCAACGGAGCGTTCTATATCACCCCCCTCATTGGCGCCCTTCTCGCCGATGGCCTTTTCGGGAAATACCGCGTCATCATCTGGCTCTCCATCGTCTATTGCGCCGGCCACGCCGCCCTCGCCCTCATGGGGAAATTCGGAAACTCCGAGCAATGGATGTTCGGCGGCCTTGTCCTCATCGCCCTGGGCGCCGGCGGAATAAAACCCTGCGTCTCCGCCCACGTGGGTGACCAGTTCGGCTCGAAAAACTCACACCTCCTCCCCCGCGTTTTCAACTGGTTCTACTTCTCCATCAATCTCGGCGCGTTCGCCTCCATGCTCCTCACCCCATGGCTTCTCGAATGGTATGGCCCTCACTGGGCCTTCGGCGTCCCCGGCATCCTGATGGCGATTGCCACCCTCGTTTTCTGGATGGGCAGGAAACGCTTCGCACACGTCCCGGCGGGCGGCACGGGGTTCCTGAACGAGGTTTTCAGCAGACGCGGCCTCACCGCCATTTTCAAACTCGCCCCCGTCTATCTCTTCGTCGCCATCTTCTGGGCGCTCTTCGATCAGACCGGCTCCACCTGGATTTTCCAATCCCAGGACATGGACAGGAACTTCCTCGGCTTCAACTGGCTCCCTTCACAGATCCAGTCGCTCAATTCCGTCTTCGTCCTCACCTTCATCCCCCTCTTCGCCTACATCATCTACCCCGCTTTTGGGAAATTCTGGCCACTCAGCCCCTTGCGGAAAATCGGAATCGGCCTCCTCCTGATGGCCGCCTCCTTCATCCTCGTAAGCCTCATACAGGAGCGGATCGATGCGGGAGGCCGACCCAACATCGCCTGGCAGATCGCCGCCTTCGCCCTCCTCACCGCCTCCGAGATCATGGTCTCCATCGTCGCCCTGGAGTTCGCCTACACACAGTCCCCGAAGACCATGAAATCTTTCATCATGTGCTTCTACCTGGCCGCCGTCGCCGTCGGAAACCTCCTCGTCGCCGGCGTCAACCACTACATCCGCATCCCCAGCGCCGCCGAAGAGCAACTCACACGCGCCATCGAAAACCTCCCCGTGGACTGGCGGAACGACCCCCGCACCGTGATCCTACCCGGCTACGATCCCGCGGACCTGGAAGGTATCTTCATCCGTCGCCTGAACAAAGACGCCACCGTCCCCCTTGAGGTTCCCGGCCAGCGCATCCTGGATCAGGCCGCCGAAATCATCACATCGCAGGAAACCTTCCCGGATGAAACCACCGGCAACAGACTCATCGGCCGACTTAGGGATCACTGGGGAAACCCTCTGAGATACCTCGTCCTGAACTCCACTACCACCCGCGTCTGGAGCCGTGGAGCCGATGGTGAGTGGAACACGAAGTGGGACGTCGGTATCATCGTCGAAAAACAGCAACCCGATCCTCCCTCGAAGGCCTCCTGGCTCGACAACCTCCGCCCGGAGGAAACCTGGCTCTCCCGAAGAAAAGACGAACTCAACCTGTCGCCCGAAGCCACGGAGGGCGGGGCAGGGGACACCTTCACGAAAACAACCTTCTCCGGCGGCCAGGTCCGCCTCCATGGAGCCGCCTACTTCTGGTTCTTCAGCGCCCTCATGGCCGCCACCGCCCTCCTTTTCATCCCCTTTGCCATCATCTACCGGCCCAAAAGCTACCTGCAGGAACAGGCGCATTCCCCTTCTTGAAATCCACAGCCACAGAAAGCAAGGAATCCGATCCGCGTCCATCCGCGTTTCCCATCAGCAAAGCACCGACCGACAACGCGTGCCTCCCACCCGTCAAGGTTCAGCGGTCACCCGGCATTCATCCTCCGAAACACCGATGATCACCGCCGCGCAGGAATCGCTGAACACATTCACCGCCGTCCGGCTCATATCCAGGATCCTGTCCACCGATAGCAACGCCACCACGGCCGTCTCCGCATTCGGAATCCCGGAGTTTTTCAGAATCAGCAGGATTGCCACCAGACTGGCAGAAGGAATCCCGGCCACCCCCACACTCGTGAGCAAAGCGGCCACCACGATGAAAAACTGCTCCCCTATCCCCAGGCCGATTCCCATCACCTGCGCCACGAAAATGACGGCCACGCACTCGTAAAGCGCCGTCCCGTCCATGTTCACCGTCGCCCCCAGCGGCAGCGTGAAACTTGCCACCCGCTTCGATACCCCCGCGTTGTCCTGCACCGCCCGCATCGTCACGGGCAGGGTCGCCGAAGAGGAGGCGGTCGAGAATGCCAGCAATACCGCAGGCCTCATCGCCTTGAAGTGTGCCAGAGGACTTGTCTTTCCTATGAACCTCAGAGCCAGTGGAAGCACCACGAAAAGGTGCAGCCCCAGCGCGAACAGCACCGTGAAAAAATACTTTCCAAGCTGCGCGAAAAGCCCGGCTCCCGTCTCGAAAACAACAGGCAGGATCAGCGTGTACACACCTATCGGAGCCACCGCCATGATCCATTTCGTCACAGTGATCATCGCCTCGTTCGCCGCTCCGAAAAAATGCCTCACACTGTCCCCGGTGTCACCCGGTAGCTGGGTGGCCGCGATCGCGAACAGGATGCTGAACACGATCACCCCCAGCATCTGTCCGTTGTCACTGGCGGCTTCCACCACATTCTCCGGGAGCATGGCCTTGAAGATCCCCAGGAAATCCTTTCCTTCCCGCTTCCCGGCCTCCTCCACCTTCTCCCGGGAGGCATCATCGGCCACCGCCTCGGTCTCCGCGAAAGCCGCCCGTATCGCCTCGTTCGGCTCCCCGTCCACCAGACCCGGCTGCACCACGTTCACAACCACCAGACCCATCGTGATCGCCACGAGACTCGAGCAGACATAGAACGCCACCGTCTTCATCCCCAGCCTCCCGAATCCTTCCACACCCTTCATTCCCGTGATCCCGGAGACCACCGCGGTCACAATCAGCGGAACGATGATCATCTTCAACCCCCGCATGAACAGATCGCCGATAAAGCGGCACGTTTCCAGGGTTCCCCCGACGAACCTTTCACCCAGCGAACCCTCCCCGGCTCCCCCGAGCATCCCCCTCAGCACCAGAGCCGTCACCGTAGCCAGAACCAGCGCGATCAGAATATGCCAGTGCGTCCCAATTCGTTTCATCCCCCCAGCCAATCCCAATCCGCCCCCGATGGAAAGCCACTATCCCGGCCATTCTGAAACCAAGGATCCCCGCCCAAGCCCAACCTCCCGCGAGCGCTGGAAACGTTTTCAGTGCCATTGTCGGTTTGGACAGGTGCGCTGGAGACGTTTTCAGTGCCATCGTCGGTTTGGACAGGTGCGGTGGAAACGTTTTCAGTGGCATTGTCGGTTCGGACAGGTGCGCTGGAAACGTTTTCAGTGGCATCGTCGGTTTGGACAGGTGCGGTGGAAACGTTTTCAGTGCCATTGTCGGTTTGGACAGGTGCGCTGGAAACGTTTTCAGTGGCATTGTCCTTTTGGATAACAGCAGCCTGCGATTTCCCCATGCCATGTGATATCTCGACAGGGAAAAATCTCCCCGTCCAATGATCTGTTAATCGGGAGATCCATGGATCCCCCCTCAGAAGCCCTGCCCTGAACAGCCCCGGCCCTTGGAGGCGTTGCAATCACGCAGGTGGCTTGCGCTGGCACTTTCCGGATGCCATTCTCAGGGCGATGGCGGAATCGATACGGGCGGACAAATGGCTCTGGGCCACACGTTTTTTCAAAACACGGGCACTGGCGGCGGGGGTGCTGGCGGACGGGAAGATCAAGCGGAACGGCCATGTGCTGAAACGGGCTTCCGCAATCCAGGCTGGCGATGTGCTCGCCATTCCTTTTCCGGAGGGCCGGGGGTTCGTGAGATCCATGTGACAGGGGTGATCGGGAATCGGGTTGGCGCCCCGGAGGCGCGGGCATGCTATGAGGACATGACGAGGCCGGAAGTCTACGAGGCTCTTAAGGAATGGCAGACCAACCGCTACGAGGCGGCGAAGGGGCGGCCCACGAAAAAAGACAGGCGTGCGATCGACCAGATCAAGGAGGCCTGGGAATGGGACTCGTGAACATCTACCGATTGGCGGGAGGAACTCTCAGCCTGTTTTTAAAGCGTAGGGAGATCGAGTGTTCAGGAACGATGGTCTGACCGGGGAGAGCTTCGATAGTGAAACGGCTGAGGATTTTCGGCAGGATGACACTGGCCTCCGCGATGGCGAATTCCCTTCCGGCGATTCCAGGAAGAAACGGACGACGTCTCCGCATTTCCGTGTGCCATCCATCATGAGGCCGAGCACTTGATTGCGGAGACCGGAGAGATGGCCGGTGCGGAAATTCGCTGGAATCTCTTGCCCATGGTGCCGACATCGGAATAATCCGGAGCGAGATGGCATGGGCGGATCGACGTATGGGACCTGACTCGGGTAGGCGGAACTTCGCGAGGATCACTCCCGTCGTGAAATGGCTGCTCATCCTCAATCTGGGGATCTATGTGCTCGACCTGCTGCTCAAAGGGAACGGGGCTGACGGGCCGCTCCGGACGTTCGGCGCCTTCACGGTGCGCTCCGCGATTTCCGAGGGGCGTGTGTGGGAGTTCTTCACCTTCCAGTTTCTCCATGGGAGCGTCGGGCATATCCTGATGAATTCCATCGGGCTGTTCGTCTTCGGCCCCTGGATGGAAAGGTGGTGGGGTCGGGGGAAATTCCTTTGCTTCTATCTTCTCTGCGGGGCTGGTGGCGGACTGTTCTACGCCCTCCTGATTTCCATCGGAATCCTGCCAAGTGAGGTTGTCATCGGCACGGATGCCGCAGGCCGGGCCTTCACGGTTCCCGCGACCGTCGTCCCTCTGGTCGGAGCGTCCGCGGGGATCTACGGGATTCTTGTCGGTGTCGCGGTCACCGCGCCTTCCATGGTGGTGACCTTGCTTTTCCCCCCCGTCTCCCTGACGATGCGCCAGCTCGCCCTCGCAGCGATGGCCATTTCCGTGGCGGTCATCCTTTTCAGCATAGGCGACAACGAGGGCGGTGAGGCAGGGCATCTGGGAGGGGCGCTCGCCGGTTTTCTGATGATGCGGGGCTGGATCCGGTGGAAGAGTTCCGACAGTCCCGCCCTGACCGGATCCCGTCCCGGTCGCCCGCGCGCTGACATCGCGGCGAAGATCAGGCCACGCACATCGCTGGATCTGGGAGGAGAATCCGAGATCGACGCGATCCTGGACAAGATTTCCAAGGACGGATTCCAGAGCATCACCCCGGAGGAACGCGATGTGCTACGGCGTGCGGCGGAGAACGCTGAGAAACGGCTATGACTGACGAGCAGATGATCAACGGGGAGGCTGCGGTCACGCAGGTGGGGAGGTTGAAAGCGATCATGCACAGGCTGCGCGCGCCGGGCGGATGTCCGTGGGACGCGGAACAAACCCACGAATCCATCGTGCCGAACCTGATCGAAGAGGCTTACGAGACCATCGATGCGATCCAACGCGCGAACGACGCGGATCTTTCCGAGGAACTGGGCGATCTCCTGCTTCAGGTCGTTTTCCACTGCGAGATCGCGGAGGAAGAGAAGCGTTTCGATCTGGAAGACGTGGCCCGTGGCATCTGCGAGAAACTGGTGCGCCGCCATCCGCATGTCTTCGCGACATCGCGGGCTGAGGACTCCGACGCGGTTCTCCGGCAGTGGGATGAGATCAAGAGGAAGGAGAAAGGCGACAAGGATGTGCCTTACCTGCACGGTGTCGGCAGAGGGTTGCCGGCGCTCGTGCGCGCTTCGAAACTGCAGAAAAAGGCCGCGAAGATCGGTTTCGACTGGCCGGTGGAGACCGGAGTGCTCTCGAAGATACGCGAGGAGCTATGCGAGCTCCAGTCCGCCATCGACGCGCAGAAAATGGGCGATGTGGAGGAGGAACTGGGAGACCTGATGTTCTCCGTGGTCAATCTCGCGCGATTCCGGAAGATCGATCCAGAGATCCTGATGGCCAAGGCGAACTCGAAATTCGAGCGTCGCTTCGGGGTGATGGAGGAAATTCTGGCGGGGCGTGGAAAATCGCTGGAGAAGGCCGCTCCGGAGGAAATGGAGGAGGCCTGGGTGGAGGCAAAGAGCCGCGAGTGAGGAACGGCCGGCTTCAGCTACCGAAGATCACGCGGTAGAACTCCTCCGCCGTGACCGCATCCCCGCGGGCGCTGGGGTGGCTGCCGTCCTCGTGGTAAAGCCCGCGCCCCCGCCCGGCCCGGTATTCGCGCTCCCATGCGTCGCCAGCCGGGACGATGGTCACGCCTCCCGAGTAGTCGGAGGCCGCCTTGTAGCCCTTCCTCACCCTATCGTTCATCGCATAAAAATCGTCACCGGGAATGCGCTCGTCGCCATCCCTGCGTCCCCATGTCTGGTAAAGCAGAGGAACGGCACCAATGGAGCGGGCTTCTTCCGCGAAGAACTTCACGAAAGGATCCATGACCCGTTTCCGCTCGTCCTCCGGGCTGCCCGGGTGGAGACTGTGATCCTGGATGACCACGATGTCCCAGTTTCCCTGGCGGAGTTTTTTCAATGTTCCATCGAAGCCGGAGTGCTGCTCGAGAGTCCATCCGCCGAAAGTCGAGTGGCCGATCCTGACGTGTTTCCCTCGGGATGCGGAGAGTTTCCTGAACGCCCGGGGAACCCCGAAGCTGTAGCTGTTTCCGATGAAAAACACGGACACATCCTTCTGTTTCCGCGGTTCCCGTTCCTCGGCGAGCTTCGATGGCTTTTCCCCCGGAGGCTGGAGGGCGCAGCCGGAGAACCCCAGGAGGCCGAGTATTTTTACCAGGAGTTTCATTCGTCTGTAAATACCGTTCACGCCCTGGGATGTGCTTCGTCGTAAGCCTTGCGGAGCCGCTCCTTGGTGACGTGGGTGTAAATCTGGGTGGTGGAAAGCGACGCGTGGCCCAGCAGTTCCTGCACGCTGCGCAGATCGGCTCCCGCATCGAGCATGTGTGTGGCGAAGCTGTGCCTCAGCTTGTGCGGACTTACAGCGAAGGGGATACCGCTCATTTTCAAATACTTTTTCAGCATCAGATCCACCGCCTGCTGGGTGATGCGTGTTCCCCGTACGCTGCGGAAAAGCGCGCCGCTGGTCACGGCCGATTCCCGCCTGTAATCCTGTATCGCCCGCATCGCCGCGCCGCCGACGGGAACCACCCTTTCCTTCCTTCCTTTCCCGACGACTTTCACGATGCCATCCGCGTAATCCACATGTCCGACATCCAGGGCGAGCAGCTCGGAAATGCGCAGACCGGACGAATAGAAAAGCTCGAGGATGGCGGCGTCGCGGAATTTCAGCCAGCTCGGCCCTTTTGTCGGAGCTTCGTTGCGAAATGGCATTTCAAGCAGCTCCACCATCTGTCTCACGCTGAGAACGACGGGCAGGCCGCGTTCGGTCTTCGGCATCAGGACTTCCGCGACCGGGCTGCTCGCAAGGCCGCGGCGGAGGACGAGGTATTTGTAAAACGAACGGAGCGCGGCGAAGCGGAGGCGTATTGTCGAACGTTTCAGCCCTTGCTTCATCAGGTCGTAAAGGTACCGGCGGAAGTTGTCGCTCGTCTCGTCGCGCCAGTTGGAGAAGCCCGGACCTCTCCAGTCCGAATAGCTTTTCAAAGCGGCGGTGTAATTCCGCAAGGTGAGGGGGGAGGCGTTTTTCTCGGTATCCTGGAACTCGAGGAAATATGCGATGTCATGGTTCACTTCAGAAATACCTCACGTGCTTTCGCTCCCTCGCCAGGACCGACGATTCCCCTTTGCTCCAGGATGTCCACCATGCGGGCGGCGCGTGTGTAGCCGAGGCGGAGGCGGCGCTGGAGGAGGGAGGTGCTGGCCTTCTGCTCCTGGCGGACGACCTCTATGCATTTGATGATGAGTTCCTCGTCCGCATCGGAAACCTCCTCCTCGTCATCCATTCCGGCATTCTCAATGGTTTCGCGTATGTCCTTCTCATAGCGTGGCTTGGCCTGGTTGGAACAGTGCGCGACGATTCGCTCGACCTCCTCGTCGGATACGAAGGCACCTTGCGCGCGCTCCAGTTTCGCGGAGCCTGGCGGGAGGTAGAGCATGTCGCCTTTTCCAACGAGCTTGTCCGCCCCTTTGGTATCCAGGATGACACGCGAATCGAGAGCGGAGGAGACCTGGAAGGCGATGCGGCTGGGGATGTTCGCCTTGATGATGCCCGTGACCACGTCCGCGCGCGGCGTCTGGGTGGCGATGATCAGATGGATGCCGGCCGCGCGAGCCTTCTGGGCTATCCGGGCGATGCACATCTCCACATCCGCGGGAGCGGTCTGCATGAGATCCGCGAGCTCGTCGATGAGGACGACGATGTAGGGGAAACGGTCGGGGATCTCGTCGTCCTCGATCTCCAGCTCCTCCTCGTCCGCCTCCGGGCCCAGGTCGCCGTCTTCGAGGGCGGTGGCGATCTCCTCGATGTCCTCGAGAATCACCTCCGGTTCGTCCTCTTCGCGGACAGTTGCTTCTTCTTTTTCCTCCCGGGGGCGGTTGTTGAACCCGTCGAAGTTCCTCACGCCTGTCTTCGCGAAAATCTTGTAGCGTTTCTCCATCTCGTTCACCACCCACTTGAGGGCGGCGACGGTCTTTTTCGGATCCGTCACGACCGGCACGACCATGTGGGGAAGCTTGTTATACATCTGCATCTCGACCACTTTCGGATCCACCATGATGAAGCGGAGCTCGTCGGGCGCGAATTTGAAGAGGATGGAAGCGATGATGGAATTGATGCAGACGGATTTGCCCGAACCGGTGGCACCCGCGACGAGGAGGTGGGGCATGGCGGCGAGATCCCCGATGACGGTTTTTCCGTAAACGTCTTTCCCCAGGGCGAGGGGGATCTTCTTTTTCGCGGACCGGAACTCGGCGTCGTGAAGGAGTTCGTGGAGAGGGACGGCGACCTTGGTGGAGTTCGCGATCTCGATGCCCACGGTGTCCTTGCCGGGAATGGGCGCGAGGATGTTGATCCGCTCGGCGCAGGTGGCGCGGGCGAGGTCTGCCTCAAGCTGCGAAATACGGGAGACGCGCAATCCTGTGGAAGGATAGATCTCGTAGCGGGTGATCGTGGGGCCGCGGGTAATGTCGCCCGGGGTGACATCGATTCCGAAAGCCTTGAGAGTTTCCACGATCGTGGTCTGCAAGCGGAGAAGCTCGCCATGGTCGGCGGCCTCGGCCTCCACCTCCACCTCATCCAGGAGATCGAATCCGGGAAGTTCGTAGTCCTCGAAGCCCGTGACGGAAAGAGACTGGTGATTTGTTGTTTTCCGCTCGAAAGGTTTCTCACCCAGGGCGACACCACCGGTGGCGCGGCGCTGTGAGGAGTCAATGATCTGCGGGACGGGGGTCTCGCGGATGGGGAGTTCCTTCTGGCCGGGGGTGTCGGTCTCCGCGTCCTTCATCTTCGCGATCTCCCGCTCACGGCGGCGTTGCTCGCGCTGCCTCTCGCGTTCGTTGAGAAGCTCCCTCTCCCGGGCATCGGCGCGCCCGGCCTCGGTGCGGCTCATTTTCCACGCATCCGTCCTGCTCTTCAGAAGAATATGGCAGCCGCGGATGAATTCCGCCGGGGTTTGCCCGGTGAGCCAGACCAGGCCGATGAGATACGCGACGCCTGAGAGAACGGCGGTGCCGACATTGCTGATGAAAGGAATGAGCACGAAGCCCCCGAGGCCGTTCCCGATCACACCACCGGGGCTGGGAATGCGGCACCTCGCGGCCCAATCCTCGAAAAACACGCCCGTGGAGTGCAGGAACACGGATCCCGCGAGTAGCACCACCGTCAGACCAAGGACGATCCGAGGCCAGAGATTTCCCCGGAACGCCAGCTTGAACAGACCGAACCAGATGAGGCCGAGAGCCAGCATCCATCCCGCCGCGCCGAACAGGAGTATCTGGACGAACGCGAGGATTCCGCCCACCGGGCCAAGCCAGTTGTCTCCGCGGGCATCGCCCTTGTCGGCGAAAGCCTCGAACAACCCCCACTCGGGCAGATCCGCCGGGCTGTATGAAAGTTGCGAAAGAAGGAGGATCAGACCGCCCGCCATCCAGCAGAGTCCGGCGATCTCGCTCGACCACTTCTTCGGCTCCTCCACCTGCCCGCGCTTTCTGTTGACTCGATTGCCCATGTGTTTCCGACCCCGGAAGCATCCCTCTTCCGACGGGCAAGAGCAAGATTGTTTTATCAGGCTGAAAGATCAGGAGAAATTAACTATCTGACCGCGCATCTGCCTGTCTTCCGAAGAGCGATTCCTTGTCGTCTTCGGAAACGACCCTCCATTCCCCTTCCTGCAGATCCGGTGGAAGTTCCAGGCCGCCTATGGAAATTCTCCTGAGTCGGAGAACATGGTTTCCGGTGGCCGCGAACATACGGCGCACCTGATGGTAGCGGCCTTCGTGAAGGGTCACGAGCGCCTCTTTCTCATTCATAGCCTGAAATCCGGCTGGCAGCAACGGTTTGGGGTCGTTCTCCAGGAGGAACTCTCCGGAGGCAAAGAGAGTGGCCTCGTCTCCAGCCAGTGGGCGGGCGAGTTCCGCATGATAGACTTTCAGACAACCGGACTTCGGATGGATGACACGGTGGAGGAGCTTCCCGTCGTCCGTCATGAGAAGCATGCCACGGGTATCCTTATCCAGGCGGCCGACGGGGTTCAGTCCGGGGTTTCGCCTGGAGAAACGCGGAGGAAGCAGGTCGTAGATCGTCTCGCCCGGATCCTCGGTGCTGCAGGTGTATCCCTCCGGCTTGTTCATGACAATGGTCAGGGGAGCGGGAAGATCGAGTTCCTCCCCGGCGACCCGGATGTTTTCCGCTCCGGGAAAATCCTTGGAACCGAGGACATTTCCTTCGGCATCAGTCACCGCGCCGCTGCGGATCAGCCTTGCGACCTCTTTTCTTGATCCGTAGCCAAGGTTTGCCAGGAGTTTCACGAGTTTCATGCGCGGAGGCTACCAGATCGCGCATCGATCCCGCGAACTTTCTTACAAGCTTGATTTCCGCCCTCCTCCCGGTAACCTGCGCACCCGTGCCACGGATTGCCCCCATTTTCCGGTCGAGCCGGCGGCTCCTTTGCGTATCCGCCCTGTTCCTTGCCGCCTCGTGCGATTCACCCCAGAAACACGCCCTGCGTGAGCTTTCGCGCGAAGGGATACAGCCGAGCGGGCGGGCGCTGGTAGCCGCGGTGACCTACGACGAGGAGCAGCACGTGCGCTGGCTGCTCGAGGTGGGAGTCCACACGGAGCAACGTGACTTATCGGGGCGCACTCCCCTTCGCATCTCCATTGAGCAAGAGAACCGCGCCACCGCCCTCCTGCTGCTCGGTGCGAGCGCCGATCCGAACGCCAGGAGCCCCGACGGAGCGGACATCCTGGGGATCGCGCTGAAGAACAATTTCCCGGAAATCGCGGAAGCTCTCATCAGAAGCGGAGCCAAGGGCGACGGCGCGATGCCCGACGGACAGATGATCCTGCCCTGGGCCATACGCGAAGGTCGGCTTGGCACTGTCCGATCATTGCTGGAGCACGGGGCGGATCCCCATCTGAAAGACCGCGATGGAAATCCTCTGCTGCACATCGCCCTCGGAGCCGGTCACAAGGAGCTGGTCACAACGCTGATCGGGCATGGCGCGGATCCGGGCGCGACCGATCCGGATGGAAACAGCACTCTCGCACTCGCGCTGAAAAACCGCTGGACCGGCATCCTTCCCACTCTCGCAGCCGCCGGAGCCGATCCGAACCTGCCATCGCCGTCCGGAAAAACCCCTCTCGAGCAGGCCATCGAGGACAGCGATACGGAGACCATCACCACCCTGATGCGGATTGGCGCGGATCCCGTGCGCCTGCCAACCACTTCCGGCGGTGTCACCCCGCTGGAGGCCGCGATCGCCAGCGGGCACCCGGAGACTCTCGCCGCCGTCCTGCGTCCCGGGGAAATCCTCAACGGCCCGGAATGGGAGCCCGCCCTCTGGCTGGCCTATGAAAAGGATAACCTCGACCTCGCGGCCATGCTCCTGCGGAAGGGTGCGCACGCCCGTCGGCACCGTCCCGACGGGCTTCTCCTGACCGAAGCGGCGACCGTATCCGGGAAGATCACCTGGCTGAAACTCCTGGCGGATTACGGCCACGATACGGGCAGATCCATCTACTATGCGTCCAGTAAAGGCGATCTCATGACCGCCAGCTTCCTGTTGGACAATGGCGCACCGGCGGATTTCACCATCATCCCCGGTCAGGATACCGCGCTATCGGTGGCCATGATGAATGGCGACGACAGGCTTGCCGCGATGCTCCTGCGCCGCGGTGCGAAGGCGAACCTGAGCCTGCCGGGAAACCAGAAGCCGCTCCACCTCGCCATCGTCACGAAAAACCCGCAGACAGTCCGCCATCTCCTGGCCGCTGGCGCGGATCCCAACGAGCCTGTCTCCCGCCCGGTAAGCCGTGATTTCCTGCGCAACGTCCCATCGAAAGACATGAGATGGTATCTCGCCCGCGACCGGAACATCACTCCGCTGATGCTCGCGGCGAACTCAGGTGTTGTCGCCACGGCACGCCATCTCCTTGAGGCCGGGGCGAAGAAAAACACCTACACACGAGTCAACCGCACCTGGCCCATCAACTTCGCCTCGCGCCGTGGCGATGTCGCCATGATGCGCCTGCTGCTCGGCCAGGATCCCATGAAGCGGGAGCGTCACATCGTCCTCTCGCTGGGAGAACAGCGCGCCCGGGTTTACGATGCCCGGGGCGATGAGATTTTCTCAACCAAGGTTTCTTCAGGAAAAAGCGGCTACCGCACCCGGCAGGGGGAGTTCGTCATCACGGACAAGCACCGCCATCACAATTCCTCCATCTACGGCTCCTCCATGCCCTATTTCCAGCGTCTGAGTTGCAGCGATTTCGGCTTCCACTACGGATATGTGCCCAACTATGCCGCGTCCCACGGCTGCATACGCCTGCCCATGGACGCCGCGAAAAAACTTTTCGCCATGACCTCGGTCGGCGACACGGTGACCATCGGCCCCTAGCCCCAGACCCAGTTCATCACCACCTCTATCTCAGGGTGCAACGAGTGGTGAACCGGGCAGCCGAGAGCGGCGCCTTCCAGGAGCTTCCGCTCGGGATGATCCGTCGGGAGCGGCATGTCGAGATCCACCTCCAGTCTGGCAATGCGGCGCGGCGTGTCCACGGACATGTGCTTGCGAACCTTCACTTCCATACCTTCAAGGGAGATTCCCTTCCTTTCCGCTACGATCCCCATGACCGTGGCCATGCAGCAGCCGAGGCCGGTGGCGACCAGATCGGTAGGCGAAAAGGCCTCACCCCGACCGTTGTTATCGACGGGCGCGTCGGTAACGAGGGTGTTCCCGGAGGCAAGGTGCGTGGCCGCGCAACGGAGGCCGCCCTGGTATTTTATATCGATGGAGACCATTTGGTTATTCGGTGGATTGTTGATCTGGTTCGGATGATGGCTTCGTCTTGGCGAGAACTACCCGGAAGCCGTTGAATGCCCCGTGGGATGTCGAAAGGACGGGATTACGCCAGCCGGTGAGAAGGTTTTCCCTAAGATAGGTGTTCCATCCGCCTCCGCGTAAAATTCCCAGCGAGCTTGTTCCTACGGTGGACATGTCATCGGAGACCCATTCGTGGACGTTTCCGCTGATATCCTGGAGGCCGAGTTCGTCAGGCGGGAATGAACCTACCGGCGCGGTGCGGGGGAAGCCGTCATTGTAATCGGGGATCACCCGGTTCGCGGAAATGCCGGGAAGTTCCGCCGCGGAGGCGTCCGCGTAGTTCGCGTGCGCGTTTGGAGGAGGCCATCTCGTGCCCCAGGAATACAGGGTCGGCTTGTTCGCGTCGCGCTGGCCGGGGGCGTCCCCGAGTTCGAAATCCAGACCCGCCATCCTGCTCCACTCCACATCCGTGGGGAGACGGTACAGATGGGACTGCGCGATGCGTTGTTCCTTCCGCTCCTTTTCCGTGAGCCATTCACAGAAGGCCTCCGCGTCATCACGCGAGACATAGACCACAGGATGGTCTGGCCCCTGCTCGAAGTCCGGGCGGCGGGGTCGCTCGTGCCGCGTGCGGTTCAGGAACATCTCGTAGTCGCTGACCCGCGTTTCCCATACCGAAGCCATGAGACCGGTTCCCAATGGCTCGAACCGCATACCGATCCCGTTTTTCCAGGGTTTTCCGAAAACCGCTCCCTGGTTCTCCTCCAGCACCGCGGTGAGAGGCAGGTTCTCCCCGGCTTTCACGCGGACGTTCATCACGAGCTCCTTGTAACCCTCCAGGATGACGCGAAGCTCCACGGGGCCGGGCTTCACTTTGGAAATAAGGAGCGGCGGATCAGCGGTGGAGCCGACGGCGATTCCGTTCATATACACGTCCGCTCCTGGCGGCTCGCTCACAAGCTGCACCGCCCCGTAGGTGTATTGCCGGACAACCACCCGGAACGGCACCAGTCCCTCCCGGCGGGCGCGAGGGCTGAGCGCGGCATCATCGAAAGACCGCTCGCTGCGCCCGAGAACCTCGTTGTCCGCCGTCAGGAAACCCTCGCGTATCCCTCCGCCCGCACCCAGTCTGAGAAAGCGATGATCTCCGGCTGCGAGGCGAGGACGACCTCCGATTTCCTGCCGTTTTCCGAAAGCTGGATGAACTCCACCGATTTCTGGGAACGTTTGGAAAATTTCAGGAAATCCTGCCACACACGCTTCGAAACGAATCGTGAGGACACGTGCTCCTCACCCTCCGGCAGATATGTGAGACCGAGGTGATCCTCCCATTTCTCCCCAGGGACGGGCGGGGAAAAATTCAGAAGCTCACCATAGAGCAGCATCGGGTCTTTCACAGCCTCCTCGGTGACCGTGGCGGTCATCTCAAGCGAGCGATAGCCCTTTTTCCGGACGGTATAGCTGAGTTCCGTTCCAATCTTTTCGCGAATAATCGCGGTCGGGGTGATGCCTATGGATTCGCCCTCCTCGGAGAAAACCTCCGCGCCTTCGGGCGTCGTCACGATACGGAGCATGCCTTCCGCGACGATGGCTGGCGGCGGGACGGGTTTTCTCCATGGCAGCAGATCACTGTCCTTCACCCCCTCCCACGAGGCCCATCCCGCGAATCCGAGGAGCACCATGGTCGTGGCCCATATGGACATTCCGCTGCGGCGGCGCCGCTTGCCGCGCTGGATGTTGTTGAGCGCGGCGGAAAGCTCACCCGCGGTGGAGATCTTGCGTTTGCTGATGCGGGGCTCGCACACGTCGCAGATGATCTTGTTCAGCTCCAGCCAGCGTTTGCGCTCAAGCCCCGTTGGTAACTCGTCGGGAAGCTCGGGGAAATCCAGCCTGTCCTTTCCTGTGGCGATCTCATAAAGGACTTTCCCCAGCGAATACACATCCGCTTGCGCGGAGCCGGGCCCTTCCGGTGGCACGAAGCCCTCCGTGCCCACAAACGTCCGCTGATCCCGCGCGGCCACGAGCCCTATGTCCGCCAACTTGGCCTTTCCGTTGACGAAAATGACATTGGAGGGTTTCACGTCGCGGTGGGCGAGATCTCTGTCATGGAGATATTTCAGCGCCTCGGAAAGGCGCGCCCCGACATCGATGCATAGCCCCGTTTCCAGCCGGACGCTTGCCTTTCCATCGGCGCGGAGCGTGCGTGCCTCGTATTCGATGGGATTGATGTCCCTTCCGGTCAGGACGTCATCGCCCAACTCCATCACATAGTAATAGAACGACACATTGTCGGGACTGCGACCCACATGCAGGATGTTCACAAGCCCCGGGTGATCCCGCGAGATGGGCTCGAACTTCAGAATACCCTCGAACTCCCTTTCGAAAGTCCGCTCGTCGTCGAAATCCTCGCGCCATACCACTTTCACCGCCCGCATCGCCCCGGTCACGCCGCGCGCCATCCACACCTCCCCGTACGCGCCGCCGCCTATCTTGCGGAGAACGTCGTGATCCGGGATGTTCGGGTGGGTGCGCTTCGGGGTGGCCATCTTCTAGTCCGTCTCGTCCTCCAGCTTCGCCAGTTCCTTCTTCAGCACCGCGCCCACCCTGTGCTTGGCCAGATAAACCTGCGCCATGCTCACATTGAGCTTTTCCTGCACCTTCCCCGCCTCCCACTGGCGCACCACGTAGTAATCGAAAATCTGGTACTGTTTCGGGGAGACCTGGGCCTTCACCCGGGCGAGCGCCGCATCGGCTATGCCCTTTTTCCACTCCACGTCCCACAGCCGCTCCAGGACGTCGCCGTTCGGATCCTCGATCCGGTCGATCACCGCCGTCTTGCGCTCGTCCCCCCAGTCGCCCGTATTCATCGCCGTGTCCTTCTTGCGCTTGCGGAACTGGTCGTTGATCCGCCAGCGCGTCATGTTCATCAGCCACGTTTTGAACGATCCCTGCTCGGGATCGTAGAGCTTCTTCTTACTCTGCTTCGCGATGGACAGGATGGTCTCCTGCACGCAATCGAAGGCCTCCTCCGGCCTTAGACCCGCCCTCACCGCCACCGCGTAAATCAGCCGCCAGTATGTCTGGTAGAACTCGTCCCAGGTCTTCTGATCCTCCCAGTTGTCCAGCCGGGCGATCAGGCTCTTCCGGGTTTTCGCGTAGGCCTGGGCGATCACCGCGTCCTTTTCCTTGGGTTCTTCGTCTTCTTTATCGGACATCGGCCAATGTCTACCACCTGCCGGGCGTCATGTCTTTCCAGAAAACCCGGATTTTTGGGAAACCTCCACCCGTTTCAACCGGGAAGCTGCCCCGGCGCGGGTTCTCGCAGCGCCCTGTCCCAGAAATACCTGCGGAAGATCACCTTGACCGCGGCGGTCAGCGGCACCGCCAGCAGCGCGCCCACGAACCCGCCCAGGATCAGCGACCAGAACAGCATGGAGAAGATCACCGTCAGGGGGTGCAGCCCCACGGAGTCTCCCACGATCTTCGGCGCGGTCACCAGCGAGTTGATCTGCTGCACACCCACGAAGATCAGCACCACTCCGAAGGTATACGGCCACGGCTCCAGCCCGTAGGGATGCGCCGTCTGCGCGTGGAGGTAGCCGATCAGGCAGGCGGGGATCAGGCACAGCAGGTTCCCGATGTAGGGAATCACACCCAGGATGGCCATGAACACTCCGATGAGGTGGGCATGGGGAAGATCGAAGATGAACAGCGCGATGCCCACCAGCACCCCGTCGATAACCCCCACGAGAACCTGGCCCCGGAAGAACGAGATCAGGTAGCCGTTGATCTCCTGCAGGGTACCGACCAGTTCCGTCTTGAAGCGGGAGGCGCGCAGCGGCACGTAGTCATGCCAGTGATCCCGAATCGAGACGGAGTCCTTGAGAAAAAAGAAGAGGTACACAGGCACCATGATCATCCCCAGGATCAGCCCCAGGTAACCGAAGACCTTGGACGATCCCACACGCAGCCATTTCCTCCCCGTCGTCACGATCTCGTCCTGATACTCGACCAGCATCCTGCCCGCCCGCGTCTCCCAGAAGAAATCCAGGGATTCAGGCGGCTCCGCACCCTCCACCTGATCGACAGGTTCGCCGGACTCCGTGGTCTCGGTCAGCGCCCAGCCGATCGCGTCCCCCCTGTGCTCCTCGCGCAACTCATGGAGGGTTCGAGCGAGGTTTTCGGTGAGATTTGTCTCTCGTTTCCCATCGTTGGCATCGGCAGTATCTTCATTTTCGCCGACGGTCGCCTCCCCATCGTTGCGGGCGTCCGCAGTGACAGTCTGTTTCCCTTGTTTCGAAGGGGGCGGATCGTCCTTGCTGTTGGCATGCACCACAGCGACCACCAGAAGCGCGATCACCACCAGGGTTCCCAGGAAAACCGTTACAACCGACCAGAGCCGGCCCAGACCCCGCTTCTCCAGAAGTTTCACCACCGGATCGAGCAGATAGGCGACGATCCCCGCCACGATCAACGGCACCAGCACCGGCTGGAGAAACCCGAAGATCTGCCCCACCAGCCACACCAGCCCCACCAGCAGCGATCCGAGTGTCAGAATGGCCAGCCCCGTCGCCGCGCTCCAAAGCGTCTTCTGTTGGAATCGTGTAGGATACTTCATCTGCCGAAGACCTCTATCCGCCCCCGCCCCCCGCTACAATCATTCTTATTCTATGGCACTTATTCTCCCGCACCCGCCGCCGCTATCCCGTGAGGCTGCTCTCATCGTCATCAGCGGGACGGCTATTCCCGCTGTTTCGGCGTCCGGACGTCCCACCCGCAGCTTTGAGAGAAATCTCTCAAAACCACCAGTTTTGTTGTGGCAACTCGCCCGCGCCTACCCGTCTTTCCTAAAGGCTCGCATATGGCGGGAACCACCTGATTTCGCGGGAAATACCAGCCTTCGTGGCGAATGTAATTCAGTCTTCCCAATGATTAGTAAATCTTGAAAGAGTGATATGCCGTATGATTACAATCAGCTACTCCGCAATCCCCGTCCTTCAGCCTATCCGGATATTCAGCATTCCCCGACCAACCCCCCGCAACCCGAAACGCCAGTTGACACCACCCCCCGCTTTTACCACCCTCTCAATCGAAAACACCGACCCGAATATCGGCGGTGGATGCTACGAATTACCCTGTTGATAAGAAATAATGACGATTCCAGCAAAAGGCGATATTCAGGCTGTTCGTGATCTTTTGGCCTAATGCGACAGGTTTGACTACGACTATACCCGCGAGCATTCCGCCTATCTGCGGAACTACCTTGCCGACTATCAGCGATATAAGAGGGACGCTGAAGTGAACCGAGCTTGGGAAGGGATTTGCAACGAGTTTTACGCGCTCAGGACTTTCATTGATAGATTGGATCATGCAGATGACTAGGTTAGTGTTCGTGGGATTTCTGGTAGTGGCGACCAATAGACAGGCGTTCCGGGCGTATTGGGAGCGATCGTCCAACCGTTGATATTCTTTCCGAACGCCCAATATTCAAACCCCTCAATAAAGGACAGAATGCAGACACCATCAGGAGGCGGAGTCTCAGAAATCAAAAAGGCGGGAGAACAAGGTGCTGCGGATCGAATGGACATCGCTCCGTAATGGTGTAAGAAAGCCGGGCTCTCCGCAGAATTCAGCCGAAACCGATCATGAACAAGAACCCGAACAATCTCGCGATGACACTTTTCCTGACCCTCATGATGATGATCGTGCCGGTCGCACGGGGGTTGGTTCTTGAGGAAGGGGAGAACGGGGGCGCTATAGCGGAGACGACGGCATACCGGGCGGAGATCGCGAAGGATGGCTGCATGTCCGGACTCGTGATCGGGGGCGTCGGTTTCATCGAGCCTGGTGTCGCGAAGTTCACCCGCGGAATCTACCTTCTATCGGACAGGAAGGTGATTCCGCTCGGGGATATTTCGATCAAGGACGGCGCGGTGCTGGCAAAGGGAGGATCCGCATCCATCACATACCGTTTCTCGGATTCGGAAATTGTTTTCGACGTCGATAATTTCGGCGACACCGGGGTGAACTTTTTCATGGTATTCGACAAGGCGGTGGATTCTCTCGTCACGGATGCCGGGATGAAACACGCGACGCCGTTAGGAAACGGAGGGCTGGAAAATGTCACGTTCCTTTCAGGGGAGAACACCTTGAAACTGATTCCGAAGGTGAAGCTCTGGCCTTTCGAGGGGCGGCAGGTCGCGCAGATCGATCTGAAAGCTGGAGAGAGCCGCAGTATCGGAATCACCATAGGGGCAGCGGCTCCATCCAATGGTGGGGCGGATACAGAAGAGCCACCTGTTCCGGAAGCCGTGATGGGGGACGATGAAGAAGCAACGGAGGAGATCTCGATAGGTTCCCCGATGGATTACCAGGTTTTCCAGCGCACGACCATGGAGCGGGGAACCATTCATGTCTCGGCGAAAGTGAAGGGTAGGCCGGATGCGGTGGAATACAAACTGACCGGGGAGAATCTGCCCAGCGATTGGACTTCGTTACCATTCGATAAGAGTTCAGGTCACATAGAGGCAGAGGTGGAAACCCGGGCCGGGGGATGGTATCGATTCGAACTACGCACGCTTTCGAAGGGTGAGGTGGTTCACTCGCGGGGCGTCGAACGGGTGGGTGTCGGAGAGGTTTTCATCGGAGCCGGCCAGTCGAACTCCACGAGTTGCGGCCAGTTCCGAACGAAACAGGAGTCCGGAATGGTCGCCAATTTCACCGGTGACGGGTGGCGGCTTGCCGACGACCCGCAGTTGGGTTCCTCCGATGAAAAACTCCCGGGATGCGACGGTGGCAGTTATTATCCGGCATTTGGCGACGCCATGTTCGAGGAATTCGGGGTTCCGATAGGGATCACGCCGACAGGCCATACCGGGACGAGTGTGAAATACTGGCAGCCGGGCGGCGACCTTTACAAAGGATTGTTGAAAAGAATGGAGGCGCTCGGGGAAGGGGGTTTCCGGGCGGTTCTCTGGCACCAGGGAGAGAGCGACATGGGTATGAAGAAGGAGGAATATCATGATTTTCTCAAGAATCTGATCAAGACTTCCCGCAAGGACGCGGGTTGGGAGGTGCCTTGGATGGTGGCCCAGGCGTCCTACCCTGACAGCCCTGAGGATAACGCGGTGAGAACGGCGCAAGCCGGAATCTGGGAAGAGGGGATAGCTATGGAAGGTCCGGACACGGACAGGCTCAATGGAAGCAACCGGGATAAGACGGGTGTGCATTTCAGCCCCGAAGGTCTGGCAAGACACGGGAAGCTATGGGCGGAAAAAGTGGGGAGCTGGATTGTCTCGATCCGGCAAGGTAACGGGAGATGACAGTCGATCAGTCAGTTCCGGGTGGGTCTCCGTGCCGCGCACCGGTAGGGTCTCGGGAGGGCGCGTGCAGCCACAGATCACTCCGGACTTTCATTTCCTCCTGGAAGCGGTCTTGGACGATGGGGATTGGACATCTGATTTCTCTTGAAAACAGCGGATGCCACCTGATCATCTGAGGATAATGAAAACACAAAGTTCCCTAGCGGCCTCCGCCCTTTTTCTCGCTTTTGCCACCATCCAAGTGAGCGCCCAGACCGCGGCATTGCCAGCCGCCGAGCCGGTGATGCTGAGTGAGGCTACGGTAGGCGAATCGCAGGCACTGGTGGGTGCGATCAACAAGTTCAGAACGGATTTCGGTCAGCCGCCTTTGATCGTCGATCCGGCGCTATCCGCGCGTGCCACTCTTGCGTTCCCGGCGGTGGTAAATGCTCCTGGCCAGGTGGATGTGACAGCTCTCCGCAAGGAATTCGGCGCGGCGGATGTCGGAGTGCTGCGCGGAGTGGTGACGCATCGAAGGGTTTCCAGCGGAGCGGAATTTCCGAAATACTGGGCGGAAGACCCGGAGTGGAACAACCTGATGCTGGGAAGCTTCACCCACATGGGCGCGGCCACCGCGAAGCGCAGTGACGGGAAGCTCGTGGCTTTCGTCTATCTGATCAGGAAGTAGCCTCGGATCCTTTCCTGAGAACCTCGAAGACCTGTGGCGGAACGTAGCGTCTTACGGTTTCCTCCCAGCCTTCGGGGCCGGTGAGTGATTTGATCATGCTGGAGGAGAGTTCGGCTATGTCCCGTGGCGGCATCAGGAACACGGTGGCGATTTCCGGAGCCATGTCCGCGTTGATGTGGCGCATTACCCGCTCGTATTCGTAATCGTTGGGAGAGCGTATGCCGCGCAGGATATAGATGGCGTCTTTCTTTTTCGCATAATCGACCAGGAACCGGTTGTCGAAATGATCCACCTCGAGCCGATCGCTTTCCGGCACGGAAGCGCGGAGCATTTCCAGCCTGTCCTCCACGGAATAGGAGTAGGATTTCGATGGATTGCTGCCTATCGCGACGATGAGGCGGTCGAAGAGTTCGAGCCCTCGCTCTATCATCCAGAGATGGCCGTTGGTCGGTGGATCAAAGGAACCGGCGTAGACTGCGATGCGCATGAGACCGCGACTCTAACCCTTGGATCGCGAATTCTAAACCCTAATCGTCCCCTGGTTCAGGGCATGGATGGTTTCGCCGTTCGAGCTTTCGAATGAATATGAGCTGGTCAGGGTTTCGTTGAGATAGTCCTTCGCAGCGGAAACAGCCTCTGGCAGTGATCTCCCGAGGGCGAGGCCGGAAGCGACAGCGGCCGCGAGTGTGCAGCCGTGCCCGTGGGAGGCTTTCACATCGAGGCGGGGGGAGGAAAACCTGTGGGTAACGCCGTTCTCGCGGAGGAGATCGGTGCATTCGGATTGTCCGAGATGGCCACCCTTCAGGAGAACCGAACAGCCGAACTCATTCGCAAGCGACTCCGCGGCCGTTTCCATCTCCACGAGCGATGCGATTTTTTCACCGAGGAGTCTTTCGGCCTCGGGAAGGTTGGGGGTGATGATGTGGGCGAGAGGGAGAAGATCGTTGCGATATGTCTCCACCGCATCGGGTTCCAGGAGGCTGGCTCCAGTGGACGCGACCATCACAGGGTCGATGACGAGCATGATTTCCGGATGTTTTCTGAAAATTTCCGCGACGCGGCGGACATGGTCGGCGGAAACCAGCATGCCGGTTTTCACGACCGTAATGGGAAACGCCTCCAGCATCAGAAGAATCTGGTCTTCCATCATCGTCGGATCAACCGGATCGACGCGGCGGACGATGTTCGCTGTTTCGGAGACGATGCAGGTCACGGCGGTGAGGCCGTGGAGTCCGAAGCGCTGGAAGGTTTTCAGATCCGCCTGGAGACCGGCGCCTCCGGAGCAATCGGAGCCTGCGACGGTCATCACGGGGATCACGTTCGGGGTGGTTTCGGTCATTGTTTCTTGATTCTTTGTGATTGGCTTCCAATTCTTCCTGTATGCCCAAAGACATCACGGAATTCGAAGGACTGCGAGTCAAAGTCGATGACGTGATCTACATGCCCAGTCTGGACGCACCACCGGACAGACCGCATCCCTTCGTTTATTTCATCTCCATTTACAACGAGTCTCCGGTGCCGGTGACGATACGAGGGAGGAAATGGGTAGTCGTGGAGGACGGCGGCGAGACAACGGTCGTGGAGGGTGACGGTGTGGTCGGTCAGCAACCGGAGATCGCGGCTGGGGAGCATTTCTCCTACAACAGCTACCATGTCGTCGGCAAAGGAGCGGGAGTGTCCGGCGCGTTCTTCGGAGAAACGGCTGCTGGAGAATGGGTTTTCACACGCATACCGGAGTTCCGACTGGAAGTCCCTGGATGGGCGTGAATCACAAAAAAAGAGGCTCCCCTCTGCGGGAGAGCCTCCTGGGGTGACCTTTGATGATCAGACGCTCGCCTGATCCTTGGTTTCCTCGGATGCGTCGGCTTCCGGAGAAAACTCCTCGGTAGGAACATCGAGATTCTCGTCGGATGTGACGATCTCGGGTCTCGGCTCGGGTTGTTTCTCCTGCTCGGTGAGCTCGTCATCGATAAGGGATGTGACCTCGGGCTTCACCGGGGCAAGGGGAGGGATCGCCTGGTTCTCAGCGATGTTCTTCTCATCCTCTTTCTCAGCGTCCTCATGATCCTTGGATTTCGCTCCGGAGACGGTGAGTTTCCGCCCCATGAAGAACTGGTCGTGCAGGACTTCCACGGTGCGTTTCGCCTCGTCGATATCGATCATCTCGATGAAGCCGTAACCTTTCGAGCGATGGGTGCTGCGGTTGTAGACGATCTCCACGCGACGGACGGCTCCGACGCCTTTGAAGAGTTCCTCAAGGTCGCTCTCCGTCACGTCGTAGGAAAGGTTCCCCACGTAGACGCGGCGGTTCTCCACGGTTGACGGATCGCCGCCACGCGGGCGGTTGCCATCGCGCTCGTTCCGGCGTTTGCCGCCGCGTTTCGGGCGGTCCTCGGTCTCGTCAGCACGGGAATCGTCGCGGGACGAATCGGAGCGGGCGTCGCGAGTTCGGGAGCGTCGCGGTTCGCGTTCCTCGTTCCTGTCCGGGCGTCGCTCGGGGCGCGGCGGACGGACGGGCTCTTTGTAGAGGCCGATGGATTTCAGCAGCTTCTGCCACCAGCTGAGCTGGACAGGAGCCGGCATGGGGCGGCGCTGGGGCTTGCCGGAGCCGGAGCCCTGGCTGGTGCGTCCGCCGGAGCGGTTACCACCCTGGCGTCTGCCTCCGCCTTCCTGGCGGCCTTCGGATCGGTTCGAGCTGTTGCTATTGTTACGGCGGTTCTGCCCTCCGCGTGAGCGGCGGCGACGGCTATCTCCCGAATTGCGGGAGTTCTGTGTATCGTTTGACATGTTTTCGCATGGGTCTGTGGTCTGCGGACGGACCGGCGCGGCGGGGAGGATTCCCCGGCGGTGCGGAATCGGATCCGGGTGCGATCGGTAGGGCGTCCGGTCGCCGACTTTCTGGTGTTGGGCCAAGCCCCCGCAACTGTTGCGGAAAGGGTCCTGGAGAGACCGGATACCGGCGATTCGCGCCGCCGTCCGTGGGTGAGGAAGTCCCGGATTTCCTGGCACGCCTGAAAAATCCGCATTTCCAAAAGGAAGACGAATGTTTGGAGGAAAAGGGTGCCGGATGCGGACATCAGAGGTAGGGGACTTCAACCCGCCGGGAAAGTAGGAGGGTTCCGCCTTTTGGCAAGGGCTAAGCTGGAGTTCGCATACCCACCGGATTCAGTGTCAGACCGTGACAGGGATATGCGGCGGCTGGTGAAAGGCCTCTTCCAGGGGCGCGTTCCGGGAGAGGATGGCGAAATCATCGTATGCGACCCTTTCGGCAGGCGGCCAGAAGATCCGGTCGCCGACCGAGGCGGTGATCCAGTCGGCGCAGGCTCTGGCGGACTCCAGATCATCTTCGGAAAAATCGTCCCACGTCGTCATCTTCACATTGTCGGCTGTTTTTCCGAGATGGATGTAGGCGGGAACGGGCAACTGTCCGTCGGAATCGATTCTCTCGGCCAGCGCGTAGAGAGGAAGCTGGAGGTTTTTCCAGAAGGCCTCGAAGGATTTCCCCTTGGTATCCAGGCCGTTCTGGAAGGTAGGTCCTCCATCCGGGAAATGCGCCGGGATTGTCGTGCGTGGGGTGATTCTCTGCCGGTGTTCCTTCTCGATATCCTTCACATCGCCCGTCTTGTAATCGATCACGCGGAGTTGGCCGGTCTCGCGGTGGCGGTCGATTCGGTCGATCATTCCGGAAATAACGAATCCATTGGAAGGAATGGCGATTTTCCGCTCGATGCGGATGATCTCCCATCCTTCGGCGCGAATCAGCGCCTGCCGCGTCGCGAACCAGGCGAGCCGCTGGCGGATGGAGCCGGTCTGGATCCGGATGGCTAGAGGTGGTTTCTTTCCGAAGCTTTCCAAAATGACCTCGTCGAGCTTCGCCCCGAGGTAGGCGGCCAGTTTTTCCGCGTCGGAGAGGTCGCGCGCCTCGGTATCCTTGCCCCAGCATTCGAGGACGAAATGGGTGACGGATCCGAAATCTCGGGCGTTCATCTCCCGTCTGTCGGGCTCGGTCGCGCCCATGCGGACAATGTGTTTCAGGTAGAAACGGAACGGGCATGCGAGGTAGTCGCGTAGGGCGGTGACGCTGATCCGTTCTCGGTTCACGACAGAGGGCGTCTGCCAGGAGAAGTCTCGGTGCCATACGAGGTTCGCCTCCGGTGGCTCGATCTCGCGGAAAAGGTTTTTCACCGCAGGGACGAGTCCGGAGCGGGGGATCTGGAACAGAAGGCGGGAGGGGAGATAGGTTTCACCGCCGTCGCCGGTTTTCCCACAGATGAGGCGGGCCGAGCCGTTCGTGGCACGCATTCGCAGCATGGCGTGGAGCAGGTAGGCGTCCCGGGCGTGCCGGTTCTCATCGGAGATCAGGCCGAGGGCTTTGCGGATGTTTTCCGAGAGCCATGGCTCTCCGCCGGAGCGGGCGGGGACGAAAGTTTCGTTCATGCCACAGATGACCAGGTGCTTGCCAGGCTCGTAGAGCAGCTCCAACCACCCCTGCACATCGATCACACGGTCGGGCGACGGCACTGCGGCGGCGGCGGGAAGCTCGGAGAGGAGGATCTTGAGCCAGAAGGTATTTGTGCGACGGATTTCCGGAATGATGGCTGCGATTCCTTCGAGAAATTCCTCGATCCACGCCACCTTGCTTACCGCCGGTTCGCCGGAGAGGGACAGGGCTGCGAGATGGACGGAAATGGCCTCGGGAAACGGCTTTCCGAGGAAATCCTGCCGAGCCGTTGTCAGTGCCGAGACCGCCCGTGCGAGATCGGGACTGGTGGAATGCGCGAGCCTTGCGAGATCCGCGGGAGAGGTGGCGGGGTGGTTGTCCCGGAGTTTGTTGAGACCCTGGAGTTTCCGGGCGCGGAGACCACCGATCAGCGGGGTGGATTCGGGCAGGGTGAGAAGGGCGGCGAGGTTCGCGGATGAAGGTCTGGAAAGCCATTCCATCCATACCCGCAGCCAGCGGACGAGAGCCGGCAGTGGCTGCACGGCGGCCGGGTGAAAGGCGCTCCAGCCGTTCTCTGAAAGCGCTCGGGCAAGCGCGGTTCCCGTCCTGTCATCCGCGGAACCAAGTGCGATCTCCGAAGAAGCGGCGCCCGAGAGGGAGATCGCGGTGAGCGCCGCCTGCGCCTGCCGGGAGGGATCCGCCGCGATCTCCACCTCCGCGGCGAGTGAGATCTCACGCGTCGCCCACTCCCCGAGCGGTATTCCGAGCGGTGAGAACAAGTCCGATTCCGACTCCGGGGCTGCGATGACAACCTCAATTTCCCCCGCGTGTCTCCCAAGCGCCTCGCCCAGGCATGGCGGCATCTCGGTGACACCGGCCAGGACGATCTTGCGGAAATTTCCCGGCACGGTGAAACCCGCCCGCAGAGCCGCCGAGCGCGAGGTGCGACCCCAGGAGGAAAGTTTTCTCTCAGCCAGATTCTCCAGGGTGGCGAGATTTTCCCAACGCGCCGCCTCAGGGGTGGCGCTGAGAAATTTCGAGGCGGAGAACAGGTTGTGAAGATGATCCTGGAGAGTGGTGCGGAGGGCGGTGATCTCCCCGGCGAGCGAGACCGCCCAGTCGGAGTCACCCGTTGTTTCCGGAGGGGATGGGAAAAGGCCGGAGAGATTTTCCCAGTCGGATTCCCGCAGTGACTCAAGCGTTTCAATCCACGCGATTTTCTCAAGCCACGCCGGAGCCACCGAGGGATTGTCAAGGTGGAGCAGGCCACCCGGAGTGGTGACTGTCGGGGCGAGGAGTGCGGTGGCTTCCGCGGCGAGCGACTCCCTGAGGATGCGGCCGCTCTGACTGGTGGGGGTGATGACCAGGGTCTCCGCCAGACCCGCCCTGTCCCTTAGGAGGTGTTCCGTGAGTAGGGGGAGAAAGGGTGACTCGTAACCAAGAAAGGTGCGATGCGGCATGGGAGGATCCTAGGGTTTCGATCCCGGACATCAAGGTTGAGGGCAAGTGTATTGGAAAACCGGGATGAATTTCAGATCATAAAAGTGGCGGGAGAAACGGCGACCTGCTGCAAGGGCGTGATGTGACTTAGAATTTGAACTCCGAAGTCCTGCGGCGCACTCTCTCCGCATGTCCGCCCCCACCCCCATGATGGCCCAGTATATGGGCATGAGGAAATCCCTCCCGGCCGACATCATCCTCTTCTACCGCCTGGGTGATTTCTACGAGATGTTCTTCGAGGACGCGAAGACCGCGGCTCCCATCATGAACGTCGCCCTCACCAAACGTGGCGGCACTCCCATGTGTGGCGTCCCTTATCACGCCTCGCAGAATTACATCGCTCGTCTCCTCAAGGCCGGGAAACGCGTCGCCATCGCCGAGCAGACCTCCACACCGGTTCCCGGCAAACTTGTGGAAAGGGAGATCGCCCGCATCCTTTCCCCCGGCTCCATCGACGACCTCACCCTCCTCGATGACCAGCGCCCGAACTACCTGGCCGCCCTTTCGAAGATCAAATCCTGCTACGGCCTCGCCGCCATCGACCACACCACCGGCGAATTCATCATCGCGGAATTTTCAGACCCCGCCCAGCTCCTCGACGAACTCTCCCGCATCTCCCCATCGGAAATCATCATCCCGGACCATCAGATCGCGGATTTTTCGGAGAACCATCCACACGCCCTTCCCTACGACGGCTATACCTTCCTCTCCGAGCATGCCGTCGATCTGGTGAAATCCCATTACAACGTCCATTCCCTCGACGGCTTCGGTTGCGCCAACCTCCACGCCGCGTCCGCCGCCGCCGGAGCAGCCCTCCACTACCTCACCACCCAGCTCCGCCGCCCCTGCGAGCACCTCAACCCACCCAAACTCCTCGAAAACGAAAAACACGTCCTCATCGACGCCGCCTCCCAGCGCAACCTCGACCTCATCGAATCCCGCTCCGGCCCCAAGCACACATTACTAGCCGTCCTAGACCGCACCGCAAACCCCCATGGGCGCCCGCCTCCTCCGCACCTGGCTCCTCCACCCCCTCCGCGATCTGGAAACCCTCACCTCCCGCCAAAACACCATCGCCGCCCTCCTCGCCGAGCCCTTCCTTCTCTCCAAAGCCCGCGAGTCCCTGAAAAACATCCGCGACATCGAACGCACCACCTCCCGCCTCTCCCAAAACTCCGGCAACCCCCGCGACCTCCAATCCCTCTCCACCTCCCTCCAGCAAATCCCCTCCCTCATCGAAGACCTCTCTTCCCTTCTCACTTCTCACTCGGCACTTGTCACTCACCTCCACCCCCTCCCAAACCTCACCCGACTTCTCGAAGCCGCCCTGTCCGACGAACCCCCGTCGAATGTGAAAGACGGAAACATCATCCGCGACGGCCATTCGAAGGAACTCGACGAACTCCGCGCGGCCTCCCGCTCCGGCAAGGACTGGATCGCGGCACTCCAGCGGGACGAACGCAAACGCACCGGTATCGACACGCTGAAAATCAAGTTCAACAACGTCTTCGGCTACTTCATCGAGATCACGACTTCCCAGCTTTCCAAAGTCCCCGACGACTACACGAGGAAGCAGACCATGGCCAACGCCGAGCGCTACATCACCCCCGCGCTCAAGGAAATGGAAAACAAAGTCCTTGGGGCGGAGGAGAGATCCAGACAACTCGAATACGAACTCTTTCTGGAACTGCGCCAGGAGGTTGTGAAAAACCTCAGGGAGCTTCAGGAGACCGCCGCAGCCATCGCCGAGATCGACACCCTTTGCGCTCTCGCTGAAACCGCCCAGCTCCACCGCCACACCCGCCCCACCCTGACCCACGGCACCGAACTCATCATCGAGAACGGCCGCCACCCCGTCCTCGAGCAAACCCTAACCGATACCAAATTCGTCCCCAACGACACCGAACTCCTCCCCGAATCCTCCCGCCTCCAGATCCTCACCGGCCCCAACATGGCCGGAAAATCCACCTACATCCGCCAGCTCGCCCTCATCACCCTCATGGCACAGATCGGCGCCTACGTCCCCGCGGACTCCGCCACCATCGGCCTCACCGACCGCATCTTCTGCCGTGTCGGAGCCTCCGATGACATCTCACGCGGCCAATCCACCTTCATGGTCGAGATGTCGGAAACCGCCCTCATCCTCAACCACGCCACCGAGAAATCGTTGGTGATCCTCGACGAGATCGGTCGCGGCACCGCCACCTTCGACGGCCTCTCCATCGCCTGGGCCGTCGCCGAGCACCTCCACGACGAGATCAAGTGCCGCACCCTCTTCGCCACCCACTACCACGAGCTCACCGACCTCGCCAACACCCGCGAAGCCGTCACCAACTGCAACGTCGCCGTCCGCGAGTGGAACGAGGAAATCATCTTCCTCCACAAAATCCTCCCCGGCCCCGCCGACAAATCCTACGGCATCCAGGTCGCCCGCCTCGCCGGCCTCCCCAAGCCCGTCCTAGCCCGCGCCAAATCCATTTTGAGCCACCTCGAAATGAACTCCACCAAACCCGCCGCCAAGGACAAGCACCCAAAACCCAAGACCACCAAACTCGAAGACTCCCTCCCGGAGGCAAACTCCCCCCAGATGAACCTCTTCGATTTTTAAATTCTTAATCTATAACGAGTTATCCAATGCTGAAAGTGAACAAAACGACTTCATAGCCTTGGTACATGAAGACGATGCCGAACGAGGTCAGGAATCTTTCCGAAGGAATGCGGAAGGCGAGGATGCATCCTCAGCCAGGTGATGTCGCGCGAGCAATTTCTGTGCCAGACACGGCGAATGGTAGCGTACGTCGGCAAGAATGGGAAACAGAAGCGCAAAATTTCATACGACAAGCTAGCTAGAGAGAGACATCGTTGGCACGGACATCGTCAATAATCAAACCACGTGGAGCCGTTTCATCATTGGGCGACTACCAACCAAAAGACTTTGGATGAGTCCTTCCCGATCTGAATACGCTGCGAATTGATAAGAGGACGAAGTCCTATTGAAACAAAAACTTCCTAAGCTCGTACCTCCTAGAGCGGAAGTAACCCGGTTGTTACGGAAAGCAGTTCAAGCAGATCCTGAAATCGTCATCGCGAATGTTTTTACCCCATACTTGCGGAGACCAGAAGCCTCCATCTGTCCTATTTTCCGTGAAGGTGGCGATGGCAAATTGGAGCAGTTTGGATCAGGTGTCTTAGTGAGTCTTGGAGACCAATATTTCCTAATATCTGCGGGTCACGTATTTGACAGCTTCAAGGAATACGAAATTTTGATTCCCGGCAGAGATCATTTGATGCCGATCTTTGGGTCGTATTCCACCACGAAAATTCCAGAGACAGGAAGTAGAGAAGATGACAAAATCGATTTGGGGTATTTCATATTTAAAAAGGGAGTCGAGGATAAACTAGACGCCTCTTTAGTATTTCTAGATGAGCGAGACATTGACCCTCTTGATGCCACCGAAAAAAATGATTCATACACTCTCATTGGCTATCCAAGCCAATTAAGCCAGTCGCTAGGTGGAAGAGCGGCAACTGAAATCACTAGAATAAGTGGGGATGGAGTTAACGACCATCGATACGAAAAACTCGGAATCTCTACCAAATCGCACATTCTTGTTCAGTACAGGCCGAAAAAGGCCACAAATTCACGGACAATGTTGCAGGCAAAGGGTATTGCTTTCGGAGGTATGAGCGGCTGTGGAGCATTTGCATGGAGCAAATCATTCCCAGACGTGAGAGATATTGCCCAACCTAACCTCGTTGGAATTCTCACGGGGTATTCGTCGTTTCACAGCACCTTCATTATAACAAGAATCCACTCGATCATCTCGGCCATGCTGAAGGAATTCCCTCATTTGCCGATAAGTAGGCTTTAATTGCCAATTGAGCACGGGAAACGTTCCATCACCCCGGCGATGTCAGTCCATACGCTTCGGGGCATTCTTCGGCCAGTCCGACACCTTCTGGCACGGCATCCAGATCGAGTGCGATTTCCGGGCGCTTGCCAAAGACCGCAAAAAGCTCACCGCCGGGATCAAGCCCGTGAAGGCGGATTGAAGTGATGGGTTTCCCCACCAACCCCAATCGGGGTTGTGTATTTCAGCCCGGGGTTGCCGGAGAGCAACGGAGGCTACCCCGGGACAATGCAACGAAGACCATCCAACGCCGAAGGTGTTGTGTCCATGCCGTCACGACCCCAGCGCACGGACGCAACACCTTCGGCGTTGGATCATTCCGCAACCGATAACCCAGGGTAGGCTCCGCGAAGCTCCGCCAACCCAGGGCTGAGATACGCAAGCCCGTTAGGCTAGTCCCGATGGAGCGACCTCCGGGCGCTTGCCAAAGACCGTAAAAAGCTCACCGCCGGGATCAGCCCTGCCAAAGGTTTGGCCAGCGCCGGGTGAGTCAATATAGATAGAACATAGGTTTTTTCGGTTTTCAGGTATTCCAACTTTCGGGAATGACACAAACTCGCGGTTTTCGGGTATTCCAACTTTTGGGAATGGCACAAAACCGTGGTTTTCGGTGTTTCCAGGTTTTGGGAATGGCACAAAACCGTGGTTTTCGGTGGTTCGCGGTTTTGGGAATGGGGGAAAACGGGGAAATCGTGGCTTTCCACGTTTCGGGAAGGATGTGGGAGGAGGAATATGGGTATGGCCGTCTTTGGGTAATCAAAAGGATTGGCGGAGGCGGGTTCCGGGAGAAGCCCAACCCCTCCGGGAGCGGCAGCAGCCCGAGCTGGTGTGCCGCAAGCCCGGGCTGGCAAGACGCCAGCCCTCCAGTGGGAGGTTCCAGCCCGGGCTTGGAATGCTCCAGCCCTTGCATGAATGACGCCAGCCCTCCCGTGGAAGACGCCAGCCCGGGCTTGGGACGCGCCAGCCCGGGCGTGGGATTCTCCAGCCCTTCCTAATGCCGCGCTCGGACTCCCGAGTACCCGCGCTCGGACTCCTGGATTCCACGCTCGGGCCCCGAATGCCGTGCTCGGGCTCCCGAATACCGTGCTCGGGCTTCCAAATGCCTTGCTCGGGCACCAGTAAGATGGCCATGGGCCCCATCCTCTTTGACCAATCCAAGCTCTACTCCCCCGGTAAGTCCCCCGAGCCGGATCCGGAGCCCGAGCTACCATCACGTCATCTCCTCCGGAAATCCCGATCCCCGCTACTACCTGAACCGCTGGATATACTTAACAAAATCGGCCACCGCACGCGCTTCGAAGGCCTGCTTCCGCCCTACTCGTATTCCCATTTCTTCACCCACGGGTCGCCGGTGCGTTTCTCCTCTTTTTTCAGCCGCAGCTTCATTCCCTCCAGGATACTGGCGAATTCGGGATCTCCGGCGAGGTTCTTTGCCTCATCGGGATCGTTCGCGATGTCGAAAAGCTCGAAGCGCGGGCGGTTGATATAGGAACCCACGGTGCGGTTGCCATAGGGCGCGTCCATGCCTTTCCCATACTGCGCCTGCCAGGTTGAGGCGATCCATAGATCCGATGCGAACGGGTAGGGCTGGCGGTAGGCGATGTTCCAGATCAGCTTGTACTGCCGGTCGCGGATCACCCGCATGGGATAATACATCTGGATCTCATGAAAGGTATGGGACGCGCCGATCTCGTCCCAGCCGGAGGGTGTAGGTTCGCCAAGGATGGGAACCCAGCTGCGCCCATGATAGGTCTTCGGCACCGGGCCCCTGTTCTCGCCTTCGCCGACGGATGGAACAGCCAGCGGTTTCTTCGGAGCGTTTTTCTCCGCATCCAGAGCGCCGGCGTAGTCCAGGATGCTGGGTGTGAGATCCACATGGGAAATCATAGCGTTGTTCCTGATTCCTTTTTCAGCAGCATGCGGATCCCGGACGACGAAGGGGACGCGCAGGCCCGCCTCATAGACCGTCGTTTTCGCACCGGGAAACGCCATGCCGTGATCCGCCGTGAAAATGATCACCGTATTTTCCCATTTTCCGGCCTTCCTGAGCAGCGCGATGAGCCGACCCAGCCCCTGATCCACGCGGGAGCAGGACTGGTAGTACTCCGCCAATTCAGCGCGGGACTCGGGGGTATCCGGGAGGAAGCCGGGGACGACAACTTCCGATGGATCATAGAACACCTCTTCGATGCCTTCGCGGCTCGCCTTACCTGGCAGGTTTCCAAAGAGATCGGGGATGTAATTCCCTTTCGCCGCCGGATCGGTGCCACCGCGGTGTGGATCGGCGGTGGCGAAATACAGGAAGAAGGGCTTTTCCGAACTGTCTCCGAACAGCGGTTCACAGACATCCGCCATGCGGACGGGATTGCGGTTGTCGGCACGGAGATAGGTATCGAAATGGAAAACAGACTCCGGGGCCACATGAAGTTTCCCCACCTGCGCCGTCCGGTATCCCGCCTGAGCCATGAGCGGCGGCAGGGCGAAGGCGCGCATGGAGGGGAAGCTCTCGAACTTGTGGAAGTCGTGGGTGTGGCCGTACTGTCCGTTGAAATGGTTGTGCAGTCCGCTGAGTATCACGGATCTGGAGGCGGAGCAGGACGCGGTGGTCGCGAAGGCCTCGGTGAAAACGGTTCCCTCCTTCGCGAGCGCGTCGAGGTGCGGGGTCTTGATCACGTCGTTTCCATAGCAGCCGGCGACCGGCGACTGGTCGTCGGTAACGAAAAGGATGATGTTCGGTCGCTGCGCCGCTTGGCACGTGCAGATGAGGAGAAATACGAGGAGGGTTTTCATTGGCGGATTGGAAAGGATTTTCAGGGAGCTGTGACCGAGACGCGTAGGAAACGCTTCGCATCACCTGGGGGAAGGGTGACGGATACAGCACGCGAGGAATGGGAGCGGGCTAGTTTCGGAAATTTCGTAGTCGCTGTCGAGTATCGTCCAGCCGGCGGCTCCTTCCGGGAAGACCGCAACATCGCGCCACGAATCCGTCCCGCCGAGATCCGTCGATGTTTGAATCGAATAGTTGACCGGGGCGGGGGACTGGCGGACGAACGCGACGCCAGGTGTCGTGGCGTCGCCGGGCACGGCTCCGAACTTGCTCGTATCCAGAGCGAAGGTCGCGAGATTGGGGACGCCGGAGTTTCCGAAAGAAACGGATTTGCCGGTTACGGAAAGATCGGTGGCCTCCACGGCGGTGAAATTCCGGAGCACCCATAGATCGTAGGGTGAATATACCGCGTCCCTGTCGGCGAGCACGAGAGGGGAATCGGTCACAGGGATGCCAGTGAACGAGGTGCTGCCACCGGAGACCGTCCAGGCGGTCGGCGGGACGGCGCGGACGCTGCCGGTCCGGAGATCCGCGATAACAGGATTTTCGAATCCCGTTACCGGCATACTGATATTTATATCGGAAATGGAATCGGTATCCTGCGGGGTGTTTCCGCCCATCCAGAGTGTGACCATGGGTCTGGAGATGTCCGTGCGGTTGTAGCCGAAGACATTGAGATTCGCCCCGCCATTGTGGGTGCTTTGGAAGTTCGTAATTCGCTCCGCCCTGTCGTCGAAGAGAGCCGTCAGGTTTCGCAACGCGTGGAACGCCTCCTTCGGGCGGGCCACAGTCCTGTCACTATTCGCGAGGAGCAGACCCTTGTCGTTTTTCCCCGTGGGATAGTAGAGATCGACAAGGGTGAAACAGTTCGACGGTATGTCGCGACCCAGATCCCCGAGCATGCGACGGAGATTCCATTTCGCCTGGGAGGTTTCCGTCCAGGCGTAGTTACTGAGCGCGCCGAAGCCACCCTTTCTGGAGGGCGCTCCGTTCTCACCCTGCCTGACGGTGACATGGGAGGCGGCGGGAAAGGAGGCGATCTTGTTCCGCAGACCCTGAACCTGGCCGTAGTGACTTGGCTCGGGGACTTGGCTGTACGCGTGATATGAGATCTCGTCCAGCAATCCGAGTTTCCCCGCGTCGCGGAGTATGCCGAGAAAGACTTCCGCATAATTCGTATTGATACCCGCGAAGGCGATCCCGATAAGCTTCGCCTCCGGCTGCACGGCGCGGATGATACCGGCCGAGCGGATGAACATTTCCGCGTAATCAGTCGCCGGGAAATTTGTCCCCACGGGCTCGTTCCAGATCTCCCACTCATCGATATGATCCTTGTAGCGCGTCACCATGGCCAGCAGCCAAGCGTCCCATGCCGCCTTGGCCTCGGCGGAAACCGGTGGCCCGTCCCCCAGGCCCGTCCCACCGCCACCGGGATATATCGTGTTTCCATAGGAAACGTTCATCCACGGGCGGACTCCGCGGGCGCTGGCATCAAAGACGACCTCGTCCAGCCATGCCCAGTCGTAAACCCCGCGCGCCTTCTCGGTCTTCGCCCACCCCGCCTGGATGCGGACGGATTTCACGCCCGTTCTATCCAGGTAATCCTTGTAGTTCGCGTACACGGCGTAGTCCCGGTCGAGCGTCTCCGCCCCTACCGACCAGGGCGAGGATTCGATTTCCGAGGAAAGTCTGGGCCGGATTGGGCCGAGGTATTTGAAATTTCCGAAGACAAACTCCTGGCGCAGGACCGGGCTGGCGGCGAGATCGGGATGGAAGGCGCGGGCGCTCAGGGTGACGGATTCCACGATGCTGAAAGGCCCCGTATAGAGTGTGGAGGAGGCGGTAGGCTGGCTGCCGTCCAGGGTGTAACGGATTTCCGAGCCCGGTGAGACGGGCTGGAAGGCGACAAGAGCCGGACTTGTCGAGGACGGGGCGGATGTGAAAACCGGCGGGGGACATGTCCCGGTTCCTGATATGATGAAAGCGGCGGGTGCGAGTGCGGATTTCGTATAACGAATCTCGTCAAGTAACCCGGTAAATGTGTTCGCGCCCGCCGAATACCCTCCGATGAGCACCGGCGACGACGAATCGAACAACGACGGAATCCCATGCTCCCGGAAGGAGGTCAGCAAAGCTCCGCCGGACTCAAGGTCTCTCACGTGGTAGGCCAGATTTCCTGATGTCGATACGACACACACCGAATAGGCTCTGGCGGTTTCCACGACGAGTCCGGAACCCGTCACGATGGTTTGCGTCCCGTCAGGACTCAGGATCATGAAAAGCTCGCCCGGAACAAGCCCGTCGGGTGGCATGTTCCCGGCGATACCGAGTCCCCACGAACGGGCCGCGCTGCTGCCGAATGTCCATTTCGACGCGAGGTAGGCTGTCGTGTCCGTCCTGGATGTCTGCTTGAAAAAAGACTCCAGCGTGAAATCGGAGGGATCGAATAACGCGGAGTCCGGAACGCTGAAATATCCGGCTCCTCCTAGCGATGCCACGCCTTCGTTCGTCTCCGAAAGCACAACTGCGGGGAAACCCGATCCGGCCACGGAGGCGGGGGAGGGCGGGGTGGTACCAGCGGGCTGGAGGTCGACCGACATGGATCCGGAATCATTGAAAAAACCCGGGATGTTTTCGAATCGCCAGTGGGCGGGAGACGCTTCGACAGCGTGCGCCAGGAACGACGCGAGAGTCAGCGCGGCTGAAAGACAGTGGGTTTTCATGCTGTTCCCAACATAGCTGGGACGGATTTTCTTACAATGAAGAACCGGGGTTCCTCATATCCCTATCGGTCTGTTCCTGCTCCGCTGCCGACCCCAATGACGGCCCACCATCAGAAAAACACGGTGAAATAGATCAGCAGCAGCACTCCCAGGCCGAAGGTGAACGCGTATGCCTGCAGGTTTCCTGACTGCGCTTTGCGGAAGAAGTTCCCGAGCGTCTCCGCGAGGCGGGTGAGGCCGCCGACGAGAATGCTGTTGATCAGGATCTCGTCGAGGAAATGCACGATGGCGGCGAAGCCGTCCTGTAGATACCTCACGATGCCATTATCGTAGATCGCATCGAGATAGAAACGGTTTCTGAAAAGCGGGATGGAGACGGGGTCTTTCTCCTTGCCCGCATAGAGGGCGAGTCCCGCGAGGACACCCACGATCAGCGCGACGACGGAGACGATGCTGATCAGATTGACGTGGATTAGATGCTCGGGCCGCTCGTATGCCGGAGAGAGATTCGCTGCGACGAAAGGGAAGCCGGCGACCAGCCCCATCACCGCGAGCACGATGAGCGGCAAGGACATCAGCGGGCCTACCTCCTTGGCATGTTCCGCGTTTTCGGTGCGGTTTTTCCCGAGGAAAGTGATCACAAACGCCCGGGTCATGTAGAACGGCGTGAGGACGGCCACGGCCACCGCGATCCAGAAGAGAACCATGTTCTTCTCATGCGCGGCCTCGAGGATCTGCTCTTTCGAGAAAAACCCGGAGGTGAACGGCACTGCCATCAGGGCGGCGGTGCCGATGGCGAACGTGATCGTGGTGACAGGCATTCTTTTCAGCAGCCCGCCCATTTTCCACATGTTCTGCTCGTGATGGCACGCGTAGATGATCGCGCCCGAGCCGAGGAAGAGCAGCGCCTTGAACCACGCGTGGGTGAAAAGGTGGAACATCGCGGCCTCGCCGGCGAGCAGCCCGACGGCCATCACCATGTAGCCGAGCTGCGAGAGTGTGGAGTAGGCGAGCACGCGCTTGATATCGTCCTGCTGGGTGGCCATCAGTGCGGCCATGAGCGCGGTGATCCCTCCGATCCAGGCGATGGTGGTTCCGGAAAATCCGGCGAAGGCGTCCTCGCCTATGGAGAGCTGCACGCGCACGAGCATGTAGACCCCGGCCGCGACCATGGTCGCCGCGTGGATGAGGGCGGAGACAGGGGTGGGGCCTTCCATCGCGTCCGGCAGCCAGACGTGGAGGGGAAGCTGGGCGGATTTTCCCATCGCGCCGCAGAATACGCATAGCAGGGCCGCACCCAGGACTCCGGCGGAGATCGTGGCTGGTATCTCCATTTCTGAAAAAACAAGCGTCCCGGTGATCCCCCACATCATGAGTATGCCTATCATGAAACCGAAGTCGCCGACCCGGTTGGTCAGAAACGACTTCTTCGCCGCGTCCGCCGCGGAATCCTTCTCATACCAGTGCCCGATCAACAGGTAGGAGCTGAGGCCGACCAGCTCCCAGAAGATGAAGGTCATGATGAAGTTCGACGCAAGGACGATGCCTGTCATCGAGAACATGAACAGGGCGAGCCCGGTGAAATACCGCGCTTTCCCGGGATCGTCCTTCATGTAGGCCAGCGAGAACACGTGCACCAGCAGCCCGACCCCGGTGACGACGATCATCATCCCGGTCGAGAGCCTGTCCAGCACGATGCCTATATCGATGTGGAAATCCCCGACCGTCGCCCACTGGAAGGACATGGAACCGGTTTTCCCCAGGCAGAGCAGGGCGATCAGAAACGTGGCGGCAGCCGAGGCGGTCGAGACAAGATGGGCGACGCCGATTTTCCGGAGAAAAAGCTGGTTCGAGACAGCGGCCAGAAGAGGGAGGATGAGAAGGAGCCAGGGCATGGTCGTGTGCGGGAACGATGGGGGAGAGGGGCGCCGGATTCCAAGCATGAAATTGGGAAAGGAATGCCCGCTTCCGCGGAGACAGGCCGAATCCCTTGCCGCTGGAAATTACGATTTGCGCCGCGCCTGATCCTCATTGAACCTTCCATTCCGAAAATCGGATGGGTCGGATCGACCGACACCCGTCGCAACCTCTCAAGCGAAACTCTTATGAAAACACCTTCGAAAGACACACCACGACAGGGCAACGAAGTCCCCCTGCCAAGACTCTCCGCCATTTCCGAAGCCCGGCTTTCCGAAGACCCCGGCCAGTCCGCCGAAAAATGGGCGGAGGCTCTTCTGGGCGACGCGGTGGAATCGGGTGTCTCGGACATCCATCTCGATCCCCGGCGCGCCGATATGGTGGTTCGTTTCAGGATGGACGGGGTTCTGCATGATGTTCACCAGCTTGGGACGGAGGCGGGTCAGAGGCTGGTCCGCTATTTCAAGGCGAATTCGGAGCTCGATTCGGTTTCCTTTTCCAAACCGGAGGACGCGCATTTCGAGTTCGAATCCGATCAGGGAACCGTCGATGTGCGGGTGGCGAGCGCTCCGTGCCTGAACGGGGAGAAGATGACCTTGCGGCTGCTTCCACGTTTCAGAATCCAGCTTGGCCTCGGGGAGCTCGGCCTGGCAGACGACGATCTCGCGCGCGTCCAGGTCTGGCTGGAGGAGGTCACCGGCATGTTCCTTGTCAGCGGGCCGACAGGTAACGGCAAGACCACCACCCTCCATGCGATCCTCCGGGAACTCATGAACGCTGGGAGCTCCGTGGTCACCATCGAGGATCCTCCGGAATACCGTGTCGAGGGAGCGAACCAGATCGCGGTGGACGAGAACGCGGATCTCACCTTCGCGAACGGGTTGCGCACCGCACTCAGGCTCGATCCGGATCAGATCCTCCTCGGGGAAATCCGTGACGAGGAGTCCGCCAGGACCGCACTTCGCGCCGCCGGCACCGGACACACCATCCTGTCCAGCATGCATGGCGGCAGCGCCGCCGGTGTGATCACGGCACTGCGCAGCTTCGGACTCGCGGATGGAGAGATAGCGCCTTCCCTGGCCTTCGTCATCTCCCAGAGGCTGGTCAGAAAACTTTGTCCGGATTGCAAAAGCGAGTCCACGCCGGACGAAAAGGACTCGGAGTGGCTCCGTCGCTTCGGTGCCGAACCGCCCGCTTCCGTCTGGAATGCCAAGGGGTGTGACCGGTGCAGGGGGAGCGGGTACCAGGGACGGACGGGAATCTTCGAACTCTGGCCGGTGAACGAGGAGGCCTACGCGCGCGTCCTCAACGGGGAGGACGAGTCGGGGCTCAAGCATCTCATCCGGGATTCCGGAGTCCGCTCCTTGCTCGAGGACGGACTGGAGAAGGTATCGGAAGGGATCACCTCCCTTTCCGAACTGCGGAGTATCGGCTTTCTCACACCGATGCAGGCTGGTGAACTCGCCGACAAACAGTCCGGGAAATGAAATGGGTAAAGCCGGTCTGGGTGTCGCCCCGGACAGGCGTTCTCCACCCGGGTTCAACGGATGCCATGATGCGGTGTTAATCGTGCGATTCGCCTATCCTTAGGAATCAAAAAGCCCTTCCGGAAGGATTCTCCGGAAGGGCTTTTTTCGAGGTTCTGAAAAGGTTAGGACTACTTGTCGAATACCTTTTTCACATCACCCGCCTTCTTCTGGACCTTGCCTTCGGCCTGATCGCCCTTGCCTTTTGCTTCCAGTTCCTTGTTTCCTACGGCTTTCCCCGCCCCCTCCTTGACTTTACCCTTGAGGTCTTTGGCGGTTCCTTCTGCTTTGTCTTGGTTGCTTGATTTCATGGTTTTAATGTGGGCTGGTTGAACCCATACCGTCCTATTCGCAGGAAGCGTACCTGCGTCATTTCCCGATTTCCGAATCGCACTCCCGCCCGGAGTAGGTGCGTCCCGCACCTTGCGTTCAAGCGGGTGTCCCCACCCGCAGGAGCAAAGACTTCCACAGGCGGCGGGGACGCCACCCGGAACCCAAGGCGCGGGGACGCGCCTACTCCTCAAGCGGCGAAGGGAAGGCCGGATACTACGCAGGAGTTTCCGCAGAGGCTGAAATGAGCTTTTCGCTTTTCAGCTCCGCCCAGAAATCGGCGGGGATCGCGGTTTCCAGCGCTTTTGCGTTTTCGGTCGCCTGCTCGGCGTTCCGCGCGCCGGGGATGACTGCGGTGACGGCCTTGGGGGCGTTGGAGAACTGCAGCGCGGCGACGCGCAGATCCACCTTGTGGGCATCGCAGACTTTCTTGATCGCGGCGCGTTTTTCCAGCATGCCGTCGGGGATGGTTCCGCCGTAGTTGTAGCGGTCGCGGCCGGCGAGGAAGCCGAAGTTGAGCGGCGCGCCGATCAGCAGCGATACGTTCTTTTCCGCGACGGCGGGCAGCAGCTTCTCGACGGATTCCTCATGGTGGACGAGGGAATACTGGCAGGCGGCGAGGAAAATGTCCGGCTCCGCGACCTCCATCGTTTTCAGGATGGGCGGGAGGGTGTTGACGCCAAGCCCCCAGGCCTTGATCAGCCCTTCCTCTTTCATTTTCGCAAGCTCCACCATGGCTCCCTTCCGGGCGGTTTCGAAATGCTCCGTCCACTTGTCCTTGAGGAAATCGGGGGAAAGATCGTGGATGAAAACGATGTCGATGCTCTCGACGCCGAGCCGCTGCAGGCTGTCCTCCACCGAGCGGCGGGCACCGGAGGCGGAGTAGTCGATGACCGGGCTGAAAGGCGGGACATCCTTCCACATGCCGCCCTTGGATTGCGGCATCCGGATCGGGGCGGAGCAGGCGGCCGACCTTGGTGGAAAGGTGGTATTCCTCGCGGGGCTTGTCGGAAAGAAAGCGCCCGAAGCGTCGCTCGCTGATGCCGAAGCCGTAGAAAGGCGCGGTATCGAACATGCGGACACCGCCCTCCCAAGAGGAGCTGAGCGCCGCGTGGGCGTCCTCATCGCTGGTGGGTTGCACGGCGTTGCCAATGGCAACCCCGCCGAGGCCGGATGATGTGAGTGTGGTGAACATGGCGGATGGTTTGGTGGGGGTTTGTGCGAAGGTGCGGAGCGGCAAGGCGGCGGCTGCCGCTGCCGTGGTTGAGATGAAATGACGGCGTTCCATCAGGGAACGTGCGGCGAGAGGGCGGGATGTCAAACGGGTTTGGGAACCAACACCGGCCAACTCACCCGAGCTGGGCGCTTGCGCCGATTGGTTCTTTCTGATGGCTTTGCCGGACAACTCATTGCTTGAAATTCACCTTTGCCTAGATACTGTCCTTTTGAACAAATGCATCTCTACATCCGACAAAAACTGCTTCTGAATCTACTTGATGCCGCAGGTGGGAGTCTTGCGGCGACCGACCTTCAGAAGCTTCTGTTCATTTATTCCGAGAAGTGGGAAACAGAGCCGAGTTTTCAATTCGTGCCTTACCGTTTCGGATGTTTTTCTTTCCAGTCCTATGCCGACCGCAATGCGCTTCTGCACAAGGGTTTGCTTGAACCCACGGAGAACGGGGCTTGGAAGATCAGCGCCAAAGCAAAGCCATACGTGAGCGCTGCAGAGGTTAGGCGCATCAAGCTATTTGTGACGAAGACTGTCCCTGAACGGGGGGATGCCCTGGTGGCTCGCGTTTACCGTGAATTTCCCTACTACGCCTCCAGAAGCGAAATCCTGGATCGCGTGATTCCTGAGGCCAAGGAGCGCAGGGAGATCCTCAGTGCCGCACGAAAAGTCGAGACGCAGGGGATTTTTACGATCGGTTACGAAGGAGACAGTATCGACGGCTATTTGAACCGGCTCATTCAAAACAATGTGCGTCTGCTTTGCGACGTCCGGAGAAATCCGCTGAGCAGGAAGACCGGATTTTCAAAGAACCAACTCGCCACCTACTGCGAAAGGGTTGGCATAGCATATCGGCATCTGCCCGAGCTTGGCATCCCCAGTCATCGCCGCCGCGAGCTGAATTCCCGGAAGGACTATGAGTTGCTCTTCGACGAATATGAACGGGAAGACCTACCGCAGGCGGGTGAGGCGATCGGTGAGTTGGGTGCGCTGCTGAAAGAGTATTCGCGGATCGCTCTCACCTGCTTCGAGAAAGATCATGAATTCTGCCACCGGCATTGCGTGGCGGAAGAGATGCAGCGAACGATCAAGAAGTGCCCGGAACTTCAACACATCTGACACGATGCCACGGGAGCGAATTCTTATTACGGTCAAGACTTACCCCACGCTCTCATCCAGTTACGGGGAACTCGTTTGTACCGCAGGATTGCGTGAGGACGGAACTTGGATTCGGATTTATCCCGTTCCTTTCCGCAGTCTTGAGGAATACCAGAAATTCGAAAAATACAGAATCATCGAGGCGCAGGTGATCCGCAATCCCAAGGATCCGCGACCTGAAAGCCACAAGATTGACTTTCAGTCGCTCGCCCTGACTGAAACGAAGCTTTCCACTGCCGACGCATGGCGGGAACGGCGTAACTGGGTTCTTGCTCGTGGTGTGGTTCACGATGATCTAACGAAGCTGATCGCAGCTGCGAATGAAGATAACGATCTATCCCTGGCTACGTTCAAGCCGAGTAAGATTCTTGGCTTCAAGGCTGAGCCAGAAGCGCCGGATTGGGATGAATCCAAGGTTGCCACGTTGCAGGAGGCTTCAAAACAGGGTGACCTTTTCCCCGAATGGCAACCAAGGTCGGTTACGCAGTTCGTAAAGAAACTGCCTTGGAAATTCAAATACCGGTTCCTCGATTCGAAAGGGAGAGAGAGCACGATGATGATCGAAGATTGGGAGATCGGTGCACTCTACTGGGCGTGTATCCGGGATGGTTCCACACCAGAAGAAGCCGTCGGAAAAGTCCGACAAATGTATTTCGATAACTTTACCTCGAAGGATCTCTATTTGTTCCTTGGCACGACCCGCGAATGGCACGGTCGTGGCAAAAACCCGTTCGTAGTGATTGGCGTTTTCTATCCACCGATCCAGACTCAGCCAGAATTATTTTAACCATGTATCGACCACTACGACGCCGAACCCTGCCGCAAATCACCCGCTCCAACCGCCTCCGACAATCTACTCTCGCATACGCATTTTCTGGCAAACTAGTGTAGCGTTATTGATCTAGATAACGCATCCTAAAATTATGAAGCCACCCGTAATAGGCCGCAAAGTCAACAATGAAGCCATTGACGCACTAATCGATTCCCTTGAGGCAATCGCTGATCCCGATGATGTGTTTTACGTTGGATACCCGGTCGCGGCGACGATTGACGAACCAGTCACGGTGCCTGCGCTTCTGGTCTCACCTCGGCTCGGCCTAGTTTGCTTTGATGTGGTGCCCAATGCAGCAAGGGGAGCGTTAAACGACCTCAAAGACGCACAGCGCCGCATAGTAATCGCGATGAAGTCGAAGTTGCTTCAGCATGAAACATTGGTTGAAGCGGACGGGTTTGATCTCGCGTTCAGGGTAAACATCGTAACTTTTGCGATTACCGCTGACGATGACGAAAATCTCGCGAACGCTAAAATCGTGGCAGAAAGCAAATTGTCGCAAGCATTGAATTCATGCACCGGATTCTCAACGGATCTATTACCTAACATTAATGCGGCAATTGAGCGAGTCGCGAATATACGACCTCGCTCGAAACGGAGCAATCTTAAGAGCTCCACGAGCAAGGGTGCGATTCTTAAGAAGATCGAAAAGCAGATTGCTAACCTGGATTCGTGGCAAAAAGCGGCAGCAATCGAAACTCCAAATGGACCCCAGCGTATTCGTGGGTTGGCAGGCACGGGTAAGACTATCGTTCTTGCGCTTAAGGCAGCCTACCTTCATGGAGAGCATCCCGATTGGAAGATTGGCGTCACTTTTCACACCAGAGCATTGAAACAACAGTTCGATGCCCTGATTAGACGATTTTACTTTGAAGACTACCGCCAAGATCCGGACGCAGAATTGCTCTGCGTGATGAATTCCTTTGGATCCATGGGCGGGTCAGGTGTTTACTCAACGATCTGCAAAGCCTACGGGATACCTGCAAGGGATTTTGGTTATGCAAAGCGAACGTATGGTTACAGCGGTGCCTTTGCCGGAATTTGCGGGGAGCTACTCAAGGAAGTTGAGAAATCTCCGAAAGTTGTCTTTGACGCGTTACTTATTGATGAGGCGCAGGATCTTCCTAAAGAATTTTTGCGCATAGCCTATCTATGCACCCGTGATCACAGAATAGTTTGGGCATACGATGATTTGCAAAATCTAGGGGATTATCAAATGCGATCTCTCAAGGAAACCTTTGGAGAAGACCTTAGTGGAGATCCACTCGTTGCACTTCTTAACGAACCTAAGCAGCCACGTAGAGATATCATTCTTCCTAAGTGTTATCGGAATCCGCCATGGACTCTCGTGACTGCTCATGCGCTTGGGTCAGGAACCTACCGGGATTCTCCTATTCTTGTGCAACACCCCGATGATCCAGCGCTGTGGAAGGACATTGGATATGAGATTGAAGAGGGCGAATTGGTTCTGGGTAGCCAAGTTGTCCTGAAGCGTAGTGAAGAATCGGTTCCGCAATTTTTTCGTGAACTCTTGAATCCCGAGGATGTTATATCCTTCCATCGTTACGACGACGCCCGCCTCCAATTTGCTGCTGTTGCCGATATGATCGCCGATGATATCCAAAATGGAGAGCTTTTCCCTCACGATATCGCAGTTATCTTACCTGACGCAATTTCAGCAGAAAAGCGGGGACTTAGCTTCCGACAGTTTTTATCGGATCGTGGAATCGACTCCCACCTCGTTGGAGTTACGAGCAGTCGTGACGGGTTCACAATTGAGGGGATGGTCGCGGTAACCGGTCCATATCGCGCTAAGGGCAACGAAGCCCCGATGATTTATGTTATGGATGCGGATTACTGCGTGCGGGGTGCGGAACTCATCAAGAAGCGCAATATTCTATTTACTGCCATTACCCGTTCACGTGGTTGGGTGCGTGTCTGTGGAACAGGTGAAGCGATGGACTCATTGATCGTGGAATTCGACACACTAAAGGAGAAAGATTACAAATTGGACTTCCAAATTCCGTCTGCCGATGAACTCAAGAAGATGCGAACACTTTACCGCGACATTACATCGGAGGATCGGAAAATAGCTGACGAGGTAAAAAGAGCCATTGAGAAGCTCCCCAGAGATTCCTTCGATGCAAATGCTGTTCTCCAGACGTTGCCCAAGGAATTGCGCGAGCGACTGCTGGAATCCCTTTCCAAACTCGAAGATTAAACTGTGGCATCGATCATAGGAAAGCTTCAGCGAGATTATGCCGCTGTGTTCGACGAGCTCGTAGAGCGCGGTTTACTGCGGGATTTTAACAGATTCTCCGCGCATAAGACCCAATATTCCTCGACGCTTTCATGGACTGGAAACCCACAGCTTTCCTATCTTTTTGGAGATTACTCTTCCCTGGAACACTACCAGTTGATCCTTCGGAATCGAGACTACTGTTTTTGCTTCAGTGACGGAGGAGTTGTCCAGATGCTGTATATCGTAGGGCCGAAAGGCATTACTTACCACCGTCTCTGTTATTTTCCGTGTCCATTCGATTTCTCGCTCGATGAAGTGGGCGAAATTTCCCTTGAGGAATTTCCATTGCTTTTTAATGCGGATGAGTTGCGGCAACGGATTCGCTTGGGTTCCCCATTGCGATTTGATTTCGATGCTGAATTCGGCGATGAACGGCACGCAAATTCTCATCTGACTGTGAACAAGGCCAGCTGCAGGGTGCCGGTATTTGGACCCGTTAGTCCTGGGCACTTCCTGAGGTTCGTCTTACGGTATTTCTACGAGTCTGAAATTGAGATCGATTCCGTCGAAAAGTGCAGCAAACCAAGGTTCTACAATAGAACTCTATCACATCCGCCTCCACACGAAGTTTATATGGACACAGCTTTCAATTACTAACTAGACTGATTGCCAAAAATAATTGCCGAAACTTCCGATAAAAGACTGGTACGGTTGTTTGAATCCCTCCATCATCGTGGATCTGCCGTCCGCGTCATCTGCCAAACCCTGAGAACTGCCCCATCGAGGAGATCGAGGCGGCCATGGACTGTTCCCCCGACGGCAAGTCGGTGAGGCGGCTCCACGCCATCCACCTTTTGCTCATCGGTGTCTCCTTCGCGCATGTCGTGCGCAACAGCCGCCGCAGCGAGCGCACCGTCCGGCTCTGGGTGGAACGTTTCAACTCCATGGGCGTCGACGGCCTCATCCACCGCCCGCAGCCCGGCAGGCCGCGCAAGCTGGCGGGCGAAACCGTCGCCTCCACCATCCTCCCTGTCGTCGACGATCCCACGCTTGCCGACCACACCCACTGGACTGTCACGAAACTCTTCGGATGGCTGCGTGAGGAGAAACAGCTCGACCTGTCCTACCGCACCCTCGTGCGCTACCTCCACGAGCACGGCTACGCCAGACGCATCCCGCGCCGCATGCCCGAGCCCCCGACCGCGACCAATGGGAAGACCGCCGCGAAACATTCTGCGTGGAGCTCCTCGCCTTGCTTGAAGACCATGGCTGCGATGTCTTTTTCGGAGACGAGGCCGGCTTCGAGGGCGATCCCCGGCCCCGCCAGAAATGGGTGAAACGCGGTTCCCGCCCGACCCAGGGTTATTACGGCGGGCACGTCCGCCAGAATGTTGTCGGCGCGGTCAATCCCGCAAGCGGCCAGCTGGTGAGCCTCATCGTCCCGCACTGCGACACGGAAGTCTTCCAGGCATTCCTCGACACCATGGCCGCCGAAGTCCCGGCGACGAAAGGGAGGCGCGTCCTGCTGGTTCTCGACAACGCTAGCTGGCACAAGACCAAAAGGCTGGACTGGCACCACATCGCACCGGTCTTCCTTCCTCCGTACAGCCCCGACCTCAATCCCATCGAACGGCTCTGGCAGCATCTCAAAAGCCACTACATGGCCGGCTACATCACAAAGCGAGGGGAGGAACTCAACAACAAGCTCTTCGAGTCCCTGCGCGCACTGCTGGACCGTCCGGAAACGATCCGTTCGGTCTGCCGGACACACTCCGGGTAACGGCAATTATTTTTGGCAAAGGGTCTATGTCCGACGACTCCTCAGCCTCCATAGTCTCCAAAGTCGGGAACTACGCCCACGTCCTCAAGAACGCGGTGGTCGTTTACGGGGACTACGTCGTGCAGATTACCTAAGTGCAGCCATCCTCCCCGTAGTCATTCCTCCACCGTGAGTGCGCCGGAAAATTCCTGGGCGCAGTAGAAGGTGTCCATGCCGAGGGCGGAGCGGTCGTGGAGGGCGGCGGTGCCGAGTTGGGAAACCTGCTCCGCGAGGATGTTCTTCCTGTGGCCGGGGGAGGCCATCCATGCATCGAGGAGACTGACGGCGAAGGTGGCGTAGGTGTGGGGCTGGATGGGCGGGCCATCGGGCTCACGGCTGAATACCTTTTTGCCATCGGCTTTCCGGGTGTAGACGGTTTCGCCGGATTTGTAGCGGATACCGAAGGATTCGGCGACGTTCTCTGCCATGGCTTTTGTCCTGATCCCGAGGAAGTCGAAGCGATCCGGCAACTCTTTTTTATCCTCGTCCGGATGGCTGTGGGTGACCTTTCCCAGCTGACGCATGCCGCGGGCCTGGATTCTTGCGGCTTCCCGGAGGATGGGTTCGAAACCGAAGGAGGGCAGGTCGTTTTCAGTCCGGCGGCGGTTCGTCTCATGGAAGACGGCGGCATCGAGAAGGGCGGCATCGATGTGGTCGAAATCGATGGGTTGGCCGACGGCCTCGAGATCCTCAAACTCGGAAGGGGGCATGCGGTGGAGATCGAGGAGGCGCTGGGTGGAGGGATCTGGCTCGGAGATCGCGGAGCCTGACATGGCGAGGGCGGCGATGACGGCGGTGATGACTTTCATGATGACACAGATAGGATGGATATGGTGCGAGGGAAGTGGGGGGGTGGTGCCGAGTGAGAAGTGAGAAGTAGTGATCAGAATAGAGCGGAGCGACATGGACATGAGCTATTCGCGACGTGCCCGAAGGGGACCGCCGGGGGGCGGGATCAAAGAAGTGGAAGAAGTGAATGAGTTTGCCGGTGTTCAGTTTTTGTGATCAGGCGGCTCCCCTGCTCCGTATTCCTGGCGTTTCCGAATGCGGATGCCGTGGCTTTTGAAAATACCGGCCACCCGTTTCCGGTTGCTGCCCGCCAATGTGGCGATTTCGCCCACTGTCCTTCCACCGCGATAGAGCGATTTCATCTCTTCGAGGGAGATCTTCAGGCCTTCGGTTTCGCTTTTCCGCGTTCCGCCCCGGCGGCGCATGACGACACCGCGGCGGCGGAGGATGGCAGCCACCCGCGTGGTATCGATCCCCGCCTCGGCTGCAATCCGGGAGAGGCTGCTGCCCGCGCGGTAGCGCGCTTCCATTTCTTCGGGCGGTAGCAGGGGTTTGGCCGCCCGCTCCTCGGCCAGCTCGGTACTTTTGCGAATCCTCACTCCCTGACCGCGCAGGACACTACGAATGGGGTCATTCGAGCATCCCTCCATGGCCGCAAGATCCGAGATGCTCGTCCCTTCCTCATAAAGCCTCGCGATCTCCTCCGCGGTGTGCCGCAGGTTCACCTCCTTCGGCCGGAGCCTCACCCGCCGGTCACGAAGCACGCGACGGATCACCGCCACCGTGGTGCCGGCCGCGTGTGCGAGATCTTCCAGCGTCTCTCCCTTCCGGTAGCGTCTGGCAACTTGCGCATCCGTCAGCGTGCGCAGGGTCTCCGGCTGCTTCATGGACTCGCCGGGGCTTCGTAGCTCCACGTTTTTCTCCCGGAGCATGCGGTCGACCTTGGATTTCCCCATTCCTGATTGAGCGGCGATCCGCTCCACACCCATTCCGGAGCGGTAGAGAGCCGCCACTTTCCCGGCATCCATTGGCGGGGGATTGACGTCGTCACCCTTCATTCCCGCCCTCCCCCTCAATGTCACGCCGAGTTTCAGCAAAACCATCCTGACACGCCATGTGGTGATTTCCATGGTCTTCGCGATCGCGGTGATGCCCTCTCCCGCCTGATAGCGGCGTCTGATCTCGCCAGGATTCCGCACCAGGTCCTCCGGCTCCGGGCTAGGGCCGTTCCCTCGCCCCCTCAGTTTCACTCCCTGTTTCAAGAGCAGTGTCTGGATGACCCCACGCGATACTCCTGCCGCATGAGCCAGTGCCTTCACCGATTCACCCTCCACATACAGCTTCACGATACGCTCCGGCGTGAACGACGGATGATCCAAATGTCCATGCACGCTGCCAAGCGGAGCACGAAGGTTCACCCCCATCGCCACGAGAATCTCCCGGATGTCGCCCACCCTCGCCCCGGCATCCTCAGCGAGAGACCCGGCGGACTCGCCCGCCCGATATCGCTCCGCGATCACTTCCGCAGGCAGCTTCGGCACCGGTGCGCCTGGCGGCGTCCGGATCCCGACACCCATCTGCCGCAGGCTCTTCGCCACCGTTGAAGAACTCACCCCCGCGATTCCCGCCAATCCCTCGATGCTGGTTCCCAGGCGATAGAGCCGCGCCATTTCCTCAGGCTCGATCGCGAGGTTCCGCTCGCTGACCGGCTTAATGCGGGGGCGGGGACGGATTTCCACACCCGATTCCCGAAGCAGCTTCTGAGCGCGGTTTATTTTCATCCCGGTGGCAAGCGCGACTTTCGCAACGCTCAATCCGCTTTGGTAAAGGTTCGCCATCCGCTTCAGCGTTGCCTCTGATTCTCGGTCCGGGTCGGTCATAATCACTAATCGCTTTGGTAGGGGATCTATGGAACAGGCACTGAATGCGGGAAAGCAAGCGCTTATAGCAGAGGAGTTGCCGGTTTCCGGAATCGCGAGAAACGCGATGGACAGGAGCTATTTGCGACGTACCCGGAGGGGACAGCCGGGGGGCTGGATTAAATCGGTGGAAGAGGTGAGAGGTGAGAGGTGAGAGGTGAGAGGTGAGAGGTGAGAGGTGAAGACTTGGTTAGTTGGGCGGAATAATACTGCATGTCCCTGGATTGGTTCCGGAGGTGGAAGACTGAGGTTGCAAGTGACAGGAAGGGAGGGGGTGTTTAGGATTTGAGTATGAAAATCCGGTCGCCGTTGTTTTTGATGCTGTCGATGCTCATTGCCAGTCTGCCTTGTGCGCAGGGGACTCCGGACCACGAGTTGCGTGTAACGGAACGGTTGCTTGGAACCGGTAGGGACGGGTTTGTCATACTGCGGGTGGAGAAGGACAATCTTGGCAGTTATTTCAACTCCAACGAAAAACACTATCTCGACCATTACCTGAAGCAGGACGATGCAACCCGGGATGAGATGTCCGAAGTCGATTCCACACTTGTCCTGGATCGGGAATATTCCAAACACCCGGATGCGAAACCTGATGAACCTCCTGTGGGCACGGTCAAGCAAAAGGCCGTGAGCGGGGGCGTTTCCCTGGCAGATCTGGTTGAGAAATATCCGGAGATGCCGGTGGAGTGGGAGGAGGAAAAGTTCCGGAGAATGACTGCGGATTCGACGGCCGGGGTGTCTTTCGAGGGTTACACGTTGATCTGGGGAGGTTTTGTGAAAGAGCGTTTCGGCGTTGATAGGAATTCGGCGACAGAGTGGAAGCTGGATGGTGTCGTTGAGGACGACGATTGCATTTTTCTCGCTGTTTCGACGGAGACGCAGACCAGGATCGTCTGTCTGCCGCGCAGGACTACGAAGCAGGTGGGGGCGCGGGCGCTTCTTACCGATTACTATCTGGTGGCCGGATCATTCGATACCGAGGGGGAGGCGATCTCAGAGGCGAGAAAGTTGAACGTCAGAAACAAGGAGGAGAAGGGGGCCCGATTTGTTCCTGAAGTCTGGTCTGCGCGGCTGCCTACGAGCAAGACGGTCTATCTGGTAGCGTCACCGATGAAGGAAGGGTGGGTAAAGAACGAGGGTTTCTCGAAGACCGAAGAGCTACTGGGGATTGAACTGGAGGTAAGATCGAGCAGCACATTTGGAGAGCGAGTGTTTTTTGAATAAGGAGTGCCGAGCGTGAAGACTTGGGTTGTTGGGCGGCCATAGGGCGCGCCCCTCCTTGGGAGATGGCTCAACCGGTGAGGGAGATTGTGAAGCTGCGGGCGCGGCGGTTGGCCTTTTCCCGCTCGTTCTATTGATGCGCTGGGGACTCAATGGGATGCGGATGGCTCGGCTTGGGGCAGACCTTCGAGCAAGGGGCGGAGGTGGAGGGAGAGATCCGGGCGTGATCCTTGCCAGGGAAAGGCGGCGTCGATCGCTTCTTCCGGGTCGGTTTCGGGGATGGGCTCGAGTTTCTTCAGAATGGCGAGGAGGATCTGCGGGTAGAGGGTGCCATCGCGGCCCATGCAGAAATCGATGACGGCGGGAGGTTTCCCCAGGCGCCCCATGCGCATTCTCATGCCGTGGCGGTAGGGGCTCATGCCGAGCTCCCAGCGCGAGCCTTCGCTGACGAGGCGGAGGGAGCGGTAGTGGGTGCTTGGCTGGGCGCGGTGGAATCTCATGGCTCGCGGCGATCCGGATGGCCGAACCAACTGTTCTTCCTTTTCCCATCGTAATGCTCCTCGAAGACTTTGATGGCCTCCTCGATGCCCGCATCCGCCGGTGCCCATTTCCCGACATCGGGGAAATCGGTGGCGGCGTTCCGGTTCTTCGCCTCGTCGCGGAAACGGATGGGGCACCAGAAGGACTCGATGTTGCGCAGCATCTCGCTGCCCAGCGCCCAGAGGCCTGTCATCCAATCGCAATACCAGCACCAGAGAAGATCCGGGCCGATGAGTCCCTGGTATTTGTGGCGGGAGAGGTTCACCCAATCCGAGGACTTGTAGGTGGGCAGCTTCGCGAGCCATGCGACGAGGGGGTAGACGAGCAGCTCCGTCAGGCGGACGGCAACGAAGGCGACGGTGGCCGGTGTGGTGGCGAGCAGGGCGAGGTGATTGCGGAAGGGGCCGAGGACGCGGCCTTGGGCGGCGGTGAGGGTATCGGCGGGTTTCCCACGGATGGCCCGGTCGAGGAAGCAGAAGATGTAGATCCCGAGAAACTGGGAGAAGAGGGCGGAGAGAATCCCGATCCAGCCATCCAGCCAGTAGCCGACCGCCCAGGGGATCCAGGTGAAGAGGCTGATGAGCAGATCGAGGAATGGGGCGCGGACGATTTTCTCAGAAACTGCGAACGCGAGGCGGCAGGCGATGGCGGTGACGGAGAGCCCGGCCAGGATGTATGCCGTGTGGAGGAGTAATGGGATCATGGGGACGGGTGGAGCATCCGTGGAATTGCGGGCGCAGTCGATTTGTTTCCGTAACATCGTGCGGCGGGGAACAATGGGATGACAATTTCCCCTGGGATGATATATGTCAGGATCTTCGAGAAGCGGCTCGCACCACAGGCGGCCATCGAAGTTTTTCCCAATACCGAATCCAATCATGAAATCAATTTATCCATTCACATTCCTAGCCATCGCAGCCCTTCTCACCTCCTGCGACAAGAACGAGAACACGGTGGAAGGCGCGCGCGAGGCGGCGGCGGAAGCGAAAGAGGATCTCAAGGATGCCAAGGAGGATGTCCGGGAGGCGACCGAAGACGCGGAGAAAGCCATCGCCGAGACTGCCGAGAAAGAGATGGAAGCCGCCGAGGCGCGGGAAGCGGAAGCGAAGGCGATCGCGGAGAAACGTCTGGCCGAGGAAGAGGCCGAAGCCGCGAGAAAGACCGCCGAGATGAAGGAGGCCGCCGCGAAAGAGCTGGAGGACGCGAAAGCCGCAGCGGCAGAAGCGGCCCGGGAGGTGAAGGAAGAGGCAAAAGAAGCCGTGGAGCTTCTGGAGCCGGCGGAGACAGTCGGGGAGGAGTCGGCGGAATAGGATGGGAGCGAACGGGAAACCTCTCCTCATCCACTCCACCCTGCCACCGGGCCTCACCAACGGGGAAAACGCGGTCGCTCTGACAGTGAATGCGCATTTTGATAACCTGGTGTATTCCGGAACCACGACGGGAACGAAGGCGGAGCTTCTGGCCGCCATTTCCGACCGGACGGAATGGAGCGGATCGGACGCCTCGACCTATGACCTTTCCACGGGTGGCACCTCGTTTCCGAACTCCTTTACGGTCGTCCCGGAATGTTCCACCTCATTGCTGGTGATGCTGGGATCGGTCGGGCTCCCGGGCCGCCGCCGCCGTTGATGGAATGGTTTGGCGACCGCCAGTTGCAAGACGTCGTCACACAGTTGTAGGACGGCGACTCTCAACAAGAAAAAACGCCGTCTCCACCGATTTCCGCGCCGTTCTATACCTCTGAGAGCCCTAGAACAGCTCCCCGGTCTCGGGTTTCTTTGGTTTGAGGAAATTGGCGGCCTTCCGGAACTCCAGCGGCACGGCCGAGAGGCCGAACTCGTGGAGCTCCCCTTCGAGGTAGGGCGGGATCTGCTTGCGGGTGAGGACGGCCGGCATGCGGTCATGCACGGGTTCCATCACTGCGTTCGGCTCCGTGGTGATCATGGAAAAGCATTCCTCATGCTCCTCGCTCTCCTCCCAGATCCCGGCGAGCCATAGCCATCCGCCCTCGGCATCCTCCAAGCGGAGGGGAAATTTCCGCCCATCCCTCTCCACCCACTCGTAAAAGCTTGCGGCGGGGATGAGGCAGCGGCGTTCCGTGAAAGCCTCCTTCCACGTCCGGCCATCCAGCTTGTCCTCGCGGGAGTTCACGATCGTCCGTGTCACCGCCTTCCTGCCCTTCACCTTCGCCGCGAACTGCCTGCGGAAACCCCAGGACATCTCCCGCAGCGAGCCATCCGGCAGGATCACCGGGGCGGCAATCGTCGGGCGGATCAGGCGGGTCTCCGAGATTTTCAGCAGCCCGTCAACCGCCTCCGCACGAAGATGTTCCGGAAAACTCCCGCCCCTCTTGCCAAGCTCGTATGCCGTGCACATGGGATGGAATCTAAGAGGAAAACCGACGCCCGCAAGCATCAGGCCGGTTCCATCCTTCGCACAAGGAGTAGGTGCGTCCCGCGCCTTGGGTTCAAACGGGTGTCTCCACCCGCAGTAGGAAGACACACCTGACCAGACAACCATCCTCTGAAATGTCTTTGTCGGAGAAAGACCATAGCTTAGTCTTCAGGCGGATAGCTACCTAAGTGCCCATGAAACGTCCAAAAATCACTCATCCCCTAATCATTGGCAATTTAATTTGGCTTTCTCTGGTTGCGCCTGCTTATGCAGAGTCGAGGAACTGGAAGAGTTCCGATGGAATAAAAAGCATCGATGGAGACTATAAATCCAGGGATGATGATTCAGTTACAATTCAGCTGATTGGTGGAAAAATCATATCGATACCGATTGAGCTTTTGCACGAAGACGATAAAAAATGGCTTTCCAACCATCACCCAGCGGACAGCGTCAAGATTGATTCGCCAATCGTCGTTTTCGATCAGATCAAGTTAGGAGATACCCGGACAGTCGTTTTTGGAAAACTCGAGTCTTCAAATGCTTTTCAAAAAATGGTTCAAGATGAGGTCATTGATCGCCTAGGAATGAACAGGGCATTTGAGGCAAAAAAGAAATATGGTGGACTTAGATTAGCGCTATATTTCGAATGGACTGAGGAGTCCAAAATGCTCAAAGAACTGACTTTACAAACAAAACGAGTGCCTCAAGACGAGGGACGGAAGAAGCTTACCGTTTCTTGGAATGAGCTCTTGGAAGTGTTAACCTTGCATTACGGAAAACCAATAATTTTTCACTCTTCTATCACGGACTTGGAAGTTTCCACGGGGCTTTTGATTCCAACCCATGTGTGGCAGAACGACGAAATGGAAGTGAGTATCCAACTAGGGGTCAGCCAGGAAATCGATAGTCCAATTATCGCCGTGCGGATGTCTGTGGAGAAAATTAAGATTGTCCCAGTCGAGAGGGAACTATTTCCTGGTGTAAAAGAATGAGGATCATGGAAGGGGTGGCTCCGCTTGGGGGCTGAGGTTGTCGGGCGGAAAGATTCCGGATGGGGTGTGGGAGGCGGTGGGACAAGGAGTGGCGGAATTCTTCCGCCAGATGAGAATAGAGAACGGGAGACTTCGCTTGGGGGCTTGGGTTATTGGGCGGAAGGATTCCGCCCCTCCTTGTGGCTATTCCATGATGACGAGTTTGTCGCCTGCCTTGACTTCGGTGCCGGGGAGGAAGTGGCTGGTGCCTGGTGAGAAGTGAGAAGGGACTTGGGTTGGTGGCAAGGAGCGGCGTGCCCTATGGCCGCCGGATAAGAATGGAGGAAGATGACTGGGGATTGGTGCTTGGGTTGCCGGGCGGCCATAGGGCACGCCCCTCCTTGGGCTACTCCATCACCACTAACAGATCATCGGAGTCCACCTGGATGCCTTTTTGACGAGGATGTCCTTGATGGTGCCGTCGGTTGGGGCGGAGATGGTGGTTAGCATTTCCATGGCTTCGATGATGACGGGTTTGTCGCTTGCCGGATTAGTCCGGGGTGGGATGGTGTCGGCTAGGGAGCTTCTTTCAAGGCGATGGTGGCGAAGGACTCGACGGTGGCGAGTCCGCAGGATAGCAGTTGATTGGTGGGGAACAAGGTTTGCGGGATCGGCTTCGATGTCTTGCAGGGCCTGGCGCACTTTTTGGAGCTTGAGGATTCGTTTCAGAAGCTTGAGTTCGTTGACGAGTGCCCGTTGGGTGATGTGACCTTCGCTTGCCTCACCGAGCAAACTCTCGAAATGCGCCGGAACCACAAGCATCAGCATCCGGACATGTTTTTCATCCTGCCGACCGGTCTGATCCAACCCGAGAAGGCAGCAGCATTTGCTCTGGAAGAGAAAGATTGGGTCGATCACCCGGATCTCGCCGATCACAAGAGCCCGTTCCATAAGCCGGGGAAGGGTTTCCTGGGGAACGCCATAAACCGAGGTCATCAGATCAACGGAAATCACTGGCGAAGTATCCAAGGAGAGGATGCCCAGTTGCCCGTCGGCGGGAGAAGTTCCTTCCACCAGTTTGCCAATCCCGGTTTTGGTTCGGATGTATTTGAAAGCGGGATAGCTCACCCAGATATCGCAATCCTTGGAGGTGAAAGGGCGGAACGGTGCAAGATCGGCTCCGCCATCCTTCGCACTATAGAATTCCGCCCAAAAGTTAACAGCCTGCCCGCCGCCAAGAAAATAGTCGGCTTTGCTGTCACCAAGATCCCGGAGAAAGGCTGCGTAGTCGCTGATCCGGGTTTCAGGCATAATCAGCGTCCGATAGCCCGCTTCAGATTGGAGATGCGCGCGTTCCTAAAGAATCCTTCGGGGAAAATGGAGTTCTCGCGCTGCAGGACGGCGGGATCCTCACCGGCCTTCAGTCGTTCTTCGTCGGCACAGCGGGAAGCGCGCTTTTCCGCGTCGCGTGATTCGCGGTTGAATGTTTCCGATGGTTTCATGGCTCCCGGGTTGTTGATGCCGTATCTCTGACTTCCGGCAAACTACACTTTTTCATCCGATCTGTCCATCCCGCCTCTCCTTGTGAAAATGCGGGGTTGTTGCCTCGCCCCGAGACGGGGCGGGCACGGCCTGCGCCGGGACGGACGCAGCTACGCCTCCATGACGACCAGCAGATCATCGGAGTCCACCTGCACGCCTTTTTTGACGAGGATGTCCTTGATGGTGCCGTCGGCTTGGGCGGAGATGGTGGTGAGCATTTTCATGGCTTCGATGATGACGAGTTTGTCGCCTGCTTTCACCTCGGTGCCGGGGGAGACGGCGATTTCCGTGACCATGCCGGGGAGGGGGGCGGAGACGTGGGAGGGGTTTCCGGGGTCGCCCTTCTGCTTGCGGCGGTGGCGGTGGTGGAGAGGGATTTGTCGACGACGATGGATTCGCGGGGCATGCCGTTGAGTTCGTAGAAGAGGGTGCGGCGGGCTTCGTCGTCGGGCTCGCCGACGGAGATGAGCTTGATGATGAGGATTTTCCCGGGATCGATCTCGACCTCGATTTCCTCGCCGATCTGGAGGCCGTAGAAGAAGGCGGGGGTGGGGAGCTTGGAGAGATCGTCGTATTCCTTCCGCGATGCCTGGAAGTCCTTGAACACGCCCGGATACATGAGGTGGGAGTAGAGGGCATCCTGGATCGGCGGTGGATTGCGAAGGTGAGGTCGCGCTTGATGAGGGTGGCCGCGGTGGCCTCGAGATCGACGGGCTCGGCGAGTTCGCCGGGGCGCTTGGTGGTGATCTTGTGGTTGGGCCGAGGACGACTTTCTGGACATCGGCAGGCCAGCCGCCATCGGGCTGGCCGAGGCCGCCGGAGAGCATGTCGATGACGGACTCGGGGAAGTCGATGGAGCCGGGTTTGATCTTGGTGACGTCGGCGGCCTTGATGCCGCGGGTGACGAGGAACATGCACATGTCGCCGACGACTTTCGAGGAAGGGGTGACCTTGATGATGTCGCCGAAGAGCTGGTTCACCTCGGCATAGGTGCGGGCGATTTCGCGCCAGCGGTGGCCGAGGCCCATGGCGTTCGCCTGCTCGCGGAGGTTGGTGTATTGGCCGCCGGGCATTTCGTGCTCGTAGACTTCGGCGGTGCCGGAGCGGGGGGCGGAATCGAAGGGCTTGTAGAAGCCGAGGACGTGCTCCCAGTAGTCGGAGATTTCATTGAGCGCATCGAAGTCGAGGCCGGGATCGCGCTCGGAGCGGCCGAGGGCGGCGCAGACGGAATTGAGGTTCGGCTGGGAGGTGGAGCCGGACATGGAGGCGATGGCGAGATCCGCGATATCGACCCCGGCGCGGGAGGCGGCGATGACGGAGGCGGCGTTGAGGCCGGAGGTATCGTGGGTGTGGAAATGGATGGGGATGCCGATTTCCTGTTTCAGGGCGTGGACGAGGTTGTAGGCGGCCTGTGGTTTGCAGAGGCCGGCCATGTCCTTGATGCAGAGGATGTGCGCGCCCATTTTCTCGACTTCCTTCGCCTTCGCGATGTAGTAGTTGAGATCGTATTTGGAGCGGGCGGGGTTGAGGATATCGCCGGAGTAGCAGATGGCGGCCTCGCAGATGGATTTCCCGTGCTCGCGGACTGCCTCCATCGCGACCTGCATGTTGGGGAGGTAGTTGAGCGAATCGAAGATGCGGAAGATGTCCATCCCGCTGTCGGCGGAGTGTTTGATGAAACCGGCGACGACGTTGTCCGGGTAGTTCGAGTAGCCGACGGCGTTCGAGCCGCGGAAGAGCATCTGGAAAAGGATGTTCGGGACTTCTTTCGCGGAGCTGGCGGAGGCGCTCCCACGGATCCTCGTTGAGGAAGCGCATGGCGGTATCGAAGGTGGCTCCGCCCCACATTTCCAGGGAGAACATCTCCGGGGTGCGGGTGGAATATGCCCCGGCGACTGCGAGCATGTCGTGAGTGCGCATGCGGGTGGCGATGAGCGACTGGTGGGCATCGCGGAGGGTGGTGTCGGTTATGAAGAAACGTTTCTCGTTTAGGATCCACTGGGCGAACTTTTCGGGGCCGAGCTCTGCTAGAACGCTCTTTAGTGCCGAGTGCCGAGTGCCGAGTGATAAGTGGTGGAGCCTGCGGAAGGGTGGCGGGCATCATGATCTCGGTGGGGCGGTAGCCTTTGGCGTGGGGGTTGCCGTTTACGGTGATTTCCGAGAGGTAGGCGAGCGTGCGGGTGGCGCGGTCGCGGCGGCGGGAGAACTCGAAGAGGGAGGCCTTGGTATCGATGAGCTTGGTGTGTGCCTGGCCGGAGCGGAAGGTCTCGTCCGCGATGATGTTTTCGAGGAAAGGGATGTTGGTTTTCACCCCGCGGATGCGGAACTCGCGGAGGGCGCGGTCCATGCGCTGGCAGGCGATGGGGAAGCTGCGGCCCATGGCGGTGAGCTTCACGAGCATGGAATCGTAGTACGGCGTGATGACCGAGCCGGCATCGCCCGAGGCGGCATCGAGGCGGATGCCGAAGCCGGCGGCGGAGCGGTAGTTCAGGATGCGGCCGTAGTCGGGCGCGAAGTTTTTCTCCGGATCCTCGGTGGTGATGCGGCACTGGATGGCGAAGCCGTTGCAGGGGATCTTTTCCTGCGCCGGGATGGCGATTTCGTCACCGAAAATGGAATTTCCCTGGGCGACGAGGATCTGGGAGCGGACGAGATCGATGCCGGTGACGCACTCGGTGACGGTGTGCTCGACCTGGATGCGGGGGTTCATCTCGATGAAGAACCAGTCGTTCTGATCCATGTCGTAGAGGAACTCGACGGTGCCGGCGTTGTCGTAGCCGATGCCTGCGGCGAGCTTGACGGCGGCGTCGCAGAGTTCCTTCCGCACGACGGGATCGAGGTGCATGGCGGGCGCGACTTCGACGACTTTCTGGTAGCGGCGCTGGACGGAGCAATCGCGCTCGTAGAGGTGGACGACGTTGCCGTGCTGGTCGCCGAGGATCTGGACTTCGATGTGCTTGGCGCGCTTGATGTAGCGCTCGAGGAAGACGGCGGGGTTGCCGAAGGCGTTCTCCGCCTCGGCACGTGCCTCGGCGAGGAGGCCGGGGAGTTCGGAGGGTTTCTCCACGACGCGCATGCCGCGTCCGCCGCCACCGAAGGCGGCCTTGATGATGAGCGGGAAGCCGATTTCGTGGGCGATGGTGAGGGCTTCGTCGGGATCGGTGACGGGCTCCTCGGTGCCGGGGAGGGTGGGGACGTTGAACTTGTGGGCGAGCGCGCGGGCGGCGGTTTTGTCGCCCATGTTTTCCAAAAGATCCGGGGAAGGGCCGATGAAGATGATGCCTTCGCGCGCGCAGGCGCGGGCGAAGGCGGGGTTTTCCGAGAGGAAGCCGTAGCCGGGGTGGATCATGGTCACGCCCTTGGACTTCGCGAGTTTCACGATCCCTTCGTAGTCGAGATAGGCGCCGACGGGGCCTTTCGAGGAATCGAGCTGGTAGGCTTCGTCGGCCTTGAAGCGGTGGATGGAAAAGCGGTCTTCCTCGGCGAAGATGGAGACGGTGCGGAGTCCGAGTTCGGTGGCGGCGCGGAAGATGCGGATGGCGATTTCGCCGCGGTTGGCGGCCATGAGTTTACCGGGCTTCGTAGGGTTTGAAGGCATGGTGGGTTTATTTAGGGGTGAATGTGCGAGGTAAAGATTATGGCTTTCGGATCCTGATCTGGGTGGGTGTGATGACGGTGAAAGAATTTTTCAAATCCCGTCCATGTTGTTCCAGAACAATCTCCAGCATTCGACATTTCTCGGCGGGCGAAAGCCGGGGCAGGCGCATCAGGATTACGCCAAAATGGACAAGTTTCTGCCGGTATGCGAGTTCTCCGAAATCCTTGTCTTCCGTGATGAGGATGGCTCCGTTCTGATTGGCGAGGTTGAGAACCATTTCATCGGGTATGCCGGGTGCATCGTCAGCGACGGAGATCACGCTATGCCCTGTGTCTCTAAGGCCATGAACCATACTCCGGCTGATATTCTCATCTGCGAGAATTTTCATGCGGCATTCTCTGGCACCGGGTAGATGACATCGGCTTTGAGAGCTTCGGCTCCGAAATTGATAGCCGCCAGCACCGCCTCGCGGGTGAGCGACGGATATTCGGATATAATTTGTTCGATCGATTCGCCCGCCCCAAGCGTCTCAAGAATGTGTTCGACAGTGATCCTAGTACCGGCAACCACCGGCTTTCCCATCATGATTTTCGGATCGGAGTGAATCAGTTGCATTTCCGCAAGGTATTTGAAACAGGCAGAGGCTTCAACAATGAAAAAGACGGTCATTTCCCGATGCAGAAGCTGGAGAAGATGACTCCGAGGAGGTCTTCGGTATCTACTTTTCCGGGGATTTCGCCGAGGGCGTCGAGGGCTTCGCGGAGGTCGATGGCGGCGAGTTCGGGGTTGGATTCCCTTTCCGTGAGGAGATCGAGGGCGGCGCGGAGGCTGGTCTCCGCATGGGAGAGGGATGCCTGGTGGCGGGCGTTGATGGCGACGGCGTGCTCGCCGAAGTCCGCCTCGGTGAAGTGGAGGGCGGAGCGGATTGCCCCGGAGAGATCCGCAAAGCCATCGCCACTCTGGCAGGAGAGACGGATGGCATCGACGCCCTGCCAGGATGGATGCTCGCCGAGATCGGACTTGTTGAGGACAAGGAGGTGGGTGGCGTGATTGGAGGGATAGACAGCGCGGGCGGGGCGGGGCTTCGAAGCATCGACGATCTCGAGGAGGAGATCGGCGTCCTCGATCTGGCGGGCGGTGCGCTGGATGCCCTGGGACTCGATCTCATCGGTGGACTCGCGGACACCCGCGGTATCGACGAGGCGGATGGGAATGCCGTGGAGGTTGATGATTTCCTCGATGGTGTCGCGGGTGGTGCCGGCGATGTCCGAGACGATGGCGCGCTCGAAACCGAGGAGGCGGTTGAGCAGGGAGGATTTCCCGACATTGGGCTCACCGAAGATGACGGTGCGGACGCCTTCGCGGAGGATGCGACCCTGATCCGCGGTGGAGAGGAGGGATTCTATGGTTGCCAAAATGCCAATGATGCGGCCGCGGAGCTGGGCGGTGGTCTGGGGATCGATGTCCTCATCGGGGAAGTCGATCCATGCCTCGAGATTGGCGAGGATTTCCAGTAGCTCGTCACGGGCGGCGGTGGTGCGTTTCCCGAGGACGCCCTCGAGCTGGGAGTGGGCGGCGCGTATGGCGAGGCGGGTCTGGGCGGAGATGAGATCCATGATGCCCTCCGCCTGGGTGAGATCGAGTTTCCCGTTGATGAAAGCCCTTTGCGAGAATTCTCCGGGCGAGGCGTGGATGGCACCGCACTCGAGGAAACGGGAGAGCAGCTCGCGGGTTACGAGGATGCCGCCATGCCCCGCGAACTCGACGGTGTCCTCCCCGGTGAAAGAGTGCGGCCCGAGAAATACGGTGAGGAGGCCATCGTCGATCACATCGCCGGAGTGGTCGAGTATCCTGCACCTGCGGGAGAGGCGCGGCATGGTGGAGGAGGCGATGCCGCCGGAGCACTGATCCACGATACGGATGGCCGCCGGGCCGGAGACGCGGATCATGGAGATCGCTCCGGCGCCAGGCGGGGTAGCGATGGCGGCGATGGTGGGAACATGCTCCATGGCCATGCGGGAAGGGAAAGGCGGCTACTCGGCGGAAGCGGTGGCGGGAGTTTCCTTTCCTCCCAGGCCGAGGAATTCCCAGCAGACGAAACGTCTCATCTCCAACGCGGGGCTGCCGCCATCATCGACCCATTGAAGCTCCACGGTGGCGGTGCGGGTGATGGGTTCGGCCTGTTTGTAACCGCGCCAGTTGATCACGGAAAGCGCCTCTCCCGCCTCGGAATCGGAGGCCACGTTGACGCGGGCGGAATCGGTGATGTTCGCGGGATCGGCGAGGCGGTAGGTGCGGGTTCCCGTCACCCCCTGGCCTTTGTCCGGCACGTCCTCCACGATCAGGACGCGGAAGGTCTCGGAGCTGCCGATGTCCGGGAGGCCGACGAAGCTCTGGAAAAGGCGGTATTTCGTCTGGGCGAAGACCTCCCAATCGAGTTTCAGCCCATCGGCCGTCCGTTTGAAGAAGGCATGGACGCGAACCGGTTCCATGGCGAAATTGCTCACCCGCGCCATCGTGCTGAGGAGGATGTCCGCCTCATCAATGCCGTATTGCACCTCCAGGGAGGCGAGCGGTCTGAAGAAATCCTTTAGTGCGAACTGGGGAGGCTGGTCGTAGGTCATCATGAAGATGCCCCGCTTGCGGTCTTCCTCGGAGAGCTCCTGGAAGGAAAACGAATCCGCGGGTGTGTTCGAATCATTGATGACGGTGCCGCCGTAGAAGTCTTCCATTTTCGAGCCCAGTCGCTCCGCGTCGAGCACATAGGGGAGTTTCCCCTCCACGGAGTTGGCGGCCATGAAGCCGGAAAGGACGGCGGAGGCGTCCTCCTGCCAGCCGACTCGGATGTAATTCGCCTCCCGGATATCGCTGTCACCGGTGTTCGCATCGATGCCCGGGGTCTCGACCTGGGAGCTCATGTTCCTGGTGATCAGGAAGACGGCGGCTCCGCCTGCGAGGATGAGGATCAGGAGGCCTACCATTGCGGGAACGATACCGCTGGAGCTTCGTTTGGCCTTCGTGGGAGAGCCTGTGGATTTGGCGGCTCCCGTATCGCTTTCCTCCCGGCGTGCGGGGATATCAGCGGGGCGAACCGCCACGGGGGCTGGCGGCTTGACCGGGACGCGGAGGGGAGTCGGCTCCGTGGCGGCGGGATGAGGGACAGGAGCCGGGGCGGGCGCGGGCGCGGGTTCCGGCGGAGGAGGGGAGACGATGGTTCCCTGGCAGTGCGGACAGGGCCGGTGGTACTGGGCAGCGAGTAGGGGATGACGATGCGTCCGTTGCAATGGTTGCAGTAAAAATCGCGTTGCTGGGGAGGCTGTGAGAAATCGGACATGTCTGGAAGGGCTGCGCAGGGTTAGTTTGGATTGCTGAAATGAACTTGTCAATGCGACGACCGGGGCGATCAAGCTAGGAGGTAAAGCCGCGAATGAAAGCCACTGAACGCGAATTTCCCGAGAACCACACCGCTTTCCAACAGATTCCGGAGCGCGACATTATCGATTTGATGGTTTTGAATCCGATCGATTCGAATTGGCGTCCAATGGCGTTCATTTCCGGTTGAAAAATCCATATTCAGAAGCCTTTTGTCCCAAGCCTTACAGGCATGGTGCGGCGTCCCATTCTTCCGCCTTGCGCGGCTCGTGGGGTCAGCCTAGCCTCCGCGCCCCGCACGATCCATATGAAAACCGTCACGATATACGACACCACCTTGCGCGATGGGACGCAGGGGGAAGGATTCCAGCTCTCCGGCCTGGACAAGCTGAGGATCGCGAAGCGCCTGGACGAATTCGGCGTGGACTATATAGAGGGCGGTTGGCCGGGATCGAACCCGAAGGACGTGGAATTTTTCCAAGAGGCGAAGAAGCTTGAACTGAGGCATGCCAAGCTCGCCGCATTCGGCTCCACCCGCCGGGCGAACACTCCGGTGGAGGAAGACGCCCAGGTGCGTCTCCTGCTGGAGGCGGAGACTCCGGTGGTGACCATTTTCGGGAAATCCTGGGAACTCCAGGTGACCGAGATCCTGCGGACGACGGTCGAGGAGAACCGGGCGATGATACGCGATACGGTTTCGCACCTTGTCTCAAACGGTCGGGAAGTGGTCTATGACGCGGAGCATTTTTTCGACGGCTACAAGGATGGTCCGGAGCATGCGCTCGCGACCCTTGAGGCCGCCGCGGAAGGAGGCGCCTCCTGCCTGGTGCTCTGCGATACGAACGGGGGCACCCTGCCCTCGGAGATCGAGGAGATCTGCCGCGCCGTCCATGAGCGTATTCCGGGAACCTCCTTCGGCATCCACACGCACAACGACTGCGAACTCGCAGTGGCGAACGCCGTCGCCGCCGTCCGTGCGGGCGCGTCGCAGGTGCAGGGGACGATCAACGGCTACGGCGAGCGCACCGGGAACTGCAACCTCACCTCCGTCATGCCCATTCTCCAGTTGAAGATGGGCATAGAGGTGGTGCCGCAGCTGGAGAATCTCCGCGATCTCTCCTACTTCGTCGATGACGTTTCGAACAACCCGCACTTCGCGCGTGCCGCGTTCATCGGCCGCACCGCTTTCGCGCACAAGGGCGGGATGCATGTGAACGCGGTCCAGAAACTCGCCCGCAGCTACGAGCACATCGTCCCCGCCAGCGTGGGCAACGAACAGACGATCCTGATCTCCGAACTGAGCGGACAATCGAACATTCTCCTGAAAGCCGCGCAGATGGGAATGACAATCGAGAAGGGCGCCCCCGAGGCGGCGGCCATCCTCGCGGAGATCAAAGGTCTGGAGCACGAGGGATATTCCTTCGAGGCCGCGGGTGGCTCCCTCGAACTGCTGATCCGCAGGAAGCTGGGGAAATACTCCGGGCTATTCCAAGCGAACGAATACCACACGAGCTTCCGCCAGTATCGAGACGGCCACAGCCCCGTCTGCGAGGCCACGGTGAAAGTCACGGTGAACGGAGAGCGCGAGCTGACCGTGGCGGAGGGCAACGGAGTGGTGAACGCACTCGATCTCGCTTTGAGGAAGGCGCTGCTTCCATTCTACCCGGAGATCGCCGAGGTCTCGCTCGTGGATTACAAGGTCCGCATCCTCGACGGGCACGACGCCACCGCGGCGAAAACCCGGGTGCTCATCGTGTCCACCCACGGTGGGGAGACATGGGGCACGGTCGGCGTGTCGGAGAACATCATCGAGGCGAGCTGGCTCGCTCTGGTGGACGGGATAGACCTGTTTCTCCAGCGGAGAGGGTGAGGACTCAAGACCGCGATGCCGCGCCGCGGTAGGATGAGCAGCCAGCGGAAGACCAGGGCGAGCAGTATCGCGGCCAGTCCCACGTGCAGCACCTGCACCCACGAATAGATGTGGACGAAGGACATGACCACTCCGAGCACCATCTGCGCGAGGACGATGGCCAACGCGCCAATCTGGGACGGGGTCGTCCCGCGTGGCTGATCTTTTCTCGCGATGAGGAAAGCAACGATCGTCACGAACAGGATGACCCACGAGAAACTGCGGTGGATGAGATAGGTCCAGGATTCCTCCAGCTCGGATATCCAGGCGGAACGGGGAACGTCGGCATGGGATTTCGCCAGCTCGTCGGTCATCTCCCGTATCTGGGATCCGAGAATGCCCTCACCGATCACGATGAGAAGCAAGGCCGCCACCATGACCTTCGGCATCAGCGTGTCACGCTTCGTTTCCACGAAAAACGGCTTCGCGGTGCCCGCGCTGAAGCAATAGACCAGGACGCAGATCAGAGCCATGGCCAGCGCGAGATGGGTGGTCAGGACGCCAGGGGCGATGCCGCTGTAGACGACCCTCGCGCCCATGATCGCGTTTGCCAGGACGAGCAGCAGCGCGGCGAACGAGAGCCAGAAGACCCTGGGCCGGGCTTTCCTCTGCCAGAATGAGGCGATGAACGTGGCGAGAGCGAAGAACCCCACCGGCAGGCTGCACAGGCGGTTCACGAACTCCGTCCAGACATGCCGCGGATTGAATTCCTCCCGCAGGGTTTCCTCGGAAATTGTCGCCGGATCCCGGCCCATGCGCTCCGCTTTCCTCTGGAACTTCGCGATGGGGAGTTTGTCGAAATTCACTTGATCCACATGCGTCGGCGGAATGAGAAGACCCCAGCACGTGGGCCAGTCCGGGCAGCCCATACCCGCTCCCGTGACCCGCACCGTCGCGCCGACGAAGATGAGGAAAAGCACGGAGACCAGCGCGGCTGCCGCGAGTTTCTGGTAGGGAGTGGTATGCATGGTGCGTCTCCGGCAGCCGGAATTCTTTCTTCCGGGGCGGATCAGGTTCCTTTCGCTTCAGCGACTTCCGCAGGTGGGGAAGGCTTCGCCGGCGGGGTGATCTCCAGCAGTTTTTTCTCAGCGGAACCGACCGATTTCTCCGAAGAGATGGCGATGCCCATCCATCGGAACTCGTCGCTGCCTTCCAGAATGACTTTCAGAACCATGGTCAGCGGGACGGCGAGGAGCATGCCGAGCGGGTCCCCAAAGCCAACCCCAGAAAACCACGGATACCACCACGACGAGTGTCGAGATCCCGAACCGGCGCCCGACCAGCATCGGCTCGACGAAGTTTCCGAGGAAATTGTTGATGAGCAGGTAGCCGCCCGCGACCAGAACCGCGTTTGGCAGCCCGGCCACGAAAAGCGCGAGTATGGTCGGCGGAACCCCGGCGACGATGGAGCCTACCACCGGTATGAAGTTGAAAAAGAACGCGAGGATTCCCCAGAGCACATAGAAATCGAGACCCGCCGCCCAGCAGAGCGTCCCGGCGAGCAGACCCGTGAGCACGCTGACCGCCGTCTTGATCGCGAGAAAACGCTGGATGTCCTTGGTCGCGCTGAGCATACGGGTCAGGTTCGGCCCACGCGCGAGACTGATCGCCTCCATCCGCCTGCCGAACATCCGCGCCTCGCTGAGCATGAAAACGGTGAGAATGAGGGTAATGAGCGAGGTGGCGAGAAACCCGACGACCTTGCCAAGGACGCCCGTGCCAACATCCCAGATTTTCTCGAAACGGATGTTCTGGAGATTGGTGAGATTGTTGTTCACCGCCTCCGAGATCTTCTCTTTCGCGTCCTTCACCCCGTAGCCGGTAAGTGTCTGGGCGAGGGACTCGGATCCGTCCCGGATATGCGCGGCGAACTCCGCGGCGTAACGACTGTTCCATTTCTCCTGCAAGTCCCCGATCAACGTGATCGCGAGGAGCGCCAGGGCGGCGAGGAAGACGAAATCAAAGGCAACCGTGAGAAGAACGGCGAGCGCCCTGGGCACCTTTTTCTCCCGGAGGAAATTGAGCAGGGGAAAGCTCACCGTCGCGATGAAGAACGCGATCAGTATGGGGATGAAAAATCCCTGAGCGGCTTTGAGTCCGGCGATGACGATCACCAGCGCCGCCAGCATCAGCAGAGCCTTGCCAGCTTTCATTCTGCCCGTCACTTCGTCCTTGCCCATTTCCGTTTGAATTAAACTCCGCCCACCCTCCCGCCGCAACCGTTTATGCTCTCGGGAAAGGCGATTCTTCGCAAGGGATCGGAATCAGGACGTCGGTTGTCCGACTAGAACTCGGTCTCGGTGCCCAACTCACCGACGGTGACGTCCGCGCCGGTTTCCTTGAGCGCCGCCTGGAGGTATTCGCCGGATTCCGGCTCACCGTGGACGAGCCAGGTTTTGGTCTTGGGGCCGGTCATACGGTTGAAGTAGTCGACGAGCTCAGAGTGATCCGCGTGGCCGGAGAAGGAATCAACGATCTCGATGGCTGCATTCACTTGGAAGGAGTCTCCCAGGATCTTCACATTTTTCTCCCCATCGCGGATACGGCGGCCAAGGGTCTGCTCCGCGCAATAACCGACGAAGAGGATGGTGGTAGCCGGATTCTCGATGTTGTTGCGTAGGTGGTGCATGATGCGGCCGGCTTCACACATCCCGGAAGCGGAAATGATGATGGCGACACCTTCGAGCTCGTTGAGAGCCTTCGAGCCTTTCACGGAACGGATGAGGGTCAGGTCTTCGAAGCCGAAGGGATTCTGTTTCTCAAAAAGCGATGCGTAGACCTCCTCGTTGAAGGAGTCCGGATGCAGCCGGTAGATTTCCGTGGCGCTGACGGCAAGGGGGCTGTCCACGTAAACGGGAATGGGCGGGAGTTCCTTGGCGAGAAACATCTCGTTGAGAACGTATAGGAGTTTCTGCGTGCGCTCGACGGCGAAGGCGGGGATCAGGATCTTCCCTCCGCGTTTCACCGCCTCCTTGATCACCCCTGCGAAATGCGTGTCGAACCCCGGAGGAGCCTCATGCTCGCGGCCGCCGTAGGTGCTTTCCATGAGGACGAAATCGACGTTCTCAACCGCCACGGGATCGCGGAGAACCTCGCTGCCGCCCCGGCCGACATCGCCTGAGAAAAGAAAGCGTTTTTTCTCCCCATCCGCCTGATCGGTGATGTCCAGGACGATCTGGGCGGAGCCAAGGATGTGGCCGGCATCGACGAAGGTGAGCGCCACGCCATCGCAGATGGGGATTGGCCTGTCGTAGCCGGTGGTCACGAACTGGCGGAGGCATTTCTCCGCATCCTGCTCGGTATAGAGAGGCTCGACAGGCTCCAGGTGCTTGCGTTTGCGGTGCTTGTTCAGCCAGTCGATGTCATGCTCCTGGATTCGCGCGGAGTCGCGGAGCATGATCTGGCAGAGATCGCGGGTAGCGTGGGTGGCGTAGATGGTGCCGGAAAAGCCCTTCTTGCAGAGGTTGGGAAGATTCCCGCTATGATCGATATGGGCATGGGAAAGGACAACGACATCCACGGAATCCGGATCATAATGGGGAAAGCAGCAGTTGATCTCATAGGCATCCTTGCGGCGGCCCTGGTACAACCCGCAGTCGAGGAGGATGCGTTGGCCGTTGATTTCGAGAAGGTGCTGGGAGCCGGTGGTGGTGCCGGCGGCACCGCAGAACTTGAGTTTCATGAATAATGATGATCGAATGGGGGGGCGCGAGGCGCAATTCAATTTGTCAGATGGTCTTCCGGAAGACCAGTGAGTCCCTGCCACTGTCCAGAAGCTGGGCCTTCCGGGTTGGCGGGAGTGAGTCGGTTTCCGCGGGGAGGTAACCGGCGCGTTTGAAGAAATCGGCTGCGCGGTTCGTGAGGGCGAAGACGCTTGGAATGCCCAGTTCGAAAGCGAGACGTTCGGCGTGCTCCACGAGTTCGTAGCCGTAGCCACGGCCTTCGTGCGCCTGTTTCACGTAGAGGCAGGCGACTTCGGCGCTGTCGTCACCGGGATACTGGTGGAGCGCGACGCAGCCGACCACATTGTCATCGATCGTGAGCACGCGGTAGTCCTCGATTTTTCGGTGGATGTCCTCGTAGTTGCGAGGAACGAGTTTCGTGCGGCGGACGACGCGGCCGATCATACCAAGCAACTCGGGAATATCGTCCTCGCGAAGCTCGCGTATCACGCGGTAGCTGTCCGCGTGAACCATGGTGCCTACCCCCTCGTTGGAGAAAAGCTCGTCCACGAGCACTCCCTGCTGGCGGCCGTTGAGGACATGCACACGGGGTACACCCCTGTCGCATGCCTCCGCGGCGGCACGGAGGAGTTCGCGACCTGAAACGTCTTCTGTCTGAAGAACCGCTGGAACGTCCGCCGCCCGGATCGCATGCGCGGGTTTTCCGTTCACAAGGATGCTGTCCTCAAGAAGTGCGATGACCTTGGAGACGCCAACCAGTTTCGCGAAGCTGACAACCTCGGGATCCAGAGGCCCTATCCCGGAGGCGTCGATGATCGCGGACTGTCCACGCTGGAGGATTTCTTTCACCTCGATGGCGGCGAGCGGGTCGGAAATCGATCGGGTCACACGCGCCGCCATGATCTCACACTCGAGGGTCCAATCGTAAAGATCCTTGAGGTCTCCGCCCAAAACACCGAGCACGAGCTTCACTCCGAGATCCTCCAGGACTGCCAGATCCAGCAGTGTTTCGGCGACTGCGGGTTCGGGCAGCAAACCGGCCTCGATCAGGACGCAGAAAATCTTTCCCCGGAACTGGGGGATATACTGGAGGACGGCTCGCAAGTCATTTTTCTCGACCACGGGAGTGTTCTACCGGCAACGGACGAAAGTTGAAACGCAAATTCAAAAGGGTGCGGAACCTCCCCGTCCCTCCGCTCGGAAAAGGAGCAGGGTCATTCCACGATCTCCATGGCAGACAGCCGCTTCTGCGAATCACGCTCTGAAACGGTAAGTCTCAGGGATCCAGCAGATGAGTCAGCTGTCACTACTGTGTTTTTGTCATCGCCTGAAGTAGCCCGCCAATTGGTGAAGCTGTCCGAAGATCCGCCTTCATTGCGAAAACTGGCCGAGAACTGGGTAATGAAACCCTGGCGGAATGACTCTTTCTCCGCCTCTGTTTTTATCGCCAGATACTGTGAGCCGACAGGAACACCAAGCGAAGTGAGAGTCTCCCAGTCGATATCCGAAGCGACGCTGGAATCACCCCTCACCAGCGCATCGAAAGTATTCTCAGCGAAAGAAACGTCCGCGTTCGCTTCAGATTTCCGGCATGAGGTGAAGGCGAGCGCGAAAGTGAGCGAGAAGAGGAGAAGGAAAGATTTCATGAGATATAGGATGGCAGTTTTGCCTCTCCTTGCGTGTTTTCACCTTTCAGCGACTCATCCTCCCTGGAGGTCGTTTTATCGCAATCGCTCTTGCATAGATAGTAGATCCCGGCACCAACGGCACCCAGAAGGATCAATCCTCCGGCGATTCCAATCGATGATTTTCCGGGGTGGTCACGGACATAGCGGAGTTGAGCCGCTGCAAAATCGCCGCTGGCGTTGAGCCTATCCCGTCCATAATCGGCCAAGCCGCTGACGTTGTTCTGGAATGTGCTCGACTTGCCGTTTGCAAAAAGTGCCGCGACTTCGCCGCGCAGGTTGCTGATCTCGTCGCCGATTTTGCTGATATATTCTTTTGTTGTTACGTTTGTAGACATGGCTTTCGATGATTGTTAAAAAGAATCCTGCGGATCCATTATGGCGTGCGTCCTCTCAGGGCGCGGGAAATCGCCGAAACGACAAGTAGAACGAGGAAAACGAAAAACAGGATTTTCGCGATACCCGCAGAGGCTCCGGCGATTCCGCCGAAACCGAGGACTCCCGCGATGATCGCGAGAATGAGAAACGTTAATGCCCAGCCTAACATGATAATTATTTTTCTTTCGTGTCGGAACTTTTCAGATCCCGCTAGAGCCGACTTCTCTTCGCGATGTTGAATTACCTTCGCATGGGGAATGCCAACGGTTCATCCCCGCTAGGAGGCCGGATTGACGACAATCCTGATGAGAATGCTTTGGACTGGAATCGCAATGTGCGCACGATTTGGCTTTATATCGTGCGTATTGCATTAATGGATGAAGATTTGGTGGTTTGGAGACGAAGGAAAAATGAAATGTCATAGGGTGTGGTTTTAGCTAGGGTCGCCGCATGGGATCTGTGACTGCCGGGGAGATGCGTGAAATGGAGAATCGTGCGATGGAGAGTGGGGTCAGCGAGGCCGAGCTGATGGAACGGGCGGGGACGGCCTTGGGAAGGGCCATTGGCGCGCTTTATCCGCTTATGTACCGCGTGGCGGCCTACCTGGGCAAAGGCCACAATGCTGGGGACGCGTTGGTCGCACTCCGGGTTTTGCGGAATGAGTTCGGTTGGAAGATCGCCATTCGCGCCGCCTATCCGGAGGATGAATGGGCGGATCTTACCAGGCGGCAGTGGAGGGCGCTGGATACCGGGGACATGCAGGATGGACTTCCTAAGGCCTGGTGCGGGAGGCGGGTTCTATTGCTCGACGGTCTGGTCGGTATCGGTGCGAAAGGAGTGCTTCGGGAGCCGCTTTCCTCACTAGCGTGGGAGATGGACAAACTCAGGGTGGGCTGCGGATATCAGGTTGCCGCGGTGGATCTGCCCTCCGGGGTGGATCCGGACAACGGTGAGATTTTTCCCGGGGCTGTCACTGCCGACCGGACTTTCATGATTGCGGAAGCGAAACGAGGACTTCTGAACGGGATCGCCGCGAATGCGACCGGCGCGCTCTCGCTGGTTCATGTAGAGGGTCTTTCGGACGGCGGAAAGGGAATGGAGCTGATCTGCCCTCAGCGTATGGATTTCGGAAAAGCCCCCCGGGCATTCGATTTTCATAAGGGAATGGCCGGGAGAGTGGGCATCCTCGCTGGCTCCGCTGAATTCTCCGGAGCCGCCCTGATTGCGGTAACAGGTTCGTTGGCGGGCGGAGGGGGGCTGGTCACCCTGTTCTCCAGACAGGATGCGATGGAGGCCATTCGCTCCCGGTTGCCTCCGGAGGCGATGCTGGCGACATGTGAAAACCCGGCGGAGCTTCTGAAAGGGCGTTTTGACGCCCTGGTGGTTGGGCCGGGGCTGGGAAAGATGTCCGGCGGATTTGAAGAAGGGCTTGTGGAATTGATATCATCCACCGAGATACCGATGGTGATCGACGCTGATGCGCTAAACCTTCTCTCCAGGCGGAAGCCGCAGACGGACTCTCGCCATATCCTTACTCCGCATCCCGGTGAGTTCGAGAGGCTGGCCGGGAAACACAAGGGGCTTTCTCGAGAGGATGCGGCACTTGAGTTCGTTACAGGCACGGAAGCGACACTCCTCCTGAAAGGAGCAAGGACCATAGTCGCAAAACGCGGAACCCCCGCGCGGATCAATGGAACTGGAACTCCGGCAATGGCCAACGGCGGGCAAGGGGATCTGCTTTCCGGGGTAATCGGCGCTCTCCTCGGGCAAGGGATGAAGGTTTTCGACGCGGCGTCGCTGGGCGCCTGGTTGTGCGGGAGGGCGGCGGAAATTTCCGCAGAGGACAACGGATCCCCGGCAACGGCCACCGAGGTCGCAGGGAAGCTGGGGCTGGCACTTCGCGATTGGCAGGGAAGCCGCCGATGAGATCCGGTTCCAGACGGGTCTCGACCGATGACGTGAATCGATTATCCTACCGCTTTCCAAAATGACCGATCCCAGCCCGGAAACCGCCGAACCTTCCTCCGAACGCTCCCCATCGTTCCGGGAGCGGCTGTGGCGAATCATATTCCTGTCCGATACGAAAGCCGGGCAGGTTTTCGATATCGTGCTTCTGGTTTTCATCGGAGCCAGCGTGGCGGTGGTGATGCTGGAGAGTGTCGGCGCGCTTCGCGACAGTTACGGCGTGCAGTTTCTGATCCTGGAATGGTTCTTCACGCTGATCTTCACGGCGGAGTATGTCGTCCGGATGATCGTCGTCAGGAGCAAGCGGAAATACGCTCTGAGTTTCTTCGGAATCGTGGATCTGCTCTCCATCCTTCCGACCTTTGTCGCGATTCTGCTTACAGGGTCCCAGTATCTCATGGTCATCCGCATACTGAGATTGCTGCGTATGTTCCGTGTGCTGAAAATGGGGCGTCACTTCGGCCAGGCGAACGTGCTGATGAACGCCTTGCGAGCCAGTGCGCCGAAGATCTCGGTCTTCCTGTTTTTCATCCTCACGCTCGTGGCCATAGAGGGAACTCTGATGTATCTGGTGGAGGGCGTGCATAATCCGGGTTTCAGCTCCATCCCGCAGTCCATCTACTGGGCAATCGTCACGATCACGACGGTAGGATACGGGGATGTGGCGCCGCTCACCGTTGTCGGTAAAATCCTCTCCTCCATCATCATGCTCAGCGGTTTCGCCATCATCGCGGTTCCGGCGGGTATCGTGACGGCGGAGATCGGTGAGGGATTTATCAGAAAGGTCGGAATGGATTCGCGGAAATGCGGCCAGTGCGGCTGGAAGGGGCACGACGTCGCGGCGAACTTCTGCAAGCACTGCGGGTACAAGCTCCGGACCTGAGGCAAGCGGCGGCTTGCAACATGGGATCGCGAAGGCTAAATGTCGCGGATGCACATACCGACGCTGATTGCGAAAAAGAGGGAAGGCGGCGAACTTTCCGCGGAGGAGATAGGATACCTGGTGGATGGATACGTCAGCGGAGAGGTCGCGGACTACCAGATGTCCGCCTTCGCGATGGCTGTTTTTTTCAAAGGGATGACCGCGGTGGAAACGGCGGCGCTTACCCGCTCCATGATCGCCAGCGGAGATGTCTTCGAGCATCCGGACGGAGCGATAGTCGTGGACAAGCATTCCACTGGCGGGATAGGCGACAAGGTATCGCTCATTCTCGCTCCACTCGTCGCTTGCGCGGGCTGCCGGGTGCCGATGGTCTCGGGTCGCGGTCTTGGGATCACGGGGGGCACCCTGGACAAGCTGGAGTCCATCCCCGGTTTTACCGTAGGGGTAAGTATGGAGAGGGCGGGGGAGATCATGGACGAACTCGGCGTTGTGATGATGGGGCAGACCGACCGCTTCTGTCCCGCCGACAAGAAGCTCTACGCCCTCCGCGATGTGACGGGAACGGTGCCTTCCATCGCGCTGATCACCGCTTCCATCATGTCAAAAAAAATGGCGGAGACATTGAACAAGCTGGTGCTCGACGTGAAATATGGCACCGGCGCTTTCATGAAGACGAAGGAGGACGCGGAGCTGCTCGCCGCCGGAATGACGGCTGTCGGAAAAGAGATGGGAGTGGAGGTTTTCACCGTTCTGAACGAGATGAGCGAGCCGACGGGGCGCACGGTTGGCAATGCCCTTGAGGTGATCGAAGCGCTTGAGTGTCTCGATGGTGGCGGCCCGGAGGATCTCCGGAATGTCGTGCTGGATCTCAGTGAGAAGATCGCGGGCGTGAGCCGGGCGGAACTCGAAGGCTGGCTGGATGACGGAAGTGCGAGGAGGAAATTCGACCAATTGGTCGAGATCCAGGGTGGGAAGGTGGAGGATCTCCCGAGGCTCGCGGAGATTCACAAGGCTCCGGTCATTCGTGAGATTATTTCAGAGAGCGGCGGAACCGTGACCCGGGTCGATGCCGGGAACATAGGCCAGGCGTCGCTGGAACTGGGAGCGGGGCGCGCGAAGAACACGGATCCCGTGGACTTCGCAGTGGGCTTCGACAGGCTTGTGAAAAGTGGTGAGAAGGTCGCATCGGGCGGTGTCCTCGCACGCGTCCACGCGAGAACCGAAGAGGATGCCCGTAAGGCGTCGGCGGCGGTAGTCGCAGCGGTTTCCTTCTAGGATTCGGCCTCCGCCTGATGGACGGTGATCTGCGTGAAGGGGATGTTCCAGCCGTTCTCGTTGCATACGTCCACGCAAACGCTCTGGATCCGCCGCTTGATGGGATTGTATTTCTGCGCCACGGAACCGTCGAAATCCGCGAGAATCTCGTAATCAAGAGAAGAAGCGGAGGCGGAGGCGAACTCGGCCTTGATCGACCGAACCGCGTCCCGGCCGAACTCCTTCAGGAAGGCGGTTGTCAGAGCTTTTGTGAAAATATCGGGAATGCTCGTGGTGCACTCGGCCTGGTGCGCGTAATCGATCCCGAAAGTCGAGGTGACGCGGAAACCGTGCGAGAGGTTCTGCGGAGAAAGAGAGAGATAGTCCGCTGTCGGATAGGTTTTTGTCGCACCTCCGAGACGTAGAACCACCACCTGATCCGGAGACTGGATGATGGTTTTGCCGTAGGTGTCATCGGAGAGCGACCACCCAGTCGTCCGTCTCCGAAGGAAACCAGACTTCGCGCTGTTCCACGGGACGTGAGATCATTCCCATGACGTCCCGGATCGGAATACGGAGCCTTCCGCCCATAAGGTTCGGGTTGGTGAAAGTCGTATAGAATCCCAGCCTGGTCACCTTCCATGGAAGACCTTCGTAGATCACCCGTTCTCCCTCGCGCACCGAGCCGAGGTTGAGGATCATCCGTATCTGCTCCAGGTAGGGAGGGATGGCGGTCTTGCCGGCCCATGCCACTCCAATCAGAAAAATGACCACGAGTGTCAGGAGGAGCCAGTCGCCGCGCGTGTAGAAGACGATGATGATGCCGGCGACGGCGACGAGGACGGCGATGGCCATCGCCAATACGTCCGAGATCCGGGTGAAGTTGTTCTTCTCAGTCTTGTGGACGGGGCTGATATGGCTGATCCAGGAATAGATCTTGCGGGTGGCGAAGTAACCGATGACAGCGGCGAGGATCGCGAAGAGAAGGTTCATCCCCCGGCTTTTGAAGAATTCACTGAATCCTCCGGAGAGTTTCTCCCAGACGGACCGCTTGTCCTGCATGCGGTCATCGATCTGGACGCTGGTGACGGCGATCTGGCTGGTGGCCTCCGCCTGGCGGCCTGCCCATACCCGTCTCGCGGATTCCAGTTCGGAGGCGACCGCCGGATCTTCCGCCGAGGCGGTCAGCTCGTCGATGCGGGTGAGGACGATGTCGGTCTTCCGTTTCCTCTCCTCCGCCCGTGCCGAGGGATTTCCGGAGGGCGTCCAGCTCGCGCGGCTCGGAGGTCGCCTCGCGGATCTCGCTGAGGACGGGTTGCACCAGCTCTGTGATCTGATCCTGGACCGAGGCGCTCTCGATATTGCTTTCCTCATACTCGGCCGCCTCGGATCCACCGAGAATACTGCGGAAATTTTCCCGGAGTTGAGTGACACGCTCGCGTTCCCCGTCGATGCGGTTCTGGATCTCCTGTCTGGCATCGTCAGTGGGCGCTTGCGCGAGTTCTTCCTTCAGCTTTTCAAGTTCGGAGAGCGCCATCGAAAGCGGCTCCGCTATGGTCTGGAGGGAGTTCAGGCTCTTCTCCGCGACGGTCGGTTGCTTCTCGGATTCGAGCGGGGATTCCTGGCCGTAGGAAAGACCGGGTTGGAGGAAAAGGCACGCTGCCAGGATGAACCATCGCATGGCATGAGCATGAACGGATTACAGCCTCACGCAACCCGGAGTTTTTCCTTTCTCCGGAACTGGTTCCCGAAAAATCTACTGGATAGCTAGTAGATTATCACCGCGCGCGGTTTCTACGCAGAGCGATCAGGGAGAGCGCGACCGTGGCCATCAGGGGTGCGGCTGGCTCGGGGATTGGCGCGGGTGTGAGGGGCGTGTCGAGAACCTTCGAAGGATCCCGGAACTCGAACATGAACAGCGAGTTTCCGACGCCCGCTTTCTTTCCGACGGTGATCTCGAAACTAGAGTCCACCACGTTGTTGAGCACGACGGCGTTGGTCGCCTGGTTGAACATGGCGTTGCTGTTGGTCTCGTCGGAGAAAGTGTAGGTGGAGCCGTTGGAAGTCCGGGTCAGCTTGCTTCCCTGGGCGGCGGCGGTGAAATCGGCGCTGGATACACGGAGAAACTGGCGGAAGTCGAAATCAAAGGATGTGAGCTCAAGAGGAACCGCCTTGGCAGTCGCGGTATTCGGTTCGAAGAAATCGAATCGAAGAGTCACCGAGGATTCGCCACCGGTTCCGGCGCCAGTGAAGCCGGTCAGAACGGAGAGGGTTCCGGTATCGGTGAGTCCCTGGCTGTTGGAGGTCTGCGCGATCATCAGACCGCTACGGTTGCTCGAGGTATCGAGGGTTCCGTTGACCGCTGCGAGGGTGACACGCATGTCGGCGAAACGCTGGCTGGTGGAGTCGTTCAGAAGCTGGAACGAGGCGAAGGTAAGTCCCACGCTGACGTTTCCAGCGGAGAAGTTGAAAGGATCCCCGCTGTTCGGCACGGCCGAGGATGTGCCGACGATCTCCTGTTTCCCGAGCGAACTAACCGCAAAGGACGCCGACTGGGCTTGCACTGACTGCAACGAGCAGGCGCACGCGAGCGAAAGAATGCAGATGATACGGTTGGTCATAAGGGAAAGGGGGTGTAGCGACAGCCGGGGTCGAGGGTGACGAAATTCACGTAGTAGTCAAGTCTACTCATTCGTTGATTTGAAGGAGAAAGCTCGTCCCGTCGAGGCGGATATTTTAGTTCTGGCCAATACCCGACCATCCTGATATTCACCGGTGACCAACCATTGCTATGGCCGTGAGATCAATCATTCTAATTACGATGCTGGGAGTGGTCGCATTTTCGACCTCCTGCAAGGTGGAAGCGCCTCTCGATCCCTTGACGATGAAACCGTCCTGCGACCGATGTCCGCAGAATTACTACCATGGCTACACCTACTCCTGCAAGGTGTGCGCCTCGGGTGGGACGTCCCGAGAAATCCTGAATCTCAAGACCTGTCCCGACGGCTCCTGCAAATGAACTGCCGGTTCCGTCCCTGCATCGATCTCCACGGTGGGGCGGTGAAACAGATCGTGGGGGGCAGTCTCCGTGACGACGGCTCCTCCCCCACGGAAAACTTCGTTTCCGAGAAGCCTCCTTCGTTTTACGCCAGGAAATTTCGCGAGGACAATCTGACCGGGGGGCATGTGATCATGCTGGGGAAGGGGAATGAGGAGGCCGCCCGCGAAGCCCTCGCCGCATGGCCGGGGGGGATGCAGGTGGGCGGTGGCATCAGACCGGGAAACGCCCTGCAATGGCTGGACGCGGGAGCGAGCCACGTAATCGTAACTTCCTCGCTTTTCGATTCCGATGGAAAATTTCTCCAGTCGGCTCTGGACTCTCTTACAGCGGAAGTGGGGAAAGAGAATCTTGTCATCGACCTCTCCTGCCGTCGCACCGGGGAGGGCTGGACGGTCGCGATGAACCGCTGGCAGACACTGACCGAAATCGCGGTCAGCCCTGCGACATTGGATTCCCTTCTTCCCTATTGCGATGAGTTCCTGATCCACGCCGCCGATGTCGAGGGGCTTTGCGGAGGAGTCGATGCCGACCTCGTCGCCCTCCTCGGCGCGTGGGGGAAATGCCCGGTCACGTATGCCGGTGGAGCCGCGACGATGGAGGATGTGCGGCTCGTGGACGAAGCGGGCAGGGGACTCGTCGATGTGACCGTCGGCAGCGCGCTGGATATCTTCGGTGGCGCCGGCGTGTGTTACGAGGAACTGGCCGCCATGAGCGCCACTTGACGCGGGTGTCGGGAAAAACCGCGATGCAAGCTTGTCAACGGACGCTGGAATCCTAGGGTTTCCCCACTCCCCGGGCGATCCAACCCGCCTGGAATCGATTTTATGAATACAAAAGCACTATCCACCGCCGCAACAGAAGCCCGTGGCCTCGCCATGGACGCCGTCCACGCCTGCAACTCCGGCCACCTCGGCCTCCCGCTCGGCTGCGCCGAGATCGGGCCGTCCTGTTCGGCGAGAGCATGAGTTTCAATCCGGACGCCCCCCGTTGGCTCAACCGTGACCGTTTCATCCTCTCCGCCGGTCACGGCTCCATGTTCCTGTACGCCTGGCTCCATCTCTCCGGCTACGATGTCTCCAAGGAAGCTGTCGCCTCCTTCCGCAAGCTCCACTCCATGACGCCGGGCCATCCAGAATTCAATGAAACGCCCGGAGTCGAGGCCACCACCGGCCCGCTCGGCCAGGGTATCGCCAACGCTGTCGGATTCGCCCTCTCCGGGAAGCGCGCGGCGGCGAAATTCAACACGGCCGAGCACACCCTTTTCGATCACCACGTCATCGCCCTGCACGGGGACGGATGTCTGCAGGAAGGTGTCGCCAAGGAAGCGATCGCTTTCGCCGGCCACAACGGCTTGGACAACCTCATCCTCATCTACGATTCCAACGACGTCACACTCGACGCCATGGCCGAGCTGACCCAGAGCGAGAATGCGAAGATGTATTTCGAATCCCAGGGCTTCGATGCTGTGGAAATCGACGGAAACGATCTCGAGGCCGTAAGGAAAGCGGTTCAGGTCGCCAAGGAGAAGGATGACAGGAAACCGAAAGTGATCATCGCCAAGACCCTCATCGGAAAAGGCATACCGGAAGTCGCGGGAACCGCCAAGGCACACGGGGAAGGCGGAGCGAAATTCACCGCCGAATCACGCGCCGCGCTTGGCCTTCCAGAGGAAACCTTCTACGTTTCGGACGAAACCAGAGCCTATTTCGCGGAACGCAAGGAAGCGCAGGTCAAGACGTTCACAGAATGGCAGTCCACCTACGACGCTTGGGCGAAGGCCAATCCCGACCTCGCCGCGGAACTGACCGATGGAGTCGCCTCCACGACGCCTTCCGATCTCTCCGACAAGATCGCCACTTTCCCGTCCGACTACAAGGACGCCACCCGCGGCGCCGGTGGAAAGGTCATCAATGACCTCGCCAAGGCCATGCCGCAATTCCTCACTGGCAGCGCGGATCTCTTCGGCTCGACCAAGAACTACCTCGCCGGCGAGGGTGATTTCTCCGCCACCAATCCTACGGGACGCAACATCTGGTTCGGCATCCGAGAGCATGCGATGGGAGCCATCTGCAACGGCATTTCCTACGACGGCATCTTCCGCGCGAGCGGCGCGACCTTCTGCGTCTTCGCCGATTACGTCCGCCCGGCAATCCGCCTCGCCGCCCTTTCCAAGATCCCGACCACCTTCATATTCACGCATGATTCCGTGGGTGTCGGAGAGGACGGTCCCACCCACCAGCCGGTGGAGACGGTCAGCGGCCTCCGCGTGATCCCGGGTCTCGATGTCATCCGCCCGGGTGATGCCGAGGAAACCGCCGGAGCGTATATCGCCGCCATGCAACGCACCGACGGGCCGACGGCACTCATTTTCACCCGCCAGGCCATTCCGCTCATGAACGATCTTTCCGTACAGGAGCGCCGCGACGGCGTCCTCCGCGGCGGCTATATCGCGGTGAAGGAAAAAGGAGACCTCACCACCATCCTCATCGGCACCGGTTCCGAGTTGCAGCATTGCGTGGAAGCCGCCAAGCAGCTTGGCGATGGAGTCCGCGTCGTCTCCATGCCCTGCGTCGAGCGTTTCGAGCGCCAGTCCGCGGATTACAAGGAAAGCGTGCTCCCGAAAGCCTGCGCCAAGCGCGTGGCCATCGAGGCCGGCGTCTCCGATCTCTGGTGGAAATATGTCGGAACAGAAGGAAAAGTCCTCGGCATCGACCGCTTCGGCATCTCCGCGCCGGGTGACACGGTCATGGCCGAACTGGGCATGTCCGCCAAAGACGTTGTCGCCGCCGCGAAATAACATCTGAAAACGCTTCGGAAGGGAAGGCGACGCCGGTTCGCCTTTCCTTCTCCACAGCCCTGATGCAAATAGCATTTCGGGGTTTCCTGCTAGTCGGCGGTCTCTGCGGGTCTAGGCTCGCATCCGGATGAATCTGAATTTGAAAGGCAAGGCCGGGCATACTTTCGATGCCATCGTCGTCGGCTCCGGAATTTCAGGTGGCTGGGCGGCGAAGGAGCTTTGTGAGAAAGGACTCAGAACCCTTGTTCTCGAGCGAGGCCGTGACCTGGAGCACATCGCCGATTACACGACTACGAATTCCGCTCCCTGGCAGCTCCGCTGGCTGAACAGGCCGTCCGTGGAGATGCTTTCGCGGCAGCCCATCCAGAGCAAGCCGGGCTATCTGGTCAATCCCGCGACGTCCTCCATGTTCGTGGACGACATCGCGAATCCCTACGTCCAGAAGCAGCCGTTCGACTGGCTGCGCGGCAACCACACTGGCGGGCGTTCCATCATGTGGGGACGCCAGAGTTACCGCATGAGTCCGATGGATTTCCAGGCGAACGCCAGGGAAGGTATCTCCATCCCGTGGCCCATCGGCTACGAGGACATTTCCCCATGGTATGATTATGTCGAGAGATACGCTGGTATCAGCGGTTCGATGGAAGGCTTGGAACAACTGCCCGACGGACAGTTTCAGCCGCCCATGGCGCTCACTCCCATTGAGAAGGATCTGAAAGCCGCGGTGGAGGCGAAATGGAGCGGTCGCAAGGTCATACCGGGACGTTGCGCGCATCTGACAGCGCCGACGCCCGAACAGACCGCTCTCGGCAGATCCTCCTGCAACTACAGGGACATGTGCATGCGCGGCTGTCCCTTCGGCGCGTATTTCAGCAGCCAGTCCGCCACTCTCAGATCCGCGGAAAACACGGGCAACATGACCCTGCGCCCGCATTCGATCGTGCGGGAGGTGATCTTCGATGACAAAACTGAGAAGGCAGTCGGCGTGAGGCTGATCGACGAGGTTACGAAGGAGACCACCGAGTATTTCGCAAGGATCATCTTTCTCAACGCATCCACCATCCCGTCGACAGGAATCCTGATGAATTCGAAGTCGAAACGTTTCCCCGAGGGGATGGATGAGAGCGGCTCGCTGGGGAAATACATGATGGATCATCACCTCGGCGTGGGCGCCAGCGCGGTGTTCGATACGAACAAGGATCTCGTTTCCTACGGACGTCGCCCGACCGGCTTCTACATTCCGCGTTTCCGGAATTTCAACGAGAAACCGCGTGGAGACTACAAGCGCGGATATGGTTACCAGGGGTGGGGCTACCGGCAGAACTGGACGCGGGGAATGGATGGATTCGGAGCGGATTTCAAAGAGGAACTCACTTCCTTCGGGCCATGGGGGCTGGGCATGATGGGCTTCGGCGAATGTCTGCCGTATGAGAACAATCGCATCACGCTCAGCGGCACCGAGACGGATTCCTGGGGTCTTCCTCTCGTCGTCGCCGATGCGTCGTTCCAGGACAACGAACTGCGCATGCGCGAGGACATGATGAACGACGCCACCGAGATGCTGGAGTCCATGGGTGGGAAAAACATTTATTCATACAACAACCCCCCTGTGATTGGCTCCGGCATTCATGAGATGGGAACCGCACGCATGGGAGGCTCGCCGGAGGAATCCGTCCTCAACAGGCACAACCAGGTGTGGGGTGCGGAGAACGTCTTTTGCACCGACGGCTCCGCGATGGTTTCCGCAAGCTGCCAGAATCCGTCCCTCACCTACATGGCCATGACAGCGCGGGCGGCGGATTTCGCGGTGGCGGAGATGAAAAAGGGAAATCTTTAGAAGACTTCGGGCATGAGACAACGGCTGGGCTTTTCTTTTGACAGAAAACGCCAGCCGAGGAGTATCAGGAAATGCCGCGAGATCCGCGTCCCAATCCAACCGATAAATAACTGATGAAAACCCTTTGCACCGCCCTCGTTTCGGCTTGCCTCATTCCGCTCGCCTTCGCCGCTCACCATGAGCACAACATGCTGACCGCTGCCGAAAAGGAAGACGGCTGGGTTCTGCTCTTCGATGGTGAGAATCCTGGCGAGCATTTCCGGGGATACAATATGGACAAATTGCCCGAGGGCTGGGTCGCCGAGGACGGGGCGCTCTGCCGCAAGGGCAAGGGTGACATCATCACCAAGGAAAAATACGAGAGCTTCGAGTTGAAGATCGACTGGAAGATCAGTGAGGGCGGCAACTCCGGCATCATGCTCAAGGTTTTGGAAACGGACGGCCCGCCATACAAGACCGGGCCCGAAGCCCAGATCCAGGACAACGTGAAAGGAAAGGATCCGCAGAAGGCCGGCTGGATGTATCAGCTCTACGCAGCCGACAAGGATACCACCAAGCCCGCTGGCGAGTGGAACAGCTTCGTTCTAAAATGCCAGAAAACCGCTGCCGGAACCTACAAATGCGAACACTGGATGAACGGTGAGAAATACGTCGAATACGAGATCGGCTCCGAAGACTGGAAGGAGAAAGTAGCGAAATCCAAATTCGCGGATTGGAAGGAATTCGGCACCGCCGATGCCGGTCACATCTGTCTCCAGGATCACAACGATCTTGTTTGCTTCCGCGACATCAAGATCAGGGTGCTCGAACCCATGGAGTAGCCCTCCTTGCCAACGCGGCTCCGCAGGTTACGATCAGGCATGGAAACACCGGAAAGCCCTCCCGTCCTGCCCGCGACCGAAATCCCGGTAAGGAAGAAGTCCTCCTGCCTCCCGGTTGCTGTCATTCTGATCCTGCTGCTGGTGGCCGGAGTCGCCGGAGCCTATTTTTGGTACAACCGGCCCATCACACCCGTCCAGCTTACAACACAGGAAATACAGGCTGTGGAGGCAAAGGTCGACAGCCTCGAGGCCGAACCCGGAGAACCCGAATACATCCCCGGCTCCAAGGAAATCGTCCTTACCGAGCGTGAACTGAACGGTCTCCTCAACCAGAACACGCAGCTCGGCGACAAACTGAAGCTCACCCTTGCCACCGACGAGATCCACGCCCGCCTCGAGACCGACATGGATGAGGATCTCCCGGTGGTCGGCGGGAAAAGGCTGAAAGCGAAGGCGCGTTTCGTCGTGAAAAGCGATGGCGGCAAACCGTCTCTGATTTTGGATGATCTCACCGTCTGGGGAGCCTCCATGCCCAACGACTGGCTGGGCGGAATGAAAGGGAAGGATCTTCTCGGGGAAATTTTCGGGAACGGCGGCGGCCTCAGCGGGGTGGAAGAGATCCGTATAGAGCGCGGCCAGCTTGTCATCCGCCTGGCGGAGTAGCACCGGCTTTGAGATCCCGGATCGGCTTGGCGGGAATTCCAGCGAGGATCAGATCCGAGCCAAAGGATTTCGTGACGACAGCTCCGGATGCGACGACGACGTTGTCTCCGAGAGTGACGCCGGGATTGATGATGACTCCGGCGCCGAGCCAGACGTTGTCGCCTATTTCGATGGATGCGCCGTATTCCGCTCCGGAGATCCGCAGCCGGGCACCGGTGGGATGGGTGGCTGTCAGGATGCTGACACGGGGAGCGATGAAGCAGTTTTTCCCGATCCGGACTTCGCAGACATCGAGGATGATTAGATCGAAATTCGCGTAGAAGTTCTCACCCAGGTGGATGTTGTAGCCGTAATCGCACTTGAAGGATGGCTCTATAAGAATTTCACCCGCGATGCTGCCGAGGAGTTCCGCCAGAAGCCGGGAGCGCCGCTGCGTTTCCTCTTCGGTGGTGGCGTTGTACTCGCGGAAAAGCCTCCGGGCGCTGAGGCGTTCGGCGAGCAGTTCTGGATCGGATGCGAGGTAGAGTTCGCCCGCGAGCATCTTTTGTTTCTCGGTCATGGATTTTCGAAGCATTTGGACACTTCCTCCGCGATGATGGTGAGTCCTTCGCGGACAATGCCCTCCTCCATGGCGAAGGAAACGCGTATGCATTCGTGACGGTGCGGCCAGTCCTCGGCGTCGCATCCGAAGAAGAAATGATGCCCGGGAATCACAAGAACCTCACGCGTCTTGAGCCTTTCGTAAAGCTCCGCCGAAGTGATGGGGAGTCCGGGAAACCACAGCCACAGGAACAGCGCGCCTTCGCTGCGGTGCATGTGCCAGGGGAAACGCTCTCCGAAAATCTCCAGCGTCATTGCCTGGGCAGTCCGGGATTTTTCCCGGTAGAAAGGAAGGATCACCTCCTCGCTGATTCTCAGGATCTCTCCGCTGCGGATGAGCGGCAGGGTGAGCTGCTGGCCCATGCTCGGGTTCGAAAGTCCGGTGATGGCCGTCATCGACGAAATGGCGCGGATGATCCGCCTGGGAGCGACAACGATGCCCGTCCGTGTTCCTGGAAGGCCGAGCTTCGAGAGGCTGAGGGTGAGAATGACATGCTCGCCCCAGATCGGTTTCGCTTTGGTGAAAATGATGCCGGGGAACGGTGCCCCGTAGGCGTTGTCGATGATGAGCGGGATGCCTTTTTCCTTCGCGATTTCGGAAAGGTGTCTCACCTCCGCATCGGTCAGCACGTTGCCGGTGGGGTTGGTCGGTCGGGAGACGCAAATGGCCGCGACGTCGTCGGCGACCTCCATTTTATCGAAGTCGACATGGTATTTGAACTCGTGCGGCCCGGTGTGCTCGATCTCAGGTTGGAACGAACGGAAAATTTCCGCATCCAGCCCCTGCGCCGCGTAGCCGATGTATTCCGGGACGAGCGGGAAAAGGATTTTACGCACCGTCCCGTCCGGCATTTTTCCGGCGAGAAGGTTGAAGAGATAGAAGAACGCTGTCTGCCCGCCGCTGGTCAGGGCGATGTTTTCCGGGCTCACCTCTCAGCCGAATGATTCGCGCAGCAGCCCTGCGATGGCGGAGATGAATGCCGGGTTTCCCTGCGGCGGATCGTAGGTGGACAGCAGACGGTTTGATTCCGCGTTGTTTTGGGAAATTTCCTCCAGCCGTCTTCGCCAGATTTCGTTGATGGCCGGGATCTGGGCGGGCTGGCCACCGCCCAGCATCTTGAGATCCGGGCCGGCGCTGGCGAGGGCGTGACCGAGATCATCCATCAGATCACCGATACCGCTTCCTCCCGCGAGGAGTTCGCCGGTGCTTGAAAACGGATAATTCATCGGCGGAAGGGTGGATGGTTTCCGAGGAAATGAAATGCCAATGATTTTTCAGCGGTAGCTCCGCTGGTATTTCAGCGGGGTGATTCCCATGTTCCTGCGGAATTGCGCGGTGAACGCGCTCTGGTCGTAGAAGCCCAGTTTCAGCGCGACATCGGCGATCTCGCTGCCTGTCTGGCGGAGCTCGTGGCAGGCGGACTGGATGCGGGTTTTCATCAGGAAACTCTGTGGCGTGATTCCGAAGGCGCCTTGGAACCGGCGGTTGAACTGGCGTTGGGAAAGCCCGACCTCCCGTGCCATGTCCTCGATGATCCACCGCTTTCCGGGGTTCCTTCTGAAGGCGTTCGCGGCTTTTGAAACGGGAGTTTCCCCTGTCGGCTCCATGCCTTGGATTTGATAACGACGTATCGCTCCCATCAGACCCACAACCTCACCGTTCTTGCCGAAAAGAGGAAGCTTCTGGGTGATGAAACAATCGGGAATCCCCTGTTGGTTGAGGAAAAGTTCGACGAGATCCAAAAGGGGCTGTTCGGTGGAAAAGAACCGTTCATCGTCCGCACGGAACTTTTCTGCGAGGGGAAGCGGATAGAGATCGAAGTCCGTTTTTCCGACAAAATGGGACTCGTCCGTATAGCCGAATCGCTGGTAGAAGTGGTGGTTTCCGTAGGTGAGCTGGAAATCCCGGTTCTTCGCGAACACGGAGATGTCGCCCAGATGATCGAGGATGCCTGTGAGTTCGGACGGATTTTTCAGACTCGAGAAAAATCTTTTTCTGATGAGTCCGGGAGGAAGTTTTTTCATCATCTGGGAATGGCCAGGTTTTCATAGAAAATGGCCGCTGCATCCAAGATCGGCAAGAGTGCTTCGTGTAGTTTCTCGACTGAAAACCATGTCAGACAACAACACCCGGAAAGTTTCACGCCCTCGCGTGGCAATCATCGGCCTCGGCTTCGGAGCTGAGTTCATTCCCATCTACCAGAGACATCCGGACGCGGAGCTGGCGGCGATCTGTCAGCGCGATCCGGCTATGCTTGAATCCATCGGCGACAAATTCGGGGTGGAGAAGCGTTTCACCGACTACGATGAACTGCTGGCCGATCCTGATATCGACGCGGTGCACATCAATACGCCCATCCCGAACCATGCGGAGCACACGCTCAAGGCGCTCGGCGCCGGGAAGCACGTCGCCTGCACCGTGCCCATGGCCACAACGGAGGAAGACTGCAAGGCCATCGTCGATGCCTGCCGCGAGACCGGGCTGAAATACATGATGATGGAGACGGTCGTCTATGCCCGTGAGTTCCTCTACATGAAACAGCTTTTTGACGAGGGGAAACTCGGCAAACTCCAGTTTCTAAAGGCCAGCCACCAGCAGGACATGGACAGCTGGCCGGTATACTGGCCGGGTCTGCCGCCCATGCACTACGCGACCCATTGCGTGGGGCCGGTGCTCGGAATCGGGCGCAACGAAGCGGAGTTCGTGAGTTGTTTCCCTTCCGGCACCATCCGCGAGGAAATGCATGAGTGCTACGGTTCGCCTTTCGCGGTGGAGACCACCCACATCCGCTTCAAGGACAGCGATCTCAGCGCGCAGGTCTATCGCTCTCTTTTTGATGTCGCGCGGCAATACCGCGAGAGCTTCGAGGTATACGGATCGGAGAAAGCCGTCGAGTGGCCGCTCGTCGAGGGGAAACCTCTCATCGTCCACACCGCGAAACGCCCGGAGCCGGAGATCCCGGAAGAGGTGGAGTGCCCGGACTTCGGCCACCTGCTACCGGAAGAGATCGCGCCTTTCACCCGGGGCGGCGTGTATGGCGAGGATGGCGGTGAGGATCACCTCAGCTTCACCCAGGGCGGGGGACACGGCGGCTCGCACCCGCATCTCGTTCATCAGTTCGTGGAACTCCTTCGCGGCAATGGCAAAGGCTACCCGAACGAAGTGCAATCCGCCAATATCACTCTCACCGGCATCCTCTCCCACGAATCCGCAATGAAGAACGGCGAACTGATCCGTCTTCCCGAGTGGTCACATTCCTTAAACCCTTTCCACAAATCCCTGTCTCATGAAAATTTCCATCCTTTCCGCGGTCATCACCGCATCCCTCATCATCCACGCTTCCGCGAACCCGCTCAAAGACAAGGGCAGACCCGTTGCCGAGACCGATGCCTTGTCTGCCGCGGAAACCGTTGGGAGCTTCGTCCTGCCCGAAGGATTTTCCGCCGAGGTCATCGTCGCGGAGCCGGACATCGTCCAGCCAATCGCACACACCATGGATAGCCGTGGCAGGATCTGGATACTGGAAAATTCCAACTATCCGAACTGTCCCGGCGAGAAACGCGACCGAATCCTCATTCTTGAAAACGACCCCCAGAGCGGCGCGGTGAAGCAGACCGTCTTCTACGATAAACTTAGTTTCTCCTCCGGTATCGCCATCGGTCACGGCGGGGTCTGGGTCGGCACACCGCCCAACCTGCTTTTTTTTCCGAGAGAGGAGAGCGAAGACGTTTTCAAAGACGAACCCGAGATCGTACTCGATGGATGGGGCTGGCAGGACACCCACGAGACACTGAACAATTTCATCTGGGGCCCCGATGGTTGGCTTTACGGATCGCACGGTATTTTCACCCGCTCCAATGTCGGCAAGCCCGGGGCGGGGAAAGCAGACCGGACCTATATCGATGCGGGGCTCTGGCGCTACCATCCGAAGAAAGAAATCTTCGAAGTGTATGCCGAGGGTGGAAGCAACCAGTGGGGACTCGACTTCAACGACCACGGCCAGGGCTACTTCGCCGCTTGCGTGATTCCGCACAGTTGGCAGGCCATTCAGGGCGCGCGTTACATCCGCCAGGCCGGCGCGCATACGAATCCCTTCGTATACGACAACATCGGCCCCATCGCCGATTTCTCGTATGAGAAACGCGCCTACTGCGGCGCGATGATCTACCTCGGAGGCCAGTGGCCGCAGGAGTATCGGAACACGTTTTTTTTCGGCGACATCCACATGAATACGATGCGCAACGAGCGTCACGAGCCGAATGGTTCCGGCTCCAAAGCTCTGAAGAACGGAGATTTTCTCGTCTCGAAAGACAAATGGTATCGCGGCCTCAGCCCGCAGTATGGGCCGGACGGTTCCGTCTTTATCAACGACTGGTATGACCGCGTTCCCTGTCACCAGCAAAGGGAATACACGGATCGCTCGAACGGTCGCCTCTATAAGATATCCTACGGAAATCCCGAGCCGGCGCGGGTCGATCTGACGAAAGCCACCTCCGCCGAACTCGTCGCCCACCAGCTTCATGAAAACGACTGGTTCGTTCGCCACGCGCGCCTCATCCTCGCCGAGCGCGGCCCGGACAAGGATGTCCACACTGCCCTGAAAAAAATGCTCGCCGGGAACGCGGATGATACCAGGCAGCTCCGGGCGCTCTGGGCGTTGCACGTCACTGGCGGGGTCGATGAGGCACTGCTCCTCACCCAGCTTTCCGCGAAAAGCGAATACCTCCGCGCATGGGCGATCCAGCTCGCTTGCGAGGACAGGAACCCCGGCGACGCCTTGCTGAAGAAATTCTCGGAAATGGCGGCCACCGATCCTTCCGCCGTCGTCCGCCGCTATCTGGCCAGCGCCGCCGGTCGTCTTGATTTCGAGAAGCGCGAAGCCATTCTCCTCGCTCTGGTCGCGCACGGGGAAGACGCGGACGATCCGAATCTCCCGCAGCTCGTCTGGTATGCCGCGGAGCATCCCGTCGCCTCGGATCACGCTTTCGCTACGAAACTACTAGGTGCGTCGGAGTTCCCCTTGGTTTCGCGGAACATCGCGCGCCGTCTTTCTGAAAAAGGCCACCTCACCGGTATCGCCGCCATCGTCAGCGCCCTGGGAGATGTTTCCGAGGATGGGAAAGTCGCCGACGCATTCACCGGCATGAACCTTGCCCTCAAAGGGATGAAAGGCATCGCCCCGCCCGCCGCATGGACGGCATTGCACCAGAGAGCCTCCAGCTCCGCTGACGGCAGGCTCAAGGAGCAGGCCAAGACCCTGGCCGTTCTCTTCGGCGGCGAGGAAGTCATCGCCGCCATGCGTGCGTTGGTCACCGATGCGACGGCCGACGAAAAGGAAAGAGGCGATGCCCTGCGGAATCTCATCAGCATCGGCGATCCTTCTTTGAAGGGAATGCTGATCCCTCTGCTGCAAAAGGAAGACCCGGTGAGAATCATCGCCCTGCGTGGTCTCGTGGCCCATCCCACTCCGGCGCATATCAATTCCATCCTCGGGAATTACGGCAGGTTTTCCGCCGACGAAAAGACCGCCGCCCTCGCCACCCTCGGCTCCAGCACAAAAGGCACAGATTCCCTGCTGAAAGCCGTGGACGCTGGAATCGTCCCCATGACGGATCTCACCGCCCAGCTCGTCCGCCAGCTTCACGCCAGCGGGAGCGGGCCATCGAAAGACTGGATCACCAGAAACTGGGGCTCCATGCGCAAGACCTCCGCGGAAAAGGAGGAACAGATGACAGAGTTCAGGAAGTTTCTCGGTGAACGGCAGATCATGGAAGCGGATGCCTCGCAGGGTCGCGTGATTTTCAACCAACGGTGCGCCGCCTGCCACACCCTCCATGGCGAGGGGCAGAAAGATCGGCCCCGAGCTTCCCGGAAATTTCAAGGATGTGGACTACCTCTTGCTCAACCTCCTCGATCCGAACCAGAGCATCGGCGTGGACTACCAGCAGAGCTACCTGGAAAAGAAAAACGGCCAGACTCGTCACCGGCGTGATCGTCAGCAACCTCAAGGAAGCCGTCGTTCTGAAAACCCTGGCCGGAGACGTCAGCGTGCCGCGCTCCGAGATCGAAGACCCTGACTACCAGCGAGCAATCACTCATGCCCGAGGGTCTTCTCAAAGGACTGGAGGAACCCGAGATCCGCGATCTCTTCCTCTATCTCCGTCAGTCCGAGCAGGTTCCACTCCCGGAGTGAGCTCGCAAGGATGGTAATTCGAAGCCTGACTCACGAAGGCCGAATTTGAAACTCCGACCAAAGGAAAAGAACCCGATCCATCCTCTACGGAGGTTCACCACTAAAATTTTTATTTTAGTAAGCGCGGTGACCAGCGGCAACAGATCCTCAGATCAACGGGATATTTCGGATCCATTAACGAAGTTTTTCAAATTTTCGCCATATCGACGGATTGACCCTCCATCATCATTTTTTTTCGGCCCAAGTACCGTGAGCGGGATTGATGGCCACTGCGGGAAAGGGTAGTAAACTCAATGGTATTCACTTTGTAGTGTCGAGGCTATACCACTACATCTTGTATTGTGAATAATTTGTGGATACCACATCCTGCAAAATCGCATTGACCCGGCACGCCGGTTGCATCCAGTCTCCACGACGCTAACTGCCACTTCAGCGTCGCGCATCAGCCCCAAGTTCCAACCTCACATCCATCCCATGTCCACCACCACCGTCACACTCGGCACCCGCACCTTCACCCTCGACAAGGCCAAGGCCGAACTCGCCTACCACTCCAAGAAGGTCATCAACGGCAAGGAAACCATGTTCTTCAACATCCTCCCGCTCAAATACACCTGGGCGTACGACCTCTACAAGACGATGAAGAACAACCATTGGGAGCCGGAGGACATCTCGATGCAGAAGGACGTCGAGCAATGGCGCTCCAACGAGATCTCCGACGTCGAGCGCTGGATCATCAAAATGGGCATCGGCTACTTTTCCGCCGCCGAAGGCATCGTCGGTGACAACGTCCTCCACGTCGTCCGCGAAGTCGTCACCGCCCCCGAGCTCAAGCTCGTCCTCGGCCGCCACGCCCACGAGGAAAACATCCACGCCGACAGCCTCGTTTACATGATTTCCTCCCTCGGTCTCAACCCCCACGAATGCGAGGCCATGTTCGAGGACGTCCCGACCATCACCGCGAAGAACCACTTCGTCACCTCGAACAGCAAGGCCCTCCGCCGCGACATCGACCTCACCGATCACGGAAAACAAGCAGGCGCTCGCGAAAAACATCTTCATGTTCGGCCAGATCATGGAGGGCACCCAGTTCTACGGCCTCTTCGGCATGATCCTTTCCCTCTACCGCCAGAACAAATTCCCCGGCATCGGCCAGATGTTCCGCTACACCCTCCGCGACGAGTCCAACCACATCGAGGTCTTCCGCAACCTCCTCATGGATCTCATCGATGAAAACCCCGACATCTGGACCGAAGAATTCCGCGCAGATCTCCGCGACACCATGGAAGAAGGCATCGACCTCGAAAAAGACTTCATCCGCGATTGCCTCCCCGTCTCCGGCCTCGGCCTCAACTCCGTCGATTTCGAAACCTACATCGACTACATCGCCGACCGCCGCCTCCAGTCCTGCGGCCTCGCCCCCCTCAACGAATCCGTCACCAACCCCTTCCCATGGCTCGCCGAGATGATGGACATCAAGAAGGAGCAGAACTTCTTCGAAGGCCGGGTCACCGAATACCAGAAAGCGGCAGCGCTCGCAGCTGTCGACGACGATGATCTGTGATCCGAGCCTAAGTGAGAGTGCCGAGTGAGAAGTGATCAGTGTGATCAGATTTCAGCGAAGATGAGCGAAATTGACTACATTTGAAGATCTTGAAGTCTGGAAACGTGGATGCCAGCTCGCCGTGGACATCCATGTCGCCTCGCCGAGTCCAAGGACTTCGCTCTTCGAGGATCAGATGGAACGCATCGTCCCTCTCGATCCCCTCCAACATCGCCGAAGGCTCCGAACGCGACAGCACCAAGGACTTCATCAGCTTCCTCCGCTACAGCAAAGGCTCCTGCGGCGAACTCCGAACCCAACTCTACGTCGCCGAACGAAGTCCGCGCAGCGCCTAGGCAGCCCCGCCAATAAAGGACTCCCGCACGATGATCACCGAAACCCGCGAACTCTCCCGCATGATCCAAGGCCTCATCAACTCCTCCAAATCGCCGCCTAACCCAAAGTAGACCCAACTAACACCCCAGTCTTCACTTCTCACTTCTCACCTGGGCACTCGCCACTGAAAACTAGCTACCTCCAGCTCCTCCACGCCGCACACCTCCGTCCAAACAAAAAACGCCGCCACCCTTATAACACAATGTACCGCTAGCCTAAACCTCGCCGAAGACAACATCCTCAAGCAAGTCATCTCCGACCGCTTCGCCCTCGCAGCCACCGACCGCCAGTACGACTGGCGCGAGTCCATCCCGGCCAACGAGCGCAAGCCGATGCCTGATATCACCGTCACCCGCGGTGAAAAGGAGCACCAGTTTTCCCTCGAGGACGTCGCCGACGCCATCGGCGAATCCCTCACCGACCTCCTCGTCGCCCGCTGCCGAGGACGAGACCTCCATCTTCTCCGACGACAACCGCAACTTCGTCTCCCAGGTCGCCCGCAACGTCGCCGTTTCCCTCACGAAAGCCCTCGAAGAAGGCGACCGCCTCCGCCTCTCCGAGTCCGACCTCTACCTCCTCATCGAAAAAGCCCTCCTCGAAAACGACGCCTACGACGTCGCCAAATCCCTCGCCTTCCGCCGCTCCCTCGAGAAGACCGGCCACGTCGAGTCCGGCACCAGCCCCCACGCCCTTCCCGTCCGCCTCATCCGCCGCAATGGCAACGTCGTGCCGTGGAGCGAGACCAAGATCGAGATCGCCGTCCGCAAGGCCTTCCTCACCATCCACGAGAACCCCGAGCCCGCCGCCGAGATCGCCAACGCCGTCACCGAACTCGTCCGCAAGGGCGACCAATCCTTCGTCCACATCGAGGACGTCCAGGACCACGTCCAGGAGGAACTCATGCGCCAGGGCCACTACAAGGCCGCCCAGCACTACATCCTCTACCGTGCCGAGCGCGGCCGCCTGCGCACCGAGGATGAGGAAAACGCCTCCGAGGATCTCTCGCAGGATTCCATGATCGTCGTCACCACTGCGGATGGCGATTCCTCCTTCTGGGACGGCATGGAGCTGAAAAAGCGCATCCAGTTCGCCTCCATCGGCCTCGACCTCAACCTCCCCGAGGAGGAGATCGAGCGCGAACTCCGCCGCTCCATCGGCTCGGAAATTTCCGCCAAGGATCTCAAAGCCACCATCATCCTCAACTCCAAGACCCTCATCGAAAAGGACGCGGACTTCGCGAAATTCGCCGCCCGCATCCTCCTCTCCTACATCTACGAGGAAGTCCTCGATTGGAACATCTCCACCGATGGCGTCGAGAAGCTCAAGGAAGCCCACAAGCAAGGCTTCAAGAAATACCTCAAGCACGGCGTCGCCATCAAACGCCTCAACCCCGAGCTGCTCAAGAAATACGAGCTCGAGCAAACTCGCCGACGCCTTCGACCCCACCGCCGACCTCGATTTCGACTACCTCGGCATCCAGACCCTCTACGACCGCTACCTCATCGTCGACAAGACCGGCGACAAGCACCGCCGCATCGAGACCCCGCAGTTCTTCTGGATGCGCGTCTCCATGGGTCTCTTCAAAAACGAGGAAACCAAGCGCGAGGACTGGGCCATCCGCCTCTACAACCTCTACAAAGGCCGCCGCTTCTGCTCCTCCACGCCCACCCTCTTCAACTCCGGCACCCTCCACTCCCAGCTCTCCTCCTGCTACCTCTACAAGGTCGACGACTCCATCGAGTCCATCATGCAGCGCGGCATCGCGGAAAACGCCTACCTCTCCAAGTGGGCCGGCGGCCTCGGTGGCTCGTGGACCGCCGTCCGCGGCACCGGCGGCTACATCCAGGGCACCAATGGCGAGTCCCAGGGCATCATCCCGTTCCTCAAGCTCCACAACGACCAGCTCCTCGCCGTCAACCAGGGCGGGAAACGCAAAGGCTCCGGCTGCGCCTACCTCGAGACATGGCACAACGACATCGAGGACTTCCTCGAGCTCCGCAAGAACACCGGCGACGACCGCCGCCGCTGCCACGACATGAACACCGCCAACTGGGTGCCCGACCTCTTCATGAAGCGCATGGAAGCCCGCCAGCACTGGACCCTCTTCCGCGCCAACGAAACCCCCGATCTCCACGATCTCTACGGCAAGGCCTTCGAGGAACGCTACGAGAATTACGAAGCCCAGGCCGCCGAGGGCAAGATCTGGTCCCGCCAGCTCCCCGCCATCGAGCTCTGGAAATACATGCTGAAAATGGTCTTCGAGACCGGCCACCCGTGGATCACCTTCAAGGATCCGTGCAACGTCCGCTCCCCGCAGGATCATTGCGGCGTCATCCACTCCAGCAACCTCTGCACCGAGATCACCCTCAACACCTCCGATGAGGAAACCGCCGTCTGCAACCTCGGCTCCGTCGTCCTCGACACCCACATCAACCGCGATGGCGCGCTCGATCACGAGATGCTCAAGGAAACCATCACCGTCGCCATCCGCGCCCTCGACAACGTCATCGACATCAACTTCTACCCCACCGAAGCCGCCAAAACCGCCAACTCCCGCCACCGCCCCATCGGCCTCGGCGTCATGGGCCTGCAGAATGCCCTCTACAAGCGCAACCTCGCCTTCGCCTCCGATGCCGCCGTCGAGTTCAATGACGAGTTCATGGAAGCCATCGCCTACTACGCCTACAGCGCCAGCAGCGATCTCGCCGCAGAAGTCGGCACCTACTCCAGCTACGAGGGCTCCAAGTGGAACAGGGGACTCCTCCCGCAGGACACCGTCGATCTCCTCGAAGACGAGCGCGGCCGCAAGATCGACGTCCCGCGCGGCGGGAAAATGGACTGGTCCGTCGTCCGCGAGAAAATCGCCAAGCACGGCATGCGGAACTCCAACGTCCTCGCCATCGCCCCGACCGCCACCATCAGCAACATCATGGGCACCACCCCCTGCATCGAGCCGAACTACAAGAACCTCTACGTGAAGTCCAACCTCTCCGGCGACTTCACCGTCCTCAACACCGAGCTCGTCCGCGACCTCAAGAAGGCCAACCTCTGGTCCCCGGAAATGGTCGACCAGCTCAAATACTTCAATGGCGAGCTCGACAACATCGATGACATCCCCGAGGCCATCAAGCAGAAGCACAAGACCGTCTTCGGCATCGGCTACGAATACATCGTCGATGCCGCCGCCCGCCGCCAGAAGTGGATCGACCAGTCACAATCGGTCAACCTCTTCCTCGCCACCCCGGATCTCAAGACCCTCAGCCACATGTACCGCCGTGCCTGGGACAAGGGCCTCAAGACCACCTACTACCTCCGCACCCTCCAGGCATCCAACGTCGAGAAATCCACCCTCAACGTCCAGAAGGAGCAACGCGGCCACATGGCCACCCAAACCGCCGCCACCGCAGCAACCAACGCCGCCGCCAAGATGGAATACACCGCAGAACAGAAAAACGCCTGCTCCATCGATGCGATGATGAACGGGGGAGAGTGCGAGGCTTGCCAGTGAGCAAATTCATTGCTGGCAACGATCAGACCTAAAACCCATCAAAAATGAATAATACCGCAATTGGAGTAGATATTGATAGACAAGGTCATTATTGCAGCCTTGCGTAAGGAAGCTGATGAGATCAAAAACTTCACCGGAAGCTACAAACCAATATTAATGGAAGACGACAATGACGCAGCTAACGTAATTTTGTTTAGAAACGCGTTATTTGCGACCTTTGATTCTTTCAACCCATTTGTAATTCTGATCAAGACGAGAAATCCAAAGGGAAAAGGGAGTTATGCGCCGTCGCCAATTTCCTTCAAAGTCGAGGGAATTATCCAAACATACGTTCTGAAAAATGTAATGTCCGCATGGTAGCACCTCAGACAATTGCAGCATACTTTAAGAAGAATACCGCAACCTCAGCACCTAAATTTGGGTATCAGTCGGATGCATTCAATCTCGCTTATCACTATTTGGATTCGTCTAAGAAATGAATTTGGATGACCTAAATTTAGATGATGAAGTGCTTGAATTTATTAAGAACCAAAAAGATTTTTTCTATAGACCGAGTTTCTCAGGAGGGCGGTAATTGCGATATTTTTTTCGGCTACCATAAAATATTTGGTCTGAGAATCGCACTCAAGATCTATTATGGAAACGCCAACTCAGGCGGACACAATGAGCCAAAAATCTTGTCGAAAATCGACCATCCCAATGTGCTTCGGGTTCGAGATGCACGACGGATAGGAAAAAACTATAGCTACTTCATGACCGATGAGATCGATGGCGGCGATCTGGAAAAGTGTCATCGATCAGGCCAATTGGATCTCCGCGACAAACTTAACATCATACATGGGGTGCTAAATGGAATTTCCGAACTACATAAGGACGCCAATTCAATAGTCCATAGAGACATCAAACCTAAGAACGTCCTCATACACAATTCCACCAAAGTCCCTCTCATCTCAGATTTCGGCTCTGTAAAGCACTTTGATAAATTGCTCGGCTCTGTCACAGGTTCGAATACGACTATGGTCTACAAACCAGCTGAAGTATTTACATCAAATAAATACACGCGTCAGTCTGATGTTTATCAGATCGGAGTTACCCTCTTCCAAATACTAGACGGCTTTTTTCCGGGTGCCTATTTCGACTGGCTCAACGATGCCCAAAAGAAAAAATTCGCCCAAATTGAGAACTTTTTTGAGCAGGACATATTTATAAATAAGGCGATAGAACGTCTTGTAGTTAGAAATGACCTTATTCGAACCCAGACCCTCCCTGACTACATCGATACCGACATAATCAAGATTATTAAAAAGTCGACGAATCCATCGTTGGCAACGCGGTATCGCACCAGCTGCCGCTTTCATGAGGGACTTATACTCGGTTCAGAAGACTTAATCAACTGGAAAGTAGGCTCTGAATACTTGTATGGAGAAACACACAAAAATGAACAATTTAGGATCTCACTATCGAGAAAGGGATTTTTAACTGAAAAGCTTGGCGCCGTAAGCAAATGGCGAAAAACAGGCAACGTCTCATCTGTGAGGAAGAATCAAATCGATTTTGTCAGGAGGAGCCTATGAACAAGGCAATGACAAAGGGTCACGACAAAGGTAAAGTTCTTTAGTCATGATGATTTAGTTGGGCAAAAAATTCATTCAATTCTCCCATGTCTAATAAACTCATCAAAGACGCAAAAGAAAATCTAGCGCAAAGCGCTATTGATTTTCTCGTAAAAGCTGTTGGGGAAATCGGACAACACCCTAAATATTCCGTTATACATTTTGCCATTGCAGTCGAGTTAATCTTGAAAGCGCGACTGATGAATGAGCATTGGTCATTAGTGGTTGAAAAGACTTCTGATGCAGACATTGCCAGTTTTTTAGAGGGAAAGTGCAAAACCGTAAATCCCGCCGAAGCGATTAGACGCTTAGTAAAGATTTGTGGTCAAAAGATCACTAAAGAAGCTTCAGAGCAATTCTTGAAACTTGCCGCTCATCGCAATCGAATGCTCCACTTCTTTCATGAGGCTGGGACTAAAAGCGTGCCACCTCAATTAATTGAAGAAATTGTTAAAGAGCAGTGTTCATGCTGGTTTCACCTGGAACGCCTCCTAGTTCAATGGGAAGACCAATTTGGCGCATACGAGAGTGAAATTGGGCAGATTCGCAACTCGATGATCCGCAACCGAGCCTACCTCAAAGTTGCATTCGACAGCCTCGGACCAATTTTCAGCAAAGAAAAAAAATTGGAGTAAAGTTTGATGACTGCTCGGGTTGTGGTTATGAAGCGGCTGCTATCTCTAGGCTCACTGCCTTGCTTCATGAGAAGACTTGTAGAGTATGTGGCCTCGCCGAATCATTTCTTGTGATTGATTGCCCTAACGAGTGCGGCGCCAAGATTCACGTTCTTACTGAAGAAGGCAGTGGTCAAACATGCCTAAAGTGCAGGCAAGCAGTTACTTCAGGCGATCTTGAAGAAATTCTTGCTACAGAGTCCGTTGATCCTGCCGATTACGTGCCGATCAATTGCGCACATTGTGTATCAATGGATAGCGTCGTCAAACACCATAACTTTTACATTTGTATCGAATGCATCTCGGTAGCCAATAATATTGCGTATTGCGAATCGTGCAACGAAGCCCAACTTGGTGGTGGTAATTTAGAGTATAGCTACCAGACAGGCTGTGAGTTCTGCGACGGCCATTCGGGTTGGAATAATGACGACTGAGAGGCATGAAAGGAAATAATGTTCTTCGGCATCGAGAATAAACAACTCATCCTGCAACTATTTTTCAAAACCACAATGAATCCACAAGTCCTAATTTGTTATTCAAATCCATCCGGAACAACCTCGCTTCGATTGGACAAAGAGCATAGCTCAATCGAGAATGCTTTGAAACTTGCTTCGATTGATCCCTGTGTGGTCAAACGTCTTATTACGTTTGATGTATTTATTAACGAAGTTGCAAACGGTAAATACAGTGTGATTCAGTTCTCAGGCCATGGCAGTTGCGACGGGGTGTATTTCGAAAATAAAATCGGTTCCGCAAGTGAAATAATTTCAGCTGATTCTTTAGCGAATGCACTCTCATTGTCCCAGATTCCGATCATGGCCTTAATCCTTACCTGCTGCTATTCTGAAGACCATATTTCTGAATTATCAAAATATGCACATTACCTAATTACTGTCGATGCACGGCACCAGATGTCGCTGCGATTGAATTCTCGAAAGCATTCTTTTCTCAATACTTTATTGACTATTCGGTGGAGCGTTCGTTTCAAATGGCGCTAATGACAAGTCGTGATCCAGATCTTAGGATCAATATACATCGACGTGGCGTTATTTCTGGATCAGGACGTATCTTAATTGATACAATGATCAAACACCATAAACTAGTGGTTGACCTCACTGAAGCGTGCGACGATATTCCAAATGATACCCATTCTCGGGAAAAATTCTTAGAAACACTATGTACAATTATAGCGCACCATTTTGAGATCTTCATGAAACCTAGAGATCGGTCAATTATATCTTTCGGTTGCTATTTAGGGCTGTTTTCATGGAATAACCATATCGATCCTATCATTTGTCATCGAGTTTTCCGTGTCTCTTTAAATGTTTCTGAAAAAGACTTCGAAGCCGCAATGCAGATGTTTTTTCATTATACAGGTCTTGCATCTGAAAGTTATCGACATCGAAAAGAGAGTATTTATCCTGGTAAACATGAAGTTTTGAAGCATGCGACAACCGAATTCAGAAAAACTTTCGACCGAGTCGTAGATGATAACTCTACAATCAGAGAAATGTGTGCCGTCCAATATAAGATTGCACGCGGCGTCATGGGGGCATCCCTAAAAAGCCGAAGATGGTCTGGCAATGGACGATCATGATCAGGTTGTTCTAAATCTAGAATGTGCTCTGTCGTCGCTCCACTCACTTTGTCTTGAGATACTTCCTCTCATTTCTGAACCGATGAATTCCACTAGTCGATAGAGCTCGATAGAGGGCAGGCGCTTCATATCAACACTTCGTCCTTCAAAATCCATTTGCGCCTCCGAGATTGACACAAGCCCCAAAAACTGTTCAAAAGAACCCATTAAGAATCCTCCCCAATCCACGGTTTCCCAGTCCGGCCTCACCTGCATAGAGATTTGCTCGGGAGCCGGTGGGCAGGCGATTGGGTTGGAGAGGGCAGGGTTTGAGGCCTTGGCGCATGTGGAGTTTGACCGCCATGCCTGTGAGACGCTTCGCCTGAACCGTCCGGACTGGAATGTGGTGGAAGGGGATGTGCGTGATTCTCGGCGAAGGAGTTCAAGGGCGTGGATCTGCTGGCCGGCGGCGTTCCCTGTCCGCCCTTCTCGAAAGCCGGAAAACAGCTCGGCTCCAACGACGAGCGCGACCTTTTCCCCGAAGCCCTCCGCCTGGTGGACGAATGCCGCCCCAAAGCCGTCATGCTGGAGAATGTCCGCGGCTTCCTGGATGCCGTGTTCACCGATTACCGGATGAGCCTCAAGAAGGATCTCAAAGCCATGGGCTACGAGGCCAGTTGGCATCTGCTCAACGCCTCGGACTTCGGCGTCCCCCAGCTCCGCCCCCGCGTCGTCATCGTCGCCATCCGCAAGGATCTCGTGTCCGATTTCTACCCGCCCATGCCCTTGACCGATGGCATCCGCACCAAAACCGTCGGCGAAACCCTCGTCGATCTCATGGCAGCCAACGGCTGGGAAGGCGCATTGAAATGGGCGGCGAACGCCAACGAAATCGCCCCGACCCTCGTCGGCGGGTACAAGAAGCACGGCGGAGCTGATCTCGGCCCCACCCGCGCCCGCAAGGCATGGGCTTCCCTCGGTGTCGAAGGGAAATCCCTCGGCAACGAAGCCCCGCCCAAAGGCTTCACCGGAGTGCCAAGGCTCACCCTCCGCATGACCGCCCGCATCCAGGGCTTCCCCGATGACTGGCAGTTCGCAGGGAGGCAAAACTGCGGCATAGCGACTATAAATATTTAACCAAGCACGCCCAATTCGATATTTATAAAAGACATTTTCCAGTAAAAAAATTATGATCATTGACCATCAAGAGCGAATCCTCCAGGTAATTGAATCTGTCACTTTGGAATACAAAAACAATATCAACGAGCAAGGAGTAATTCAGTATTTAGTTTTAGCAGACCAGAAAATTCGGTCTTTATCAGAATCTCGACATCAAGTTACTCAACTGCAGATGGCACTTCATACCGCCGTGGCAGGTGGTATCGCTGTAGCTATTTTCGCTGAGGCCTCAGATAAGGAAAAGATTATATTTATAGTTGTAGCACTTTGTTCCCTAGGCGTCGGCCTAGCCATACATTGGTTTATGCAAGTCCAACGGTTGGGCGAAATGTTGGGATGGTGGTATGCGCGTATTCGCAAAATCGAGGAATCAGAAGCTGTCCAGGTAAAATTGAATACTGAAGAATACCAAGAGCTTTATAAAAATAGTAAATATTTCACCACGAAATACATCAAGATTCTTACGGTAGCTGCAACAATAGTTTATGGACTGACATCAGTTTATGTGATTTTTTGGGTGTAACTCGGGAAAAGAGCGAACCCGAAATATACTTTGCGTAGTATTTACGTAACTGCGTTTGGGATGCTAAGGGCGTTTTTCTCCCAATTGAAACCATACCAAATTACCTGCTTTGGTTAAATAACTATCTAATCCCGATTTGACTTTTTGTGCCTTATTTTCGATATGAAATTTCGTTTTCTCGTTCTGTTATTCGAATTTGGTCACCAATTACTTCAAGGTCGTAGTTATCACCGGTGGTTTTATGTGGAAGGTCAACCATTGATTGAACTAGTCGTTTGTCTCTATCCCAGCTTTGAAGCGCGTCAGCAAGTAGCGCAAAAATGTGAAAGGCTGCTTTTTTAAGTCGGTTCTATATTCCGAACAATCCATTGAAGAAAGATGAATAGGGTATAGGTTATGTATTGTGCATATGACATCATCTAATAAATTGGTTAGATGGTAAGGTCGGTCTTGCATGGTATTATTGTCGCATATTCCAAGGCTAAACTGAGTAGCCTTGGCAACGATCGAGCCTGATTCTACTTCTTTCCAGGAATACTCAGCAGCATCAGCTAATCGCATAGCCACTACTGCGCTTTCACCATGATCAATTGAATTTCTCTTCAAGAAAGAAGGGCTGTATCCTTCGAGAAGTTCTCTAAACCGAGGTAGCCCAACCCTTTTAAGCTCTGTATTGATCCGCTTCCCTTGATGACTCCGATTCATCTGGAAATCCGCTTCTCTTTGGCGAGATCCGATAATCGCCAATGCCCTATTTGCTGATTTGTAGTTCTGGAGAAAAAAGTTATAAGATCAAAAAATAGACTTCTTTTTGCATTCTC
>CAVWUI010000009.1:0-85939 GCA_963758175.1 uncultured Verrucomicrobiae bacterium
ACCTGCTTGGTCTCGGTCGTGTAGCCCGCACCAGTGGCCGGGAGGCCGAACATGGAGCAGCATGAGGAGAAACCCATGGAGAGGGCGGCGAGTGTCAGGAGGCTGAGGAGTTTTTTCATCGGTTTGTTTTCAGGAATTTTTTTAGAAGAGGCAGCAGCAGGAGGCGGCGGCGAGAGCGGTGACGGTGACGATAGCGATGGTGGCGATGCGCTGCAACATGACAGAAGCTTAGGAAAAGCGCGGATGTTGGCAATAGAATTTTACTTCGCGGAGCGTTTCCCGCGCCGCTTCCGGGCTGGACTTGGAGAGAGAGGCCAAGCATTTTTCAAGAAATGACGGATGCGGAATGGATGGCGGTCGCCTTGGAGGAGGCTGGCAAGGGGATCGGGAAAACCGCTCCGAATCCACCCGTCGGCGCCGCGATCGTGAAGGACGGAAAGCTCATCGGGAAAGGCTGGCACCGGAAGGCCGGCATGCCGCATGCCGAAGTGGAGGCGATTGCGGACGCCGGGAAATCCTGCGGATCCGAGGCGCTGAAAGGAGCGACCGCCTACGTGACTTTGGAGCCGTGCTCGACGGCGGGGCGCACTCCCGCCTGCACGGAAGGTCTGGTGAAGGCGGGGATTTCGCGGGTCGTCTATGGAAGCGTGGATCCGAATCCCGCCCATGCGGGGGCTGCGGACGCGGTGTTGAAAGCGGCGGGAGTCGCCGTGGAATCCGGCGTGTTGCGTGAAGAGTGCGACGAAATTCTCCGCCCGTTTTCCAAAGTCCAGCGCACCGGACTGCCCTGGGTGATTTGGAAATGCGCGATGTCCCTGGATGGAAAAATCACCAGGCCGGAGGGCGAGGGGCAATGGCTGAGCGGAGAGGAATCACGGGCGGACGTCCAGGTGCTGCGCTCCCAGGTCGATGCGATCATGACAAGCGGCGAGACGGTGCGCCGCGATCTCCCGGCACTGACGATACGGGTGCCGGAGCTACTCGCGGGCCGCGATCAACCGTGGCGGATCGTGGTGACTGACAGGCCGGAAACCTTGCCTGGAAACGACGCCCTTTTTTCCGATGAATGGAAGGACAGAACGCTGATCCGGAGCCGGGAAAATCCCGAGAAAACGCTCCGCGCACTGGTAGAGGAACAGGGCGTGCTCTCGGTGATGCTGGAGGCCGGAGGAAAATTTTCCGCAGCCATGATCGCCGCCGGCCTCGTGGACGAGGCGGTAATCTATTACGCGCCAATGCTTTGCGGGGATACCGTTCCTGCTCTGGCTGGTTGGGTTTTTCCGGAATCGGTCATGCTTGAGGGCATTTCCCGGAAGACTTTTGGAAACGATCTGAGAGTGAGAGGGCTGATAACCCGCGCAGGGCGCCGCCACTAGGGAGAGCTTCAAAGGGATGGCAGCTCCTGAGTCCCGGGAGGAACGGCCAGAACGTAGCCGGGGGTGGAGGGAAACGAAACCCCCGGTCATATTGCACAAGGGATAGGGCGGGTCAAGGGAGAGACTCCGCCAGGGTGTAACTGAAAGTGGTGGTCACTTATTGAAAAACCTGAATTTTGGACTTGTACTTTTGAACACATGACTATCATCGGGAGTCGATGAACGACAAACCGACACCCGGGGACGAACCATTGAAAGCCACCCCCGAGGAGAAAATCATGCTGCGCCAGCTCCGCGGCAACCCGCTCATGGCAGCGCAGTTCCAATCCATCGCCAACAAATTCGAGCAAGAGATCGCCAACGGCATGGACGCCCACCAGGCCGAGGAAGCGATGATAGCAGCCCTTCAGGAGCTTGGCAAAAACCTCATGCTCCAATGGTCTCAAAACACCCAGCGCGATGCCCTCAATCAAAACCCGAAGCTCCAAAAACACTCAAAAAAAAACTCCGGTGGCACACCACCTTTGGAGTGATCCACCTCACCCAGCAGGTCATGCGCGTCGGCAGGAGAGGCCCGCTGCGCCACCCGTTCCGGGATTTTGCAAAAGTGACCGACCGCTCGGCCTCACGCACGCTCCAGAGGCGCATCGCCGACTTCGGGGCGGAGCGCAGTTTCCAAAACACCGCCGCCGCCCTGAAGGAACACTACAACATCAAGGTGCCCGTTTACACCATCGACAAGGCGACGGCGGACGTCGCCCGGCAAGCCAAACACTTCAATTCCCAAGCCCCCGGCTCCATCCGGCCCGCTGCCACGCTCATCTCCGAAGTGGATGGATCAATGCTGCCCATCGTCGGTTTCGGTGAGGGAAAACCAAGCTCCAGGCAAGCGACCACCGACCATCCCGCAGGGAGGCGCCCGGACAAACGCAAGCTGCGGAAGTGCCATTGGAAGGAAATCCGGGTCAGCACCGTGCGCGTGCCCGGCAGCGTGGAGACCTACTACGGAGTTGCCGTCGGGGAGCCGATGGCGGTGGGTTGCATGATGTCGGAGTGTTGCCAATTCAAAGGCATGGGCGAGGCCACGCACATCCACGCGGTGGCGGATGGCGCCAGTTGGATTGCCGAGCAATACGAGCGGCAGTTTGGGACGCGCTGCAAGTTCCACCTGGATTTTTATCACGTCTGCGAATACCTCGCCGCAGCAGCCAGAAGCACGGCGATGGATTTGGAGCAAAGCAACGCATGGTTGGAAGGCTGCAAGAAATCGCTGCGCGAAAGCGAGATCGACACGGTCATCACGCGCCTCAAAATCCTTGCTCCAGGGATAGAGGGAAAAGAAGGAGCCGAAGCGTTGGACACGGCGATGGCCTACATTGAGAAGCGCCGCCACCAGCTCGATTACCGCGAAGCGATCCGTCAGGAACTACCCATCGGCTCGGGAGAAGTGGAAAGCGCCCATCGGCACATTTTGCAAAAGCGCCTGAAGATCCCCGGCACATGGTGGCGGCTCGAGCGGGCGGAGGAAATGGCACAACTCCGCGCCATGCGTGCCAATCAACGCTGGGACGACTTCTGGCAGCAGAAATGCGCTTGACCACCACTTTCAGTTACACCCACTCCGCCACCCGTTCCGCTCTGCCGCAGCCCACCAACGGCATGGCGGTTTCCGGCTTCGTCGGAGCACGAGGGGAGCGGGGATTGCCGCTCGCCGCTGTTTCTCTGGGCATTTCACCCCGGGTTTCGCTGCGCTGCACCCGGGGCTACGTTCGGGACACCCCTCCGGGGCTGAAGATACGGTACTTTCCCTAATGGAGGAACCCCGGATAACCCGCGCCTGACTTCGCTATTGCCCGCAGCCGTTCCATTTCCAAACATGCGGCGTGTTCGAAACGAAAATCATCGAGGCCACCGACGATGGCATGAAGGAAGCCCAGAACGAGGCGGTGGCCATGTTGCAAAACGGCGAGACCGTCGCCCTGCCCACGGAAACAGTGTACGGCCTGGGTGCCGATGCTTTCAATCCGGAGGCCGTCGCGAAGATTTTCGCCGCTAAGGAAAGGCCGGATTTTGATCCGCTGATCGTCCACATCGCTTCTTACAAGGATCTCGATGAAGTCGCCATCGTCCCGGCTGAGCTCGAGGACACGGTGAGAAAACTTGCCAATGAATTCTGGCCCGCCCCTCACCATCCTTTTGCCAAAGACAGCGAAAGTGCCGGACATCGTGACCAGCGGACTGCCGACCGTGGGGGTGCGGGTGAGCGGCCATCCGATTTTCCGGGCGATCAACAAGGCCTTGGGAAGCCCCATCGCCGCACCGAGCGCGAACCGTTTCGGCCGCATCTCACCTACCTCGGCATCCGCCGTGATGAAGGAGCTGGGTGGGCGCATCCCTCTCATTGTCGATGCCGGCGCGTGCAACGAGGGAGTGGAAAGCACGATCATCCGCATCGAACCGCGCGAGGGAAAAAAGCCGTTGTTTTACCTCCACCGCGCGGGGCCGATCACGAAGGAGCAGCTCCAGAAATTCGGGAAGGTCGAAAAAGTGAAGCCCGGCGACAAGCTCCAGGCGCCCGGCCAGCTCGAGAGCCACTACGCGCCACAGACCCCTTTCCGCCTAATTGCAAAACCGGAGGATTTCACGCCCGAGCCGGGGAAAACCTACGGGCTTCTCAGCTACAAGGGCGAGGAGGGCGGGGACTTCGTCCGCATGCACGAGTGGGACAGCGTCGTCGCGCTCAGTCCCGGCAGCGGGAAGCTCGCCGAGGCCGCGATCCGGCTGTTTTTCGTCATGCGTGAGATGGACGAAATGGGACTCGATGAAATCATCGCGGAGCCGGTGAGCGAAACCGGTCTCGGAGTCGCCATCATGGACAGGCTGCGACGGGCTTCATCACGCTAGCTACCCGAAGAAAAGCCGGAAACCCTCGAAGGATTCCCGGCTTTTCCGAAGGTTTGCGGTGCGAATTCAGTTTCTATCCTGCATCTGTGTTTTGACCGGCTCTTCCGGTGAAGCCTTCTCATAGACGCCACCCATGGAGATCATGTCGCCCTCCTCCATCGCCATGCTGTTGCCGTCTTTCATGACGACTTTGCCATCCTTCATGACCTTGGTGCCGTTGGAGAGAGTGACTTCGTCCTCTTCCATCGCCATCGTTTCGCCGTCCTTCACGACCATCATTTTGCCGTCCTTCATTGTGGCGTAGCTGCCCATGGTGAGCTTGCCGTCCATATCGAGCATATCGCCGTCGGATAGCATCATTTTCTCGCCACCCTCGGCCATGTAGGAGCCGTCCTTCATTACGGTGGTGCCGTTCTCGAGCTTCATGTCCTCTTCCAGAGCCATGGTCTCGCCATCCTTCATCATCATCATCTTGCCGTCTTTCATCATGAAACCGCTTTTAGCTTCCGCTTCGGCGGTCTCTTCGGGGATTGTGCGGTCGGTCTGTGGCTGCTGCGCCAGTGCGGTTCCACCCAGAAGGGCGGCCATCATCGTTACTTGTATCGTGCTGTTTAATGTCTTCATTTTGTTTGTTGGTTGTTAGATCGATCCCGGACGGTTGCCGCGTAGTCACGTGCAAACATCGGAATCATCTAACAGTTCCGCCCCGAAACCGCTGACGTCAAAGAAAGAGCCGGGTTTCAACCATGAAAAATCATCACTTGCCAATCCGGGGAAAGCGTGCCCCGTTCCAGTCCGTCCGCCTCAGGGGTGTCACGGTGTGATTGTCTGATCGGACAATTGCGGCCTTGTGCCGGGCGGTGACTTCTATTCAGTTGTCTCCCGCTTACGAAAAATGAAAATTCCCCGGATCGCCCTCTTCGCCATTCTCTCCCTGGCGGCCAGCCATGCCTCTGAAATCATCGTTTACGGCTCCACTCCGGGAGGGATCGCCGCCGCGGTGAGCGCGGAGAAGGCGGGCCGCAAGGTCACGCTCATCGAGCCGACGGATCGGATAGGCGGGCTGCTTACGAACGGGCTTTCCTACTCGGATTTCCGCACGCGCGAGTCGCTCTCCGGCTTTTTCCTGAGCTTCGCGGAAAAGGTGGAGGCGCATTATGTGGAAAAATACGGCGCGGACTCTCCGCAGGTGAAGTCCTGTTTCCGGGGAGTCCACGGGGAGCCGCATGTGAACCTCCTGGTGCTCCGGGAAATGCTTGCCAGCCATCCGGGCATCACGCTGGTGAAAAACCAGCCCCTGGAATCCGTGGAAACCGGCCCGTGGGAGCTTGGACGTCGGGAGATCATTTCGATCACCACCGGTGGAAAAACCCACGCCGCCTCACAATTCATCGACGCCAGCTACGAGGGCGATCTGATGGCCGCCGCCGGCGAAAACTACCACGTGGGTAGAGAGTCGCGCAGCCAGAACGGGGAGCCGATGGCGGGCAACGAAGAAGGGCCAGGCCGACGGCCAGGTGCAGGGCTACAACTTTCGTCTCGTCATGACCCGGGTCGAAGAGAACCGTCTCATGCCCACCGCCCCGGAGGGTTACGACAGGAAGGATTTCGAGAATATCGTCCCGGTTCTGGAATCCGGGAAACTGGAGGGGATCTTCTCCGGGAGCCGCGGCTCAATTTTCCGTGCGCACCTGCCCCTTCTTCCGAATGGAAAGGCCGATGTGAACGACACCCCACACTCCCCGGTGCGCCTTTCCATGCCGGATATCAACGACGGCTACCCGGAAGGCGATGCTGAGACCAGGGCCGGGATCATTCGCGAGCACCTTTATTACAACGTCGGCCTTCTTTATTTCCTGCAGAACGACCAGGCAGTGCCGGAGAAATACCGGCAGGAGGCGCTTAGCTGGGGGTGGTGCAAGGATGAGTTTATGGAAACGGGGGGCATCCCGCCGCAGCTTTATATTCGCGAGGCCAGGCGCCTCGTCGGCCAGCACGTTTTTACGGGAAACGATACGCGCCAGGCAGCCGGAGACGCCCGCTCCATCCTGCACACGGACAGCATCGCGATCGGCGACTACGTGCACAACTGCCACGGCACCGGACGCCGCGGCACCCGATTCGACGGCGAGCACACCGGGGAATTTTACGATCCCATCATGCCCTACCAGATCCCCTACGGAGTGATCGTCCCCGCGAAAACGACCAATCTTCTGGTTCCCGTCGCCTGCTCCGCCTCGCACTTCGGCTTCGGCGCCCTGCGCCTGGAGCCCATCTGGTCAGCCCTCGGCCAGGCCGCGGGGTGGGCCGCACATCTGGCCATGGAGGGGGGCACCACCGTCCAGTCCATCGACGTCCCCGCCTTGCAGAAACTTCTGCACCGGGAAGACAGCGCCACGATCTACCTTTCCGATATCCTGCCGGGCAACCCGCTCTTCGCCACCGCACAATGGCTGGGAACACAAGGCGGATTCCACGGCATGTATCCGGACGGGCAGCCAAAACCCGAATTTCTCTTCGGCCAGTACAGCGCGGCGTTTCCCGGCCATTTCGTCGAACCCGGCCTTCCCCTTGCGCCCGGGCTTCTGAAAAAATGGGACGCCATCCTTCCGGGGAAAGCCGGTGACACGGCGATTCCAAACACCCGATCCGAGTGGCTGGAGGCGCGCGCGGAGGAGGAGTAGGCGGAAATTTAACTTCATAAAAAGTGATAAGTCGCGCCATGTGAACCCGTTCCCCTACGACAACATGAGCGCCAACCTGGAAATCCAAAAGAAACTTGAAGATGTCCTGAAACGCATCCGCAAGGTGCAGATCGTCCGGGGCGTGCTCGTCACGGTGACGATTTTCCTCGCCGGATTGCTGCTGATGATGGCCGCGGACTATGTTTTCGCGCCGCTGCCGGGGATTGCCCGCTGGGTCATGTTTTTCGTGTGGATCGCAGCCACGGTCTATGCGGGGAGGATTGGATTCGCCCCGTATTTCAGGAAAATCACCACCGTCCAGATCGCCCGTTGGATCGAAGTCAGGCACCCGGAAATCCAGGAACGGATGAGCACCGTGCTGGAGCTGGAGGGAACCGCCACACGGGACTCCGGCGATCTCATCGCCGCCCTGAGCCTCGCCGCACACAAGGACATCGAGTCGGTGAATCCGGATGTGGAGATCAGATCCGCGCAGACCAGGAAGAAATCGGACCCGCCCCGCGATGGCGCTGGCGGTCGTCCTGGTGATCGTGCTCAGCGTCTGGCCGAGCCAATCAGGGCGTCTTTTCGTCCGGGCGCTAGCCCCGTTCTCCGATCTGGGAAACGCGGGCGCCGCCATATTCGAGCTTGAGCCGGGCGATACGGAAGTGCTCGAGGGCGATCCCGTAAACATCACGATCAAATACGAGGGAAACGCCAAAAGCATCGATCTCTGGATCGAGCACGAAGGCAAGGCACCCTTCCCCCAAACCCTCACCCGTTCCGGGAAAACTTTCACCTACAAGCTGGATCCCGCCCTCCGTTCGTTCCGCTACTACGCCCAGTCCGGCCGCTCCCAGAGCGATGCGTTCGATGCGAAGGTCTGGCCCCTCCCGGAGATGCTCGATCCGCGCCTGACCCTGGAATATCAGGCATATACCGGCCTTTCCCAGCGAGCTGTGCCTCTCGGAAACGGTCTGGAAGAGGTGGAAGGAACCAAAGTCACCCTCCTCAGCCCCACAAACACCGCCCTCGAATCCGCATGGCTCGAAGTCGATGGGGTCCGACTTTCCGATGGAAAACTCGAAACCTCCTCCACCGGCGGGCGCGTCGCTTTCTCATGGGTGCTTGCCCGTGAAAATTCCGGTCTCGCCGTCATCAACGCGAAACACCACCTCGGCCGTGAGCTTGAGCTCGCCCGTTTCCCCATCGAAGTCCTTCCCGATATCGACCCGCAGGTGCTCCTGACTTCCCCCAGCCCGGAGGAAATCAAAGTCCGCTACGACGAGCGCGTGCCGCTGCGCTACGAGGTGTCCGAGGATTTCTCCCTCTCGAAAGTCGAAATCGAAGTCGATGCCGGTGGGGACCGGCCAGTTCTCGATTCCCCAGGATCTCCCGCTGCGCCGTGGCGGAAGCGCCAAGCCACCTGTTTTTGACGGCACGGCCTCCATCGCTGTCGGAAAAATCCGCGAGACGTTCTCCGGAGTCAACGAAGCCCGCGTCCGTATCACCGCCACCGACAACCGTCCCGCCGACCTTTCCGAAGGGCCCGGCGTGGGAAGCTCCCGTTGGCTCACTTTGAAATTCGACCAGGGGGCCGAATCCCTCGCCCGCCAGGAGCTCCGCGAAGAGCACGAAGGCGCCCGCGAAAAAATCGAAGAAGCCATCCGCGAAGCCCGCCAGGCGAAGGACGAACTCGCCTCCCTCCGCGAGGAAGTGAAAAAAGAGGAACTTCCCGATTGGGCTCAGGAAAAATTCGAGAAGGCCAACGCCAAGCTCGCCGACGCCCAGGAGAAGGTAGAGGAACTCGCCCGCCAGATGGACGATTCCATACACGCCTCCAAATCCGAAAAAATCGAGCAAGCCGCCGAGAAACTCGAAACCGCCCTCGCAGAAGCCGAATCCGCACCCCTTCAGGACACTCCGGAAGAGCGCGAAGAGGAACTCGAGGAATCCGTGAAAACCACCGAGGAGGCCATCGCCAAACTTGAGGAAGTCCGCAACGAAATCAACGAGGATCAGCAACGCGTCGAAGACCTCGCCCGTTTCCAGGAGCTCGCCCAGAAACAGGAGGAGCTCGCCCGCCAGGCCGAGGAAAACCTGAACATCCCGATGACCGAAGAGCAGCTCGCCGAGTGGCAGAAGCAGCAGGAGCAGATGGAGCAACAGCTTGCCGAGCAACTCAAGCAGCGCCCGGAAGCACTCGCAGAAGCCCTCGCGGAACAAGCGAAACAGGCCGAGCAGCTCGCACAAAACGCCGAGGAACTTTCAGAAAACCAAGCCCAGCTCCAGCAACAGGCCGAGCAACGGGCGCAGGCCGAACCCGCCTCGCAGGAAGCTCTTGCGGATGCATTGAAAGAGGCACTCGCCGAGGAACAACAGTCCATCGCCAACAAAGCCCAGACCCAACTCGACCAAGCGCTGCAGGATCAGTCGGAAATCGCAGACACCCTTCCCGAAGCCACTTCCGCAGCGAACGAAGCGCTAGCCGAACTCCAGAACAACGAACCTGATGCCGCCGCCGAATCCGCGGAACAAGCGGCTCAGGCGATGCAGGAATCCGCAGAAATGCCCGCCTCTACCGCGAAAGAAGCAGCCGAAGCGGAGGACGCTGCGGAATCGGCAGCCAGCCAGAAAGCCCCGGCCAGCCCCGCCCAACAGGAACAATCGGAAGCACTTTCCGCTCTCGCCGAGCGTCAGGAAAACGTGGCCGAAGCCCTCGGCGCACTGGCCGAAGGAAACCTTGGCGAAGCCCTCGAAGCCGTCCAGGCCATACAGGCGGATGCCGCCGCCCAGCTTACCGAGAACCTCGAATCCCTCCCGGGCATCGACCCTTCGGGAGCCATGCAACAGGCCGCACAAAGTTCCGCCCAGGCAGCGCAATCCGCTGAGTCCGCCGCCCAAGAGGCAGCCCAGGGACAACAGGCCGCCGCAGCCCCGCAACATGCCCAGGCCAGCCAGCAGCTTGAACAAACCGCCGAGCAACTTGCACAAGCCGCACAAAGCATGGCGCAGGCAGCCGAAGCAGCAGCAGACCAGGCCGCCAACCCGCAGCAAGCTCCCGTTTCCCCTGCGGATCTCGCCGCCGCAGCCGCACAGGCGGCGCAAGCCGCAGCCAGCGAACAGGCCGCCGCCGCGCAAGCATCCCAGCAAGCCGCCCAGAGCCTCGCCCAGGCAGCTCAGGCGGCCCGCTCGGAAATGAGTGGCAAACCAACCCCTCCAGGCCCTCCGGGAATGCCCGGGGTGCCGCAGCCCGGCGACCAGCCTTCCGAAGATCCGGCCCGCCCGGCCCAGCCCGATCCCGGCGTCCCGCCCGAACTTGCGAAGCTCGGCATTTCCGCCAGCGACTGGGAAAAAATCCAGGCATCCCTCACCTCCGACAAGGGTGGTGCCGGCGTCGAAGGCGTCCCCGCCGAATACCGCGGCCTCGTGAAAGGCTATTTCCAATCCATGTCCACCAAGTAACCTCCCGGAATGCTACGAATCCTCACCGCCAGTCTGCTCCTCCTTGCCCCGCTGCTCCACGCCGTGGAGGAGATCGACCCGATCTTCGCCGAATGGAAATCCCGCGTCGATCCCGCCATCGATGCCGCTCTCGACTATCTCGCCCGCACCCAGAATCCGGACGGATCTTTTCCCGCGAATTTCGGCGACTCCACGGGCATCCCCGCCCTTGTTGGAATGGCGTTTCTCTCGAAAGGCCACCTGCCCACAGGCGAGGAATACGGAGCCACGATCAACCGCTGCATCGATTTCGTCCTGGCCAACCAGAAGGAAACCGGAGTCCTGGAAAAAGGCCATGCCGGCAGCGGGCCGATGTACGCGCACAACATCGCCACGCTCTTCCTTTCCGAAGTCAGCGGTCAGGTCGATCCCTCGCGGCAGGAGAAAATCGACATCGTTTTGCCAAAGGCGCTCAAGCTGATCCTTGAGGCGCAGAAAGTGGAAAAGCGGGATGGCCACCAGGGCGGCTGGCGTTACCACCCCGGCTCCAAGGACAGCGACACCTCCTGCTCCGGCTGGGCGCTCATGGCTCTCCGCTCCGCGGAGCTTAACGGGCCGCCGTCCCGGACGAATCCATCCAGGCCGCCGTGGATTACTTGAAACGCCACCAACACAAGGAAAAAGGCAGCTTTGGATACACCGATACCACCCGCAACGCCAAAACCCTCACCGGCATGGGACTTCTCTGCCTGGAGCTTTCCGGAATGCACAACTCCCCGGAATCCATCAAGGCGGCGGACTTCGTCATGGGCAGCTTCCGCACCCTCCCCGGCGCACAACACGAATATTACGGGAACTACTACAACGCCCAGGGAATGTTCCAGGTCGGAGGCCGCTACTGGTTCGAATATGCGAACTGGATGTACGGGACCTACCTCGAAAAACAATCAGGCGACGGCTCATGGAATTCCCGTAGCGCAGGCCCCATCTACGGCACCGCCATCATGACCCTCGCGTTCACCGTCCCCTACCGCCAGCTCCCCATCTACCAGCGGGATGAGACGGTGGATGAGAATTACTGAGGAAAGGCCGCGCCATTGACCTTTTCCGCGCCAGCGCGTATCCCCTCGCGCCCGTCCATGTCACTTTCCGCCTACGCCACTCCGTCGCCAGCCCTTGAGAAGGAGGTAAAACGCCGCCGTTCCTTCGCGATCATCTCCCACCCGGATGCCGGGAAGACGACCCTCACGGAGAAATTCCTCCTCTACGGCGGTGCCCTGAACCTCGCCGGCTCCGTCACCGCGCGGAAAAACCAGCGCTCCACCACCTCCGACTGGATGGAGCTGGAGAAGCAGCGCGGAATCTCCGTTTCCTCCACCGTCCTCCAGTTCGAATACAAGGATTGCGTCGTCAACATCCTCGACACCCCCGGCCACAAGGACTTCTCCGAGGACACCTACCGCGTCCTCACCGCCGTGGACGCCGCCGTCATGGTCGTCGATGCGGGCAAGGGCATCGAAGCCCAGACGCGGAAACTCTTCGAGGTCTGCCGCCGCCGTGGCGTCCCGATTTTCACCTTCATGAACAAGCTCGACCGCCCCGCGCGGCCGACCCTCGACCTCCTTGACGAGCTGGAATCCGTCCTCGGCATCGCCGCCTTTCCCGTGAACTGGCCGCTAGGCGACGGCCCGCGCTTCAAGGGTGTTTACGACAGGGAAAATAAAAAAGTCCACCTCTTCGAGCGCACCGTCCACGGCTCCTTCCGTGCGCCAGTGAACGTCTCCGGTATCGAAGACCAATCAGTCAAAGACACCGTCGATGAAATCACCTACGCCCAGGTCTGCGAGGAACTGGAACTTCTCGAAGGAGGCGGGGCCGACTTCGATGTGAAAGAGGTCCTCGCCGGGAAACTCACACCTGTTTTTTTTGGATCCGCCGCGAACAACTTCGGCGTCCAGCTTCTTCTCGACCGTTTCCTGGAGCTTTCCCCTCCGCCCATTCCCCGGAAAAGCGAAGAGCACGCGGTCAACCCCGCCTCCAAGGAATTCTCCGCCTTCGTTTTCAAAATCCAGGCAAACATGAACCCGAAACACCGGGACCGTGTCGCCTTCATCCGCATCGTCTCCGGCCAGTTCGAGCGGGACATGAACGTTTTCAACACACGCACCGGAGAGAACGTCCGCCTAGCCAACTCCCAACGCCTCTTCGCCCGCGACCGCGAAACCGTGGACGACGCCTTCGCTGGGGATGTGGTTGGCTTGGTCGGAAACTACGACCTCCTCATCGGCGATACCCTTGCCACTTCTCCGGAAGTGAAATTCGACGAGATCCCGCGCTTCCCGCCCGAGTGCTTTTCCTACCTCACCAACAAATCCACCGCGAAATACAAGCGCTTCCAATCCGGTCTGGACCAGCTTCTGAAAGAAGGCGTCGCCTCCGAATTCCAGCTCCTCGATAGCGCCGGCCCGTCCTCCAGCGTCCTGCTCGGAGCCGTCGGCCCGCTCCAGTTCGAAGTCCTCCAGCACCGCCTCGAAGGCGAATACGCCGCCGAGACCCGCGTCGAGCCAGCCGACTGGTCCATCGCCCGCTGGCTGAAACCAAAGGAAGGCGACCCACTCGCCCCGGAAGCCCGCCCCGCCCTGTCCATGGGCACCGCCCTCGCCCGCGATTCCAACGGCTGGCTCACCGCCCTCTTCCCCCACGACTGGGCCATGAAAACCTTCACCGAGAAAAACGAGGACTGGGAGATCTCCGAGCAGCCGTTTCCACCACAGTAGCTGCGCCGTCCCGGCGCAGGCCGTGCAAGCCCCGTCTCGGGACGAGCCGTCACACCACGTCCCGGTAAAGCTCTGCCAGCGGGATTGAAACCCCCACCTCCGGCAGATCAAGCGTGGCATCCAGCCCGGCAATCACCTCCCTGCGGAATTCCGAACCTTCGCGGCGGAACACGGTCAGCAAAGCGGAATCGCTTTCCGCCATCACATAGGTTTGAAGGGTCGGGATCGTGATGTAGTCCCTGAATTTCTGCGCCTGGTCGTTGCGACGCGTGGTGGGGCTTAGGACTTCCAGAATGACCGAAGGAGAGTCCGTGAAGTAATCCTTATTCCCTACCGGCACACAGACAATCATCCCGTCCGGGTAGTAGAAGGCCTCCTCGCCCCCATTCAGGGCCACATGGATCTTGAAATCACTTCCTGTGGGGAAGCAGGATTTGCCTTTAAGTAGAGTCCCGGCTTCGCGCAAAAAATTGAGAGCCACCCGCTGATGTCCCAGCGTCCCCCCGGACATCGCATAGACACTTCCGGCCACATACTCGTGCTTGATTTCGGAGATGAGTTCCCCCTCCAGGTAATCCTCTCGCGAGATGTAGTTTTCAGAAACTGCCAGAGCCATATGAAACTGGTAACCGATCCCTGTAAAAGTAGCAAGTCCTGGCTGGGGCGCTAAACTCCTCTTGGATCAATCTTTTAAAATTTCAAACCTCCACCCGATAACGCATCACCCTCGCATCCACCTGCTGGCTCCAGGCATCAATGCCGCCGTTCAGGCCGAATGCATTTTCGACCGAGTGCCCACGGAACCACGCCACCTGATCGAGCACGTATTTTCCCGTGTGATCGTAAAGCACCACCAATCCGCCGGGCTTCTCTTTGAAAATCTCGTCCTGAAGCTCCGGGGTGAAGAAACGTGCTCCTTCGATTTTCACCGCCTCAAATTCCTCCCGCGTCCGGACATCCACGAAGGTCACATCGTCTCGCGCGGCGACATCCTTCGGCTCCAGTAGCATCGTCAGATCGTGCTCATGGCTGGCGAGAAGGTGAGCCAGCACCTCTTCGGAATCCAATTCAGCTCGCTCGCAGAGCTTCGCCAGGGTCTCGGAATCGTCGAACGCGCAGCTCTGGCATCCGCCCAGATGATACTTCGCGAACAACGCCCGCCGCGCCCCCGGCATTGCCGCCATCAGTTCTCCCATTTTCGTTTCCGTAGTCATCTGAAAGTCCGAATGTTCACCGTTTCTCAATCGCGACGATTGTCACGTCATCCAGTTGCGGCCCGTCGCCGGTGAAGTCGCTCACGGATTCCTGGACTCCCTCGACGATGGCCTCGGCACCGATCTTTGCCGTGTTGCGGAAAACCTCGGCGAGCCTTTCCATGCCGAACTCCTCGTCCTGTGAGTTGAGGGCTTCCTTCACGCCATCGGTGAAGAGGAGGACGCAATCGCCGGAATTCAGGTGCAGCACCTCGTCCTTCGTCACCCGCTCGAAAACACCGCCGCTATCGATGCCGATCGCCAGTCCGCGGGGCTTCGACACCTCCACGGCTCCGGTGCTTTTCCGGAAAACCATGGCCGGTTCATGGCCTGCCCTCGCGAATGTCAGGGTTCCCGTTGCCGGATCCAGGATGCCGTAGATCAGGCTGATGAACATGTCCTCGCGGATGTCCGGAAAAAGGTAGCCGTTCACCGCGGCAAGCACGGCGGAGGGGGAGGCGTTGGTCATGGAGACCGCGCGAAGCAGGCTCCGGCACATGGCCATCAACAGTCCGGCGGGAACGCCTTTCCCGGAGACGTCGGCGATGACCACGCCGAGCTTCCCGTCCTGGAGCTCGATGTAGTCGTAGTAATCCCCGCTGATGATCTTCGCCGGAAGGTTGGTTCCGTTGATGCGAAACCCGGTGATCTTCGGATCCTCCTGGGGGAGCAGAACCCGCTGGACTTCGCGGGCGTTCCGCAGTTCCCCCTCGATTGATTTTTTCTCGTTCGCATCCCGGTGGACGCGCGCGTTGCCTATCGCAAAGGCGGATTGCTCGGCCACGGAGCGGAAGACGGCGAAATCGTTTTCCGAAAAATCCCCGTCCTCGTGCCGTCGTGCCACGGCCAGCACGCCAAGATCCTTCCCGGCGTATCTCAGCGGGGAGATCATCATGGAAACATCATCCACGTAGATTTCCGGGCGCCCCACCATGGCCTCGTGACTCTTCACGTCCAGAACGTGCACCGGATCCTCGAGGGAAGAGCCACGCCCGATGATTCCCGTGGTTTTGGCAACTCTGGCACGGCGCAAGTGGCTCTCAAGGGCGCGTGGATCGGTTTTGTTTTTCTCCGCAACTTTGGGGGGGATGGCGACCAGAGGCGGGCACTCCTCTGAAACGTAGGCGGGGATGAGGAACCCCGGATCCGAAGCCTCGTAGTAGATCGCCCCCCCGCGCGCGCCGACCACTTTCAAGACGCCATCCACGATCATTCGGGAGAGGGCATTGTCCGTGGGTTCCTTCCCGATTGCCAGACCCAGATCGTGGAGGAAAGTGAACATACGCTCCTCCTCCCCTGCCATTTCGCGATATTTCGCGCGGATCTTCCTAGCTTTTCTGCGCTGGTTCCGCAAAGCCATCAGCAGGACGAATCCCACCAGCAGCGAAATCCCCAATGTCCACCATGCGGAATCGTCCATCCGGGCGAACTAGTCGGAGTTTCGGGATTTCTCCGAGAGTTCGTCCCCGAGTAGTTTGACCACGCCTGAAAATTTCTCCCGGTTGCCCTCGTTCGCATCCGAGAGGATCTGGTGCGCCTCAAGGACATGCCTGGTGTGATATTCGGTTCCGGCTGCCATTCCCGTGACCTTGTCCTGAAGCAGATCCTTCGCCTTTTCCTCAACATCCTTCCAGACCGCCTCCTCCGGCTCGATCTCCATCAGAAAATCCAGTCCCAGATCCTCCAGCGAGCTTCTGTTTTTCTGTCCGGTGTTTGCCACGTGGAAGGCGCCGTCCTTTTCGGACAGTCTGCTCGCCAGACCGGCCAGCGTGCCCATGAAGGTGGAGTCCATCCCGGTACACGCCTCCAGATCAACCACCAGGCACCGTTCGCCATCCGTGATACGCGCCTCCCCGAATTCCTTCACCGCGGGACTGTTCAGAAACGAACCTTTGCCCTCGCAGCGAATCCAACTGAAACCTTCAAAATTTCCTACTCGTATGGGGCTATCGGTAACCACGAAATCATGGCCGTCGTTCGACGGCGAATTGGTGAAACATTACGGGCACCCGCCCGCCCGGTCAACCTCATACGATGAAAAGGAAACCCCAACCCCGGCCCGTTTCATTTTCCACATCGCAGCCCACGGAATACGCAGTACCTTGAGCCAACGCCCCATGAAAACGAAATACCTCGCCCTCGTCCCCATCATCCTGCTCGCGCTTTTTCTCATCCCGCTCGTCCTCGTCAGAAACGAGGTCACGAAAAAGTCCGGAACGGCGGCACCAGCCACCAGGGTCACGGAGGCTCCCCGCGAGATCCCTCCCTACACCACCGCCCCGCCCTCCCGTGACGGCATCGGGAAAAGCTTCATGGGGCGGGAAATCTCCCAGGTCATGGGACACCCCGGCATCGGCTGGCTGGAGCGGGACGAGCGCGAAAAGGAAGAGGCGCCCTCCAAGGCCATCGCCCTCCTCGATCTCGCGCCCGACACCGTCATCGCCGATGTCGGAGCCGGCTCCGGCTACTATAGTTTCCGGATCGCACCGATTGTCCCGGACGGGCAGGTCATCGCCGTCGATATCCAGCCCGAGATGCTCCGCCTTACTCAGGGACGAGGCCGGCAACCTCTCCGTCACCAATGTCCACCCCCACCTCGGCACCATCGAATCCGTGGAAATCCCGGAGAACACGCTCGACGCCGCCCTAATGGTGGATGCCTACCACGAGTTCTCCCACCCCGCCGAGATGCTCCTGTCCCTTCGGAAGGCCCTGAAGCCGGGTGGAAAAATCTATCTCCTGGAATACCGAGCCGAAGATCCGGAAGTCCCCATCAAGCCTCTCCACAAAATGACCGAGGAACAGGCCGTCAGGGAATTCGAGGCTTTTGGCTTCACTTTTCTTGAAAACAAACCCGGTCTTCCCTGGCAACACCTTCTGGTCTTTCAGAAACCTTGATCTGGCGGTTCTCTCCGATGAGGCGTCACGCTCGACCGCCTCCGGATATTTTTTCCTACCCAAGCGCGGAGCCAGGCCCTACGAAGCGGTAGCCAACTATCCGTTTTTCCCATGCCAGAAAACTATCTCCCCGTCCTGATGCAGGTGATCGCCGCGATCGGATTCGCAGTCACCACCCTTGTGCTCAGCGTCATCTTCGGGCGCTCCGCCAAGCGCAACGCAACCAAGGACACCGCCTACGAGTGCGGGATGCTCCCCATCGGAGAAGGCTCGCCGCGTTTCTCCGTGAAATTCTACCTGGTCGCGATGCTCTTCGTCATTTTCGATATCGAGGTGGTGTTCATGTATCCGTGGGCCGTCCAGTTCCGCGATCTTACCATGCAGCACGGCCCGACCGCCCTTGCCAGCATGGCGGGATTCGCCGGCGTTCTGGCGGTCGCCTACATCTATGCGCTGAAGAAAGGCGCGCTCAACTGGAAGAGCTGATCTGCCGGCCAACTCCCCTTTTCCCCCGGCCATGGTTCACCACGTCATCTATTTCCAGCTCAACGAGAACACCGATGACGCCACCCTGCAGGAAATGGTCCGGGCCAGCAGGACATGGCTTTTGAAAATCAGCGAGGTGCTCTCCGTGCGCTCCGGCAGGAACCTCGATCCGGAGTCCCAGTGGCAGTTTTACTACTCCATCGAGGTGGATTCCCGGGAGAAACTCGGAATGGTGAAAGACGATGCCAACCATCTGAAGTTCATCGAGAAATTCATCAGGCCGAACACGCACAACAGGTTTGAAATGGATTTCGAGCTGGATCCGTCCCGCGATCTGAAATATTCATAGACTGGATGAAAGTCCGTCGGGGGGTCGTAAATTGGTACGATCCGCGCTTGAAAGACGGCTAAGTTGCAGACAAGTTCCGCAGCCCGGCACACACCGCCACCCAAAGAGAAATGGCCTCACCGATTCAGATACCAGACAACGCACCCTTTTCCCCTGAGCAGCGCAAGTGGCTCAGCGAGTTTATCGGAACCATGCTCTCCCAGGCAGCCGGCGCCGCGGTTCCCGCGGGCCCCGCCGTCCCGGTGACCGTCCTTTTCGGCTCCCAGACCGGCACCGCCGAGGGACTCGCCAAAAAACTGGTGAAGACCCTGAAAAAAGGAAATTTCGAGCCGAACATGCAGGACATGGCCACCTACGACACGGAGCGCCTGCCCAGGGAAAAGAACCTCCTCGTCATCACCTCCACCTATGGCGACGGCGAGCCGCCCGATTCCGCCCTGGAGCTCCACACCTGGCTGATGAGCGACGCGCCTCCAAGCCTGGCGGAAGTGAATTTCTCCGTCCTCTCCCTCGGCGACAGCTCCTACCCGGACTTCTGCCAGTGCGGCACGGAATTCGACACCCGCCTCGAGGAGCTGGGTGCGAACCGCATCTACCCGCGAGTGGACGTGGATGTCGATCCGGACGAGCCATACGCGGAATGGTCCAAGGGCATCATCGCTCTTCTGGCGCCGGAGGGAGCCGCGGTGCAATCCAACGGGGTGGCGACCGACGAGATCGAGGAGGTCGGCTTCTCAAAAAAGAATCCTTTCCCGTCCACCGTTCTCAGAAACTACAATCTCAACGGGCCGGGCGTGAAACAGACCAACCACGTGGAAATCTCCCTCGAAGGTTCTGAACTTTCCTATGAAGTGGGCGACGCACTCGGCGTTTACCCGGAAAACCCCGAAAGCGTGGTCGATGAAATCATCGCCGCTCTACCTTTCCGCGCGGGTGACGTGCCTACCTCCACCGGCGAGGAGGTTCCGCTCCGCGAGGCTCTGATCCGCCACTACGATATCGGGAACATCAACAAGTCCCTGATTCAGAAATGGCAGGAACGCAGCGGCTCGCCATACCTCCGCTCGCTCGTCGAGGCGGATGACAGGCAGCAGTGGGAGGAGTTCTGCTGGGGCCGCGATCTCATTGATCTCGTGCTCAACTTCCCCGCTGACTTCACCGACGGGGAGGATTTCGTATCCATCCTCAAAAAGCTCCAGCCACGCCTCTACTCGATCGCCTCCAGCCCCAAGGCGCATCCCGGCGAGGTGCATCTCTGCGTGGGCATCGTCCGGTACGATACGCATGGCAGGAAACGCGGCGGCATCTGCTCCACCTATCTTTCCGACAGGCTCAAGGAAGATTCCAAGCCCGGCGTTTACCTCCACCACAACAATGCCTTTCGCCTCCCTGCGGACGGAAACGTCCCGGTGATCATGGTCGGCCCGGAACCGGGATCGCTCCGTTCCGCGCGTTTCTGGAAGAGCGCAAGGCAACCGGAGCCAAGGGCAAAAACTGGCTCTTTTTCGGCAATCCCTACAAGAAAAGCGACTTCCTCTATCATGACGAGATGACCGCCTACGCCGAGGAAGGCCTCCTCAACCGCATGGATCTCGCCTGGTCCCGCGACCAGAAGGACAAGGTCTATGTCCAGAACCTCATGCTTAACGAAGGTGCGGAACTCTGGAAATGGTTCCAGGAGGGAGCCGCCTTCTACGTCTGCGGAGACGCCTCGCGCATGGCCAAGGACGTAGATGCCGCGCTCCATACCATCGCGAAGGAGCACGGCGGACTTACCGAGGAGGGTGCGGCTGAGTTCGTCGCGCAGTTGAAGAAGGAAAAGCGCTATCTGAGGGACGTTTACTGAGGCGTTTCCTTACGGGGAGAATCTACCTTTTCCCAGTCGTAGGAGCGCGGGTCTTCAGCCCGCCCCGGTGCCCATGTCTTACCATCTGCGCTCGATTCTCCGGGGCGGGCTGAAGACTCGCGTTCCACCATTTGTCCGAGGGTTGCTCATGTGAAACACCGAAAAGAATCACACCCCGAGCCCTGATTCTCACATCGTGTGCATCGTTGTTCTCCCAGCGGAAAATGATGCGCCATTGTTTGTTGATCCGGATCCGATGGAAGCGTGCAATACCGAACTCGCAAGAAGGGGCTGCGTTCCGCTGCCCGGCAACCCGAGAGTATTGGCGGGGTCTTCCGTTCGCAGTGCCTATTTGAGGAAGGGATATGATTTTCGTGTTCCTCCATCTCCGCTTCGCTTCGATTGGCGGCAGAATTCCGCCGCTCCCTGCGGGATTTACCCGATCATCTCACCATACGCTTCCGGAGAAAGGAGGCTTGGAAGCTGGTCGGGCTTGCTGATCTTCAGTTTGAAAAGCCAGCCATCGCCATAGGGGGCGGTGTTCACCAGGGACGGATCGCCCTCGACGGCGGGATTGATCTCGATCACCTCGCCGGAAAGCGGGGAATAGATGTCCGAGGCTGCTTTCACGGACTCGACCACGGCGGTGGGATCTCCCGCATCGACCGCTTTTCCGATCGCCGGAAGTTCGACAAAGACGACGTCGGTAAGCTCGGCCTGGGCATGATCCGTGATGCCACAGGTAACGGTGTCACCATCCACGCGTATCCATTCGTGGGAGGGGTTGTAGAAAAGGTCGGATGGAATCTCGGAGGCGCTCATGATGTGAATTAGACGACTTTTTTGTTATTTGAAAATGGTGATGAAATAATTACGGAAGCTCTCACGCTCCGGTTCGTAACTTTTGTTTCGGCAATTGAACGACCTTTTCAAGCCCCTTTTGCCTTTCCTGAAGAGACCGTGCCAGAGCGCGGACATCGTTGCCATGTTCTTCCGATATCTCTCGCTTCACCCGGTAAAGATCGGAGATGACCTCATCGGCCGTGGATGTATTTGGTTCAGAGGTTTTCATGGCTTTGTAAGAGTTCTTCCGGGCTGCACATGACCGGCATTGCATACCCTTCAGCTTCGACAAGTTTTCGGATCCGCTCCCTCAGGAAAGGATTGGCGATGTGTTTGAAATTCCAAGTCACAAGGTAGTCGATGCGATGAACTGCTGCAACAGCGATATGAAGGGCATCCGATGAAACCGTCTCGGGCACAATTTTCCCTTCAACGATCATCGCTGCAAGTTCTGCGGTTTCGAGTTATTTCCAAAACGGGCAGGTCTTCAAGGAGAGCGATCCGTGCTTCGGCCATCAGCACGTCGCCTCTGGAAGCTTCATCCAAAGTTTCAAGTGAAGTCGTCAAGGCCAGGCCACTGCACCCTTCGTTCCACCACTTTCTGGTGCTCGCTTGTTTCGAGGCTTGGATAAGATTTTCCGAAGGCCGGGCCACATAGTAGCTGGGAACTGATGTCTCGATGTAGGCATTGGGCATCCTATTTCCTAAGGAAGGGTTTTTTCACGGTGACGGCTTTGAACCGGCGACCGCGGACATCGATGAGGAGTTCGGTGCCGGGTTTCGAAAATTCCGCAGGAAGGTAGGCCATTGCGATGCCTTCCTTGAGCGTCGGGGAAAGGACTCCGCTGGAGAGTTCCGCGATGGTTTCGCCTTCCGAATTGAGGACGGGGTAGTGCGGGCGTGGTGGGGGGCCCTTTTCGGTGAGCGTGATGGCGGTGAGCCTGGTCTCCGGGCCGTTCTTTTTCTGGGCTGCGAGGACGGCTTTTCCGATGAAATCCTCCTTGGTGAGATCGCAGAAGAATCCGAGGCCGGCCTCGATTGGTGTCCGCTCCGGGGAGAGGTCGTTGCCGTTGAGCGGGTAGCACATTTCCAGGCGAAGGGTATCGCGCGCGCCGAGACCGCAGGGAATGGCTCCGGCGGCGATGAATTTCTCGAAAAACACGGTTCCCTGATCGGCCGGGCAGAAAAACTCATAGCCGTCCTCTCCGGTGTAGCCTGTGCGGCAGACGATTTCCCCGGCGGCGGTTTTTGAAATTCCGTTGCGGGGCGGGAGTTCCTCGCCGGGAAAAAGTTTCCGGAAAACCTCCTGTGACTCCGGCCCCTGGATGGCAAGACCGGCCCACTGGTCGGATTCGTTCCGAAGAGAGACGCCATCCGCGAGATGGTTCTCCATCCATGCGACATCCTCTGGGATCATGGAGGCGTTGATTACGAGGAGCGTCTCATCCCCGGAAATCCGGTAAGCGATGAGATCGTCGATGACACCGCCGTTTTCATTGAGCATGAGGGTGTATTGACCCTGGCCGGGGGTGAGCTTGGAGAGGTTGTTGGTGAGTATGGAATCCAGCCACGCGATGTGGTTTTCCCCGCTGACGAAGACCTGCCCCATGTGGGAAATGTCAAAGACGCCCGCTTTTTCCCGGACGGCCGCGTGCTCGGTGAGAATGGAGGAATATTGGACGGGCATGGCCCAGCCGCCGAACGGGATGAGCTTCGCGCCGAGGGCGATGTGCGTTGCTTCAAGCGGCGAGTGGAGGACGGTATCGGACACGGGACAAAGACTGTCCGCGATCGGGCTATCCTCAAGACCAAAAGCTTGTCAGGACTCCCGCCAGATCAGTTTTCGAGTTTTCGGCATTTACCCGCACCTCCGTGTGCGTGAGGCTCCCGCCGATGGAAATTCTGGACAAATGGGAGAGGAAGCTGGGCTGGATGTCGTTTCCCGGGCTGCTGAGATATTACGCGCTGTTCCATGTGCTGGTGTTCCTGCTGCAGATCGTCAACCCGTATATCGGAACCGTTCTTGAATTCGACAGGGCGAAGATCATGCAGGGGGAGGTCTGGAGGGTGGTAACGTTTCTTTTCGCGGACAGCGCCTTTGGCGGGATGGGAGCCTTCGGCATGCTTTTCCTGTTCTTCATGGTCATGATCGCCTTCCTGATGAGTGATGCGCTTGAGGGCGCCTGGGGCGTGTTCCGGACGACGATGTTCTATTATGCCGGTTTTATCGGATTGCTTATCGCCAATTTTCTTTATGCCTACCCGATGCCCGGGAGCGGCTTCTTTGTCTATACCGCGGCGTTTTTCGCCTTCGCGACCCTGTTTCCCAAACACGAGTTCCTGATGTTTCTGGTGATCCCGGTTCAGGTGCGCTGGTTGGCGATGCTTGCGGCCATCCCGCTGGTGCTCGGGGTTTTTTCCAACCCCCTCTATATCGGGTTCGTTCTGCTTGGATTTGGAAATTATCTTTTGTGGGCGGGGATTCCGGCGATGCGTGGCCAGGCGCAGGCGGCGGGCTCCGCTTCCCGGAAGCGAAAGTTCGAGAAGGCGAAAGTCAGCGCGGATGCGGCTTTCCACAAGTGCGCGAAGTGCGGGCGGACGGACGTTTCCGATCCGGATCTGGAGTTCCGCATATCCGCGAACGGGAGCGAGTATTGCGAAGACCATCTGGCAGGGTGAAATTTTTCTTTATCGCAGCCGCCTGATGTTCACATTTGTCGCTCATGATGAAATATATCGGCATCGCTGTGCTCGGCCTTCTTGTGGCGGGGAGTTGGTTCAAATTCTACCAATCGGGCAACGCGGCGAGGGACACGGAAGCGAAAATCGAACGACTTTACGACATCGGCGATCCCAAGGAGGAAGCTCCGGAATTGAAAGCGGAACTCAATTCAATGGAGGGGCAGCGGGTGTTCAGCGGCATCCTTCTCTCGTTTCTGAGCGCGGGACTTGTCGGCATCGTTTTCGTGACATGGCTGCTGCCGATCTTCGCCCACAAGCTGACCCACGCGGTCTATGACAGTGGCGAGGAGGTGGAGGCGGATCCCTTTCATGATGCCCGGGTGCTGATGGCGCAGGGCGAATGGGACGGAGCCATCGAATCGTTCAGGATCGCCGCCGAGCAGGATCCGATGAACCGGATGCCGTGGGTGGAGATCGCGAAAATCCAGAAGAACAACCAGGAGGATCCGGCGGCCGCCGTGGCGACCTTGCGCGAGGCGATCGAAGGGCAGGAATGGGAGCAGAACGACGCCGCGTTCCTGATGTTCCGGCTGGCGGAAATTTACGATGAGGACATCGGAGACCGCGATTCCGCCGCCGCGATTCTCGAACAGGTGATGGAGCAGTTCCCGGAGACCCGCCACTCGGCAAACGCCCGGAGCAGGCTTCACGAATGGGGAATCGCCTAGTGCGAAACATGACCGCGGGACTCGGGCGGCTGTGGGTGAAACGGCCGCTGTTCATCCTGGCGGCAGGGCTGGTGATCGTGGCCGCCGTGGAGAGCCGCTGGCCGGGATTTTCATGGATCGCGGGGCTGGCGCTGGCTGTGCTGGCGGGTGTATCCGGAGGGCGGAATGCCGCTTTTTCCGCCTCGGTTCTGGCGTTACTGCTCGTAGCGGGAACCCGCTGGCACGATGGACGCCAGGCACGGGATGAGGAGCGCTTCTCCTCCCTGGGTATCAGGAAAGTCGAGGCGCGCCTGACGGAGGACGCCGAGGGCGGTGAGGGTGTCTGGCCGCAGTCGCGAAGCTCCACGGCGGGGAAACGGATGGCAGGAAGGTGAACTGGATCGGAAACGGCGAGCCACCTCCCGCCGGGACGGAACTCCGCGCGACCGGTGTGTTCGGAAAGCTGGAGTCCGAGCGGAATCCGGGGACGATGGACAGGAGCGAGCGGCTCAGGAACCTCGGGGTGGTGGCGACTTTCCGCGCCAGCGAGATGCGCTCCGAGCAATGAACCGGCGCGGTTTCGCAAAGGGCGGCCGCTTTCAAAAAAGGTTTCCGGGAGGGCATCGTCGCGGGCCTGGATGAAAACGGTGTGGAGGCGAAGACGATACGCGCCGTAGTCCTCGGAGAGCGCGCGCGGGATTCCCTGGAGCTGGTGGAGAGCTTCCGGAACAGCGGGACGCTCCACGTGTTCACCGTCAGCGGCCTGCATGTCGCCATGCTCGGGAGTATCGTCTGGTTTCTCCTGAAATGGATGGCCGTCCCCCGGCGGTGGGCGATCCCCGCCATCATCGCGACGATGTTCGGATATGTCTGGCTCACCGGGAACGGCCCAGCCGCGATCCGTGCGGCGTGGATGGGAACCGTTTTGCTGGGAGCCTTCGGGCTGAGAAGACGCCCGGATCTTCTCAACACCCTGGGTGCCGTCCTCCTCATTGCCATGATCTGGGATCCTCGCGTGATACGGATGCCGGGCGTGCAGCTTTCCTACGGGGTTGTCGCGGCCATCGGACTGCTGACGGTTTTCACCAGGAAATGCTTCGAGTGGATCGCGGTGGAAGAGGATTTCCTGCCGGTGAGCGAGACCGGCTGGTGGCACAGGAAATGGCTGGGACTGCGGAGAAACCTGGCCGATGGACTGGCGGTTTCAACAGCGGCATCGCTCGGCTCCGCGCCGCTCACCATCCTGCACTTCGGCCTACTGACTCCTATATCCGTAGTAGCAACCGTCGTACTGGTTCCGCTGGTTTACATCCTGCTTTCCGCCGCGCTGGTTTCGGCGTTTCTGAATCCGTTCTGGAGCAATGCCGCCGTTTCTCTCAATCGCAAGAACGCGGCTGTCGCGAAAGTCTGTGTCGATACCGCCGGGGTTTTCGCCTCCATTCCCGGTGCGTCCACGGCCACCCGCCTGCCTGCCGAAGACACGCTCATCATCTACGATCTCAGCTTCGGATCCTCCGCGGCCTGTTTCGCTCCGGTCGGTGGCAACGCCGTCCTCATCGATGCGGGCGGGACGCACAGCCTGCGGAGCGAGGTCGGCCCCTCGCTCCGGCGGCTTGGCATCGTCCCGGACTCCGTCGTCTTCACCCACTCGGACGCGGGGCACGTCACCTCCCCCACCCTTCTGAACGAGATGTTTCCTCTCCGCCAGGTGGCCATGGGGATGGAACCCGCCCCCGGCTCCGTCGCGGCGGATTGGAGGAATTTTTCCGACAGGGAGGTGAACGTTATAGCGTTCGCGGAAGGTGACACCTTCGATCTCGGCGGAGGCGCTGTCGGGGAAGTGCTGCTCTCGCCCAGGGACGGTAAGCTAGGCTCCATCGCGGATGACCGCTGCCTCGTTTTCATGATGCATTGGAAAGGCTGGAAAATCCTGTGGACGGGCGACGCCGGGCGGGTCAGCGAAAACGCCCTGCTCGCCTCCGGGAGGGAGCTCAGCGCGGATGTCATCATCGCCGGCCTGCACGAGACGGATTTCAGTCTCACCCCGGATTTCCTCGAAGCGGTAAATCCGCAGGCGATCGTCACCGGCAGGGCGGCGGGTTGCGGAATGGACTCCATCCGCGACATCCAGCGGAAAAAGTGGGCGAGAAGCGGCATCCGCGAGTTCCATCAGGAGGAAACCGGCGGCCTGACCGTCACACATACGGAAGATGGCGGCCTGCTTTTCCGGGGATTTGCCGACGGCTCCGAGGCGGAACTCGAACTCGGACGCGGATCCGAGCACTGAGAATTTCGCGTCGCGGGCAGCCTTTCCTAAGGTCGCCTCCAGACCGGGCGGGCGTTTTCCATGATCTCCGCATCAAGTTCGTTCATGCGGGCGGTCATGGTTTCGACTTTTTCGGGGTGTTCCGCCGCAAGGTTCTTCGACTCGGAAATATCCCCGGCGAGCTTGAAGAGAAGCGGGCCGTCCTCTTTCAGAAGTAGTTTCCAATCGCCGATTCGGATACCCTCGAGAGCGCCGCGCGCCGCGTAGTAGAGGAATTCCTCACGGGGGGAGGCCGCGTCTCCGGTGACCGTCGCGGAGAGATCGAGACCGTCGATTTTCACGTCATCCGGCAGCTCGCTATCCGCCAGGGCGGCGAAGGTCGGGAGGAGATCGATGGTGGACATGAGCGCGTCGCTGGTGGTTCCGGCCGGAATGCGGCCGGGCGCCCACATCACGCACGGGACGCGGTGCCCGCCTTCGAAGGTGGTGCCTTTCCCGTCGCGCAGAGGAAGAGCGCTGCCTCCGTGGTTTTTGAACTGGAGCCAGGGGCCGTTGTCGGAGGTGAAAACGACGTAGGTGTTTTCCGCGAGACCGAGCTTCCGGACGGTTTCCACGAGTCGGCCCACCTCCGCGTCGATGTGCTCGATCACGGCTTTGTAGGCGTTTTTCGGATCGGGGTCGTAGGCGTCCTCAGGCACGAAAAGCGGTATGTGCGGCATGCTGTGCGGGAGATAGAGGAAGAAGGGCTTGTCTTTGTTTTCCGTGACGAACTCGATGGCCTTGTCTGTGTAGCGGCGGGTGATGGTGCGCTGGTTCACCGGCATCTCGATGATCTCCTCGTTCTCGATGAGCGGGGTGTTCCACTTTTTCACATACTCGTCCTGGTGGAGCCAGCTCTCGTCGATCCCGGGCTTCACCTTGCCCTTGTTGTCGGGATGGTTCATGTCGTTCGAGTAGGGAATGCCGTAATACGAATCGAATCCGTTCGCGCGCGGCAGGGTTTCCGGATGGTGGCCGAGATGCCATTTTCCGATGGCGGCGGTGGAGCAGGGCACCTACATTTGAAAATTCCACATTATCGGGCTGGCCCGGAACGCTTGTTCGGATTATTGGGGCCGGATGGCCATCAGCACCCCCAACACAGCAGTCGATTTCCACCGCGGACTCCCCGAGGGTCTTGAAATGTTCGATGTCATCGAGGATCCGCGCTCCGGCAACGCCACCCGCCATCCCTTCGGCTCCATCCTCTTCATCTCCCTCTGCGCCCTGCTCTGCGGCATGAACACCTGCGAGGATTTCGTCCGCTTCGCCAAGGCCCGGGAGGACTGGCTGCGCAAATGGGTGCCCCTGCCCAACGGCATCCCCTGCGCCAACACCTTCCTGCGCGTCTTCGCCGCCATCGATCCGGTCGCCTTCACCGAATGCCTCGCCGCCTTCGTCACGCGGATCTGCCCCGATCTGGCGGGAAAGCTCGTCGCAATCGACGGCAAGACCCTGCGGGGCAGCCGCAAGGCGGACGAAAGCACGGTGCAGATCGTCAGCGCCTGGGCCTGCCACAACGGCCTCACCCTCTCCCAGCGCGCGGTGGACGGGAAGAGCAATGAGATCACCGCAATCCCGAAACTGCTGCGCCACCTCAACCTGAAGGGGCCGTCGTCAGCATCGACGCGATGGGCACCCAGCTCAAGATCGCCATCGCCATCATCCAGGCGGGGCCGATTACCTGCTGGCGCTCAAAGGCAACCAGGGCACGCTCCATGACGACGTGCGGGGGTTTTTCGAGGACGCCGGGAACCTTGATTACGCCCGGGAAAAGGGAGGCGTTGTGGCGACAGCGGAGCATCACGACAAAGGCCACGGCCGGATCGAGAGGCGCGTCTGCACGGTGACCGATTGGCTCGGCTGGCTGCCCGCCAAAGTCCGCCGCAGCTGGCTGGGGTTGCGTGTCCATCGTGCGCATCGAGGGCCACGCCACGCTGTCCGACGGCACGTCCCGAGGGGAAACCCGTTACTATATCAGCAGCCTCGGCCCCGATGCCGCTCAGCATCTCGAGCTGAGCCGCGCCCACTGGCGCATCGAGAACTCCTGCCACTGGGTTCTCGACGTGGTGTTCCGCGAAGACGACGCCCGCGCCCGTTGCGGCGATGCGGCGCAGAACCTCTCCACCTTGCGCCGCATCGCGCTCAACCTGCTCAAAACCGAAAAGGCAAAACCCAAGGAACCCATACGCGGAAAACGGATCTACGCCGCCCTGGATCCTTCTTACCTCGAATCAATCATCGGCCTCCGCCAAATGTAGGTGCCCTGGGCGGTGGAGTAGCCGAGCGTTTTCAGATGATCGGCGATGGTGTATTCCCCGGGATTCAGCCCGTAGTCTGACTGGGGAAAAGCACGTGCTCGTGCATGCCGACACGCTTCGGGTAGGAGCCCGTCAGCAACGCGGCTCGGGAGGGCGAGCATACCGAACTGGCCACCAGGAAGCTTGTGAACTTCCGCCCCTCGGCGGCCATCCGGTCGATGTGCGGCGTCCTGATGTTCGGCGAACCGAAGCTACCGAGATCCTGGTAGCCCTGGTCGTCGGTGAAGATGATGATGAAGTTCGGCTTCGCGGCGGATGCGGCGAGCGTGACACAGAGGGCCAGGATGGGAATCATGAGCTTTTTCATACTTGCCGTGACCTTAATTCGATGAGGGTTGCGTTCAAGACGTTTTAAAATTTCCGGGTTCCTCTTGGTGGGTGGGAAAATGCGTGCTAACCTCCAGCCGCTGCCCGCACGACGGGCACGATGGTTTGCTTCGCGGTTGGAACTGGTTTTGGTCGTTTTGGTTTGGTGTCGTGTCTCCGAGAAACACGGGCGGCCAATTCCAATACGAAGAAACCATGATGAAATTATTTGTTAGCAACATTTCCTACGACTCCACCGAAGAACAAGTCCGCGATGCCCTTGATGGCATCGACGAGATCACGAACTTCCACCGTCCGAACGACCGCGAGACGGGCAAGCCACGAGGGTTTGCTTTCATAACCTTCGAAACGCAGGAGGGTGGTGAAAAAGCCATGGAAGTCCTGAACAACACGAAAATCGATGGCCGCGAACTCCGCGCCAACGAAGCGGAGGAGCGTCGCTCCGGAGGCCCCTCCGAACGGCCGAAATGGGTATCCACCGCAGTGCCGAAACAACGTCCCGTCGATGACAGGCCGATCGGCAAGGACGGCAAGAAAGTCCGCTACAAGTCGATCTGATTGCGCTTTCCGACCCGGCTCCGCTATCCTCCCGCATGGAGGAAACGGTCTGGTGGGTTTACATGATTCGCTGCGGAGACGGATCGCTCTACACCGGCATCGCGACGGATGTGGAACGGAGATTCTCCGAGCACGAATCACAGGGGCCGAAGGGCGCGAAATACCTCCGTGGCCGGCTTCCGCTGGAGATTGTTTTCAAAAAGGAAATCGGCTCACGCTCGGCGGCGAGCAAGGAAGAGCTGCGGATGAAGAAGCTTTCGCGAGGTGGAAAGCTCAAGCTCCTATCGCCTTGAGTCCCTCCAGCCATTTTTCCGTGGGCGCGAAGGCAGCTCCCAGGAGCGCACCAACTACAGCCCCGCGGTGGCAGTTGTCGCCTCCGACCATGGCGTTCGCGGTGATGGCGGCATCGAAATCCTCGTGGTATTTCCAAGCGAGGTAGAGGGAGGCGGGCATGGATTCGGCGATGTAGCAGGCCGGGCTGAAGCGTTGGCCGATCACGTGGGTATCGGGCTGGGACGACCATTTCTCTGCCTTTGTTCCGGAAATCCAATCACCAGCTTCCCGCTGGATGGCCTCGCGCAAGGTCAGCCCTTCGCGGATGCGGAAGAGGAGCCGCGCCAGGGTATCCGCCGCACGTAGCACGTTCGCGTGCGCATGGGTGAGGCCTACGTGCTCTTTCACTGCGGCGCGGAGCTCCGGGAGATCGAGATCCTCCAGGATGAAACAGAGAGCGGGCACCTGCGCGAGACCGCCGATGTGCTCGTCATGGATGGCGCATTTTCCGGGCGCCTTTCCCTGCGAATATTTGGTGAAAAAACCGCGATGGTATTCCTCCAGATAGGTGTCCTTGTGACTGCCGGGCGTGAGCATGAAGCCGATGTAGCGCTCCAACCATTCGTCGGGATCGTAGCACCCGTTTTTCCCGGAGAAACGGACAAGCTCGGTGGCGAGCTGGAAGTTGAGGGTGTTTTGACCCGCTTCCAGGAACTGATGGTAGTGAATGCCGCGCCTCCCCCAATACGCCGCCTGATCGTGGAGGATCTCCCCTTTTTCATTCAGCGCGGTGTATTCCGAACGCCAGAGAATGGAGCCGGTGTGCGGGTTCTTCGGAGCCAGATACGAGGTGATCTCACCATACTCGCCGCGCAGCGCCTCGCGGTCGTAATACCAGTGGACTGGCATGGAAGCGGCATCCGCGATGAGCGAGCCGAGGTAGGCGTTTCTGAAAATCGTGGAGGACATGGCGATGGGGGATAGGTAGTTGCGTTTCGGCGAAAGGGTAGTTGTTTGTCTGATGAAAATTCTCCCGATACTCGGCAGCTCGGCTTTTTTCCTAGGACTCGCACTGATGGCCAATGCGGATGAAACGTCCGGGATGACCATGATATCGCAGTTCGACGGGAAAAAGGGCGAGCCGAAATGGTTCTCCGTGGACGACACCGTGATGGGCGGGGTGTCCAAGGGGAAACCGGTGACAAATGATGGCACGATGGTGTTCTCCGGGAAGCTTTCCCTGGAAAACGACGGGGGCTTTTCCTCACTGCGGACGGGTGACCGGAAGTATGATTTTACGGGGAAGGACGGGTTCGTCCTGCGGGTGAAGGGCGACGGGCGGACTGTACAAGCTGCGGATCGAGACGGATGCGCGTTTCAACGGATCGGAGATCGGGTATCAGGCGGATTTCAAAACGAAGGCGGGAAAATTCATCGAGGTCACGGTGCCGTTCGATTCGTTCGAGCCCGGCTGGCGCGGGAGGGATCTGGACGGGCCGCCGCTCGATCTTTCCAAGGTGGAGGAGCTGGGTCTTGTCCTCGCCGATGGAAAGGAAGGCGCCTTCGAGATCGAGGTGGACTGGATGGGCGTGAAATAGGGCTAGATCCGAAGGCCGGAGATGGATCCGCCATCGGCAAGCGCGGCATGCATCCCCGGCAGGTGTTTTCTCAGTTTGAAAAATCCTGCGGTGGCAAGCGGCCAGAGCCGGCGATCCCAGTCGCGCACGAAGGGGATGGGTCGCAACGGGATGGTTCTGAAGTTTTAGAAAATCTTTCGTGTGTCCGACGGTCGGTTGGGAAATGACGATGGAATCGAGCTTTTCCGCGCTGATCCAATCGTTGAGCGAGCGGTGAAATTTCCTTCAAGGCGGGTGCCATGGACGCGGGTCAGGGTATCGTTGACAGCTCCTGTTAGAAAATGCGCTCCACCAGCGGGGTCGTCTTAAGCGAGGGAGGGATGAAGGCGGCGGTGGCGGAAATTTTTCCGACTCCCTGAGGTGCGGCGGCCAGATCTTCCGGAAACATCAGATGGCCGATCCGGCCTTTCGCGGCAGGGTTCTCCGGGAGATCGAGATCCTGCTTTTCAAAATCGGTTTCTCCGGAAAGGGGCTTTGCGGATTCGTTGAGCTGGCCGGTGGGGATTGAAGCGCCCGAGGGTGAATTTTTCGATGTTCGAGGCGCGGGCGAGGTAGTGTTTCCCCGGAGTGTGGAGCCCCGCGACCCAACGCCAGGAGAGAGTGTTCGCGGCAGGATCCGCGTCCAGGAGACGGGTGAGGAAAAAATCCGCTCCGAGCTGCCATGGCAGTTCCAGGGTGAAGATCCAGATGGAGGCGAACCACATGCGGGCGTGGTTGTGCAGATAGCCGGTATCGGCGAGTTCCTGCGCCCAGTGATCGAAGCAATCGATTCCCGTGCTCCCCGAGAGCTGCCGGATCCATAGGAAGCGGTCTTGTCGAGTCCGGCCAGTGTTTCCACGTAACGATCCCAAACGCCAGGCCGCATTTCCAACCATCCTTTCCAGTAGGTGCGCCATGCGATCTCCTGGAGGAATTTTTCCGCCGCGCGGGGGCTGTGTTTTGCCAGGACGGCACGGGTGCATTCCTCCTCGGTGACGAGGCGGGTGCGGATGTATGGGGAAAGCCGGGAAACACCCGTGTGGTTCCCGGCGCCGTGGTCGTAATTTCGCTGACCCGCATACTTCTCCGCGTTCGGGACGAAGGAATGGAGGCGACCGAGGGCGGCGGCGCGAGTGGGAGGAAAGGTCATCGGATCGCGGGAAGGTTGACCGGATTCCCGTTTCGGCAAGGGGCGTCTTGCGATCGGTAGCTCCGCATGAAACAATTTCCAGACGACCATGTCCGATTCCATCCGCGCTGACAAATGGCTCTGGGCCACACGCTTTTTCAAAACCCGGGCAATCGCCGCCGAAATCCTGGGCGACGGGAAAGTAAAACGAAACGGCCACGTCCTGAAACGCTCCTCCTCCATCCAGCCCGGAGACGTGTTGGAAATCCCCTTTGTCGATGGCCCGGGCGTCCGGGAAATCCTGGTAAAGGACGTCATAGCAAAGCGTGTCGGCGCCCCGGAAGCCCGGGCATGCTACGAGGACAGGACAAAGCCGGAGGTCTATGAAACCTTGAAAAACTGGCAGGTCGCGAAACACGAGGCACCAGAAGTCCGCCACGAAAAAGGACAGGCGCGCCATCAGCCGGATCAGGGAAAGCTGGGAATGGGACACCTGAAAACGGACAGGTTTTTCCTTCACATCCTCACGTTCCCCCAAGATTGTTTCGCCGTTTTGCGGATACTTCTTTCCATTCTCATTATTGTCTGAACGAAAACGCGTTTCGTTCGGCTCTCTAACCGAGGTCGAATCCCCATGGCGACCGACCTTCCTGGGGCTGGAGAGCGGAAATTGGAAACTGAGGCGTTAGCGCATCGCGAGAATTTCCAGCACAGCCCCCGCAGCCACCATACCGAAAGTCGATGTCACATGGGTGACCGTTCCGTAGCCCGTCGCGCAGCTCAGGCGCATGTCGGTGTCTTCCGGACGGACACAGGACACCCCTCCGTCACTACCCGGATACACCGGCGGTTCCTCGGAGAAAACGGCAGTAATTCCCATGGCCCGAGGCTTCGATCCCATGGGAACCTTCGGAAAACCATGATCCGACCTCAGCTTCTTGCGAAGCTGGTGGAGCAGGGCGTCCTTCCCGGAAAACGCCAGATCGCAGTTCTTGATCCGCGTGGCATCGCGTTTCCCGCCGGCTCCTCCGCAAGTCACTACAGGAATTCCCCGCCGTTTACACTCCGCCAGCAGGAGCGACTTGTGTTTCATCGAATCGATCGCATCGATCACTCCGGAAATCTCCCCGCCAAGAACCTCTTCCACTGATCGCTCCGTGAAAAACCCTTCAAACACCTCCACCTCGCAACCCGGATTGATCGCCCGCACCCGCTCCTCCATCGCCGCCGTCTTCTGCCTCCCGATCTGGCCGTCCATCGCGTGAAGCTGGCGGTTCACATTGGTGATACAGATCTCATCGAGATCCACCATCCGGATTTTCCCGATACCTGATCGAGCCAAGGCCTCCACCGCCCAGGAACCGACCCCGCCAATCCCAACCACGACCACACGGGAGCCACGGAAACTCTCCAAAGCCTCCCGCCCATACAATCTCGCAATCCCGCCGAAACGGCTGGTCTCATCCTCGCTCAACATACCGACAAACATTTGGACACGAACCTGGTGGTGCAAGTCCGACAAAAATAGCTCAACCCTCGATAAAACGAAAGCGTTTGGGTTGGAGCCGGAAGAGGAGGACGACTGAAACGCCCACCCTTCACCCCGCATCACCCCGCCCCGTCCGTGTCCCAGATCTGGAGCCCGCCGGTGCTGTTACCCGTATAGACCTTGCTGCCGTCCGTGGAGAAGACCACATCCAGCGCTTGTGGCGCGCCACTTAGGAAAATGGCAAGCTGGTTGCCCGAACCAGCATCCCAGAGGCGGGTCATCCCGTCGTCGCAGCCACCAGCCAAAGTTCTCCCATCGGGTGAAACCGCGAGACTGATGATGCCTCCGGGTCAAATCGCTCAGGGTCATTTTCTTTCCCTTCGCGGTTTTGAGATCCCAGCGGACGAGGTGCCCGTTGCGATCCGCCGCATCGCGGCTGGGTTTCGCTCCCGACCACGCGACATCAGGATCCTTGGGATGGCAGACGAAACCAATGATATATTGCTCCACGCTCTGCTTGTAGGGGATCACGCTGTCGTCATCGACATTGATCACTTCCAGAGCCCGGTTGCAGGTGAGAACCATCCGCGAGCCATCCGCGTTCATCGCCATTTCCTTGAGGTGGTGACGGTGCGGACTACGGTCAGCGGGTACTTTCCTCAAATTTCCAGTAACGAGATCCCACGCCAGCGGGGTGCTTTGGACACCTGTTTCCCCATCGCCGATCATAAGTAGTTCCACGCCGTTTATGCGTATTGTAAAACACATTCCGCCGACGGTGTTTCCGGGAGTTTCAAACTCTGCGGCCCTCACAGGATTTCCGCCTCCCACCTCAAGTAGCCCCACCCACGCGCGAGGCGAGTCCTCACTCCTGTGGCTGGATAGATCTGATCGTGAAACCGCCACGGCCAGCAACCCGCTATCCGCGCTGAACGCCAGCTCGGTAACGATCTGCGACATTTTCCCCAAGGCGTCCGATGTCCATCTGACACGGTTGGACGGGAGGCTGAGCAGGCGCACCTTTCTATCACGGCCGCCAACGGCCAGCCATTTTCCATCCGGAGAGACAGCAAGACTTGTAACCGCGCCCGGGCTACCGATGGCGATGGCTCCCGCATGCTCCCCGCCACCTCCGCCCCCGCTCTCACCGATGCCCTCGACCCAGAATTTCGCCTTGAGGAAATGCCCGTTGGTGCGCCAGACCGGCGGATACGGCTCGCGCCCCGCCAGCGCCCACGCCTCTTTCCCCGCATCCAGATCTTTCATCGCGTAAGCCATCTGGAAATACGTGTGGGAGGAAGGACGGGGATCTTCCACTGACCCGATCAATTTCATCATTCCTCTCCGCGCATCCTGCCAGAGTTCGTCATCCTTCGAGAAAGCGAAAGCTCCACGCATCTGGTAGTACGACCACATGAATCTTCCGAACACGATGTCCGACATCCCCGCCGGGTATTGCCCGGCCATCTCCCTCGCGCGCCGGACGAAACCGTCCGTTCCCTCGCGACGCAGCACGGCGTTAAGGAATGCGAACGCGGTCCCAAAATACCCGGGATCGACCTCTAGCGAGCGGTCAAACAGTTTTTGCATTTCCTCAACCGGAGCGTCCTTTGACTTCAATAGCTCGAGACCGGCCCGGAACAGCTCCGGATGGCGGCAACCCGCCGCGTCCAGTTCGTCGAAAGCTTCTGTCGCCATCTTCAGATACTGATCCTCCTTCCCGTCCCGGAAATTCTGCTTGCACCGGCAGGGGCGGTACTCGTAATGGGCGAAGTGCTTCGCCTGTTCGATATACATCTGTAACCGCAACAACTTCGGAACATCGGACTGCGGATACTTCGCCATCCAATCATCGACTTTCCTGAAATGAGGTTCCCACGCCCCGTTGCAAATCCTCCGCTTGGCTTTCGCGGTGACGCCTTGGAAAAGCCATTCGACCTTTCGCAATCCCGAAGGCATCACCTCTTTTGTTTCAAGAGCCTCCTCCATTTTCCTGTGGAGATTGTCAATCCTGCCTTCTGAAAAATCCCTCCATGCCGAATTCATGACCGGAACCCGATCGCGGACAATGTTCGTGGGTGGCGCCGCGTGGAGACCGGAGGCCGCCAGAAGAACAAAGCCCGCGAACAGATGAGTTTTAATATCCATGAAAAAACAGCTAGCAGACCCCCTTGTCCAAGGCAAGCCGGGAACACCTTTCTTCCAAACTTGCCCCGCGCAATCCCGCGCCCAACAATAGCCCGTGCCGGAAATTCTCATCACACTTGGCGATCCTGCCGGAATTGGCCCTGAAGTCATCGACGCCGCCCTCTCCTCGGGGGAGCTGCCGGACGGTTTTGAGTTCCGCGTGATCGGAAACCGCTTCGCCGGAACTCCGGGGAAGCCCACCCGCGAGTCCGCGCAAGCCGCTCTCGATGCCCTGAACAGATCCACCCGCCTTCTCCGCGAAACGGATGCCGCCGCCGTCGTGACCGGCCGGTTTCCAAGGAGGGTTTGCAATCGGTCGGTTTCCCCTTTCCCGGCCAGACCGAATTTTATGCGGATGCCTTCGGGATGCAAAACTACGGGATGCTTCTCACCCGCCCACCCTCACGGTCGGCCTCGCGACCATTCACAATTCGCTCGCGGACGTCCCACGGCTTCTCACGGCCGAGGCGATTTTCTCCATCGGGAAACTGACGGCCGCTTTCCTGAAAAAACGCGGGATCGCCTCTCCGCACATCGCGGTCTGCGGGCTGAATCCACACGCCGGCGAAAACGGGGCGTTCGGGGATGAGGAAAAAACCACCATCGCCCCTGCCGTCGCCGCGCTTAACGAGCTGGGTCTCGCTTCCTTCACCGGCCCATGTCCCGGACGCCATTTTCCGGGATGTCGCGCAAGGGAAACACGATGCCGTGCTCGCGATGTATCATGATCAGGGACTGATTCCGCTGAAGCTCCTTGATTTCGACGAGGCGGTGAACGTCACGCTCGGCCTGCCGAAGCCCCGCACCTCTCCGGATCACGGCACCGCGTTCTCGATCGCAGGGAAAGGCGAAGCCAACCCGGCCTCCATGATCGCCGCGATACGTCTGGCCTGCGAGCTGGCCTAGGCTCCGGCTTTTCGCCCGGTGTAGAGGGTGGCGAAAGCAGCCGTGCAGACCGCGATCATTCCGGTGAGAATCCACCAGAAAAGAGCCCATCCCCCGCCGTTTTCATCCACGCAGGCATCCCGCAGCCAGCCGCAGAAGAACGCGCCGACAAGGGTTCCGATTCCGGCGGTCATCAGGCTGAGAAGACCCTGCGCCTGCCCGCGCAGCCTGGGCTCCACGCGGCGGTTCATATACACTTGGACGGTTACGAAATAAAATGTGTAGCAGACGCCGTGCAACCCGATTCCGGCAAGGTGCCAGCCAACGGTGCCGGTGAATCCGGAGTAGCCGCTCAGGCCGTATCTCAGCACGGAAAGCCCCAACCCCCAGAGGAGTATCGTTTTCAACCGGTAGTTCACCATCATGCCGCCGAGCACAAGCATCGCCACCACCTCCGTCACCTGCCCGATGGTCATGGAGGCCGTCGGGGACTGGTCGCCGAGGGCTTTCAAAAGCTCCGGGGAAAACATGTAGAATGCTGCCAGTGGAATCGAGAACAGCCCGGTGACGCAGAACAGGACGGCGTGATCGCGGTTTTTGAAAAGTGCGAACGCGCCGAAGCCAAGCGCACTTCTCCATGATTTTCCTTTTCCAAGCGGAGGGGTGTCCGGCAGGAAAAAACCCAGGAAACCGCAGACCAGATGCGCGCCCCCCGCCGCATACCCCGCCACCGGACTGCTGTCCGCGTTCAGCGCGAAGCTGGTGAGAAAGCCCGCGGCAACCCAGCCGAAAGTGGCGCCGAGCCTTACCAGCGGGAACTGTCTCTCCGGGTTCTCCAGATTGCTGAGGCCGATGTTGGCAAGGCCGCCCCAGCACGGCCCGCTGACCAGTCCGTAGGCCGCCAGCCCGCAGATGAACCAGATCGGATTCAGCCCGAAATCAAGAAAGGAGAACGCCAGGCAGACCAGCACGGCGGCCACCAGGGACGCCCACCCGAAAATCTTCTGCGCGGAAATCCGTTCATCCGCCAATGCCCCGCCCACCAGCGGACTGAAGAGCGAACAAATGGGCAGCACCCCGAAGGCGAAGGATACCCAGGCGGCGTGCCCTTGTGCCTTCAGGACATTGGTCAGCACCGGGATCCAGAAGCCGCCGGCCATCCCTTGGAAAAAGAAAACCACCCACAGCCTCGTCAAAATCCATCTTCTATCCGGGGCTTCCATTCGTGACCGTTGATGCACCACGCGAAGGCGGATGACAAGACATCCGCCCGCTACCCGGGATTGGCCGAACGTAGCTTCTGGAGGTTCTCAAAAACCTTTTCCGCCGTCAGATCCGCGAGCACACCGCCCGGCGCGCGGACGGACGCGGTGTTCCAGCCCCCGACGGGCCAGGCGCGAAACGCTCCGGAGCGGTCGGGCCGAAGATGGCGAGCACGCGGTTTCCGACCGCAGCGGAAAGGTGCATGGGGCCGCTGTCGTTGCCGATGAAGACGGATGGCTGCAGAACGAGCGCGGTCATTTCATCGAGCGGACAACCGGTGAGGTTCAGGAAACGACCTTCCGGGATCTCGCCGGATGGAGAGGCCGGAGCACCGGCGCACCACGCGACACGGCTGCCCGGGATGTTTTCCCAGATCAGGTGCGTCAGCCGGTCGAAGCCCCGCCACTCCTTCTCCGCGCCACGGCTGTCGGTAAAAATCACGAAACGTTCGGTGGGGTCACCCGCGAAAAAATCCTCCCAATCGAACCGCGCCTCGTTCCTGATGTTGAGAGGGAAGGTCACCGCCCCATCGAGTCCCAACATCTTGGGAAATTCCTGGAGGACGGGGATGGCATGGTGCGGCCCTCACCGGGGGGAAGAGAAACTTTTTTCCCGTAGAAGAAGCCCGCGCACTCACGGTTGTCCCGTCTGCCCCAGCGATGGCGCGACTTCGGCGCGAACGCCATCAGCGAGCTTCGCAACAGGCCCTGCATGTCCCACACCATGTCAAAATGCCGGCCCCGTAGTTTCCCGAGAACCTCACGGATGCCCCGCAGCCCCTCCTTTCTCCGGAAATGGATCACCTCGTGGACGAATGGCGCCGCCTCCACCAGCGGCGCGAACCTGTCCCGCGCCACCCATGTGATTCTGCAATCCGGCAGCGCCGCCGCCACACCCTGGATCACCTGAAGCGCATGGATGATGTCACCCAGCGAGGAGGGTTTCACCACCAGCAGACTCTTGATCTCGATCGTATTCCGTTCCATGCGGACGCAAGCTTGCCTATGCGGCCCCGCCCTGCAATCGTAAAGCCCACGCGGAAACGACCATGAGCCAAGACCCTCACGAAATAGCAAAAACCCAGACACGCCTCACCGAGGAATGGCACCACACGGAACCCGCCGCCACCGGCTCCGGACTCGCCCTGCTTGTTGCGGAAAACCATCTGCGGAACTTTCTTCTCTGGCATGAGGAGGACGTCGCCCGCCGTGACGATCTCGGTTCCGAGCGGGTGCATCAGGCGAAACGCGCCATCGATGGCTACAACCAGCAGCGCAACAATTTCATCGAGGAAATGGACAAGATCCTCGTCGCCGAGCTGGAACCGGCGGTCAGCGGCGTCCCGAAAAACTCCGAGACCCCTGGCATGATGATCGACCGACTCTCCATCCTCGCACTCAAGGAATACCACATGCGCGAGGAAACCGAGCGAACCGATGTGGATGAGAAACACATCGCGAGCTGCTCGGAAAAACTGGCCAAAATCACCCTCCAGCGCGGCGATCTCGTGAACTGCCTGGCGGAACTCCTGGCGGAAGTGAAAGCGGGAACCCGTAGCTTTTCGGTCTATTACCAGTTCAAGATGTACAACGACCCCGCCCTCAATCCCCAGCTCTACGCGGCGGAAAAATCCGGCGGAAAATGAGCAGCCGCGATAGGAAACGCCCGCTTTTCCATCCATTGAACTGGCCGACATGGCTGGGCATCGGACTTTTCCGGATGCTTTCCATGCTGCCATGGAAGGCGCAAGTGAACCTCGGCTCGGTGATGGGGCGCTTCGCGTTCCTGTTTCTCCCGAGCCGCAGGCACGTGGTCGATGTGAACCTCTCCCTGTGTTTCCCGGACCTCTCCGAAAAGGAAAGGCACGCCCTCGCCTCCCGCCACTACGCCGCCGTGGGCATCGGGATGTTCGAAACCTGCATGGCATGGTGGGCTGACGAATCGCGCATGCCGCCTTTCAAAATCATCGGCAAGGAACACCTGGAGGCGGCGAAAGCACAGGGGAAGGGTGTGATCCTTTTCACCGCACATTTCACCACCCTCGAAATTTGCGGTCGCATTTTCAGCAAAAACTTTTCCATGGGCGGCCTCTACCGCGATCCGAACAATCCGGTGGTGGCCCGCGAGATGCACCGTGGTCGCATCGACAAGATGTCCGCTGCCGTGCCGATGGATGACCTCCGCGGCCTCATCCGCGCCCTTCGGAAAGGCCACATCATGTGGTATGCGCCGGATCAGGGGAAAAAGGGCAAGATGTTCCAGATCGTGCCGTTCTTCGGGGTGCCCGCGCAGACCAACACCGCCACCAGCCGGATCGCCAAGATGTCGGGTTCGCCGGTCGTCCCGTATTTCGGCGTCCGCTTGCCGGACGGCTCCTACAAACTGCGCATCCTGCCGCCGCTTGAAAATTTCCCCACCGAAGATCCCGAGGCCGACTCCCTCCGGACAAACCGCCTGATCGAGGACTTCGTCCGCGAAGCGCCGGAGCAGTATTTCTGGATGCACCGCCGGTTCAAGAGGCGGGGCAAAGGCTATGACAAGGTGTATTGACGGGAGGGGTCCCGCCTGGTTTTCCCCCAAAAGAAGAGGTAGTTGACTTAACGTATCCATCCCTTCAATTTCCGAAGCCCGCCCCACGGTGACCGGGCGTGCCCATTACAATGTCCCCTGAAAACCGAGTTGTGAAGCAATCCGTCATCATCAGCACCTATAACCAGGCGGAGTGGCTGAGGAAAGTCCTCCACGGCTATCGCTTCCAGACATTCAGGGAGTTCGAGATTGTCATTGCCGACGATGGTTCCGACGAGCGGACCAAAGAAGTGATTTCCGACTTTGAAAAAACCGCCGGTTTCCAAGTCACGCACGTCTGGCACCCGGATGAAGGCTTTCGGAAAAGCAAAATTCTAAACCTCGCGACAATGGCCTCCACCGGGGACTATCTGGTTTTCACCGATGGCGATTGCATCCCGCGACGGGATTTCCTCGCAGCCCATGCGAGGCATGCCGCGTCCGGCACTTTCCTGTCGGCAGGCTATTGCAAGCTACCCATGGATCTGAGTTCACATATATCATTTGCGGACATCGAATCGGGCAGGGCTTTTGATATCACTTACTTGAGGAAAAACGGACTGAAGGGATTTTCCCAATCGCTGAAGCTCGGGATTTCCGACAAGCTAAGACCTATGATGGATGCCATTACCCCCAGAAAAGCCACATGGAACGGGTGCAATTCATCGACATGGAAAGCCGAAATCATCGCCGTGAACGGCCATAACGAGGAAATGCAATATGGCGGCCAGGATCGCGAAATGGGCGAACGCCTGAAAAACCACGGTCTGGAGGGGAAGCAGATCCAGCACCGCGCCATCCTGCTGCACCTCGACCACGAGCGTGGCTACAAGACCCCGGAGACCTTGAAAAAGAACCGGGCGATCCGTTCCCGGGTCGTCGCCAGCGGCAGCGTATGGTGTGCCAACGGAATACTGAAACGTCCGCAGCCATGAGTGTCCGTTTTGGCAAACGCATCGAGGCGGCGGCGCGAAGGATCCGCACTTATCTCGCGCCCGCCTACCGCCGTGCGTTCTCCAGCGTTATTTCACGCGGATTGCGCGAGCGTCGCGACGGAGAGGTCATCGTCTGCTGTGATTTTTCCAATCCGGCGATCGATGCGGTGGGCGGGCGATATTACTTTGGTCTGATCCGGGATCTAATCGACGCCGGGTATTTTCCCGTCCTCACCGCCCGGCGCTCCACCCTTGCCACATTCGGAACCAACCGGATGAAGTCCGCCCTGCTGGATGAGCGACTCGGGGTCGTCGGATCGGCGGATGATCTGACCGAACCGTTTTTCCTGATAACGGACGATCCACATTCCGCGCCGGAGCATGCGGAGCGCATTGTTGCGGTGGATTACGAATGGCGCATCGCCCGGGAGGAAGGCGAGATCGCCTTCCCGTTCTTCATGCACCCGCATGTGGATCCGGCGACTGTCCCGGACACCGCCGCTCCACGCCCGGCACGCCTGTTTTTCGGGGGCAACACCGATCAGGGCAGGTATGACAAGTCCGTCCTCCGCGAAACATATGGCATGCTATCAAGGCGGGAAATGCTTGATGTGGCCGCCGATACCATATCCCCCGGAGGCATTCACCGTCCGGTGGATTCCTCTGCCTGGCTGGACTCATCCGAACCCCATGGTTTCGTGCTTTGCGAGACCCAGCACTGCAAAATTCCGCAGAACCGCTGGCTGGAGGCTCTCGCCAAGGCGGATTTTTTCCTCGCCTGCCCCGGCGTGGGCATGCCTCTCTGCCACAACGTGATCGAAGCCCTCGCCGCCGGGTGCATTCCCATCCTCCAGTACGGATCCTACCTCACCCCGCCGCTACGGGACCGGATCGATTGCCTCGCGTTCCATGACGCGCAGACCCTCTCCGACATCCTCAGGGAGATCCACACCATGAGTGCTGAAATGATCACGGAAATGCGTGAGAACGTACGCAGACACTACGACGAACATCTCGCGCCCGGACAGTTCAGCAAACGGCTCCTCAGCGGGCCGCACGAAAGGCGGGTGCTACTCCTCAACGACTACCGGGTTCCAAGATGAAAAGTAAGGAAATCTGGATTCTTGACGAAGGAAGCCAGGGGCACCTGGTGCAGTCCAGGGGCTTTGTCCGTGAACTCTCCAAGGCCGTCTCCCTGGAAAGCACCGAGATCCCGGTTCGATCCGCGCTTCCCGGTCGCATTGGCCGCTCGCTGGCGAAGCGCCTGCTCCGCATCCTTCCGCAGCGCTGGCTCTTCAGCCTCCTGCATCCGAAAATGGAGTTCCCCGATTCCGTCCCCGACATAATCGTCTCCAGCGGGCCGCACTCCCTTGTGGCACTGGAGTTCCTGGGGCGGCACCATGGCTGCCCGAGCGTATTCATACAGGGCACCCTGCGCATACCGCAAGGCGCCGTGACGGCAGTGATGCGGCCGTTCGAAGGTGAGCATCGCGGCGACTACATCTTCATCCCAATGCTTTTCACCGAGATCACACCGGAAATCGTCGAGGCCGCGAAGGAAAACTTCCTCGCCGAGCATCCCACTATCCGTCCGAAGAGCTCCGTCAACACCCTCTTTATAGGAAACTCCTCGGCAAAAATCCGTTTCACCGATGAAGATTGGGATGCCATCATCCGTTTCGTGAACGGGCAGTGGAAACTCGATGGTCGGCAGTGGCTGCTCACCACCTCCTATCGGACCGGTGCGGAGCTCGAGAACCGGTTCCGACGCGGAATCAACCCGGATGCGCTGCTAGATGCTGTCTGGTATGTGAATGAACCGCGCAAAGTGACAAAGGCATATCTCGGCCTCGCCGACCGCGTATACGTGACCATGGACAGCCTTACGATGCTGACCGAAGCGGTGGCCTCGGGGCGGCCCACCACCGCCCTGTGCCCGGAGCGTCCATCGGAGGAAGCATCCAATACCCATCTCCGTTATGTCAGCGATCTCGCGGCGAATGGCCTGATCGCATGTATTTGTCCCGGTGGGGATATCATTTCCCCCGCAGTCCCGCACAAGCTACAGGAGGTCGATTACTCCGCCTCCATCAAACAATTGCTAGAGAGGATAGGGTGGCGGCCATGAGCGGTGAAAATATCCATGTGTGCGTGACGCACTCGCCCTTGGTCTCACGCGTATTCGCTGCCGCAGCCAAGGAACTCCGCATACCGGAAAGCTCGATTCGCTATGTTAGCCGACGCGGCACCCGGATTCCCGACACGGGTGTGAACCTCGATTTGATTTCGGACGAAATGGATCGCAGTTTCAAAAGCTTCGACCGTGCGGGATATCGTGCTGCGCGTGGGAAGCTCCATGCGGAATTACTGTCACTCACAGGCGGGCGACCCTTTGAAGCATACATTCCGCACGCCAACCTGATTCTCTACCAGGAAATCATCGGTCACCGTGACTGTACGGGCTATTCGTTCCTGGAGGAAGGCTTCACGGCGATGGCGTGGGATGTCTGGCGCAGCGAACGATCCAGCCTGTCCAAGACGATTCGTAGTGCATTGCGCGGCATGTGGATCCGTCCAAACTACCGGGTGAAAGGTGCCATGTTCGACCATTCCAGACCGAACTACCGATCGTCCTTTGCCATTTCCAAACCAGCATTCAAGGATATGCCGGGCAGGGTCAGTGTGACGGCTAATCTACCTCCCCTGCCTCCCGGCAGCCCTCCCGGCGCCACTTATGTGATCCTTGATGCGGCATATATTCACTATGCCATACGCTGGGAGGATTATGAAGCCGCACTGGTGGGCTCGGTGCTTGCGCATTCGCCCCCTGGCTTGGAACTGCGTATAAAATTTCACCCGGCCGACGATGACCCGGATCGTCGGTTCGAATCCATCAGCCGATCCTTGGTTCAGGAAGGATATGGGAAAATCCGACTCCTTGATCCGGATTTTCCAGTTGAGGAGAATCTGACCGCCAACGATCTGTTGCTCTTTGGCCTGACGTCACTTGGATATTACGCTGCGGTGGAAGGATTACGTCTGGTTTGCTATGCCGACCGGATCAAAGACCTCTCAATCCCGTCTCTGATCAACAGGGGAAGGCTTCCGAAAGACTTTCGCGAAGTTGTCGGACTCCCCTTGCTTTGAATTTTCATTTGCTCTTGCGGTGCGATGCCGGAAAACAGCAATCTTTCCGCGATGACCCCTTTGGCCGAGTTCCTCGAAAAACGGAATCCGCGGGATGTGACTCCAATTGTGGAAAAGCTCTACAAGTACCTTCCCCACTCCGCTGCACGGTTGATCGAGAGGCGAATGGCCGACCGGCACATGAGATCCCTGGCTCCGCGCACTTCTTTCAGGAGAACCTCGCAAGGCGGATGGAACGTAATCCATGCCGGTAAGGAAATTGCACAGAGCCTGCCTCTCGACCAATTGGTGGGAAAGATTGAGCGACCCGTGTCCATTGTCGCAACTGGCCCCTCGGCGAAGAAGCATGACTGGGAAAAATTGCAGGCTGAAGGGCGCTTCGTGATCGCAGTGGCCGGCGCGCCCACTTTTTTGAAAACCCTTAACATTCGCCCGGATCTGTTTGTTGTGAGCGACAGCCGTCTGGCCAGTCGGGCGATCCAGCATTTCCACAACGCGCCCGGAGTTCCAATGGTCACCGTCATGCGGGGGGCCTCCATCCATGCCGCTGAATCTCCCGGAGAACTTCGGACGAGGCCGTTCTCACTCATTGAGAGGGTGAATTCCTGGTATGGATTGCCACGCCTCCGTGATGACGAACTCCTGGATATCAACCGGCGTTCGGGCTCCCCCTTCCATTTCGCGGATGAATTGGCTCCGGATGACCGATGCGGGTGGAGTTCCGCTCCGGAGCTGGGATTCTTTTCAGCCACCACGGTGACGTTTGTCGCGCTGCAGGTGGCTGCACGGCTCGGGGCCAGGGACATCGAAATCGTCGGCATGGATCTGAGCAGCGCAGCCAGGGTGTATGATGAAGGCGGGAGACCCTTGCCGAATTCTCTGGAAGCCCATTACTGGGCCGGTGATCCTTCCGTCCTTCCAGGCGATGCACAGGGCACTTTCCGGCAGCGGGGTGGTCGTCAGAAACCTTTCACCCGTGTGTCCTTTGCCCGCGGAGCTGTTTTCATGAAACCCGCGCGTCAGTCCGCGAAATATTCGCGTGGCAACCTGCAGACATGGGACAGGTTCCTCACCCTGACCCCGGTGCCTTTCAGAACCTCGCCCATAATTGCAAACGAGGGAAGGATGCTCTGCTCGTAGTCCTCTTCCAGGGTGCTGGGGTATGACCCTTTCCCTTCCGCGTAGGCATGGGTTTTTCCGGTGAGGTCCATGCCGATGATCTCGATGTCCCGGGCGCCAAGACCGACCAGGATCTGCAGCGTGACAAAAGCCACCGTGCAACCGGAAAAGAAACCGAGCTCGGGGCGGTGGCTCCAGCCAACAATCGACTTCCCCTTCCCGGTGGGCGGGAACACGAGAGGCGAGCCTGATTTGCCATTGAGAGCCTTGAGCTGAATGTTGCTCAGAGAGCGGATCCCATGCCACTGGTTCACCCGCTCGATCACACAGACTGGCCGGTTCGCCAGCTCTTCGGGTGCGGCTTTGGCAAGCCTCGCAGCCACCGCGGCGGGGATTGCAAGCGGTGTTCCGACCGCGTGAGAGAAGTTCGCCTTTATCATCTCGGTTAGCCTGAGATCCGCGACGACCCATGCGTCCGGGACGACGCCGTGCTCCGCCAGAAGGGTGGGGGCGCCATTCAGCGCAACGACGAGACGTCCGCTTGAAGCGAGTTCCCCCAATGGGTAAACCTTCGCGGACGGGCCCCGGCGACGATCGTAACAGGACGGTCGATCCGGCCGATCCAGCCGTCCATCGGGACGGTATCGGCAATGTGGGAATCATCCACGGTGATCCTCCAGGCTCCGGGTCTGAGCGGATCGAGCCTCCCGAGATGCCACGGATACGACCGCATGTGCCGGTGGGGCCACTTCCAGATCTTCCTTCGGAGAAACTTCCCGAAGGCCCGCTGATGGGTTGGCTCAATTGGTGGAGTCTGACGCGCCGCGAGACGGAGTCGCCCATCCTCACACTCAGGTATTCCTCCAAAGAGGAAGCGTCGCCGGGAGCTTTTGTGATCCGGCGGCTCATTCCCCGTGAAGTTTCGCGTAATGCTGGCGGGCGCTGTAAAGATCCGCAGGCGTATCCACGGCAATCCCGGACTCCGGAACCTCCACCATGAGGACAGGCCTATCGTGTTCGACGAATCGATACATCTCGACGGACTCCGCCGATTCCACCGGCCCTTGTGGTGTTGATGCGAAGAATTCCAGGGCATCCCTGTGAAACGCATAGAGACCGAGCTGCCGGTAACGTGGCGCGGGAACCCTGAAATCAAGGGGGATCGCCAACCTGGAATAGGCGAGTGCCAGGTTCGATGCGGAAACCAACACCTTGACCACACCCTGATCCTCCATTTGCTCGGTGGTGTGGATCACTTCATACCCGTTGGATGCGGCCAGGCCGCTGACGGTGCTTTCCAACAGGGCCTTGGTCACCATGTCGATAGCCTCCGGAAGGATGAACGGCTCGTCCCCCTGAACGTTCACGATCACATCCGCATCCAGCTGGCGGGCACACTCCGCGACGCGATCCGTCCCGGTGAGATGATCCTCCGATGTCATCAGCCATTTCATGCCCAGATCGTCGCAAGCGGCTCCGATTTTTTCGCTGTCGGTCGCTATGTAGGCATCATGGATGGAAGTGGCCTTCACCACCTGCTGATACACGTGCCACATCATCGGTTTTCCACCGATCGTGGCGAGGGGCTTTCCCTCGAACCTGGAGGACTTGAAACGGCATGGGATGACGGCGGCGGTTTTCATCGGATGAAGTTCGGTAGATCTGAGATGGATTCAAGCGTCGGTACCAGTTCCGGCAGATCGCCGTAACCCCATCCGGCGTGGACATAGTCGATCCCGGCCCGCCGTGCGGCCTGCCAGTCGGTATCCATGTCTCCCATGAAAAGGGTGTCCGCCGGATCTTCGCCCGCTTCCGCCATCGCAACAAGCAGGTGGTCGGGCGCAGGTTTGCCGCGCAGGATGCCGTTGGGGCTTTGGACGGAGGCAAACCTGACGTCGAGCTGGGAAAGCACTGCCTTTGTACGCGGTTTGTCCTTGGAGGTGACGACCCCTATCTTGATACCCATGTCATCCAGCTCCCGGATCGCTTCCCTGACCCCGTTGAAAAAGGTCGCTTCGGCGAGAAAATCGAAAGACGCCGTCATGTAGATCTTTTCTATCTGCTCGATACCGGAGGTCACGCCCAGACGGGTCATGATATCCCTGAATGGGCGGCCGATAAGTGCGAAATAAGATTCAAAAGGGATTTCGAGTTCGGTCTTTTCCCGCACCACATCCCATGCCTGGCGCATGTTTTCCTGGGAGTCCAGGAGCACTCCGTCCAAGTCAAAGAGTATGAGGCGTTTCGTCAATTTGCGATGGCGCAGAAAACCAAGGAAAGGAAGGCGGTTCAAGGAAATAAGACGATTCACCCTTGCGCGTGTCGCGGAAGGTGCGCGCTATCGGACAATTCCGCATTATGCCGTCAGGCTGGAGATCCGGTTGGCTTCCTCCGCACCTTCTTGCGCGACCGCCCGATCGCGAATCCGATGCCTATACCCAGGAGAAGGACAACGATTGCGACCGGGGCTGGTTTTGCCGTCATGCGCCGGCTGAGGCGCTTGTGCCATGGCATGCCGTCCGAAATACCTTTCTCTGTAACCAGGAGGTAGCGTGTCATCTCTTCGATTTCATCGCTGGTGAGACCCAGGGCGGGCATTACATTGGAGGGGCTGGAAAACTGGGGATGCTCGATTTTAGCAGCAATCCAGCGGGCCATGCGGTCTTCGACGGAACCCTTCTTTTCAATCAGCCCTGCCCGCAAGGCGACCCATTTCTCATGGTTTTTCTCATCCTTGTAGTTTTGCAGCTTGGCAAGTTCGGCGAGGTATTTCGGGTCGTCGAGCTGTTGGCGGAGGCGGGGGACGAGTTCGTCAAGACTGGGTCCCTGAGCGCCGCCCCAACCGGCAAAGACATGGCATGCGCGGCAGTTTTTCGCGTGCAGTAGAGCCTCGCCTGTGAGCCGGGCCGGTGCCTGGGTGTCACCGCTGGGAGCAAGGCGAAGGATGGCGGAGGGAATGATGCCATTCTGGGGTCTTTGCCGGACCCGGATGTGGGTGAGGAAAATGTCGTCACCATTTAGGAAGATGCCTGCGAGGTCGGTGCGTCTCTCGGGGACGGACGGGCTGACGAGAGTCTTCCAATCGCCTGCGATTTCGAGGCCGGGAGTGAGGGGAATGGCGATGACCATCTGGCTGTGGGAGCCGACGGCGAGCAGATGGCCGCGCAGCGAAGCAACCGGATGATCCCAAGGAATGAATGCCAAGCCCGCCGGCCCGATGGAAGAAGGGAATGTGAGAAGGTTATCGTAAGTCATGCTGACGTCCGAGCCGGTCCACGGGTAGTCGCGGCCTTTCTCGATATGAATCAGCCGGTCGGTCCTGTAGCCGTTGTCGCAGACGAAGATTTCGTTATCATGGATCGCGATCGCCCAGGGATTGCGCAGACCGGAGGCGTATATTAGGGAAGCCAGTTCGGCGGGCTTGGCGGGATTGTAGAACGGATTGTCGGGGAGACCCTGAAAATTGAAGTCCACGCGGTAAAGCTTGCCGTTCGTGCTGTCCCGGAGATGGGTGGTTTTCGGCGAGGATCCGTCCCCGGTTCCGAAAATGAGAACATTGTCGGCGGGCGCATAGCAGTGGCCGATGTTGTGTGACTTGGCCGTCTTGTCGCCGAGGAAAAGATCCTTGAGATAGGCGGTGCGTTTGATCTTCGACCAGTCTCCGGGCGTTACCGCTTCCCAGCGACTGACTGTATTGTGCAGCGTGAAGCCGGATTTGATGACGCCGGTGGTGAAGAGATATTTTTCGTCCGGACTCAGGCACATCCCGTTGAGTCCGACCTCGCCATCGGGATAGGGAAGATCTTCGCCATCGGGCCGGGCGATTTCCTCGACTTCCTGGACGAGGATTTTTTCGCCGCTGTTGGTTATCGCCACAATGCGGCCGCGTAGCTCTGTGACGAGATAGGCGATATCGCCGGGTCTGCCCTGGTTGGATTTCCGCGGGAAAGCCATCGCGATGGGCGCGTTGAACTCACCCGGAGTTTCCACGAGAGAAAATCCGTCAGCGAGAATCCACTCGGACTGGTCGGGCGGCGGGCTGTTCTGGGCCACGGCCGGGAGGGACAGCATGGAACATGCGACCACTGTCGCACAGAGCAGCGGGCGTAGGATCCGGGGCAAATGCCGTGACCCGGAAACGGATGGCGGCTCCCTGCGGGGAACAAGCTTTGGAGGGGGATTCAGTGGGATCGCCATTGGTCTGGATAGTCGTTCTGGAAACGGATTGCTGGATGATGAAGCAGGCGAGCGGACGTGAATTGCGTATCCCGATCCGTCCTTGCGCCACGGAAAGGGATTCCAGCTCGTCTGCCTTGAGCGGGTGAGAATACCTTTCTCCCCGGGCTTGCCAACCATTTTGACCCGGCGATTTCAGCCGCTCGCGGTGCCGCCTGGTGCCCCACGCCACCCGTCCGCTTTGCTTCATTGCTATGAACTCCCTGACGGGTTTCTTCTCGTCAGGAGCCCCTTCCCTTCCGGATCCGTTTCGCCCAGCGGCGCTCACGGCGTTTCTTGAAAAGGAGTATCGGAAGCTCGGCAAAGATGATTTTCAGTAGAGTCTCCGGACCGGGAGATATCCTCATCATCCGTAGCGCGGAACCTTGCCAGAGCTTCCAGGGTGCCTGCGTCATGCCGTAGCGCCGCAAACGCTCGCGCTCCCGGTCATTGGCTATGATGGACTCGAGCTGACGGGCAAACTCGGGAGTGATGATCGAAGCCCGCTCAGCTACGGCGATATCCTTTCGAAACTGCCGGCCGAAACTCTGGCGGTGGAGCAGATCCCGGACAACCCGCTTGCGGGCGGCGGCGTCGTCCCCGCCGGCGAGGTAATTGCTTAGGTTGGAGGCGTGGGTGCGCCATTTTATAAGAGGCTCCGCCAAATACCGGACTTCCCCCAGCAGGAGCGCGCGCACCCAACAGGAGCGGTCCTCGGGCCGCCGGGCGAGATCAAGGGGTCCGAAAATGCGGTGGATATCCGCCCGGTAGGCAGCAGTGCTGCCCGGCCCTTGCCCCCTGCGTAAACGCAATCCGGCCGCGGTCCGTAAGCGAACGTCTTGTCCTCCCGGTGCCCGCAAGAGCCGGTGAGCGGATTCCCCGCATCGTCGATGCGCTGCCAGTCGGAATACACCAGCATGCAGCGGGGATTCGCCGCAAATTCGGCTGCGATGCGGGAGACCCGCTGCGGCATCGCAACATCATCTCCCGCCATCGCAATGATAATTTCACCGGAACATGCCGCCATCCCCTGGTTGAAATTCGCCAGCATTCCTACGTTTTGCCCGGTGTGGCCCGGACAACGGAAATGTGGGAAGGGCAGTTCCTGAGCTCCGCTTCCAGAACCGCCCGAGTGTCGTCCGAAGAGGCGTCATCGCAGACCACCAGCTCGAGATCCCGGTAATCCTGTGCCATGGCCGAGCGGATAGCCTCGGCCACGAACCGGCGTTGGTTGTAGGCGACGAAGAGAATGCTTGCTTTCATGATGCGGGCGACGGTCTCAGCGGTTCGAGATCGGGATGATCCTGGGGCATTGCCGAACGTATCGCCTCCGCAGCGCACTTCCCATGTTGGCAGGTGATGAACAGGATGCCGGCTTTCATCGTGGAATGCGTTCACAGGATCCCGTGAAAGATGCGACGCTCGCCGCACACTGGTCGATTTGTTCGTTGGAAAAGTGGGGGCCGACCGGAAGGGATAGGATGGTTCCGCTGAGTTTTTGAGTGACCGGAAAATCCGCGCTCCGGCACCCGTTATAGGCTTTGCTGGAAGAGGGTGGAACCGGATAATGGATGGTGGTCTGGATGCCATCATCCGCAAGGTGCTTCTGGAGTGCGTCGCGGAGACGGTGGCGGATCACGAACAAATGCCAGACCGGGGAGGCCCACCCTGGGACGTGAGGGAGGCAAAGCCCGGGGCTTGCGGCGGAAAGAATGGATCGATACCGCTCCGCAAAGGCGGAGCGGCGGAAATTCCAATCGTCAATATGCCGCAGCTTGACACGCAGGAAGGCTGCCTGTAGTTCGTCCAGACGGGAGTTCATCCCGGGGATCTCGTGGTGGTAGCGCTTGTCGGAGCCGTAGTTTCGCAACATGCGGGCCGTGCGGGCGACCGCGTCGTCGTTGGTGGTGATGGCTCCCCCGTCGGAAAACGCGCCGAGGTTCTTGCCGGGATAGAAACTGAAGGCCGCAGCGTGTCCGAGCGTGCCGCACATTCTGCCACGGTAGCGGGCTCCGTGCGCCTGCGCGGCATCCTCGATGACGGTCAGCCCGTGGCGGGAGGCGAAATCCCGGATCGGATCCATATCCGCCGGCTGGCCATACAAGTGCACCGGAACTATCGCCTTGGTCCGCTCGGTTAAAACCCCTTCCAGAAGGGATGCGTCCATGTTGGCGGTATCCTCCCGGACATCCACCCCGACCGGTACCGCACCGCACTGGCTGACTGCCAGCCAGGTTGCGATAAAAGTGTGGGCGGGGACGATGACCTCGTCCCCAGCACCGATGCCGTGAGCCTCCAGCGCGATTTTCAGGGCGTCCAGTCCATTTCCCACGGTCACGCAATGTTTTGTCCCGACATAAGCGGCGTATTCCGCCTCGAAAGCCTCCGTTTCAGCGCCCATGAGATACCATCCGGAATCCATGACCCGGTGGTAGGCGGCATCCATTTCCTCCCTGAGTTCGAGGTAGGTTGGTTTAAGTTCGAGAAACGGGATCATGTCGGATGGCTCAGGGAGCGGAGGGGGGTAAGACAGGTGCGGTTGGCCTGCTTTTTGTCATCTTGCCGCAGCGGTGAGGAATTCGTCATAATTCCGGAGATAATCAGCCTCGTCGTAGTAGCTTGAAGCAAGGACGAGGCAGACGGCTCCGGAGGAGAAATTGTCCATTTCCCGCCAGACCATCGGGCAGACGTAGAGGCCGAAGTAGGAGCGGTTGAGATGGTAGCGCTTCTTTTCCTTCCCGTCGTCCAGCACGATGTCGAACGCACCCGAGATGGCAATGATCAGTTGATGGAGGCCTTTGTGCGCGTGGCCTCCCCGCTCCGCGCCACCGGGCACGTCATAGAGGTAATAGGTGCGCTTGATCTCGAAGGGAATGTGCCGTCCGCCCTCAACGAAGGTAAGGTTTCCGCGGACGTCGGTGATTTTCGGCAGATCGATGGTACGACATGCGTCGAGAGAGAATTCGTTCATGGCAGGGTGTTGGTGGCGGAACGGGAATGCCCGCGCCTACGGCGGTCTTTTCCGGCAACGATGTAGATCTCAGCGGCGATGTCCGGATAGCGCTCGCCCAGGGTAATGAATGCCTCGACCATCTCGGAAGACCAGGTTTCCTCGACCTGGCGGTTGGACACGGGCTTGAGCCAGTAGCCGCCGAAGAAATCGATCTGCAGCCCGGCCTGGCGGAAGACCTGGCGGAAGGTTTCCGGGTTGAAAATGCGACGGTGGCCGTGGAAGCGGTCCGCATCGTTCATGGCCTCCTCGAACGGCAGCAGACCCATTTCCACCGCCGCCTGGCGGTGGAGCGAACGGGAATTCGGCACCGCCGCGATTACACGCCCCCCCGGCTTGAGCCAACCTTTCACCAAGCCCAGAATCGAGACAGGCTCCTCGACGTGCTCCAATACGTGCCCGAGGATGATCGAATCGAAGGTTTCGGTCGTTTTGAAATCCTCGAAGAGCGAATGGACGACATCGGCCGCGGGGAAGCGTTCCCGCAGGCTCTCGCAGAAGGTAAGCGCACCCTCGACGACGGTCAGTTTCTCGGCGAATCCCGCGAGATGCCCTGTCATCACGCCCTCGGCGCGCCAGTTCGAGAATGCTTCCCTGTTTGATGTGGCGCGAAATCACCCTGTAGCTATAATCGACCATCTTCGTGTCGATCCCTTTGCCATAGAGACTGTCGGAAGCGATGCTATCGAGATTCTGGAGTTCGGATGCTGATTTCATGGTTACTGAATTGATCGACAGGTTTGACGGAAAGCCGGGCGGGTGTAAAGCCTGTCGCGAAGTCGAGAACGAGGTCCGGAGCGTATCGCCGGAGGGCTTCCCCGCTCATGAAGCCGCTGAGGACGGCGCACGTGCGGATTCCGAGCGCCTTGCCGGTCAGGATGTCTTTCCCCGTGTCGCCGATGATCCAGTCATCGCTGGAAAGCGCTGGGATGTGCTCGCGGATCAGGCCGACTTTTTCGGTGACTTGTCCAGTGACGAGAATCTGGTGGAAATGCCGAAGGAGCCCCAGGCGTTCAAGCTGTCGGAGCGAAGCGTCCCGCGACTGGCGGGCGGTGCAGAGATGCAGCCGAGCATGGCCGGAAAGCCCCGCGAGGGCTTCCCCCACCTCCGGGAAGACCTGGTCAAACGCGAGTAATTCCGGCGACTCTATCAGATCCATCCATTCGGTTAGAAAGGCGCCGATGGCCGCAGGGGCAAAACAGAAACGGTCGGCGAGGATGTGCTGGTGGGACAGGTTGTTCTTCTTCAGCTCCCAGTAATCCTCGAAACTGAGCCGGGAAGCAGGCACCAGTTGCTGGAAAAGGCGGTAGAGGCGCATCCTCGAATCGATGAGCGTGCCATCAAGATCGAAGATGATGTTCATGACAGGCTCTTGAGGTGTTCGGTACTCTGTCCTGAGTCCGGTATGGAGATCGGTTTCCTCCGGCAAGAGAAGGGTTTTGCATTTCCGGTTGTCAAACACATGGTTCCTTGGCTTTCCGGAGGTAGGCCGGCGGACAATCTCCACCCGTTCGCCACTGATTTCGATGATTCGATCCAACAGGTCCCTGATGGAACAAGCGGTGCCGCTGACGACATTGACAATGCCAATGTCCTCGGGGATCTCGGCCGAGGCAAGAATCGCCTTCACTACATCGTCGACGAAAATATAACTCCTGAGATCCGCTCCGGTGCCCCAGAGCTCGACTGGAGTCCCGCCGATGACCGCCCGCATGGAATTGGGGATGAACTTCTGATAACGCTCTTCACCCGGACCGTAAACGTGGCCGATCCGCAGGATATGGCAGAGCGCAGCGCGCTGCCGTGCCGATACGCGGACGAGGTTTTCACAGAAGAGCTTCGAGTGCCCGTAGAGGCTGGCGGGGAGGGCGGGTGTCTCTTCGGTGGTAACTTCCGCCGGAGCATAGACATCGAGTGTGCTTAGATATACGATTGCCCTGAGAGAGGGAAAAGGGTGGGCCAGGAGCTCTTCGGTGAAACGGATGTTCGAACAGCTTCCCTGGATGTCGTCCGTCTGCGAAGCGCTTGTCGGAGTGAAGGCGCCCGCATGCACGATCACTTCGATTTCATCCAGGCGCCGGACATCAGGGGCAGGGATTCTGAAATCAGTCTTATCGTATATGATCGACTCGGCACCTTGCAAGGGGCGGGAGCCAAGGGCCAGGACGTTGCCGGAGCCGTATTTCTCGGCAGCTGCCACCATCAACCGGCTGCCGATGAATCCTGATGCCCCCGTGATAAGCAGTTTCATCGGAAGGTGATTTCCCCGGCGATTTGTTCCTCCGTCATCAATCGCGGCGCAACATCCATGCCGCGGAGCCAGAACCGCCCGTTGGGAAGAGGATTGATTTTTTTCCCAAGTTTCGGGAAGTCGCCGTAGAGGGCTATGTTGGCGAAGATCTGTGGCAGGTTGAGGCCGGCCTCGGTAAAGAACAGAACGGTGGTGAAAAAGCGGGAAATGTTGATTTCAGTCGGGTTGGGAACCCCGCATCCATCGACAGCCATGTCCACTCCGAAGATCCCGTGCGGCTGTTCCGAGACCGCACGGACAGCCATCATGGCAATCTCAGTGGTTTGCGGATCATCGCAGGTGACGCCGACCTTCGTGACACCGGTCACTCCTGAAACGCTGCGGTTGCCGTGCGTCCAACCGCGACGTTCGCGGGTCTGGGCGACTACCAGTTCGCCTTCGTGCCAGATGGAAAGCCACGTTACCGTGGAGCCTCCGAGCATACTGGCAGCCACGAAGTCGCCCCAGCCATTGTGATGGTCGATCCAGGCTTTGGCAAAGGCATGGTCCGCTGTGGGAAGCGATCCCTTTCCACCGCCGCCGATCGAGGAGGCGCGCAGCCAGATTCTGCCTTCCGGATCGCCAAGGCGGGAAAACGCCCGTTCGAGATCCGGCTCGCTTTCAATCAGGATGTTTTCAGGCACCGGCACGCCCGCCTTTTTGAAAGCGAGATACGATTTGTACTTATGGACACACGTATCGATAACCTCGTGGGGAGGCATGTAGAGACCCGCACCCGTCGCGATTATCTCGTCGCGTAGCAACGAGGCATGAAAAATCTCCAGATCATTCTGGAAGTGAACAAGATCCGGTTTCACCAGATTCAGGAGATCCAGCAGCGAATCCTTGTAGCCGGGATCATTTGCATAAGGGATGAAATATTTTTCCGTGGCAGCCGACAGGACGAGATCGGTGGGTTCAGAGCCCATGCCGACCACGGTTTCTTTGCCGCTCTTCAGAAGAGACCGGATGACGCCTTCCGACGGAGCTCCTCCAGCGCCTGCTATCAGGATTTTGGCCATGAAATATGAATCGAATGTTAGGGGTTGTGGCGATGGGCCGAAGTTGGACTCGGCCTGCCATCTTCGAGGGTAGAACCAAATGGTTGAGATGGCGGATCCGGTTTATCCCGGATGGTTGAGCGCCTCACCGTGCAAGGTTGCCGGAAGTATGCCGTTCTATACTTTTCCGAACGCATGGTTAGGCTTCGGATGTTGAGCTGAGAATCGTTTCCAGGTAGAGTCCGTACTCCGTCCGCCCGTGGAGGGCGACGGCATTGGCGACTTCCGGAGCGCTCATCCAACCGTTCCGCCAGGCGATTTCTTCCAGGCAGGCGACCTTGAATCCCTGGTGGTGCTCGATCGTCCGGACGAATTCGGAAGCCTCCAGCAAGGAGTCGTGGGTTCCCGTGTCGAGCCAGGTATGGCCGCGCCCGAGCACCTCGACGTTCAGCTCCCCCAATTCGAGGTAGGCGCGGTTGATGCAGGTGATCTCATATTCGCCACGGGCCGACGGCTTGACCTGCTTCGCAAATTCCACGACGCGGGAGTCGAAGAAATACAGGCCGGTGACCGCGAAGTTTGATTTGGGTTCTGAGGGTTTTTCCTCAATGGAGATGGCCTTGCCAGAGGAATCGAACTCAACGACCCCGAACCGCTGTGGATCCCTGACTTCGTATCCGAATACTGTGGCACCTTTCGCCCGCGATACGGCGGATTTGAGTTTCGGGGAAAATCCTTGGCCGTAGAAGATGTTGTCACCCAAGACCAGGGTGCAGGCATCACCACCGATGAACCGCTCACCGATGAGAAACGCCTGGGCGAGGCCGTCCGGTGACGGCTGCTCCTCATACGATAAGGCGATCCCGAACCGCGAGCCATCCCCGAGGAGCCGCCTGTAGAAGGGCAGGTCGAAAGGGGTGGAAATGATGAGAATTTCCCTGATTCCCGCCAGCATGAGAACCGAGAGCGGGTAATAGACCATCGGTTTGTCATACACGGGCAGAAGCTGTTTGCTGACGGCCAGAGTCACCGGATAGAGCCGTGTGCCGGAACCACCGGCGAGTAGTATGCCTTTCATCACATTGTCATCAGGATTTTCCGAGGCGTTCTAAATCATGCCCCCCTTGCAAGACCGCCTGCCACCACGGTTCGTTTTCAAGATACCACTCGACCGTCTTGCGAAAGCCCGATTCGTGATCCTGTGAGGGTTCCCAGCCGAGGCCGGCTTTGATTTTCGAATTGTCGATCGCATACCGGAGATCATGTCCGGGGCGGTCGGTGACAAATTCAATTTGGGAAACATAGGAAAGTCCGTCGGTTCGGGGTCGCATTTCGTCGAGGATCCGGCACAGTATGCGGACTAGATCGAGATTCCGCAATTCATTGTTTCCGCCAACGTTGTAGGTTTCACCGGGTTTTCCTGATGTGACGGCTGTGATGATTGCCGCGGCATGGTCTTCGACATACAGCCAGTCGCGGATGTTTTCGCCTTTCCCATACACCGGGATGGGTTCCCCCCGCAATGCCCTGAGGATGACCACCGGAATGAGTTTTTCCGGAAACTGGTGCGGGCCGTAGTTGTTGGAGCAGTTGGTAACGATCACCGGGAGGCCGTAGGTGTCATGCCAAGCGCGGGCAAGATGGTCGGAGGATGCCTTGCTCGCCGAGTAGGGGGAGTGCGGCCGGTACGGCGTTTTCTCCGTGAATGGCGCCTCGTCTTCCTCCAGCGATCCGTAGACTTCGTCGGTGGAAACATGGAGAAACCGGAACGTTTGTTTCCTTTCGTCCGGGAGTCTGCGGAAATGGTCGAGGGAGGCCTGGAGCAAATTGTAGGTGCCGATGATGTTGGTGGAAATGAAGTCCCCGGTGCTGTCGATGGAGCGGTCCACATGGCTTTCCGCAGCCAGGTGGATCACAAGATCCGGCTCCCCCTCGCGGAACAATCCGGCAACCGCCGCAGGATCGCGGATGTCGGCTTTCACGAACCGGTGACGGTCGTGGCCGTTACACGTGCCCCAGTGATGAGAGGTTTCCGGCGTACGTCAGTAGATCCACGTTGGTCACCGTGTGGCCGGTGGTTCCGATGATTCGACGGACGAGGTTCGATCCAATGAATCCTGCGCCTCCGGTGACTAGAATATTCATAAATAGGGAGGTTTATTGACGCCAGTGCTCATCGAGCCAGGATGCTCTCCGGACATACCTGGAAAGGTGTTTTCTCCAGGGTTTTCCACTTCTGAAGGCATCCCAGACGGATGCGAGATGCTCCTTCGGCTCGCGTGCCTCGGATTGCTCCGTCCATTTGCCCCGTGCTGCATCCGCAGGGCCGGGCAATCCGGGAAAGGTGATGATCTTCGCTCCGTTCGGCAGGACGGGCGGCCTGAGGTAGCGGAACGGCAACGCGCCCATGCAGTGGAGCCGGAAATGCCGCGTCCAGCCCTCCGGCCAAAACTTTATGCCGCCGCGAACGTTATGCGTGACGTAGTTCTGCTCGTATTGGTATTTCCGGGAAATGGCCGCCGAATCCGCCTGAAGTTGCTCAAGCATGTAGGGATGGCCGCCGATGGGGAAACGGAAGACGGATGTCTGGGCTGACTTTTTGAATTTTTTCAGCCAGTTACGGGCGGTGATCACATCGGACGGTTCTCCATACTCGAAATAGCCATCGATATTGCCGACGATGATCGAATCCAGATCGATGAAAAGGGCGACGCCTTGAAGGCCGAACAGCTCCCTGCCCCACAAGGCGATCTTCGGCCATTTTCCAGGGACGTCGGAAGGGATTTGACACCCCAGTTCGGGGAGGGGCATGCATTTCACCTCCGGCCGTATGCCGGCCGCGTCATCCGTGAAGCAAAAGAGCTGGAAATCACCGGTGATGTTTCTCGAAACCATGCCATACAAGACATTGACGTCCGTTGCGCCATAGGCGCTCCCCCATTTTATGCAGATGATTTGTTTCATAACTATGGTCGGAGTTGGGTGTTGCTTTTGCTGCGCACAAAGAAACGCTCACTTTTTATCGCCGTTTGGCAAGTCTTTGCCGGGTCGGCCTCGCAATGGAAGCCATTTTCGATGAGAATGGCAACCTAGTCCCCGGCTCGCTGGCGTGTCAGGGAAATCCGCGCGAAGCTTCGAGCGAAGGTCGATTTCTTTCTGGTGTCGTCCATCGAGAGCAACCTCAGCATCGACAAATCCTCGCGCCTATCGCAGGTTTACGGTCCGCAAGCTGTAGGATGAATCGAGTTTTTTCACCGCGGCGCGGATGGATGCCTGGACGGTGGGATCGCCATAGTAGGGGCCGGAGCCGGCGCCGCCGTTGGTGTGGGTTTCCACGAGGACGAGTTCGTTTCCGGAAATGACAAAGGAGGGGTTGCCGCTGTCCCCGACAACGAGGTTTTTCCCCCAGCCGTGGGTGTCGGTTTCATCCTGCTTGAAAACGATGATCCCCTGGTCGATGCGGGCGATGCGGTGGACGAAAAGGGAGCGGTTCTGATCGCTGACGATGACGTGGCGGCCGGTGAGTGACGAGGCAGCCGTGGAAGCGGATGGGAGAGGGTAGCTGGTGTGGCTCGCCGGGACGGGCTTATCAAGAAGCGCGACCATAACGTCCCCGGCGGCGGGGGCGAGGCCGATGATCTTCCTCTTCGTGCGCTTCCCGTTCCTGTCGTGGAAGATCACGGGGGCGCCTGCGGGGCGGGAGTAATGCTTCGCCATCACGATGTGGCGCGGGGTGATGAGCGTGGCGGTTCGCTTGCTGTTGAAAGAGACTCCGGACATGTCCATCCCGCGCGTCCAGCCGTCCGCCATGTTCGCGTCGCGGTCGGAATGATAGCTATCGAAGATCTGCGGAGGCGCTTTCAACGGCGGCAGCGAGGGGGAGCCGCCACCTCCCGAACCTCCGCAGGATGCGAGCGCGAGGGACGATACGGCGGCCAGGACGAGCGATCTGGTTCTCTTTTCCATACCGCGAGTATGCCCGGCAACTGATCTTCCGCAAACGCTCATCCGCGATTTTTTAGCACAGCCAAACGGAATTTTATGCCGTAGTAACCGTGTGGAGATGGCACCAAGGAACAGAATACGGGCGGGGATTCCTAAGACTCTGGTCGTCATTCTGGGTGTGGCTTGGGCTTGGATGACCTGGGGCGAGGTGCGCGAGCAGATGGCACGCCCGGGAAACATCGATACGGAAGTCGTCCTTCAATATTACGACAGGGAGCTCCGGATGACGGAGGCCGGTGGAAGGAGCGGTGGCTATGGCGGGTGGATTTCCGGCGCCGACGAGGTTGAGGAGTGGCTGGAACAATCCCGCCGGACGATCCGTGAAACCTACCTCCCGGATCTCGCCCTGCCGGGCATCGATCTGCTGGATGCGATCGCGCTCCGCCTCGAGGAGCAAGTGACTCCGGACGACGGTCGGACGGATCCGGACTATCGGATGGAGATGAAGGAATACTTGCTCTCGGGAGAAGGCCGGGCGTGGGATTTCGAGCTGTTTCTCGCAGCCGGAGAGGATCCTACCGTTCGTGATTTTTACGAAACCCGGAATGATAGTCTGCTGCGTCGATCGGTTTGGAGCGGAACCATTTATCAGGTTCTGTTTCTCCTTGGTCTGGCCGCCGCCGGATACGTTTTCCTAAAGAAGAGAGTCACACTTCCGCAGGCTTCACGCGTTCCGGATTCCTGGGCGGCCACCACGGTTCTAGGCGGATTTTTCCTGGCGAATCTCCTCCTCACCCCATGGGTGTGGGCGCTGTATTCGGGTTATGAGATCTATTATGCCTTTGGAGGCTTGCTGGATCTTTACCTGCTGTTCGATTTCCTCTGGAGGTGCTTTCCGGCGCTGTTCCTGACCTTGCTTTTCCTGAAATATCCGCAGCACCCGTGGAGAGTGTTCAATCTTGGAAAAGGCGTGAACTGGCTTCTGCTTCTCGCCGGGTTGGGTATGGTGGGGGCGCTGGATTGGCTGCTGTATCTGGCCGCTCCGGTATCGGGGACGGATCCGACGGATTTCATGGAAACGGCCTCCCCTGACGCAGGCCCGCTCATCGCCCTGCTCGTCAGCAGTGTGATCCTGGCGCCGGTTTTCGAGGAAATCAGTTTCAGGGGATTTCTTTTCCAAGGGCTGAAATCCAAGACGGGCCGCTGTGGGCGGCGGTCATTTCCACGTTGCTTTTCGCCCTCGTTCACACCCAATACGATGTCTGGGGCTGGATCTCCGTTGGCACGATGGGATTGGTGGCCTGTTACCTGACCCACCGTACCGGATCCCTGGCGACGGCGATCGCCTTCCACGCGGTAGCGAATCTTCTGATCTCGCTGGACGTGTATGTTCACTACCAGCTTCCTCTTGTATTGCGGCTGTGAAAGGCGCACCGGGGAACCGGTAATTTTCGGCGGACGCCCCTTCCGACATTGCAGCTTGACGTGAATTCCAAACTCGCCATTCTCCCCGCCCGATGTCCGCAACGACTTTCCGCAAATTCACCTTTTCCCGCCCATGCGGGGAAATGCGTGCGGAGTCTTGCCAAAAGACCACCTACGTCATTCACCTTTGGATTGACCGGCACGCGGGGCATCGTGAACAAAATCATATTCCGACCTAACGGAACCTAACGACTTTCTTTTTACGAGCCCCGCCACCGTCACAGGTGAGCGGGGCTTTTTTGTTTCCACATGAGCAAATGAGCACACAAACACACATACCACCGGTCGGGGACAACCTGATCGCAGATCTGAGGCGGTTGCCGAAGCCCTTTTACCTGCTGGTGACGGGGAGCTTCATCAATCGCTTCGGCCACTTCGTCGTTCCCTTCCTGGCGATCTATCTTCGCCAGCTTGGCTTCCCCGCCTCGCTAACGGGATACACCCTTGCCGCCTACGGAGCCGGAGGATTCTGCGCGTCTTTCATCGGCGGATACCTTGCGGACAGGATAGGCCGGAAGCCGACCCTGCTGATTTCCTGCTTCGGCGGCGCCACGGCGATGCTGTTGCTCAGTGTCGCGAAAACGCCCGTCGCATTCATCTGCGGCTCGTTCCTCTGCGGGCTGATGACCTGCATCTACTATCCGGCCAGTAGTTCGCTGATCGCGGATCTTATTGGAAAGGAACTCCGTGTCCGCGCCTATGCGGTCCAGCGTTTCGCGATCAACCTCGCCTTCGCCTTCGGGATGATGACCGCGGGGCTGGTTGCCTCCTCGTCGTTTTTCTGGCTCTTCATCGCGGATGCCGGGACAACCCTCGTCCTTGGATTCATCGTTCTGTTCGGCCTTGCCCGTGGCATCGGCCGCAGGAGCGAAGAGAACGCCGGTTGGGGTGAGGCGGTTTCGTCCATCGTCGGAAACGCTGCGTTCCTTCGGCCGCCTTCGCGTCATTCCTCGTCGCGGTCATTTTCTGGCAGACCAGCAGCACGCTGGGACTCCAGGTAACGGAAATATCCGAACTCGATGAAAGAGCCTTCGGTTTCCTGCTGGGGCTCAACGGCATCATGATCGTTTGCCTCGAGCTGCCGCTGACCAATTGGACCAGGAGATTCGATCCACAGCGGACGATGGCGTTCGGCTATTGCCTCGTGGGCTTCGGCCTCGCGATGCTCGCCTTCGGATCCAGTGCGGCCATGCTCGTCGTTTCGATGGTCATTCTCACCTTCGGGGAAATGATCGCCATGCCGGTGAGCAGCAGTTACGTGGCAAACCTTGCGCCCGACAACATGCGGGGCCGCTACATGGGCGTGCTCGGCCTGAGCTGGAATACGGCGGTGGGCCTGGGCCGTTGCTCGGTCTCCAGATCTTCGCGCACAGCCCGCAGTTGCTCTGGTTGCTGTGCGGCGTGATCGGAATCGCTGCCGCCGGAACCATCCTCGTTGGGAAAAAGTCGGCAACCGCAATCCATGCTCCCGCCAGAGATCCGGCTTGAGTCGTTAAGTGAAGGACGGGTGTTGTGCATGTCGCACAGCACCCACCTTCCCGCTTGCCCCTACGGCAGCGTGGTTCAGAATCACTTTCTATGAAAGCCTTCAGGTTCCTAGCCATCGCTTTGATTTCCACTTCCGTTCTCCCCGCCCAGGAAACGCGGAATACGAAAATCGATGGCTACCGTGGGATCTGGTTCGAGCTGGGTCAGAAATCGAAATACGGGGACAAATACTCCGGCGGCCTGGGAACCTACACGGCCAAGCACGTCCCGCTCGCCATCTACCGCCCGGAGGTGGACAAGACGTTTTTTGTCTATGGCGGTGCTCCCAGGGCTGGTGAGAAGCGTCTTCTCGTCATGGCTTCGGAATTCGACCATGCCACCGGGATGGTGCCGAAACCCACCCTCGTCCTCGACAAAACCGCCGAACTGGGTTCCAAGGTCGATGATCCCCACGACAACCCATGTCTTTCCATCGATACCGGGGGCTACCTTTGGGTCTTCGTTTCAGGACGCAACACCTCCCGCCAGGACTGGCTTTTCAAAAGCCGGGAACCTTACAGCAGCGCCGCCTTCGATCTTGTGGAAAAACCCGGCGGATCGCAACGAGGATACCCCCAGGTTTTCCATATCCCCGGCTCCGGTTTCATGCACCTCTTCACCATCTACGAGAAGAGCCGCAGAAAACTCTTTTTCCGCACCAGCCCGGACGGGGTGAAATGGTCCGATGAAAAACGCCTCGCGAACATGGAAGGCCACTACCAGACCAGTTGGAGCACCGGCAACAAGATCGCAACCATGTTCAACCAGCACGGGGGCGACGTGAACGAGCGCACTGACATCTACTACCTTCAGACCACGGACTTCGGGGAAACATGGACTCTCGCCGATGGCACCCCGGTCGAGCTTCCCGTCGTTTCCGCGGACAGCCCCGCGAAAGTCTTCGACGGCGTGAAGGCCGACAAGCTCGTGTATCTGAACGATCTGAACTTCGACAGCGATGGCAACCCCGTGCTCTTCTACACCACCGCATCCCACCGCAGCGGGAACGCCCACGCTCCCGGCCCTTTCGCCGAGCCGCGCCGCTGGGTTCTTTCGCATTGGGACGGCAAGCAATGGATCACCCGCGAGATGCCTCCTTCAGCGACCCCGGAATCCACCGTCACCCACAACTATGATACAGGCGCGCTCCTCATATCCGGATCGACGTGGCGGGTGGTCGGCCGAGCGGCGCTCCCTCCGTTTCGGAAAAGGAAAACCCGGAACGCTTCTGGGGCCAGGGTGGCGAAATCGAGACATGGGAGAGCACTGACAAGGGAGCCACTTGGAAAAAGACCGCCGACACGACTTCCGGCAGCCCACGCAATCACGGCTACGTCCGCCGCGTCATGAACGGGAAAGATCCCTTCTCCCTTTTCTGGGGTGACGGCAACCCCGACAAGAACGGCCCAAGCCACCTGTTCTTCGGCAACGCCGCCGGGACCAGGGTCTGGGAACTCCCCTATGACATGGCGGAAGACTCCGCGAAGCCCTCCCCAAGATGCGGCATTCTGCCGCCGGATAAGAATTGAGAAGGGAAGACTCCGCCAGTGTGCCGGGGTTGCCGGGGTTGCCGGGCAGCAGAATGCAGCCCCTCCTTGCTCCGTTTCACTCCACAATCTCCGAGATATCCAACAGATACATCTGCCTCCCGTCGCCGCCGTGGGGTGAGTCGATGGTTACGAGCTTCCCGTCATTGCTTGCGCGTGGATGGGTGTCGCAACGCCACTCGCCTTTGTAAACCTCAGGCGAATGGAAGCTCCCGAGGACGTGTTTTTTTCCGGACGGCTCGTGGAAAAGATAGGGCGACTGCTGCCGGTGTTTCCCCATCGGATAGGTGTCGTTGAGAATCCATTCCTTCCCGTTACCAATCGGAAGAAACGTGTTGTGGCCGTTCACCGGCATTGCCCCCGGCCCGACGATCTCCGTTTCCCCGGTCATGTCCGTGAGGTGGTAGAAGCCCCATTCCTTTCCCACGGGTTTCGTCCATGCGGTGACACTGGAGCTGTCGCGCCAGATGAAATGGGAGGTGTTGCCGGAAGGATCCAGCTCGTAGAGATCCGTGCCATCCGCGTTCACGGTGAACATCCGTGTGGTGAACTCAATGGACATGTCCGGCAGCCCGTCCTTGCCGGATTGCCTCCAGCGGTGGAGGAAGATGAAACGCTTCGCATCCGGGCTGACGAGCAGGTGGTTGAAATAGTGCCACTTGTCCTCGAGGGATTTCCCCTGGTACGGGAGCGCGGCCACGGTGGCGTTGGAAACAACGAGTTCCGACTCTCCCGTCTCCAGGTCCATGCGCCAGATTCCCGCTTCCCCGGGAGCCCGCTGGTCGGGGGTTTTGTCGCCGATACCTATGTATCCGTAGCCGGGACGCAGTCGCTGAAGTCTCCCGAAATCAAGGGAGAGCGCCCACTTGCCATCCGGGCTGACCGTGTAGATCGCGCGGGGGAGGGTTCGTGTTTCACCGGTTGCCAGGTCGTGGATATGGCAGACGTACTCCCCGTCCACCATGTCGTTCCACAGCACCTCTGTATCGGAGCCGGGCACGCCACTGGAGCATGCAGCCCTGCTGCCATCCCCACGCTCTGCTGGTGCCGAGCGTCGTCCACTTGTCACCTTCGGCCAGGTCGATCACACCGACTTCGATCTCGTCATCCGCCATGGGCGTGCGCCCCTCGAATCCAACCCGGTTGCAAAGCACCTTGGTATTGGTCTTATTGAAATTCATCTTGTCGTAGTATCCGAACCAGTGGAAACCGGGGGCCCTTCGTGAGCTTCCTGATCGGGACGAGAGCCTCGCTCTTTGATGCGATATCCTCGGCTCCCAAGAGCCCGGATACGAAAAGGGCGATTGTGGAAAAGGCAGTGGTTTTCAGGAAACGACGTCGGTCTGTCATGGAAATACGAGCGAAGCCGGACGGGGGATTTTTTCAAGCAGAAAGCCGAAACCCGAAACCGCGAAAATGCGGACGCTTTTTCCCAAGGGACATGGTATGAACTTTCATGGCTCACTGCTTTCCCGTCATCTTTCTAATGGTTGCCACGGCATGTGCCGGAGACTTCAGAGTCACCCGCCTGAACGACGCGCTCCCGGTCATCAGCAAGGAAACGTGGCATCCCGCCCGTCCTCCGCAGGAGATCCTGAAGCCGGAAACGGAATGGGAAGGCGCCGACCGACCCGGCAAGCCTTCAAAGGGAGGCGCGCAAACAAACGTCCGACAGCTTCGCGATCCTTTTGTATTCGAAGGACCGCGATGGCTCGCTGTATCTCTTTTACTCCGGAAAAGGCGAGGAAGGAATCGGGGTCGCGAAGCTGGAGCCAAACTGACAGGATGAAGCACAGGAGATGTGTTAGCCTCTCCCATCGTTTCACGAAAAATGCCGCTCATTTCAAAATCCACGTACCGCCCTCCCCCATGGCTCCCCGGTGGACACCTCCAGACGGTGCATCCCGTGCTTTTCAGAAAAGTGAAACCCGTCACCGACCGGAAGGAGCGCCTGGAGCTGGACGACGGGGATTTCCTCGATCTCGAATGGGCGGGAACCACGGGGGAAAGGCTCGCAATCATCTCCCACGGACTGGAGGGATGCTCGCGCGCAAAGTATGTTCAGGGCATGGCGACCGCCCTGCTGAAGCGCGGGTGGGACGTCCTGGCATGGAGCTTCCGCGGCTGCGGCTGCGAGCCGAACCGGCTGGCCTCCTTTTATCACAGTGGCAAAACCGAAGATCTGGAATATGTAGTGAAACATGCGCTCGCCCTCCACCCCGCAAAACGAGTCGATCTGATAGGCTTCAGCCTGGGCGGAAACCTCACCCTGAAATACGTGGGTGAACGCGGCACGGAAATCGATCCTGCCATCAACCGTGCGGTGGCTTTCTCCGTCCCCTGCGAACTCGCCTGCTCCTCCGCGAAACTCGCCGAGTGGCAGAACCGCATTTACATGGAGCGCTTCATGAAATCGCTCCGCGAGAAAGTGATACGGAAGCACCGGCATTTTCCCGGTGAACTCGATGTCACGGGTGTCGATGCCATGCGCACCTTCGCGGAATTCGACGACCGGTTCACCGCTCCCCTCCACGGGTTCAGGAACGCCTCGGATTACTGGAAACGTAGTAGTTGCCGCCAGTTTCTCAAAGGTATCGCCATCCCCACGCTCCTCGTCAGCGCCGTGAACGATCCCATCCTCGGCGCTGCCTGCTACCCCCGTGAAGAAGCGGAAGCCAGCGAAAGCTTCTTTCTCGAAATCCCGGCGCAGGGCGGCCACGTAGGATTCGGAGCCGGGAAGGAATACTGGTCGGAAGAGCGTGCGGCGGAATTTTTATCCGCTCGTTAGAGCTTGCGCCGTGCCCCGGAACCCAGTATCAAATCGCCCTCTCAAAGCTCCCGTAGTTCAACGGATAGAACAAGGGTTTCCTAAACCTTAGATACAGGTTCGATTCCTGTCGGGAGTATTTTCGGCGATGGGCATGATCTTGGAGTGTACCATAGCCTCAGTGCTCAACTACCGCCCCAGAGTGAGGGTCGTAACGGAAATCTCCCAAGACTCCCTTGACCAGCAAGCCAACGACTTCCTCTATGATGTTCAAGGGTAAGAGAAACCATTCACGAGGCTCTACTTCTTTGCCGAAACGGTCTTTCAGTTGCACGTCCAAGCGCGCTGCGGCGAAGAACTGATGCAAAAGGTTTTCCAGCCTCTTGCGATTGATATTAGCCAGTTTGAAGGTCTGCACGATCTCCACATCCGCCAGCAGATAGGTCGCGTCCTTCTTCGCGTTTGCGATCCGCTTCTTCACATCCCCGCCGGTCACGCCGATCTTGTGGATCACCGACCGGTTCGCGGCGATGAAGGGATCTTCCGACATGCTCCTGAGTACGTCGAATATAACCCGCAGCAAGATCGTCTTCGTCCTCCTCATCGGAGAAAAGCGGCCCCATCGAGGGATCGGTGATCCGCCGGCTTGCCTTGTCCTTGTTCAGCGCCCGTTGGACGGAACGCAGAAGCATGTCGTTCTCCGTGCCGTTGTCGTAGAATCACCCGCAGCCTACGATCCGGCCTCTCGTATTCGTTGATGAACTGCTCGCCCACCTCTGCGACGTAGAATCTTCTGCCCGTCGAGTATGAACAGATCCCCTTTGTTCACTTCCGCGTTGTCCTTGAATTTGACCGTTCGGCGCACGCCGGATTCGATCTCCTTCTGCACGCTTTCGAAAAGCGGCCTGAACACGTCGAAGTCCTTGCAGAGATCTCTCTTCGCCACTTCTTCCGCAGCGCGGATCTCAGCCCTTGGCTTCACATGTTTCAGATAAGTGACATCCGCCTGTTTCTCCCAATCCACACCCAGCGAAGCAAGAAGCGCCTCATCGTCGCCGTCCTCTTTGAGTAAAATACCAGTTTCCTTGCCTTCCAGAAGCTCCTCGCCCTCGGCGCCCGCAAGCACCTTCCGGCACTCCTCGGATTTGCGGATGGCATCCAGCCGTGTCGCGTAGATCCGCTCGAAGATATCCAGCCCCTCCCCATGGCGCGGCTCCCTGCCATTCTCTTTGACGAAACGCACGATTTCCTCGAAGCCCGCGATGATTCGCTGCTCCCGTGGCGTCCTATCGACCCTCTTTACCGGCGTGATATCCACGCCCAAGCTGGCCAATAGTTCCTCGTCCGTCTGCTTACTGCTCATTCTTCCGCTCCCTGACCATTCGTTGCAGATAGGCGATTCCCTCCGCCATCCTTTTCTCCCATGGATCCGCCGCAGTCAGGGAAGGAAGGCAACCCTTCTCTTCCTTGAAGCAACCTGCTCGCTTCACGAGTTCCCGGGCTTCCTCTTCGGTCATGCTCACCTTCCGCGCAGCGATCACTTCCGCCACCTGTTTCAACCGCTCCTCGCTCATGCTCTTCGCGAGAATGGAATACGCTTCCTCAAAAGGGTTGATGCGATCGATCAGATCGATATCCAGTTCCCTCACATCCATGCAGAATTTCCGCACCCCTTGGATCAGGGATAGGTTCGGTGTCGGTTCGCCGGGTTCATCGCCACCAGTGGTGATTTGCTTTTTCGCTTGTTGGATGATGTTCAGCGCGGCGATGGCGTGTTGTCGCACCACTTCCTGATCTTCCCCATCCAGATCCGGGAAACGCTCTTGCACGATCTTACCCATCTTCACCTGAGTGAGTTCTTCCGGCACCATCTCATTGTTGAACATCCCGTTCTCAATCGTCTGCTTGTCCTGCACGAAGGAAGTGATGAGTTCGTTCAGATCTTCCTTGCAGATACGCTTTGCGGCATCGCTCTGCGGCTCCGCGAGACCCTTGATCTCCATTTGGAACTGTCCGGTCTCTTTGTTGACTCCCACGTTGCACTTGTTGGGATCGTAACCGTCTTCCCCATAGTCGTATCCTTCCTCGGCCGTTGCCGGATTCTTTGGACGGAAATCGAATCGTGGAGCAAGCACCTGCTCCATCAGAAGACTTGCGGCAATGGCTTTGAGCGTATCATTCACCGCATGGGTCACGTTCTCCTCGCTCGCATCCGGCTCAGCGATGAGGTTGGTGAAACGGGTCTTCGTCTTGCCCGGTGCATCCCGTGTTGCCCGCCCGATGATCTGCACGATCTCCGTAAGGCTGGAGCGGTAGCCGATAGTCAGCGCATGCTCGCACCAGATCCAGTCGAAGCCCTCTTTGGCCATACCTAGGGCGATGATGATGTCCACGTGATCCCGGTTGAACTTCTGCTCAGGATCTTTCAGCGCATTGGAAACCTTGTCCCGCTTCGCTGGATCGTCATCCACCAGATCGGCGATCTTTAGCGTCCTTCCACCCTCCGTCTTCACCAAGTAGAAGCCGGTCTTCTCATCCGTCTTGTCCCAGACTCCCAGCCCGTCGATGATGTGCTCCACCTCGCGGATCTTATCCTTAGTGCTTTCACGGGCGTTCACGTTCGGTATGTGAATGATGGTCTTCTCCCCGGCATCCAGCACCTTCATGATGCTCTCCGTGTAGCTGCCGTTGTAGAAAAAGTAGCCCATATCGAGCTGCTTGAGGTGAGTGTAGCTGCTGAGCTGCTCGTAGTAGGTGTAGGTCGCCGTTTCGAACTTCGCCTCGTCATCCGGGTGCAGCACCGCCTCCGCATCCCCACGGAAGTAGGAACCAGTCATCGCCACGATGTGGCACTTGTCCCGCGTGATGAACTCCGCCAAATACCCACCCAGACGGTTGTCCGGATTCGCGGAAACATGGTGGAACTCATCGATGGCGATCAGCCGCTCATCGAAGGCCGCCACCCCGTATTTCTCCACGGCGAAACGAAAGCCCGCATGGGTGCAGACCAGCACCTCGTCCTCGCTTTCGAGGAATTTCCCCACGGCATCAACCTTGCCCCCGTCCGTGCCTGGCGCATTGCAGAGATTCCATTGCGGCTTCACCTTCCAGTCCTCAGAGAAACCAAACTTACTCAGCGGCTCGTCATTGAAGCTGGAGCCGATGCTCTTCTCCGGCACGCAGATGATCGCCTGTTTCAGTTTCTGGTTCCGAAGCTTGTCCAGGGCGATGAACATCAGCGCCCGGCTCTTCCCGGAGGCGGGCGGCGATTTGATGAGAAGATACTGTTCCCCGCGCTTCTGGTAAGCCCGCTCCTGCATCGGGCGCATGCCCAGCTCGTTCGGTTCGGAAGCGTGGTGGGTGTAGGTAACGGAAATGGATGGGGCGTGGATCATGGTATTGAAATTCAACTTTCCGGTGAATCCTCTTCCTTACCGAAAGAAAGGTAGTCGTAACGGGAGAAATCCAGCAGTTTCCGGGCGTTCCAAAGGTTCATCTTATCTAGGCAGGTGACACTGCATTTCGGAGAGTCAAAAAATGGAGACTTCGCAAATAACGCCTCGATCTCCGTTGCTGATTGTTTCAGTGATTTGATGGTTTCCGGTTGCCCTATCACGGTTGGAGTAACCATCAGGTGCAATTGGATCTCATAGCAATCACCCTCCTCAATTTCATCGAAAGGCGAAATTGAAATCAGAAGGGAATTAACGACCGCTTCATCCCTTACCATGATTTCACCAAAACTTGCGGTAATCGTGCGGAATGCTGTCTCAAAGGACTCGGGAAATGCGGTGCGGGAATATCGAGCGGCTCGCCATCCGATGATATCATCAATCGCCTCCCGGGAAATGATGATCTCCTCGGAAAACCGAAAGTCTTCAATGTTCTCACGCTCTACGAGTTGGATTTCCTTGATTTGGGCGACCGCACACTTTTGCTCGCCCTTCAGCGTGATCCAAAAATGAATCACTCTCGGGTTTTTCCCATCTTCATAATCGGGAGCGGGGTTTCCTTTCTTCGTATTGCGTAGCACCAATGGCAGCAATTCAAGATACGGTTCTTTCCCAAAATCCGGATTGATACAGTCACAGGTTTGGGAAAGAACCAAAAATCCGATAGCATCTTCATTAACGGTGACACCAGCTTGCTGCAAGCTGGCAGGTTCAAGGATGACACCTTGTTTCCAGCCTCCGGCAATCAATCTCTCCCTCAAGTCAGCCATTACCGCGAGGAGTTACGAGCGCGATGAAGTTTCTTTGCGTTTTCAGCCCAGAGTCTGTTGAGTTTAAGCGTCGATCCGTGAATGGGCTCGCCTTTAAACGGAACAGGCGGTCCGAGAATTTCGCGCGATCGGGCATAGGCCTCCTGATATTGTTTCTTCCGCTCAAGAATCAACTCCCGGATCTCGCCCGTGCTCACATCCGCGCGTTCCAGGGTTTCCCTTATTGTCACTTCGTCAGCTCGTGGGCCGGTATAGTCGAGCAGGAAATCCCAATTGGAACCCGCAGTGGCTTCTTTCCAATCGGCGGAGGCGGCGGCCAGTGTTTGCAGTTGTTTCTGCAATTTGGGTTCAGGCGATGTCTTTCCTTTCAGCCAGTTGTAAAGCGTGGGGCGCTGCACACCCATCAACTCGGCCAACTCGGTCATATTCAGCGACCAGCCATGCTTGATGGTGTTGATCAGCTCGGCCACAGGCACAACGGCGAGCGTTGCTTCGACAGGCGCGTATGGAAGAGGTTGGGCTTGGTGAACACCTGAAAAATCAAAACCGCTGGAATCCTGATTTTGTGCAGAAGCCGCACCTGGCCCGGCAAGAACCCCAATCAGAAATCCACCAATCACGGAATGCGAATTCCAGCCGCAACCCTTTGTCCGATTCGAATAATCGGCGTTGAACAAATCATTGTTGGATAGGGTCATTTCCATAATTCTAGTGCTTTTTTGGTTACGGATGCTTGGAAAACCTTGGCATTGTGATGCCGTAGTGCGGAAATTTGAGAAAGACAGGATTCCGCGTTGAATGGTTCCTGCCCTGTAGGTTGCTGATGCAGGTTCTCCAGCAAAAGGAAGGGGCATTCTCCAAGGAACGGATATCTCAGCGGCGCATTGAGGGGCAAAAGATCCGGGGGCAGCGTCGGACTACCCGCTCCCAAAGACATGCACCGCGTCACCAGATGCCCGCCCTCTGGCGTTTGGAAACTGGTTTCTGCGATGCTGCCCCCGCGCTTGAGTTCCCCCAGATTCGGCATCCCGAGCACGGAGGGAATCACCCAATCAGTCGGCGAGGCTTCTCCCTCAAGGGGGATGCAACCTATATAGCGTAATTGCACCATTTGCGGCAGAAGTCCCGAGATCGATTTTTCCACCATTCCGAAGATCTTTTGGTAATGCGGCTCGGCATTCCGGTAATGATCGTAGGCGGTGAAAAGCACGGCCACACTTTCCCGATCCACACGGATCGTCACCGTTCTCTCCACGTTGCTGAAATCCCAGCGTGAAATCTCCTCATAGGTGACATTCATTCCGGCCTCCGCTCGGTTATCAATATGCCACGCTCCCGTTTTTTGTTGCTGGAAATGGGGGTAGCCACTGAGCCGGAAGGCTTCCTGCAAATCAGGAATGTAGTCTGCGATCTTAGCTAGCCGTGCGAACTGAACCCGGGCGACCACGCAAATCAGTGGTGGATTATTGAGGGAAAAGTCGGACATAAAAATTGGTTACGCGTGCCTTTTACACAGGATTTTACACTTTAACAGCGTTTTGTAGTGTAGATTTTTGCCTATTTTTGGCAATTTCAGCCGCCTTCCACGGATTTTTGTCAAGATACCCTCTTCTGCGTCATCTTCGTGTAGAGCTCGAAGAGCTTCTCCAGCCTCTCCGTATTGTTCTTGAAGCGGCGGCCTATGTAGATGCGCTCCAGGGTCTCGTCATTGCGCTCGTGGGCGGCGCGGAGGTTCTCCGGCATCTTCTTTGGATCGTAGAGATCCGCGATGGTGGCCGGGAAATGCGCCTCCCGCGCCAGCAGGATGTCCTCCGCGCATTTCGTCAGATCCGCTTTGTTGCTTTCCGTGAGCGGAGGGAGCGGGAACGTGTTCCAGCCGAGGGTGTTGGAGTAGGAGAAACGCATCTCCAGCCGCACGCAAACTGTCCCTATCCAGACCCAATGCAGGCGGGAGGCGATGAGAGCCATGTTCCAGAGCGGGGCGTCGTAGAGAGCGAAGCATTTGTTAGAAATCACATTCTCGTCGCTTAGACGTTGAACCGGCAAGTAATCTCGGCTTTCGGACGAAACAACAGGTATGGCTAGGAAATGATCACTTGCGCTATGCATCTCCCTGAACTGATGTGGTCGTTTGAGCATCCCGTTCGAAATCGCATCCTTCGAACCAGAACGTAGCTGTACACCTCGTTCAATCCTTTCTTCAAGATCTAGAGCCGAAAGAGCTTCCGGACTCGGCTCATCTTTGAACCACAGACAATATCGCGGTATATCGCTGATAACCTCGGCTGAGCCGTAAAACCTTTTGACAAAAGAACGACTCAAGCCGGCACGGAGAAACTCATCCCTCTCCCATTTATCCAATATGATATGCTGAGAGAGTCCGTAGTAGTTTCCTTTCTGCATACTCTGGACGTTCGAAACCGGTTTTTGAGATGGCTCAACCCAGTAGTTCTTTTGCGGAAGCAGGTAAGCGTTGATGTTTTCGGCGAAGGTCTGGGTGTCATCCTCGTAAATGGCGGGTCGATTGGCCTCCAACCCACTGCCAACAATGACGACCGTAACTCCAGCATCATTCGTTGCGAGATTGCTCCACTTGAACGATTTTACGGCGAAGGTAATTTTCAATCCTGCATCAAACAAGGGGCGCCAAAAGTACGAAACATGCTGCCCTTGTGCTATGCTATTTGTCGCAACGAAGGCGGATTGCGTGGGGGTAGTTAAAGAATAGGTCAAAGATTTGTAAAACCACCCGCAAACGTAGTCGAGGAGCCCCCATTTCTCGATCTTCCCGTCAAAGAGAGCTTTCATGTCCGCCTTTTGGCCAGCGGTTTTCTTGGCATTTCCTTTATACGGTGGATTTCCACAAATGTAGGTTTCTCCGGCATCGTGCTCGAAATCAATCTCAGCCTGATCCAAAGGAGTGCTAAAGAGATCATCACCACGGTGCTTCACGCCTTTTCCTGTTGGTGGGCAGACAGTGAGCCAGTCTAAAGTCAGCGCATTTCCCGCCGTGATCCAGTTTTTCGTATCTAGCGGCAGGAACTCCGCCAACGCCTCCTTCTGGCCGAGGTAAAGCACATCGCACTGATACTCCGCGATGATGAGGGCGAGGCGGGCGATTTCCGCTGAGAAGTCCCGGAGCTCGATGCCACGGAAGTTCGTGAGCGGGATGGCGCTGCGGAGCTGGCTTTCCTTCCGCCGCGCATTGATCTCCGCCTCGATGGCGCGCATTTCCTTGTAGGCGATCACCAAAAAATTCCCCGATCCGCAGGCGGGATCGAAGACGCGGATGCGGGCAATGCGGTTGCGGAGGTTGAGCAGTTTTCTTGAGTTGTCCCCGGCCTCGGCGAGCTTTTCCCGGAGGTCATCGAGGAAGAGCGGGTTGAGGACTTTGAGGATGTTCGGCACGCTGGTGTAGTGCATGCCCAGGGCCCCGCGCTCCTCATCATCCGCCACCGCCTGGATCATGGAGCCGAAGATGTCCGGATTGATCTTCGTCCAGTCCAAGCTGCCCACGTGCAGCAGGTAGGAGCGGGCGATCCTGCTGAAGCGCGGCACCTCCGTGCTGCCGGAGAACAGCCCGCCGTTCACGTAGGGGAAGACGTTCGCCCAGTTCTTGATGCCTTCCTTCTGCCGGTCGGTCAGCTTGGTGTTCATCGCCCGGAAGATTTCCGACATCACATCGCTGGTGTTCGAGGAATCCCGGGCGCTCATCTGATCAAACGTGGCGGTGAACAGCCCCACGCCATTGAAGATATCCGTATCCTCGGCAAAGAAGCAGAAGATCAGGCGCGCCACGAAGTGGTTCAGGTCATGGCGGCGGGCGGCGGTGCCCCACTCCGCATTGTCCTTAAGCAGCTCGATGTAGAGTTTGTTCAGGCGGCTGGTCGCCTTAATATCGAAGGCGTTTTCCCGGATCTCCTTGACCGTGGTGATCCCCGCCAGCGGTAGGAAGAAGCCGAAGTGATCCGAGAATTTCGCGTATTCGCAGGCAACCGTCTCGCCGTCCGCCAGATTCTCCGCCTGGAACTCCGCCCCGTCCGTGGCGAGGATGAACTTCGCCTTGTGCTTTGCGGTCGCAGGGCTTTCCCGCAGGGCGGTGAGCGTGGCGGGCACGTCCCCCGCCGAGCAGGTGGCGAGGTGGATGTTGTTCCGCTGGAGGACGCCGCCGGGGAGATCGGATTGGTTGGTGGAGCCCTTCCCGGCCACTTGGAGGCGCTTTAGGGTGGTGGACTTGTTGCCAAAGGCTTCGAGGAAAGCATATGGGAAAACCACCGGATCGAACGCTTCCTCAGCGAGGGAGGAGACGGCTACTTCGATTTCTACGGCGTTCATTCAGAGATAGGAGGCGAGACGAATTTTGGTCAGCAAGTTCGTGCACATTCCAGCCTGTCACTCTCGCCGCGAGAAGAGCAAAATGTCATGGCTGTGAATTGCGCGTCAATCCAGCAACTCCGGGGCGATGTTGAGTGCCTTGGCGGTGTTGCGGATGTGGGTGGCGTTCAGACTTCTTTCACCCCGTAGAAGTCGTGAGGCGGTGGAGCGGTCGATCCCGATGAGCTCTCCCCAGTTACTTGCGGCCATGCCGATGTTTTCGAGGTGGGCGGCCAGAAATTCGTGCGGTGGAAGTTTTGGCAATGGCTCGACATCGTGGTCCTCGTAGTCCGCTGCGAGGGTTGCGAGGGTATTCAGGTAGTCGGGTTGGTCTTTTGTCAGCTTATGCCCTGCCATGATGTCGAGGATTTCGGTGACGTTCTCCAGTTCGATTTCATCATGGATCGTGCGGGGCATGAGGATGGCGCACAATGCTGCGTAGGTTTTCGGGAGATCGGAAAACGTGGCGGGAGTGGAGATTTTTTCGGTTCGTTTCATAGCGACTATGTTCTCAGGTGCGCGGACGGGCTGCTAAATCGCAGGGCAGGGCTTAATTTCTTCAAGCGCTTTCGCCATGGCCTCCTTGGCGATCTGCTGGTCGTGGTGGGCTTGGAGGTTCAGCCACACCTCGGCGGGCCATTGGAAATACTTTTCGAGGCGTAGGGCGGTATCGACGGTGACGGCGCGCTTGCCTTTCACGATTTCATTGATGCGGCGCGGTGGAACCCCGATGTCCTTGGCAACGCGGTATTCCGACAAGCCAAGGGGCAGGAGAAAGTCCTCACGCAGGACTTCGCCGGGATGGATGGGAGAGTGTGTTTTCATGGTCGAATTTTTCAGTGGTAGTCGATGATTTGAACCTCGTGCGCCCCGTCCGTTTTCCAGCGGAAGCAGACGCGCCACTGGTCATTGATGCGGATGGAGTGCCGGCCTTTCACATTTCCTTTCAGTGCGTCCAGACGGTTTCCGGGCGGGACGGAGAGTTGATTCAGTTCGGTGACGGCGTGGATCTGGGCGAGTTTCCGCAGGGCAACGCGTTGGATGTTCGCGGGAATGGAACGGCTTTTCCGTTTCTCGAAAAACTCCTGTGTTTCCTTGCCTGCGTATGAACGGATCATTGTTCACGTAGGATAATAACGCGTGGCGTTACGATGTCAAGGGGTCTGGCCAGCGGATGGGGGCTTTCATCCGAGCAATGGAAATTTTTTCCCGAAACGCTGAATAATTCGGAGCGGGGTGGGGTCGAAGCTTGCGTAACCAAAAATTACCAAACTATGAAAAAACTAATCGCCACCATCGCCGTCAGCGCTTTCGCATTCTTCGGAACCGCTGTAGAATCAGACGCCCGTCCGCATCGTGGAGGGTATGGACACCAGGCACCGCAGAGCCAGGTTTACGTAAGCGGATACCGCCACGGCCGCCCGATCTACACTCAGAAAACCTTTGTGGGATACCGTCACGGACGCCCGGTTTACAGCTACCGCACGATCTCCGCTCCGCGCCGCCATCACAATCACTGCGACACCGGCTACCGCAGGGGTGGCTATGACCGCGGAGGATACAGCAACTACGGTGGACGCCGTAGTTCCGGATCCAGCGTGAGCTTTACCTGGAGCCGCTAACGAATTTCATCCGGGGAATGTGTCTGGTCGGACTCCCGGGGGCGAAAGCCTCCGGGAGTTTTTCCGTCGTGTCACAGCGGACGGGCGTAGGTATCGCAGCGGTTGTGCCAGCCGGGCAGCCATTTGGCCTCGTTGCGGGCCGGAGGGGAGTTGGCGACGCGGCGGGAGAGAACCCGTTTCGCGGAGGCTGCGAATTCGGTGGCGGCGGCGGGCCGGAGGAAACGTTATTCATTCCTCCAAGAACCTGAAGCAGTCCCCAGCCCTGTCCGTTGTATTTTTCCGAGGGGCTGGTGCCTTCCCCCTTGAAGTTCACGTAGTCGATGAGGGCGTAGGTTCCCTGGGTGGTGGTGGCGACTTTGCGGTAGTTCGCCTGAATTTTCGCCCGCTCGGAGGCGGGAGCCGCGGCGAGCATTTTCGCCAAGGCGCCTCGCGACCTGACGATGATGAAATCCGTCTGGAGGGTGACGGTGGAGGCCAGCCACTTCCGCAGCTCGCTCATCTCCGGGGAGTTGAATTTCGCCTGGAATTCCGAGCGGGTGCGCCACGGGCTGAAACGGCTTTTCGCGATAGCGGGAGGATTCGCCCCGTTTCTTTCCGCGAAGGAAATGAAGGGCGGCCAGGATTCCTCGAAGCGCCCGTTGAATCCCGCAGGATACCAGATGAAATGCCCTATGCCGAGGGAGGGAAACTCCTCGCCGGCGTTCCAGGCGGTCAGGCCGTTGAGAGATCCGCCGGATTCGTTTTGCCAGATCTTCTTTCCGATGGTGGCCTTCTGGGCATTCGTCAAATTCGTAGCGGGTGCGGCGTTCCCCGCGGACGGCGGACTTCCCGGAGAACAGGCGGTGAGGAGAGCGGCTAAGGCGAGTGAGAGGCGGAGCTGGGTCATGCTGAAACTTTAAACTCTAAATCTTAAACTCCAACGTTCAAAATCCGATTCACGGAATCACGAGGCATGCGTCGCTGCCACCGGTGACCAGGTGGACGGGGATTTTTTCGTCGAGGGTGACGAAGCGCACTTTGTGGTGGACCGCCAGGGCGAGGAGGTAGAGATCTGTGAGTTGCTTGGGAGTGGCTTTTCCCCTGCCGGGAATTAAACCAGACGCACAGATGCTGATGTCGTCAGGGATGAACTCGTGCCCTGGAATAGAACGAATACGGAGTAACTGGCTGACTGTTTCCGGCATGTTGCCTGGTCCGCCCGGATAGGAAGGGTGGGAGAAAATCCGCAGAAAGCCATTCTCAGTGATCGGCGACGTGACGATTCCGTTTTCAGGTAAGGAATCCAGAAATCGCACCGCTCTTGCGTGATGGGTATGGAATACGTCGAACCTCGCAAGCAGAACATTCACATCATACAGCAGTCCCATCAGACTCCCTCCTCCTCGCGTAACCGATCAACCAGCTCATTTGTGGCACCCGGGCCGGAATATCCCTTCTTTTTGTAAACAGGCCAGCCGTGTTCATCGACGATGAAATTTTCGGAAGAGAGACTTTCGTCGGACGGAGCCAACTCCTTCTCCAGTGCCCGGGTAAAAAGCTTTCTCAGGGTGATCCGCTGGCGGGCGGCGGCGGCCTTGGCCTCAATCAAGAGAGCGTCGGGAAGTTCCAGCGTGGTCTTCATATGGGTGGAACATATGGGTTTATGGGTCGCGAGTCAAGGTGTCGGACGCGGGGATGGTCAACCGTTTCTCAATGTCATCCAGGACGGTCTTCGTGTGGAGCATGAGGGGATGGAGGACGGCGTTGTGGGAGTGATTTTCAGCACGGGTCCATACCGATGAATTCGTGGGAAGGATGATGAGATCCATGGGCGTGCGGTGGGAGGTGACCGGGATGTCGCCAAGGCTGTCTTCGGTTTCCTCAAGCTCGCGGAGAAAATCACTACCCGGGCGCATCTGGAAGGCACCTTTGGTGGGGTAGGTGTAGGCGACTCTGGTGCCATGGTGTGGCGTGGATACGGTGATGAACTCCTCGCAACGTTCCGCGCCGCCGAGCTTCTGGAGGTAGTGGCGGGAAACAAGGCCGCCCATGCTGAAGGCGACCAGGGCGAACTTGTCTTCCTCGCCGAATTCCCTGTCGATGTCCTCCTTGAGTCCTTCCGCAAGCTTGTCGAGGCCGCCCCGGCCGTCCGCGGGCTTTAGTTTCGGCACAAAGCATTGGATTCCGTGATTCTCCAGGCGTGTCTTCAACGAGTCGAAGGCTTTGCCGTCTTCGAAAATGCCGTGAACCATTACCACCTTTTCATAGCGCGGCTGCTGGGGCTGCGGGTGGCAGGAAACGGCGGTTGCGAAGACGCCGGTGAAGAGGTGGAAAAAACGGGCGGTGATCATGGAAACTTTAAATTTTAAACTCTAAACTCCAATCTGAGATTCTTCCTCTTCCTTGAGGCTTAAAGTTTAGAATTTGGAGTTTTCAGCCCGGGGGCCATTCGAGTTGTCTCCCTCCGAGGAGGTGGACGTGGAGATGGGGGACGGTTTCCCCGCCGTGCGGGCCGTGGTTGATCGCGATGCGGAAGCCCGATTCGGAGAGGCCTAGGTCTGCCGCGATTTTTCCGGCGGTGAGAAGCAGGTGCCCGAGAACGCCCTGGTCATCCGCCGTTGCCTCGCCGATGCGTGGAATGGGCTTTTTCGGGACGATGAGAATATGGGTGGGTGCTTGCGGGGAAATGTCCCGGAATGCGCAACAGAGACCGTCCTTGTGAAGGATGTCCGCAGGGATTTCACCGTCGTAGATTTTCTCGAAAAGTGTTTTCACGTTCGGGATGAGTCTAGCTGGATGCGCCCAAAGCTCAAACCTGAATAAAGAAAGGCGCGGCACCCGCTGAGGATGCCGCGCCTTGGTAAGATTCGGTCGGATCAGGGGTTGCGCTTGCGACGCATCAGCGCCGCAGCCGCACCGAGAAGAACCAGTCCCGCTGAGGAAGGCTCCGGGACGATGTTGATCGTGCCCTTGTATCCAGGCAGGTGGACTTCGCTGGTTGTAGTGAGATTTTTCGCGAAAATCGACCCGTCGATATTTCCGGAAGCGGTTACCGTAGCGTTCGGAGCAAGCACCTGGCCCATCATGTTCTTCGAGCCGAAGTTGATGCTCGTGGCCTCGTGGAAATTCCAGACCACCAGCTCTCGCCACTTGTTCTGGGTCAGATCCCCGACGATGTTGCCGGCAGTCCAGTTGACGGACGTTCCGGCGACATTGATCAGGATGTTCGAGGAATTGTTGGTCAGGAGCTCGATCTGCTGAACCCGATTGTTTCCAAAGAGGTCGCTCGCGTTTATGGAAAACACCGCAAGACCGCTGTAGTCCGGGGCGGCTGTCATCCGGAAATGACCGGGCTGGCCGGGCCGTTCGAAATCAGCAGGGCGTTGCTGTTCGCTCCGTAGGTGGCAAGGCTCTGGCTGGCGAGCGTGAGGTCTTCGATGATGCCGCTGTAGCTGACTCCAGGATTGGAAACCAAAGAGCCGCCACCGTTGTAGTTGATGATACGGTTGTTGCGCGAGCCGCCAAGTTCAAGGCTGCCCGCATTCAATTGGAGAGGATTTCCCGAAACGATGTTTCCTGCCACACGTAGCACGAGATCGCTTTTCGGAACCTTGTTCTGGAGGCGGATTCCGAAGTTCGCGGAATTGGAGGAGGTGATGTTACCACCGACGATGGTTCGACCTTCGATATCCGAGGTGGTCGAGAGATTGCCGCTCACCACTACGCTGTAGTCGGAGAGGGCGGACAGATTCTGGGCGGAAGCAACACTGCCGAATGATGCGAGTGCAATCAGGGGGAGTGCCAGCCTACCACCCTGGGGGGAGGGGTGCGAGTGCATGACAGGGAAGTGATATCCTAAAATTTCCGCCCCGCAACTGGAAGTTTGTGACGAAATCGCGTAGGGTGGTGTCGAGTGATTCCCACTCATCGTCCTTGCAGGCGGGGGGTGAAATATTCTACCCAGTCCGGGTGCCAGACTCCGTCAAACGCAGCCCGAACCAATCATCCTGGAAGAAAATTCTCCTGCGGGGGATTCTCATCTGTGCGGGATCCGTCACGATCCTCCTGCCGGCGTGGCTTCCGAACAAGCCGGGAGCACCGCTGGAGCGGGGAACGGTGGAGCTATTGCAGGCGGGATTGCTGGCGGCGGCGACGGCGGTGATGACCGGGGCGCTGGCTCACTCGGGACACAGGCGGGCGGTCTGCCGGGTGCTGGCATTCGGTCTGGCGGCGGCGCTGGTTGGCGAGCTGGAGGATTTCATTTCCGGGATCATGAAATGGCCGTTTCCGGATGTTTGGGTGATCGGCGCGCTGCTGGCGGCCGCCCTGATCACGATTTTGCGGCACCGGAAGGTCATGCTGCGGTTTTTCGGAACGCTGGGGCACCACGCGGGGGCGGGGTTCATCGGAGCCGCGCTGCTCATCCTGTATGTGTTCAACCGCGTGGTGGGCACCCCGCAGTTCTGGCAGGCATCCCTGGGCGACGCCTTTTCGCCGGAGATCCCGCTGATTTGCAAAAGCTATCTGGAACTGCTGGCCTGTTACTTCGTCTTTGTCGGTTCTCTGGGTCTTGCCATCACCCTGGGCAGGCGGGCGGAGCTGGACTGATCAGCCCGTCACCTGGCCGGTGGTTTTGAAATGGAGTTTGGCAAATTTTCCGAGCACCTCCTCCCCGTGGGTCGCGACGAGCTTTTTCCCCGCATCGACCACCAGTGACGATGCTCCCAGCGGGATGGTGAAACCGGCCTTTTTGGTGGCCGCGTCCATCCAGTCGATGAAGCGCTCGCGGGCAAGGATGGAAGCGGCGGCTACGGCAGTGTCCGACTCGCCCTTGGTGCGCTGTTCGAGGGTGAGGGCGATGTCCTTTTTCGCGAGAGCCGCCTGAAGCACATCTGCCCGTGCGAACTGGTCGGAAAGAGCGCGGGGGCAGTCCGGCACCTTCCTGACCAGCTCCTCGATGACCGTGGCGTGACCCCAGGCGAGCATGCGGTTGAGATTTTTAAAAGTGCCGTAGATCTCGTTGTAGCGCTCCGGGCGAATCGCGATCACATCGAAGTGGATGCCGGGGGTGGCTTTGATAATGGCTGCGAGCTTCCGAATCGCGGCCGGGGTGGTGATCCGTTTCGAGTCCATGACGCCGCTCTTGTGGAGATGCCGGGTGATCCCCGCATCCGTGTAAACCCCGGCCACAACCAACGGGCCGAAAAAATCCCCTTTCCCGCTCTCGTCGATCCCGAAGTGTGGGAGAAACTGCCCGGTGTCATCGGTTTCCTCCTCGTAGCCGAGCTTTGCAACTCCGGTGATCTCCGGCTCGAAAACAAAGCGGATGAAATCTTCCGTGTCCTTGCCCTGGATCAGAACCTTTGGTCCCTTATCGTAAACACTGACACTCAGTTTCCCCTTCTTCGCCGCGAAAATCGTGTAGGGCTTCTCGACAAACTCGAACCCCTTCCCTTCCAGCACGGAACGGAGTTTCGGCACCTGGGCGGGTGTCAGAGGGACGGTATGTGAAGTCATCGGCGGGAGACTATTGGGAAAAATTTCCCGGGGCGAGGCCATTGATGGGATCTCGCGGAAAACGTTAGCTCACTCGGCGGGTTTTCAGATCGGCGGTGTGGCATTCAGGGTAGGGAAATCCACCCGGCTCGGGAACGCTGGGTGATCCCGGGGAGAGTGACTGCGACGATGAAGGGGAAACGCATGGACGGTATGGCAAGCCGGAAGGATGGTTGCGGCAAGTGGACGGTTTCGCCCCGGGACGGGGCGAACACGGCCTGCCGCGAGACGCGGCAGCTACGCGAGTTTTTTCCAATCCTGCGGTTCGAGGCAGCAGGGGTCTGCTGCTACCCAGTGGCCGGGTTCAATCTCGCGGAGGGACAGATCCATGCCGATCGTTTCTTCGTAGCGGGGGTGGGCGACGCGGTGGCCGAAGGCGCTGCCTTCGGGTGGATCGATGGGCGAGGGAACGTCGCCTTCGAGGAGGACTTTTTCCCGTTTCACCTTCGGATCGGCCACGGGAACGGCGGAGAGAAGGGCTTTGGTGTAGGCGTGTTTCGGATTCCGGTAGATGGTTTCCGAATCGGCGAGCTCGACGATTTTTCCGAGATACATCACTGCCACCCGGTCGCTGACGTGCTTCACGACGGAGAGATCGTGGGCGATGAAAAGGTAGGAGAGATCGAACTCTTTCTGAAGATCCACAAGGAGGTTGAGGATCTGGGACTGGACGGAAACGTCGAGAGCGGAGACCGGTTCGTCGCAGACCAGCCACTTCGGTTTCAGGGCGAGCGCGCGGGCGATGCCGATGCGCTGGCGCTGGCCTCCGGAGAACTCGAAGGAGTATCGCTCGGCCGCGGCTTGAGACAGGCCGACGGTGGTGAGGAGGTCATCGACCCATTTTTTCCTCTCCGCCCGGTTGCCCATTCCATGGATGCGGAAAGGTTCCTCCACCAGGCTGCGGACGCTCATCCGCCCATCTAGGGATTCGGCGGGATCCTGGAAGATCATTTGGAAATCCCGGCGCAACGGGCGGAGGGTGCGTTGGCCCATATGGGTGATGTCCCGACCTTCGAAAGTGATTTTTCCGGAGGTGGGTTCGAGAAGGCGGACAAGGGCTTTCCCGAGGGTGGATTTCCCACAACCGGATTCTCCGACGAGGCCGAGGGTCTCTCCGACGCCAAGCTCAAGGGAAATGCCGTCCACGGCCTTCACCGCGCCGGTCTGGCGCAGGAACACGCCGCTCTTGACGGGGAAATGCACCCGCAGGTCTTCGGCAGTCAGCATGGGGGTATCACTCACAGGTTTGAACATTCCTTACAGATTTCCAGCCAGTGCCCCGGCTCCACTTCCTTGAATTTCGGGCGCTCCCTTGTCACCGGGCCGGTGCGTCCCATGCGCTGGCAGAAACGGCAGCCGTGCGAGTGATCGCCAAGGCCGGCCACGGTTCCCGGGATGGTGGGCAGTACGGACTTCGGCGGGGTATCGAGGGTCGGGATGGAGCGCAGCAATGCCCTGGTATAGGCGTGGAGCGGGTTCTCGAAAAGCTGCTCCACCGGCGCGCTCTCCACGACGCGCCCGGCATACATCACGACCACCTCGTCGCAGGTTTCGGCGATCACACCCAGGTCGTGGGTGATGAGCATGACCGACATTCCCATCTCGCTTTGAAGCTTTCCCAACAGATCCAGGATTTGTGCCTGGACGGTGACGTCGAGGGCCGTTGTCGGCTCGTCCGCGATGACGAGATCCGGGCGGCAGGCGAGGGCGAGGGCGATGACGACCCGCTGCCTCATCCCGCCCGAGAGGTGGTGAGGGTAGTCCATCATCCGCTTGGCCGGAGCGGGGATCCGGAGCATGTCGAGCATTTCGGTGGCCGCATCCCAGGCTTCCTTTTTCCCCATCTTCTTATGGATGCGGAAAACCTCCGCCACCTGCCTGCCGATGCGGTGGACGGGGTTGAGGGCGGACATGGGTTCTTGGAATATCACGCCAATTTCGCCTCCGCGGATCTGCCGCATCCGCTTGTCGCTGGCGTGGAGAATGTCCTCGCCTTTGAAATGGATTTCGCCTCCGAGAATTTTCCCG
>CAVWUI010000010.1:0-106273 GCA_963758175.1 uncultured Verrucomicrobiae bacterium
AGGCGATCAAAAGGAGGAGCAATCACATCAGCAGCATCGGCAGCACCGAAAGGCCGGGCGGATAGGGAAAGGCGCTGAGTTGCCGGTTTTGCAAAGTTCCAACGTCGCGATGGAAGCCCTCTACGCGAAGGTGAGAAAGGTTGCCCCGCTCGACATCACCCTGCTCCTGACGGGCGAAAGCGGCACCGGAAAAACCTTCCTTGCCCGCCAGATCCATGCGCTCAGCGGGCAGTCAAACGAGCCTTTCATACCAGTGAGCTGTCCCGCCCTACCACACGAATTGCTCGAGTCCGAGCTTTTCGGGCATGAGAAAGGCGCCTTCACAGGCGCGACCACCATGCGGAAGGGCCGTTTCGAGCAGGCGTCCAAGGGAACCATATTTCTGGACGAAATCGGAGATCTTCCTCAGGAACTTCAGCCGAAGCTACTGAACATCCTTCACCGACCGGGAGTTTTTCCGGGTCGGAGGAAGTGAGATCCTGAGAACCGAAGCCCGCGTCATAGCCGCAACGAACGCGGATTTGCAGGAGAAGATCCGGGGCGGAACATTTCGGGAGGATCTCTTCTATCGCCTGAATATCGTGGAGATCCGGATGCCCAGTCTTCGGGAGCGTCCTGAGGATATTGATGCGATCACCTTGAACATCATTTCCAAGATCGCAACCGGACGTGGTGTCCAACCCTGGGAAATCGACGCGGAAACCCTGGCTCTCATCGCCTCCCAGCCTTGGCCGGGAAACATCCGGCAACTGCAGAATTTCCTCGAGAGAACAACGGCGTTCACTGAAGGCGACACGCTGCGGGCGGATCTGATCCGATCAGCCCTGGCGCTCGAGAACGAGAACGTGAAAAGTCCGGAACCGTTCCCGCTCAAGGGGGACGGCTCTGCGAAGCCGCTGACGTTGCCCGAACTTGAGAGAGAGCAATTCATGCGTGCCTTCCGGGACTGCTCCGGTAAGCGGTCATGCATGGCGGAGGTACTGGGAATCTCGGAGCGGACTGTCTACAATCGTCTCGCCCGTTACGGCCTGAAATAGGGTTTTCGTACCAGCCCCCCATGCGGGCGCATGCATGGGCTTCATGAAGGAGTTGCAGTTTTCTGCAGTCTGAAAACTCATTTTCAGGAAGAAAAAACCGTTGGAATCCCCGTAGTATCAACATTCCCTGAGAATCATGCCATCTGGTATGCGGTTTGCCATGTGGGAGGACAACCCTTGTCACCTACTTCAAACAATGAAACCAACGATATTTCAAAGAAGCGTTATTAAAGACCTGTATTCAGCTGTCGCTTTTCCGTTGTTGATATTTCTGATCGGTCTAATCACATCCTGCTCCCCATCCATGGAGACCACCCGCATACAGGTATCACTGTCTTCCGCGGGGAGCGACGGATCTCTCGCTGATCAGATCGGCAGGGATATAAACTCCTATCGTGGTTCCAAAGGGAAAGGGGCGCTTGAGAGACATCGTGGTCTCGATGCGATCGCTCAAAAACACTGTGAATATCTCGCTTCAAGAATCGGAGACGGTGGTCTGACCGCGGATAGTGCCAATCACGTTGGATTTGAGGGACGGGTACTCATAGCTCGCCGAATAAACCGGATGTCAACGATAGGCGAGAATGTCGTCATCTCTTCAAATCATTCCTCTAAGCACCTCGTCAATTTGCTGTCCCGTTCAGAATCCCACGAGAGGAATATGTGTGACCACTGGACATATATCGGGATCGGTATCGCGACGACACCAAGTGGTTTCATTGTCTCGACACAGGAGTTCGGCAACCTGGACGCTCCCATGCATCCGGCGGGCGCTGTTCCCGTCAACCGTCGCTGATAGAAGAGCACCCGTGATTACATTGCCAGGTCGGAAATTGAAATTTCACCCGGACTGAAACCATCCACAGATGAATAAAATTCAAATGAAAAAGCGATCCAAGCCAATCTCCTCAACCTCCAGCGGACCTGACTCCGTGCCGGCAAACATTATCGTCTTTTCAGGTAGTATCCACCGTATTGCCTTTGCTGTCCGGAGACCGGCCTTAGGGGGTCGCAAATGTCCTGCTTCTCCCAATATCCTCCGTTTTCCACAGGGTCAGACAAGATCCAGTGAGGATGTAAAGCGGCTGTTCGCCGAGACTGGTGAGATTCTCCAGAGGGTCGCCCGGTGTTGGTGATTCCCCGCCCTTAATTCTCCGGAGCAACTGTTTTCCGATAAAACCTCCATCGACAGTCCAGTGAAAAACCCAGTCACGCGATCAGATTTGGACGAACTTTTCGCGCTGAAAAAGAAAGAGAGACCACCGAAGAATTTCATGACCGATTTTATCCGGGAATTCCACAGACGTATGAATGCGGGCGGTTCCGGGTCGGTCTGGATCAATTCCGCTCCCGTCACCGACGGGACTTGTGGGATCACGCCGGAACGCGACCCCTTAGGATCCCTGGTTTCTGGAAAGACCGTCCATATGGAGCGGCTTCAAGATACGCGGTAGCTGATTTGACGTTATTGCCAATTGCCTATCGGGCGTGAATACCTTAGGTCTTATTAATCCTATGGATTCGCATGTGAAATCCGCTCACTGTTCGGGGTTCCGCATGACTCCGATGTTGATCGGGATGATGCTGACCTTGCTTGGAGTGCTGGTGGTCTTCGGCTGGGTGGCGGATTTGCCCGCGCTGAAAAGCATCAGCCCCGGATGGGCAACGATGAAGGTGAACACGGCGCTGGGGTTTGTCTGTGCCGGGATGGCATTGTGTATGCGAACTGATGAGCGGTTTTCATCGTTCAGAAAAACCTGGGGACAGATTTTTGCCGCTTCGGTTTTTCTTATCGGGGCAACAACACTGGCAGAATATGCGTTATCCGTTGATTTCGGTATCGACCAGCTGTTTCTCAAGCAGCCGATGGATGAGGCTGGAAACTCCACGGCGGGGCGGATGTCGATGGCGACCTCCATCAATTTCTCGCTGTCCGGGTTGGCGTTGCTTTCACTGAACTGGGTGACGCTTAATGGAGCCCGTCCCGCCTTTCTGCTGATCCTGTTGAGCGGATTGACCGGGTTACTTGCGCTAATAGGGTATCTCTACGGAGTGGAATCTCTCTACGCGGTATCGCCATTTTCATCCATGGCTGCCCACACTGCGCTTGGGTTCCTTCTCCTGGCGGTAGGCTTGCTTTTCACACGGAACGGTCGGGGAACGATTCATATCCTGACGAGCGCCGGGCCGGCGGGCGCCTCGTCCGGCACCTGCTGCCGATGGCTATCTGCGTGCCTCTGATTTTCGGCTGCCTTCGCGTTTGGGGTGAGCGGGAGGGGCTCTACGGCGCCATGTTCGGACTCGCTCTTTTCACCACATGTAACGTGGTGCTTCTGTCCGTCGTTCTCTGGCAGACCGGAGCCTGGATCAATCGGGGCGAAGAGGTGGTGCGCGCCGGTGAGAGGCGCTACCGGGAGTTGATGGAGGCCTTGCCCCAACTTGTGTTGACCTGGCTTCCGGACGGAACCTGCGATTGTCCGAGCTCGCGATCGGACGACTTCACCGGGATACCTTTGACCGTAAAGGCCGGAGATGCCTGGTTGAGGCAGATACATGCTGACGACCGTGCACGTGCGAGGGACTGGAGCACGGAGACATTTCCACATGCGGTCGAAATCCGGATCATCGGCGTGGATGGCGTCTATCGCTGGTTTCATGCTCGCTCGCAGCCGATCTATGACGGGGGGAAAGATCCCGCGAAGTGGCTGGGAACTTTCACGGACATAGACTCTGAAAAGAAGACCCGGCAGCAGATCAGGCGGGCACTGCGGGAGGAGATCGCGGTGGAGGCCATGCGGCATGGTGCCACGGACTATTTCCTTAAAGACAGGACTGTTCGTCTTCCCAGCGCGGTGGAGCGGGCATTGAAGGAAAAGCAGCTTCTCATCGAAAGGAAGGAATCGGAACTGGCTCTGCGTGAAAGTGAAAGCCGGTTCCGTCAGATCGCTGAGAACATCCAGGAAGTATTCTGTGTGAGCGATCCGCTGACCGGAACCATTCTTTATGTCAGCCCCGCCTTTGAGACCATCTGGGGCAGATCCTGTGAGGATTTGCTGTCGAATTCCTCCGATTGGCTGAAAACGATTCATCCCGAGGATCGTCCCCGTGTGGCTGCGGCCTACGAGAAACAGGCTGAAGGGGGGTATGATCAAACGTATCGTATAGTGAGACCCGGAGGTGCGATTCGCTGGGTGCGCGCGCGATCATTCCCCATCAAGGATACCCAGGGAGAGGTGTATCGTATTATCGGGACGGCCGAGGACATCACGGAGAACCGGAGGCTGGAGGAGCAGTTGCGGCAGTCGCAGAAGCTTGAGGCAATAGGGACGCTGTCCGGAGGGATAGCGCATGATTTCAACAATATCCTGGGCGGGATCATCGGCTACGCGGAACTCGCGAAAATAAATCTCGCGAACCACCCGCTTGCGAACAGCCATCTGGATTCGCTGCTGCAAGGAGCGAACCGCGCGGCGATGTTGGTAAAGCAGATCATGACCTTCGGTCGCCAGCAGGACTATCAGCGTATTCCTCTTCAGATCGATACAGTGGTTCAGGAGACGATGCAGCTGTTGCGGGCGACTGTTCCAAGCTCCGTTCGGTTCGAGGTATGCCTTAATCCGGGAATGCCAACGGTACTGGCGGATGCCACACAGGTGCATCAGATCATCATGAATCTGTGTACCAATGCTGCACAAGCGATGAAAGGTGGTCCTGGAAAGCTGACCATTCGTGGGGAAACTGTGGACATTGACGAGGCTTCCCTGGAGGCATACGGAGTGCCGGTTTCAGGATGTTATATCTGCCTTTCGCTAAGTGATACCGGCTGCGGTATGAGCGCGGAGACCGTGGAACGCATTTTTGAACCCTTTTTCACTACCAAACCGCTAGGCGAAGGCACCGGTTTGGGATTGTCCGCGGTTCATGGCATCATGAAGAACCATGACGGCGCCGTGACGGTATATAGCCAGCCTGGCGAAGGAACCGTGTTCCGTCTGTATTTCCCCGCTCATGAGATCAGATCTGGAGATGAAAAGAAACCCGGGAGCCAGAGGTGCCACGGGGTAACGGGGAACACATTCTGTTCGTTGACGACGAGCAGCCACTGGTGTTCCTGGGGGGTGCGGTCCTGGAGTCACTGGGATACCAGGTGACCGCTGGTACCGATGCTGTGGAAATGCTGGAAAAATTCAAAGCTGCTCCGGCGGATTTTGACCTGGTGATGACCGATCTTGCGATGCCGGTGATGACAGGTGTGGAGTTCACGATGGAAGTTCGGAAGATCCGTTCCGACATCCCGGTTGTGATAACCACTGGTTTCGCCTCCGGTCTCACTCACGAGCGTGCCGGAGAGATGGGTATAAAGGATATTCTGATGAAACCAATGTCGCGTGGAGAACTCGGAAACGCGATACGACGTGTATTCGACGCATCTTCCGGCGGCTAGGGGGATTCCGCATCCAGTTCCACCCCCCGAAGAAGGGTGCGAGCCCAAGTGACATTATAGCAATTTTGCTAGTTTCAGTTCATAGAGGGCTCCTCGATGTCCAGGTTCCCGTTTTTTGCTGGCATTTCATGGAGGGGATGAAGGCATTTTTTTAGCCCCATCCCTGAACAGGTTCGCCATAATCATCCGGTAATTTCCGCCAGTTTCCCGACAAGGGCTATCCCTGGTTTTGAGTCGCCTTGCGGAGTCAGTCGGGTTGCTGCTGGGAGATGCAGTGGAGGGTTCCACCTTCCTGGACGAGGTCGAGGCAATCTATGGGGACGATCTCACGGTCGGCGAAAAGGTCGGCGATGATCCCGATAGCGCGGTCGTCGTTTTTTCTCTGCCTGAAGGTGGGGACGAGGACGGCGTGGTTGACGATGAGGAAGTTGACATAGGATGCGGGGAGGACGGGGAGTCGCCATCCGGGTATCTCGCAGGCCTGGGGGAGGTGGATAGGAACGATTTCGAAAGGTTTCCCGGAAGGGGTGGCGAAGTCGAGGAGGCGGCCGGTGTTTGCGGCGAGAACGCTGTGGTTTGGTGAGGAAGTGTCCTTTTCCTGGCAGGCGAGGATAGTACGTTCGGTGGTAAAGCGTGCGAGATCGTCGATATGGCCGTCCGTGTCGTCGCCCTCGATGCCCTGTTTCAGCCAGAGTATCTCGGTGACGCCGAGGGTGTCCCGGAGCTTCCGCTCAACCTGTTGGCGGGAGAGGTGGGGGTTGCGGTTCGGGTTGAGGAGAACGGCTTCCGTGGTGAGGAGCTGGCCGAGGCCGTTGACCTCGATGGCGCCGCCTTCGAGTATCATTCCACCTCTGAATACGGGAAGACCCAGAGAGGCGGCGACTTTCCCCGGGATGGAGTTGTCGAGATCCCATGGGGAGAATTTCCCGCCCCATGCGTTGAATTCCCAGTCGGTGACGCAGATGTCTCCGGTTTCGCCGTGCTTGATGAAAATCGGGCCGTGGTCGCGGCACCAGACGTCGTTGTTCGGGTGGTCGAAGAGTTCGAGGTTCGCGAGATTGGCTTTCGCGAGGTTACAGGCGGTCGCGATGGCGGGATGAGCCGAGCCGGGAGCGTTGATACGGACTGCCTGGTAGCGGGAGATGGCGGCGGCGATTTCCGCGAACTTTTTCCAGATGAGATCACGTTTCCCTCCACCCCAGTGACGGGGGTCGTCCACCGGCCAGGATAGCCAGGTGGCCGCCTGGACGGTCCACTCCGCGGGCATGGCGTATCCATTTTCGGCAGGGGTCATTCCGCCGGCATGGTCTGGAAAGAGCAGGGGATTGGCAACCAGTTTCGGATGACTGGAAGAGGCATCGGGTTTTTACCGGAACGATAATTCCATTGCCATCCTACAGGCGAAAGGCTGATAGTCGGCCTGTGACCATGTGCGGCCCATATTTCAATCGTTCAAAAATCCTTTTCGCAATTCTCCTGGCGACGGCTGCTTTCCAGCCTCTGAATGGCGAGAAAGAGGAGGGGAAAAGCGAACCCGCGGCCCAGGTGGAGGAGAAAACACCGGATATCGATCCGAAGGAGGCCAACAAGGCGGAGGATGGCGAAGCGACGGCAGACGGTGACGGGGAACTGGATGAGGACGCTGCCGAAGAAGTGGAGGCTAGCGGCGCGGCGGTTGCTCGGCCTGTCTCCCCGGATCCGATACAGATATATGGATGGAGGGAGAAAATTCTCATCGATGGTATCGAGAAAATGATCACTGCGAAGCTGGATACGGGAGCCTACACGAGTTCCATTCACGCGGAGGAAAAAGAGCTTTTCGAGCGCGACGGGAAGAAATGGGTGAGATTCATTGTGACCGAACCACGCAAGAAAGACTCTCCACGCGTCCGCCTCGAGGCGCCCCTCGTCCGTATCGCCAGGATCAAGGAGCCGGGCGGCGAATCGCAGACTCGGGAGGTGGTGAAGCTCGCATTCAAGATAGGTGAGCGGAAACTGCGTGGTGATTTCACCCTGAACGATCGCGCGAACATGCTCTCATCCGTTCTCATCGGCAGGACAACGATCAAGGAGCTCGGGTGGATCGACCCCTCGCGCACCAATCTTGCGGATGACAAGATCATGCGCTGATCCAGCGCTTTTCCAAAAAGAATCCATGAGCGCGCAGGCCAAACTAATTACAGCTGTCGTGCTACTCGTCCTGCTTGGTTCAGGCCTGGCCGCTTACAAGTCGCAGAAGCTCAGCGTGCCTTTCTGGGAAGGAGAGCGGGTCGACGAGCTGCTGGTGGAGGCGAAGGTATCTTTCGTGGCGACGGGCAAGAGCGTGATCGCCAGCCTCTCGCTTCCATCGGACATTGTCGGAAGGAGCGCCGGCCAGGATTCCGGTTCGCTAGGTTACAATTACGACGTGAGGACGGAAGGGGACGAGTTGACCGCGATCTGGGACTCCTCGCGCGAGCTGGAGGACGGCCAGGCACTCTACTACCGGGTGCGGTTCAAGCAGGGACTTGCCAGCGGCGGTGAGCCGAAGCCTGCCATCGGCAAGCCGGACGCGCCGGACATCCCCAAGCTCCCCGGCTCGCTGGGAGCCGCGGCGCAAAGCATCGTCACCCGGGCGAGCGAGTTTTCCTCCAACCCCGACTCACTCTTCGTAACCCTTTTCAAACAGATCAACGACGAGTCCTCCGCCCAGGAATACCTGCTGGTAAAACGGCATTACGAGAATGTCGCGGTGATGGATCCGAACATCGCGATGGGCATCGATCTCCTCGGAATGGCCGGCGTCCCGGCGCGTCTCGCGTTCGGTGTGCGTCTGGACGAGGAAAACAGCGGTCAGAGTCCGGTGCCGCTTCTCGAATACTATGATGGCGCTTTCTGGAAAGTGCGTAACCCGCTGGAGCCGTCCAAGGTTTTGGACGGGCGCGAGATGTTCGTGTGGCACCGGGGCGGCGGCCATCTGCTTGAGGTAAGTGGCGGTGAGAACTCCAGGGTCACCTTCACCGTGGTCAAGGACCGCATCCCTCTCGCGACCCTGACCGACCTCCGTACCTCCCCGCTGCTGATTTCCACCATCCTCGCGCTGCCCGCTTCCGAACGTGCCGTCTTCCGCTACATCGTCCTGATCCCGCTGGGCGCGTTCGTGGTGGTGCTGATGAGGAATATCATCGGCATCCCGACACTGGGAACCTTCATGCCCGTCCTCCTCGCCCTCGCGCTGTTGGAGATCAAGCCGGTGCAGGGCATACTGATGTTCACCATCCTCGTAGGCTCCGGTCTCTGGTTCCGGTTCCTCCTTTCCCGTATGAACCTGCTCGTCGTCCCACGTGTCGCGGCATGCGTGGTGATCGTCACCCTGCTGATGATGCTGATGGGCGTGATCAGCTACCAGCTCGGCATGAGCGTGGGGATCAAGATCACCCTTTTCCCCATGATCATCATCGCATGGACGCTTGAGCGAATGTCGCTGATCTGGGAGGAGGAAGGGAAACGCAGCGCCATCGTCCAGGTGGCCGGATCGGTGTTCGTGGCGGTCTGCGCATACTACTTCATGAAGGTTTCCCAGATCCAGTACTGGGCGTTTTATTTCCCGGAAATGCTCCTGGTGCTTCTCGCGGGAATCCTGCTCATCGGGCGTTACACAGGCTACCGGATCTCCGAACTGATACGCTTCAAGACCTTCTCCAATGCCTGAGAGCGCGGGCATAGGGGAGCCTGAGAAAGCTCCGGAGGAATCCGTCGGAAACGAACCGGGACACAAGTGGTATCACCGCTGGTTCCGCACGCCGGGGGAACTTCGCGAGCTGGGCGTGGTCGGCATCAACATGCGCAACGCGCGTTTCCTTCTGCCGAACAATCCGCGGCGCCTCTACGATCTCGTGGACAACAAGCTGCGCACCAAGGCTCTCGCCGAGGCGGAGGGAATGACGGTTGCCGAAACCTACGGCGTGGTGATGACCCCGCACCAGGCGAACAATGTGGAGAAGCTTCTCGGAGGGAAGGAGGCGTTCGTGATCAAGCCCACGCGCGGCTCCGGTGGCAAGGGGATCATGGTGATCGATAAGAAGGTCGGGAAGAACTACGTGAAGCCAAGCGGCACCGAGGTGACACCAGGCGACATCAACAACCACTGCTCGAACATTCTGGCAGGACTCTTCAGCCTGGGTGGAAAACGCGACTACGCCCTCATCGAATACAGGGTGCAGCCTCTCGAGCTGCTGACTTCACTCAGTTTCCAAGGCGCGCCGGACGTCCGCGTCGTCATGCTTCACGGCTATCCGGTGATGGCGATGCTGCGCGCCTCCACCAAGGAGTCTGACGGCCGTTCCAATCTGCATCAGGGAGCTCTCGGGATCGGCATCGACATCGCCACGGGCATGTCCGTCCGCGCGATCCATCATGGCAAACCCGTTTCCCATCATCCCGATCTCGGGATCGATCTCATCGGGGTGCAGATCCCGCAATGGGATGTCATCCTGGAAATGGCCGTGACCTGCCAGGAAATGACAGGGCTCGGCTATCTCGGGGTCGATATCATGATCGACAAGACCATTGGTCCTCTGATGATCGAGGTGAACGCCAGGCCGGGGCTGGCGATCCAGATGGCGAACGGTGTCGGTCTGTTGAAAAGGCTGGAGCCTGTGGTCGAACAACACCGCAGGAATCCCACGGCCGATCTGGAATCCAAAATCGCGTTTTCGAAAAAACATTTCCGGGCGAAACTGCCGGTGATGGCGGAGTGAGGTTCCGTTGCGCTCCACTTCTCGCGGCGAAAATGCCGGCAGCGCTGAGGACAGGTGCGGTCATCTCGTGGCAACCCTAGAATTTATGGCGGAGAGTGATCGCTCGAATAGATCCATAATTCCAGGTCTTCCAAAATTGCCATGAAACCTCTCGCAATCAACGTCGCTACTTCGATTCCAGGAACGGGATTTTCCGAAAAAGAATCGAACCTCGTCCCGATTTTCCAACAGGGAATCATGAAAATTCCCGTGGGTTCGGCTGACGCCTTTCCCGAAACCGCCAGCCGTTGGAGCATAGGCGGTGGCCTGATGTGGCGGCGGATCGGAAGTACTACGGTCTCTCCCGATTGGGCTGGAACCAACCCACCCGGCGCGTTCTTCTCTCCAAGTCCCGGTTCCGGCCCTGCTACGGGCAATGCCAACCGCAATTACGACGACGGCTTCGTCAGGATAGGCGCGGCGACTCCCGGCACCAGACTCACCGCGAATCGCCGAGGTCGGAATCGGCTACGAAATCAACGAGAACTGGTCCGCGAACACAACCTTTCGCTACGATCTTACCGAAGGACTCAAAGGCAGTGTGGGCGGCAGCACTTTTGAAACCGACCTGTCCGGTTGGAGTCTGGGCATCGGCGTCACTTATTGGTTCTGATAAAACGTCCCTCCACATGCCGGTAGGCCGAAATTCGCACTTGTTCCGGTGCGCACGGGATTTCACAGTCCGCGGACATGAGCGGTTCGGACTATCAGGTGTGCATTGCGGGGACGGGCAGTTACGTTCCTGAGAAAATTCTGACCAACGAGGAGCTCTCGAAGCGTGTCGAGACCAGCGACGAGTGGATCTTTTCCCGCACCGGAATCCGCGAGCGCAGGATTGCGGCCGAAGGGGAGTTCACTTCCCACATGGCGACCAATGCAGCCCGCAAGGCTCTTGAGCAGGCAGGTCTGGAAGCCAGTGAAATCCAGCTCATCATAGTCGCCACCATCACGCCGGATACATTTACGCCAGCCACCGCCTGCTATGTCCAGAAACAGCTTGGTGCGTCGAAAGCCGTCGCCTTCGACATTTCCGCGGCCTGTTCAGGCTTCCTCTACGCCATGAAGATCAGCAAGCGCATGATCGCCGACGGTGGGTTTGAAAACGCACTCATCATCGGAGCCGAGAAGCTCTCCGCCTTTGTGAACTGGGAGAGACCGCTCCACTTGCGTCCTTTTCGGCGACGGCGCGGGGGCGGCGGTGCTCCGCCGGGCGCAACCTGACGAAGGATCCATTCTCGCCACGGAAATGGGTACCGATGGCAATCTCACGCACCTTCTCAACATCCCCGGCGGCGCTTCCGCGTGTCCGATCACCGAGAGCAATGTGAACAGTCACCTCGCGACCCTCGCCATGCAGGGAAAGGAAGTTTTCAAACATGCTGTCAACCGTATGAAGGAATCCGCCGAAATCGTCATTCAGCGAGCCGGACTCAAGGCGGAGGACATCGCGTGCGTGATCCCGCATCAGGCCAATCTGCGTATCATCGACGCTATCGCCGACCGCCTCTCCGTGCCGGAAGGCAGGGTTTTCGTCAACCTGGACAAATACGGGAACACCTCGGCCGCCGCTGTCGCCATCGCGTTGGACGAGGCGAACCGGGGCGGATCGTTCAAACGTGGCGACAACATCGTCATGGTGGTCTTCGGTGCGGGTCTGACATGGGCCGCGGCGGCGGTCAGATGGTGATGAACACGTAGATAATCCGCATGCCGGAGGGGTTCATCAATATGAGACGGTCTGGCAAATCCGAATGCGGCTCGAGTCATGTGAATCACCGAGTATGTGTGTAATTTATGGGGTGATAACCTCCCGGCGGGGTAGGCTGTCCTAAAAGAGGTGTTTGGCTCGAATATAAGGCTCGGCAATTCAATATATTAGGCCAGACCGCGAATTTATCACGTGTAAGCCTCCGTTGGAAGGTATCCGGCAGTGGTGTGGTAGGATTTATGAAATCATAAATGATTTGGCTCCCAAGATCATTGAACAGTCCTTCTCAATCGGGATATTTTCATAGTGTTAGCTGGCGTGGGAAGATAGGTGGTGAGTCCGCCAACCCGCCGGAAACACCAATCCAGCCATTACCCCTATGAAAACAAAAACAATCGCATTCGCAACAGTCCTCGTCCCAGCCAGCCTATGTGCGCAAACAATCATCGGCAGCTCCGCGTTCTTCGATCCTGACTTCAAAGTTCGGCGGAACGGTGATGGAGGCACGGTTGGCTCTGTCCTAGCCGCAGTGGTCACGAACTCGCCAGTCTCTGGAACCGGATCTACCGCGACTAATTTTTGGGACAATTCGGCGGGAGGTTTCGCTCAGACACGAGTGACCGTCCCCGGGGTGGTGGCTGCTGATGTACAACTCGCGGCCTACACCCAACTAACCGGTGATTCACTGGTTTTCGGGCGGGAGTTCACATCTACTGCAACTGCCCTTGGCGTTGTTCCCATTGGCAATACCGTCCAGGGGATCGTGAACAACGTGGTCGGTGCGAGCGTTATCTATAATTGGGGGGCGACTGCGGAGATAGGCGGTCTGACGATTGTTCCGGACCAGCTCTATCAGGTCAATTTCAGGGTCGATTCCGGTGCGGGTCTTCCGGTGGATGTTCTCGATTCCAGTACATTTAGTATCACGACTCCGGGGGTCACGGGTGCCTCAAACGAAAGCACCCAATTGATTGACCTGCTGGGATTGCTTAGCATCGGGAGTGGCAGCTCCACGGGCGATTTCGCGGTTACGTTCAAATCATCTGCCGCAACAGATAAGCTGAACTTTGCGTTCGCCGCATCAACGGATGTGGGCGTGTCGGCTCTTGGCGGGACGGCAGGAAACCAGAATGTCCTCACGTTCAGCGGTTTTTCTGTCAATCAGATCCCTGAACCATCCTCTTCTCTCTTGTGTGGGCTTGCCGGTTTTGTCCTGCTGGGCCGCCGCAGGAGATAAGCGGGTCGTCGCCGAGAAACGCGGACACCTTGGAAAAGTCCGTTTTTGGGTAATCAATTGTCTGGATCACCATCCATGCGGTTGGTATGAATGTCCCGGTTTTTTGAAATCGTCGCATTCACATGAAAAAATCAGCAGTTCCCGCCCCCATCCGCGTTTCTCGGTCTGATAGTAGCGACGGGTGTCCGGATCCGCCCGGATTCAATTCCCAGTCGCTTGCCTTCAGACATCTGGACACATTCCGCCGGGTTTACGAGGACGGAACTTATCTCGGTTCGAGAGCCGGTTTTGGAGAGACCATACGGACGGTGAGAAAGTCGCTTAGGGATGTGACCATGGCTTTCGGAAGCGAGTTGTTCGCAGACGCGGGCGAGGGGAGTGTCCTCCCCACTCCTTTCGGCGAGAGGCTTTTCAATGACACACGGGCGTTGGATCTGGCGATGGGCAGGCTTATGGAAAAAGTCGGAGAGACACGGGATCATGGAAGAATCCTGCGTGTCGGGACTTCTCCCGCGATTTTCAGAACGTCCGTTTTCCGTTCCGTTTTCTGTGAACTTCAATCGATGGATGGGTTCAGGCTCTCCTATGTGCAGCTTGGGAAGGAGGATTACGCGAAGTCACTCCAACAGGGGCTTTGCGATCTGTATCTAGGTATCAATGAAAATGCCTGTGAACGGTTCGCATCGCAGTTCATTGCGGATATTCCGGTTCGGGAATACCAGCGCGGAGACCCTGGATCCCTCCAGCGCAAGGATTTGCACAGTGTCATCCGACAGAAGCCGGTCGGACGCGGCAAACGACCGGGAAGTGCGATCCTTATCCCCGAGGAGAAATGGATACACTGGATTGATCATCCGGCGGCTTGCGAGGAGGGCGTAATGGTGCGCGCACCCGAGATATCCGTGGATCCCAGGTTCTGGAACGAGGTCGAATCCGTTTCTGATGGGAGGGAAACGATCTCCCTTCATGCCGTTTTTCTGAAAAATCACCCGTTCGAGTTCCTCCCGAAGCTTTCCTCCAGATTGCGCGAAAGAATCTGAAGTCATGCTAAACCCGGAGATTCGCGAAATACAGGCGGCGCTCTCACTCGTCAGGAACGGATGTTTCGCTTCCGCCGCGGCTGAACTTGGAATTACCCAGCCAGCCGTCAGCCAGCGTATCGCGAAGCTGGAGCAGATACTCGGTTTTCCCGTGTTTCACCGCCGCAATGAGGGCACGAAGCTTACCGCCGAGGGGGCGGCGCTGCTGCCACTGTTGGAAGAGGTGGATGCGGAATTCCAAAACGTCCTCCGGCGCGCTTCATACTGGAAGAGGGCGAAGGGGAAGCAATTGAACGTTCTGATCGACGGCAGTGTCCTGGCGCAATCGATTCATTTCAACGCATGTTCCGACGGGTTCGCGGGGAGTTCCGAAAAATGGAGCAGCCCTGATGACTGCGGGGACTGGATAGGCGCGTTGCGGAATTACGGAACCGATCTTGTCCTAGCCGGGTCGTTTCTTGGCGGGGCGGATCTTACCGGGATACGGACGGCGCCCTTACTCGTCGAGCGCGGTGTAACCGCCGCTTGGAATCCCGAGTATTATCATTTTGACCAGAAGGATTTCAGTTTCCCCGAAGCCGTCTCCACCACCCTCATCCTACCCGCTGACCGGATGGCCGCGGGTTTCAGACAATTTATCACCGGATGGTGCGCCACGACTTACGGACGCCAGCCGGGCGGGGTCATCGAGGCGAACACCGAGGCGGACGCCATCCAGGTCTGCAGGCAGGGCATGGGAGTCCTGCTGCTTCCTGGCGAGGCGGAGCGGAGGTTGACACTGGAGGAGAAGGGGCTTCACACGTTCCATTCGTTCAAAAGCCTTCTTCCGGAAGCGTTCGTCTTCGGAGTTCGCTATCGTGCGGACGAACGCAATCCTCAGGCTCTCGAGGCGGTGGCCCGACTCTCAGGAGAAGAATCCGGGCATAATAAGAAGCCGATGTGAACGAAACCGTTGGCGACATGGAACTCTTTTTTCCGGCGAACCTTTGAGTTAAAAGGAAAACTCCCGTCACTGTGATTTATTTTCAGAAATCTACTTGACCCGGAGCCCCGGATATGGTTTTCTCCCGTCGTCGCAAGACAAGGCGGCTCGACTGAACGTCCCTTTGGGTTTTTGGGTTTTTCCCGGGGATAATCGGTCGAGCCGCTCTTTTTTGTCCTCGGTTCACCTTATTGCGGGTTTGAGTCGCTAAGCGCAATAATTCCCCGTCGGCCAGTTCCCATCGTTGGTTCGCTCCTCAAATCTTGCCGGATCGCGGAAACGACCTTTTACTGATCCCGCGAGATGGTATGGTGCGATGGAAAATTTCTGGAGGAGGAGGAGTTCAGGGTTTCACCCTTCGACCGCGCCCTGTGTCACGGATTCAGTCTTTTCGAGACCATACTCGCGGTGGATGGAAAGCCTCGTCTGCTTGGAGAGCATCTTGATCGCCTCCGGCAGGGGATCGAGAGACTGGGAGTGGCCAGCGTCGGGCTGTCCGACAGTGGCCTGGAAAGCGTGGTCGTTTCCCTGCTTGCGAAAAACGCTTTGGAAAAAGGCATGGCGCGCATTCGTTTCACGGTGAGTCTCGGCGCTGGGCCGATGAACCGCACGGACAGCGGGAAAGCGTGGGCATGGATGGTCGCAACAGGGATCACCGAGGACGACACCCCCATCCTCCTGACCTCCGCCCCATGGCGGCACAATGCTGAAGGTGTCTTGCGCGGTATCAAGGTGGGGAGACTACGCCGAGAACCTTGTCGCTATGGATATGGCGAGGCGCGAGGGCTTCGACGAAATGCTTTTCTACAATACTTCCGATGAACTCTGTGAAGCGGCGATGGCCAACGTCTTCCTTGTCCGCGACGGGGAGCTGCTCACCCCATCCCTGGACAGCGGATGCCTCGCGGGAGTGACCCGGAATATGATCATGCGAATTGCCAACGCCCGGGGAATCGGGTGCGCGGAGAAACGCCTGGTGCATGCGGATGTGAGAAAGGCCGACTGTATTTTCCTCACATCATCCATTCGCGGACCGGTGAGAGTCGGCGTTTTCAAGGGGAGATCCTACGAGGACAGCCCTCTTTTCGACCAACTGCGCTCAGATTGGCTCTCGAAAATGAAAGAAGCCTGAATCCCGGTTTCTTTTGCGGTTTTCCCTTTTCCGACGGGGAGCATCCTTCAGCATCCACGCGCATTCCAACCCCACGATAAAGAACACCATGTCACGACCAGTCACACTTTTCACCGGCCAGTGGGCCGATCTGCCGCTAGAAACGCTCGCCCCGCTCGCCTCGGAAATGGGTTACGACGGTCTTGAGCTCGCTTGCTGGGGTGATCACTTCGATGTCGACCAGGCGGTTTCGAAGAAGACCTACGTGAAGGAGAAATGGGAGCTTCTCTCCGATCATGGCCTTACCTGTTATGCGATCTCGAACCACCTCGTCGGTCAGGCGATCTGTGATAACATCGATGAGCGCCACCAGTCCATCCTGTCCCCGGAAGTCTGGGGCGACGGCGATCCCGAAGGCGTTCGCAAGCGCGCTGCCAGGCAGATGATCAAGACGGGCAAAGCGGCGCGGAAATTTCTCGATGCGAAGCCGGGACGCAAGAACCAGGACGAGTTTCCGGCAGTCGTGAACGGTTTCACCGGTTCCTCCATCTGGCACGCGCTTTACGCGTTCCCACCTACGAACCAGGCGTTCTATGACAAGGGTTTCGAGGATTTCGCCAAACGCTTCATCCCCATCCTGGACTCATTTGAAAAGGAAAACGTGAACTTCGCCCTCGAGGTTCATCCCACGGAGATCGCCTTTGATATCGCGACCGCGCGACGCGCGATGGAGGCCGTGAAAAACCACAAGCGTTTCGGCTTCAACTATGATCCGTCCCACCTCGGCTATCAGGGGGTCGATTACGTGAAGTTCATCCGCGAGCTGGGCGATCGCATTTTCCACGTCCACATGAAGGATGCCTGGTGGGGGCACGGTGATGGCTCCGTCGGAGTCTTCGGTGGTAGCACCGATTTCGGAGACTCGCGCCGTTTCTGGGACTTCCGCTCGCTCGGTCACGGAGACATCGAGTTCGAGGACATCATCGTCGCCCTGAATGACATCAAATACGCCGGGCCGCTATCCGTCGAGTGGGAGGACATCCGCATGGACAGGGTGCATGGTGGCACGGAGGCGGCCGCCTTCGTCCGCAATGTGGACTTTCCCGGCTCCGACGTCGCTTTCGACGCGGCCTTCGACAAATCGAATCAATAGTCCAGAAACCTAACAGAAAAAATCATGTCAATCAAAGTAGGAGTAATCGGAGCGGGATGGATGGTGAAATACCACGCCGCCGGCTTTCGCCAGGCTGGAGCTGAAATCGTGGCTGTGGCGGATCCGGCGCCCGGTGCGGCTCAGAAGGCTGCGGACGAATGGGGGATCGCGAAGACTTTCGAGTCAGTCGACGCGATGCTTGCGGAGGCACCCGAGCTGGATGCCGTCAGCATCATCGTGCCGAACAAATTTCACGCTCCCCTCGCTCTCCAGTGCCTGCGGGCGGGCAAGCATGTGTTCTGTGAAAAACCTCCCGGACTCAATGCCGGCGAAGTCGAGGAAATGGTCGGGGTCGCCAAGGAAACGGGCAAGAAACTGATGTTCAATTTCAACAACCGCGCCCGTCCCGAGTCGCAGGCGATGAAGGGCTATGTGGACGACGGAACGGTGGGCGTGATCAATTCCGCCCAGGCGAAATGGATTCGCCGCACCGGCATCCCCGGCTTCGGCGGGTGGTTCACCACCAAGGCAATGGCTGGCGGAGGAGCCACCATCGATCTTCTCCACATGATCGATCTCTCGCTCTATTTCATGGGATATCCGGAGCCGGCCCACGTGCTTGCGAACACCTTCGACACTCATATCACCGATTCCGGTTTCAAAGGCCCGTGGGGAATTCCGGATCGCGAGGGCGGCACCACGGATGTCGAGTGCGCGGCACACGGCTTCGTCCGTTTCAAGAGCGGCCAGGTTCTCAGTCTACAGGTTTCCTGGGCGGAGATGGTGAAACGCGAGGAGGTTTCCGTCGTGTTCCAAGGCACGAAGGCCGGCGGAAAAGTCGAGCGCCTTTTCGCACGCGACGGATTTGACGAGACCGCAATCGATACCTGCGAACTCTACGTTCAGGAAAACGGCAACAGCGTCGACCGAACCATCATCGTCGAGGAATGCGAGGATATGGGACGCATCAATTCCGCCGCGAATTTCATTGATACGATCAACGGGGTCGCGGAGCCGTTCAACACACCGGAGCAGGCTCTCAAGCTGATGCTTATCATCGACGCACTCTACGAGTCCGCGAAAACAGGCGCACCGGTCGCAGTGTGACCAGAGATGCGGAGACGCGTCCGCTCCTCACTGAAATGCTCCTCGTATTCTCGACTTTTCCGAACCTGGAGAAGGCGCGTGAGATTGCCGGCCACATCATTGCCGAAAATCTCGCCGCCTGTGTGAACATCCTTCCCTCCGTTGAATCGATCTACCGTTGGGACGGCGAGATCCAGAGCGATTCCGAAGTTCTCGCGATTTTCAAGGTCGCGGCGGATGGTTATAGGGGCCTGGAGGAAGCCATTCTCGCGAGGCATCCGTATGAAACTCCAGAGGTCGTGGGCATCGCCGCTGACAGGGTGGAAGGGAAATACTTGGAATGGGTGAAAGGTGAGGCACGGTAGCTGTAATTCGCTCACTCCACGATCACCGGAGTCCCGACTTGCACGTTCTCGAAAAATTTCTCGGACATGTGGTGGGGCATGCGGACGCAGCCATGGGAGGCGGCATAGCCTGGGAGGTAGCCGGTGTGCATGCCGATTCCGCCATCAAAGCGCATGAAATTCGGCATGGGCGCGTGGTATTGCACCTGACCCGGGCCGGGCTTATCGACGCGGAAATCGGCGTTGTCATTGATCATCCGGCCTGTCGCCCTGTCCTTGATCACCCCGTAGAGGGATGATTTATGGTCTTTGCTTTTCTCGGTGATCCTGAAAGTGCCCGCATGCGTGCCGTTTCCTTCTTTCCCGGTCGAGATCTTGGAAACTCCGACGAGAACCCCGCCTTTGTAGAAACTGGCCTTCTGTTCCCTGCGGTTGATCCTGATGAGCGGAGAGCCGCTGACACCGTCCCCGTCCCAGTAGGAAACATCGTCCGGGATGGCGGGCGCCGGGTGATGGGGCCGCCCGATGTCTGCTGATGGATCGAGCCGATGCCGGCCATGTAATCGGAGCCCGGCGGCGAACTGTTGGAGCAGGCAGCAAGGGGGAGCGAAATGATAAGGAGAGGTAGATATTTCATCTGCGTGAAGTAATTGTGGGCGCGTCCCGCCGCGTAGGCAAGACTCAAGATAGACGAACTGGCGCGGGGTTTATTTCAAAAATCCTGACCGGATGCCGACCGCGAACTTGCCTGATACGAGCGGGCGGGATAGGAATCGTGGCGATGACGGAAGAGAAACTGCGGCTACCCGAGCACTTTGAGATCGAGCGTGAGCTGAGCGAGCAGCTCAGCGGGAGACCCGGTCACCAGCGCTGCGTCGTGGGACATGACGAGTTGCTACTTGTTCTCCATGAGGTTCCGGAACCCGGCATCCCGGAGCGGGACGCGGTGTTTTTCTGGCGGAGGCTGGACGGACGATGGCTCCAGCCGGGCGGTGCCGGTCTGGACGAACTCGAAGCCCTCCTGGACAGGTATGCCCGCGCCATCGATGGGAATGAGGAGATCCTTGAGAAAACGGAATCCACGCAACAGGTGTTCGGCATATTACGCCATGCCGGGCCTATCGCCAGAAGCTCACGAAATCTCGTCCAGTCGCTGGAACAGGTTCTGGTTCAGGAACCCGACGACAGGGAGATACGGGCTTTCCGTGACCGTGCCCGCGAGTTGGAGAGGGCGGCGGAGCTACTACATTCGGACGCGCGCGAGACTCTTGTCTATTGGCAGGCCGAAGCCTCCGAGCAGCATGCGAAGTCCGCCGATCGCCTCGGAAACATCCTTTTCAAACTGAACCTCGTGACGGGTTTCTTCCTGCCGCTTGTCGCGCTCGGAGGTCTTTTCGGAATGAATCTCGATCTGCCTGAATTTTTGAGAGGAATGTTCTGGTGGGTGTTCTTCGGAGGGCTGGCCATCGGTGGGCTGCTGCTCTGGTATGTCTCCAAGGATGAGTGGGGCAAAGACCCGTGAGGTCATGACAAAGCGGGTTGCATTGGATTGGCTCGCGGGTAGAATCCCCGCATCATGAGCGAAGCACAGCCGAAAATCACCGCCTATCTGAAAACCTTCTGCGGCTGGAGCGAGGGCGTCCGCGCCATCATGCGGAAATACGAGCTGCCGTTCGAAGAAAAGGATATCATAAAGAATCCCGCGTTCAGGTGGGAGATGGAGCAGCGCAGCGGCCAGCCGCTCTCACCTTGCGTGGAGGTGAACGGAACCATGCTTGCTGACGTCAGTGGGGAAGAGGTCGAGAAATGGATGCTGGAAAACGGAGTCGTCCGGGACAACGAGGTGAAACCGGACGCGCCCATCGATTCCGCCTGCACCGACGAACAGCACGAGGCAATGGCCGCGGGCAGACTGCCGGTTCCTGGCAAGATACGTTTTTTCGAGTAGGGAGCCGGGAACAATGCAGTCCTGACATATTTCGCAGACAAACCCGGCCATCCGGGGCATTGTCTCGCAAGGAATGCGCAACCTCTCGAAAGCCTGGAAGCAATGGCTGGCCGAACACGGCCCGCGACTTCTTCTATTCGCGCGGGGCTGGGGGAAATCCCGCGAGGACGCTGAAGACCTGGTGCAGGATGCGGTTTTAAAAATGTGGCACTACCAGCAGGAGGAGAACAGGGGCGGCGGCCATCCCGATCTGCCACTTGTTTTCTCCACCATACGCTTCGGCGGCCTTATGCTGCATCGCTCGGAGAAACGCCGTAGAAAGCGGGAGGAGGCCATCGTTTTTTTGAACGATTTCCAGGACGTCTGGCTGGATCCTGTGCTGGAAGAGGACGAGGAGGCGGTGCTCTTGCGTGACGCTGTCCAGAACCTCAGTGACAAGCTCCGCGAGGTGGTGATCATGAAGACATGGGGTGGCCTGACCTTCGCGCAGATTTCGGAAACCCTGGCGATTTCCCCGAACACGGCGGCATCACGCTACCGCTACGCGCTGGAGCAGCTCGCCAAAGACATGAAACAGGTAAAGGAGGAACGCCGTGCGCAAGCCTGACCAGTCGTTTGAAGATTTGGAGAGATCCCTGTCCCGGCTCATGCCGGTCGCGCTGGGTGAGGGGGCGCGGGAACGAATGGACACCATGATCGATTCTCTCGCAAGGGATGCGGGGGAGACAGGTTCTGATTTCAGAAATCCGGTGAAATGGCTGGTGTGTGGAGGGGTTGCCGCCGCCCTTGCGATAGGTGCCTACGTCGCCATTCCTCACCAGCCTGTGAAGACCGTTTCCCAGGCAGACGAAACGGCTCCGGAGCTGATCTATCTTTCTGAAGCCGACAGGGTCGAGGGTGTCAGCGACGAGGGTCTTTTCGTGGATTCCGGCGGCTCGGCCGTTCGTAAGGTCCGCGTCCGGGTCGTCGAGGAAAGCCGCGTGCGCGACGAGGAGACGGGGATCGTGGTCATGCTGACAGAGCCCCGCGAGGAAATGTACATGGTGCCTGTCAGCACTTTCTGACATGCGTGCGATCCTCCACATTTTCCTGGCTCTCGTCCTTGCAGGGTCTTCGTTCGCGCAGGATCGGAAACCGGTCGTGGTAGCGAAAGAACCTGCCAGCGAGGCCGTGGCAGCGAAAGAACCTGCCAGCGAGGCATGGCTGGGTCTGGGAGTGTCCAAGCCGGACGAGACCACGACCTTCCAACTCCCCGCGTTGCCGCCAGGCATAGGTTTCGTGGTCACGACGGTCGATACGGACGAGCCCGCGAGGCTGGCCGGAATCGAGGTGCATGATCTGCTATGGAAAATGAATGAGCAGATGCTGGTGAATGAGGGTCAGCTCGCGACTCTGCTCCGTCTGGCGAATCCGGGAGACGAGGTGACCGTCTCCGTTTTCAGAAAGGGTCAGCCGGTCGATCTGAAGGTGGTCCTCGGCGAGAGCAAGGGTGACAACGGTGACGTGATACGCCGCATGTTGAACGATTCGGTCATGCGCCGCGACGACGGGGCTCTGCGCATCGTGAACGTGGAAAGGAAGACCGCCGCCATTTCCAACGAGATGGGAAGCGCGGAAGTCTCGCGGGTCGATACCGGCGATTCCGTCCGCATCATCGATCCGGAGGGAGAGGTGATTTTCGAAGGCGTGGTGAGCGGGCGTCCCGAGCTTTCCGCGGTACCTCCGGGATGGCGCAAACAGGTATGTGCGATGCGGCGCGGGCTCGACCACGCGCTCAGCGTGAAAGCGGCTCCGATGCGGCAGCCGCGACCGCGCATCGTCCCGCCTCCGGTCGCCACAGGGACAGATGGTGAGTAGGATGTCTAGATCTTACAACCGGCCAGCTTCAGAACCCGGTTGAAATGACGTTTCCCCACCGGGGTGATCGAGAGCCGCGTGCCCTTCTGGCAAACCTGCATTTCCGAGAGAATCCTGTCGTCCTTCAGCGTCTGGAGCGGCAGGAGTTCCGCGAAAGTCGCGACATGTTCGAAATCGACCAGATACCAGCGCGGTTTTTCCTCGGTCGCCTTCGGATCGAAATACTCTCCCCGTTTCTCGAACTGGGTCGGATCCGGATAGGAGGCGGAGGCGACTCTCGCGACGCCCGCGATGCCCGGCGGCTTGGCGTTCGAGTGGTAGAAGAGCGCGAGATCACCCGGTTTCATATCCCGCCACATGAAGTTCCGCGCCTGGTAGTTGCGGACGCCCGACCAGGCTTCCTGATCCACCTTTTCGAGATCCTGGATGGAGAAGACGTCGGGTTCGGATTTTATCAGCCACGGCATGAGAAAGGGCTAGGAAAACCGGACGCCCGTGTCGAGGTCGAATCCCCGGGCTCCCGCGTGTCCCCCGTTTTGCCAACCGGTCATCATGGACGGACTCTACTATAGAAATAGTAATTAAAGTCGCCTGGGAGCGGGTTCCCAGGAGTTCCCCGGGAGCCCGTTTTCCTTATCTTTCTTGCAACTGCGCGTTTGACAGGCAACCCGTTGCTGATAGCCTCCCGCCCCCGCTCCAAGGCACCGGTAAAAATTTTCCGCGAAGAACAGCCAGGTGCGGCAGCAACCCGACAATACACAACACGATGGCAACCAAGAAGAAAACCGCGGCCAAGAAAACGGCCGCCAAGAAATCCTCCGCGAAAGCAACGAAATACGTCTACACCTGGGGCGCTGGCAAAGCCGACGGCCACGGGAAAATGAAAGAGCTCCTCGGAGGCAAGGGCGCGAACCTCGCGGAGATGACTCTCATCGGTCTCCCGGTTCCCGCGGGTTTCACCATCTCCACCGAGGTCTGCACATACTACTACGATCATAAGAAAACCTACCCCAAAGTCCTCCGCTCCCAGATGGAGGCGGGCGTGGCCAACATGGAGAAAATCATGGGCTACAGGTTCGGCGACGACACGGGCTTCCCACTTCTTCTCGCGGTTCGCTCCGGCGCGCGCGACTCCATGCCCGGCATGATGGATACCGTCCTCAACCTCGGTCTCAACGACAGGACCGTTGCCGCTCTCGCGAAAGCCACCGACAACGATCGTTTCGCATGGGACTGCTACCGCCGCTTCATCCAGATGTACGGCGATGTCGTTCTCGGTGTGCAGAAAACCCCCGATGAGGATCATGAGCCGTTCGAACAAGTCATCGAGGACTACAAGCACGAGGTTTACGGAAAAGACATCATCGACTCGGAACTCACCGCCGATGACAACAGGGAGATGGTCGCCCGTTTCAAAAAACTCGTCAAAGACCGCACGGGACACGGCTTCCCGGAAGATCCCTGGGAACAGCTCGAAGGTGCCGCCGGCGCCGTCTTCAGCTCATGGATGAATGACCGCGCGATCGTCTATCGCCGCAAATACGGCATCCCGGCCGCATGGGGCACCGCCGTCAACATCCAGGCGATGGTCTTCGGAAACACCGGCTCCGAGTCCGGCTCCGGCGTAGCCTTCACGCGCAACCCGGCCAACGGTGAGAACGTTCTCTACGGGGAGTTCCTCGTCAACGCGCAGGGCGAGGACGTTGTCGCCGGTGTCCGTACTCCGGACGCGGTCGCTGGAATGGCGGATGCGCTTCCTGCCGCTTTCAAAGAGCTGATGAAAGTCCGCTCCATCCTTGAGAAGCATTTCAAGGACGTGCAGGACGTCGAGTTCACCATCCAGGAAGGCAAGCTCTTCATGCTCCAGACCCGTAACGGCAAGCGCACCGCCGCAGCCGGTCTCAAGTTCGCGGCGGACATGGTGAAGGAGAAACTCATCGACTGGCAGACAGCCGTTCTCCGCAACCCGGCCGACCAGCTTGACGCTCTTCTCGCTCCTGTTTTCGACATCGCCGAGACCAAGAAAGCCACCATCATCGCCAAAGGACTTCCCGCCGGCCCGGGTGCCGCTTCCGGAAAAATCTACCTCAATGCCGACCGCGCCGAAGCCGCCGCGCAACGTGGGGAGAAAGTCCTTCTGGTCCGCGTGGAAACTTCTCCGGAAGACCTCCGCGGCATGATCGCCGCCGAAGGGATTCTTACCGCGAAGGGCGGAGTCTCGTCCCACGCCGCACTCGTCGCCCGTCAGATGGGCAAGGTCTGCGTCTGCGGTGCCTCAGGTGTCGAAGTCGATTACCACAAGAAGACCGTCAAGGCGGGTGGGAAGACATTCAAGGAAGGCGACTACCTCTCCATCGATGGCACCGCCGGAACCGTTTACGGCGGCGAGCTTGCCACTGAGGAATCCGAGATCATCACCGGTCTGGTCAACAACAACAAGACCTCCCAGGGCACCGAGAAGTTCAAGAATTTCGTCCAACTCATGGCATGGTGCGCGAAGGCGACAAAAATGGGTGTCCGCACCAACGCCGACTCCCCGGATCAGGTCAAGACCGCCATCGCTTTCGGCGCGGAGGGCATCGGCCTCACCCGTACCGAGCACATGTTCTTCGAAGGCGAGCGTATCGACGCCATGCGTGAGATGATCCTCGCATCCGACGAGAAATCCCGCAAAGCGGCGCTGAAAAAACTCCTGCCGCATCAGCGCAAGGACTTTTTCGGTATCTTCAAAGCGTTGGAAGGCAAACCCGCCACCATCCGCCTCCTGGATCCACCGCTTCACGAGTTCCTTCCTCATTCCGAGGAGCAGCAGAAGGATCTCGCGACGAAAATGGGCGTCACCTATGAGGAGCTTCACCAGCGCGTGTCCGAACTCCACGAGTCCAACCCCATGCTTGGACACCGTGGTTGCCGTCTTGCGATTTCCTACCCGGAGATCGCGGAAATGCAGGCACGTGCGATTTTCGAAGCCGCTGCGCAATGCGTGAAAAAAGGCATCAAGGTGACTCCGGAAGTCATGGTTCCACTCGTCGGCTACGCCCGCGAGTTGGAGCTTCAAGTGGAGATCATCCACCGCGTCGCCGCGGAGGTGAAAGAGAAGAAGGACGTCAAGTTCGACTACCTCGTCGGCACCATGATCGAAGTCCCGCGCGGTGCCCTCACCGCGGACGAGATCGCGAAGCACGCGGAGTTCTTCTCCTTTGGCACGAACGACCTCACCCAGACCGCACTCGGCGTCAGCCGCGATGACATGGGATCGTTCCTCAACAGCTATCAGGAGAACGACATCTATCCGAAGAATCCGTTCGCCTCGCTCGACACCACAGGAGTCGGCCAGTTGATGGAAATCGCCGTCGAGAAAGGCCGCACCACCAAGCCGGACATCAAGCTCGGCATCTGCGGAGAGCACGGTGGTGATCCGGATTCCGTGACCTTCTGCCACAAGCTGGGTCTTGCATACGTTTCCTGCTCGCCTTACCGCGTGCCGGTCGCCCGCCTCGCTGCCGCACAGGCAGCGATCAACGACGGCTCCGCTCCGAAGCCGACTGCTAAGAAAGCGAAGAAGAAGTCCGCCAAGAAAGCGGCGAGGAAGAAATAGCCCGCCATATTCAGATCCTTACAAAGCCGCGCCGGAGCAATCCGGCGCGGCTTTTTCTGTTAGATCCGAGCTTCTTTCGTCACTCAATTCACTGGATCAATAAGGCGGAGGATGTTCGCCTTTCCTGGCGCGGAATCAAGATTGCGCGACGGCTCGATGAACCGGAGCCCCATATCATCCCGGTTTTCTTTGGATTGACTGATTGACGGGCAGTCTCACGGACGTATCCTTACGGGAATATTCAAAACCCATGAGAACCCAACTGTTGAGCATCGTACTTCTGGCGACAGCCATCCCGGCCTTCGGACAGGTGAAAAAGGAGCCGAGGCCTGGTGATGATCCCGCGTTTCTTGACAACGCTGCCCTGCAGATCGACAAGCATATCGCCACCTTCTACAAGCGCAAAAAGCTTCCGGTGCCCGATGTGACTGACGACGCGACCTACATGCGCCGGGCATTCCTGGTTTCCGTGGGCAGGATCCCGACCGCTGAGGAAGCCTTGGCCTTCCTGGAGATCGAGGATGAGAACAAACGCGCGGAGCTTGTGAGTTACCTGATGGGCTCCAAAGGCTACGCCAGCCACATGACGAACTGGGTCTTCGACCTTCTCCGACTCCGCGACGGGAGACAGGGCAGCCAGGCGAACAACGAGCCTTACCGGAACTGGGTACGCAATGCCATCGATGAGAACATGCCGTGGGACGAGTTCGTGACACGCCTTACGAACAGCTCGGGAAACGGATGGGATCCGGAGACCGCCTCGGTTGGTTACTACACGATCGACCGTGGGATGCCACTGGACAATCTCGCCAACACCCTGCGGATTTTCCTGGGTTCCAGAATGGAATGCGCCCAGTGCCATGACGATCCCTTCGGCGTGACCGAACGTATGGATTTCTATCATCTGGCCGCCTTCACGAATGGTCAGGGACAGCTCAACCAGAAGCATATGTCGAAACTCTGGAGGGAGCTCCAGGACGACCAGAAGGAACGGGGCGAGGAATACAGGGTCGCCCAGCTTTTCTGGGACAGGATCTACGGAATGTCCCTCGCGGGTGGAGGTGACGGGCGGATCAAACTTCCCTCGGACTATCAGTATCGTGATGGAAGCCCGGGTGAAATGGTGGGAGCCAGGACTCCTTTCGGAAAATCCGTGCGCATGTCCGATCGCAAGGATGATGATGACGGTCGTGCGGAATTCGCGGATTGGATTGTCACGAAGACGGGCGAGCAGTTTCCCGGGGTGATCGCGAACCGCATGTGGGAGAGGATCATGGGCAAAGGCATTTATGAGCCTGTGGATGAATATAAGGAAGCATCGGAGACTGTCTATCCCGCGCTGATGGGTTACCTGGCGCGCCTGATGCATGATCTGGACTATGACCTACGCGCTTTCCAGCACGTGCTGATGCTTACCAAGACTTTCCAGTTCGCGACGAATCCGAATGTCTCGACCCTCGTCGGAGGTGACGATTTTCATGGGAGAAAAATCGAACGTCTGACCGCGGAGCAGATCTGGGACTCACTGATCACGCTTTCCAGCGGCGATCCTGACAAACAGCAGAACCGCACGGCGGACAACAGGATCTATGTCGGGAACAAGCCCGTCCTGGTCGGCAAAATGGACATGGTGCAACTCTCAAACGAGGTGCTGGCGCTTGAATCCGAATCGGAGGTTCGCGACTATTTCAGGAAATTCCTGGCCACGGTCAAGAGTGGCGGGGCGGATCTGAAAGGCGGGGACACCATGTCGATGGGAATGACTTCCGTGAAGAAATACGGTCGCGACGCGCCGGTGCGTGCTTCCGAGCTACCCTCTCCCGCTCCTCGCGAACATTTCCTGTATCTCTTCGGCGCATCCGACCGGGAGGTCGTGGAAGGAGCCAGCCTGGAGCCAAACGTGGGTCAGGTCCTGTCCATGATGAACGGGTTCGTGCAGCGCCAGCTGGTGAGCAACTATGACGCCCATATCTACGAAAGTCTGGAAGGAGCCAGCTCGGTCGCGGAGAAAATCCGCCGTCTCTATGTCGCGATCCTGAACCGTCCACCTACCGATGAGGAGCTGGAATGGATGAAAGAGGAGGTGACGGCACAGGGCGAGGAAGGCTACCGGAACATCGTGGCCGCCCTCGTGATGTCATCCGAATTCCTTTTCCTTCAGTAGAACCCATTTTTCAAAACCCTAGATTAAAACCACCATGAGCAATATTTTCAACAAAGCGGACGAGCCAACCCGGCGCCAGTTCATGCTAAACGCGGCACGGACATATCTCGGTGTCCATCTTTTCCCGATGCTGGGTCCGACAATTGCGAGCGCGGCCGCCGAAGGCGCGGCAAAGGGGTCGAAAGCGAAGCATGTGATCTATCTTTTCATGGCGGGGGGTATGAGTCACCTGGACACATTCGATCCGAAACCAGGCAAAAAGGAGGTGATGGGTCCTACGGAAACCATCACAGGTAACGCGGGCGTAGAGATCAGCGGCTACCTGCCGAAGACAGCGGGCGTAACCGACAAGATGTGCATCATCAACTCGATCAATTCCACCCAGGGCGCTCACGAGCAGGGGAGTTACATCATGCACACGAGTTACACTGCTCGCGGAACAGTGAAGCATCCGGCCATCGGATCCTGGGTCGTGAAACTCGGGGGGCGTCTCCATCCGGAACTTCCCGGTTTCGTGGCAGTGAACACCTCGCCGGAACTCACAGGCGGCGGATTCTTCGGCGCCAAATATTCGGCGGCTCCGATAGGGCGGCCTGATCAGGGTCTCCAGGATTCGCATCGCTCGGCGCTGGTTTCCGAAGAGGACTTCTCCCGCCGTCTCTCACTTGCGGACAGGCTGAACCGTCGTTTCCACGAAAGGTATCCGAATACCGACGTAAAGGCATACGAGGAGCTGTATCAGGAGGCCATCGCCCTGATGAACTCCAAGGATCTGAAAGCTTTCGACATAGGCCAGGAGGACAGCGAGACACGGGAGCTGTATGGCAGCGGAAATTTCGCGCAAGGATGTCTCCTCGCTCGGCGTCTCGTGGAGCACGATGTCCGGTTCGTGGAAGTACAACTTGGCGGATGGGATACCCATTACGACAACTTCACGGCCGTGGAAGGTCGCTGCAAGGAGTTCGACCAGGCATACTCCGCCCTACTCATCGACCTTGAAAAACGCGGTAAGCTCAAGGACACCCTTGTCGTCGTCGCAACCGAGTTCGGGCGCACTCCTTCGATCAAGGCGGAGCACGGGGACGGTCGGGATCACCACCCCGGGGCGTTCAGTTGTGTTCTTGCCGGGGGGGGCGTGAAAGGCGGCATGAAATACGGGGAGACCGACTCCACCGGTGGCAAGGTGAAGGAGAACAAAGTGAGTATTCCGGACTTCAATGCGACGATCGCTTATGCTCTCGGGCTGCCTCACGATCTCGTTCTCATGTCTCCGAGCAAGCGTCCTTTCCGGATTTCAGGGCCTGATGCGGCTGACGCGACTCCGGTGACATCGATTTTCGGATGAAGGTATCGGGGAGACTCAACGGCGGGAAGTGGTGGCCAGGATACCTGGAGGACGTCACGATTTCTGACGTTCGAAACGAAAGATTCCCGCTCCATCCGCCACTTGCATCAAGCTTTGAAAACACTTCTTGACGCCTACGAGTGTATGCGCAGACTCGACCTGATGAAAAACCTCTTGAAACTTGGTGTGCTCCTTGCGATTAGCGGACTTCTCGGTTCCTGTGGTCTTCCTGGGGCTACCGCAAGGACTCTCCAGAACACAGTGAAGGGTCTGGTTTCCACAGCCGGGGCTCCACTTGGCTATTAAATTTTCCTGTCACGGAGTGACCGGCTTCTCGCAGACCCCCACCATTCGCGAGTTGTGAGGCAGGTGGCTGATCTGTAACCAGGTTGTGTTTTCCGGCATCAGATCCGGGAAGAGATCAGCCCACTCGCAGATGACGATCCCGTTCTCATCCAGATACTCGTCCCAGCCTAGTGCTAGCAGCTCCGCCTCTGATTTGAGCCGGTAGAAATCGAAATGGAAAATGTTGTGTGATCCGCCGCCGTGCTCATTGACAATCCCGAAGGTCGGGCTGGAAGCGGTGGCGTCGGGAGAGCTGGCTTCTATAAATCCTTTCGCCCAATGGGTTTTTCCAGTTCCGAGATCTCCGACAAGTCCGAACACGTCGCCAGCTCCGGCCTTGGCGGCGAAATTTGCGCCCAGTTCCATCATCTCTTCAGCTGTGGTGATGATCGTCTCAATCATGGGCGTCGTCGCTGAGCCAGACGGTGACTGGCTTCTTGAGTTTTTCATATGGTTTCAGCTCTTGGGTGGCACGGTCGATTTTTCTCTTGGATAAGCTCATGCGGATCGCGTCGGTGCCCGCCTGCTTCTCCCGGGCATCGACACGGACGTTCTGAAAATAAGGATTCTTGAACCGAAGCAGCAGGAGGGCGTGTTCGTCGCCCACATCAAGTTTCCGGCTGCGGATGAAAAGGATGGCGGAAAACATGTCATGCGGCGTGGCGATAGCGCATGCGCTTGTCGCGAGGGGAAGGGAAAGGGTTCTCATGTATGGGTTGGACACACGTCCTTTCTATTATTCGCACGCTGTGAAGAGCACCCTGGGAAAGGGCGTCCCACGGGTTATTCCACCGGTGTGACAGGCTGGGCGCGGGGCGGAAGCACGCTTGGATATTCCTCGTCGTAGATCTGGGATCTGTCATCCCTGTCGTCGCTTGTGGGCATGGGACGGAATGATTCGGAATGGGTATCGATCTGGAACTGCATTTTCAGCACGTCCCGGTTCGTCTCGGCGATCTGGTTGGTGAGGGTTCGGTTTTCGTTCCGCAGATTGCGTAGCTCGTCCATCAGCCCGGAGAAGAACTCGTTGCCAGGGGTGTCCGGGGAAGGAGATTGAGCTGCGATGGTGTCGGGAACATTCCCCGCCTCTGGGTGCTTCGGAATCCTGTTATCGATTGCTGGAGAGGATGCGTTGTTATCAATCGGAACCAAACGGATTGCCGGAGAAACCGGATAGTCCGCGATGAAGTTTTCCACCGACCAGTAGTGGCTGACTCCCGCGGCCATCATGGCCACAAGCAGGGTTCCGCAAATTATGATGGGTTTCGGGTTCATTCTTCCACCTCCTCGACAGGGTCTGATCCGGTTTCCGGAGACGGCAGGGAGGAAAGGATCCCGTTGAGTTCGGAGATGGCGTTGCCGAGTTGCTTGGCGTCCTCGTCCAACTGAACGGCGGATCTGGCCAGAATCGCGCTGACAGTCTGCCCTTGGCGGTAGCCGCCGGAGGGATTGAAGCCAGGCTCGGTCACTGCGAAAACACGGTCACCGTCCGCATCCGGAATGAGGACGTGGGGGCTGATTTCGAGAGAGACCACAGTACCAGGTTGGAGTTCGACCTCACGCTGGAGCGCGGGGATCTCACCAAATTTCTCCGTCAACCATCCCTGTGGGGGGCTGGCCATACGTTTGGCAGGGAAGCTCGACCGCAGCTTGATTTTCGAAGGGTCAAGTTTCCCGGTGCCGCTTCGAATGGATTCCACCCTGACCTCCAGGCCGGGTTGGTCATTCGCCTTTTCCATGGACGGGGGATTCGTAATTTCCGAAAACTTTTCCGGAGGTGTGGCCTGCGATTCGTCTTCCGCTTCATCCAGGACCTTCCCTGCAGTTTCGGTAGGCTCAGAATCCGTCTCAAGCTGTTCTTCGTCCGGTGCGGGGAGGACAACAGTGACCTCGTTCAGTTTCGCTTTTCCTTCCTTTTTAAGGCGGTTGAATTCATCGATGGCCTTCTGAACCTCGGCGGAAACGCTTTTCCCGTTTTTTTCCGTGTCGGGATTCTCGCCAGCGACCGGTAGAATCAACGCCACAGTCGGAAGGATGAAGTAAACGGCTTTCATGGTCATCTTTCCGGTTGCTTCAGTTTGATGGTTTCAACAGTATCGGAGGCTGCGGGCGCACCTGTGAGAAGGCCGTTGACCTGGTTGCTGGGGAGGGAGGGGCTGTCCGCACGCAAGGCCTGGCCGGGGATGGAGGCCGACATCAGGCCGTTCCATTCATTCAGGAGAGCCGTCCCTTCGTCGCGTAGGTCGCGCGTGCGCTGCTGGTAGGAGGTCAGCCGTTCAAGCAAATCTCTCGCCCGCTCGGTTTCCTCCAGAGACCAGCGAAGGTTCCGGCTGCGATATAGAACCGGCACATCGACGATGATACGTTTCACATCGCCGGAGGGGAACTCGGCGTCGAGCACATGTTGGATGCGGATGTTCGTTTCCTCGAAGTCGCTGGCAAGGGGGCTGGCGGGCGGTGTGTCTGCCAGAGGGGAACGGTCGGTTCCCGGAAGTTCGTTTCCATCGGGCACCATGCTTTCCGGAATCTCATCGGGCAGATTACCGTCGGAACCGGCATTCATCGCCCCTTGGCGGGGAGAAACGGAAGATGTGGCCATGACCACCGGTTTGGTTATATATGCCAGGCAGAAAACGGCTGCGACGAAAGTGCTGGCGAACAGCAGCCAGGGGTAGACCCTTTGGACAGGGCAGCCCACGGTTCTACGGTTTGCCGCCGAGTAGGAGGACGGATTCGTGTTCAGTGGAAGAACCGGGATCTTCGCGGGTGTCTGCCTCGCGGAGCCTGAGTATTCCTGGTTTGGGCTTCGGTTCATGGCATTGCGATCGGTTCCCTGTCCATCCGTGTCGCCGCCACCGCGTAACTGACAATGGTCTGGTCGGACACACCGGGAAAGGCCGTGATGGTGAGCGACTCCTTCGAAAGGCGCAAGTGGCGAAGTGTGCCGCCGGTCGATGTCATCGCCTGGACGCCTGGCACAACCTCCAGCGCGCCGGAATCCGAGCGCTGGCGTGCGATCCCGTCGGAGCGGTAGATCTCAAAGCTTGTGTGGGATGCGTCGTCTCCCTCTGGTGACACCCGAATCGTGACCCCGTCCGTGAAAACGTGCAGTGCGAGCGCCTTCATCGGGATCGGAATCATCTCCGAGCCGGTAAGCTTGTAGTGTGCCCGGAGGAGAAAATCGCCAACATGCCTGAACTCCGCGGCTCCTGCGAAACCGCAACACAGAAGATGGCGATGATGTAAACGGATTGTTTCATTTTCCCACATCCCAGAGTGAATCGTTAGGTGAGCCGGACGGATCGTAATTGCCGCCCGCGCCGTCGTCGATATTCGGCGGGGAGGCGTTCACCCGGATGGCGAGAGTGGTATCCTCAAGGGATTTCACTGAAGGAATCGCGGTCGCGCGGCTGGAAAGGTAGGGGATGATCTTCGCGGAGGTAAGGGTGCTGACCGTCGTGGTCGGATTGTCAGCCAGATACATGCGCTGAGCCGAGTAAACGGTGCGCAGATCCTCCGAAGCGGTGCCGCCCAAGCTGCCAGTTTCCGAACTGTCTCGAAGCGAACAGGCCGATACCGAGAAGCGACATCATGACCATGATCACCACGGTCATCTCAAGCAAGGTGAAGCCGTTTTTCCCCGCGATGCGATTCATGGGAAAGAGAATCCCAAGTTAACTGATGGTCTTGAAAAGCGTGAAATCAGTGTTCCTGAAATTTCGGGTCAGGGATTCTCGAAAAGGATCTTTCCGTTCCTGCCTGGCTCTTCGAGTCGGGAAAGGGCAGCGCGATAATCCTCCAAGGCGAAGGTGGAATCCACTTTCTGGCGCAACGATCCCTGAATAATACGCTCCGCGAGTGGGAGGTAGGTATCTGCCAGCTCCTCGCTTGGTCGTCCTCTCCATCCATTCGTTACCCAAAGTCCGCGCACGCGTGTGTCGTTGAAAATCAGGGGGCCGTTGGGGACGGTAAGAGGTTTCCGTCCCATCGCGCCGTAGGTGATGTGGGTGCCCCCTTCTACAAGCAGTTTCATCAGCCGAAGGGCACTGTCTCCCCCGACCGCGTTGAACGCCAGTTGCGCACGATCCTTTCCCAGGGTCTCTTTCGCAGAAGTATAATCCCGTGGAGTCGTCGGTGAAGACATGGGTCGCACCCAGAGAGGTAGCTCGACGGCGAGACTTTCGTTTCTCAGAAAACACATGGTGCGGATGCCAAGGCTGGCCGCAAGCTGGATCACGCATTGGCCGACACCGGAGTTCGAGGCGTTCAGAGCAACCCAGTCACCTTCCTGCAGTCTGGCGAATTGATGGAGCAGCAGCCAGGCGGTCGCCGGATTCACTTTAAGCATCGCTGCTTGGAGGGGATCGATTTCGTCCGGGACGCGGATCAGAGTGTCCGCACTGGTGACCGCATGGGTTGCCCAGGCATCGATTTTTCCCAGAGTGATCACGGAATTCCCCTCGGAAAATTTCTCAGAGCGGCTTTCCGCAACGGTTGCGAAGCATTCCATTCCGGCCGACCGCGGGCAGCACGGGCTTTTTCCCGTAGGTGCCTTCGATGTAATTCAGATCGGCGGGATTCAGCGGAGAGGCGTGGATTTTCAGAAGAATCTCGTCACGTACGATCGGCGGTGTTTCGAACTCTTCGAGTCTGAGGACATCGGCGGGGTTTCCATGGGTTTCGAAGGAAAGTCTTTGGGATCTCATGGCTGGATTGTTGTTTTTGCTTGGCGGAGAGATTCTGCAAAGGCTATTCTGCCCGCAATGACACGTTCTTCCATAGAAGTTTCCATCAAAATCTTTCTCGTAGCACTGATCGTGGTGTTCATCTGGACGGTCGTGCAGGTGGCGGGAATGTTCTTCTGACGCTCCGGCGGAGATTCGGGATCCGGATCGCATTTTGGTATCGCGGCGGCACGCTCCCTGCAGGATGATGGTTACGACAGTGACAAGCAATCCAGAAATTCCCGCCTATCTCCGTTTTATCCCAGCCGCCCTTCTGGAGAAACTCGATGCGGAGGCCGTTCCCGTCCCGAGCATCGAAGGTCTGCGGGTTGCCGCAGGGCTGAGAGAGGCGTTTCCTATCATCGAGACCGACGACGCCCTGCGATTCGTCGTTTCACCTTTATGATGGGGTGAAAGGCGAACTCAACCGCGTGCTGGGGAAACGGGTGGCGGATCGGGCTTTCATGGATGCGGAAACGCTCGCCTGCGTTCGGGCAAACGGGAATATCGCTTACGATTCGCCGCATTATGAGACGGTGATCGGGAAGAAGGATGCCGCCGGAAGGATCGTGATCGGGCCGTTGCTGACCGACCTTGGTGGAATCCGGAGCCAGTGAGCATTCCCGCTTTTCTCGAGGGCGACCAGGTGACTCTTTTCGGCCACCGGACACGGCGAAGATGTCTATCAACGCGATGAATGCGTTCAACCGTGTGAGTCCGGACGAACCCGTCATCGTGACGGAGCTGGCGGAGGCAGCCGGGCAAGTTCCGCGCTGGGGTGCCGACAACGAGGATTCCAAAACGCCCATCATGGCGGATTTCCTCAGTGCGTGTGAGAATCTCGTCGGTTGTTTCGACGGGACGATCCGCTTCGAGGAGGCCGGGCGGGAAAGTTTACCAACTGGACGAAACAGGACTCTCGAAACCAATCAAACGCATTCCCGGGCTGGCTCTTCCGGATGGCACGCACCTCCTCGATGGTAACCCTCTGCCTTTGCACCTCTTTGATTTTGCCATGCACCTGTGGCACAATCGGACGCGGAAGGAAGCGCTCGTCTTCTATGTGCCCGAAGCTGGAGAACGAGGAAGAGGCCGCCTATCTGAAGTTTCTCATCGACAGTGCGGAAGCGATGATCAGGGAGGTCGAGCCAGCCTATCAGCCGGGCACTATCAAGCTTTTCATCGTTTTCGAGAACCCGCGCGCCATCTTCCGCATCCGCGAGATTGCCGGGACCCTGCGCCCGCATTTCCTCGGCGGCAGCCTTGGCTGGCACGATTTCCTCGCATCCGCAGCCCGGCTTTTCAAGCACGATCCCAATTATCGCATCCCCGTGAAGGCGGATCCGAACATCGTGATCAACCACATCCGCGAGTCTCACAGGATCCTCGTGAACGCACTGGCTCCGATGGATGCGATCCGTATCGGCGGCATGTATGGCGTGCTTTACGAGGAGGGAAATCCGCAGTCCTACGAGGTCTGCATGGTCGGTTACGTCCGCGACGTCACCACCCAGCTTCAAGCGCGGGACTGAATGGATTCTGGGTCGCCCATCCGGCTTTTGTCAGGATTGGCCTGGCTATGGTGGAGGCCTGGCGAAGGGGGGAGGAATCCGTCGCGGAACTTGTGAAAGCCCTCGTCCCCGATCCTGTGGAGCATGTTCCTCTCCTGGATTTTGTTTTCGCCGCAGACGCAAAAGGACTGGATCAGGACGATCCCCGCTACCTCCGCAGCGTGCTTGCCGCCACGGTCGGAGTCTCGGATGTGATCGCGAACGATGACCCCGACGAAGTCCGCTACAACGTTTTCCAAGCCCTCCAGTATATCTGCGACTGGCTCTGCGGAAACGGCTGCGTCGCTCTCCCGGCGACGATGAAAAATGCCAAAGGTGAGACCGTCTTCGTCCGCGTGATGGATGACCTCGCCACCACCGAGCGCTCTCGCTGGGAGCTGTGGGCGGAAGTGAACCACGGCCGGGTTTCCGCCGAGCCTGTTTGAGAAAATTCTCGCGGAGGAACTCGCGTTCCTGAGAGAAGGGGAGGACTCTGACAACAAGCGCATACAGGTGAGATGGAAAGGCGATGCCGAGAAGTGGTATCCTGTCGCCAGGCGAAATCCTCCGCCGCCTCGTCACCGATCCGGAGCCTGTCGAGTTCGCGACCGAACTGATGCTGCCCTTCACCTTCGGCATCATCCGGGAAACGGAAGATCCGCTCGCAACCGCCAGATCAATCGGCGCATTCTGATTTCAAGCCGAACTATTCAAACCAATGAACTGGATACTTGTCACCTATCTCCTTGTTCTCGTTTATCTAGCGACACACAAAGATAGATTTCCGGTGGCAGTGTCCTTGAAACCGGTATGGATCACGTTCTGCCTGATCCCGATTTCGCGTTTTTTCTTCGCTGCCGTCGCTGCTGGAAACACAGACTCGACTCATGACCTCGCTCTCGTTCAAATCTGGGAAAACGGATTCGAATGGTTGTTGCTGGGTATCAGTTTCTACTATCTTACACCACTCTTTGAACGGCATGAAAATACCAGACCACTCAAAGGGAATGGAAAGATTTCTGGAATGCCGGGTCGGAGCGATCCGGGATGATGCAAAGTCTGCCGCCGTGTAGAATTTCGAAAGATGAAGGCCACTGTTTGCGGAAACATAGGAATTGCACTTACGGGCATTGGTGTAGAAACCACGCTAGGTTCAATATACCTGTTTATCGCAACTCTCGGAGGAATCCGGATGGATGATGCGTATGCCCAGGGAACTCTTCTGATCGGATTCAGCTTTCTTCATATTGTGAGCCCGTCGAAGGAGGCCTGTCACTGGCGGATTGCTCTCATGCGATCTCTCGCAGTCACCCGCTTTGATTCTTGCAGACTGGCACGGGGATTGCCAACGTCCACCGCATGACAAGAACTTTGCCGTGGCTTTCCGTAGTCCTCTTTTTATTCGCGGGCTTCGGCAGACTCCAGGGACAGGACGTCGAGCCGGAAACCCCGGTGCCGGTGGAGGCGACCGCTGAGGTGGATGGCGCGACACCTGCCGCGAAAACCATCGACGAAAGGATTGACGGAGCCTTCGCGAAATCCACCGGGTGGTTCGTCAGCGGGATTTTCTCCTCCATCCCCATCGCCGGATACGATGTGCTCTGGATCGTGTTATGGCTCGCCCTCGCCGGAGTGGTTCTCACCCTGGCTTTCGGCTTTATCAATATACGCGCGTTTCCCCTGGCGGTGAGAACCCTGAAAGGGAAATACAGTGACGAGACGGATGCCGGGGAGATCACACATTTCCAGGCGCTGGCTACTGCGGTTTCCGGGACAGTGGGTCTCGGGAACATCGCGGGTGTCGCAATAGGGATCTCGATGGCGGGGCCGGGTGTGGCGTTCTGGCTGTTCCTGAGCGGCTTTCTCGGGATGGCCACCAAGTTCGCGGAGTGCACGCTGGGGATGAAATACCGCGAGTTTGACAAGAACGGACGTATCCATGGCGGCGGCATGCAGTATCTGCGAAAGGGATTCGCGGAAAGAGGCATGAAGCCCGTGGGTGTGGTGCTTGCAATCCTGTTCGCGATCTTCTGTGTTTTCGCCTCCTTCGGTGGAGGGAATGTCTTCCAGATCAACCAGGCGACCGCGCAGTTGCTCAATGTTACCGGCGGGGAGGCTAGTTTCTTCGCGGACAAGCAGTGGATTTTCGGACTCATCGTCGCGATCGTCACCGGGCTGGTGATCATAGGGGGCATTCATAGTATCGCCAGGGTGACTTCGCGGCTCGTGCCGCTCATGTGCGTGGTCTACGTGGTCAGCGCGGCCATTGTCCTGGTGGTGAACTTCGAGCATATTCCCATCGCCCTCTACGAGATCGTGACCGAGGCCTTCACCCCGCGCGCCGCGGTGGGCGGCGGGATTCTCGCGGCCTTCATCTGGGGCATGCGCCGGGCGACCTTTTCCAACGAGGCCGGCATAGGCTCCGCTCCTATCGCGCACTCGGCGGCGAAATCCCGCATGCCAGCCAGCGAGGGGATCGTCGCGCTCCTGGAACCTTTCATCGATACCGTGGTGGTCTGCACAATGACCTCTCTGGTGCTGGTTACGACGATGAACTTCGACAATGACTCGGGCAATTTCCTTATCAACGGCCAGGCTTTCGAAATAGGCGGGGAGGGGAACAACAGCACGGCGTTCGGCATAGGGCTGACCTCCGCCTCCTTCGAGACGGTTCACTCCGGATTCAAGTATGTCCTATTTCTCTGCGTCCTTCTTTTCGCTTTCTCAACACTCATCACCTGGAGCTACTACGGTCTGCAGGCATGGCAGTTCCTTTTCGGGAAAAACGCCTTCGTCGCCCTGGTTTACAAGGTGGTCTTCTGCCTGATCATCGTCGCTGGAGCGGCCGCCTCCATGTCCAGCGCGATCGACTTCTCGGATGCCTCGCTGTTCGCCATGAGCATCCCGAACCTCATCGGCGTCTATGTGCTGATCCCGGTCGTCTCCCGCGAGCTTAGAAAATACCAGGCATACGCCAGGCACGTGGACGCCGGGGACACGCTCGACGAGGCGGAAGCGAAAGTCTCCGCCGAAGGATGAAGTTGGACGTTTCCCGAAACGCATGGAAAGCTGCGGCGGTAAATGGCGCGTGAATACAAGATCCTCCGGTCGAAGCCTGTCTCGGCTTCCGGCATAGATTATGGAAAGGAGCTGAACACGGAGCAGCTCGCGGCGGTGACATCCCCCCCCGGCAAGGCTCTGGTCATCGCCGGTGCCGGATCGGGGAAAACCCGAACCCTCACCTACCGCGTCTCGTGGCTGCTGGATCAGCAGGAGAACGCGCGCAACATCCTATTGCTCACTTTCACCAACAAGTCGGCGCGCGAAATGGTGGAGCGCGTCCGCTCCCTCGTTCCCGGTGATGTCTCCGATCTCTGGGCCGGCACCTTCCACTCCATCTGCAACCGAATCCTCCGCCGTCACGCCGAGGAAATCGGCTTCACGAAATCCTTCTCCATCCTCGACCGGGACGATCAGAAGTCCCTCATGAGCGCCGTTGTCGCATCCAGCGGTATCGATACGAAACAGCGCCGTTTCCCCAAACCCGACGTCCTCATCTCCATGTTCAGTCTGATGGTGAACACCGGGGCCACCCTAGAGGAAGTCCTCCGCACGCGCTATCCCTACTTCGGTGAATGGGTGGAGGAGCTGGAAAAGATCCGCGCCGGTTACGGGAAGAAGAAGCGCGATACCAATTCCCTCGATTTCGACGACATGCTCAGCCTCACCGTCGATCTTTTCAAGGAGCACCCCGAAGTTCTCCAGATCTACCAAGGCCGTTTCCGCCACATCCTGGTCGATGAGTATCAGGATACAAACTCCCTCCAGAGCGAACTCATCGACCTCCTCGCCGGCTCCTCCAACAGCCTCATGGCAGTCGGCGACGACTCCCAGTCGATCTACTCCTGGCGCGGTGCCGAGGTCGATCACATCCTGAATTTCAAGGAACGCTATCCGGACTCCACCATCCACACCATCGAGACGAACTACCGCAGTGTCCCGGAAATCCTCGATCTCTCCAACGCCGCCATCTCCGCGAACAAGATGCGTTTCGAGAAGAACCTCCGCTCCTCTCGCGCCGAGGTCGGGGCGAAGCCGGCTCTCGTCGCCCTTGAAGACCCAGCCACCCAGGCATCCTTCGTCGCCCAGCGCATGCTGGAGCTCCGCGACGAGGAGGGGATCGAACTCGAGGAGATGGCAGTCCTCTACCGCGCCCATTTCCAGAGCCTGGAAATCCAGATGGAGCTTACCCGCCGCGGAATCCCCTTCGCCATCACCAGCGGTCTCCGCTTTTTCGAACAAGCCCACATCAAGGACGTCGCCGCTTTCCTCCGTTTCGTGACGAACCGCAAGGACGAGGTAAGCTTCAAGCGCATGGTTCAGATGATGCCCGGCTGCGGCCCCGGCACCTCGGAAAAGCTCTGGCAGAAATGGCTGCGCGATCCAGCCTCAGGAAACGAGGAGCCCCCAGACAAATGGTCGGAAATCTTCCTCCGCTATCCCGTTCCGAAAAAATCCGCCAAGCACTGGGAGCAGTTCTGCTACACAATGGACGAGCTGAGCCCCGGTGGAGCCTTCGTCCCCCCTTCGGACATGATTTTCAGCGTCCTCGAAGGCGTTTACGACGATTACCTCAAGGACAGCTTCGAAAACTACGAATCCCGTCGCGCCGATATCGAACAACTCATCCAATACGGAGGCAACTTCGAGGATGTCCTGGAATTTCTCTCCCAACTCTCCCTCATGAGCACCACCGACGGCGAACCCACCGGTGACAAGGCGGAACTCGACGACGACAAGGTCACTCTTTCCTCCATCCACCAGGCGAAAGGCCTCGAGTGGAAAGCCGTCTTCCTCATCTGGCTCGTCGACGGGCAGTTCCCCAACGGCCGCATCCTCGAGGCTGATGACGAAGCCTCTTTCGAGGAGGAAAGGCGCCTCTTCTATGTAGCCCTCACCCGCGCCAAGGACGAACTGTACCTCACCTATCCGATGCTCAATCCCAAGAGCTACACCGGCGACATCCTTTGCCGCCCCTCCCGTTTCCTCGATGATTTCCCCAAGGAAATGGTGGAAACCTGGAATGTCGGCAACGAATGGGCTAGCGATGACGATCCGTTCTAGGATTGCAAAACCTGATGGTGACTTCCTCCGTCGAAAGGAGACCCATCCGGCCATCGAAAAGAGTCAGCCCCTGCTAGTGGCTCGGAATCTCCTCGGAGTGCAACCTTTGGCCTTGCGGAAGGCTTCCGAGAAACGGCTGGCATCGCCGAAGCCGCAACGTTCGCCGATCTCCGCTACGGACTTGTCGGATCGGTGAAGCATTTCGCACGCGGCCTCGATCCTGGTTCTGCGTATCTCCGCGAAAACTCCCCGTCCCATCACCTTCGCAAAGCGTTTCTCCAGCACCCTGCGAGAGACACCGCATCCTGCGGCGGTCGCGTCCACGGTGAGTCCCCCGAGTGTCTCGTCGCGGATCAGGCGCAGCGCTTTTTCCACAACTTCGTCACCGTTCACGAAAATGCTCGTGCTGTGGCGCTCATTGAATCCGGCTGCGGGAAGCACGGTCTCTCCGACCCCCCGCCCGGACAGGAGATCTTCGAGCAATTTCACAGCCTCCAGCGCGACTGCCTGCCCGTCGAATTTCATCGCGCTCATCTCCGGGACGGTGAAACCGCACAGCAACTCATCCCCGCCCACGGCGATGACGGACACATCCTCCGGAACCCTGAGCCCGAAATGCATACAGGCCGCCAGCAACCCTACTCCGGCCGGATCGCAATCAGCCATGATCCCCACAGGTTTCTCAAGACCGCGCAACCAATCTTCAATGGCAGGATCCGCGAGATTCGCATCCCCCGGCGCGAAATCGACCCTCCGCACTGAGAAGACCGGGCACTGGGCTCCGGTTTCTCCGATTGTTTCCCGGAAACCCGCAACCCTCTCTCTGGAATACGATGGAAAAGCATCAATCCGATCCGCATAGATGGCGAAACTCCGGTAACCCCGGGATAGGAAAAGATCCGCGATATCCGTGCCGATCTTGTGATTGTCATACCAGACATGCGGGTGATCTTTCTCCTTCACGTTTCCGAGAAACACCTTGGGAATATCGAAAGATGCCGCGACAGCTAAATCCTCCGGTCCATCCGCCCACACCATCATCGCATCCGGCGCCGTCCACAGATACGCGGTCTTCTGATCAAGCACATTTCCCATCAGACAGATCTCCCAGTCACCGCGATCTGCCAGTAGACTTTGAGCCGCAAGGATGATGTCCCTTTTGATCCCTTGATTCTCACGGATCAAAAGTCCCAGGTATTTCCGTTTCCGGCACTCCATGTGTTCGTAAATGCGATAGTTTTATGCGCGATCTGACCTAGATTTGGCAAGAAGAAGTCGGCAGTGTAAATCCATCAGCCATGCAAAAACCAGGTCTGCTCCTCCGTCGCCGCAGATAGGCAAATCTGCTTTTACTTCCCTTCGTCTCCATCCCATCCCTTCTTACCGGAAGGGATTTGTTTCCATCCAATCCAACCCATTCATGAAAACCACTCTTCTGCTGGCCTTCGCCACCGTCGCCTCCTGTTTCGCCGACCCAGTCTCACTTTCCGGAATTTATCCCCATCTCGCCTTTTTCAATGACGAGCGCGAGTGCGGCACCGGGGCTGTCGTGCCATGGGCTGACAGGCTGTGGGTTGTCACATACGCCCCCCATTCCCCGGAAGGCTCCACGGACAAGCTCTACGAAATCACCCCGGATCTCGAACTGATCGTCCGCCCGGAATCCATCGGTGGCACACCGGCGAACCGCATGATCCACGACGAGTCCGGCCAGCTTTTCATCGGCCCGCACGCGATTGATGAGGAAAGGAACGTCCGCACCATCCCTTATACTGAAATGTTCGGACGCCCAACGGGAAATGCCCGCCACCTCACCGATCCTGAGGGGAAGATTTACTACGCTACGATGGAAGAGGGAATTTACGAGGTTGATGTGGAAACGCTGGCTGCCACGGAACTCTTCGCGGATGAGGCGAAGAAAGGCCGTCCCCGTTATGCGGATCTTCCAGGCTACCATGGAAAGGGTCTCTACAGCGGCCAGGGTCTGCTGGTTTACGCGAACAACGGGACACGAGAAAAAAACCGACTCACCGATCCCTCCATCACTTCCGGAGTCCTTGCGACCTGGGACGGAAAAGGGGAATCCTTCAACCAGATCCGTGAGAACCAGTTCACGGATGTCACCGGTCCCGGAGGAATCCATGGCTCCAAGAACCCGGAGAGCGACCCGATATGGGCTCTCGGATGGGATCACCGCTCCGTGATCCTCATGGTGATGGAAGACCGGAGATGGACCAGCTACAGGCTTCCGAAAGGCTCCCACTCCTACGATGGCGCGCATGGTTGGAACACCGAATGGCCTCGCATCCGAGAGATCGGCGAAGGCGAGGATTTCCTGATGACGATGCACGGCACCTTCTGGAAATTTCCTTCCACCTTCACATCCGGAAATTCGGCAGGAATCCGCCCCCGCTCGAACTATCTGAAAGTAATCGGCGATTTCGCCAGATGGAAGGATCACGTCGTCTTCGGTTGCGATGACACCGCGAATTCCGAGTTCACCAACAAACGCGCGGCCAAAGGCGAGGTCGCCGCCCCGCAATCCCAATCGAACCTGTGGTTCGTCGCACCGGAAAAACTGGATGACATTGGTCCGCTCATCGGGCGCGGCGCGGTGTGGATCCGTGATGTGGTGGAGAAGGACAGACCCTCGGATCCTTATTTGTTTTCCGGTTACGATCTGCGTGGCGCGCACCTCTCCCACGGATCGGACACGGAGATCACCTATTCCTTCGAAGTGGATGAGAAAGGGGATGGAAATTGGAAACCTCTTTCCGATGTGAAAGTCCCCGCCGGAAAATCCGTCTTCCATGAGTTCCCTGCCGATCAGAAGGGCGAGTGGTTGCGTGCGAAAATTTCCGCGAACGCGCGGAACGTGAACTCCGCATTCCTTTTCCGGAATCACGACAAACGCGCCAACGAGGCTGACGAAGTCTTCGCCGGTCTCGCTGAAAGCCCCGAACCGAGTGTGACCGGAGGAACCATCAGGGCTCGCGACAAGAATGAGCGAACCCTCGCCTTCGCCGCGAAATCCACTGACGGAACCGATGTCGGCTACTATGAGTTGGACGGTGAACTGAACCTGAAACTGACCGATGATCCCAAGGCTCACGAGTTTCAGAAAACAAAGGCGGCGATCCCCGAAACGAAGAAATTCCTCACCCATGACGCGGCATCCGTCATCTTTACTGATGACAGCGGCGACCGTTGGCGATTCCCTAGATCCACCGACGCATATGACGACGGCGGCATCTTCGGCAACTACCGGGTCGCCCGCGAGGTCGCCACGGAGCGCGACATGTTCCACGCTTTTGGCACCTTCTATGAACTCCCGGCGAACAATGCCGGCGGTTTCTCCAAAGTCCGCCCCATCACCACGCACAACCGCATGATACAGGATTTCTGCTCCTACCGCGGCTTGCTTGTTCTCACAGGCACCAGTCTGAACAGCTCCGCCCACAACGAGCACCTGATCCGCTCGGATGACGGCAAGACAGCCCTATGGGCCGGAGCCGTCGATGATCTTTGGAAATTCGGCAAACCACGTGGCAAAGGCGGCCCTTGGAAAGGCACCACCGTCGAGGCTGGCAAGTTTTCCGATCCTTATCTGATGACCGGCTACGACAGGAAGTCGCTCACCCTCTCCGCCGACAAGGACACGGTGATCACCGCCGAGATCGACATTTCCGGGGACGGGAACTGGGTCGTGTGTGAGACCTTCGACGTGAAAGCCGGCGAGTCGCTCTCGAAAGTGTTTCCCGAAGCGTTCTCCGCCTATTGGATTCGCTTCAGGTCGTCAGTCGCCTGCGCCGCGACGGCACAGTTGACCTACGAGTGATTGCCCGGCGGGTTATTTTCCCGGCGGTCAGATTGCGGAATGTTGTCACGAAAGGATACGCCGTTTCCTGATCGGCAATGGGCTGGATTTATCTGACAAGAACCAAAGCGGAGACCAGGTGTATCACTCCTCTTCTTTCCCGTCGTCTCCGCTGAGCAACTTGAAAGGCAGTTTCAAACCTTCCTTGATAACTGTCCCGGTGACTTTCCCTGTCTCTTCCATTGTCTCCACGGCCTCGCCCACTGTGCCGGAAACGGTGGCGGAGGCAAGTTTCGCGGGGCCGAGCGGTTTGACACGGATGTCATCGTATGGCCCGGAAACCTCCATTTCCAGAAGGCGGCTGAGAGGCGACGTGACGAGACCCGGCAGACCGACGAGCTTTCCGCGTGCTCTTCCTTGTACCCGCTTCTTTTGAAGATCGATCTCGCCCTCCGCGCTGACCGTGAGGGATTTTCCGCCCTTGGCCTCGAAACGTGTCACCCGCACCTTTCCGGGATTGGCATCGAAATCTGCCTCGAACTCGCCACCAGTCTCCATTTCCAGGCCGGGAACCATGGAAATGAAGAGCGCGTAGGCCTGGTCGAGCAAGGGCACTTGCACCACAGGCGCATCCGTCATCCGCATGGTGCCGCTGCCATCCCAGTCCTTCTCTCCGGGGGCGATGGTGCCTTTGAAATGACCTGTGAGTCGTCCCGAGGTTTTTCCCGTCTTCCCTTCGAAGGTTCGGCGCACCTCCTTGACATTGACACCCGCGATATCGATTCGGGCGTTCCGCAGCACTCCCTCCTTGTAACTGCCGGTAAGGCCCACGGTGCCACCGAACATCTCCGCCTCTGAATTCTCCACGATCCAGCTCTCCCCGTTGTGGCTGCCCGTTGCGGAGAAGTCTCTGGCCTCGACCATACGGCCGTCGAGATCGAACTCAACCGGATCAGGGCTTTCGATGGAGATGGATCCGACGGTCAGCTTCCTATGTCCATCCTCCTCCCATGCTTTCAGGTTCTTCACCTTCAGGTGGGGAAATGACGCGAAGCGAATCTTTTTCGGGCGTTCGTTTTTCATTGCGGGAACATCTTTGGAAAGCTCCCAGAGATCGGCGGAGCCTTCGAGCGATTCCAGGGTAAGGATTCCTTTTGAAAACTTCGCTCTGAATTCGTCACTCGTGCCGGATGAATCGGAAATTTTTCCAGTGAAAGAGAAGGGGTTGTCCGACTTCCCGGACCGGCTTGCCTTGCCTTCGACCGAGCCGTTCGTGGTAGTGAGACCGTATGAGATCTCCGCCCCCTCTGAGGAAAGTTTCCCTTCCGCGTCCGCACCAGTCCAGCGGACGCCTTTCCAAAGTAAGTCCCCGCCCCGTCCCTCCAGCCGCGTATCCCAAGCGACGGGAGATTTTCGCAAATCCACGTTGAAATCGCCCTTCACCGAGAACGAACTAGCTTCACCCTCCATATCCAGAACTCCGAAGGTCGAGTGGAACATTCGGAAATCGGGGTGATATACCTCCGGTTTGTCCGAGTTCGGAGGAAGTAGCAGCGTGCCTTCCAGATCCAGGGTGAGTCCCTTCCGGCCTATCACCATCTCTCCAATTTCCACTTCATCTTCCCGGATCGTCATACTCGCGGAAATTTTATCCACGCGGATTGTCCCTCCTTTGTCCCGGAGAACCAGCGGCGAGCTGTCGATCGTGCAATCCAAGCTTCCATTGTCGCTGCCGAAATACACACCGAATGATGGTCGAAGGTTGATGGCTTCAATTTCCGCGAGGGGAGTTCCCGTCCCGCTGGTTTCACCGATCCGCAGCATCGTGAAACGCTGTCCGCGCCATGGATCCCACGAGGAGGTTTTCCAGGAAAGAGTCAGTCCGCGTTGTCCGGCTTTCTCCTTGAGAACGCTCTCCATTTTCGAGGAAACGAATGGTCTGAGAGCGAGCACAGCCGCTATCGACAGGAGAAGGATGGTTCCCGCTACGATGATCCACGGCTTTCCGAGCAGGCGTTTTGATGGAGACCTCATGAGCGCGAAATGATATGGTGAGCGGAGTATCTTCCGCTACCACCCAATCGCACGCGATTTGTTGGCGCGCAACAAGTGCCGCTCGGAAACGCACCGCCGCACCATGGTCAAGGGGCGAAGCCGCGGGTCAGCTTTCGTCTCCGAAATTTCCGTAAATCGCTAGCACTCCGCAATAGATCGAATAGCAGACGAGTCCGCACGCGGTGAGGCCGAGGAGTATCGCCCCGTAGCTCTGCCCGGCGATTTTTCCGAGGGCTTCGCCAATTCCCTTTGCCTCGGACGGATCGGATTGCACCGCCGCGATCAGAAGGAACATCCCTATCACCGGGAAGACAACCCCCCGCGAGATGAGACCGAACTTCGCGGATTTCTCGATCCAGCCGCGTTTCGACGCCGCGAAGGAATCGAGACTGAACTTCTGGCGATAGGTTCCCTTGATTGCTTTCACCCACTGGAACACACCGGCGATGATGATCCCGATCGCCACCGCGCCGACGAGGAAAATCCCGCCCGGGATGTCCAGTGCCTTTGATGTCATCTCCTTCTCACTCCCGCCGGAGCCGCCGCCGAGTCCGGTCAGAGCCGTGACGCCGAGAGCGCCGTAGACAAGCCCGCTGGCGAAATAGCCAGCACGCTTCGCGATCCCGCTCCCATCCGACCCTTCGTTCTCGCAGTCCAGGATAGCACACAGAATCCTGAAAGCGGAGTATGCGAGCAATCCGACACCAAGTATCACGAGCAACGCCGTGCCGAATGGTTTCGAAGACAGCTCCCGGAGCGCTCCGGAAGAACCGATCAGATCACCGCCTTTCCCAAGCGCTGCCAACAGAGCCATGATTCCTATCGTAAGATACACCACGCCCTTCGCTGCGTAGCCTGTGCGGGCAAGTGGTCCGATCCAGGGGCGGGAAGTTTTGGAATTCATATCGCTCCCAGCATTCACGTCGGAGAGGTTTCGGAAAGCCGGAAGTTGGAGCCGACTGTCATTCACCAGCCTGTGCGTCAACAGTCTTACATCCTTGACTGTCCGGGATGCCAAATGTTAGATATTCATTCTGGGAGTTTTCCATGAGCCAGACTTTTCAAATCCAACTTCTCGGGGCGGCCTTGCTGGCAGCGGCGGGATGTCTCTTCGCCCAGCAGATCGATGACGACGGCAACGGTCTCAGCGACATATGGGAAGCCGCGCACGGGGGGACACTGCTACCTGATGTGGATCAGGACGGGGACGGCTTCACCAATCTCCAGGAAGCCGCATGCGGAACCGATCCTGCCAACAGCGCCTCCTATCCTTTCATCCGCGAGGTGCGGCCTGGAAGCGACGGTCGGGTCACGAACGTTTGGCCGACGGTCGCCGGCATCAGGTATCGTACCCTTGTCTCAACCGACATGCTGGTCTGGCAGCCGGTTGGCATTCCGATGACGGGAACCGGTGCGGACGTGAGCCAGATTCTGGAAATGTCCGCGACCATCCTCACGGGGGAGGCGAACTATCTGAAATGGAATATGACGGGCAGTCTCACGACGCTCAAGCAATACGCCTCCAGCGGATCGCCAGCTCCGGATCTAACTTCGAAAATTTCATCGCTGAAAATCCTCCAGAGCGATCCGGACGCGAACAACTTCGGAGAACGCGTCACCGGTTGGATCGTGCCCACGGAGACTGGTGAGCACACCTTCTGGATTGCCGGAGACGATGCCTGCGATCTCTGGCTTTCTTCGGATGCCAGTGCCGTCAATAAGCGTATGGTCGCCTCCGTGCCCTCCTGGACGCGTCCCGGCGAGTGGGACCGTTCTCCCTTGCAGAAATCCTCAGGAATTCCCCTGCGTGCGGGGATTCCCTACTTTTTCGAAATTTTCCATAAGGAATACTCGAGCGGTGACCATGTGGAGGTGGCCTGGACTCGGCCTGGGCGTGATTCTGACACGCGGGAGGCCATCGGGTCGGAACACTTGTCATCATCGGCTGCCAGTCTCGCCGAAATCGCGGTCGGTGCGAACGGCCTCTTTTTCCGACTGGAGGCATGGCAGGCGGATGGCGACGGGGACGGGGTGAGTGATTACGAGGAAATGCTTCTCGGCCTTGACCCGGGCGTTTCCACATCGACACCGAGGCTTGCGGATATGGATGCGGCGCGGCGTATGCTCGCGAGTCCTAGCACGGTGAACGTCGGCGTCGCTATCGCGAGAGGTTACGAGGCGGGCGGCAAGGCGGCGGAATTCGTGGTTTTCCGCACCGGCGGTATCGCACCTGTCACCGTTCCATACACTGTTTCCGGAAACGCGGTTCCGGGTCGCGATTACGTGGCGCTGTCCGGCTCGGTCAGTTTTCCAGCCGGGGCGCGTTCGGTCAGAATTCCCGTCGTCCCCCTGTCCGATTTTGAAACTGAGCCCGCCGAAACCGTGTCCATCACGATTTCCTCCGGGACGGGATTCATCCTCGGCAGCCCTGTTGAAGCCAGCGTGACCATCGACGATTCGCCTGACGTCCTGCATGTGGCCCGGTTGCGAACTGCGCCGAACATCGCATCCGGTGGGTCGGGAACCGCCGCCGTGCGCAGGGATGGTAACTCTTTGGGAGCCACGGTTAGCCTCAGCTTCGGCGGACTGGGCAGCGAGGTGGATTCCGCGGAAATCTTCCACTCCTCAGATGGTCTGGGCGGCCCGACGGTTTTCACCTTTCCTCCTGATCAGGTGCAGGGCGGGGAATGGGATTTCAGCGAGGCCGGGGGTCTTTCCCGTGACGAAATTCTTGATGCCCTCGCGGCCGGAGGACTCTGGGTGCGCGTCAACACGACCGGAGCCGCTGGTGCGGAAATCACCGGCCAGCTCCTCTCCACCCCCGCCTGGCAGACCGCGCCGGAGATCAGTCCTGCTCCGCCCGCTCCGGCTATCGCCACTGATACCGATGAGGCCGCGCGTTTCCTCACCCAGGCGACCTTCGGGCCCACCGCGTCGTCACAGGGCGCTCTTGTGGGAAATGGTTACGGTCAATGGATCGATTCCCAGCTTGTTCTCCCGCCGACCTACCACCATCCCGGCTACCTCGCCCGCCGAGACGAGCTGCTCGCCCGCGATGGAAAGGACGGCTGGCAGGCCGCGCAACCAGATCTGGTGGCAGCACGCCCTTACCGCACCCGACCAGCTCCGCCAGCGTATGGCTTTCGCGCTTAGCCAGATTTTCGTCATCTCGCAGTTCGGCGGACTGGACGGCAGCCATGAGGAAGTCACCCTCTACTATGACATGCTTCTGGAAAACGCGTTTGGAAACTACCGCGAGTTGCTGGAGGAGGTGACACTAAGCCCGGTGATGGGCACTTACCTGAGCATGATACGCAACCGGAAACCGGATCCCCTGACAGGGCACGAACCGGATGAGAACTATGCTCGCGAGATCATGCAGCTCATGTCCGTCGGCCTCAGTGAGACGCATATCGACGGCAGCCTGAAATTGGATGCGGAGGGTCTGCCCATCCCGACCTACACCCAGGAGGACACGGTCGGTCTCGCACACATTTTCACCGGATGGGGCCCGCATTTCGATCCCGCGAGTCCTCCCTTGTGGAACGATGGCAATATGGCCAGCCCACGCGACTGGTTCCGCTACGGAAATGACAGGACGAATCCGATGACTCTCTACCCGCCCGAGCACGACACCGCCACGCGGATTATTCTGGGAGGAAACGTTATCGCCGCCGGCACCGATGGCGCGGGGCGGCTAAGTCAGGCTCTGGACGTCATTTCCAACCACCCCAATGTTGGCCCATTCATGGCAAAGCATCTCATTCAGAAATTCGTCACCAGCAACCCAAGCCCCGGATACATCGCAAGGGTCGCCACAGTCTTCAACGACGACGGAACCGGTGTCCGGGGAAACCTCGGCGCGACTCTGAAAGCGGTGCTCCTCGATCACGAAGCCCGCGGCTTCGCCCCCCGTGCGAGTTTCAGTTTCGGGAAACCCTCCGAACCCATATTGCGCCTCACCCGCATGTTCCGCGCCATCCCGGGCAATCTCCCGCGTGAGGAATCCGGCGATCCGTTTTATTATTTCAATTTCCAATACAGCCTCCCGGAGCAAGCCCCGCTCCTCTCCCCGTCAGTGTTCAATTTCTTCCAGCCCGGTTACTCGAACCCTGGCCGGATTGCCAGAGAGGGTCTTCTATCTCCCGAGTTCCAGATTTTCGGAGAGACCAATGCCCTGCGCCAGGCAAACCAGGTCTTCGGCGCGGTGAACTGGGGTATATATACCGGAGAACGCGATTCCAACGGCGACGGACTCCGATTCACCTTCGACTTCACCGCACTCGTGGAAATTCTCAACACCCCCGGCCTTACCCCGGTGGAGGCACAAGGGCTTCTGTTGGATCACCTCAACACCCTTCTCCTCTCGGGTACCATGAGCGCGGATCTTCGCGCGGAAATCCTCGCCGCCTACGCCGACCTCCCGAGCTGGTTCGATACCTCGTCCTCCCGTCAGACCAGCCGGGTACAGATGGCTCTGTATCTCATCCTGAACTCACCCGAATCTTTCGTCCAAAGATAAGCCCATGAATCCTTATCCAAGAAACACGACACGTCGGGGCTTCCTCGGTCAGGCCGCCTGCGCCGGCCTCGGAATGACGGGTGTGTTCTCGACACTCGGCACCCTCCGATTGTTCAACGCCGCTCTCAGCGCGCAGGGAATTCCGGCTGGCGACGATGACAAGAGCCTTGTGTGTCTGTTTCTCTTCGGCGGAAACGACGCGAACAATCTCCTCATCCCTCGCGACAACACATCGTATGCGAAGTATGCCTCGGATCGCGGCATACTCGCCCTCCCGCAGGAAAATCTCCTTCCGATTTCCCATACGGGCGGAGACGGAAGGGAATTCGGCCTCCACCCGTCCATGGCGCCGCTGCGATCATTGTACGATGCGGGGAAAATGGCGATGGTCTGCAACGTCGGCACCCTGGTCGCGCCCATCACCAAGGCGGAATATCTCTCCGGCGGAGCCGCCATCCCGCCCCATCTTTTTTCGCACAACGACCAGCAGGTCCAATGGCAGACATCCGTTCCCGACTCCCCGAGAAAAGTCGGCTGGGGAGGACGCATCGCGGATCTTCTCAGCTATCACAACGCGGGCGCGGATCTCTCGATGAACATCTCCATCGCCGGATCGAATTTTTTCCAGGTCGGCGAGCAGGTTCAGCAATACCACGTCACGCCAAACGGCAGCATAGGCCTGGAAGGATCGGATCGCACCTACGCGCCCATGCCTCAGCTGTTCAACGCGAACTCACAGATGCTGGGACGCAGCTATGGCCACGTTTTCGAGCAGGAGTATGCGAACGTGATGAAGCGCGGTATCAACAACGACCTCCTCCTGAAAAGCGCGATCGCGGGGAATCCTCTCCCTGGCGAGACCGGAAGCTTTCCCAACAGCCAGGATGGCCTTGGAAACCTGAGCAGGGTCGCCGGGCAGCTCCGCATGATCCTCCGGATGATCCATGCCCGAAACGCCCTGGGCATGAAACGCCAGATTTTCTTCGCCGCGCTTGGTGGGTTCGACACCCACGACGCGCAGCTCACCGACCATGCCGCGCTGCTTTCCGAGCTGAGCAACGGAATCGCCGATTTCCAGCAACACACCGAGGAGCTTGGCATCGCCGACAAGGTCACTCTTTATACGGCTTCCGATTTCAACCGCACCTACAACAGCAACGGCAAAGGATCGGATCATGCCTGGGGCGGCCATCACATGATCGTCGGCGGCGCGGTGAACGGCGGGAATCTCTACGGCCAGGTTCCGAATCTGGAAATCCGCCACGACGATACAGGCAGCCGGGGGAGTTGGATTCCGAAGGTCTCGACCGATGAAATGGCGGCGACGCTGGCCCGTTGGTTCGGAGTCTCGAATGCGGAGCTTCCGCTCGTGCTACCGAACATCGGACGATTCGCCATGCGTGACATGGGCTTCATGAAAGCATGAGAAAGCATCCACTGATCTCCGCGGCTCTTCTGGCGGTGCTGGTGATCACAGCATATTTTCTGGGAAAACCTTCGGTAAGCAAACCCGCTCCCGCTCCACATCTACCGAAACAGGATGCTACGATCCCGAGAACTCCGGTCACTCCCGGCACGGTCGCTGTTTCACCCCCCGCCTCCGGAGATTTGTCAGGGATTCCACCGCATCCGAACGCCGTGGCTTTCGGAATGGGTTCTTCCGGAGCAGAGGAAGAGCCGCGACAGCTTCTCGTTCTCTTCGACTTCTACCGGGAAACCTTCGGTAGCTTCCCCAGCGGGGAGGACAACGCCCAGTTCATGAATGCCCTGCGCGGCGCGAACCCCGACCGACTTTCCATATTCCCGCAAACCCATCCCCGACTCAACCGGGACGGCGAACTTCTCGACCACTGGGGCAGCCCGTTCTTTTTCCACCAGATTTCCGCGGATCACATCGAGATCACTTCCCCCGGCCCAGGATCGTGAGATTTTCACCGGGGACGATATCACCGCCCCAAACCGCGGGAACCAATAGAAAAGGCGAGCCATGCGACCCGCCCCCGTTAAGCTGTCTTTCGGAAGAGGAATCAGCCTCCGATTTCCGTGCGCCCACAGAGTTGGGCGCCTTCCTCCATGGAGAAAACCTTCGATTTGATGTCGCCATTGATCTTGGACTTGTCTTTCAGCTCGCAACGTTGCGAGGTGATCTTTCCCTCGACGTTGCCATAGACCTTCACGTCTCCGGCGGTCACATCGCCTTTGACCATCGCGTTCTCGCCGATGGTGACCTTCCCTTTGTCCGAGGTGATTTCCCCCTCGATTTTCCCATCGACGATCATGTCGTTGGAGAAACGGATTGAGCCGATGATTTCGATTCCGGAAGAGAGGACGTTCGTAGCGTTTGCCATAGCGGCGAAAGAAAATCAGATGCGCATCCCGATGGCAATGGCAAAGAATTTGTGAAATTGGCGCGATTTCAGATGCACGATTGGAAAATTTCGCGTTAGAAAGGGCAAAAGCCAATCGTTTACCTCCCATGCCCCGAGTCATCATCACCGTCCCCGACAAGAGCGCCCAGCCCTACCGCTTCAAACTCGATCGCGAGGTCGTCAGCCTGGGGCGGGGGAGCGACAATGACATAGTGATCGACAGTGGTTCGGTCTCCGGCACTCACGCCCGGATGCGCCGCGTGGAGGGTGGCTACGAACTCACGGACGCCGGTTCGACCAACGGGATCAAGTTTGACGGAGAGCGCCAGCAGACGATCCCACTCCGCTCGGGGATGTCCGTGAAACTAGGCGACGTTTCTTTCGATTTCACCCTCTCGGAGGAGGAGCTGGATGCTCTGGGTGTCGAGAAAACACCGACGCTCCCGCCGCTTCCGGATGAACCCGGGAAGGAGACCCGACCGAAAAAGAAATCAAGGAGAGACGCCGATACTCCACAGCGCAGCCAGGTGGTCGTTCACCAGTCGGCGGGCGGGGGTATCGGGATGTTCCTGCTCTTCATAGTTCTTGCCGCCGCATGTTTCTTCGCGGGTCTCGCGATCCGGCACGAGAAGGAGACCGGCGAGTCGCTCATCAAGGCGATGGCGAACAAGGAAGACGTGGAGAAGGAGTAAAACGGGGAGCCGTCCTTTCAGGCGGCAGCGCAGAATGGGAAGAAGCCGCCTGATGGGACGGCTTTCCATCATCAGACGTTGAATCGGAACTCGATGACGTCCCCGTCTTTCACGACATATTCCTTTCCCTCGATCCGCAGCTTCCCGGCGGTCTTCGCCGCCGCCTTGCTACCGGCCGCCACGAAATCATCGTAGTGCGCCACCTCCGCGGCGATGAATCCGCGCTCGAAATCCGTATGGATCACGCCCGCCGCCGCCGGAGCCTTGTCGCCCTCCGTGATTGTCCACGCCCTGGTCTCCTGCACGCCGGTCGTGAGATACGTGCGCAGTCCGAGAAGGTGGTAGACGCCGCGTATCAGTCCGGAAACACCGGAGTCTTTCACCCCCATGTCGGCCAGGAACTCCGCCGCGTCCGCAGGATCAAGGTCTGAGAGTTCCTCCTCGATCTGGGCGGAAATGACCACCGCTTCCGCCCCGGAGTGCTCCGAGGCGAATTCGCGGACTTTCGCGACAAGCTCGTGGGAGTCGGGATTCCCAGCCGCCCCCGCCAGCTCTGATTCCGAGACGTTGCAGGCATAGATGGTTTTTTTCGAAGACAGCAGGAAAAAGCCTTTCACGATCTCCGCGTCATCATCCGAGAACGGTATGGTCAGCGCAGGCTTGCCCGCGTCGAGGTGGGGCATGATCACATCGATCAGCTCCACTTCCTTCTTCGATTCCTTGTCCCCTCCCTTGGCCTTCTTCTCGCGGGACGTCCGGCGTTTCTCCATCGCCGCCATGTCGGCGAGAATCAGCTCCGCATTGATGATCTCGATGTCGCGTATCGGATCGACCGATCCCAACTCGTGGATGATGTCGTCGTTTTCAAAACAACGCACGACCTGGACGATGGCGTCGGTCTCGCGGATGTTCGCGAGGAACTTGTTCCCCAGCCCCGCGCCTTCGGAGGCTCCCTCCACAAGACCCGCGATATCAACGAACTCGATGGCGGTCGGCACCAGCTTCTGAGAACCGGAGATTTTGGAAAGCACCGCCAGCCTCTCGTCCGGAACCACGACGATGCCGACGTTCGGATCGATCGTGCAGAAAGGATAGTTGGCCGCCTCCGCCTTGCGGGTGCGGGTGAGGGCGTTGAAGAGTGTTGATTTTCCGACGTTCGGTAGGCCTACGATTCCAGCTTTGAGCATAGCGGGCGGAGATTGCGCGGGGGGAGCGGAAATAACAAAGCCCAAAATGAGAAATCAGGAAGTTAGGGTTTGCGCTCCCGCACCCAACGCAAGGGGTGAAGATTCTTCGGAAAAATCGGATATTTCCCGGTTGACAGTCCGCAGGAGGACTGACTAAGTTCCGCGCCCCTTCGGACGGGGACGCCTGATCGCGCCCCGCCGCAGACCATTCCCATTACAGAAATGAAGACATTTTCCGCCAAGCCACACGAAGTCGAACGCAAATGGTATGTGATCGACGCGAAAGGCAAAGTTCTCGGCCAGGTCGCCGTGGAAGCCGCGCGCCTGCTCCGGGGCAAGAACAAGCCGACCTTTACCTCCCATGTGGACACAGGTGATTTCGTGGTCGTGACCAACGCCGAACACGTTGTCTTCACCGGCACGAAAGAGACGGACAAGATCTACACGCGTTTCTCCGGATACGTCGGTGGCAAAAAGGTCGAGACTCCAAGGAAACTTCGTGAGCGTCGTCCGACACTTCTAGTAGAGAAGGCCGTCTGGGGCATGATCCCGAAGACCCGCCTCGGCCGCGCCCAGTTCGGGAAACTCAAGGTCTACGCAGGCGCCGAGCATCCGCACGAAGCCCAGGATCCTACCGTCCACGAAGTCCGCTAACTCAAATTTTCAGAAAATCATCGTATGCCAGCTACCGCCACACAGAGCTCCACCGGTCGTCGCAAGACCGCCGTCGCCCGCGCATGGGTCACCGAAGGTTCCGGTGAGATCACCATCAACGGACTTTCCTTCGAGGATTACCTCCCGACTCTCGATCTGCAGAACGCGGTTATCGCGCCTTTCCAGATCGTCAACATGGTCAACAAATTCGATGTGAAAGTCGTGGTCAAGGGTGGTGGCAAGCACGCCCAGGCGATCGCGATCCGCCACGCGGTTTCCCGCTCTCTGACAAAGTTCGATCCGGAGAACCGCAAGCTTATCAAGCCGGAAGGTTTCCTCACCCGTGATCCACGGATGAAGGAGCGCAAGAAGCCAGGCCAGCCTGGTGCCCGCGCACGCTTCCAGTTCTCCAAGCGTTGATCGCGAACGAAAGCCATTCCCAGGAGAGCCGCGTCAAACGATGCGGCTTTTTTGTGGAGTGGTGGTGCCTCGGCCGCCCGTGAACAGATCATGTAGCCAGATCCGACCTACCTTCTCCTTCAGAATTCCCGCAACTTTTCCGCTCGCCAGCTGTTCATCCCGCGCAGAGATTTTTAAAACGATGAAAACCAGTATTTTGATTCCAGGTGTGGCACTTGCCATCGGACTAGGTGTGGGCTTTGGCATAGGCAAGGGAGGGGACGGGAATTCCGATGTCAGTCAGGATTCCGGTACCGAGATAAGGACTCGCGCGAATGATCGTGGAGTGGAGAGCCAGACAGGCGGTGACCGCAAAGCCAAAGCCCGTAGCCTCGATGAAATCTACCGCCAGCCCGGCCAGAGTAGTCGCGTCCAGGCCATGCTCGATTTCTACTCGAACCTGGGGCCGGGCGAATTCCAATCCGAGGCTGAGAAGCTGGACTCCCTTCCGTTCAACGAACGCCTCCTCGCTTCGGTTCTGCTTTTCGGGAAATGGGCTGAGGTCGATCCCACCGCCGCGATGGCATTCACCGATACGATGGGAATGGCCGGAGGTTTCGTCAGACCCACGGTTCTCCAGGGCTGGGCAAGCTCGGATCCTGTCAATGCAGCGAAATACTACACCGAAAATCCCGCCCAGTTCGCCATGATGAACATGATGGGGGGACGCGGTGGACGAGGTATGGGCATGCAGGGGCCTGGAGGAATCATCGCCGGAGAATGGGCGAAGCAGGATCCCGCAGCGGCGATGGACTGGGCGAAGGGTCTGAAAACGAACAGCGCCGAGGCAATGACCTCTGTTGTTTCCGAGGTCGCGAAGACGGATCCCAGAAAGGCGGCTGAGATGGTTGGTTCGATGGACGAGGCCTCGCGCGGTGGCGCATACGAAACGATCGCCAGGCAATGGGGGGCGGAGAATTTCACCGAGGCTCAGGCCTGGGCGAACACTCTTCCGGAAGACCAGCGGGGCGCGGCCATGGCCTCGGCGATCGCAGGTCTTGCCCAGAACAGTCCCGAGCTCGCGGCCAGTGAGATAGGTAAGATGACCGACACGGATGCCAGGAGGAACGCGATTCCCATCGTTGCGAAAAACTACGCTCGTGAGGATGTTCGCGGATCGATGGACTGGCTGAACAGTCTCCAGGATGACGGCGCGAAGAGCGATTCCATGCGCGAGGTCATGCCGATATGGGCCGCCGCCGACAGCGAAGCGGCTCTCGATTTCGTGAAATCACAGACGTCGCCTTCAGTGAAGGACAGCGCGGCCCAGCGTTACGTTTGGAGCAACCGCACGTCCTCTCCTCAGGAACTCATGGAAGTCGCCGGGCTAATTTCCGACGAGCGCGACAGGGGACGCACGACAGGTGTGGTCGCCGCCCGCTGGCTGCAGGAGGATAAGGCTGCCGCCACAAGTTTCATCAACTCCAGCGACGCCATCAACCAGGACATGAAAGACCGCCTTCTAAGCGGCGGTGGGATGTGGGGGGGCAGGGGACGGGGGCGTTGATCCGTCGACCATTTGCCCCACGCCAGATCGTGAGGTAGTCGTGCGGATCCGATCCCCAGATCCAGCGACATTCCTCACATATATCTCTCCATTTGCCCCGGGTGGGATTATGGAGACACCGCGAGCCTGTCGGTCTCCGGTTCGGACTCGAAGAGAAAGCCGTTCTCCTTGTATGTTTTGAGACGGAAATGGGTTGCGGTTGAGAGGACACCATCCAGCGAAGAGAGTTTTTCTGAAACGAAACGGGCAATGTCACGGAGATCGGCTCCTTCGACGACGACCATGAGATCGTAGCCACCGCTGGCGAGATAGCAGGAAACGACCTGGTCGAAGCGGGCGATACGGATCGCGAGTCTGTCAAAGCCGCCGCCCCGCTCCGGTGTGAGACGGACCTCGATGAACGCCGTGACCGAGGTATCGCCTATGGTCTCCGGATTGGTCACCGCGTGATAACCGAGAATGGTGCGGTCTTTCTCCCAACCGGAAATTTTTTCGGCCACTTCGGATTCCGTGGAGTTGATGAGGTCGGCGAGTTCCTGATAGGATGCGCGCGCCTTGCGGCGTAGTAGGTGAAGGAGTTTCATTTGAAAATTTTAATCAGTGGGAGAGCTACGGTTGCTTTGCAAGCAGATCGCGGATTTCGGTGAGCAGCTCTTCTTCTTTCGAAAGTTTCGGAAGAGCGGCGGGCTTCTGTTCCACCTCATCCTTCTTGATGGAGGCCAGGACTTTCTTGACCAGGATGAAGACGGCGAGCGCGAGTAGGATGAAAGATATGCCGTCAGTGATGAACTGCCCGTAGCCAATAACCGGTTCTCCCGCCTCGAGAGCCTCCTTGTAGGGAACCGGGTTCCTGTTATCGGGGAAATTGAGATTGATATACATCTCGCTGAAGTTGATGCCTCCGGTGAGCTTGCCGAGGGCGGGCATGAACACGTTTTCCACAAGGGATTTCACGACTGTCCCGAAGGCACCGCCGATAATGATGCCAACGGCCATGTCGATGAGGTTCCCTTTGAAGGCGAACTCTTTGAATTCTTTAAGCATGTCTGGTTGAAGGGGGCTTGTTGCCGTGGGTGAATAGCAACCGTGGCGCCGTGGTGCAAATGAAATGGCAGCAGCCAGGTTATTTGAGAAGGGCTTCCAACTCGGATGCCGACCATGCGGGGGCATCGGTGGGCGAGCCTGATTCGTCGAGTGAGGCTGCCAAGGCCTTCTTCGTGTTCTGGAGGCGGGTGACCTTTTCCTCCACGGTATCCCGAGTGAGTAGACGGAAGACGGTGACCGGTTTGGTCTGGCCGATACGGTGGGCGCGGTCGGTCGCCTGAGCTTCAGCGGCGGGATTCCACCAGGGATCAAAGTGGATGACGATGTCGGCGGCGGTAAGATTCAGTCCGTAGCCGCCGGCTTTCAGGGAAATGAGGAATACTGGGGTGGCCGTCATCCGCTTGAAATCTGTCAACCAGTCCCTGGCGGTCGCGGGTGCCACCATCGAGTCGCAGGGAGGCTATGCCGGACGCGGTGAGTTGGGTCTCGATTTCCACAAGCTGCTTCTGGAACTGGGAGAATACGAGAAGCCGACTACCCGCGGCGATGGATTGCTCCGTGATTTCCAGCAGTCGCTCGAGCTTTGCGGAGCGCCGGGGTATGGGGAGTTTTTTGAGCTTTTCGGAATCGAACAGCGCAAGGTCACAACAGGCCTGGCGGAGCCGCAGGAGAGTGGTGAGTGTCCGCATGCGCGCGGCCGCTGTCTGGCCGGAGTCGCGGGTTTCGTCTATCTTCCGCTGGCCTTCTTTTCGGATCTCCCGGTAAGTGGCGAGTTGCTCCTTGGAAAGAGTGCAGAACTCGTCGAGGTGAATCTTGGAAGGTAGTTCGGGTGCCACCTCCAGCTTGGTTCGACGGAGGACGAACGGGGAGGTTTTAAGCCTGAGCAATTGACTGGCACGACGAGATGTTTCGACCGATTTAAGCGGCTGTTCGTATTTTTCGTCAAACTGTTTTCTTGTACCCAGCCATCCGGGTTGGATGAAGCGGAAGATAGACCAGAGATCCCGTGCGGAATTCTCCACCGGAGTTCCTGTCAACGCGATGCGGAATTCGGAATTCAGTCGGGCTACCGCCTTGGAGTGATCCGTATCCGGATTGCGAATCAGAGAAGCCTCATCGATCACGGTGACCGAATATTCCTGCCGAAGATGATACGCCAGGTCTCGGGCAAGCGTAGCATAGGTGGTCAGGATTACATCGCCTGGAGCAATTGTTCCACGGAGCGAATCCCTTCTCGAACCGTGAAGCGTGATAATTTTGCGATTAGGCGCGAAGCGGGAGAATTCAGCGTTCCAGTTGCCCAGCAATGAGGTTGTGACGACGACCAGAGCAGGCTTAGGCAATGAACTTCTTGTGAGTAAATGTTCGATGCAAACGATTGTTTGAAGAGTCTTCCCCAGACCCATGTCATCGGCTAGAAGTGCTCCATGATAACGTCTCAAACGATCCGCTAGCCACTGGAATCCTTCATTCTGGTAGGGTCTTAGTTCGGCGCAAACTGACGGCAACGGGACTTGGATAAGGGATCGTTCTTCGCTGGGAGAGGTGCTAGAATCCAGTCGATTATGCAGATTTTTACGAATTTCTAATACGATCTCAGCGGAAACGGATTTCGCTGTAAAACGGCCATTCTCCTGAAATACATCGAGGTCTTCAAACAGTGGATCCAAAAGTTCCTCGATGTCGTCGGACAATACCAAGTGCTTGCCTTTGCAGCCGGGGGATGCGGAACCTCCCGATTGGAGTATTCGCCTGATCTCGGTTGTGGGTATCACTGAACCGTCAGAACCCTCGAATCGAAGATCGAATTCTGTGAAACGATCGTTTGATTGATGGATCTCGATTTTCGGAGATATAAGGACGAAACTGTCTGATAGCTTTTCAATGGCAGGACTGAGCACGATCCGCCAATCGGATGGAAGAGACGGTAATGTTCTGGTGAGGAGTCTCTGGATGAACGCGGGATTGGTAATTTCCTCCATACCAACAATTGTTTGAAATATCCAAGTGGCGTTCTTTTCGGCCGGACGGTTTGATGTGATCAGGGTAGTTCCCTCCAGTTTCGGAAGGTTTGAATCAGGGTATGAGAATGCGAAACTGGGCGTGATACGCTTTCCGTTTCCGTCAAGGGTCAGTTCGAACCGGGGTTTCGCTGGGACATAGTTGACGCTTGAGAACCAGCTTGAAGAAGAGAAATCCAAGAGAGATTGGAGACTTTCAATTTGTTCAAGGAATGTGCCGATTGGTATTTTCGAGATCCTGGAAGACGCTAGGGTTTCGACAATTCCGAGGAGGGGGGCGGGGATATGATCACTGCAGGAAAGCCTCTCAGAGTCGGATTTCCAGATACGGTCTCCTATCAAGGTGCCAACGATGTCAGCTGGGACGAGGTAAATCTTATCATCCATCGGGTAGCAGTCCGCCAGGCTGAGCTGGATTCCCGAGGTCATGGCGACAGCCGAGTCTCCGGCGGAAACGTTCGGGTGATCGCGGATGGCATTGAGGAACGGGGGCAATGTTTCCGGACTGAGTGCTAGCTGGGCAGTGGGTCGGGACGTCATTTTTTCGGCCACCAGCCATGCGGTCAGGCGTTCGTCGGCAGGTTCGGGAGCGCGGTCTTTATCGGGGGAGATCGCGACCGCCAGATGGCCTTTTTCGAATGATCTCTGCCAAGGACCCTGCAGCCGGATTTTCCAAGCCAGTGGGGGAAGCTTGTTTCCAGGTCCGGTTTCGTGAGCCGGAGGATAGGATTTCTTCGGTGGATTCGTGAGATGCAGGCCGGTGGCGATGGCATGGGGGCAGAGGATGCCTTCCCGCTGGTTTTGTGGGCAGGGACATTTGGCATCGAACCATGTAGGTGTTCTCGCGACGACGCTGGCTCTGTAGGTTCGCTTTCCGACGCGTACGGAGCCGCGCCAGCCGTCCTTGGTCTCCTCGGATTCGATCACGGCTCCCGTGTTGAGAAGTCCCTGGGCTTCCTTGAAATCCTGCCATGCTGCGGCTTTACGGAGGGCGTTTTCATCTATGGAAGGCATTTCGCCGGAAGAATGCCGATGCGTGGCGGGATATCAATGGAAAGCGGATCGGAGAGAATGGTTGGTTGAAATAACCGCGAAGAGTCCATCGTAGGTTTCCGGCAAGATGGGATATTTGCAATATTTGGGGTTGGTTCTGGCGATGGGCATCGTGATTTCTCCGGTGCGTGGACAGCAGGAGGACGTTGCTCCGGAGGCGGTGGCTCCAGTAGCCGGGAAAACCATCAAGATCCTCACTGTGGGAAACAGTTTCGCGCGAGACGCGTCGACATTCCTCCCACAGATGGCCAAGGCTGGAGGTCATGAACTGCTGTTGTTCCAGGCAAACCCCGGCGGATGCACCTTGGAGAGGCATGCCGGGTGGATAAAGGCGCACGAACGTGATCCGGATGGTGCGGAAGGAAGGCCGTATCCCGCGGCGTTTTCTCCCGGAAGAACCGATATCCCGCCTGGGAAAATGTATTCGCTGGCCGAGATCCTTGCCGAAGAAGAATGGGATTTCGTGACTATCCAACAGTTGAGCAACCTGAGTTTCAAGGAGGAGAGCTTTGAGCCGTATGCGAAGACGGTGATCGATTGCATTCGGGAAAACGCTCCGGGAGCCGAGATTCTGATCCATCAGACGTGGGCGTATAGGGAAGACTATCCGGGTTTCTCCAAAGGGAAATTCACCCAGGAGAAAATGTTCGAAGAACTTGAGGCGAACTATGAGACCCTGGCGAAGCGATACGGTCTGCGGGTGATTCCGGTCGGAAAGGCCTTCCAGGAGGCAAGGAGTCAGCCAAGATGGACGTTCCGTTTCCCTGATCCGAAATTCGACTACAAATCTCCGAAATCCCGTGAACAGCCTGACCAGACCGGCAGCTTGAATATTGGCTGGACGGTTCAGAAGACAGTCAGGAAGGCTCCGAAAAATGCCGAAGATCCTGAGGCGGTGCCCGAGGACATCGTGACCTACAAGGCTTCCTTGGATTTCAAGCACTGCAATCTGGAGGGGCAGTTCCTAGGCGGCGCGGTGTGGTACGGTTTCCTGTTCGATGAGAAAGTTTCGGAAAATTCATTCCCGCCGCCGTGGGTTGACCCGGCGGATGCGGAGGGATTGCGCGCGATCGCGGATCGCGTGCTCGAAAATTACGTGCAGCCGGCCTCCCCTAAAGAATAGACGATCAGAGGGTGACCTCGGTGCCGATACCGCCGTCGGTGAAAATTTCCAGGAGCAGCGCGTGGGGGAGCCGTCCATCGACAAAGTGGACTTTGCGGACACCGGAGTTGAGGGCGTCGATCGCGGAACGGATTTTCGGGATCATCCCTCCCGAGATGGTGCCGTCCGCGATGAGGGTGTTGGCTTTCGCGACATTGATGGATTTGATCAGGCTGGAAGGATCTCCGGGATCTGAGAGAAGACCGGGGACGTCGGATAGATAGACGAGTTTCGAAACACGGAGTTCCTTCGCAAGTGCGGCGGCGGCGAGGTCGGCGTTGATATTGAGTGGCTTGCCGGTCGGAAGCTCCGCGGCCAGTGGTGAGATGACGGGAACGATGCCGGCCTTGTGGGCTGTGTCCATGTTGGCGAGATTGCATCCGACGACTTCGCCCACACGTCCCAGATCCACGGGGTTCCCGTCCTTGTCGAAAGATTTCATTTTCTCTCCGAGGAAAATGTCGGTGCCGGGAATGCCGATGGCTTTCCCGCCGAAGTCGCGGATCATGCGGACTAGACCGGGGTTGATCTCGTTGGAAAGGACACGGGAGACGAGATCGATGGCTTCCTCTCCGGTATAGCGGAGGCCGTTGATGAATTTCGCCTCGATTCCGGATTTCTCCATGGCTGCGGAGATTGCTTTTCCTCCACCGTGGACGACAACGGGATTGATACCGGCGACTTCGAGAAAAGTGATGTCGCGCATGACGTTGGCGACGAGTTCAGGATCTTCCATGGCGGAGCCGCCCATCTTGATAAGGATGGTTTTCGAGCGGAAGGCCTGGAGATAGGGGAGGGCCTCGATGAGGGCGTTGGCTTTTTCGGCGGGATTCATGATGGGGGCGCTGGTGGGAGATGATGGATGATCGGCGGCATTCGTTATTTTCCTGTAGGCTTGGGGGGCGACGTCTTGGAGGCGTTCTTTCGAGCGGTTTTTTTCGCGGTCTTTCTGGCGGTCTTTTTTGTTTTTTTTCTGGCTGACTTTCCCGCCGTTTTTTTCGCTGCGGCTTTTTTCACAGCCTTTTTCGCGGCAGTCTTTTTCACGGGCGGTTTTTCCGGGACTGGATCAGCGGCAGATGAGTGAGGAATATTCGCCCGCTTTTCCGGCGACCCTACTGGCATTGTGGCGACGATAGCGAATGTGCCGAGAGCGGCGAAGGCGGGAAAAGTGGGAATCCAGGAGCCGGTGAGGGGGACGATGATGAAATGGATCGCCGCCAGGACGAAAGCATAGAGCAGGGAGGCCGTCGGTCGGCTCCCCAGCGGGTGGCGAGCGAAGACAGTGAATAGGATGACTAACGCGAGTAGCAGCGAAAGCTCGATGGCGGGGTGAAGGCGGGCGTAGGATTTGGAAGCGGAGGTTGAGTCGGGGGCGGTAAGGCTGGCGACAGTTCCGGCAAGGGATTTTGAGAAATCGCGGCTGCGTGGGTCGGCGGATGACAAGTCGTTGCGGAGAATGGCGGGCGGGACTTTATTTCCGGACAGAAGATCGTCCGGAGCGTCGATAAGAGAGGGTGCGCTGATGAGGGTATCGGGCGCGATGGGCACGGGGGCGTAGGTGAGCTTGCCGTATCTATCGATGGGGATGAAGGGGCCGTCCGCACCCAGGGAGATGAACTCGCCGAGACGGATTTCCAGAGCCTCGGGAGAAACCTGGAAATGGCGCATCGCGGTGAGGAGAGGGAATGAAAAAACAACGGAATCCTCCCAACGTGCGAGCATGCGGGGCGTGGTCGGGGGTGGCTCTGACTCTATAAACGAGAAACCCGCAAGGGAGGTTTTGTTGCCTAGAACGATGTCCGGTATGGGAATGTGGTTGACGATGGGGAGCAGGGTGGGATCGCCCGTGATCGATGACACAGGGACGGATGCGCGGCGGAATGCGGGCGGAATGGGTGACGGGTTCGCGTTACGGGTAAGAGGGGCGGTGGTGATGACCGAGGGGAGGGAATCGAACTGGAGATCGAGCGCGGCGAGTGAGATGGCATCCGTTTCCTGCCAGGCGAGAGGGATGGCGATGGCGGGGCCTGTCTCGCCCAGACGGGCGAAGTTTTTCAGTATGACTGCGAAATCGACGGGGGATGGCGGGGATGACTGGAAGAAGCCATCGGGATCGTCCCCAAGGGAGATGATGGTGGGAGTCTCTTCCGGATTTTCTCCTGGAGCGCTTTTCAAGGTGCGCAAGGTATGAGGCCTCGAATGGGTTCCGTTTCCCGTGATAAAGAAGGGTGGGTTGGCAAAGGATCGGGCTGTCAGAGAAAACAGGGCGCGGTCGATGGCTGTGCCGGGGATGAAAATCCATGCGAGGAATGCCGCCACCGCGCAAGGGATAAGGACATGGAGACGGCGGAGCATGAGGCGTATTATGGACGGGTGCGACGTTCGTCCAATCAGGAATTTCTTTGGTCGGACGAGTGTTTTCTGACCGCGAACGAACATGGACTCACACTACTCCGGGTCACCCTTTTTTTGAAAAGGAAGAGTCCGGATGATCTGCTCGGAGATTTCTTCAGGAGAGGAGTCGGTGGGGATAAGTCTCGCGAACGGTTCGTCTTTTAACGACAGGAAAATTTCACGGCAGCGGGCGAGGCTGGCGCGTTGCTCGAATTCGTTGGCGGTATCTCCGCGGACTCCGATGCGCTCAATGGCGCTGCCGACATCAAGATCGAGAATGATGAGAAGATCCGGGACGGGTGCGAAAGCTTCGTTCCTGCGACGGATTTCCTGCGGATCGAATCCACGCGCTCCCTGGTATGCCATGGTGGAGAAGTAGTAGCGGTCGAGAATGACGGTGTGGCCCGCGGAGAGAGCGGGGGCGATCTTTTCCTCCACGTGTTGGCGGCGATCCTTGAGAAAGGTCTCGAGTTCTTCCTCCGGAGAGAGGCGTCCGGTGGAAGCGGAGTTGCGAAGCAGGGTGCCCCATGGGCCATCGGTCGGCTCGCGGGACAGGATGACGGTTCTGCCCAGGGAGGTGAGGTGGGCGGCAAGCAGCTTCGCCTGGGTGGATTTGCCGGTGCCGTCGATGCCTTCGATTACTATGAACATAAAGATTGGTGGCTTTTGCCGGATGATCGGTGACCAGTGGATAAATTCACAGATACCTTTCAGTGAGATGGTTGAGGTAATGGCGGGTGGTCGGGGGGAGCCGGTCGCCTTCTTAATGAGGTCGGTGGGATTGTGGGTGGCTCCGTGACGGTGGACGTTTTGCTGGAGCCATTTTAAAAGGGGGGCGTAGTTGGCGGCGGAGGTGGCGGACTGAATCTCCGGATCGGCCATGGCAGCCTGGAAGAGCTGGGCGGCATTGATGTTGCCGAGTGTATAGGTGGGGAAGTAGCCTATGCCGCCCATAGACCAGTGGATGTCCTGGAGGCAGCCGTGGGCATCATTTTCAGGGGTGAAACCGAAAGATTTCCGGAAGAGGTCGTTCCAGGTTTCCGGAACTTGGGAAACGGTGATTTCACGGTTGAGGAGCATGCGCTCCATCTGGAAACGGAGGATGATATGCAGATCGTAGGTGGCTTCGTCGGCCTCGACGCGGATGGGCGAGAATTCGGCGCGATGGATGTAGCGGAGGAATTTTTCCAGGGGGAAATCCTTCAATTGTGAGAAATGCTGGCGTGCGATGGGATAGAATTTCTCCCAGAACTCCGGAGAGCGTCCGACCTGGTTCTCCCAGAGGCGGGATTGGGATTCGTGGATGCCGAGGGAGACGGCGGAGCCAGAGGGAAGGCCGAAATCACCGGCGGGGAGCCCCTGCTCGTACATGCCGTGGCCAGCCTCGTGCATGACGCCGAACAGGGAGGATGTGAAATCATTTTCCTCGTAGCGGGTGGTAAGGCGGATGTCGTTGGGACCCAGGGTGGTGCAGAAGGGATGGGTGGTGGTATCAATACGACCGTGGTGGAAGTCGAAGCCGATCTCGGCGGCGACCAGAGCGTTGAAATCCTGTTGTGCCGCGATCGGATAGGTTCCCGGAGGAAGCCGGGATTTTGCTTCCTTCGTGTTCTCCACGGCTTGGGCAGAGAGGAGGGCGAGTTCTTTCTGTAGTTTTTCAAACAGAGAGGCGATAACCGAGGTGGAGGTGCCGCGTTCGTAGCCTTCGAGGAGCGCGTCGTATGGCTCGTTTCTGAAGCCCCAGAGGCTGGCTTTTTCCAATGCGAAATCGAGTAGGTTCTGGAGATGGGGGGCGAAGATGGAGAAGTCGGATGCTTTCCGGGCGGCGATCCAGGCGTGGTGGGCGGCGGATTGAGCGGTGGATTCGCGTGCGACGAGGTCGGTGGGTATTTTTACCGAGCGGTCGGACTCGCGACGGAGTTCGCGGAGGTTGGTGGAGAGGGTGGTATCGGTGCCGTTGTCGGTGGATTCGGCATCCGCCAGGGATTTCAGATATTCCGGAGACGTGGAAAGATCGTGGGCGTGTGCGGCAAGGTAGGAGAGTTGCTCGGAGCGATATTCGGCGGAGCCAGAAGGGAGGTAGGTTTCCTGATCCCAGGAAAGGATGGATCCGGCGGAATTGACGAGGGCTATACGCCGGGCACGTTCGAAAATGTTCATGGCCAAGGCTTGTGTATGGCGGGGCACACGTCCAACACGGAACGGCGGAGAGAGGCGGAATTTCCCGGAGGCCGGCTATTTTTCGGGAGAAATGATGTCCAGGTTCTCTGAAGATTCGTCGAGAGAGGCACGATAGGCTGCCAGTTGACCGGGAGTGAGGATGCCTTCGTAGCGATTCATCCTCGAATCGATCTCGGAACGCTGTATGGCCGCGATGTTCTCGAAAGAGGCCGGGTCTCCGGAGGCTTTGATTCTCCTAAGCAGGAGGATGCCTTCATCCGAAAACTTCTCGTTGCCGATGGGCAGTATGGAACCGGCGAGTGCGAGACGCGTGCCCGGAGAAATCCTGGACGCATCCGCTTCCGCACGCTCACGAAGGATGTCGAGAGCCTGCTCCCTCTGTGCGGCGGTGAGATCCAGGTTCGCGAGTTCCTCGGCAAACGTCTCTGTGGGCGGTCGTCTCGACCTGGTTTTCCAGCACCCGGAGCTGGAATTTCCGGAAAGCCTCCTGCTGGGTTGGATCAAGGATCGCGAGGATATTCTTCTCAAGTTGCTCTCCGGCACGCTGATAGGAGGCGTCGGGAGATTCCCCGCTTTCGGTGGATGGCTGGGTCTCCTCGATGGCTGCGGCCACCGCTTTCGACTGGTCTTTGCTCAGCCCGAGAACTTCCACGAGCCGGAGCCATTTCGCCTGATCCGCCTTTATTGCGGACTCCGGGATCACGATGTCGTCGCGTGTGATCACTTCGCCGGTTCTATCCGGGATTGGATCGCGATCCTCCGGAACCGCCGGGACATCGGGGTTCTCAGTACGTGGCGGTGCTGCGGGGGGCTTACGCTCGACAGTTGCCGGAGCATCTCTGGTCACGGTCTCAAGTTCGCTGGACGCCGACCTGAACATCCAGCCCCCGGCGAAACCGAGGACAAGCGAAAGGAGGGAGGTGATGATTACGGGTTTCATAAGTCAGGGTGGCAATCAGGCTTCCCGGATCGCGGAGATCGCCGCGGCCATGTCCTTGGCTCCGAAGGTGGTGGAGCCGGCGACCATGACGTTCGCGCCTGCCTTCGCCGAGAGGGCAGCGGTTTCCGCTCCTATGCCCCCGTCGACCTCGATATGGTAGGAGAGATGGTTGGTTTTTCTAAAGGCCGCCGCTTCCTCGACCTTTGCCATCATTTCAGTCATGAAAGGCTGACCGCCGAATCCGGGGACGACGGTCATGCAGAGCACCAGATCAACTTTGCTGAGAAAAGGGACGACATCGGAAAAGGGTGTGGCCGGGTTCAGCGCGAGACCGGCAAGGCAGCCCGCCTCGCGGATTCGCTCCAGGGTCTCCGAGACATCGTGCTCCGCCTCTACATGGACAGTCACGCAGTCCGCCCCTGCCGCAATGAAGCGCGGCAGGTAGTGGTCCGGGCGGGAGATCATCAGATGCACATCAAGGAAAATGTCGTTGGTCGCGTGAATTGTCCGTACCATTTCAGGTCCGAAGGAAATGTTGTCCACGAAATGGCCGTCCATGACGTCAAGGTGCAGCCAGTCCGCCCCGGCGTTGATCGCGCGGGAGGTTTCCTCGCCCACTTTGGAAAAATCAGCCGCCAGCAGGGAAGGGGCGATCACCCTGTCGAGGTATGTCTTCGTAATCACGGGACAAACGAAGCACGGCGGCGGCGGATGGGAAGGAAAAAGAGGGAATGAGCGTATGAGTGCTTTACCCGGTTGCCCTTTTCCGACCACGACACTAGAACGCCTCCACATGACCGGAGAACTGATCATCGATCTGCACAGTGACGCCCATTTCATGGGGCAGGCGTTGCGTGAGGCGCGCAAGGCTCAAGCCGCCTCGGAAGTCCCGGTCGGCGCTGTCGTTGTGCATGAAGGCCAAATCATCGGGCGCGCCTGGAACCAGGTTGAAACCCTTAAAGACGCGACAGCTCATGCGGAAATGCTCGCCCTCACCGCCGCACAACAAGCGCTCGGCGACTGGCGACTGGAGAAATGCACTCTGTATGTAACCAAGGAACCTTGCCCCATGTGCGCGGGAGCCATCGTTCATTGCCGACCCGACCGGGTGGTTTTCGGCTGCGGCGATCCGAAAGCGGGTGCCGCGGGAGGATGGATCAATCTCCTTGAGTCAAACCCGCCCCTTAATCACCGCTGCGAAGTGACCGCCGGGGTGATGGGGGAGGAGTCGCTCGAACTTCTCCAGTCCTTTTTCCGTGAGGCGCGCCAGCGCAGGAAAATGAGCGAATCTTGAAAAACATGTGGCCGAAATATCGTCAGGCGACAAACATTTAATGAAAACATGATGAAAGCCCTCCTCCTGATCCCGTTTCTCGTCCTTCCGAATCTCAACGCGGCCTCGTTCCTCGTCGAAGCCGAACAATTTTCAGAAAAAGGCGGATGGAAAGTGGATACGCAATTCATAGAGTCCATGGGATCTCCTTACCTGAACGCTCACGGCTTGGGGAAACCTGTCACGGACGCCTCCACCGCGGTTTCCGTCCCCGAGGATGGCGAATACAAGGTCTGGGTTCGAACGATAGACTGGAGCAAACGCCTTGGCAGACCCTCCGCAGCGGGCACTTTCACCCTGTCGATCAACGGCGAGCAACTCGGCGAAACACTTGGAAACGCCGAGCCGGAGTGGCATTGGCAACCCGTCGGCACACGCGCTTTGAAAGCTGGTGAATCGAAGATCTCGCTGACCGACCTCACCGGCTTCAACGGGAGGGTCGATGCGATCCTTTTCTCCACCGACAAGAATCTCACTCCTCCCGCGGACGCTGGAATCAACGACAGGCTGAAATGGAATATCGCCGGCGTCCCTAGTGGGATCGAGGAAACCGAGAAATACGACCTGGTCGTCGTTGGCGGGGGTTACGGAGGGCTGGGGGCGGCAATTTCCGCAGCGCGCATGGGCATCAAGGTCGCCCTGATCCAGAACCGCGAAGTTCTCGGCGGCAACGGTTCGTCCGAAGTCCGGGTCTGGGCCATGGGCGATCTGCCGCCCAGCGAGTATAAATTCGCGGACATCATCAGGGAGATCCAGGATGAGGCGAAGGCTTCCCCGGCTCCCGCAGAACAGTTCGTGGATGACAAAAAAGAGAAGGTCGTTCGCGCGGAAGACAATATCACCCTCTATCTTGGCAACCACGCCTACGGTCTCAATATGGCGGGAGACAGTATCGCTTCGGTGAACGTTCTCGAAGTTGCCACCGGGAAACTCCGGAAAATTCCCGGCACGCTCTTTGCAGACTGCACCGGACACGGATTCATCGGCCAATGGGCGGGAGCGGATCTCACCATGGAGGATGAGGGACGCATGGGCATGAGTAACATGTGGACATGGAAAAAGACCGAAGAGGCCAAACCTTTCCCCGAGAAGGACTGGATGCTTAAATTTGGAGAAAAGGATTTTCCGTATCCCCGAGACGGCCACGCGCAGTGGTTCTGGGAAAGCGGCTTCGACAGCCACCCTATCGACGAGCTTGAAATGACTCGGGACTGGAACCTTGTGGCCAATTTCAGCGCCTGGAATGCCATCAAGAACTACAGTGCCCACGTCGCCCGCGATACCAAGGGGCATTCCACCGCCGAACTCACCTGGATGGCATACATAGGTGGCACCCGCGAAACCCAGCAGTTGCTCGGAGATGTGATTCTCACTGGAAAGGACATCAGGGACGGCAAGGAATTCGACGACGGCATCGTGCTAACCACCTGGTCCATCGACCTTCATGTGCCTGAACCGAAATATGCGAAAGTTCTCCCGGAGCATCCCTTCATATCCAAGGCCATACACGACCGCGTGATCGACAAGAAGGTGGGCTACCCGATTCCGTATCGCTCTTTCTACTCGCGCAATGTCCCCAACCTTTTCATCGCGGGTCGAAATATCAGCGTGGACAGGGAGGCGCTCGGAACCATTCGCGTGATGAAGACGATAGGTATGATGGGCGTAGCCGTCGGCAGGGCCGCCGCCATCTGTGTGACAGAAAATTGTCTGCCCGCCGATGTCTATCACAAGCACCTGAAAGAGGCGAAAAACCTCTGGCGCCAGCCTGGCGACACCCGCTTCACTAGCACCGATGAGCTGCGCGATTTCCTCGATAAAACGCCGGCCTCAGAATAGTCCCTCGCATCGGCTCAAGCGCCATGCGCTGGGTCTCTACCGGCTTGCCCTGATCGTCGTTGCGTTGCTGTGCCTCTGGTTCGGGCAACCGGATCTTTCGGGGGTTTCGACGGAAATCTTACTACGGGAAAGCAGAAATTCCCTACCCTCGGCCGCATCCCTTGGGGATCCTCAGGATGGCTTTTATCCTGTTCTCTCAAAGAAAGAAGACCTCCTCGGTTGGGCGACTACCACATATCCGCAGGCCGAAATGATCCAGGGGTATTCCGGCCCGTCCGAGCTCTTCATTCTGCTCGCATCGGATCGTACCATTCTTTCCGTAGGTTTCCTGAAATCCGCGGATACCGACGGACATGTTTCGAAAATTCGGGACAATGATCCTTTCTGGAGCCAGTGGGATGGGAAAACCGAAACAGGGGCAGGTGCCACTCGTGATGTCAGGATTGTCAGCGGCGCCACCCTGACTAGTGAGGCCATGGCGCGCGGCGTCGCCGCGAGGTTCGGGGCGAAGGGTCTGGCCAGTGGTTTCCGGAGGCACTTGATCTGGAGACCATCCGGCGCTGGTATCCCCAAGCGGACGCGATCACAGGCACGGAAGAGGCAGGCGTGAGCACCGTAAAAAGATCCGGAGAAAGTATTGGAACGATCCTGAGAAGCAGCCGTATGGGTGTCCTTTCCCGCGGGTTCAATGGCATATCCGACGTGCTCCTGGCTCTATCCAAAGACGGGAAAACCATCCTAGGCGTCGCCCTCCTCGGTAGCAGGGACAACCAGCCCTATGTCGGGTACGTTAGAGACGAACTCCTTTACGCGGACGGGTTCGCGGGACTGCCGGTCGATTTCAGCACGGCACCCGACGATGCGCCCCTTATCGTGAGTGGAGCGAGCGTGACAGCGGATGCCGTCATCCTTTCCGTCGACGAGATGCTCGCAAAACACCTGAAAGAAAGAAAGTCGGAGCCGTTCCCCTGGAAATCTTCTATCGCGATCATTTGGATCGCGGCAGGTGTTTTTGTGGGTCTTGGAAAACGCTTCGGCAGCCGCAGGTGGCGGATGGCCTTTGCCGGGATATCTGTGATCGCCGGCCTGGCGTTGGGGTGGATGGTCAGTCAGGATCAGTTGGTCGGCTGGGGTAGGCACGGGCTCTCCGGAGGGATTGCCCTTCCCCTGCTTTTGCTGACCGCGGCCGCGCTGCTCGTCCCGGCTCTAACGGGGAAAAACGTATATTGCAGCCGCATCTGCCCGCACGGCGCGGCACAGACCATCCTTGGAGGTGTTGTAAAAAAGCGGTTTTCGCTCCCTGGCTGTGTCCACCGCGCGTTCCAGAAGTTACCTTGGATCACTCTTCTGGCCATCTGGGGCATCGCGTTCGCTGGCATGGCCGTTCCGCTTGCGCAGGCGGAGCCGTTCGAGATCTGGAGCACAGGATTTTATGCCCTCGTGCCGGCGGCAATTCTGACCATCGGACTGGTTGCGGCGGTTTTTCTTCCGCAGGCGTACTGCCATTACGGCTGCCCGACAGGGGCTCTCCTCAAATTTCTGACCTACTCGCCGTCCGCATGGACACGCCGCGATACCATGGCTAGTATACTGGTCACGGTCGCCCTCGTTTACAGTCTGGCCTGATGGAAAAACGCAACATGAGAAAGAACCCCGTTACATCCGGAAACCGCCGGGTCAGCCACTTTGTGAGCATGGCTCTGGTGATTCTGACCTTTTTTTTCACGGGGTGTGGAGGGGAAAAGAAGAATGTAGGCACTCTATCCGGCTCTTCCATGGGCACCACATGGACGCTAGCCTGGCGGGGGGCTGCCGTTCCTGGAATGGAAAAAGCTGTGACCGAGACTCTCTTGAAATGGGAACTGGTCATGAGCCAATGGAAGCAGGATTCAGATCTTTCCCGTGCGAACCGGGGTGAAGCCCGGTCCAGGAGAATTGGAACGGGTCATCAACCTCGCCAAAGAGATCCAGGACATCAGCGCCGGAGCTTTCGACTACCGTTTGCTCAGAGAGACTTCGGACGCCGGGTTCGGACCTGAAGGACGCGGTTTGGATCTATCAGGCATCGGTAAAGGTTTCGCGGTGGACAGGGTGGGGGAGAGGTTGCGCGAGATGGGAATAAAGGATTTCATCTTCGAACTCGGGGGGGAAGTCCTCGCGGGTGAAGGTGAATGGAATGTTGAGATCGAATCGCCAGATCCGGTTTCACGCGTCATTCTCCGCACCGAGAATCTCAACAACCGCGCTCTCGCCACCAGCGGGAACTACCGTCAGTTCAAGCCAGATCCCGGAGGCCTCGCCAGCCACATTATCGATCCTCGGACGGGCAAGCCCGTCATCCGGGGCTCCTCCTCCGTTACCGTTATCGCGGAAGACTGCGCGACCGCCGACGCGTGGGCAACCGCGCTTTTCGTCCTCGGGCCGGAGATCTCCGCGCCAGATGGGCTGACCGTCAGATGGCAAAAAGGGAAGAAGGCGGCTCCCTACTGATCCCACTGGAACCTCTCCCGTATAGCCCGGCTAAGATCCGCTCCATCGATTCGCGCCAGCCCACTCGCATGCGAGATCTCCAGCCCGTCGTCTGTCACCTTCGTGATGATGACCTTGTCAAACTGGCGTCCGGTTCTGAGAAATAGGTGGTCAAACTTTTCACCAACCGCGTTTCGCCAGGTCGCGCTTCTATATTCTTCGCGGTATCGGGCGAGATCTTTCTCAAGGTCGGGTATTGCGGCCATAAGCTCCGTCTTTCTTTCCAGGAGCCTCTCCATTTCCATTGAAACGACTGAGTTTGCGGCTTCGAGTTCACTATTTCTGTTCGAATTCGACTCTGCGGTGATTTTTCTGAAAGCTAGCCGCTCTTCGTAGTCATCGATCCGTCCCTTGAGTTGGCTGATCTTTTCCCCGTTCACGATCAGGCGGGTTTGGACGGAATTGGTTTGTCGCTGAAAGCTGAAACGCTGGTCAACCAGAATGGATAGGAGCACCGCTGCGAGAGTGAGCACGATGAGGCTGCCGAGCAACCAGATGATCCCGTCGTGACCGTCGGAGGACATGGATAATCCTAAAGGGAAGCCCGGAGGTTGGCGATCTCCGCCTCCACTCCGGCGCGTTCCGCTTGCTTCGCCCTGATACGGTTCCTGATTCCGCCGGATTTGCTAAGATGCATGCGCCCCGCCGAACGCGCGGAACTAGCGGCGCTTTCGGAGTTCGCCAGATCGGATTCCAGTTGCTGGATGTCGCGGTCGATCGCGGTGAGCCTAGCTCTTTTTTCCGAAATCGTGAGCGTCGCTTTCTCTCGCGCTTCCCGCATTTCCCTCGCACGCGTGACCTCGGCCTCCGCCGCCACCGCCTTGTCCGAAATGGCGACCGCTCTGTTGTGTTCTTTCCTGATTTCCGCCTCCCGCTTGACCTCAGCGAGCATCTGATCCTTATCAAACTGGTAGTAATCCTGCATTTCCTCCGGCAGGTCCTCAAAGCCTATTCGCTTATGACCGTCCCTGTGTCGAATCTCGATTCCCACCGCGCTGACCTTCCGGACATCCACATCCGTGTAAACCTCACCGGAAAGGGTTTTCAATTCGTCCATCCTGGTGCCTTCGGCATTGTTTCTCACAAACGCGCGATACTGGTTCTTATAGTCGTCGATGTCCTCCTCCAGGTTGGCGATATCCTTCTTTAGTCCGGCGATCTCCGATTTCCTCTGCGCTATCCTTGTGTCCAGGAAGCCGTTGTTGGCCTTCGCTTCCATCAGCTCGTTGGAAATCCGCTTCAGGTCGGGAATTTTCGAGAGAACTGTCTCGCCTGATTCGATCCGCGAGGAACTTGCGGAGATTTTCTGATCAGCCTCGCGTATTCTCGAGGCCAGCGACTTCCCGCCACCGGGACCACCTTCGTCAAACGCAAGCATGAAAAGGGTGCCGAAGCCCAGCAAGACAAGAAGCGCGAGGAGCATCCCGATCACGCCGGGTCCCCTGGCACTGGTTAGTAAATCGCTTGAGGACATGGATGTTCGGGAAGGATGTTTTTAGGAAACGGTCGCTCGTTGGCGATTATTGAACCGCGTATTTGCGCTTGTAATCCTCGAATTTCTCGAGAAGCGCCTTGTGCTCGGCCTCCAGAGCGCTGACATCCTCGGACAGCCGTTCACGTTCGGATTCAAGCTTGGCCGCCTCCGCCACAGTATCCTTCAATTCGCCGGATTGGTCGGGAGGAACGTTTTTGAGACGTTCCTGGAGCAAAGCAAGCTCCCCTTCAAGGCGTGCGATCTCCGCCTGCTGCTCACCGTGTTTTTGCACGAGTTGGGGATCATCCCCGCACGATGTGAGCGCGAGGGAAACCGCCAGCAGGATACCCTGAGATGTGAAACGTATCGAGGGATGCGAAAAACGATATGATCTCATATGCGGGGTCTTCGGTTCGCCAAGCGATGTCAGGGATTGAACGGATTGCTAGGACAAGGCGTCGTCTGCACCGCCTGAGGCACCGTAGTGACGACGGATGGACGGTATGTCGAACTGATAGAGCTCCACTGGTTCTGACAGGTGGGAGTCGTGTTATTGGTATAGTAATAGCGATAACGCGTCCTACGGTAGGAACCATAGCTAGAGTAGCGTCTGCCGCTGGAAATGGTTCTTGTATCCCCCAGATTTCCAAAAGAACCGGTGAGCGCGCTCGGGGTGGCCGCGCGACGGTTCGCAGCCAAAGCCCGCTCCCTGGCACGGCGGGTCTTCTCCTCTTCTTTCTGGCGTATCGCTGTCTGCTGGGCTTCCTCCTCCCGGATCTCTTCCATCCGCTTGTCGATCCAGCGGTTGTACGCGATCGCTTGCTCGGCTTCAGCTTCATGAGCGATGCTTGCGAGTTCTCCGTCGAGTCCGAAAAATTCCCGTCGGCTCTGATTGAGATCTTCGAAACGCAGCCTCGCGCTCCCTGCCTTGTGGCGGAGGGAGACACCGCTGTCGTCGATACCTGTAATCGTGACCTCCGAATATTCCCGACCCTGCGCGGTTTCAAAGGTCTCGAATGACTTGCCTACCACAGCGTATCGGCGACGTGCGAGCACACTTGCGCGAAAATCCTGCCAGCCGTCTCTCATTTCCGCCACGCTTACGGAAAGCCGCGCTCTTTCAGCGGAAAGACTCTCCAATTCTGCGTTCAATTTTTCAACAGACAGGCCGGAGGGTGCTGATTCCTGTTCCGGGGCGAGCATGTCCACTTTGTATCGGGCAAGATCGATATCGCTGCGTAGCTCGATGATTTGTTTCTCATTGTCCCACCACAGCGCATCCTTTCGCTCGCCGGAACAAGCCGCGAGAAGCAATGAGGATAGTAACAGGAGATGGTTTTTCAAAAACGGACTGATGGAGGACTATTTGGCGGAATATACAAGATCTTTATCGTATTTACGACAAATCTAGGGTAACCGCATACCGAGCCTAAGCCTTCAGCGTGCCATATTTTACGGAAAAACGGAGAGCTTCAGTAGTCCCGTCAGGGTAGGCGATTGATGTTCGATATTTCAGGAAACAATCACCCATTTTAGAGTAACACCACCACCGGCTAAAAGGGTCGCTGGACGCCGAACCGATGAGACCGGTTTCTCCGAAAAACTCTCAGAGCTTATCGCCGGTGAGAGCGAGGTAGAGAGTGGAATCACCCCCGAGCTTCAACTTGTCACCACTTTTCGGCCCGCCCTTGTCAGCAACGAAGACCTCGCCAGTCGAGACACCTGTCGCGACGTTTACCTTCATGACATGGGTTCCGCCCTCTTTCTGACCCTTGCTTCTTTTGACCGGAACCGCCACATACTGGACTTTTCTTTTCTTCACTTCAGTTACAACCGACGAGGATTCCAATGCCTGCCTGGCGCTCGATTCGGCGCTTCTCCGTTGTTCAGCGGTGGCGGATGCGATGTGCGCCAGATGGAACTGCGGCCTATTGTCGGGTACTAGTTCCTGTAGGTGTCATACTTCCCATCCCTCCGGCTGTCATGCCCGGATCCAGTAGCGCTCCACCCCCTTCCAGTGGCTGGACCAGATCCCCGCAGGATGACAGGACGATCAGTAGACTCGGCGATACGGCTTTAGTAAAGGTCTGGAATGATTTCATGATGGTATGTGCTCGACTTTTCAACCCGGTTTTTCGAGGCTGAACCAACCTATGTCAGCGGCCACCCCCTGGTCAATCAGGAATAGTCCTGTATGAAGGCCTGGGCCGACCCCCGTTTGAACGAAGTCTGAAGCCGAACGCAGGCTGGAAAAATTATGACCGATCCCCCCACCAATCCCGAACCCATCGAGCAGGGAACCGCCCGGCTCCTACCGGGAAAACCAGGGGAAGACCTGCGCCAACTGGTCGGGCGCGTCGGCCCATTGCCCTGGGAGCTTGTCCGCTGGTTCGCCCTCCGGATATCGGAGCTTCTGGAACCCATGCACGCAAATGGAAGAATACATGGCGGCATCTCTCCGGAAAGTGTTTTTCTCGCCAGCCCGTGGCCAGCCCACGATGTGCATCTTGGAGAAACCGACCCCGCGCCCGGGAGCGTGTCTTCTGATCTCAAGCTGCTTGGAGAAACCATGGAATGGCTTCTCACCGGTGAGGATTCCCAAGGGCAAAATCATGAAGTTCGTTCTCCTGTAGCCAAAGAAATCATATCCGCGCTGGTGGGAGGGGAAATCGCGGATGCTAGGGTTTTGGGCGATATGCTTGTGGATTCCATGCCGTCAGCAACGGAAGATCCGCAGGTTAGGGCCAGCTATGCCGAAGCCGGTTCACAAGCCGTTCCTTCAGGTCATCCAAAGCGACCCGCAATGCGGAAAATCGCTGCGGCCGCCGCGGTAGCGCTGGTTGTCGGAACCGGGTCGATTCTACTGCTGAAGCCAAATGAAGAAGATGCTCCGGGTAACGCGGGACAAGCTTTTCCATCGCCGGATGTGGCAGGAGAGCAAGCGACCTCGCCTGAAGATTTGGCCGCGAAGGAAGCCTCCGCCAGGGAACTCGCGGAGAGTCAACGGGCAGCGGAGGAGGCGGCTGCGAAAAAAGCGGCTGAAGCGGCTGCCGCGGAGAAGCTTGCCAAGCAGGAGGAAGCGGCCATGGAGCGAGCCGCCGTAGAAGAAGCCCGTAAGAAGGCGATGGAGGAGAAAGCCCTCAGGGAAAAAGCCCTGGTTCAGGAGAGCGGAAGGATCCTAGACGATCCGAAGTCCTCGTCAGTGGAAAAAGAGCAGGCTTTTTCAAAGATTCTTCCTTTGGCAAACGATGGGGATATCCGGGCAATCGAGCTATGCGGGGCATCCTACTGGCAGGGAAACGGCGTAACGCAGGACAAGGAGGAGGCCCGGGCATGGTTTGAGCAAGGCGCCCGACTCGGAAACGCCCGCTCCATTCTCGGCCTCGGATACTGCCATCAGCAGGGAATTGGCGGTCCGATCGACATGGCGAAAGCAGTGGAATTGTGGGTCAAGGCGGCGAATCTCGGCTATGAGGTGGCGATGAGCCGACTTGGCGATTATTTCTACCTGAATCCCGAGGATAAAAATATCTCCAAGGCTATGGAATGGTGGCGGAAGGCGGCGGAAGCGGAATCACCCTCCACGGATGCGATGCGAAACCTAGGAATCATCCACGCCAAAGGAATCGAAACAGGAAAGGATCTCGTGGAGGCTGCAAAGTGGCTGAGAATGGCTGCGGACATGGGTGACCCCGAAGCGAAGACGGAACTCGGAATCCTGTATTTCAATGGAGATATCCAGGATAAGGAATCCGAGGCGTTTCCTCTCTTTCTACAAGCCGCCGAAGCCGGGAGCCTTCGGGCGATGTATGGCCTTGAAGCATGCTTCAGGCAGGGGATTGGCACCGAGAAAGACCTCACCGAGGCCGGAAAATGGGCGCGCAAGGCGGCCGAAGCGGAAAACCGAATCAAACGATAGGAGTCATTGATGGGACGGGTCAGACAGGCGAAAAGCCTGATGCGAAGCAGCCAAGGAAATCCCGAACATCATCCCGTGTTTTGCCTTTCCCTGACCATGGCACCTGCCCTATGGATTGACCTGTAACATGCCTCACGACGTATTCCTCTCCCATTCCTCGACTGACAAGTCCGTGGCAGTGGAGGTCTGCGCGCGCCTGGAGGGCGCCGGATTATCCTGCTGGATGGCACCCCGGGATGTCCGGCCCGGACATTCGTTCCCCGGCGAGATCACCCGGGCTATCCAGAACAGCAGAGTCTTCATTCTCATTCTTTCCGGTACGGCGAACACATCCCATCATGTCCTCCGGGAAGTCGATATGGCCGCCACTTTCCGCCTCCACATCATCCAGTTCCGCATCGAGGATGTGATCGCCAGCGACGACTTGGCGTATTATCTCAGCCTGCCCCACCGTATCGATGCCCTGGGGGAGCCTGTCTCCGGCTATTTCGATCTCCTGGAAAGAGCGGCCTTCGGCCTTCTTGGCAGGGAAAAAGGAGATGGCGCCGACTCGGCGGGGGAACAGGCGGCTCGTGAAGATGAGGAGAAAAGAAAGCAGGATGAGATCGCCGAGGCGGAGGTCTTGCGGCAAGAGGAGGAAGCCGCCCGGATAGCGGAGGAAGAAAGGAAAGCGCGAGAAAAGAAGGAAGAGGAGGAAGCTGCGCGAAAAGCCGAGGAGGAACGGATCCGGATAGAGGAAGAAGCCGAAGCGAATCGTTTGGCGGAAGAAAAACGTCAGGCTGAGGCTGAAGAGGCGGAAAGGTTGGCGGACGCCGCCCGACTCGCAGAGGAGAGGCGCCTTGCTGAGGAGAAAGCCAGAAAAGAAGAAGACGCGCGAAAAGCCGAGGAAGAGAGGATACGGGAGGAGGAAGAAGCGGAGGCGTCCCGCCTTGAGGAAGAAAAACGTCAGGCAGAAGAGGCCGAAAGGGTGGCGACCGAAGCCCGCATCGCCAAAGAGAAGAAGCTCGCCGAGGAGGAAGAAGCCCGCCTCGCGAAAGAAGCCGCGAGCAAAGCGGAGGCAGAGCGCCTCGCAAGGCGGAAAGCCAAAGAAGAGGCTGCTCGGAAAGCGGAGCAGGAGCGGATAAGGAAAGAAGGCGAGGCCGAGGCTCTGCGTGTGGCGGAGGAGAGGCGCAAAGAGGCGGAGGAGAAAAAGGCCGCCGCACTCATCGCGGCCGAAAAGGAAAAGGCAAGGCTCGAGGACGAAAGGCGCGAACGAGAAGAGAAGGAGAGGGTCAGGCTTGAGAAAATTGCCAGGCAGCAGGAGGAAAAGAGACTGGCCGATGAAAAAAAGGCGTCCGAAAAGGCAGCTCGGCTGGAAGAGCAGGCAAAGCGGAATCGGGAAAAAGAGGCGGCGGCGCGGAGAATTTTACTCAGGGAAAAGATGAGGGACGAGGCCAGGGAGGCGGTCGCCCGATTGGACTCTCGCTTCAGATCCGGTTTGGAGAGCCAGGATGAGGAACGAGAAGAAGCCTGAAGGCTTGACGTTCTTCTACGGTCGGCATGGTTTGGTTCGATCTGCTCTCTTCATTCGCGCCGGAATCCTGCGTCCGCCGGATTCCTTCTTAAATCCAAATTCCGATAAACCCGCTTGAAGCTGTTCTTGGATCAGAAAAGCATCCTTGCCGGTGAGATCATGCATCAAGCCTGAGCGCTGCTTTCTGAGCCGCGGAACTGGCTTCCGCTTTCTGGTTGTCGTTGGAGGCGGTGAGGCGCATGCCCACGGGCTTGGAAACCCCGAATTCCTCCATGGTGACTCCATACATGACGTCGGCGCGAGCCATCGTGCGCTTCGAGTGTGTGACGATGATGAACTGGGATTTATCGATGAAACGGTCGAGGACTTTTACGAAACGGTTGATGTTGGACTCGTCCAGAGGAGCGTCCAACTCGTCCAGAACGCAGAAGGGCGAGGGCTTGATCATGTAGATGGAGAAGAGAAGGGCGACCGCCGTCATTGAGCGTTCGCCACCTGAGAGGAGGGTGATGGACTGGAGTTTTTTCCCGGGAGGTTTGGCAATGACCTCGATGCCGGATTCCAGCGGGTCGGATTCGTCGAGAAGAGTAAGATCCGCCTGGCCTTTGTCTCCGAACAGTTCCTTGAACATATCCCGGAAATTAATGCGAACCTGCGCGAAAGTTTCGGAGAAACGGCGTTGGGTTTCCTCGTTGATCCGTTCGATGACGGCGAGAAGTTCAGTTTTTGAAGAAACGAGGTCGTCGTGCTGGTTGCGGAGGAAATTGTGGCGTTCCTCGAGTTCGTCGTATTCTTCGATGGCGTCGACATTGACCGGCCCCATGGAGTCGATTTTGCGTTTCAGGTCTTGGACGATGGACTCGACCTGTGACCAGTTCGGCTCTCCGGGAAGGTCTTGGATTTCCTGGGATGCCCCGGTCTGCCGGTCGGCGAGACCAGCCTCAGTGTCGTCTTCAGAATCGTCGTTGGAGGAATTGCGTTTGTTCAGGGTGGCCAGCAGGGCGTGGGCATCCGGCTCGAAGGTCGCAAGGGTGATTTGGTGACGGTCCTCGGTGACGGTAAGGAGGTTTTCCAAACGGAGATCCAACTTGGTAGCGGCGATTTCCTCACGGCCTTTCTGCTCGTTGATGGAAGCGAGGTCCTTCCGGAATTTCGAGAGGACGGCTTCGGCTTCCTCAATCGCTTTGATGAGTTCGCCGCGGCCTTGGGCTTTCTCGGAGAGAACTTGCTGGAGGTCTTCGGCTTCAATCCGGTGGTCTTCGGCCTGCGCGGTGAGTGAAGCGTTTTCATCGATAGCTCCCTGGATGCGCTGCTGGAAATTCTCGATTTCCGTCTCGCGGCGGATCGCGACTTCGCGCAGCTCGGACAGGCGGGCTTCCATCGGACGCTGCTGTTCCTCAGCGGCCTGCTTCGCGCGTTTCTCAACGGCGAGATTTGTGCGGAGTTCGTTGAGGGCGGTGGTGAACTCCTGGTCGGCGGCGATGGCTGCATCCGACTGGGATTGCAACGAGCGGGTCTGGTCTTCGATGGCTTCAAGTCGCTCGCGGGCTGCGGTGAGTTCGGACTCAATGTGCTGGCGGGAATCGGCGGCGGCGGATTCCCGCTTCTCGAGTTCGGATTTCTCCCAACGCACGTTTTCGATACGGGTCGTGAAATTTTCCACCTCACGGGAAGCGAGAGTGAGCTGGCCTTGGAGGGTTGAGAGCTCGACTTTTTGCTTCTGAAGGCGTTCGCGGGAGACTTCCACGGCTTCGCGGTGCGATTCGAGTCCCGTCTCCAAAGATGCCACTTTCTGACGGGCATCCTCGTCGGATTTCTGAAGACCGGTGACTTCAGCTTCAAGGGAACGGACTTCGTTCTGCCTTTCCAGGAGGGAGGTGGAAGCACCGGATGCGGCTCCGCCCTGAATGGTGCCTTCCGGGGAGAGCATCTCTCCGGCCAGCGTTAAGAATGTGAGGGAAGCATAGTCGGTGCGAAGCTTTAAAGCGGTGGTCAGATCCGGGACGATGAGCGTTTTTTCGAGAAGCTGTTCGACGATGGCGGCAACTCGTGGCTCGGATTTCACCTTGTCCAATGCCCATGCCGTGGCTCCGGAGGGGAGTGCTTCGACCTGGGTGCAGGAGGATTTGGGAATGAGGTCTTTCGGAAGGATGGCGGCGAGGCCGAGTTTTTTCTCTGTGAGGCGCTGCACCAGGGTCTCGGCGATGGCGGAGTCGGAGACGAGGACGGTCTGGAGCTTCGCGCCGAGAGCGGCTTCGATAGCGCGCGCGGCGGAGTCATCGGCATGGATGAACGTAGCGAGAACGCCCTCGATGGAGGGCTTGAACTCGTCCGGGGAGTCGAGGCCTTTCAGCAGGTTCTGGGTGCCTTTGGCGAAGCCTTCGCCGGAGGCCACGAGTTGTTTGACGGCCTCAAGACGGGCAGAGCGTTGGGCAAGGACTTTGTTCGATTGGATGGCGGCATTGCGGGAGGAATCCAGGTCGCCTCTTGTGTGCTGGTAGGTGCGCTCGGCGAGTTGGAAGGCTTCCTCGAGTTCGCCTAGCTTATCCCCTGTTTCGGAAACCAGGGCGGCGATCTGTGTCTGCTGCGCTATGTGTTCTTCGATGCCGAGATTGAGGCGTTGCTCTTCTTCGGAAAGCTGGCGCGCGCGTTCGCGGTTGCCTTCTAGCTGGGCGAGTGCTGACTCGATTTTCGCCTGCATGGAGGCGATGAGCGTCTGGGTTCTGTTGGCTTCGCCGCGGGAGTTGCGGAGTGCGGCTTCAAGGTTGCCGCGCTGCTCGCGGGCGGTGAGGGATTGTTCCTCCTGTTTCTGCAACTGGATTTCCTGCCCGGCGATGCGACGGGTCAGTTCGTCCAACGCGTCATTGGCGGCAGTGAAGTCAAATTCCTGCTGGGCGAGTTTTTCCCTGGTGGACTCGATGTCGGAATGGTTCTGGGAAATACGGCCTTCGAGCTCGGCTTTCCGTTCGCTGTTGAAAGCGATCCGCGCGTTGGCCGCGGCCAGGGAGTTCTGATGAGTGTTGAGCTGCTGGCGGAGCTCGGCGAGTTCGGACTCGAACTCGCGGGCGGCGGAGCGCGCTTCGGAAACGGACTCCTCCTTTTCCGGCATGAGACGGTCGAGGTTGGACTCATTGGCGTCGAGAGAGCGGATGGAATTCGTAAGCTCGGCGCGCTCTCCGGTGATTTCCACGTAACGCTTGTGGGCGAGGTGGGTATCGAGGATGCGGTGGTCGGCGGAAAGGGACTGGAAACGGCGGGCTTTGGCGACCTGGCGTTTCAGGGAATTCATGCGGCGTTCCTGCTCGGCGAGGACGTCCGAGACCCGGAGGAGGTTCGCTTCCGTGTATTCGAGTTTGCGGAGGGCGTCCTTTTTCTCACGCTTGAATTTCGTGATACCCGCGGCTTCTTCGAACACGGCGCGACGCTCCTCGGGCTTGGAGGAAAGGATCTGGTCGATCTGACCCTGCGCCATGATGGAATATGCGGTACGGCCTATCCCGGTATCCATGAAGAGATCGTGGAAGTCGCGGAGGCGACAAAGAGTGCCGTTGAGGCGGTATTCGGAACGGCCGTCGCGGAAGACACGACGGGTAATGGCGACCTCGTTGAAATCCACTTTCAGCGACTCCTCGCAATCCGCCATCGTCAGCGTTACCTCGGCCATGCCGAGTGGCTTTCGCTTTTCGGTTCCGTTGAAAATGACATCCGCCATCTCACCACCACGAAGTGCCTTGGCGGAGGTTTCCCCAAGAACCCACCGGATGGCGTCAACCACATTGGATTTACCGCAGCCGTTAGGCCCGACAATTCCAGTCACGCCTTCGGCGAAATCGAAAACGGTTTTGTCCGCGAAGGATTTGAATCCCTGGATGTCGAGTGTCTTGAGATACATGGTTTGATGGTGCCGGATTTCCGCGATCAGATCCCGAAGAGGACGCTGATTGAATCAACGTTATCGATTTCTTTTTCCGGAATCAAGATCGGAGTGGCGGAAAACACTAGATGTGGTAGTAAAATCGTTGTGAATATCCTACATGTAGGGTTCTGCGATTCTTCGGAAATCTTAATGAAGTTGCATGGAGGCATCATTTCCAGTCTTTCACGATGCTGTGAGATCCGGCATCAGTGAGTTTCCTGTGGAAGACTTAGCGCTTGCGGTAAACGGCCAAAGTGATACTCCTAAGGGCTGATGTTTGAAGGAAATACGCGAGCCCAAGCGTGTATGAAACGGGCGATCTCATTCTGCGCGACGCTGGTCATTTGTGGAAGTGTGATGGCACAGGCTCCGGAAAACCCGCAGTTCGATCCATCCGACGTCTATTTCCAGGCGTATCTCGAGGTGAGAGCCGCGGAGCAGCTTGAAAAAGACGGGGACGTCGTGGGGGCGTTGGAGAAATACCGGCAGGCGGAGAAGCTGTTCGGCGCGGTCGGAAAATTTTATCCTGAATGGAAATCAGGAATGGTTCGGAATCGCACCGAGCTCACAGTCAAGGCGATGGAGGCGGTGCGGGAAAAAGCCGGCGAGCGGATCAGGAAAGACAAGGGTGTGATCGCGGAACTCGAAGGCGGCGAGAGAGCCGGTGGGAATCCCATCGATCCGTCGCGCGGAGTGATGCCGCTTAGCAAAGGTATTCTGGAAGTGGATCCCCTGGAGGCGAGACGTTTGAAAGAAGCGGAGGCGGAGGTAACCCGTTTGAAGGAATTGATCGCGGGAGCCGATCCGAGAAGTAACAAGGCGATGCGGGACGCGGCAAAAGCCCGTGAACTCGAAAGAAAGAACGACGCTCTCGCCGCGAAGCTCCGGGCGGCAGAAACGGAAGTGCAATCCCTTCGCGCGCGGATGGCGGCAGCCCCCGTCGAGGGGGAAATGAAGGCTCTGAACTCACGGATCGAGCAACTGGAGCAGGAGCGCGAGGCTATGGGCATGGCGTTGAAATCCAGTCGCGGGGATCATGCGGAGGCTCTTTCGAAAATCGAGATCCTCAACGCCGACATGGAGATCATGAAAGGCCAGGCGAAGGACCTCCGGCAGAAGGAGGCGAACCTGGAGAGCGATCTGAAAACGGAGCGGAAGGTCGCGAACGAAGTGGTGGCGGGTCAGCGCAAGCAGATGGACGAGTTGGAGAAAGCGCTAGAGACGAAATCGACGGAGCTCATGGCCGCGAGGGAGCAGATTTCCGGATTGAAGCAGGAGCTCGATGAAAGCCACGCCGCCTATGCGGAACTGGCGGAGGAGAGGGACGGACTGCTGGTGGAACGTGAGCACATGGCTGCTCTTCTGAAGCTCAATGAGGCAGGGCGTATCGAGCAACTCATCGAACAGAACATGGGGCTTGCGAAATCCCTAAGGGAGGCGAACGAGAAGGTGGAGCGGCTGAATCTCGATAACAACTCGGCCAAAGACCAGATCGTCGATGCGCTGCGTGATCTCGCTATCGCGAAAAGCCAGATCAACCGTCTTCATAAGGAGAAAAAGGAGCAGGACAAGCGCCTCGCCGACCTGACCGAGAAACTGAAGAGCGAGGAAAACGCCCTCGCCAGCGGTGAGGTGCGTGCGGATCCGGCGGAGGTGGAGATGCTGCGAGAGGTCATACGCCGGCAGCTCCGGGTGCAGGAGCGTCGTCGACAGGCGAAGGAGATCCTTATCGACGCGGCTCGCCAGCTTGGCACCGAGGATCCGAAACTGGAGGAAGCGGTCGCCCTTTTCGACGGAACCGAAGTCGAACTCACGCCCGAGGAGCAGAAACTCGTCGCAGACCAGCAGGTGGACGGCGAGTTCGTATCACCTTTCGCGAGGGACAGGACGACGGTGGGCAGAGCCGTGGGCGAGCTTAACCGGGAGCTGGAAAGCTACGACCGGGCCGCCACCAAGGCGTATCTGGCCGGGCGGCTTCTCCCGACCCGTGAGCTGTTCGAGATGATGGTCGAGCAACACCCGGGGCACGTCCCCGCTCTCTGCAAGCTGGGTATGGTGCAGCTCAAGCTGAAAGAGCCGGTGGATGCGGTCGAGAGTTTCAGAAAAGCCATAGAGTTGGACGAGAACAACCCATACGCGAACCGCATGCTCGGATTCGCCTACTACACGCTGGACGATATCCCCGCAGCGCAGACGCATGTGGAACGCGCCATCGATCTCGCTCCGGACAACGCGAACAGCTACGTTTTGCTCGGTCGCATCTCCTACCGGCAGGGTGAGTTTGGCGAAGCGGTCGCGAATTTCAAGGCGGCCATCTCCGTGGATCCTGTTCCAAGCGAGCCGTATTACAATCTAGCGGTTCTGCATGTGAAGGAAGGAAAGCTGGAGGAAGCTCGCAAATTCTACAGCGAGGCTCTTGAGCGCGGAGCTCTTCCCGATTCTGCGCTGGAATCGAAGATGGAGGCGAAGCCATGAGTCATGTGATGAGATTCGGCTCCGTGATCATCTGCTCCGTGATGACCATAAGTTGCGCGGACACGAAGGAGGACGCGTCAAGACCTGCTCCCGCGACTCACAAATCCATGACCGAGCGACTCAACGAGGGAGGAGGCTACAAGCAGACTGAGGACGGGAGCTGGGTGCCTAAATCCGATAAACGCAGCTCTTTTGACAGCCAGAGGGAATCGCCCTATTTCAAAGGGAAAGTGGACAAGGAAACTTACAAGACAGGTGATTACGCGAAGAAGACCTGGTGGGGGGGAGACAAGGATTTCGCGAGGAAAAGCTACGGGGGGAACACCGATGGCTCCCGTTTCCAGAAAGCAGCCATGCAGGACGGCAGCAGATCACGGTCGGACGGGCAGACCGCGAATCTACCCGGGCCATTCAAGACCAACACATTGGACAGGAAGAACGCCCGTGAATCCAGGGCATCCTCCATATCCCGGCCGGCTGATGCGGCGGTGCAGTCACAGCGCGATGATTACAAGGCTCCTTCTGTCATAGACTGGAGAGAGCAACGGCGGCTGAGCATGGACCAGTCCCGGGGCATACTGGGAAGGTGATCCAATTTTGGACGACTAAGCCACGAGACCGGAGGAGCGGCTTCAAGACTGTGACCCGCGTCTGAGTCACGCTATTGTTGCAGATCAACTTCAGCGAAAAAATCCGCCTGGATCAGAGTAGTAGTTTCGGTAGGCGAACACCGCGCTTTCCCGGAGGAGCAAGGTCGTTTCGTCGCAGACCATGGAATAGTCACAATCAGCTCCCTGGCACAGGAATCAGCTTGGAAAACTGGTAGGAGTTTGTCGCGATGAATTCGTCGATGATCTGATCCTTGGTCTTGCCGCCGGACGCGACAAAGGTGCGCTTGCGCATCTGGGCGAGTCCGAAGTCCGAAATAACGGTCAGTGAAACTTCAACGGCCGTCAGACGTCCCGCCTTCAACTGGGGATTGGAGACAGCGCCGCTGTCGCCAGTCACTCCGCCGTCCATGTGAAGCCCGCTTCCGAGGATCTTGAATAGCTCGGTGGACTTGTTTCCTTGTCCGAGTGTGACAGGAACCGAGACGATGCTGCCGCCGGGTTTCGTTACCTCGACGTGAAAAGTGAGCGTGAACTGATAGACGTTCTCGCAGATGAAATTCCCTTCGTTGTCAACATTATCCCCGGACATACTGGGATCGGCGGACGCGTTGCGGGTCTCGGTGAGTAGGGTGTCGCTTTCCGGATTGCCCGGGTCGAATTCGATCCCGAGTGTCTTGTCGAAGGTCTCGTCCGGGTTGACGATCTTCCTATAGAGGACGAAGGTCTTGTAATCGTTGTTGGAGGAATCAGCGATGGGATCCTTGTAATCCAGCTTGTAGGCAATGGTGGAAACGTCACCTCCTTCATCCTTGCCAGATACACCGATGTTTCCGTTATACCGATCCGTTGCAGCGGAGAAAAAGACAAGATCCGCCGAATTCGGGGAGACCGTCCCGTTCGGGCCGTTGTTGGACGGATTGGACTCCGCGTAGAGCCACTCGAAGCTGTTCCCTTTGCGGACTACGAGGGACTCGAGATCGCGGCTCATGGAGTCGATCATTGCTTTGCCCTGGCGGGCGGCACGGATCTCGGAACGGCTACGGTTCCATGTGTCCAAGGAAAGGGAGGTGATCGAGACTAGAATGGTGATGATGATCGTGGTGATCGCCATCGCCACCAGAAGCTCGATGAGTGTAAAGCCTCTGACGGCCTTGATGCTGGGTTTTTTCATGAACAAAGAGGGAAAGCGGCCTAGCGGCGGACGGCGAGATTGCGGGTGAAGACGGGGCGAGTGGCGGTGTCGAAACGCTTAGTGAATCCCCCGCTAGGTTGGAAGTATGCGGGTGACTTCGTGGGGAGGCTGTAGAACTCGGCAGAGAATGCGATCACCGCGTCCTTGTAATCTATGGCCGCACCTACCGGAGCGTTGGTTTTAGGATCGGCGACAGTGCCGAGTGTACCGAGAACCATTTTGTCATTGTCATAAACAAGCTGGATAGGCTTCACATAAAAGATCGCACCCTCGATCGCCCCTAGATCCTTTTGAAATTCAGCTGTCTCACTGGCACGTCTCGCGATGGATTGGAGCGTGTAATCTTTCCCCGGCTGCCCGAGGTCACCTGTAGTTGGTTCCGGTGTCCCGTCTGCCCGGATGTTCGATGGATCTCCCTTATACTGGTAGACGAAAATCGCGTTTGCCGCGCCGTCCGCGTTGTCGATCCAGTTGAACGCCTTTTCAAATCCCGTTGCCGCCGTGCCATTGAGCTGGCCATCTCGCAGCGTGACGAGTTCCCTTTCCAGAGTGGTTGCCAGGCGGTCGGCCTGCTGGGCGCTGATCGACCGGCGTATGCCTTGCGCGGCGGGTGTGAATACAGCGATGAATCCTGTGAGCAGGACGGCGAGGACGCCGATCGCGATCACTGTCTCCATGAGGGTGAAGCCGCTGGATAGTGAGCCTTTCTTTTTTGATACGGGGGTCGAAGTTTCCATGGGTTAGAAATTGGATTTTGGGGCAAGGGTGGATGGAACCCCCATCTGGCTCGGATCACGGTATGCGGAGGTCCGGCCATTGCGCCAGATCACGAATCCCGCGAAGTCGCGCTCCGCACCGGAGACTGTGAACGGAGCCGGATTGGAGCCTGTCTTGGTTCTGCTTCCCGATCCGATGACAAAGCTCGCACCAGGTGCGGTGAAAATTCCCTCGCTGTTGAACTCGTAGACCACATAGTTCCCTGAATAATTTGTCATGGCGGTATCTTCCGAGTTTTTCAGAGTCACATTATCCTGATCGATATCCCCGCTGGGATCTTTTTTCGAATACTGACGACTGAAAAATGTCCCCGTGGGCATCGTGTATCCGCGGCTGGCGAGAACCCAGTTGTTCTCGATCGCGTTTCCCGTGATGGGATCGATTTTCTCATGTGCGATCACCAGCCGCCGGAGATAGTTGTCACCCGTAGGATCATTCACATCCACCATAACCCGTGCTTTGCATCGTTTCGAAACGGCGATTGTTCGTGCTTCGTCGAAAAGTGATTCACAAGTCGCGACCGCGCTGGACGTTCCTTTTCCTGCGGTGAGATTGCCAAGTCCGATTGCTCCCGCCGTCATCAGGATGGAAATGATGGCGATCACAGTGAGGACTTCGACAAGGGTGAAACCACTTGTCGCCGGGGCAGTGATATGTCGGAAATTGGATTGGGGCGGGTTTTTCATGAAGCCTTTGTTGGGTTATGGCTGGTTCCGGGGAAGGGATTTCTCGTAACCTCACAGAAAGGCGATGCCACCGCAAGGAATAATGTCAATACATCGCAGATACTCGTCGCCGGGGTTTTCGTGAACGTAAACGGGCTGATATTTCTGGATCACCTTCGTCTTCAGAGAGGAAGACGACGTTTTCGATGTCGTTCAAGAACCGATCCGCGGTTTTGGTGGAATTAGTTCCGGAGGGTTCGCGGATTTTTCGCAAAAAGGTGAATAGACAGGGATTGGGCGCGGTCTAAAGTGCCTTATGAAAATCAATCGATCCATGTTTGCCGGGCTAGTGGCGGGGATAACCGCGCTCGCGTTCTCCTCCTGCGCCTATGACCCCTATTACTCGGGTGCGTCCTATTCCTCCGGAGGCAGCTACGGGGACGGCTATGGATACGGTAGCTCAGGATTCTCGACTTCCTTCTTCGTGAGCACGGGGAATCCGCGCTGGGGTTATGATCCTTATGCCGGCGCGTATTACGATTACGGGCGCAGGTGTTATTACGATCCGTATCTGAGCGGTTACTATCCGGTAGGCTACAGGCCGCGTTACGTTTACGGCTCGCCTCATCCGCACGGCTGGAGCAGGGGACGGGGATCCATCGCACCTCCAAGCCGTATTCGCAGTTACAATCTGACCAATTACCGGAATAGAACCTCGCGTTACCAGAGCCTTGGAAGGGATTGGTCGAGGAATGTGAGGACTGCTCCGGCGGGACGCGACCAGCGTCCGGACCGTTTCAGGGATCAGCGTCCTGACTTCACTACCAGGGGATCGTCACAGGGCGGAAACTTCGGAGGCGGTAGGGATAGGGGAGGTTTCTCCCCGGATTCGAACCGCGACCGGGGCGGCAGGTTTGGAAATTCAGGGTCGGGCGGATTCAATCGCGGGGGTTCGAACGCCGACGGAAATCGCGGTGGACGCGGAGGTCGTTCCGGATTCAGCGGTATGCCCAATACATCGGTCACAATTCCGCAGGCTCCTTCGAACGGCAGGGGCGGGGAGCGTTTCGGCTCGAGAGAAAGTTTTCGTCCAGACAGGGGTGACCGCGGTCAACGCCAGATAACTCCGCAAATGCGGCCTCAGCCAAGCCAAGCCCCGCAGGGTGACGGGGGCGGGCGCCGTGGAGGATTTCGTGGCGGTAACGGTGGAGCCTCACCGGCCGGTGACGACGGAGGAGGCCGTCGCGAACGTGGAGGCCGCGGAGGGCTTCGCGGTCTGGGAGAAGGCTGAGACCGCAGCCTGAATAAATTTAAAACGCCTGGTGGCCTCGGCTCCCGGGCGTTTTCCTTATACTCCGATAGCTGTGGTCAGTTCTTATCCCGAACCCGCTCGACAGGATCGTCACGCCACATGAAGAGAGCTTTTATGACGTCTTTAAAGTCACTGCGAAGTTCGTGGCTTTCACGCTGAATCTGGATTTTTTCCCGATCGACATCTTCGTTTTGGACATCAGGCGGGTTGCGCTTGGCGTCCCGCAGCGGAAGGTGGCTATCAATGTTCTCGAGAAGGTCGATCACATCGGAATGAAGCCGTTCCACATGATCACAGAGGCGGGATGTCTGCTGGGAGAGCCGGTCGGCGTCTCCAGCGATCGCGGTTCCCGCCGCTTTGAGTTTCAGATCCGCGGATAAGTCGCGAACGGTGGAGCTCAAATCGATCCACGAATGGGAAAGATCCTCGTCCACCCGCTCGACACGTTGCTGGATGTTGTCGTCGGTCATACCGGCAAATATGCGGTCAAATCCGCTTTAGGCAAACGGGCAATTCGTTCGGACTTCGCCTGCGGCAAGTTCTGCCCCAAAGCTCACTCACCGGTACCGTTTTTGATGATCTCCATGAACGACTGGGGATCAAGGGCGGCGCCTCCGATCAGCGCGCCGTCGATATCCGGACAGGCCATGAGTTCGGCGGCGTTGCCGGGCTTCACCGAGCCACCATACTGAATTCGGATCTTCGCGGCGGGTTCGGAGCCGTAGAGTTCTCCGACCAGGGAGCGTACGAAGGCGTGGGCATCCTGCGCCTGTTCGGAAGTTGCGGTGACACCGGTGCCGATGGCCCATACCGGTTCATATGCGATCACGATATCAGAGAGATCCTTTTCGGAGACATCCTTGAGGCCTTCGGTCACCTGGGTGCGGAGGACGCTCTCGAGTTTTCCCGCCTCACGCTCGGCAAGGGTCTCGCCTATGCAGAAGATGGGCTTGAGATTGGCCTCGCGGGCTTTCCTGATCTTCGCGTTGATCCTCGAATCAGTTTCCCCGTAGATCGCTCGGCGTTCGGAATGGCCCAGTATCACGTAGTGGACGAAAAACTCGCGCAGCATCAGGACGCTCACTTCGCCTGTGTATGCTCCCGAATCATACTCCGAGCAGTTCTGCGAAGCGATCTGGATGGCATGCGCGTTTTTCCCTGGAGTCGAGTTATGGAGAAGATCGGCCAGCTTCGGAACGGAAAGGAAGGGGGGCGCGATGACGATATCCGCGGGGAGATTCAGACCCTGGCTCTTGGATAGGAACGATTTGACAAAGTCCTCGGTTTCCGAGGCTCCCTTGTTCATTTTCCAATTGGCGGCGAAGATAGGCTTGCGTGACATGGGCGGTTAGGACGTTTTGGTTGGGGAAATATTCGTGGGAATTTTTACGCTTCGCTGAGTGCGGCCACTCCCGGGAGTTTTTTTCCTTCGAGGAGCTCGAGGGACGCGCCGCCGCCGGTAGAGATGAATGTCATCTTATCCTCCAGGCCGAACTTGTTCACAGCGGTCACGGAGTCTCCGCCGCCGACAATGGTCGTGCCCTGGGATGCTGCCAGCGCTTCGGCCACCGCCTTGGTGCCCAGAGCGAAATTATCGATCTCGAAAACGCCGACCGGGCCGTTCCAGATGATGGTTTTCGCCTTCGCCATCTCCGCGACGAATTCGGTGATCGCGACATCGCCGATATCGATGCCTTCCCAGCCGTCCGGGACTTCGCCGCCCTCGCCATAAACGCCGGTGACCTTGGTCTCCGCGCCGTCCTTGAACTCCTGCGTGATACGGGTATCGGCGGGGAGGAGGAAATCGACTCCCTTTTCCTTGGCCTTGGCGAGGATGTCGAGGGCGAGGTCCAGTTTGTCAGCCTCGACGCGCGAGTCCCCGGTGGCATAGCCCTGGGCCTTGCGGAAGGTGTTCGCCATGGCGCCGCCTATGAGGAAGGCGTCGGCCTTTTCCATGAGGGCGCTGATGACCTGGATCTTGTCGGAGACTTTCGAGCCACCCATGATCACGAGAAAAGGTCGTTCAGGGTTCTCAAGCTTAACTTCCAGGTATTCGAGTTCGCTTTCGATCAGGAATCCCATCGCGGAAACGGGAATGAATTTCGTGACACCCGCGGTGGACGCGTGGGCGCGGTGGGCGGTGCCGAAGGCGTCGTTGACGAAGATCTCCGCCTTGCCAGCGAGTTTCTTTGCGAAGTCAGCGTCATTGGCTTCTTCCTCGGAATGGAAACGGGTGTTTTCAAGAACGAGAACCTGACCCGGCTCAAGGGCGGCGCGCATGGCGGCCGCTTCTTCGCCGATGCAATCCGGGGCGAGGGCGACTTCCTTGCCGAGGATATCGCCAAGACGTTTCGCGGTGGGAGCGAGAGAGAATTTCGGCTCGGGCTTTCCTTCCGGGCGTCCCATATGTGAGCAGAGGACGAGTTTCGCGCCGCCCTCAAGGAGATGTTTTATCGATGGAACGGCAGCCTGGATACGGGTGTCATCGGTGATTTCCCCGTCCTTGAGAGGAACGTTGAAATCGACTCGCATGAGGACTTCTTTTGAGGAAACGTCGAGGTTGCGGATGGAAAGCTTAGGCATGCGCGGGGTGATGCACCAGCTGTGCGATGCTGTCAAGAACGGGGAGGGTTCCACCTGGGATACCGCTTAACCGTTCGAGGGACGTTCAGGAAAGCGATTCGGGATACTCCCCCGCCGCGACCAGCCCGGCTATCGATTCGATCACGGCCGGTTTGTCCTCCGGGTAGGTCACTCCGAACCACCGTCCACTGGTTTGAAGGACAGGGCATTTCACCTCGCCGCCAACGATGAGTTCGTCGACGACCGTAGGAATATAGAATTCCGATTTCATCTCCGACCCGGATTTTTCCAGAAAGGCCAGGAAGGATTTTTCGAGATGCGCGAAGAAATCGGAGCCGAAGATCCAGAAGTTCATGGAAACGATCGTATCCGCGGCTATCGCACGGCGGGTGCCGTCGAGGGCGTTTCCGTATAAAATGCCGTCCTGCTCGCGCTGGATGTTGACGTATTCCTCAACCCCCGTGAGCGATCCGCTGGCATCGGTTTCGCAGATCCCCCGGTTCACGTGGCCGTGGGCTGACAGTGTGTTGAGCAGCGGGTATCCGACCATCGCGACCTCGCCCGCGTTCCCGTCGGGGAGCCTGGAGAAAAATTCTGAAGCGCGCTCGTAGGAGTCACGCCCGTAGAAATCGTCCGCGTTGATGACCGCGAAATGCCCGTTGATCGAATCGCGGGCCGCGAGAATGGCGTGGCCGGTGCCCCATGGCTTCTCGCGTCCTTCGGGGACTTTGAAACCTCCGGGCAGATCCGCGATGTCCTGATAAACGTAATCCACATCGATCTTTGCCGGCAAAACGTCTTCCCACGGACTCTCTGAAATCCACGGCGAAGTCCTCACGGATGATGAAGACGACGCGGCCGAACCCGGCGCGGATCGCATCGAAAACGGAGTAGTCCAGCACTGTCTCGCCATTTGGGCCCATGGGATCCATTTGCTTGAGGCCGCCGTAGCGGCTGCCCATTCCGGCGGCGAGGACGAGGAGAGTTGGTGACATGAGAGGTTGGTTTTCAGATTTTCGGGCAGTCCGGCTTGTCGTGATTTGCAGAGCGGAGAGATTCCGCGTGACGGAGCTTGATTGCCGCAGAGGCGTCGATGCAAACCTTTACGGTTGGGTGCTCCTGTCGATGGCGATCCCTGCCACCGGTTCCCTCACAAATGGATTCGGGCTGTCTTTCCGAATCGACCGCTGATCCGGTGGAGAAAATCACACCTCGTCCAGATAAATTTCCAACGGGAAAAGTTTTCAGAACTCGATCGTCTTACCTGTCCGGAAGCTTTCGTCCGCCGCGGCGACGATGCGCATGGAGGAGAGCGCGTCCTGCATGTGATCGGTGAGGTCGAGGTCTTCGCGGATGGCTTTCAGAAAAAACTCCTGCTCGCGCTTGCAGAGGGCGTCGTGATCCGGCTCGTCGTCAAGGCGGATTGACTCGTCCTTTTTCGCGAAAGTACCCTCTGTCGTGAGTTCGGAGTGGTGAAGTCTGAGTGCCTGGGTCTGCGTGTGGGCATCGACATTCGCACTCTGTCCCTCGGCTCCCGCCTTGTCCGCCACGATGGAAACGCATCCTTTCGGGCCGACCACGTCTTTCACGAAAAACGCGACTTCGCTCATCATGGGACCCCATCCGGCCTCATACCAGCCGACCGAGCCGTCCTCGAAGGTCACCTGCAGCGCGCCGTAGTTGATTTTCCCCTCGGGTAGATCGTCGGTAAGGCGCGCACCTATACCAGAGACCCGTACGGGCTTGGATCGGGTCATCTGGCACATCACGTCCACGTAATGGACTCCGCAGTCGACGACCGGGGAAATGGAGGACATCAGGTTCCTGTGGCTGTTCCAGTTCGCGCCGGAGGATTGCTGGTTGAGGTTCATGCGCATCACGAGCGGTTTGCCCAAGGTGTGGGAGATCTCGATGAAACGTATCCAGCTGGGGTGGTGGCGTAGGATATACCCAATGGCCAGTTTTCTCTCCGCATGGACAGCGGCGGCAACGATGCGCTCCGCTTCCCCCACAGATTCCGCGAGGGGTTTCTCGATGAACACATGGCAGCCGGCCTCGAACGCGGCCGTCGCGAATTCGGCATGCGTGTCGGGATAAGTGGAGATGGAGACGGCGTCAGGTCTGGTTTCTCGCAAGGCTTCATGAAAATCGGAGAAACCCGCGTATCCACCGCCCAGCTCCTTGTTCAAGGCGTCCCGTGATCCGGCGGAACGGGTGACGATTCCCACGATGTCAAAGCCTTCGAGCTGATGGTAGGCGAGAGCGTGGGAACGGCCCATGTGGCCGGCTCCAGCGCAGAGGATTCGGATTGGCTGCGAATTTAGCATGAGCTAGATTTAACGGAATCCGGCGGGACGCAAAGGCTTTATTGCCTGGAATCCTTGCCAATTTTGTCGAGCAGTGCAGTGGAATCCTGTGACTGCCCGGTTCCGGGAATGGGCGAAACGATCACGGTTCTGAAATGAGAACAGAGAAATCCAACCTTTGTCCGGGGAAATGGAATGACATCCGGAGGCGCGGCTCTCGTCATTGGATCTCAATGCCCATTTTTCTCGCCCGCTCCTGCCAGAGGTTGCGGGCGTGGTGCTGGAGGTCGGGATGTTTGTCGGTCTCGTCGAGGATCTCTATGCCGAAGATCGTCTCGATGATGTCCTCGAGGGTGACGAGTCCGACGGTGGTGCCGAATTCATTCGTGACGAGCATGATGTGGTGGCGCTCTGCGATGAAACGCTGAAATAGGGCATCGACCGGGGTGTATTGGGCGGTGATGGCGACGGGCAGGAGGACATCGGCGAGTGTGCCGGTATCGTAGTGATCCTTGAGATGAGCCAGAAGCGCCTCCCCGCGAATGACGAATCCGGTGAAGTCATCAGTGCCCTTGTCGTAGATGGGGATGCGGGTGAACGGCCTGTTCTCGATGAGCGCGGCGAACTCCGGAAGCGGGGTCGACTGGGGCAGGGAGAAAATAACAGGGCGGGGAGTCATGATGTCGGAGACCTTCATGGCGTTGAGCTGTATGAGGTTCTGGACGAACTGGCTCTCCCTTTCCCGGAGGGAGCCGGATTCGTGGCCTATACGGGCCATGGCGAGTATCTCCTCCCTGTGTTCGGAAGGATCTGCCTCCTCTTCCTTTGTAGCGATCATGCTGGTGATGGATTTCGAGGCCATCACCAGGGGCTTGAGGGCGGTTGTCAGGAAGACGAGGGACGATGCTGTAAACGGGGCGAGAACGGTGGTAAACCGGGCGCCGATGGTTTTCGGGATGATCTCGGTGATGACGAGTATGGCGATGGTGAGACCGGCGGCGAAGGCAGCTTCCCATTGGTTGCCGGTGAGCTTGGCCCACTGCGCCCCCGCCCCTGCGGCTCCCATCGTGTGGGCGATGGTGTTCAAGGTGAGGATGGCGGAGAGAGGGCGGTCGATATCCTGCTTGAGGAGCTGCATTTTCATCCCCCATGGTCTGCCTTCCTGGACTGCCCGGCTGACGGCGGTGGGTGTGAGGGTGAGGAGGGAAGCCTCCAGCAGTGAGCAGAGAAAGGAAAAGACGAGGGCGATGAGGATGTAGATGATGAGAAGTGTCATGAAAATTCGATTTTCGGGGACGGTGTGTCCGCAGAGCGAGGTCAGGGCTCGACCCGTGAGTAGTGTATGGCGAGACCGGTTGCAAGAGCGGTGGCGTACTCCCGGAAAATGGAAGGGAGAGACTCGCCTTCGATTTTCCTGACGCCCTCGTAATCGCCCGCCTGGAAGCGCGGATAGTCGAGGGTTGAGTTCATGACATACGGCTCCATGAAAATGACGGGGCAGTCGTAGAGGCGGTTCGCGAGGAGGTTCCGGGCGAATAGGAAATGGTTCGCTGGAACCGGGCGAACATTGTTGCCGCCCGCCGGGTAGCTGTAGCGGGGGAGTTTGGAAAATTTCACGAAGGTGCGGGCGACGGTGTCTCCCACGAGAGCCTCTTCCTCGTGGGTGCGCTGAAGGAGTTTTTTCAACATGGCGAAACGCTGGTCGGCGAGGCGGACTTCGTCACCGGTGTAGGCGCCGTTGAGAAGGATGTGGAAATGGGATTTTGGCACGAGGGTGGGTTGTGAAGGATCGCCCCAGCCCTCGGCGTTGAAATGGAGGCAAAGGACGAGATCGGGTTTGAGGGTGTTGTTGACGAGATCGGCACGGGCGCGGATTTCTGCGGTGCGGTAGAAGAGTTTTTCAGTGAAACGTCGGAGCGACGCGGGATCCGAGGGGGAGAGGCCTTCCGCGAGGCCGGTGAGGCCGGCGGGGCGCAGGGGGGTGACAGGCTCGGCGGAGGAGCGAACCAGGGAGACTTTCGCGCCCATTTTCTCAAGCTTCGGTTTGAGAAGTTTAGCGACGCGGAGGGTCATGTCGCCCTCGGTGACGGGCTTGCCGTCCCCGAGCTGGAACCAGCGTTCCTCGACAATGGCCCATTCGCCGCCGATGTGGCCGGGGTCGATGGCGATGTGGAGGTTCCGGAGGGGTTCCCCTTCCGGGGGGATGGGCAGTGAATCGGTGGACTGCCAGTGGCGGGGGGCGGGGAGGGCTTTTTCAGCGGTTGCGAAATTGAGGATGAAAGGAGGCTCGGCGGAATCGGTGGAGGTGAGGATCTCAGCCGCGTCGTCTCGGATGGAGATGAAATTCTTCCAAGTGTCGTCTGTGGTGAAAATTTCCGTCAGGAGATTTTCGAAATCGGTGCGGGTGATCGTGTGCTGGTATTGTTCAAGGAGCTGCCAATCGGGGATTTCGGCCAGGAGGGAAAGAGCCGGTGGTGTGGGCTTTTCGGGCGCGGGCGGGGATGGGGCGGACTTCTGTGGTCGGAGCACCAGTAATAGGATCAGGGCACCGAGGATGGCGGTGGCGATGATTGGAGCGGGATTGCGCATTTCAAGAGGACTATAGTGACATGGAATCGGATTTCAACGCGCGGGGTGGCGGGAATGACCTCCCTCCGCTTCGGTGGGGTTGATGGAGATGAGGGTGAGGGCCGGGGAGGAGATCTGATCGGATTTTTCCAGATCCAGTTCGAAGGTTGCGGTGTGGTCATTCAGATCCTCCTGGTCGATCAGGGTCTGGTGGAAGCGCCAGATATTCTTCTCGGGGATCTGGTCGATATGGGTGTGCTTCTGATTCCGGGCTTCGGGATCGAGGCGGAGGAGGCCATGGGCTTCGTAGTGATGTTGGAGAATGGTCGTCAGATCGGCCGGGCTCAGGGTTTCGGAGGGGATTAGCTGAAGAGCTTGGGTGGGGTTGTTCTGGGACAGGAATTTGATGAAATTCAAGATGGTGGCCCGTGTGGCTTTGGTGAGGGCGGTCTTGTTGCGGGTGTAGGGAAGGGGTTTCTTTTCCTTAGCGGATGTCTCAACGGCCGGAGCCGGTTCTGCATTCGGGTTCCTGAGTTTTTCCCACTCATCGATGATGGACGAATCGATGGCGCGAAGCATTTCTCCAAAGAAGGATTCGGCTTCCTCAAGTTCTTCGGTTTTGTGGGCGGGGGGGACGGTCTGGGCGAGGATCTTGTAAACCTCGGAGAGGTGGCGCAGGAGGATGGCTTCGGATTTCTCAAGGCCGTAGGTTTTGATGTAATCCTCGAAGGAGCTGTAGTCCTCGAACATTTCGCGGGCTATGGATTTGGGTCGAACGGAGGCTTCTTTCGCCCAAGGGTTCTTCAGGACGAATTCGTTGTAGGTCTGGTAGATGAAATCCTTGCCGGGTTTGGGGTGCTCGACTTGCTCAAGGGCGTCCATGCGCGCGTCGTACTCGACGCCGTCGGCTTTCATTTGCGCGACGAGTTTGTCTTTCGCCTTATCGACCTGCCTGCGGATGATCTGGGAGGGGTCTTCGACAATCGCTTCGGCCAGGGAAATGACATTCAGGGGGTAGGCGGGGTCGCTGCGGTCGAGGAGCGGGATGGCTTCGATGAGGTAGGTGGCGAGAGCCTGGTTCAGGGTGAAGTCTTCCTGGAGATCGATGTTGAGTCTGATCTTGGCGGGGGTGGTGCGCTGGTCTGTCGGGATAATGGTGAGAATGTTTCCTTCCACCAGACCGCGGAAGAGCTCGAAGGCACGTTTACGGAGGGCGGATTTCTTTGAAGGGGTTTCGTGGGAGAAACGGATGAGTTCGCGGAGGGCTTCGCAGCCGTCCTGGTCGCGGCGGGAGAGGACGTTCAGGAGCATTCCGTGGCGCATGAGGAAACTGGAGGAGAGTTTTTCCGAGGGGGATTCGATGAGTTTCTGGAAGGTGTTCTCGTCCCAGTTGACGAAGCCTCGCTCGGGAGGTTTCTTTTTTATGGCTTTGGATTTCCCGCCTTTGGCGGCCGCTTTGGCTTCGGATTTGATGTTGTCGATGACGTGGGGTGGAGCCTGTGCGACTACGTAACCAATGTCGTCAAAGCCGCGGCGTCCGGCGCGTCCGGCGATCTGCTTGAAGTCACGGACGGCGAGGGTTTTGGTAGACTGGCCGCCGTATTTGAAGAGCTGTGTGAAAACGACGGTGCGGATGGGAACGTTGACACCTACGCCGAGAGTGTCCGTGCCGCAGATGACTTTGAGCAGGCCTTTCTGGGCGAGCTTTTCAACGAGGGTGCGGTATTTCGGGAGGAGGCCGGCGTGGTGGATGCCTAGTCCGTGGCGGAGGAGTTTTTTGATTTCCTTTCCGTAGGGGGAGCGGAAGTCGGCGTCGACAAGGAGGTCGGCAATCTGTTGTTTTTCCTCTTTGGTGCAGAAATTTCTGCTCATGAGATCCTGGGCGGTCCTGGCGGTGGCAAGTTGGGAGAAGTGAACCAGGTAAACCGGGGCGCGGTTTTGGGTGACGAGTTCTTCGATTTTTTCCTCCAGGGCAGTAGTGGAGTATTCGAACTCCAGGGGACGGGCCTGTCTTCGGATTTCACCAGGACTGTGGTAGTTCCGGTGAGGTTGGTGATTTCCTCCTGGAAAAAATCGGTATCGCCTATGGTGGCGGACATGAGAAGAAAGCGGGCGCGGGGGAGGGTGAGTAGGGGGATTTGCCATGCCACGCCCCGTTCGTGATCCGAGTAGTAGTGGAACTCGTCCATGATTACGTCATCGACGTCGGAAGCGGCTCCGTCGCGGAGGGCGAGGTTCGCGAGGATTTCCGCGGTGCAGCAGATGACAGGTGCTGAGGGGTTGACGGTGGCATCGCCGGTGATCATGCCGACGTTCTCAGGGCCGAAAGTGGAGCAGAGGGAGAGGAATTTCTCATTGGCGAGTGCTTTGATGGGGACGGTGTAATAACTCTTTCTTTTTTGACAGACGGCGCGGAACTGCAGGGCCAGTGCCACCAGGGATTTCCCGGAGCCGGTGGGGGTGTTGAGGATGACGTTGTTGCCGGCGAAGAGTTCGAGGATGGCTTCCTCCTGGTGGTCGTAGGGGGTGGTGCCGATGGTTTCGAGCCATGTGAGGAAGGCGTCGAGGATTTCATCGGACGATGACGGGTCGACGAGGGTATCCGGTGAGAGGGCGGGCATGCGGGAGAATCCTAGACTTTAAAATTGAAACTCCAAGGAAGACCGGGCAGGGTCGTCCGATGAGATGGGTTGCTTTGCTGTTCCTGGGATTGGTTGTTTCGGTTTCCGGCGAAGAAAGGCCGTTGCTATACCCTTTCGATGTGACCCTGGGCGGGCAGATAGCGGAGACAGGGGATTTGGGTGATTTGTTCGCAGTGATCAAAGAGCCTGTGGAGGCGGACGCGGTGCTGGCAATCGATCAGGACGCTCCTGTCCTGATCGTCAACGCGTTTCCCTGCAAGGAGGATGGGACGATACTCATGGATGGCGCGCCCGCTGCGGTGCTTTTCGCCCAGAACGCGTCAGAGGTCAGACTGGATGCCACGATGGACGGGAAGAGACTGGCTGCTGGAACCTATCTTATGAACGTGGTGGCGAGCGGGAAGACATCGCGGGTGGTGTTCACCGTCCGCGATGGCAGGAAGCCGGTGAAACTGCCGGATCTGGGGAAGCTTGTCGAGTTTCTCAAAGGTCGCCGTTAGCCGCCGGAGATAGCGTGAAACAGGCTCTGGACAGGTCGGTGAGCAGCTCCTAGTGTGCCCGGACATTTTAAGAAAATATGAGAAAATCACTACTTGATACCGCCGCCCGAATGGGACTGATCGCATTCGCAGCCAGTGGGTTGGCACTAGGCCAGGGTGCCCCCGGCACCGCCGAGACTGAGGAGACGGTGACAGAAACACCCGCGGATCCGGCCGCCGCCAAGTCCGATTCCTCCTACGCGCTCGGATACAGGAGCGGAGGAAATTTCGCCCAGGAGTTCGGGCGTTACGGCGTGACGCTGGAGGATCTCGAAATGGAGGTTTTCATGGATGCGTTCAAGGCCGCCGTGAAAGGGGACAAGCCCGCCATCGAGGAGGAGAAACTCCAGGCGGCGATGGCTTCGCTCGGCACTCTTCTCCAGCAACGGGAGAAGGAAGCCGCCGAGGAGAACATGGCCAAGGGAAAGGAATTTCTCGAAGAGAACAAAAAACGTGAAGGTGTGACCACGACCGACAGCGGTCTCCAGTACGAGGTCATGGAAAAAGGCGGCGACGAGAAATATGAGGAGCCGAAGGAAGGCGAACCCGAAAAGCAGTTCATGGTGAACTACAGGGGGACTCTGATCGACGGAACCGAGTTCGACGCGTCACCCGAGGGCACTCCTGTTCCGATGACGCTCCAGGTCATCCCCGGGTTCAAGGAGGCGATCACCACCATGCCTGTCGGTGCGAAATGGAAACTTTTTATTCCGAGCGAACTTGCGTACGGAGCCGAGCGGCGAAGCGCGGAAATCGCCCCGAACACGGCTCTGATCTTTGAACTCGAGCTTGTGGAGATCAAGGACGCGCCAGCCGCTCCCGAGGGTGGTGGCTTCCCGGTTCCGGTTCCGCAAGGGGAGTAACCCTCTTATTCTGGAGATTTTTAAAATCCCCCTCGGCTCGTTCCGTCGGGGATTTTTCGTGTTTTGGCGACAGAAGGGAAATAGGGGTGTATTTATCCCAAGCAGTTGACTATCATCCGTTTGGAAAGATTTTCCGCCAATGAGCAAATCCGCAAAACAGGTTCTCTCGGTGTTGTTCCATCTGGTCGTTCTCGGATGCATGGTGCTTCTCTACGACGCGGGGACGATAATCGCGAAGAAGGTCGGCTGGATGGAGAGGGCGGATTCCGTGGGAGAAAGCGACATGATGGATTTCATGGACAGGGAGGAAAGGCTCGGGACGAAGATCGACCCCGCGCTGATGAAGTCGGTCAAAAAATCATCAGATGGTTATCTGTTCAGGACGGATCTTCCCTTTCCCCCGCATCTGAAGGTGATTGCGACCGATATCACGAGATTCCGGGAGGTGAAAATGGCAAGAAGGGTAGCGGATGGAAGCGAGCGGATGACACTTACGGCGCGTCTTGAGAAGGTGACAGAGTATGAGATCGCCGGAAAATCGGTTCGCTACACGATGGTGAAGGACGAAAACCGGCGGAAGACTTCGAAAGCGGAGATGATGGACAAATTGAAAGCCAGGAAGGAGGCCGAAAAATCCGGAAAGAGAACAGCCGAGGACAAGGATCTGATAATCGGGAAACTGGTGGGGAAAGCGATCCAGTTCAAATACAAGGACGGAGGATGGAAGGCTCTCCCGACCAAGGAGTTCAGAACGATGGCATGGGGAAAGGAAGAGGAGCCTGAAGTTGGCAAGACGTTGGTGGAGAACGGGCTCAGGCCGAAACCTCGTTGGTTTGGCTCCAAACCGCTGCCGATTGGTCACAAGATCAGATTGGCCGAAGGGAGTCTGGGACTGGTGTATGAGAACGCGGCGAAGGGTGGCCTGGATCTGGTTTTCAAGGCGGTCGAGGGAGTCCACGGCCATCCATGCGCTGTTTTCGAGGTTTCCGGATCAATCGAGCTCAAGCCGGAGACCGATGCCCAAGGTCGGGCCATTACTGGTGAGGAGACGGTGGAATCCGGGAAAGTGTGGTTCTCGCTGCTGTATCCTGTCGTCATGAGGTCGGAGCTGGAGATGGTGGTGTCCTATGACACGAGGGAAAAGGGAAAGCTGGTGGAGCAATTCCAGGGAAAGGCGCAGTCACACCTCCATAGAGACTGGAAGGCGGTGGTGAAAACGCCCAAGACCGCGGAGAAAAAGTGAATGCAGGGAGCTCGCCTTCGCGCTCGCCAGATCCTCTTCCCATGCGCTGACCCTGTTGGTGGTGATATCGTTGTCGATGACAATAGGATGGATTTTCGATGAAGAGCGGCTGCGACGATCTCTTGGAGAGTTCGGTCTGATGACGGCTTGCCATGGGATGGCTTGAGGATATGGTCTGCGCGGAAGCGGAAGATGACGCCATTTTTACGGAAGATACTGGGGATGAACTGGGTGCTGGTGCTCGTGATGTACGCGCTTCTGATCTTCGGTGTGTTCATGATTGAGAGCGCGGCGAGGCACCTGCCGATGACTCCGGAGAGAATGGTGGAATTCGGCTCCGCG
>CAVWUI010000011.1:0-24977 GCA_963758175.1 uncultured Verrucomicrobiae bacterium
GTCGATGTGCGGGAGGACGAGGCTGACGAGCCGGCCGCTGCGGGGTTTAATTGCCCTCCAAGGCTACTCTCCGGCGAGAGATGGATCGTCAATGAGGGGCAGGATGGTTTGGCTGTCCCTTTCCGGCGTGAGCGCGGGGGTGGGACTCCATGACAGGAACCTGGCACATGCGGATTTGCCACCGCGGGAGACAATAAGTCCGGTTGTCATCGCAGCAAACCGGTATGAACTTCCGGTCTTATGAAAACTTCTTTTATGAAATTCAGCATGATCGCGGTTTGCGCGTTTTCCCTCGTGAGTGTTGCGGAGGCGAAGCCCGACAAGGACAAGGGTGGCAAAGGCAAGGGCGGGCCTCCCGGACACTCTGAGAAGGGCGACAAGGGTAAGAAGGGGAAAGCTCAGGGCGGCGACAAAAAGCTCGATAAAGCCCGAAAGGACTACGAGAAAGACGTGAAGGAAGCCCGAAAGGATGCGGATAAACGCGACAAGGAAATCGCCAAGTGGCGGGAGAAACGATTCCGCGACGACGACCGTTCCGGCGTAATCCGGTATTTCAACGGTTACCGGGACAAAGACCTCGGACTCCCCCCGGGGCTCGCGAAAAACTATCGCAAGGGAAAACCACTTCCGCCCGGCTGGCAGAAAAAGGTCAATTCAGGATACGTGATCGAAGATGCCTGGAGCCAGTATTTTTATCCGATGGAATACGACACTTTCCCCTTCCTTGAAAGGGAACCGGACACGCGCCTTTACTGGTATGGAGATCGTCTCGTCAGGGTATATGAACCTCGCCGCGAGGTGATCGATGTGATCCTGATCCCCACTGTTCGTTTCGACTAGGGAGGTCTCGCGCGAAAATTTTTTTGCTAGAATCGCCTGTTGCCGCCTTCCGGTTCCTAGCCGAAAGGCATGAACTTTGTGCGAAGGGGGTATCATAAGCAGTCGCCCCCCGTGCCATCCTGAGAAAGAAATGAAAACGAACACACCGCAAACTACCATCCGCCGCTCCGCCGAGCGCGGCCACGCGAACCATGGCTGGCTCGAAAGTCAGCACAGCTTCAGCTTTGCCGACTATTACGATCCCGCACATATGGGCTTTCGTTCCCTCCGTGTCATCAACCAGGACAAGATCGCTCCAGGAGCGGGCTTTCCCACCCACCCGCACCGAGACATGGAAATTTTCAGCTATGTGCTTTCCGGCTCGCTCGCCCACAAGGACAGTATGGGCAATGGTCGCGAACTCAATCCCGGGCAGATCCAGCTCATGAGCGCTGGCTCCGGAGTTACCCACTCGGAATTCAACCCCTCGAAAACCGACCCCCTCCATCTTCTCCAGATCTGGATTCACCCGGAATCGGGTGGCCTTACGCCATCCTACACGGAATGGCATCCTCTGAAGGAGTCGCGAAATGCCGCCAAGGTCCTTGTCATCTCACCTGACGGGCGCGATGGCTCGGCCACCATCCATCAGGATGCGGACATCTACCGACTCCGGCTAAAAAAAGGTGAGAGCGTGAGCCACGACCTGGCTGAAAGCCGCGGACTTTGGCTCCAACTCATCACTGGATCGATTCAAATTGGAGAGAAGATCATTCACGCCGGGGATGCCCTGAGCACCGAATCCGCGGGTCACCTGACATTCACCGCCGCCGATGGCTCCGAAGCCCTTCTATTCGATCTCGCCTAACCGGGATGGCCAACGTCGGTTCCCTATTTCCTCGATCCATTCCGCCGATTGCCTGCGTCAGCCCCACCTTGACTAAAACCAGCCCCGGCCTAACCAGAACCATGCCAGACCTTTTCACACCACTCAAGCTAGGTGCCCTCACCCTGCCGAACCGCATCCTCATGGCGCCGCTCACCCGCGCCCGCACGGAACACGACCACATCCCCACTCGCCTGATGGCGGAGTATTATTCCCAGCGAGCGTCCGCCGGACTCATCATCGCGGAGGCAACGATGGTCATACAGGGGAACTCCTCATTCTGGAAAGAACCCGGGATTCACTCTGAAGCCCAGGTCGGAGGCTGGCAACTGACGACGGACGCCGTCCACAAGGCGGGTGGGAAAATTTTCCTCCAGCTCTGGCACGGTGGTCGCGCCTGTCATCCGCTCCTGAATGACGAGCCAGCCCGTCGCCCCCAGCGAACTGAAGATCGAGGGAGACGAAGTCCGCACTCCGGAGGGGAAGAAACCATACGTCACCCCCCACGCGCTGGCTGACGATGAGATCCCGGCCATCATCGAAGGGTTTCGAAAGGCGGCGGAGAATGCGAAGGCCGCGGGCTTCGATGGTGTGGAAATCCACGGAGCCAACGGCTACCTGCTGGATGAGTTCCTCCGCGATGGCGCGAACAGGCGAACTGGACCATACGGCGGCAGTATGGAGAACCGCGCCCGCCTTCTTCTGGAGGTTATCGACGCGGTCTCCTCCGTCTTCGGCAGCGATCGCACCGGCGTCCGCATTTCTCCGGTCAACAGCTACAACAGCATGATCGACAGCAATCCCGTCGCCCTCGCCACCTACCTTGCCAAGGCACTTTCCGCAAAAAATCTCGCCTACCTTCACCTGATGCGAGCCGATTTTTTCCAGCAGCAGAATGAGGACGTCGTCACTCCTGTCCGCGAGAACTATGCCGGAACCCTCGTTGTGAACATGGGCTACACCCGCGACGAGGCCAATGAGACCGTCTCGTCCGGAAAAGCGGATGCCGTCGCCTTTGGAACCAGCTTCCTGGCCAATCCCGACCTCCCCGCCCGTTTCAAGGCCGGAGCCGAACTGAATGAGCCCGACCAGAGCACCTTTTACAGCCCGGGTCCGGAGGGTTACACGGACTATCCTTCCATGGATGATTGAATCAATACCCGCGACTGACGGATCAATAAAAATTCATGCCGATTGTCAGATCTTTATTAAAAAAATAACCAATCAGGTGACGAACTTACCGAACTTTTATTAATTTTCAGATAATATCTTGCGGTATGAAAATATGGTTTGCCTTGATGGATAGTTTTGCTAAGTATCGGAGGTCTCACAAAATCGAACTTATGAAAACCGCCCCAAAGTATCTCAGTATTCTCGGTCTGGCCATAGCCCTGACCCCTTCACTCCAGCTTCGCGCTGAAGAGGCGAATCAAACCGCTCCCAAAGGCGAAAGCCGTGCCAGCTCGCTTGACGCCACTTTCGCGGCGATCTCGGAAACCATTCAGACCGCCCGCAACCAGGCCAGCGTAGCTGTGGCCGAGCGGGACAAGGCTCTCTCCGAGCTGGCTGACTCCCGCAAACAGCAGAAGGAAACCGCGGCGAAGCTTCAGGAAGCACTGAAACAACAGGCGGAAACCGCCAAACAACTCGCCGGAACTCGCAAGGAGCTCGCGGAATCGAAGTCCGCCCAAGAAAAATCCAGGAAGGAGGCCGAAAGTCTCGCCAAACAACTGGAAGTTGGCGACGAGGCATACGCCAAACTGGTCGCGTTCCGCACCCAGATGCAGGAATCCCTGAAGAATCTCAACGGGATCGACGAGAGTATCGCGAAATTCCGCGCTGAGCTCGCTTCGCCGACAAGCGCCGGGCAGCTTCAGGAAGAGATTGCGAAGCTGAAAAGTGGAAACGATGATCTCAGCAAGCAGATCGCCGGAAGCAAGACCGCTCTGAAAAAGGAGCGCGACGAACGTGAGGCAGCTTCGAAAGAAGCGGCGGACGCCAAAAAACAGATCGTAGCGATGCGCGAGCAATCCGCCGATGCGGAGAGCAAGGGCAGGCAGATGACAACCCGGGTCTCCGAACTCGAGAAAGCTCATGCCCAGACCCTCACCGACCTGAAGAGCACTCGGGAAGAGCTCTCCAGAACCCGCGAAGATGCTGCGAAGACCGCCGCCGAGATGAGGAAAATTGAGAGCGGAAACGCCTCCGCTCTCGCCGAAGCGAAAAAGGAGATAGCCGAACTCAAGGAAGCGCGGAAATCCGCCGAACAGGCCGCCGGGAACGCATCCGCTGAACTCAAGTCCGCCCGCAAAAGTGGCGAGGAGCTGAAGAACGCCCTTCAGGACAGCAGGAAAAAAGTCGGCGAGCTCGAATCGCGGATGAAGGAGGTCTCCAAGAATGCATCTGACGGGCAGGACGGCAAAGCCAAAGGCGACTCCTGATCCGTAAGAGAAAGACACGATTTTCCAAACCGCGGCCACCTCACTGGTGCCGCGGTTTTCTTTATTTCCCGAACGAGGCGTCTGAGCCAGGCTACCGCGGATTGTTATGCCAGGAAAATCCGCCAAGCCAACTGCCTGCCCGAAAACTGTTCTTCGTCGGCGCGAAGCTTTTCGGTTACGCTTGCCGCCATCCCTATCCGCGGTCGGCTGGCACCGGAATGGGGTTGTCTTTTGCGATCCTCCTTCCGATGTCAGTGGTCAGAAGGCATCCCGTGTCAGAGCTTCTACGGGACTGAAGCATAAAAATTTCGCGCTCATGCACGTTTGCTATGCCCGTCGGATACATTCGTGGTTAGAAATGCCGCGTGCCCCATCACACTGCCGCTGACAAAGCACATTGCTGGCATCCGTTCACGCAACAGGATGAGTGGTGCGCGCCCGGGCACGATCCTTTGATGATCGTCAGAGCGGAGGGCGTGTGGCTCTGGGATTCCAATGGGAGAAAATATCTGGATGGAAACTCCTCGATCCTGGAACCAACATCCACGGGCACTGCCGCCCGGAGATCGCGACAGCCATCGCGAGGCAGGCGGCGACGCTGGATCATTCCTCCTATCTCGGTCTGGGACATCCGCTGGCCTCGGAGCTGGCGGCGAAGCTGGTTTCCTATTTCCCGGAAAACACGCTGGAGAGGACGTTTTTTTCCGATAATGGGCCCACCGCCGTTGAAGTGGCCTTGAAAATGTCCCTCCAGTCGCGGATGCAAACGGGTCAGGAGAGGCGGACTCGTTTCATAGCCTTCGACAACTCCTATCACGGGGACACCCTCGGAGCGGCCTCCCTGGGAGGCGTGAACCGATTTTTCTCGCGCTTCCGGAACCTGGGTTTTGAGACAGAGTTTGTTTCCTCGGTTGGCGACCTGGCGGAAGTCGATCCATCTACCATAACCGCAGTAGTCATCGAGCCACTCATCCAAGGGGTCAACGAAATGCGACTGTGGCCGGATGGAATGCTCGCGGCACTCCGTGGCTGGACGGAAGACCATGGCATTCACCTTATTCTCGACGAGGTGATGACGGGCTTCGGACGCACGGGCACCATGTTCGCATGCCAGCGTGAAAACGTGGTACCCGATTTCCTCTGCCTCGCCAAAGGCCTCACCGGCGGAACCGTCCCGCTCGCCGCGACAATGACGACCGCGGAAGTTTATGAAGCCTTCCTTGGAGTTGCGGAAAACGCTTTCTACTACGGGCATAGTTACACGGCAAACCCCATCGGCTGCGCTGCCGCGCTTGCCTCACTCGGAATTTACGACACCGACAGGACGTTCGAAAAGCTTCCCGACAAGATCTCTCATCTGGAAAACTCCCTTGCTAACCTTGAAGCTGATTCCCCTTCCATCATGGAAATCCGCCAGTGCGGTCTCATCGCGGGAATCCAATTCCAAAAGGGACTTGGTGAAAAAGTAACCCTTGAAGCACGGAACCATGGACTCATCACCCGTAACATTCTTGATACCGTGGTCTTTATGCCAGCGATATCGATCGCTCTAGAGGAGATTGACTCTGGGGTTACCGCGATCAGAGAGGCCGCTAAAATTTACCAGCAAAAATTTGACAGATAGACCCGGGAAGTGTTGTTCTTAGACAGTGACTTTCCAAAATCCTCCCCGGCTTCCTCGACTTCTCACTCTCGGAGTGGCTCTTCTCGCGCATTCGTTCGTATTTGCGGAAGCGGAAAACATGCTGAAGAACACGGATTTTTCCGAATTGAGCGCTCAGGGGAAACCTAACGATTGGCCTTCAGCTGCAGCGGACGAGATCAGGATCACAAAAGAAGATTTGCCGGCGAACGCCAAAGCCGCACTGCAAGTCACATTGAGTACCACCGGGAAAAGCCTCGGTCAGATCGGTCAGTCCGTGTCGTTGAAGGCCGGCCACGTCTACCGCGTGAATTTCGATCTGCGCAGTTCCGCTCCGAACATCGCCTTTGTTCAGCTCAAGATTCTGGACGGACGCAAGGAACTCAAACGCATCCAGATCGGCAAGAGTTCCGACGAATGGGAGTCTTTCGAAGAGGAGGTTTTTCTCGAAAAAGGCGACAAGGCGACCGTCCTGATGCGTTACCAGCGCAAGCCGGAGAACGTTGGAACAACAGCGGAATTCGCCAATCTGAGTTTCGTCGATCTCGGAGTGAAAACGATCAGGCAACCCGAACTCGAAGAAGTGCGGGTCACCCCAACATTTGAGGCGGCAGGCGTGGTCATGAGTTTGAAGGGCGATCCAAGCGAAAAGCTCCGGGGTGAGATGCAATACCGCGAAAAGGGTAGGGCCCAGTGGATGAGGGGGCTGCCGATGGAGACACGCCGTTCGGAAAACGAGGTTCGTGCCAGCGTGCTCGGACTCCGTGAGGCCACCGAGTATGAAGTGAGATGCGATCTCTTTGACGATGCCTTCAAAACCGACGGACCCATCTCCAGCAAGCAACTCACATTCAAGACCTGGAGCGGCGAGGTTCCCATCGGAAAAACAATCCGTCTGCCCGGAGGGGTGTCGACGGAGGCGATCACCATCTCCGACCAAGGCACAGCGGACGCCTGGGTTCTCTACACCGGCGACCCGGAAAAACCTTCGGTCATCGATGTCGCCGATCCCGCCGCCCAGGCCATCCTTTTCGAAAAGGCCGCTTTTGTGATCCTTGAAAACATAACGATCAAGGGCGGTCTCTACAACGGGATCCTGGTCAAAGATTCCACGAACATCCGCATCCGCCGCTGCGATATTTCCGGGTGGGGAGAGACAGGGAAGTTCGGCGAAGGCAAAGACAGGGGACGCACTCTCAATTCGAAAAACAAGCTCATCAACTATCAGGCCGGAATCAAACTCGACGCGCGAACCTCGCGAATCGTCGTGGAGGACAATTTCATCCACTCCCCGAGAGGAACCGCGAACTCATGGCAATTCGGTCATCCCCTTGGCCCGGAGGCCGTGGTGATCGCGAACAGCGAGGGCAACCACGTCCTCCGCAACAACGACATGATCGCGGATGAGAACCATTGGTGGAATGACACCGTCGAAAGCATCTCCAACATCCGTGTCAACGGTGGCCCATACCGCGATACGGATATGAGCGGCAACATCATGGCGTTCGCCAACGACGACGGCACCGAGCTTGATGGCGGCCAGATCAACGTCCGGTTCTTCGAAAACTGGATCCAATGGGCGTTCTGCGGGGTAAGCACCGCGCCAAACATGGCGGGTCCATCCTATATCTACCGGAACTTGCTCGTCCTCGGAGACAGCCGGGGGAAAGCGAATTTCTCCTTCAAAACGGGTGGAGCACGGTTTGAAAACCAAGGCCGTAGTTATTTTTTCAACAACACTGCAATTAGCAACAATGCAGGGCTCAGCACGGGTCACATGGGCATGGGCGCCTCGCCAATCACCAGCCGCAACAACGCCCATGTCGCGAACACAATGAACATTCTGGGTGAAATCGAAGGAAACTACGACCTCGACTACAACATCGCAGCAGAGGGTGCATACCCGTCTGGAAATCCGAAAATCCAGGCACACGGAATTGCCGCGGTTCCGGATTTCAAAGATCCCGCCAAGGGCGACTACCGGATGAAAGATGGCGGGTCATGGGAGGATGCGGGCGCGGCTATTCCCGGAGTTTCCGATGTATTCTCGGGAAAAGCCCCGGACATCGGAGCTTTCGAATCGAATCATGGCGAGGACTTCCCCGTCCGCCGTGGCTGGATTTCCGCCTTGCCGAAAATCACCACTTTGGAAATCATCGGTGAGGACGCCGACGTTGGTTCGGAGATCAATCTCAGCATGGCTCCCGAAGCAGGCAGTACCTGGGTGGCTCACAGCAACGCGGAGTGGCTCAGCGTCGATCCCCCGAACGGAAGCAGCGGTAGGAATCAGAAAGTCCGTCTCACAGTCAAGCGTGAGGGACTCTCCATTCTGAAGCACCGCGCCGCCGTCACCTTCCGGACGGACCAAGGCTACAACCGCACGGTGTTCATCATTTTCAACGTGCGTCCCGAGCATCCTTACACCGTCGAGATTGAAGCTGAGGCCACACCTTTCACAGGCACCTTCGTAAAAATGGAGGATCCAGAGGCAAGCGGCGGAGCTTACCTCGTCCCCCCCTACAATCAGGAGAAACCCCTGCGCTTCGGCCCCAGGCAAAAGAACGAGAATATGATCCCGTTTGAGTTCGAGGTTCCCGCGGATGGCCATTATTACATCAGTGGCCGGGTGATGATCCCGAATCCCGACGGTTTTCAAAAGGATTCCTATTACATGCGGATGGACGGCGGCGAACTGATCCAGTGGTCGCTAGGTTCTGTCGGGAAAGAGGAGTGGAACTGGCAGCAGATCCAAGGCGGCGAGGGGAGCAACGGCATGGCCTTCCAGCTATCGAAAGGAAAACACCGCTTCGAAATCCTGCATCGCGAGCCTGGGCCGCGTTTGGATCTCATCACCATCACCAACGAGCCGAAGTGACCGGCATCAGTAGGGCAGGTATTTCCGCTTGTTCGCCAGCCAGATGCATTGGTAGGGGGCGAAGTTCAGGAAGGCGTTGTCCTTGTTGATCTCCTCGCCGGAGATGAGGTCGATCCAGTCCTCCGTGGCGGCGAGATTCACGCTGCTCAGGGAGACATTCTGCGGCTTCTTACTGACGTTGTGGAAGCAGAAGATATTCTGTTTCCTGTCCACCGACTGCCTCCAGTAGGCGAATATCGCATCGCCTAGATGCAATGTGAACTGGGTGGCGTTCGGGTGGAAGGCGGTCTGATCCCTGCGGATGGCGATGAGTTTTTTCAGACGGTTTAGGATACGCGCGTGCGGATTCTCAGTATCCTCGAGCGCCGCCTCGATTTCGTCCATCCGCCACTGGTGCCGGTTGAGGTGGCGGTTCACGCCGCTGGCGTCCGCTTTCTCGTAGTCATTGCGGGTGCCGAGCAGGCTGTGGATATATAATGCGGGGATGCCCTCCAGCGAAAGGAGGATGGCGTGAGCGGCGACGAAGCGGCTTTCACCGAACTCGTCCGGCCCCTCGGAGGTGCCTTGCATGGCATCGAAAAGCGAGATGTTGATCTTGTACGGGCGGCTGGTTCCGTCCGGCAAGGCACGCGAGGAGACCCTTCCGCCGAAGCTTTTCATGGTATCCACCAGCAGCGCGATCTCGTTGTCCGCCAGCAGTCCTTCCGCCGGCCTCAGACCTATGCCGTCGTGGGAAGCGATGAAATTGAAATACGCTGTACCGGGCAGCGCGGCGGGCATGCGCATCAGCCAGGCTTTGAGATACTCGCTGCTGCCGGAGTTCATCGCGTGGAGGAGAAGAGGCGGCAGCGAGAAATTGTAGATGCAGTGCGCCTCGTTCATGTTCCCGAAGTAGGAAAGGTTCTCCTGGTTCGGGATGTTGGTCTCGGTGATGATGACCGCGTTCGGTTTCACGTGCTCGATGAGCGTGCGGAAAAGACGGATGATCTCGTGGGTCTGCGGGAGATTGATGCAGTTCGTGCCGATTTCCTTCCAGAGAAACGCGACCGCATCCAGGCGGAACACGGAGATGCCGTGGTCGAGCTGGGCGCGGATGATCCTCACCATCTCCAGAAGCAGATCCGTGCTGCGGAAATCAAGGTCGATCTGGTCGTGGCCGAATGTGCACCAGACATGTTTCATCCCGTCCGGGGTTTCTGTCGGGCGCCGGAGCGGGGTGATGCGCGGGCGGGTCACCAGTGAAAGATCGGCCGCCGGGCTGACCTCGACGAAATACCGGCAGCCCGGTTCCTCGCCGCGCTGGGTACTGGCCGAACCATTCGTGGGAGGAAGAGCAGTGATTGACGACGAGATCGGACATCACCCGGTATCTGGCGGCGAGGCTTTCGACATCGGCCCAGTCTCCAAGCCCCGGGTTGACAGTTTCGTAGTCGGAGACAGCGAACCCGTCGTCGGAAGTCCACGGGAAAAACGGCAGGATGTGCACGATGGAGACGCTTTCCGAAAGATTCCCGTCGATGAACGAAGACAGTGTTGCGAGCGGATTCTCGCCGTCTTTCAGGACACTGTCCCCGTAGGTGATCAGCGCGATGTCCCGCTCGTCCCAATGGCTCGTATATGGCACCGGGTGGTAGAAATGCTCGTCGATGCGCATCGCCAGAACCAGTTTCCCGGTAAGCTCAGTGTAGTCAGCCTCACCGTAGATGGCAGTCAGGTGGACGCCTATTCTGGCGAGCAATGCTTCCAGCGGGCTGGTGGTGTTCATTTCGAAAACTCCTCGTTATCGGCATCAACCGCCGCGATCAGTTGTTCGTAGATGTCCGGTATTGCGGCGACGACCCTGCTCCAGGAATGGATGAACGGGGATTCCATGGGCGCCTCCAGGAAACGCTGACCCGCCTTGATGATGTTTTCCGCGAAAAGCTCGACCGCGATCTCCTCCGCGTGGACGTCCAGCTCCAGGCCGTTGATGATCGCGTCGTTCTTGTAGATGTCCACGAAGTCCAGGGCGTCGCGATAGTAGGCGGCTTTGAGCGAACGGAAGACCTCCGGGCTGAAGACGACCCCCTTGGTGGCGAGTTTCCTGAAAAGGAGTTTCGCGATGTCTATGGACATGCGGGAGAGGCCGGCGTTCGCGTCCTCGATGGACATGACCTGGTGCTTGTGATCGTAGGTGTCGGCGATGTCCACCTGGCACATCTTGTTAGGAGAATAGTTCCGGTGCATTTCCGAGAGGACGCCCACCTCCAGCCCCCAGTCGCTAGGCAGGCGTATGTCGGGGATCACCTCCCGGCGGAATGAGAATTCTCCGGCCAGCGGGTAGCGGAAGCCGTCCATGTAGCGGAGATAATGCGCGCGCCAGGGCCGATCACCTGCTCCAGCGCGCGGAGAAGCGGGGTGATGAGCAGCCGCGTGACGCGCCCGTTCATTTTCCCGTCCGCCACCCGGGAATAATATCCTTTGGCGAACTGGTAGCTGAAGCCGGGATTCGCCACCGGATAGATCAACCGCGCGAGAAGACCGCGGTCGTAGGTAAGGATGTCGCAATCATGCAGGGCGATGGCGTGGGATCTGCGCTTGGCCAGCGTATAGCCCAGGCAGAACCAGACATTGCGACCCTTGCCTTCCTCCGTCGGGGAAAGACCCTGTTCTCTCAGTTTCTCATCGACGGCGCGGAGGCGCGGCCCGTCGTTCCACAGAACCTTGTGATCCTGCGGGAGCGAGGAGAAGAACTCCAGTGAATGGCGGTAGTCTTCCTCGCTAGCGCGATCCAGGCCGATGACGATGTTGTCAAGATAGGTCACGCCCTTGAGTTCCTCGATGATTTTTGGCAAGGCCTTGGTCTGGATTTCGGAATACAGGGACGGAAGGATGAGACCCATCGGCCTGGTTTTCGCGAACTCCATGAGTTCCGCCTCAAGTTCCGCGACCGGGCGGTCACAAAGGTTGTGAAGCGTGGCGACTGAGCCGTTCTGGTGAAAATCTCCCATAAATGCGTGTGTTTATTCGATTAGAAAGGTCTCGAGCAAGGGCTCCATGGTCTCCACCCAGCCCTCCGGCCCGCAGAGGGAGCTGCGTATGATGCGGTGATCGGATTCGAAATGGATTTCCCTGCCTGTCGGTGACGCGATGACGATGCCGATGTCCGCCGCCTGTAGCATCGCGATATCGTTCCGTCGCCCAGCGCGATGACAGGCGAGGAATCCGGGGAACGTCCGCGGAACCAGTTCACGGCCTTGCCCTTGTCCGTCCGACCAAGCACATGGAGGAACCGCCCGCCTTGCAAAGTCGCGAAACCCGCCGTGCGGACTTCATTGACGAAGGAGACCTTGTCCTCCTGGCTCCCCCTCCAGACCAGAGGCTCGGAAAACTCGCGTTCGGACGAGCGTTTCGCGGAATCCAGATCCAGCCCGGTCGCGGCGGCTATGTCCTCCACATCCCAGCCTGAGTAGCTTTCGAAATCATAGCTGGTTCGCAACCCGGAGAGATAGCCCAGGATTTCCTCACGCCGCTCCCCGAATATCACGCACTCGCCGTCCGGCAGATAGATCGCCGATCCGTTCTCGACAACGAAAGCATCGTCATTTCCGATCTGCTCGGCCAGGTAAAGCCACTCGCTGCGCGTTTTGCTGGTGTTCGCGACCACTGGCACACCCAGTCCCTTGAGCTTCTCAAGCACAGGAACGACCGGTCCGTAGGCGTAGGTATGGTGGTCGAGAAGGGTTCCGTCGAGGTCTGTGAAGACAATGGGTTTTCTTGGCGGATCGGGCATCGGTTGAGTTTCGGGGTCATACGAGCCCCTCCGCCGGGTAGCTAGATGTGTGCCAGCCGCCGGGTTCCGCGGATCGCGGGAGTGGCCGGACTCATGTGTTTTGCGATGCGTGGAACCGGTCTTCCCGCTGTTTAAAGACTCAAAATCTGAATAGCTCCATCTGCTCCTCATCCGGGACGTCGTGGAAACGGACGCCCACGCCCAGCAGCCGCGCCGGCTTGTCTTCAGACCTGGACTCCGCCTCTTCAAGTAGATCCCGGAAGATCCCCCGGCTAATCACCGGGTTCGCCCGCTCGGCGGTGGTGCGGCGGAAGTCGGAGAATTTCAGCTTCACCACCAGCGATCGCACCTTTCTATCGGTGTGGCGGGTGGTGAGTTTCTCCTCCAGCTCGTCGAGCAGCACCTTCATCTCCCGCTCCAACGCGGGGATGCCGTGGATGTTTTCAGAGAAGGTGTTCTCGATGCTCAGGGACTTCCGGGGAGAGTCCGGATTGACCGGTCGGCCATCCTTCCCCCAGCAGCGCTCGTGCAGCTCCGCCCCGTATCCACCCAGCCGCCGCACCCACTCGAAGCGGTCGATCGCGCGGAACTGCCCGCAGGTCTCCACGCCCATCGCGGAGAGTTTCTCGGACATCTTCCCTCCCACTCCCGGGTATTTTCCGCAGCGGCAGGTCTTTCATGAATCCCGCCGCATCCGCCGGGGAAACGCAGAACTGCCCATCCGGCTTCTTCCAGTCGCTGGCGATCTTCGCGATCAGCTTGTTCGGTGCGATCCCGGCGGAGGCCGTGAGTCCGGTTTCCTCACGGATCCGCTCACGGATCCGCGCGGCGATGACTGTCCCCGGAGATGGATCGTGGCTGACATCCAGAAACGCCTCGTCCAGCGACAGAGGCTCGATCAGCGCGGTGAAACGGGAGAAGATTTCCCGGATGAGGGAGCTGTCCCGCTTATAAACGTCGAACCGCGTCGGCACGATCAGCAGCTCCGGACATTTTTCCAGCGCCATGAAAACAGGCATCGCCGAGCGGCAACCGAACTTCCTCGCCTCGTAGTTCGCCGTCGTCAGCACACCGCGCCTGCTACTGCCGCCAACACCCACCGGCTTCCCCCGCAGCTCGGGATTGTCCCGCTCCTCGATGGCCGCGTAGAAACAGTCCATATCGATATGGATGATCTTGCGGGGCGGATTTTGCTGCACGGGTGAACAAGCATTCGCACAGTCGGATTTGCAAGCCGGATTCCACCCCGGCTCGATTGCCGGCAATCACTGACCCGGGATACTGTGCACGGTGTAGTAGAAAACCCTGTTGTGGATCTTGCTCCCGTCCGCGGATTTCAGGTCGGGAAGCTTGATCTCATAGACTTTTCCAGGAACGAAATCCCCGACGGCGATCTCGACCGAGCGATCGCCGGTTTTTTCAGCCTTGGAAACCTTGTGCTTCTTCTCGTCCTCCGCGTCATTGCCGTAAGTCCATTTCGACTGGTAGATCGCAGAGGATACCTTGATCGAATCAGCGGAAATTTCAGGAGCGTCCTGGGTGAAGCCGAGGCGGAAGCCCTCCTTCGTGATGTTCACGGTTGCGACATCGAAGGGCGTCCCACCGTCGTAGGTCAAGCGCTGGAGACCCTCCGCAGGGGTTCCCCAACCCCGGACGGTCTGACCCACGTAGAGGCTTTTCCCGTCCGGGGAAAAAGAGAGGCGGTTGTTGCCGGAGCGCAGTCCGCCCTCGTCCTGGAAATAGGTGGCCATGCCTTGGAACCTGCCATCGATTTTCTCCACCATGATGCGGCAGAGGCGGACGCCGTTGTTGTCGGGAAGGATGTATTGACCGGCGTAATGTTCGCCGAACGTCCCGTTGCGCGGGATCATGATGGGCTCGGCGGCGGAGCGGCAGAAGGAATGCGGGATCAGCACGGCGGCTTCGGTGCGGTGCTTGTTGTAGGCATCGAGGTCGTTGCGGTAGGTCAGGGTCGGATCCTTGTCTTCAGGCCACTCCTTGTCCCAGACGAGGGAAGCGGGATGGCCGTAGAAATTGCCTTTTTCGATGTGGTAGAATGGGGTGATCGCCTTCCAGTCGCCCTGGTTGTCGCCGCACCAGGTCTCGCCGTCCGGATCGGTGTAGATGCCGTTGTGCATGCGGAAGCCGGAAGCCCATTGGGTGAGCTCGCCGCTTTTATCCAGATGCATGATCCATCCCCTGTTTTTCACAGCGGAGAAATTCCTGCCACGGCGGCCGAACTTCGAGTATTCACCCTTGGTGTGCTCGAACACCGGGCCGTTGTGGGAGGCGGTGCCGATCGCGAGGAAGTAGCCGCCCTTGCCATCCGGGCACAGGTGGTTGGTCTCATGGTAGTTTCCGGAAAGCCCCCATCCGTCGGCGACCGTGCGGTATTGGTCGGCAACACCGTCGCCATCCGTATCGGTGGCGGAGGTGAGCTCCGCCATCTGGGTGACGAGGATTTTCCCAGGTTCCGGGGAGACGATGCCACAGCCGTTGTGGAAGCCGGAGGCGAAAAGCTTCCAGTCGAATGCTTTCGGATCGGCACCGGGCTTTGCACGGAAGACATCGGAACGGCGGAGGACGACGTAAAGATCGCCGTTGGCATCGAAGGTCACACCGCCGACTTCAGGCGGCACTCCCTCTGGGAGACGGATGTCATCGAGCTTGTAGAAGTCCTTGAACTCCGCGGCCGGGGCGGAGGCGAGTGCGGCGAAGGCCACAAGGAAAATGGTGGTTTTCATTTTGAACTGGGAGATTGGTTTGCGGGGTGTCGTGTTCATTCGCCTTTGACGACTGATTCAACGAAGAGGACGAGGGACTGGTATTCGAGATCCTTCAGAACGTATGGCGGCATGTAGTTCGGCGGAAAACCTTTGGCGGTCTTCGCTCCCGGGGTCTTGATCGATTCGAGGATGTATGCTTCATCCGCTATCACCGGCTTTTCCGAACCCTCGATGAGGCGCTCTTTTCCATAAAGTCCGGAAAGGGTCGGGCCATGACCCAGCGAGCCGTCGATTGAGTGGCATGCGGAACAACCAAGGCTGTCGAAGAGCAACTGCCCGTTCGCAACGGTAGCCTCGGTGATCTTCATATCACGCGGAAAGCCCTGGAAGGTTCCGAGCTTCGTTCCGGTGACGGTTTGCGTGAAACTCGAACCATCACCGTCGGCGGAGCCGTAAGTGACCTTCTCCGCATCCGGCGAACTGACGCTCATCGACAGGGAAAGCGGATTCCTCGTGTCGGGAGTGATCTTGATCCGGAAGTTTTTCCCTCCACGTGAGAAAAGGAAAACCGGCACGCCTTTCTCCAGATCATAGCCGGTGAATTTCGGGTCTTCCAGATCGGTGAGGCGTTTGCCGTCCACATAGATTTCCGACATCGGATCGGATTTGTAAAAAAGGATGCCGACGAGATGGGGGACGTAGTTGTTGCTAAGGCGGTTGCCGCGCTCCGGGTTTCCCCAGTACGGATACATGTCGAGGAACCCGCCCTGCCATGCGTAGGCGACCCGGCACTCGACCGTATCGAAGGCGTAGGAGAGCGCCGGTCCGTGGTTGACACCGATGGCTGCGGGAAGGCCTTTCACGGGATCGTACTCGCCTTTCACGTCCATACCGGTTCCCGGATTGTATCTCGGGGATTTCGCGGCACTGCCGTGGTGGGCAAAGTACGCGGCATCCAGCCCCGGATCGGGCATGTAGGTGCGCAGGATCAGCGGCTTTTCCTCGCTCCCGAGGGGAAGGTTGTCGAAAGTGACAGGCTCCGCTGTGGCAAGCGGAATTGAGGCCAACAGCAAAAACGCGGGTTTAAATAGTTGCACGCGTAAGATTCAAGCTGTTTACCTGCAAACTTGCAAAAGAAATCTTTCCAAGCTGAGGATACCGTTTCCCGCACAAAGGCTCAGACCCCCAACATCAGCGAGATGTGCTCGGCGGTCAGCTCGCCCATGGATCTGCAATCAGTGAAATCCCTGGTGCCGTGCATGCGGTCCAGTTCCAGGGCGAGTTTCCTCACGTGGGCTTCCGGGGCGATCTGTTCGCGGCGCATGATGCCAAGCAGTGCGCGGAGGCGGGTGCTTTCCACCTTCGCCCGGCGCGCCATCTGGGCGTGCTCCTCGTTGACATACTGGTCGATGGACTTCCGGTTCAGTGACTTGAATGCGATGCGGGTGATGGGGCGGTTGGAATTGAAGCGGAAGGCGAGATAGATGTTGCCGTTGCCCTCGTAAGACTGCTGGTCGAAGTCGATAGCCCGCACCCGATACTGCACCTCCTCGAAGTCGGGAGTGATGTCCACGACGTAGTTCACGCTGCGCATGTCGCCAAGCAGCCGGATGAAGGAACGCTCCGTGAACTTGGTAAACTCCTTGGCAATGCGCACCTTGTTCAGCTTGGGGTCCGGGAGGTAGTCGCGCATGAAGGCATCCCCCGGGACGCCGGCGATGTGCTCCTCGATGAGGGTGTTGCCGTTGACCATGTAGTTGATACGGTTCGGCGAGAGGATGTGTTCGAGTTCCAGTCCGTAGATGCGCGAGGCATCGGCCTGCTTGACGTAGAAGTAATCGGAGTTGTCGTTGAAAAGGTTGGTCACTCGCACCCGGAAGGGCTTCGAGTTCCCGAAATCCCCGAAGTCGATGCGATCCACCTGGAGATGCTCGTGCTCCTGGGCGGCGGCGTCGCGGCCGATTTTCAACTCGCTGTAGATTCGGATGAGACCTTTTCGGAGATCATCGATGTCCTCGTGCGGATACATCACGGTCAGCCACAGCGTCTCCCTGCCACGGGTATCCTCGTAGGGAACGGCTCCGGTGAACCGGGTGAGTTCCTTGTAGATGTTCGGGAATTTCGCGGAGGCGGTCGAAGCGGTAGAGGTACTGCCGCAGCGGGGCGGAGATCTCATACATCGTTTTTCGCGCGGGAATCATCGCCGCACCCTATCCCGCGGCGAACCTTAGATCGAGAAAATCCAGCAGGTCTTTCCTCGTCTCGAAGCCGTGCCGCGCCCCGCGCCCGGCATCCATGGGGACGATCCACCTCGCCTCCAGGCTCGTGGCATCGATCACGCGGGTGGGGATCCCGGCGTCACGCGAGTCCTCCACGGTCTCTCCGGTGCCGCCCACCCCGCGAGGCGGTTTCCCGTCCCATGCGAACAGGAAGGCGTCCGCCCATTCCAGCAGGTTCCGGGAGGCCGCCTGATAGGCCTCGGGAGCCTCCTTCCCGCCGGGCGTGACGTGTCTCGAGAGAGCCACTCCCAGGAGTTTCTCCGCGAGCTCCCACTCACGCGGGTCTTCGAAATCCTCCGAGAACCTCTCCTCCGGAAACGGAAGTACGACGACCATAGGAATTCGAAGATCCACACAGGCGCGGAGGAAAACCAGATCGGCCCCGGCGGCGGCGCTGGAGATCGCGATCACCCGCCCGCCGAGCGCGTCCTTCATTTTCCCAAGCTCCCGTCTGATCACCTCACCTAGCGCCAAGCGATCCGGAACGTTCCGGTGGCCTGCGAATCCGATGACTTTCGGCTGCCTTGAGAAATCACTCATCATCGAAATGGCTCGAGCCTGACCACCGCTTGCGCGTGCGCTTTGCCCGCCTCGCAGAGGAAATCCATCAGCTCCAGGTTGTCCAGGGTGAAGCCGTGCCTGGTCACGGCCTCGGCCGCCTTCAGATCCTCCTCCGTGAAAATTTTGTCGTAGCGTGCGTAGAGGTATTCCGCTTTTTCGGATGCGCCGGTGAGGTCGCCGACCTCGCCGTCCACGGGCGGGCCGTAACGGCACTCTCCATGCACGCGGCAGAGCAGATCCTGGTATTGCTGGAAGGAATTGATCAGGGAATTCGGAATGTTTTTCGCCTGGGAAAGCACGTCGAGCGCATGCCTCGCCCGCCCCGGCTCCGTTCCACCGGTGCCGATGGATACCACCGACATGCGCTCGGTGCCGGATTTCCAGCCCAGCCTGTATTCCGGCAGGGTCGCCATGATCTTCATCAGATAGGCGGGATTGTTGAACGGGGTGATGCCGCCGTCCTCGAAGGCGAAAGTGAGTTTCTCACCCTTCTCGCCCTTCACGGTCAGAATTTCCGGAGGAAAAAATGTCGGCGCCGCCGTGCTCGCGCGAACGAGCTGCCAGAGAGGGATCTGGAGATTGTTTCCAGGAGAATCGGGGTTGTTGTATTTCGCGGCCGGGTTGTTCGAAAGCGGCCAGGGCGAGCCGGTGGAGGCGTTGCGCGTGACGACCAGAAGAAGGGTGCGGAGCTTTTTCGTCCCGAAGGTAGCCTCGCTTCCGTCGTCCTCGGTGAAGAATTTCCTGAGAAATCCGGTGAGCCCTTCGGCGACAAACTTGTGACTGGTGAACCGGTTCAGCCAACCGGCCTTCCTGAACATCGCCATCGCGTTTTCGCGATACAGAGCCTCTATCTCTTTCACGGAGAGCCCCCATGAGAGGAAGGCGGCGATGATGGCTCCCGTGCTGGTTCCGCCGATGAAATGAAATGGTCCGCCAGCACGAGATCCTGTTTCCCGGTCTTCTCCCTTAGCAGCTCCTCGATGCGCCCGGCGTATTGCAGGGCGAACAGCCCCCGTATCCCGCCGCCGTCGAGGGACAGCAGGCGGGTTCTTCCGGCAGGTGCCTCGGTGATCGTTCTCATCATGTGTCCCTCACAGCCTCCGCCAGGCGTTGCCATCCTTCTTGATCATCTCGTCGGCCTCTTGGCCCCCATGATCCGGCGACGAATTCCGCCATGGCCGGGGGATTTTCGGACTCGTGCCATGCGCGCTCGATGTGGTCGATGAAACGCCATGCCTCCTCCACCTCGTCACGACGGGCGAAGAGCGTGGCATCGCCCGCCATGGCATCGAGGATCAGGCGCTCGTAGGCCTCCGGGCTGCCTTTTCCGAAACTGGTGGCATAGTGGAAATCCATTTTCACCGGTTCAAGGCGCAGGGAGGTTCCGGGGATTTTCGAAACCATTCGCAGCGAGATCCCTTCGTCCGGCTGGATGCGGATGACAAGCACGTTTCCGCCCGGCACGCCACCGGGGAGCGCGCTGAAAAGCACCGATGGCGCTTCCTTGAAATGCACGGAGATTTCCGTGGATTTCTTCGGAAGGCGCTTGCCCATGCGTATGTAGAAAGGCACTCCGCTCCAGCGCCATGTGTCGATCAGGAGGCGGACAGCGACATAGGCTTCCGTTTCGGATGTCGGGGAGACCCGGTCTTCCTCGCGGTAGCCGGGGACGGGGTTCCCGTCCACATGGCCCGCCGTGTATTGCGCCCGGATCACGTTGTCGGCGACCTTCTCCGGCGCGTCCCACTGGCGCAGGGAGCGGATGACCTTCACCTTCTCGTCTCGCACGCCGTCCGCGGAAAGGTCTGTCGGCGGCTCCATCGCCACGAGACTGAGGAGCTGGAGCAGGTGGTTCTGAACCATGTCGCGCAGTGCGCCGGCCTTTTCATAATAGCCCCCGCGGCCACCTTCCATCCCGAGATTCTCCGAGCAGGTGATCTGGATGTGACCGATGTACTTGCTGTTCCAGAGCGGCTCGAAAATGGCGTTGGCGAAACGCAGCACCATGAGGTTCTGCGCCGTTTCCTTACCCAGATAGTGGTCAATGCGGTAGGTGTCCTTCTCCTCGAAAGTCTCGTTGACCACCTGGTTGAGGTGCTTCGCGGTCTTGAGGTCGGTGCCGAAAGGTTTCTCCACGATCACCCGGGACCAGCAGCCCTCCTTGGATTGGTTCAGCCCGGCGTCCTTGAGATGCAGGAGAATGTCATCGAAAAACTCCGGGGCGGAGGCGATGTAGAAAAGCCGGTTGCCTTTCCCGCCGCGCTCCGCGTCGATCTCATCCAGGCGTTTCGCCAGAGACTTGTATCCCTCCTGGTCATTGAACTCGGACTTGTGATAGGAAACGCTCTCTATGAATTTCCCCCAGATCTCCTCGTCGTGCCCTGATCGGGAAACCTTCCTGTTCAGCTCCTCCAGCCCTTCGCGGAAAACCTCGTCGGACTTGTCCCGGCGGGCGAAACCGATGATGTTCACGCCTGTCGGCAGCTCCCCGTCTACCGCCAGGTTGTAAAGTGCCGGGATCAGCTTGCGGTGGGTGAGGTCACCGGTGGCGCCGAAAATGACGACCGAGCAGGGCTCCGGGCGGTTGCGGGAAACGAGGTCTTCGCGAAATGGATTGGACATAAGACTGGCGGGAGTTTCATCCCGTCCGCCCTCCAGGGAAAGCCTAAACAAAGGCCGGAGTTGGAATGCCGCTGACGGGTGAGCTGATCCTCGCGGGTGGGAATTGGAAAGACCGCGGGGCTTTCAAGGTTGGATTTCCCAACGGACGGATGTTTTAGAATCGCACCCTTTCCCCGGCAGACTATCCTCTCCACATGACACCGGCGAACACGCGAACCCACAGTACCGGACTTGGTTACCTGATGTGGATCTTCGGCTTCATCGGGATTCACCGCTTTTATTTCGGAAAGCCCGTTTCGGGGATCATCTGGCTGGTCACCGGCGGCCTGCTTCTCATCGGCTGGATCGTGGATCTTTTCCTCATCCCCTCGATGGAAAACCAGGCGGCCGGAAGATATGCCGGCGGACGTTACGACTACTCCGTCGCCTGGCTCCTCCAGCTTTTTCTCGGCGTATTCGGCATCCATCGCTTCTATCTTGGAAAAATTCCCTCGGGTATCATTTGGCTCCTTACCGGAGGGCTCTTCGGTCTCGGGTGGCTTTATGATTTCTGCACGCTCAATGACCAGGTGGACGTGCGGAACAGGGAGTCGCTGCGAACCTAGCCATTTACGGGAGCGGTAAATGGCGACGCTTTCATCCGGAACCAGAGCCTACGAGAGGAAGCCGGAAAGTTCCGCGACGTCCCCGGCGATTGCGTCCGCCGCGGCGAGCCTTTCGCTGTCGTGGTAACCCCAGGTCACGGCGACCGATCTCATGCCGCCGTTTCTCGCGGTATCCAGATCCATGGTGGAGTCGCCGACCAAAACACAATCTTCGGGAAAAACCCCTAGTGCGGAGGCGATTTCCAACGCTCCCGCCGGATCGGGTTTGTGCGGCATCCCCTGGCGGTTTCCGAGGATTGCGGCAAAGGTGTTCTCGGGGAAGAGCCTTTCCACGATCTCCACCGTGAAGGCGTCCGGCTTGTTCGAGAGCACGGCAAGCTGACAATCACGGGATTTCAATCCAGCAAGCAACCCCGGGATTCCCGGATACACCTCCGTCCCATCCGGCCAGGACATCGCGTAGTCCGCGGAGAAACTTTTCAGAACACTCCCCGCAAGATCGGTTCGCGAGACGCCGGCCAGCGCGCGCCGACCAGTTTTCCGCCCCGTCCCCGACAAACCCGCGCACCGCCGCATGGCTGTGGCCGGGCAGACCGTGGAGCCCGAGCGAGCGGTTGAGCGACGCGGCGATGCCTGGCAGGGACTCCACCAAGGTGCCGTCGAGATCGAAGATGATGGCGTTCACAGGCGAACGATAGGTTTCACCATCCGGACTTCAAGGAAGACCCGGACTCTTGCGTCTTGTGTCTTGTGTCTTGTGTCTTGTGTCTTGTGTCTTGTGTCTTGTGTCTTGTGTCTTGTGTCTTGTGTCTTGTGTCTTGTGTCTTGTGTCTTCAATCACTGTGTCTATTTTCCCGTTCGTGGCAGTTAAATCACAAGGCAGCTCCCTGTGGAAGGACGCGTGGCACCGGCTTTCCCGGAACCGACCCGCGCTGGTGAGCCTGGGGTTCCTGGTGGTGATCATGTTCGCCTGTTTCGTCGGCCCGTTCCTGTGGTTCGTGAAAGACCCGACCCTGATCAACCTGTCCAACTCCGCCGCGAACCCCAGCGGCAGCCACTGGTTCGGCACGGATCAGCTCGGGCGGGATCTTTTCTCCCGTGTGCTGAACGGAGGCCAGGTCTCCCTTCTCGTAGGCCTGGTCGCGACCGGTGTCGCCGTGCTTATCGGGGTCATCTACGGATCGGTCTCCGGCTACATCGGCGGGATGGTGGATTCGGCGATGATGCGTTTCGTGGACATCCTCTTCGCGCTCCCCTTCCTTGTCCTTGTGATTCTCTTCGCCCTCGTGGTGGACGAGCCGTCATCGGAGCTGACCGCCTGGATCATAGACACCACCGGCTGGCCCGTGACAGGGTCGCCCCCATTACCACGCTCATCCCCCTCTTCATCGCCATAGGCGCGATAGGCTGGCTGACCATCGCCCGCATCGTCCGTGCCCAGGTGCTGAACGTGAAAACCCTTGAGTTCGTCGAGGCCGCGATCTCGCTGGGATTGAGCCGCACCCGCATCCTTTTCCGCCACATCCTGCCGAACGTGATCGGCCCCATCATCATCTACACCACGCTCGCGGTGCCTGGCATCATGCTTTTGGAAAGCGTCCTCTCCTTCCTCGGTCTCGGCGTGAAACCACCCAACTCATCCTGGGGCATCCTCATCAAAGAGGGCGCCGACCGTATGGAAATCTCCCCCTACCTCCTTTTCTTCCCGTCCCTGTTTTTCGCCACCACACTCTTCGCCCTGAATTTCCTGGGAGACGGCCTGCGCGACGCGCTCGACCCGAAGTCCTCGAAAGACTGAGCGAAAACTCCGTGTTTGAAAAGTCGCGCTGAATATCAGATCATCAATCCGTGCGAGGTTCCGCTGCTGCCGATGTGGTCAAGGTCTGGGTCTGGGCGATTGCCTCGCTTGCGCTCGCACTGTGGCTGACCCCGGTGGCGTTCAATGCCGGGAAAGCCATTTCGGAACTTTCCCTTACAAAGGATTTCAACGGACTGGTGAACAGATTCGCCGTTTGGGCCGGGACTTCGCAACTGGAGGATTTTTTCAAGCTCTGCTGGCCGCTCGCAGCCTTGCTGCTCCTGTTCCCGCTCATCGAATGGCTGCAACTCGGCAACGACCGGATCGCGGGAAATCCATGGAGAGTCCGCATCCCCCACCATGGCGCCTCCGGCCACACCTCCGGACAGGCTATCCAGAGAAACTCGCGCGGCCTGCTCCATGGTTTCGCCGGTTTCCTGATCGTTTTCGGCTGCTTTATCCTGATCGGCGTGGCTCTCATCCAAGCCGGTGCCTTCGTGCGAATCAGCGGAGCGGGATCCTGGATCGACGGCATCTGGGCGGATGCCGGTTTGGCCCTGGCGGCCGCCATCCTCATCGAGGTTTTTTCGCCGCGTGGTTCTCGGGATCTTCCTCCTCCACCAAGCCGTTACCGGCGATCGCGATGGCAGCCCTTATGTTCGGGAGTATTCCCTTCATCCTCAGCGGCTTCGCGGTACCTCCGGTGTCGATGGGGAGACTCTTTCCGGCCCCCATCTCACCGCCATCCTGCTCGCCGGCGGCGATCTTTCGAGCCGGCTCATCGTCGTTTTTTTCCCGGTGGTTCGCCTTCGGATTCGTCCTCGGATGGGCGCGGTGGGAGGACGGCCTCCGTCTGGTTGTCCACCGGTCTGCTCTCCGGCTGGATCCTGGTGGACAGGCTTTTTTCAAAGCCACCCTGGCCATCGAAAGCCATGACCGGGTGGCCTCTTATTTCGCGGCGGATTGAATACTGAACGGGATCATCCCGCTTCTGGGAGTCGTGGTGGTCGGCGTCCTCGTCCACTTCATCACCCACGGACACCCCGTCACGAGCAACGCCAAAGCCCGTGATTGAACCGCTGGACTGGCTTTATCCCCCGCCGTGCGCCATATGCGACAGTGGACTGAAACGAGGCCGGGCGCTCTGTGGGACGTGTGCGGCCGGGATGCCGGTTATAGCGCCCCCCTTCTGCGATGTCTGTGGGGAAGAGTTTCGACGGGCAGATCGACGGCCCGTTCGATTGTCCGAACTGCAAGGAAATCTCGTTTCATTTCGAGTTCGCCCGCGCGGCGATGGACAGATCCGCACAGACCCTCGAGCAGCTCATACACCGGCTCAAATACGGAAGGGAGATCCACTCCTGCCCGTGAGCTCGGAATCCTTGCCTGCGGGGCGTTCGCGGACAGGCGCCTCGCCATAGCCCGCGATGAGAATATGGCTGCTCGTCCCCGTGCCCCTGCATTGGGTATGGGAGCGCGACCGCCAGTTCAACCAAGCCGAGGAGATCGCCCGCGTCGTAGGAAAGGCAGAGAGTGGCCTGCCAATGGTCAGAGCCTTAAGCGTGTCCGCCGCACCCTGACACAAACCCGCCTCAGCCGGAAACAGCGCATGGAGAACCTCAAAGGGGCTTTCGCGATCAGAAAGCCTCCCTTTCGGGCGAAAGCGACCGTTGACCACCTGACAGACACTCCCGGCGTCATCCTCGTCGATGACGTCTTCACCACGGGATCAACCGTGGACGAATGCGCGAAAAGCTCCCGCAAAGCGGGTGCCCGCAGAGTCGCCGCTCACCGTCATGCGTGGCTGATGACATGGGAGGAGCAAAATCTTAGCCTTGCCTCCCCCACCCCGCCGGAGCAACCGCTCCGCAACCATCCTAAAAGGGGCTGTAGCTCAGTGGTTAGAGCAGGGGACTCATAATCCTTTGGTCGTGGGTTCAAGTCCCACCGG
>CAVWUI010000012.1:0-120225 GCA_963758175.1 uncultured Verrucomicrobiae bacterium
ATGGTGGTGAAATTGTGAATGTTGAAAACTAATCTTTTATCTGAAGTCACCCGTCCTCGCGGAACCGGAGGTAGAAGGGGCGTTTGACATCGTCGGGGAATGGGTTCGACCGGTAGAGATCGGCGACCTGGACAGCCAGGCCGATGGATGCCAGCTCGATCACGGAGTCCATCATGGTGTAGATGTGGCGCTTCCAGTTGTCCGAGCGGCGCGTGACGAAAATTTCCGGCCACTCCTGCTCGATGATCACGATTTCCTCCACGCTGGGGATGCGTTTGTAAGCGGCGAGCTTCTCTCCCTTGTCATGCCGCGCCGTGGAGGGGGAGATGACCTCGATGATGAGTTTGGGTTCGCGCATCACGTGGGTGTCCTCGCCTTTCGGCTCACAGGTGACGAACACGTCCGGATAGTAGAAAGCATCGCCGAGATTATCGGAAAGCTCCACTTTCACGGCCTCCATGAAAACACGACAGGAGCCGCCGCGGAGGTGGTTTTTCAGGGCGGATGCGATATCGAGGCAAATCTCGTTATGTTCCGCACTCGCTCCGGCCATCGCATACACCTTGCCATCGACGTATTCATGGCGGATCTCCGAAACGCGCTCGCCTTCAAGATACTCGGCGGGGGTGATCGGGAGCTGTCTGGCGGCGGCGCTGCTCATTTTGCTGGGAAGTTATGCGACTGCGGAAGTTTCCGCGAGATCGAAAAGTTCGCGCGCGTCGGTGATATGTCCCTTTGATGGCGGCGGCGGCGACCATGACGGGTGACATGAGGACGGTGCGGCCGGTGGGGGAGCCCTGGCGGCCTTTGAAATTCCGGTTCGATGAGGAGGCGCATAGCTGGTCTCCTATGAGTTTGTCGGGATTCATCGCGAGGCACATGGAGCATCCCGCGGCGCGCCATTCGAAGCCCGCCTCACGGAATATTTCCGGCAGGCCTTCCTGCTCGCACTGGATGGCGACGATCTGGGATCCCGGGACGGCGATGGCCTGGACGTTGGCGGCGACCTTGTGGCCCTTGATGTATTTGGCGACTTCGCGGAAATCCGAGATGCGCCCGTTGGTGCAGGAACCGATGAAAGCGACATCCACCTTGATCCCCTGGATGGGGCGCCGGCGGGGAGCTTCATATAGGCCAGAGCCTCCTCGATGGAGGCCTTTTGCTCGGGGGATTCCGCGGTGAGAGGATCGGGGATGTTCTCCGTGATGGAGATCCCCGCGTCAGGGGAAATGCCCCAGGTGACGGTTGGCTCGATCTCGGCGGCGTCGATTTTCACGACATCGTCGAAATGGGCGTCGGCGTCGGAGGCGAAGGAAAGCCAGCGGGCGGCGGTCTCGTCGAAATTATCGTTATCCACGTAGGGACGGCCTTGGAGATAGGCGACAGTCTTTGAATCGGGATTGACGTATCCGCAGCGCGCGCCGCCTTCGATAGACATGTTACAGACGGTCATGCGCTCCTCCATGGACATGCGCTCGAAGACATCGCCCGCATACTCATAGGCGTAGCCGATCCCGCCGTTCGCGCCGAGAAGGCGGATGATGTGGAGGATGACGTCTTTCGCGTAAACACCCGGGCGGAGGTTGCCATTCACCTCGATGCGGCGAGTTCAACTCCCCGAGCGCGATGGTCTGGGTGGCGAGAACGTCGCGCACCTGGCTGGTACCGATGCCGAACGCGATCGCTCCGAAGGCACCGTGGGTAGCGGTGTGCGAATCCCCGCAGGCAATCGTGGTGCCCGGCTGCGTGATCCCTTGCTCGGGACCCGACCACGTGGACGATGCCCTGCTTGCCGGAGGCCAGGTCGAAATAAGTGACGCCGAAGTCATCGCAGTTTTTCCTGATGGCATCAATCATCTCCGCGGCCAACGGATCGGCCGGCTGGTCCTGGTTGATCGTCGGCACGATGTGGTCGATCGTCGCGAACGTGCGCTGGGGAAATTTCACCTTCAGCCCCAGATCGCGGAGCATGCCGAACGCCTGCGGGGACGTGACCTCATGGATGAGGTGGGTGCCGATGAAGAGTTGCGTGCGCCCGTCGGCCAGCGTGCCCACGCGGTGTGAATCCCAGACTTTTTGAAACAGACTTTTTCCCATGATCGTAGCCGCCGTGGTACCCGGCGGGCGGAAATGTGGATAGGCGGCAGGGAAACTTCAACCCCGGAAACCTGATTTTCCATCGAAGGAGGAAGCCGCATGCGCTACCGGACCGCGGCCACCCCCACGGCAACTCCTCACGACCCCTTGACCGCTCCTCACGACCCCTTGACCGCTCCTCACGACCCTCTGACCGCTCCTCGCGACCCCCTGACCGCTCCTCACGACCCCCTGACCGCTCCTCACGACCACGTGACCGCTCCTCGCAACCCCCTGACCACTCCTCACGACTCCCTGACCACTCCTCACGACCCTCTAGCCGCACCTCACCGAGAGGGGACGCCAAAATGTGGTGGGGAGTGGTATTGATGCCGTGGGGAGCGGTGGAACCCTCTTGGGGGGTCGCCACCCCCCGGTGGGGAGACGTGGAAAAGTTGTGGGAGTCCATTGGATCCTCGCGAGGGACAATGGTCATCAAGCAGGCAACAAAAGAGAACCCTAACCGGAAGTGGTATGAGGTTTCCGCTGATGGCCTGCTGGAAGCTTCGGGAAGCTCGTGCTAGGTTCAGACTGAAGCGGAATGCGGGAACGCTTTCCCGAGAAATGGATTTCGCAACCTGGGATTTCCCGCTAGGACTGCTGCGTGCCTGCGAAAAAGAAAGCCGCCCCCGCGAATCCGAATTTCCATGTGATCGTGGGGACGGATGACGGGATGGTGCGTGAGGAGGCGCTGGCGCTTTACAACGAGCTGACGGGGGGGAATGACGATGGCTTTACCCATGAGACGATAGACGGGAACGCGGACAATTCGGAGGGGGCGTTCCAGCTTTGCTCTGCCGCGATCCAGTCCCTGATGACGATGCCGATGTTCGGCGGGGACAAGGTGGTGTGGCTGAGGAATGTGAATTTCCTGGGGGATGATGTGACCGGCCGGGCGCAGCGGACGGAGGCGGGGGTGGAGATGCTGCGGGGTGTGTTGGAAAACGGTTTGCCGGATGGGATCAGATTCATCCTCTCCGCGGACAAGGTGGACAAGCGGCGGGCGTTCTGGAAATTTCTGGAGAAGAACGCCTCTGTCCGGAGCTTTGACAAGATCGATATCAGCCGCGACGGGTGGCAGGATCAGGTGGGCCGGATCGTGCAGGGGCGTGCGGAGGAGCTGGGGCTGACGTTCGAGCGGGAGGCCATGGAGCTGTTCATCATGCTGGCGGGGGAGCAGACGAAGCAGATCGCGAACGAACTGGAGAAGCTCGACCTGTTTCTGGGAAAGGAGCGGCGCGAGGTGACGGAGGAAGATGTGCGCTGTTTGGTTCCGCTGAGCAGGGCGGCGGTGATTTTCGAAACGGGGAAGGCGATACAGACAGGCAATGTGGCGCGGGCGATACAGCTGGTGGACGAGCAGCTGGCGGCGGAGGAATCAGCGATCGGGATCATGCGCGCGTCCATCATCAACGTGGTGCGGAATCTGTATATGGCGAAGCTGATCCTGGAGAAATTCAAAGCTCCGGCCGGGAACTACTCATCCTTCGCGGGGGCGCTGAACAAACTCCCGGCGGCCGACCGCGCATGGCTGCCACAGAAGAAGGACGGCTCCGGCGTGAACGTGTTTCCCATTTTCCTGGCGGTGGGCAACGCCAGGAATTTCGACCTGGCGGGGCTGCAGCATGTGATGGAGCAGACCCAGAAGGCGGATCAGGCGCTGGTGACGACGGGGCTGGATCACCGGCTGGTGCTGCACAGGCTGATCGCGGAGATCGCGGCGGCCAGGAAAACGGGGAAGTGATTTCCCGTTCTGACCTAGGCTGGTCTCGCGGTCTGGAGGCGTAGGGCGGCTTTCTCATCGAGGGGTTCGAAAAGGCGGTAGCCTTCGCCCTGGGGCGGGAGGGACAGGAGAAAGGCGTCGCGCTCGAAGGATGACGGGAAATCAAGGCCGATGAGGGCGCGGCCGATGCGCTCGCCGGACTGGCGGTAGTTGAAGTAGGTGAGGTTGGCGTTTCCGGTGAGGCGTTTTGCGAGGAAATCGTGAAGGGCGCCGGGGCGCTCGTAGAAATCGAGCCGGAGGAAGGCGGGGTTTGCGAGGAGATCGCCGCGGAAGGGGATGGCGCGGAAGGCGATGTCGGTGGCGCCGGTGATGTCCTCCCAGTCGAGGCCGGCGGAGTCGAGTTTCGCGGGGAGGTCTGCGAGTTGCTGCGGGCTCTCGGCGGAGAGGGTGAAGGCGGGCCAGGCGGTGGCGTTGTCGGTTTTCCCGTATTGGAAATCGGCGATGTCGATGCCGGAGAAGCAGTTGTCGAGGAGGGCGAGCATGGCGCCGGGTGTTTCCGGGATGCGGATGCGGAGGGTGCGGCTGTGGGTGTTGGAGGAGCCTTCGGACTGGGCGATGCGGCCGAGCTGGAGGAAATCGACGTTCGCGCCGCAGAGGATGACGAGGACTTTTTTCCCGGCGAGGCTGTCCTTTTCCGCAAGGGCGGCGGCGAGGCCCATGGCTCCGGAGGGCTCGGAAATGCAGCGGAGGCCTTCCCAGAGCTTGCGGATGGCGGCGGTGACCTGGGCGTTGCTGACGGTGGTGGTGCGGTCGAGGCTGTCTTTGCAGATTTCGTAGGGGAGGGTGCCGGCCTGCTTGACGGCGGTGCCATCGCAGAAGAGATCGACGCTGGAGAGCGCGACGGGTTTCCCGGCGGCGATGGCGGCTTTCATGGAGGCCTGGCCTTCGCCCTCGACGCCGACGATTTCGATGTCGGGCCAGTAGGTTTTCAGCCAGGTGGAAACGCCTGCGGCCATGCCGCCGCCGCCGATCTGGAGGTAGGCGGCATCGAAGGGACCGTGGCCGGAGAGGACGATTTCATCGGCGAGGGTGCCTTGGCCGGCCATGACCTGGAGGTCGTCGTAGGCGTGGATGTAAACGGCTTTCGTCTGGGCTTCGTCGTCGCGGGCGGCTTTCACGGCCTCGTCGTAGCTGTCGCCGGAAAGGTGGATGGAAACATACTCGGCGCCGTGGGTGAGGACGGCATCCTGTTTCACCTGCGGGGTGGAGCGCGGCATGTAAATGCGGGCGCGGATGCCGAGTTTTTTCGCGGCGAGGGCGACTCCCTGGGCGTGGTTCCCGGCGGAGGCGGTGACGACGCCGCGTGCGGCTTCGAGCGGGGTGAGGGTGGCCATGCGGTTGGCGGCACCGCGCCACTTGTAGGCTTTGATGGCGGAGAGGTCTTCGCGTTTCACCCAGATCTCCGGGCCGCCGGGGATGCGAGAGTTTCTCCAAGGGCGTGGGCTGGCCGAAGTGGTAGACGCGCTCGCGGGCGAAGAGGATTTCCTGGCGGAGCTTGCGGTCGAGGGGGAGGTTTTCTTCGCGGTGCATGGTGGAAGTGCCGAGTGAGAAGTGAGAAGGGGAGAGACGGGCGGGCTTACTTCTGGAAGGATGCTATTGCTGCGGCGATGGCGGGGTCCTGCCAGGTGGCCAACGCTTTCTTGTACGTCTTCCGTGAGGGACGCGGGGTGGCCTGCTTTGCGGAAGTTGGTGCGGTCGGCTTCGGTGAAAGGGATGGGGATGTCCGGGGTGATGCCCTTGTGGTGGGGGGTGTTTCCCGAAGGGGTGTGGTAGGTGGCGATGGTGAGGCGGAGGGCGGTGCCGCCGCCCATGGGGATGATGTTCTGAACCGAGCCTTTTCCGTAACTCAGCTCGCCGATGACGGTGGCGCGTTTCAGATCGTGGAGCGCCCCAGCGGTAAGCTCGGAGGCGGAGGCGGAATTCCTATCGATGAGGACGGCGATGGGATACTCGCGTTTCCGGCGTTGCCGGTCGGGGGTTTTCAGGAATTCCTCGGGTTTGTCACGCTCGCGGACGGAGACGACCGCAGTTCCCGGCGGGACGAAGAGGCCGAGGATCCTCACGGTCTGGTGGAGATCGCCGCCACCGTTTTCGCGAAGATCCAGGATGAGCGAGGCCATGCCTTCGTCCTCGAGATCATCGAGGGCGGATTCGACTTCCCTGGCGCAGTCGGTGCCGAAGCTGGCAAGGCGGATGTAACCTGTCGTGGGATGCCCTTCCAACAGGGTGGACATGATGAGGGAACGCTCTTCGACGAAGCGGTGGGTGAGGGTTGTCACCGTTTCGCCGGGCCGTTCCGGGTTGCGGAGGGTGAGATGGGTCTTCACACCAGGGGCGAGACGGAGAGACTCGAGAATTTCGCCGAAGTCCGTGGCATCGGGACTGCGGCCGTCCAAGGCGAGCACGCGGGTGGCGGGAATGATTCCGGCATTGGCGGCGGGGCCGTGTTTCTCGACAGCGGAGATGAAAAAGCCGTCGGAATCCTTACCGAGGCTGAGGCCGAGAGAGCGCACTTCGTTATCGAACTCGCCATCGCCGGAGAGATGATCCCCCATTTCCGGGTGAATAAAGGAGGAGTGGCGGTCAAGGCTGGCAAGCATGCCGTCAAGGGCATGATTGATCATCCTTTCGTAAGCGACTTTGCCAATATCAGGATGCCGGGCGCGCGCGGTCTCCAGGACTTCAACGAAGCGGGCGAGGGCTGGATAGGCGTCTTCCTGCGAATCGGCAGGTTGCGCTGGTTCCGAAAAAACCGGGAAGGTTGAGACGAGCAGGAGCCAAAGACTTCTCATGGCCGATCTGCTAACACTGATGACGCCAGCATGGGAGAAAAAACGTGATCGGGGAGAGGATGCGAATGAGTCAGGCCGTGACCACCTCGCTGTGATTGACGAACTTGCCAAATCAGGGGCGCTTTCCATAACCAGCCCCCCGGAAGCGGGATCCCGAAGGATCAGGGCTTCCGAGGGGTGGTATTTCGGATAGCGGAGCCGAAGCTCCATATTCTCCCCCCAGAGAATGACTTAACAGAATGCACCTATCGTGCCAGCAGTCGGAAATAATGCGTGATTCCTTATACATCAACGGATTACGGTCGATGCTTGAGATTCAAGGAAGTTTCGCCATGCCGAGACCATGAAAATTATGCAGTATTTTAGATGCAAGTGCTGCAAACTGCCACACCACTGGTGGGCTATTTATTTCAACCCATGCCTACCCATGAGATTGTAGACGGAACGCTCGGAAATCCCGAGCTCACGCGCGGTCTTGGCTTTGTTTTTACCAGTCCGGATATAGGTCTGGATAAAGGCTTCACGCTCGATCTCATGAAGAGTGAGCCCTGGTTCGGAAAGGATTTGTTTCGCGCGGGAGGTAGGCGCGGGTGACTCCAGGACGCCGATGATATCCTCCGCGGCGATGACGGGGCTGTCGGAAAAGGCGGTGGCACGTTCAAGGACGTTCTCAAGCTGGCGGACGTTTCCGGGCCAGTTGAATTTCCGCAGGGCGGCCGCAGCTGTCTCGGTGAGAGTCCAGGTCTCCGTGTTGCGGTTGGCGGCGATGCGGGCGAGGATTTTCCTGATGATCGCGGGGATGTCCTCCTTGCGTTCGCGGAGCGGAGGGACGACGAGTTCGATGATGTTCAGCCGGTAGAAAAGATCCTCGCGGAAGGTTCCCGCCGCCACCCGGGCATGCAGGTCAACGTTGGTCGCGGCGATGACGCGGGCATCGGTCTTGAGAAGTTTGTTCCCGCCGACACGGAAGAACTCACGATCCTGCAGGACGGTCAGAAGTTTGGGCTGGAGTTCGGGAGGCAGGTCGCCGATTTCATCCAGGAAGATCGTCCCCTGGGAGGCTTGCTCGAAACGCCCGGCCCGGGTGGCGCTGGCGCCTGTGAACGCCCCCTTCTCATGGCCGAAGAGTTCCGTTTCCAGAAGCTCGCGTGGAAGAGCGGGGCAGCTCACTGTGATGAAATCCTCCTGCGAGCGCGTGCTGAGGAGATGGATCTGGCGGGCAATGAACGTTTTTCCCGTGCCGCTCTCGCCCGTGAGGAGGATGGTGCTATCGAGGGTGGCGGCTTTCTCAACCTGTCGGAAGAGTTGTTTCATCCTGGGGCTGGAGGTTTCCAGGGATGGCTTCGGGACTTTTACCGGTAGGGAGGTTTTCGTGGTCTTCGACCTGAGAGGCTTCAGCGTGGTTCGCAGCAGATCGAACAGGCGCTGAAGCTCGAAGGGTTTCGTGAGGTAGTCGCTCGCGCCGGCTTTAAGAGCCTGGACGGCGGTCGCGGCGTCGTTGGTGCCGGTGAGCATGATGACGGGGACGTCGGGGAAACGCTCGTGAAGCTTTCCAATGGTCTCAATCCCGTCCATGCCGGGAAGACCCACATCCATGATGACGGCCTCTATCGCGTCATCGATGATATCCACGGCCTCTTTTCCAGAGCTGGCTCCGAGAGGGTGCCAGCCGTGGTCTTTGGCCGCGATCGCGAGAAGGCGCTGTATGGTATCGTCGTCATCGACGATTAGCAGGTTTGGTCGGGTGGAGCTCACGGGGGGTGAATGTGTCTGACGTATGGAAATCGCTATCGCAGTTTATGCGAAAGGCATTGAGGTTACAAGGGATTAGGTCATTTTTTTGAGAAATCCGGCTCATGCAGGACGCTGTCGAGAGCTCTTAGCAAGGTCTCGGCGGTGAAGGGTTTCTGAAGGAAGCTGCGGACGGCACCGCCCAAGGAACTCGCGATTGCGCCGTTCGCCCGGATGCCACTGACCGCTATGATTTTCACGGAGGGATCGATGCCAACCAACGCCTGTATTGTATCGGAGCCTGTCATTTCCGGCATCATCATGTCGGTGACGACCGCGGAGACATCCTGGTGCCGTTCGCGAAAAATCTCGATCGCCCGGATTCCGGAGTCGGCAACGAGAGGGCGATAATTGAAATCCCGGAGGATGCGCCGTGTCATATCGACGATGGCGGGTTCGTCATCAATGACGAGGATTGTCTCCCCGTTGCCCTCGGGGAGGGGGGATTCCGCCGAGGTCCTTGAATCCGGCGAGGAGGCGGGAACGGCGGGCAGGTGGACGCTGATACGGGTGCCTTTTCCCGGCTCGCTATACGATCGGATGAAGCCACCGTGACTTTTCACGATGGCGAGAGTGGTGGAGAGGCCGAGTCCGGTGCCCTTGCCCACATCCTTGGTCGTGAAGAAGGGATCGTAGATCCTGTCGATGATGTCAGGGTGTATCCCGCTGCCGGTATCCTCCACCTCGATGCGGACGTGCGGACCGGTGTTCGCGTCCAGGTTGGCTGCGGCGTACCGCCCGCCGACGTTCTCATTGGTGGCGGAAACGAAGAGAGCACCGCCTTCCGGCATCGCGTCGCGGGCGTTCACGCAGAGGTTGAGCAGGATCTGGTTGATCTGGGTGGAGTCGCCCAGGACCTGCCAGAGATCCGGCGCGACCGTCGTCTCGATGCGGACGCTCTTCGGGAAGGTGTCCCGTATGATGCCGGAGAGACTGTCCACGATCTCCCTTCCGGAAACGGGGACGCGGCGTCCTTCCGCGCCTCGCGTGAAGGAAAGGATCTGGGAGATCATGTCGGCTCCACGGCGGGAGCTGCCGTCGATGGTATCCAGGATTTCAAGACCCCTCTCATCGCTGACGCTCTTGCGCAACAGCTCGATGGACATGGTGATCGGCGCGAGGACATTGTTCAGGTCATGCGCGAGACCGCCCGCGAGGGTGCCTATCGACTCCAGCCTCTGGGCGCGGAGAAACTGGCGCTCAAGGTTCTTGAGTTCGGTGATGTCGGTGTTGATCGTGAGGATGGAGACCGGATCCCCCGCCCCGTCCCGCACGAGGTTCCACCGGCTTTCCACCACGAGGTTTTTCCCGGAGCTGTCGATCTGGTGGAGCTCTCCCATCCATTCTCCGCTCTCCATAACGTTCGAGAAAGCCTGCTCGTATCCGGCTGTGTGCCCATCGAGGAGATCGAACGCGGATTTCCCGTCAAGTCCCCCGGCGAATCCATACAGACGCCCCGCGCTCTTGTTCCAGTAGGTGATGTGGTGGTCGAGTCCGAAGGTGAGGATGGCGTCGCGCGCCTTGTCCAGGAGGGAGGCCTGGTCGAAGATCCTGGCGTCGGCCTCCTGTCTGGCCATCTCGGATGCGGCGCGTTCGGCGAAAATGCGGAGAATGGATCTCACCAGGGCGGGATCTTCCAGGGGCGATCTGAAAAGCACGGAGAGTATGCCGACCGTGTTGCCTTCCGCGTCATGCAAAGCGATGCCGGCGTAGCTTTCGATTCCAAGTTCCACCAGATGATGGTCGTCGGGAAAATGACCCTGGAGATTTCCCTGGAAAAGGCAGACGTCCTTGGTGTTCACCTTCTCGCACGGCGTGCCTTTCAGCGGATAGGTGAGGTTTTCCTGGAGGCTGCCGTCAAGAACGTAGGCCAGCGTGGTCACCGAGTCCGTGGCGGGATCGATCCTGCCTATGATACCGGCGGAAGCCCCGAGCGCATCCACCATGTTTCTCGCGAGAAGCTGGTAGAACTGGCTGCCCGTGCTGTGGGAGACCGCCTGGGCTACTTTCACGATGGCGTCCTGCATCGCCTTGCGCCTGTTGCCGGATCTCAGAGCGGAGATTCCGAATGCGACATTGTCTGCCAGTTCGCGGAGAAGATCGGCCTCGTCCGAGCCTATCGCGTTCACGTTTTCAGAAAGGAGCGAGATGAATCCGAAACAGTCCTCGCCGTTTTTCAATGGCAGGCAGAGAAGGCTGCGGAATCCGCGCCGCAGCGCTTCCTCCTTCCACAGGAAGCCGTGATCTTCCTCAAGGATGTCCCCGCAGATCACTGGCTTGCCGGAGCGAATCGTCCTGCCGCCCGGACCGTTTCCGGAAAGGGCGGACTCGGAATAGCTCAGGTTCAGGGCGTCCGTGTAACCGCTGTCGTCACCTTTCATTGCTACCGGAATGATGGGCTTGTCCTCGCCCGCTCCCGCGAAGCCCACCCAGGCCATCCGGTAGCCGCCGACCTCCGTGGCGATCGTGCAGATGTCCTCGAGGAGCTGCAGCTCGTCTGTCGCGCGGATAAGCTTGCGGTTGCAGGATCCTAGCATCTCCAGAGCGCGGTTCAGGGTTTTGAGTTCTTGCTCGGCCTCGCGGCGGGATGTCACGTCGGACATTCCGCCTATCATGCGGACGGCTTTTCCCCTGGCATTGAAAATGACCTCCGCCTGATCGAGGACATAGGCGTGGGAACCGTCGGCGCACTCGAAACGGTATTCGCAGGCCCAGCGTCTCTCGGTGCCTTTGCTCGCGGCTTGCAAGCTGGATCCGGCGCGTTCCCTGTCATCCGGGTGCACCCGGTCCAGCCACCCGTCGAGGGTCGGCGCAGGCCTTTCCCCTCGAATCCGAACAGTTTCGAGAAACCCTCGTTCCACCAGAGCGTGCCCTTGACTATGTCCCAGTCCCACACGGCGTCGTTGGTAGCGGCCGCGGCGGATTTGAATTTCTCGTTGCTGCTGACGAGTGCCTTGGAAGCCTCCTGCCTTTCGATCGCGATCCGGACGAGCTGGCACATCGACTCGATCTTCCTCAGCCAGGCACCGGCCGGCCGGTGGCGGATACGATAGAACGAAGTGAAGACGCCGAGCGACTCGCCCGACTTGTCGAGGACGGGGACGCTCCAGCAGGATTTCACCCCGTAATCCCGTGCGATTCCGTGATAGGCCACATTTTCCGGATCCGTCGCGACGTCCTCCGAGACCACGGATTCGCGCCGCACCACAGCCTGTCCGCAGGTGCCTTCCCCAGCGGCTACCTTTATGTTCTCCAGCTCCTCGATAAAAGGAGCCGGGAGGCTCGGTGCGGCGACAAGACAGAGGGACTTTTCCGGCCGCTCGACGAGCTTCAGGGTGCACCAGGTCTCCACCGGGGAGACTTCTTCAATCAACATGGTGGCGCGCTCGAAGATACGGGACAGAGGCTCCTCCTCTGCGACCATCTCGAGGAGTTCTGTATGCGCCTTGTAAAATGACTCGCTGCTGACGGGGGTCACGCCGTTACGTGTGGCCGTCTGTGAATTTCCGACTTTCACACCGCGACGATATCCGGAAACGTCGGAGTTACAAGGCAAAGCTAACGTCGCGGGAGGGAGAGAACGAAGACCGCGCCAGGCCGGCCATCGGCGCGCGAACGGCAGGTCAGGGTGCCGTCCATGGATCGCGCGAGGCGCCTCGAAAGGGCGAGGCCGAGACCGACGCCGGGTTTTGTTTCGGCGGCTTTTTCCGCGGATTTGTGAAACGGGCGGAACACGCGGCCGCACTCGCTTTCGGAGATGCCGGGGCCTTGGTCGGAAACGCGAATCACGACCTCATCCGCGCCGACGGCTATATCCAGGGAAACGATAGGTGGCTTGGAAGCGGCGGCGTATTTCGCAGCGTTGTCGATCAGATTGAAAAGGATGTGCTCCAGCGCCGAGGTGTCCAGGGTGACTGTGACGGGATCGGCCTTCTGGAAATCAAGCCCTAACCCCGCCGCGGCGAGCCGCGTCTCGAAACGCTCTCGCATGGATTCCAGCGTTTCATTCAGTTCCGCTTCAGTCACCGCGCTGCGTGCGCTGCCCCTTTCGATCTTTGAGAACGCCAGGACGTTCTCGACAAGGTGGGACAACCTGTCGGCCTCCCTGGAAAGGACGCTCAGGTATGTGGGGCGCTTCTCCTCGCGGACGGCACCCGAGCTGAGCATGTCGGAATAAAGGCGGAAGGTGGTCAGAGGCGTGCGCAGCTCGTGGGTGACCGCCGAAACGAACGATGCCCGCCGTTCGCTAAGGCGCATGATGTTCAGGATGAGGAAAAACGCCGCGAGCAACGCCACCAGTGCGGCGATCCAGCCCGCCAGCAGGGACGCGTGTATGGCGCGGGGGATGGATTCCGGGGTTGCGCCAATGCCGCCCGGCAAGAGCTTGAACGGGAAAGAAGCCAGCACGAAAGAATCGCCCCGCCCTCTTTCCTCACGTTCCAGAGTGGCGTCGGGGAGGCGTTTTCTGGAGTCCGCGAGGAGCAGCTCCTTCAAAGCCGACTCGTCCACCAGAGAACCCTGGGTAAAAGTCCGGACGGTCACGCCACTGCGAACCAGGAACAGATGCCCGTCGCGGAAGACAGGTTTGAAATCGGTGGTGGGGATGGGGCTTCCGCTGCCGCCTGGGGACGCGATCCGGTTGTCCTTCGTTCTCCCGACCCCATTTTCCGCCCGATAGGTGGTATTCTGCTTGGAAAGTGCCTCGTCGAGAAACCGGATCCGGTTCGCTTTTTCCGCGGTGTTCGCGGCGGCCTGCGCTTCCTCCCCTCCCCTGATCTTTTCCACGGGCAGAACCGTCTTCCGCTCCGGCTCCGGGATCGGTCTGGTCGGGCGGGAGGCGATATTTCCGGAAACCAATTCCGGCGTTGCGACCGCGCAAATCCCGAGAGCCTCATCGCTCCCGGTGCCTCTTGTCGCAACGCCGTCTGAAGTCTCGAAACGGGCTCTGGCCGGAAGGGTCGTTTCAGGTTCGGAAAGAAACAGATCCGTCGGTATTCCGTTTTCCTCGACCAGGATGGAAGCGCCCAGCGAATCCATCTGCCAGAGTGATAACCTGACGCGCTCCTGAAGCTCGGCGCGAATTTCCGCCAAAGCCCGGTCACGCTCCGTGAAAATGACACCCCGCGTCAGCCAGACCATCGCGGCCACGACAAGGCAGGCGCAGCACGCGAACGAGATCCAGATCCAGCAGTTGCGGTTTTTCATGTGTCCTCGCTTGGTTGGACGAAGCGGTAGCCTTTTCCCCGCTCGGTCACGACGCAGGCAGCGACCTTCTCCCCGACCTTCGCGCGGAGGTGCGCCATGTGCATGTCTATGGTTCGCGTCTCGATACGCTCGGGATCGAGATTCCAGACCTGGCGTAGGATTTCCGCACGCGTGACCGTACGCCCGCCGGCATCTATGAGGTATCGAAGCAGGGAGGATTCCTTCTCGCTCAGATCAGCGGTGCTTCCGTCGGGAAAACTGACGCGGCTTTCGTTGAGGTCGATTGTCGCGCCATGGATCTCATGGCTGGCGGAGGGCGAGGGGCGCTCGTGGGAGCGGCGGAGGACGGCATCCACCCTGGCCAGAAGCTCCTTCATGCTGAACGGCTTCACGATGTAATCATCCGCGCCGCCTACCAGGCCTTTCACCCTGTCCCGCTCCTCTCCCCTCGCCGAAAGCATGATCACCGCCTGACCGGGCCGCGCTTTTTTCAAAGCCGCCAGGATCTCGAACCCCGACGGCCCGGGCATGACGATATCGAGAAGAAGCAGACGGTAGTTCGATTGGAGAGCCATTTTCATGCCCTCATGCCCGTTCGAGGCCTCCAACGTCCTATAACCGCCGTATTCGAGGGTATCGACGATGCCTGTTCGGACGGCGGGGTCGTCCTCGATGACGAGGATAGTCGGTGAGGTGATCATTTCGTGATGTGGAGGAAAGCAGTTCGTCCGACGTGCGGCAAGGGCGTGTTCGCCGGTCACGCAGAGGGGATGGAGTTGACCCCGGGCGGACTGAGAATCATGGCCGGTATGTGGGCTGGCATTCTTATGGGGAGTCATTCATAAGCTCTTGCATCAGTGTTTTCCGTAAAAGGGCTGTAAAATCCCGTTTGACTGGTGGATGCGAATTTCTCCAAAAAAGGAGAACTTAAGACTTGCATTACCTTGTGGGTGGGATATTAACCGCGCCCCTAATTATGGCTAAGAAAAGTTGGATCGCGCGCAACAAGCGCAAAGCAAAGACCGTTGACAAATTCGCAGACCTCCGTCACAAGCTGAAGGCTGAGAAGGATTACGTGGGTCTCTCGATGCTGCCACGTGACGCGAGTCCGACCCGCGTGGTGAACCGTTGCGAGATTACCGGACGCCGCCGCGCGTTCCTCCGCCGCTTCCGTCTTTCCCGTATCACGTTCCGTGAATACGCTTCCGCGGGTCTTCTCCCCGGAGTGACGAAATCGAGCTGGTAGAACCGGTTCGGAGCCGGTTTTTCGACCAGCTCATGACGCGGGATGGCAATCACACATCGCCGCGTTCACAAAATGCCAATTTACGAATACGAGTCCGAAGCCGCTGACGATCCGGAGCGATCGTGTAGAATCTGCAGGCGCGGATTCGAGCTACGTAGACCGGCGGAGCGCCAGGCATTGGAGAAATGCCTCATCTGCAAGCACCCTGTGAAAAAGGTGGTGTCGCGGGTGAATACCCCGAGAGTCTCGAAGCCGCTGTCGATTTCCGATGCGAAGAAGGCCGGCTTCACGGTCTTGGAAAAACGCGACCAGGGAGTGTATGAGAAGCTTTGACATTTCCTGCGGGGCTTTCCCGCTCGATGTGATCGCGACGGTCAGCCATGAATTCCCCTCCGCGGGACAGGCTCTCCTCTACATCGCGGGCATCGTCTTCTTCCTGCTCCTGAACGCGTTTTTCGTGGCTTCGGAATTCGCCATCGTCAAGGTGCGCCCCAGCCAGCTCGAAAGCCATGGAAAGGAAACCGGAGCGGACACGGAACGTGCGATCCATGTGGTGAAAAACCTCGACGGATATCTCTCCGCCAACCAGCTCGGGATCACCATCGCTTCCCTTGCCCTGGGATTTCTCGGGGAACCGTTTGTCGAGGCGATGATCTCGCCGCTGCTCTTCATGCTGGGGATGCCCGAGAGCGTTACGTTTTTCAGGCTGGTGTTCAGCCCGGTCTCGGTGATCTCGTTCATACTGGCCATCGCTTCGTTCACATTCCTTCACGTGGTCATTGGCGAGCTGCTTCCCAAATCCATCGCGATCCGGCGCTCGCTTGGAACAACGATGCTCCTCGTCGGCCCGCTGCATCTGTTCTACAAGACCTTCTACCTCGTCATCCGCTTTTTCCAGGGAACCGCGAACTGGCTTCTGAAGAACATCATCCGCATCGATCCCATCAGCGAGGGCGAGCACGTCCACTCCGCGGAGGAACTGGCGATCCTGGTGACACATTCCGGGAAATTCAAGGAGGTGACCGATACCGAGCGGGAGATCCTGATCAACGCCCTGGAACTGAACGAGCTCTGGGTGCGCGATGTGATGACCCCGCGCAACGAGGTCGTGGTACTCGATGCGGATCAGCCGTTCGAAAAAACCCTGGCCGTCGCGCTCCGCAGCAAGCACACCCGCTTCCCGCTCGTGAAAGGGCACCTCGACCAGTCCATCGGCCTGATTCACATCAAGGATCTGTTCAAACTCATGAACGATCCCGACGCGGATCTGATGCGCATCAAGCGCGATCTGAAAATGGTGCCCGACACCATGCCGCTTGATACACTGCTCAAATTTTTCCTCAAGGAGCACGCCCACCTCGCCATGGCCGTCGACGAGTTCGGGACTCCGGTGGGACTGGTTTTCCTCGATAACGTGATGGAGGAACTGGTCGGCGACATCCAGGACGAGTTCGACAACGAGCACTCCGCTTTCACCCGGGTGAACGAGGAGGAATTCGTCGTCGAGGGTTCGATGACTCTCAACGATCTCGAAGGGCATGTGGAGGAGCTTTCCCTGGAGAGCGGCGAGGTGACCACTGTCGGCGGATATGTGACCCAGCAGCTCGAGCGTTTCCCGGAGGTGGGCGAATACATCGAAATTCTCGGATACGAGGCAAAAGTTACCAGCACGGACGGACGCCGCGTAGGGCAGATCCATTTCCGAAAGCTGGACGAGGAGGTGTCCACGACTGAAAGCGAATCAGAGTCGACCGATGTCGCATGACGACATTTTTTCGCAGGGTGGGTGCTAGCATCATGCAAAATCGAACTGATTTTGTTGCAAATTGCGAAAATTGACTGTTTGAAAGTTGAGAGTCATTGAGTGAGCCGCCCGATAATCAACGTAAATCAAAGGGTCGCGCTGATCATTCCGTCGCACCGCAGTTTGGCCTGTATGCAGCTAATCAAGGGAACCATGAAAAATAATACGAAACATGCTCTCCTCTCGATTCCTGTCCTATTCGCAGCCGCGGCCCTGACCGCCTGCGACGTCGACAAAGTAGAGGATGGCGAAATGCCGGAAGTAAAAGTCGAAGGTGAAGCCAAACTTCCCGAATACGATGTGGACGGCCCGGACGTTAATGTTGAGAAGAAAAAGGTCGAGATGGAAGTCCCAACCATCGACGTCGAAATGCCTAAGGACGAAGCTAACGAGGACGACTGAAGAATCTGATAAGGAACATTCCTTCTGAAAGCACGGCACCGCTCGAAAGGCGGTGCCGTCGCTGTTTCGGCTGACAGCGGTGGATTTTCATCGCCTGTCCGTGTCGATTATGGATATTTTCCGGCGTGGAAGTCTTTGAACACCTCGGAGCGGCACTCGGTCTCGCTTCGCTGGCCGGGATCAACCTCTACCTTACCGCCTTCGTCGCGGGCCTGGCGATCCGCTACAACTGGATCGAGCTGGCGTCCGCGCACGAGGGACTCGCGGTTTTGGGAAATGAGTGGGTTCTCGCGGTCGCCGGGGTGCTCATGGTGATCGAGTTTTTCGCGGACAAGATACCCTGGTTGGACAGCGGATGGGACGCGGTGCACACGCTCTTACGTCCGGCCGGCGGAATCTTGCTTGGCATGGCGGCGCTTGGTGAAATCGATCCCGCGCTACTTGCCATCGGAGGTCTGCTCTCCGGAGGCGCGTCCCTGACCATGCATGGAGCCAAGGCCGGAACGCGGCTGTTGGTGAACATGTCACCGGAGCCTGTCTCGAACAGTGTGGCCAGTGTGGCCGAGGACGGGCTGGTGCTTGGAGGGCTGACGCTCACCGCGTTCGCCCCGGTCGTGGGATTTTTCTTTTTCATCATTCTTCTGGTGATCGCTGCGTTTGTCATACGGAAAACCTTTGGAACCATGGTCACGATCCTGAGAGGTTTCCGTGAGAAACGCCGCGAGAAAATCGCGCAGTCCCGCTGACCTATAACAGAGATATCCCTCCTGAAGACCGCACTTCCATCTTCTCCTGACGTCCATTCCCTGCGGACTGGTGACCTCTTGCTGGAGAAGGCTCTCGGGACGCCGGACGCAAGCGCCCGCTATCAACGCCTTGACCGCGCCCTCTCCATTTTCCAGGAGGCCGAATCGAAAGAAGAGACGAATTTCGCCGCATCCCTCCGCTGCGTCGCGACACGGTTTCTTGCCGCGGGTCGCTCCGAGGAACTTCGCCAGGCTGCCCGATCCGGCGCGGAACGTCTTCTTGTAGCGTCGTTTCGCTCGGAGGAATTCGACCCGGCTCACGCACGGGCTGTCGCTTCGGCGGTCAAGGGTGAAACGGCGACAGCTTACGCGGCCTATTCCGATCTCGCGACGCATCCCGGAGCATCGGTGGAGAATCTGGCCAGAGCACGCTACATCGCCCGCCATATAGCCCGGGCGAACGGGTGGCCGGCGGACAGTTTTGACGACGCGTTTCCGCCTTTGAGACTTGTGGTCTTCGCCGGCCATCTTCCCCCGAAGGTGGATATGAGCTGCCGTGCGATGATTGATGAAGAGCTTGCCCGGCTTGGCGCGAGCATCGGTGTCGCGAGCGCGGCGGCGGGTGCGGATCTTCTGTTCCTCGATTGTCTGCACTCGCGTGGCGGCAGTTCGCACATCATCCTTCCCTGGTCGCGGGCTTCGTTCAGGGAAACCAGTGTCACGCCTTTCTGCGGCGGCCGGGATGGTGAAGCGTGGGAGAAACTTTTCGACAACGCGATGGCCAGCGGCGGGAGTGTTCGGGAGATAGGCGAACTCATCGAACCGGAGTCTCCTGTCGCCTGGCAGTATCTTCTGGAGGTGAGCGCGGGTGTCGCGAAACAGATCGCCGCGGAAACGCATCTGGACATACTCCCGCTTGCCGTATGGGACGGATCCCCCGGGCATCCGGGAGGCACCGCCGCCTTTTGCAAGTTCTGGAGAGAGCAATTGGAGACTGAAGCGAAAGTGCTCGTTCCGCCTCCGGTGGAGGTCAGGACGACGGCTCCACAACTCGAACCGGAGTCTTCCCGGAGGGCTCAGACACCTATCCTGCGGCAGTCAGTGAAGAGCATGCTTTTCACCGATGTCGTGGGGTTCAGCACCCTTCCGGAGACAGCGATTCCGGTGTTCATCGAGAAATTTCTCAAAAAGGTGTCCGGGGTCGTGGGCACGAGTTTCCACGCTCCCCACAGCGTCAACACCTGGGGCGACGCGGTTTACGCGGTGTTCGATTTCGTCCACGACGCCGGTCGCTTCGCCCTCGAACTAAACGAGACTGTTGAGAACAGCCGCGAGGAGTGGGAGGCGGCCGGTCTTGGCCCGTTGCAGATCCGGACGGGGCTCCATGCCGGGCCGGTGTTTCTCCATCATGATCCCATCGTCCGCCGCCTCGGCTTCAGCGGCGCGCATGTCAACCGTGCCGCAAGGATAGAGCCCACCGCGAAACCGGGTGAGATCCTGGCCAGCGAGGAATTCGCCGCGCTCGCGGCGATTTTTCCGGGTCGCGGTTTTTCCATGGAATACGCGACCACTACCAGGCTGGTGAAAAACTATCCGGGAAGCCACCGCCTTTACCGTATCGTCCGCGACCAGACCGCCGACCTCCTGCCCCTGGCCCGCGCCATCCATGAGGACTACTGCAGGAAAGCGAGGGGATATGGCGATACTCCGGAGACCAATTCCGCCCTTGTCCCCTGGGAAGATCTGCCGCCCGGTCTGCAGTCGGCGAACCTCGCCCAGGCCGAGGACATCCCCGGCAAGCTCCAGGCGCTCGGCTATGAGATCACCAGCTCGGGTGGAATCGTCCCGTCCGCAATGAGCATCGATCCGGAGTTGCTTGAACCTCTCGCGAGTGTGGAGCATGACCGCTGGATGGCGGAAAAAGCCCGCGCCGGTTGGACGTTCGCCGAGGTAAGGGACAATGAGAAACTCCATCACCCTCTGCTGGTTCCCTACGACGATCTCCCGGAGGTGGAAAAGGAGAAGGACAGGGTCACGGTTCGCAACATTCCCGCGCTTTTGACAGGTGCCGGCTTTCGTGTGAGGGAAATTGATAATGCGGGGACGGCATCCTGAGGTGCCGCTCCTACCTCTACCGTTCGTCGGTGAGGAGTGCGGCTCCCGGGTCTTTGATCTCCTTCGCCATGATGTCATTTCCCCGTCCGAGCGTCCCCTGGCGGAGGACGATGGGATAGTAGGTCTCAGGTCTGCCGTTCACCCGGTAGGAGATGGCGATCTTGCCCTTTTCGTTGGTGAAGGCGGGAACTTTCGGCGCCTGTTCGCGTTTCGACCCGAGGGTGTAGAGGAAGCCGCCGATGACTTCCAGTTTCCCTCCGGTGTTGAGCAGGGACGGCGTGCCCAGTGAGTTCTCTTTGCCGCCCGCCGTGTTGGATTCCATTTTGAAACCGAGGATCCACGAGGTGCCCGCGTTGGTGAACAGCGGGTCGGAGCCGAACTCGGAGTTCACCTGACGACCCCAGAATGTGTGCTTGGGGCCGATGCGGTAGTTGCGGCCGATCACATCGATGACGTGGGATTTCCCGCTGCCCGTCGCGAGGAGGCCGTGTTGCTCCACATCGGCATGGCGGAGAACGAGGGTGCGGTTGGAAGGGTTTTCAACCCGTCCACCAATGAAAAGGTGTTCCAGGCAGACGGTTTCCGCACCTGTGTCGCCCATGATGAAGGCTGGTTCGAGATCGTTGTAGGGAGTTTCCTTCGGGTCGCCCGGGCCGTCGATGCAGCCGTGCATCCCCATGATGAGTTTCACCTTGTTGCGGAGGATGACAGGTTCGGAAAACTTCACGGTGGTGACGGGTTTCAGGAAAATGTATTCCGCGCCCGAATCGATGGCCGCCTGGAGGCTTTCGCCGGTTTCACCTGCGTTCACCCATTCGGCGCCTTCCGGAGGGCGGATGGTGGGGATTTCCTCGATGGGGAGGTTGAGCGGCACCGCCGGGCCGTTGCCCGTGTTGAAAGTGAAACCCTGGTCGTAGGAGAAGACTTTCGACGGCTCTCCCTCCTTCGCGGCGAGATCCTTGTTCCGCTTCTCATCGGTATCGTCCACGATTGTCTTGTAGCCGGTGAAAGTGGTGCGGCGGAGATTCACAAGGCCGGGGGTGACGATGGCGGACTGGACGTCCCCGGTGGCGGTGAGGCTGCTGTCGAGGATCGCGATCACGCTCTTGTTGTGTTTGGAAATATAGAACGGGACGTCCCCCTCGAAATCCACGTTCCGCATGGTCACTACGTTCGCGTAGTTCACGATCGCGGTCTCCCGCTGGCCGCGCATGGTGATGTTTTCGAATGTCATCCCATACTGGTAGTGGCCGAGTTCCATCGCGTGGTCGAAGCCCTCGATGGAAACGTCAAGAACCATCGCGGCGGGCCAGGAGCGGGTGAGGTTGATCGCCGTTTTCCCGGAGTCTTTCCCCGAGCGTATTGTCACCCCGTCGATGGAACCCCGGTTGTTGGCGATGAAATCGATGGCTATGGCGCCCGGATTCCCGCTGCCCACATCGACCGTCATGTTGAGGATGTTGTGGCGGAAGGCACGGTTTCCACCGCCTGACTGGTTGTTCCGGTTGTCGTGCTCGGAGCCGGTCGCGATCAGCCATTTCGGTTTCTCCGGATCGGTGAAACCGGGGGCGGAGTCCTTGAGTTTGATAACCACGCCCTCGCGGGTCTCGCCGATCAGGATACACATGGAAAGCCAGCCCGCCGACCAGGTTTTCCCCGCGTCGCGCTCGCCGGGTTTCCCCAGGACGCGGCCTTCGATGGAATCGGAAACAAGATACGTGCCGTCCGGGAACCAGATGAAAGGATTGGAGCGGTAGCGGGATTTGTCGATATTGTCGGATATCGCCTTGAGGATCGCCTCGGTGTCGTCGGTTTTCCCGTCACCCTTGGCTCCGTAGTCCTTGACGTTGGCAACACCGATCCCTGCCGGTGGGACAAAGTGCCATTTCGGGATCACGGGTTTTGAAAAAGCGATTGGTGCGAAAACGAGCGAGAGGAGGATTATTCGGGTCATTGTTTCTGGTTCGGGGTGTGGTGATACGCGGAATTGTTACGATATATTTCAGCGGGAGGTCTCAACCTCTCCCATCGAATCAAGTTCATCAAGCGTGAAGCGGGTGGTGACGATGGAGTGCTGTTCGGGGCCGGGGCGGTATCTGATGTAGGTGGTGGCGACGATGGTGCCATCGGGGAGGAGTGGCTGGGGAGGAGTTTTACCCAACATTGGCCGGGTCTGGCGTCCAAAAAATGCCTTCTGTATTCGCAATGGCAATACAACCTTACTGGTATTCCCAGTCCGGCTCATGTGGCGATCGCTGAGCCGATCCAACAACCGATGCCCCCATCCTGCTACTGATTTGAGAAAAAGGCGCAGTTGACCGCCTCGCCACGCCTTGGAAGGTCTTCGTCTAAAAGTTCCTTCGTATCCCCTCCCCGTGTCTCCCGGATCTGAACCGGATAGCGGTTGGAGCCTTGTGCGAAGCTCAAGCTTGCTTCGGAGTTCTCCAATATGATGCCGGGAACCCCTTTTTTTGCGTTTCCGGACTGCAGGTAGAACATCCCTCCGAAAAGTTCGGTGGAGCTGCCTTCCGTAGATTTCAGCGCGGGCTTCGCGTTTTCCGTCTTGTAACCGAGGATCCAGTGGGTGCCTCCCTTGTTGCTCCAGAGGACGGGAAGTTCGCCGCCCTCCACATTGAGTTGGCGAGCCCAGATGTGAAGGGGGTTCGTGAGTTCGCTGGCCTTGATGATCATGTCCTCGATGAAAAGCTTTCCGGAAGCATTTGCGGTGTTGGAGACCGTGGTGAGGAAACCGTGGCGGATCGCAAGGGCGCGGGAGGAATCGTGCTCCAGGTTGCCGGTCATCTTCAGGTGCTCGATGATGACTTCCGGATGTTTTCCATCGGAGAAACGAATCAGGGAAGAGCCTTTGAAGGTCTTGCTGCGGGAGACCGAGGCCTCCATGCCCATAAGTTTACGCAGGTTTCCGCGGATGACTAGGGTCTCATCCAGCGGATAGGAACCATTGGGGAGATAAACGACTTCCGCGCCGGAGTCGACGGCGGCCTGAAGGGAAGGGAATTTCGTGGCGTTCGCCCATAAAGTCGGGTCGTCCGGATGGTAATCGGGGGTTTCCTCCACGGGGAGCCGGAGGGGGGCTGCGTTGGAGCCGGGAAACACGGTGTAAGGTTTGTGCGAGGAGTAGTGGCTGATGGTCGCGGAAGGGCCGCCCTGGACAGGTGTTTTCGTTCCGTCACTGCTTGTGACGACATTCCCGTATCCTTCCGAAGCGAGGTTGACGACATTGAGTTTGGAGGTGTTCCGGATCGCCGTTTCCGATGCAGAACCCCCTCGGAACTCGCAGTCGACCAGATTGATCAGACCACGGTCTGTCGTTGTCCGGATTACCGGGACCCTGTTGTCGCTGACGAGCTTGCGGAACGAGAGAACCTGTTCAGCATTGGTGATACCGCAAATATTCTGATTCTTAAGGAATATGTGTTCGAAGGTCATCGAGTAGAGCCAGCCTTCGGCCTCGATTCCGACATCGAAGCCTTCGATGGCGACATGTTTGACAAGACCCTGGGCCGGGTTCGCGGGTGAGCTGGAGCCCTGATTTTCCCGAGCCGTCACCGGAACGGATCGTCACGAACTCAATGGTGCCGTGGTTGCTGACGGCGTAGTCGATACCGACCGCGCCGGGATTGCCTTTGCCGGTGTCGATGGTGAGGTTGATGAGGGAATGCTTGAACGCCTGGTTGCCACGGCCGTTCGGATTGTGCGGGTTTTCGGAGCCGGTGCGTATCACGGCCTGCTTATCATCCTTGCCGAAGCCTTTGGCATTGTCCGCGAGTTTAATCACAGTTTGCTCACGGCTCTCCCCGTAAAGAACCATGCCTGACTGCCAGCCACTGCTCCAGGCGTTCTTGTCTTCCATCCGTGCCTCGACGCATCCGGTCACAAGATAGGTGCCTTTCGGGAAATAGATGAACTTCGGATTGTACCGGCTTTGCGGTTGGCTATCACGGAACGGATCGCGGCAAGGATCGCTTCGGTATCATCGGTTCTTCCGTCGCCTTTCGCGCCGAAGTCCTTCCGGACATTGACAATATTCCCGTCGGATGGGAGCGGGCGTTCCCCGGCTTTGGCGAACTGGCTTACGATCAGGGTTAAAGCGAGGATTCCAAGTCTCATGATAGTGTGAAAATTGTTAGATGGGTTCGATTGGAAATTAAAGTGAGGAGGCCGGTGTTCGCAGGTGAGTCTTCGACCTTGTGAGAGCCGGATTGGACTCGCAAGCCCAATGAGGGTATCTATGCGATTCCCCCTCCCGTCCGAACATTTTCCTGATGGCGGCGGAGACATCCCGTGCGGCGGGAGTGACGCGCTCCCATTCGAGCGAGTCCATCAAACGTGCAGCTTCCAGGAGGTCTTCCTGTTCGGATGCGAGGATGGCAGGGAGACCGTGCTTGTCGGCATTGATGAGTCGAACGGTTTTGTATCGGAAGGCGGTTGCGTCTTCCGATCAAGCAAGCGAAATCCGGCGGCTCAACCTGTCAGCTCGCCAAGGACGATCCAATCCGTGCGTACAGTTCGGTCTGTCTTGCCGAGTTTTCCAAAAGGTCTTCCGCAAGGGTGACTTTCCCCGGCTCGAAGATCGTGATGGTCGAAGAGCCGCCGAATGCGAAAAAGCCTTTCTCCTGTGCTTTCTCTACCCGCTCACCGGGCACGTAGGTCTGGTGGATGGAGCCGACACAGGTGGCTCCGATCTCGAGTATGAGAATGGTCCCAAACTCTTCGGTTTCCAGGCGGCAGAGTGTGCGTTTGTTCTGCCAGAGGTAGGAGAGGTTTCGCGCCAGCGCGATGGGGGAAACGGAGAACAGCGGGCCGGGGATTGTTTTTGTTTCGGAGGGAATTCCCGCTGCCGGGAAATGGAAACGGTGGTAATCGACAGGGCAGAGACGGGAGAGAACAAGCGATCCCGTGGCGTATCTCGCGGCGAGTTCCCTGTCCCCCAGGAGTGCCGGGAGGTCGAAGGTCTGGCCTTTCACGAAAAAGGAATCGATCGCGGATATGTCGGGGAAAGCTAGGTGGCGGCCATCCGCAGGAAACACGACTGGGGCGGGGGCGATGGGGCGAGCCGAGGGCTTGAGCTTGCGGTAGAAGAACTCGTTGAACGATCTGAAAGAGGACGGCTCGTCCGCGAAGTCCGCGGGATCGAGTCCGTATTGTTCGATGAAGGGCTGGATGCGTGCGGCGGACTCGGGTTTCGACATGCGGTCGCCATACCATTTCGAGAAGCCATGGCGTTTGACGAGAGAATGGAGGGCGATTTTTCCGAGCGGATTCCCATAAACCCATTTCAGAAAAGACTCGCCATAAACCTGCTCGGTCTCGGTTTCGCGTGTGTGGCGGTTGAAGTAACGGATGGCTTCCATGGGAGGAGTCAAACGTCGGGAACATCGAAAGTCAAAGGCGTGGGAGCGGCCCCTCGCTTGGTGGTCAGCGAACTGAATCTGGCGCGGCTCGATCAAATGATTCCTTGCCGCAAACGAGTTTGATTGTTTTCAAAATGGTTTTTCTCCAACTCCAGCAAAAACCTCTTTCTCTCCAGCCCGCCGCCGTAACCGGTCAGCGTTCCGTTTTTCCCGATCACGCGGTGGCAGGGTACGATGATGGAAACCGGGTTTCTGCCGTTGGCGAGGCCGATTGCGCGGACGGCTTTCGGATTGTCTATGAGGGCGGCTTGTTCGGCGTAGGTGCGGGTCTCGCCGAAGGGGATTTCCAGCAGGGCATGCCATGCACGGAGCTGAAAAGGGGTGCCTTGCAAATCCAGTGGGAGATCGAAAGACCCGCGTTTCCCGGAAAAATATTCGGCGAGCTGTTCGACGGCTTCGGCGAAACGTGACGGGTCGTTTTTCCAGATGGCGGGAGTCGGCGGTGCCTTCCTGTGATCCTCCATATAAATGCCGCGCAGACCCTTGGCTGAAGCTACGAGCGTGAGCTCGCCTACGGGTGACTGAATACGGGTGAAAAAGGTTTCGCTCATGAGAGGACGAGGATAGCGGCGATTCAGGGTTTGAAAATCCCGGTTTCCTGCGAAATCATCGCCCTCCATGGAAGCGAAAAGGGTGATTTACGAGGGGCGGGTGCAGGGCGTCGGATTCCGATACACGACGAAGGATCTGGCGCGGGGCTTTGATGTTCTCGGAACCGTGAGGAATCTGCCGGACGGGACGGTGGAGCTTGTCGTCGCCGGGGAAAAGAGGGAAGTGGCGGAATTTCTTCGGGATCTGCGGGAGGATTCGGCGGTGGCGCATCATATCAAGGAGGCTCGCGAGGAGGAAATTGACCCGTTGCCAGATCTGAAAGGTTTCTCTATTGTCGCCTGACGGAGGGGTTTTCCCTGTGCCGGAATCATATTCAACGACGATGCCAAACTACGATTACGAATGCCTGAAATGCGGGAAACGGTTCGAGATTTTCCAAAGCATGAAGGACGACAAGCTCACCGATTGCCCGGAGGCGGACTGCGATGGGAAGGTGAGGCGCCTGCTCGGGACGGGAGGCGGGATCATTTTCAAGGGATCCGGTTTCTACCAGACGGACTACCGCTCGTCCTCCTACGAGAAGGGCGCCAAGGCCGACAAGCCGGCTGAGAAAAAGGAAGCGAAGCCCGAGAAGAAGGCGGAATCAAAACCCGCGGCCGAAGTCCTCCGGTGACTCATGAATCCGGGCTTTCCAACCAATCCCAGAAACTGCTAGAACCCACCCGATGGCGAAAGACGAAGAAGAGAAACCCAAGGGCGGCTGCCTCGGCAAACTGTTCGGCCTGCTCATATTCCTGGTGATCGTGGGGTTGGGAGCGGCCGGATTTTTCATCAGCCAGCCGCAGGATCTCTCGGATCTGGCCGGCGATCCTCCGTCGGTGACGGCTCCGGCCAGCCCTCCTCGTGATATGGAGGCGGTGCTGACGAAATCCATCGAAGGGGATTATTCCGTGATGCTCACTGAAAAGGAGATCAACCAGTGGCTGGCGCGGGAACTCGAGCTGAAGCAGGGCGGCGAACTCGCGGAGTGGGTAAGTATGAAGCGGGTGCTCGTGCGGTTACGCGAGGATGTGGCGGAGATCATCATCGAGCGGGACATCGCCGGAAAACCCTTCACAACATCCATGTTTCTGAAAATCGACCAGGTCGAGTCCGCGGACGGCATCTCCACCCGCATCCACCTACATGGAGGAGGATTCCACGAGTCCCTGCCGCACCCCACCCGGGGAGGACGTTTCGGCAGACTGACCGTGCCACAGGGCTTCCTGATCATGGTGATGCCGGATTTCGGGAAAATCGCCTCCCTTTTCGATAAGGAGATCGATCTCGGCTTCCAGCGCATGTCTCGCATCAAGATCAAGGACAACAAGATCGAGCTTGATCCGGAGCAACCGACGCGGACGGGACGACAGGGCCGACCCGACGTTCTGACGTTCCCGGACTTCCGGCTCCGATCCGGGCGCAACCACGATGAAACGATTTCTCAACCTCCTCCTTCCTCTCGCCTGGCTTCTGGTGGCGGAGGGTGAGGACATGGACAACCAGCCCATCCCAAGAGCCGTTCCTCTGGAGGATCTGCTGCCGAAATTTCCGATGACGAGAAGGTGGTAAGCCATTCCCGGCAGTTCACGGATAGGCGGAGGCAATCCGGCAACCCGCGGGACGGCGGCGAATCTCGCGGAGGAGACCAAGGAGGAGTTGCTCCGTCTGACAGAGGAAAAGGAGGAATGGAAGATACCAATAGGCATAGAACTTTCCGGGAAAGAGGGTGACGATGTGCCGCTGCGGACTACCGCGCTTGATCTCTGGTTCAGCGAGAGAGGCTACGAGCTGAAGATTTTCGTCAACCTCAGCCGTGGTCTGCAGCCGGAGACTTTCAAGCGGGCGGTGACCTCCGCCCTGATCCACGCGAGAGGACTGAAGGAGAGGGACAAGGCGAAATCCGACATCCCGCTTTCCGTGCCTCCGTGGCTGGTGGAGGGACTGCGGGAGGCCTCCGCATGGCGTCTCAAACAGACCGACCGGCGGCTCTACGACGCGTTATTCCGCCACGGGGGGCTATTCAAGCTGGAGGATCTTTTCGCCGTCACGGACGCGGAGTTCGGCTCGATAGACGCGGTTTCCAAGGCCGCTTTCCGGGTATCGTCCGGAGCGCTGGTCATGGCACTTCTCGAGCAGCCGGACGGGAAGGACCGGGATTCGCGGGTTTCTCTCGGAATTACCCGAGTTCCAGGGCGAGATGCCAGCGCTGTTGCGCAAGCATTTCCCGGAGCTGAACCTTTCGGAAGGAAGCATGGAGAAGTGGTGGGCGCTCCAACTGGCAAACAAGGGAACCGCTCCACTCACGGAATCCCTTGGCATCGTCGCCACGGAAAACGCGCTGGATGCCGCTCTGAGGATCCGACACAAGGATGCGGAAGGAAATCTCATGGAAACGCCGCTTTCCTCCTGGGCAGCTGTCGGCGAGTTGGAGGAAACGCAGAGAATTGATTCGGTGAGGCTCGCGCAGGACGATCTTCTACGCCTCAGTTATCGCAGTTTCCCTTCCTATCGCCCCCTGCTCCTCGAGTACCAGATGCTGCTGACGGATTTCGCGAAAGGGGAGACGGGAGATCTTGATTCCTCTCTCACAGCTCTCTCGGAGACCCGGAAGACGATGGTCGCCAAGACGGAACGGGCCAGGGATTTCCTCGACTGGTTCGAGATCACCCGCGCCCGCGAGACCAGCGGAGCCTTCGAGGACTACCTGAGCCTAAAGGCGCGGCTAAAGACCCAGCCCAACCTCCGGACTGACGGTCTCTCCGAATACCTCGACCGGCTCGATCCTCTTTTCACACTGCCGGAAGAGCGTCAGCCCTATGCCGCGGGCATGGGACCGGTGCCATATTGAAGGTGGACGTTTCCCGGCATCCATACAAGCTCCCGCCGTGTTCGCCGCCTACGTCCATCAGCTTGATCCCGTCATCTTCGAGTTCACCGGTGATCTGAAGCTACGCTGGTACGGGATGGCCTACCTCGCTGGCTTCTTTTCCGGATACCTTCTGCTGAAACGCCTTGCCGAGCGGAAACTCTGGGTATTGCCCCCGGAGAAAACCGCGGATTTCATCGCGGCCTGCGCGCTTTTCGGGGTGTTTCTCGGCGGGAGGCTGGGATACATATTTTTCTACCAGCTTCCGAGGGACGGCTGGGACTCGCTGGCGAAAGACCCGTTGCTCATCCTGCGGGTCTGGGAGGGAGGCATGGCCAGCCATGGCGGCATTCTCGGCCTGGTCATCTTCACTTTTTTTTATGCCAGGAAATACAAGGTCTCTTGGACGGGTCTCGGGGACGGACTCTGTGTGGTCGCCCCCATCGGTCTTCTCTGCGGGAGGCTGGCGAATTTCATCAACGGGGAACTCTACGGCCGTGTCGCCAGCGGTGTCGCGTGGGCGGTGAAATTCCCGGATGCCTTCAGCAATCCGAAACTCCCGGAATACGACCGCTTCGACGAGGCGATGTCCGCCGCCGTCAGGGCTGACGACGGTTTCCTGAGAAGTCTCGGCGACCAGCCAACAGGCGGGTCTTTCGATGAACACAGGCTCTACTACTTCCACAAACTCGTGGAGGGCAACAGGGAATCCGATGCCGTTACCGATGCGATCTCACCCTTCATCGAAAGCCGCCATCCCTCACAACTTTACGAAGCTCTGCTTGAAGGCGCCCTTCTCTTCGCCATCCTCTGGATCGTCCGGGTGAAATACCCCCGGGCTCCCCACGGGCTGCTCACCGGGCTTTTCTTCGGGCTTTACGCGACTTTCCGGATCTTCGCCGAGCAATTCCGTGAGCCGGACGCGGCATGGGTGATCGACGGAGTCCTCACCCAGGGACAGTTTCTCTCCCTGTTCATGTATCTGTTCTCCGCGGTCTTCCTGATCTTCGCGTTCAGGAAAGGCTCACGCCAGGAAACCCCAGCCTGACCGGGGAGGGCTCAACCAAGCCGGAAGACAATACGCGCCTTCGTCAGGTCGTATGGAGACATCTCCATTTTCACCCTGTCGCCGACAACGAGCCGGATGAACCTCTTGCGCATTTTGCCGGAAATGTGCGCCAGGACCTCATGGCCACTCGCCAGTTTCACACGGAACATGGTCCCTGCCAGAACCGATGAGATCTCACCTTCCACCTCCACGGCTTTCTCCTCATCGTTCGGATCAGCTTGTTTCTTCGGCCGAAAGTTCTCTTGCGGCCGCGACCGCCCGGACGGCGTCTTCTGTTGTTTCTTGGAGGCATAATGGGGCTGCGAAGTGACAAGGTGATCACTCGCGGGACAGGGATAGCATCCGTCATTTCACGCTTCAATGCTAAAAATCGCCAGCTTTCGCACTGCTCCGCAATGTATGAGGTTTTCCGCACATCATAATGGCATGACAAATCCCAGTGACTTGGCCAGGCTCCTTCCCAGGAAAAGGTTTCCGAAAATCTTCCGCTGAAATTCCCACCCAGCATGCGCGCTACCATCCTCCGTCTGCTTGCCATCATCGCCTCCGGCCTGATGGTTGCCACGCTCGTGCCGCCCTTCAGTTTCGCGACGCTAGCGTGGGTCTGCGTCGCTCCTCTGCTCATCGCCCTATGGAGTCTCGGCGGAAGGCACAGGGCGAAAAAGGGTTTCCTCATCGGATACCTTACCGGAGCCATCGCCTTCGGCATCCAGGTCTCATGGCTATCCACCGTTTCCTGGCTTGGCCCGATCGTTCTCGCCGGTTACCTCGCGCTCTACTTCGGAGCTTTCGGTGCCTTCGCGGCCACCTTGGGAAACCCATGGGACCGGAATGGCTCCGTTTCCGAAACACCAAGCCGCAGCCTTCTGAACGCCTTCACCCACGCGACCGTCTGGGCCGGTCTCGAGTTGATGCGCGGCTGGGTTTTCACCGGCTTCGGTTGGAACGGACTCGGGGTGGCCTTCCACGACACCCTGGTCATCTCACAGGCGGCGGACATCCTCGGGGTCGCCGGCCTCTCCCTCGTGCTGGTGTTTTTCCAATGTGTCCTCGTCCAGGTCGGCCACCGCCTGATGAAAACCGGCCGGGATGGGAAGAAGCGTCCGCGTTGGGATTTCGCGGTCACCGCACTGATGGTCGGATTGCTCCTCGCATACGGCATCCTCCGCATCGCCGGGGAGAGCGGAAAGGAATCGATCCCGCTCAAGGCGCTTCTCGTCCAGATCAACATCCCCCATGATGGCGCGACCGTTCTCTGGGAGATGGAGCGGATCCACATGGCCTATGAGGAGGAAACTCTCAAAGGACTCAGAAGCCTCGCCGACGCCGATGAAAAGAAACTCCAGTCCGCGATCGAAAAAAACGGGGAGGGAAGCATCGAACTTAGCAGCCCCGATTGGGTGGTCTGGCCGGAAACCGCCCTCAACGGGCGCATCGTCCGCACGACCGGCGGCGAATGGGGAGCATGGCGGGAAAACTCCGATACCATCTCCCGCGTCCGCGAGGGCGGCGGGGATTTCGACCTCATCTATGGCGCGGTGGAACTGGAGGGTGAGATCCGCGAGGAGGGCCTTTTTCCAAAAGAGAACGGAAAAATCTACAACTCCATCGTCATCGAGACACCTGATGGCGAGCAGCAGACCTTTCAGAAACATCATCTTGTCATTTTTGGTGAAACCATCCCATTGATCACCACCTTCCCTTTTTTACAGAGGATATACGAGCAGCAGTCCGGCCAGAAATATTACGGCTCCTTTCAGTCCGGCCAGTCCCTGGAGCCGCTTCCTGTTGATCTGAAGGGTGAGACGGTCGGTCTCATCCCCGCCGTGTGCTTCGAAGACACCGTCCCGCGTCTTACCCGGAAATTCATCCGACCCGGCCCCCAGATCATCGTGAACCTCACCAACGACGGCTGGTTCAAGACATCGGCCGCCGCAGCACAACATTTCGCGAACGCGAGATTTCGCGCCATCGAATTCCGCCGCCCAATGCTGCGCTGCGCGAATACCGGGGTCAGCGCCGCGATCGATTCGATAGGCTCCACCGCAAGCCCTGAAACGGGAAAACCTCAGGTAATCCGGGACGAAGACGGGGGAACCTTTCTTCGGGACAACCTCCTCGTTCGGCTCAATGTTTCCAGACAACCCGGTTTCTCCCTCTACGCCCTGATCGGTGATTGGGGAATCGCTCTGCTTTCCATCGTCGGGTTATGTATCGCGATTCTCGCGCGCCACGGGAACCAGTCATCCTCAGGATCGAAAACCCGCGCCTCCACTGTTTCCGGATGATAGGAGGACGGCAGTCTCGCCCTTGCTCCCCCTTCCCCGATTTCCCCAAAAAACGTCTTTCCAGCGGGCATGATATCTTCCCCTGTTTGCATCCAGAGAATCAGACGATCTGCGGATGAGACTGCTGTCCTTCATGATTTTCCCACCATATTTGTCCTGTAATTTGCCTCAGGGAAAAGAAATCAGACAATCGTCAGCCCATGCGTCGCTGTGCCCGGGAAGACAGGATGGATGACTCGCGCTTTCATCCTGTTCTTTCAAAAACCCACGTTTTTCCGGCTTTTTTCTTGTCCTTGGCAGATGGAATGCTTTCCTAGACCCGTATTTTCAGTACGGCACGGCTGATTCCTTCCAACAGAGCGGGTAGCTGATTCCCGGAAACGTCTTTAGCACTCACCATCCCATTTCAACTTTTTATGTCTTATACGAAAGATCCGATCCACCAGCCGCCCCTTTCCCGGGAACTCGTCTCTCCATCGGATTCTTTCACCAGCCGCCGCAAGGTTCTAGGGACTCTCGGCCTTGCATCAACCGCCCTGTGCGCCTCTTCGGTTCCCGCAAGCGCCGGCTGGTTCTCAAAAAAAGACGACATCCCCGTCGTGGAAGTGAAGTCCAGTTCGGGTTCCCGGGCTTCGGCTCCCAGCCAACGGATCGGCGGATTTCCTGCCGAATGGGTCAGGCTCCAAGGTAAGAACCTTGAAAACCTACGCTCAATACCTGAACACTCTCAAACTTCAGAACATCACCGCACAGGACGTCATCTCCGCGCATGCCAAGCAACGCGGGCCTGTATGGAACACCCTCCCGCCGCGCCAGTGGTGGACGCGTATGGGCTACACCCTCCGGGTGGTAGACCGGATTTCCAGCATGATGGATGTGCCAGTCCGCGAAATTGTCTCCGCATACCGCAGTCCCGCCTACAATGCCCGCTGCTCCGGAGCGAAGGCCCGTTCCTACCACCAGGCGAACGTCGCGCTGGACGTCCAATTCGAGACCTCGGCGCGAAACGTCACCCATGCCGCCCGTTCCCTCCGGGATCGCGGACTTTTCAAGGGAGGGGTCGGGAGTTACTCCAGTTTCACTCACATCGACACCCGTGGGACGAACGTCAACTGGTAGGTTTCCCTTTTCCAATCCGGAGTCGCCACGTTATCCTGTGGCATGACTCTCGCCACGAAAATCACCGTTGCCCGGATCTGCCTGGTGCCAGTTTTCGCGGCATACGCCATCTCATACGGCCTGGGCGTGGCCGCGGGCAATCCCGCGGAAAGCCATCGATGGACTGCTCTGACCGTCTTCACAGTCGCCGCCTGTAGCGATGGAATCGACGGGTGGATAGCAAGAAGGTTCAACCAGAAATCCGATCTCGGGGCGTATCTCGATCCCATCGCCGACAAGTTTCTCGTCCTTACGGCCATCCTCGTCCTCACCTTTGTTGACTGGGGGGCGGATGGCTGGAGCATTCCCCTTTGGTTCACAATAATCGTCGTCCTCCGCGATTGTGTCATCCTTGGCGGAATCCGCGTGCTTTACTCCGCGAAGCGGAAAGTGGTTATCCGGCCCCACTGGACGGGAAAAGTCTGCACCTTCAGCCTGTTCCTGGTCTTAGGCTGGGTGATGCTGAAACTCGTCCCGCTATCCCCTATCTATCCCTGCGTCGCGGCGGCGGTATTCACCCTCTGGTCCATGCTGAAATACATCCAGCAGGGACTGCGCATCCTGAAGACGGAAACCGCCTGACACATGTGGATCGCGGAAACCAGATCGGATCTTGAGGTGCGCATCAGCAAAGCTTCGCGGCCTGTGATTCTCGTCCCTACCATGGGTGCGCTACACCCGGGGCATGCCTCGTTGATCGGTCTCGCGAGGGAGAAGGCCGGAGCCGTGGGAACCGTTGTCGTCTCCGTTTTTGTAAATCCCATCCAGTTCGACCGCGCCGAAGACCTGGAAGCCTATCCGCGCACCCTGGACAGCGATCTGGCAGTGTGCGAATCCAACGGCGCCGACGGAGTCTTCGTTCCGAATGCCGGAGAGATGTATTTCCCGGATCGCTCAGTGACCGTGATCGAATCCTGCCTCGCCACCCATCTCTGCGGAGCCACCCGCCCAGGGCATTTCGATGGCGTCTGCACCGTGGTCTTGAAGCTGTTCAACCTCACCCGCTGCGATGCGGCGGTTTTCGGGGAAAAGGATTTCCAACAGCTTGCCATCATCCGCCGCATGATCCGCGATCTCGACGTGGGCACGGAAGTCATCCCCCACCCCACGATTCGGGAAGCAGACGGCCTGGCGATGTCCTCACGCAACAGGCGCCTCTCTCCCGAGCACCGCGCCGACGCCCCACGCATACGCCGTGCGCTGAGAGCCGCCTCAAACGGGAACACCGCCGGGGAGATCCTGTCCACCGCGCGGCTTCTCCTCTCCGAATCCCCCTTTGGAAAGATCGACTATCTCTCTCTGGTTGACGCGGATTCACTGCAGCCCGTGACAACCCTTGATGCGCCCGCCGTCCTCGCGTGCGCGATCTTCTACGGCCAGATACGTCTCATCGACCATATCTCGATTCCTCCAGCCTGACTGCCATATCGGGAGACAAAAACGGCCGGGATCGCTCCCGGCCGTTTAAATGAAAGTGATTTCTCCCTATCCGATGACCTCAGGCCAATCGGTGTGGAAAAACTCGCCGCGGGGCTTGTCGGTGCGCTCGTAGGTGTGCGCTCCGAAGAAATCGCGCTGCGCCTGGAGAAGGTTCGCGGGCAGAACCGCGCTACGGTAACTGTCGTAGTAGCCGAGCGACGCGCTGAAGGCGGGGATAGGGATCCCGGCCAGGGAGGCGATGGAGACGACCTCGCGCCAGTTCTGCTGGAACTCGGTGAGGAGCTTGGTGAAGAACGGGGCGAGCATGAGGTTGCTAAGTTTCGGGTCTGTGCGGTAGGCCTCGGTGATATCATTTAGGAAGCGGGCGCGGATGATGCAGCCGCCACGCCAGATGGCGGCGATCTTGCCAAGGTCGAGACCCCAGTCTTTCTCCGCTCCCATGGTCGCGATGAGATCGAGACCCTGCGCGTAGGAAATGATCTTAGAGGCGAAGAGCGCGTCGTGGACTTTCTTCACCAGCTCGGCTTTTTCGGTGGATATTTCCAGGTCAGGCCCGGTGAGGACTTTCGAGGCATCGACTCGCTTGTCTTTCATCGAGGAAAGGATGCGGGCTTCGACGGCGGCGTTGATCGTGGAGATGACGACCGCGTTCTCCACGGCGTTGATAAGGGTCCAGCGGCCAGTACCTTTCTGGCCGGCGGTATCGAGGATCTTCTCTACCAGGGCATCACCGGATTCCGGGTCGTTTTGCTCGAAGATCTTCGCGGTGATCTGGATGAGGTAGCTCTCGAGATCGCCGTCATTCCAGTCGGTGAAGACTTTCGCGAGCTCGGCGGGAGTGAATCCGGCTTTTTTGAAAATGGAATACGCCTCGCAGATGAGCTGCATGTCGCCGTATTCGATGCCGTTGTGGATCATTTTCACGTAGTGACCCGCTCCACCGGTTCCGATGTGGGTGACGCAAGGCTCACCATCGACTTTGGCTGAGATACTTTCAAAAATCGGCTTCATGACATCCCAGGTGGATGTCGGTCCGCCCGGCATGATGGACGGGCCTTTGCGCGCGCCTTCCTCACCGCCGGAGACACCCGCGCCAATGAAGCGGAAGCCCAGATCGCCCAGCCATTTGTCGCGGCGCTCTGTATCGGTATAAAGGGAGTTCCCACCGTCGATGATGATGTCGCCTTTGTCGAGGAGCGGGAGGAGGGACTCGATGACCGCGTCCACCGGGCCGCCAGCTTTCACCATGATCATGATCTTGCGAGGGGATGCGAGGGATTTGACGAAGCCCTCCAGGGTATCCTCGCCGACAAGTTTCTTGCCTGGATGTTCAGCGACGAACTCCTCCATGACACTGGTGGTGCGGTTGTAGACGGAGACCTGGAAACCTCTCGATTCCACGTTCAAAACGAGATTCTGACCCATGACGGCCAGACCGATTAATCCAAAATCACTGTTGCTCATAATAGTAGCCCGGAATTTCCGGGAACACGGATTTAGGAGAAGGGGCGATTCTGTGCAACCCCTTGTTGCCTTTTCACCATCGATTTCTCACATTCCGGGCGTGAACCTCCCGAATGCGATCACTGTATCCCGTCTGATCCTGACCGCCGGCTTCGTCATTTTCGTTTCCTTCGCGAACACCTGGGGGCATGTCACGGCGCTCGTGCTTTTCATCGCGGCGGCAATCAGCGATTTCTTCGACGGATGGCTGGCGAGAAAACTGAATCTCGTCACGCCACTGGGAAAACTGCTTGATCCGCTGGCCGACAAGATCCTTGTCTGCGCCGCCTTCGTCTTCCTCACCGCGGAGGGCATCTGTCCGGTATGGATCACCGCCCTGATCATAGGGCGGGAATTTCTCGTGACAGGGTTGCGCCAGATCGCCGTGGAGGCTGGTCATGTGCTGGCTGCGGACAATCTGGGGAAATGGAAGACCACCTTCCAGCTCACCTACCTGATTTCCGGCCTGATCTGGCTGACCCTGGAGACGATGGACAAGGTGCCGGGGTTCCTCGCCATCTTTCACATCCTCTCAAAACCCTGGGGCGATGGCGCGTGGCTGATGCCGATCAGCCTGACCCTTGCGGTCGCGCTCACGGTCATCTCCGGGTGGAACTACATGTGGTCGCTCGCGATATCTGCTGAAAGGGTAGCTCTCCTGATTCGTGCCGAACAATGATTCCGCCGCACTCATGCAGTGATAAAGATTTGCGCCTCCACCGAGGTCAATTCATCCTCATTTCCGTAACAGATATGCCAGCAGGTCTTTCAGCTCATCCGGATTGAGTCGGTTGATCATAGCCGGGGGCATGGGAGAGACCTGGGATGGCTTGATGGTTTTGATATCCGCGCGACTGATCTCGATTTTCTGTGAGAAATCGAAGGGGTTGGCGGCGATGGAGAGGATCTCGTCCTGCTCGTTCAGGACACGGCCAACGATGGTCCTGCCTTCATTTGTAACGATCTCCGTGAATTCGTATTGGTCGGAAATCACCTGGCTCGGATCGATGATGGAATGAGCGAGATCGGCGATGGTAAAGCGACCCGCGAGATTGGTGAGCTCGGGTCCCTGGGCTCCGCCGAGGTCACCGAACTTGTGGCAGGCGGAGCACAAGGATGCCTGGAACATCGCCTCGCCGTTTTTCAGATCGCGGTTCTCGAGCCCCTCTTCAGCGAGTTCGACCACCTCTTCCACAGTCCATGCGCGACCAGGCCCCTGGACGGGAGGCAGTGGTTTGGTCCGCTTCTCCGGGGGCTTGGCCTCTCCGGCGAACTCCTCCTTCTCTTCAGGGGTGCCGTTGTCGAAGATCTGCTGTCGTATCATAGCGACCGCGGCGGCGTAGCTGTTGCCACCGGTGCGGCTCTCGATCTCGCGGAACCAGTTGAAAGCGCGACGTCTTTCGCCAGGCTCCCATGGCCCCTTCACGGCGCGGAGGCAGTAAAGGTAGTGGATCTGCGCGGTGGGCGGATGGTTCTTCATCACCTGGTCGATGTCCCTGCCGTAGCCGTCGTTTCGGTTCACCAGAATCTCCCATTCCTCCGCTGTTTCCGCGGGTGCCTCGTCCATGAGCTTCAGAGTGCGGGCGACGACTCCCGGCGCCTGGAGATAGCAGAGCATACGCGCCAGCTCGAAGTTCAGGAAATGCTCATCCGACGGATAGGCCGCGTCGATTTTCGCGAGAAGCGCGGTCTTCTCCTTCTCGTCCGGCTCCTTGTCGCGGATGAAAACGAGACCGGTAGCGCGCAGCCAGTTCAGTTTCTGGTGGGTGGTGAGCTTCTCCCAATCGATTTCCAAAAGTGAATCCAGGATCAGCCCGCGATGCTGTGTGGCGTCTAGGCGTGCCAGCGCCATCGAGGCAATGAGCACGGTCCAGGTATCTTCTTCTTTCGCCAACCGTTCGGACCATTTTGTGTCCGGAAGGCGCTCCATGGCGGCACGCGCCATAAACCGGATGGTGCGCTCCTCCGAACCGAGGTTCGCGTAGATGAAATCCGGATCCGCCGTTTCCGGATCCCGTATCATGTCTGCGAGCTTGTCACGGGTTTCATGGGGAACCGGTTTCGCCGGCTGCGGAGCGGTTGATTGTCCGCCAGTGTAAACCATGCGCCAGAGATTCGATTCACCCCGCCTTCCTCCTGTGGCGAAATACAACGCGCCATCATCGCCAATGACCCCGTCGGTCACCGGCAGTCCGGCTCCGGCTATGAATTCCTCTTTCTCGGCTTTGAAGGAAGGGCCATCCGGCTCCAGGTGGATCGCGTAGATCGTGGCGAACGTCCAATCGAATGCGTAAATGGCCCGCTGGTATCTCGCGGGAGCCTTGAGTCCACGCCCGGCAAGGACACCCGTTGGCGATCCGGGCCGATGTTCAGCAACGGCGCCATGCTATCCTCGTAGTATTCCGGCCATTTCCCGGACCCATTTCTCCAGCCGAGCTCCGTCCCCGGCACGATATGACAGATTCTTGTCGGCCTGTACCACGGCATCCCGAAGTCCCATTCCATGTCCGCATCGTATGAGATCAGTTCACCGCTATCGTGAAAGGCGATCCCGAAGGTGTTCCTGTCACCCACCGCGACCAGCTGCCATTGCGAGCCGTCCGGCCTGAAACGCCCGACCCAACCCGCCGGTGCCATGATGTTGGCAGCGTGGCCTTTTCCATCCGGGTTTCTCGTCAGCAACTGATCCTCCCGCCAGACTTGCGCGGGAAAGGAATCCGTCACCTCCGGCACGGCGGCCATGTTTCCCGTCACCAGGTAGATCCATTCTCCGTCCGGCGAGGACACAAGGGAATGTATGCCATGCTCACCGCCGGCTTTGATCGGCATTACCAGCTTTGGCGGCTCCCAGCCGTCTTCCTTTTCCTGCGCGCACCAGACACCCCTTTCCACAGGGTAAACCGTTGAAGTCTCGTTCACCGCGATGTAGAGGACACCATCCTTCCACAGCAACCCGTGCGCTCCGCCAACCGGGATGTCCAAGGGCTCCACCACCGTATCCACGCTTCCCGATCCGGGAGGAGTCACCCGATAGAGCTTCCCGTACTGATCGGAGACGATCAGCCGCCCCTTCCCGTCCTTCGTCATCGCCACCCAGGAGCCTTGGTCATCGGTGACCTTGTGCAGATGCTCCAGTTTGAAACCATCCGCCAGCTTGAAATCGGCCGTCCTGTCTGTAACCTCTCCGGATAGCGTCGCACCCGACCACACTCCAGCGACTACGGCTATCATCCATTGGTTTTTCATCTTCCCCGGATACTCCCGGATCCACGCGACTCTCTCAATACATTTCCGTAATATGAATCTTCCCACACCGGAAAAATCCTCCGCCCTCGAACAGCGCATGATCTCTCTCGGCATTCATCCGTCCGATCTGTTGGAAAAATTCGTCCGCGGCTCCGGCGCGGGAGGGCAGAAGATCAACAAGACCTCGAACTGCGTCTTTCTGAAACACGAACCCACCGGCATCGCGATCAAATGCCAGCTCGAACGCTCCCGCGAGATGAACCGTTTCCTTGCCCGTCGCGAGCTTTGCGACCAGTTCGACGCCATCGCCAACGGAGTGGCCTCCGCCAGGACCCAGGCGGTCGAGAAAACGCGCCGACAGAAACGCCGTCGCTCCCGCCGCTCGAAGCAACGTTCCATTGACGACAAGCGGAAGCTCTCCGTAAAGAAATCCCTGCGGAAACCACCGGCCGAGTAACCAATCCACGTGATTCCCAATAAAAAAGCCGGACAGGTTTCCCTGTCCGGCTTTTCGTTGAATGGCGTTTAGCCCTCGTCGCCAGGGCTCCACTCTTCCGAAGCGGCCGCTGCGAGGTTGAAGGCTTGCTCGAGGCCGACCATCTCGGAGGACGGTTTGAGCGAATCGAAGCTGGCGCTTTCCTTCTTGAGCTGTTCCTCGGAGTAACCGACAGCCTTGATGGAGAGACCGATACGGCGCTCGACCTTGTCGACCTTGATGACACGGGCTTCGATGTCGTCGCCAACCTTGATGACGTCCTTGACCTTCTCCACATGATCCTCGCTGAGCTGGGAGATATGGATGAGACCGTCGATATCGCCTTCGAGGGAGACGAACGCTCCGAAGGAAGCGATCTTCGCGACCTGACCTTTGACAAGATCGCCGACCTTGAAGCGTCCGTCGATTTCGGCCCACGGGTCTCCTTCGGTCTGCTTGATACCGAGGGAAACGCGTTGGTTGCCCTTGTCGATGGCCAGGACGATTGCCTCGATCTCGTCGTTCTTTTTGAGAACTTCGGACGGATGGTTGATCTTGCGTGTCCAGGACATGTCGGAGACGTGGATCATACCGTCGATGCCTTCCTCCAGCTCCACGAACGCGCCATAGGCGGTAAGGTTGCGGACAGGGCCGGTGATGGTCGCGCCGACAGGGTAACGGAGCTCGATCTCGTCCCATGGGTTGCCTTCGAGCTGGCGGACGCCGAGGGAGATCTTCTGCTCCTCGATGCTGATGCCGAGAACGACCGCAACGATTTCCTGGCCGAGTTCGAGAACGTCGGACGGACGGGTGATGCGTTTGACCCAGCTGAGCTCGGAAACGTGCACGAGGCCTTCGACACCGCGCTCGATTTCGATGAACGCGCCGTAAGGAAGGAGCTTGGTGACCTGACCTTTGACCTGCTGGCCGATCGGGTACTTGCGCTCGATGTCTTCCCACGGGTTGTCGGACATTTGCTTGAGGCCGAGCGACACACGCTCCTTCTCGCGGTCCACGTCGAGAATGACGACATCAACGGATTGGCCGATGTGAAGCAATTCGGACGGATGGTTGATGCGGCCCCACGACATGTCGGTGATGTGGAGAAGTCCGTCCATGCCCTCGAGATCGACGAACGCACCGAAGTCGGTGAGGTTCTTGATCGCGCCGACGACCTTGTCGCCCACCTTGACGGTCTGGAGGAACGCCTGGCGTTGCTCGGAGCGCTCGGCTTCGATGACTTCGCGGCGGGAGAGAACGATGTTCTTGCGCTCGTCGTTGACCTTGACGATTTTGAACTCGTAAACGTTTCCGACATATTCGGAGAGATCCTTCGGTGGGATGATGTCCACTTGCGAGCCGGGAAGGAAAGCTTCGACACCGACGTTGACGGTGAGACCGCCTTTGACGACCGCTTTGACTTTTCCGCGGACGAGTCCGCCGTCCTGGTAGACTTTGACGATCTTGTCCCAGTTCTGTTTGTAGGCGGCTTTCTCCTTGGAGAGAACGACCATGCCCTCGTCGTTTTCGAGGCGCTCGAGGAGCACTTCGATTTCTTCGCCGATTTCGATTTCCTCGTCCTCGAACTCATTGGACGGGATCGCGCCTTCGGATTTGTAGCCGATGTCCACGAGGACGATCTGCGGGCGGATTTCGAGGATGGTTCCCTTGACGATGGATCCTTCACGGAAGTCCGTGAATTTGGAATCGATCAGGTCGCTCAGCTCGGTGTTTGTGGGTTCTGCGATGGCAGCACTCATATGATACGGTTAGTTGTTTGGTTAGTTTGGTTACGTTTCCCTTCCGACAATCGCCCCGGAAAAGTTGGCGCCTGACGAGCACCGGGGCTCCAACCGCTCGCCAGACAAAAGAAAAACGGAGGGCGAACCTAGTGACAGCGTCTCCGTATGCAAGACTAAAGAAACGAATTTCCCAACGAATGTGAGGCCTCAAATATCCGGCTAGTAGGCTGGATCGCGCATATCACAAAGACTCCCACTATCATCATGGAAAGGAAGGTGGCCCGACCCGGATTCGAACCAGGGACACGCGAATTTTCAATCCGCTGCTCTACCAACTGAGCTATCGGGCCTCACAACACCCTTTCGGGCGGGGCGGAAGTAAGGGTGCGGCTCCTGCTTTTGACAACCCAAAAATCATTCCCTCCGAAAATTTGTTTCCCACTCCCGCTGTGACGATCCCGTCACATCCGCGAACTCCCCTCACAGCCGTTCCTTGTCAGATTCCGCCCGTCCCATGGAGCTTTTCATCATCGACGCCATCGGCCCCTTTTTCCGCGGATATGAAAAGGGACGCATCAACTGGTCGAAAATCCCCTTCGACCACCTCCGGACATCCGGCGAGGGAGCGGAGGAGCAGTGGAGGACGATAGAGGATGACATCCGTCATCTCGCCCGGGAGATTTCAGCCCTCGGCTACAATGCGGTCACTCTTGACGATCTGGCGCACCTCGCCACACATCCCCTCCATGAGCCCGAAACCCGCGATAGGATTGGTTTCTTCAGAAAGCGGTTCACCATCATCTTCGACATCCTTTGCGAGGAATTCGGGCTGAAAATTTTCCTTACCAGCGACATCATCCCGCTCACTCCCGCCATCGAAAAAGAACTCGGCGATAACACCCTGGCACTTGAGGATTACTATATCACTCTGGTCAATCAGATCCTCGACGATTTCCCACAACTTTCCGGCCTCATCCTCCGCATTGGGGAGAGCGACGGAAACGACGTCAAAGACCCCATCCGAACCCGTCTCCACTTGCGCGATCCGAAGGAAACCAACCACCTTCTCCGCAAGCTCATCCCGTGCTTCGACTCCCGCGGCAAGAAACTCATACTCCGCACATGGACTGTCGGCGCCCACCGCATAGGCGATCTGATCTGGCACCGCGGCACCCTCTCACAGACACTGGACGGCATCGATTCACCGAATTTCATCGTTTCCATGAAACACGGCGAAAGTGATTTCTTCCGCCACATCCCTCTCAACAAGGCCTTCTTCCGCGTCAGGCAGGCCAAGATCATCGAGTTGCAGGCGCGCCGGGAATACGAGGGCGCCGGCGAATATCCCTCGTTCATCGGTCGCTCCTGCGAGGCCTTCGCCCGCGAGCTTTCCGAAGCGGAAAACATGGTCGGCATGTCCGTCTGGTGCCAGACAGGCGGCTGGCACCGTTTCCGGCGGCTGGCGTTTCTCCCTGGAAACAAGAATCCTGATATCTGGATACGCCTGAACGTCGCCACCGCCCTCCACGTTTTCAAATACGGGAAAAGCGTCGAGCAGGCCGTCACCGAAACCGTCGGTGCGGAGCGAGCGCCCGCGACGCTGGAACTACTCCAGCACGCCGAGACCCTCGTCCTCCAGCTCCTCTACATAGAGGACTTCGCGCGCCAGAAGCTCTTCTTCCGCCGCGTCCGCATCCCCCCGCTTCTCAACGTGTACTGGGACTGCCTCTTCATCAACCACGCCGTCTCGAAAACCCTCCGTCATTTCGTCCCAGATCCCGAGCAGGCCCTGCGTTCGGGCGAGGGCGCGGCCACCGTTTTTCCGGAAATGATCAGACTCGCCCGTGAAGCCGGACTTCCGGTCTCCGACATCGAGCACATGCGGGATTTCTTCTCGCTCCTCCTACTGGCACGCCGCTACTATTTCCTTCCTTTCGATGAAGTCCTGGCCGCCCGCATCCGCTCCGCGAAAAAGGAATACAAGAAGCGCTACCCCGCATCCGAGCGCGAGCGCTACCGGATTAAAATCTCCTTCGAGCCATTCAAAGTGAAACGCCGGACGCTCTCCTGGATCGCATCCATCCTCCTGCGTAAAAAGCGCGGCTACCGTGTCATCGACCACCTTTTCACCCTCCACCTCATCGGCTACCTGTTCCGACTCTTCAAACCCCGCGATCCCAAAGGACATGCCCAAATTTCTCCGGAAATCCGCGATGGGCATCGACTCGCTTTTCAAATAACAGGAGCCGTCCTTCCAGGCGACCGCATTTCACAAGATCTGATCCAGCTTGAGCCGGAGCCGGAAAAAGCGGACAATCACCCATGAACCGCCGCCAATTCATGTCAACCACAGCCGCCACTTTCGCCGCCACTGCCATCGCACCGGCTCAGGAAAAAACAGTTACTAAAACCCTCTACGGCTTCGACAACTTCTCCATCCGTGCTTTCGGCTGGAATGCCGGCAAGCTCCTCGACTACGCTGCGGAGCAAAAGGTCACCGCCGTCCTTTTCTCCGATCTCGACGTTTACGACTCTCACGAGAAAGCCTATTTGAAAGACCTTTCCCAGAAGGCAACCGATCTCGGCATCAGGATCTACGCCGGCACTGGCGGCATCTGCCCCACCGCCCATCGTTTCTCGGACAAATGGGGCACGGCGGAGGAGATGCTCTCGCTGGCTGTAAAGATCGCCAGCGGACTCGGTTCTCCCCTCGTCCGCTGCTACCAGGGGTTCGCCGATGACAGACGCTCTCCCGGAGGAATCGCCGCGAGAAACGAGGATACCCTGAAAGTCCTCTCCTCTGTCAAACCCCTCGCCATGGATCTCGGTGTGAAAATCGCCATAGAGAACCACGCTGGCGACATGCAGGGCTGGGAACTCGCGCGGCTCATCGAAAGGGCCGGCCCGGAGTTTGTCGGAGCCACCATTGATCCAGGCAATGCCACCTGGACTCTCGAAGACCCCATGGACAATCTTGAAGCCCTCGGCCCGCACATCCTTTGCTCCGGCATCCGCAATTCCATGGTCTGGGAAAACGAAGATGGCGCTGAAGTCGCATGGACTTCCCCCGGCGAGGGTCTCACCGACATGAAAGCCTACGCGAAACGCTTCTTCGAACTCGCTCCGGACGCACCATTCATCCTCGAGACGATCTCTGGTTTCTCCAAACCCTTTCCCTACCTCCAGCCGGAGTTCTGGAGAGGCTACGAGGACATCCCCGCGAAAAATTTCGCCGCGTTCGTCGCACTCGCGAAACAGGGAAAAGCGATCCCGCCCTTCGACAAACCCGCGGACGAAAGGAAAGAAGCGGAGCAGGCCTTTCAAAAAGCCGATTTGGAGCGTAGTATCCGATGGTGCGAGGAAAACCTCTGAAACAACCAGCGATACCGTTTCTCCGTATCGCCGCGTTTCTGCTTGCCGTCAGCTCCCATCTCCAGGCCGCTCCCTTCCGCCTTCTCGCCATCGGCGACTCGCTCACCGAGGAATACCGCTTCGAAACACCTTTCTCCGCCCCGGACTCCGACCCCTTCGTCGCAAATACGAAAAACTGGGTCGAGCTACTGATCACCCGCCGTGCCACTGCCTTTTCCATGGGCGGCTACGAACCATCACTCGCGAACTACGCCGATTTCCGAAACGCGGGCTACGAATACAACTACGGCGTCCCTGGCTTCAAAGCCGAGAAATGGGAGGAAATCCTTTACCGCGAGTATTCCTTCTCAGAACTCTGGGAACCGGAGAACGCACTGGCCTTCAACACAAGACGGGAACTCCGGGGCGACCTCTCCAACGTCAACGCCGTCCTCATCTTCGTCGGGGGAAACGATCTCAGCCTGGGGAATAGCGAAGCCCAGCATGACGGGATCCGCTACTTCATCTCACGCATTCACGACTGGATCCGCGCCAACGCGCCCGCCAGCCTCCCCGTCATCATTGCCACCGTTCCGGATATCGGCTCCACCCCGAAAGAGCGCAGGGAAAATCCAGCCATCGCCGATCCCGAGGACGCCGCCGCAGCCCGCGAGAGGGTCGCCACTCTCAACGCCAGCATTGTCGCCCTCGGCACGCGACCCAACACCCATATTGCCCGCATCGATGCCATCACCGACCGTATTTTCGACCAGCAGCCGCTCAATCTCAACGGCACCGTCTTCGAGGTCGATACCGATCCGGAAAACCCGCCCCTCACCTTTTTTTGCAAACTCGGCTTCCACCCCGCATCGGCCGGTCAGGCGCTTATCGCCAATGAGATCCTGAAGGCCATCAACACTTTCGCCACCACACCCATTCCGCTTTTCTCAAACAGGGAGATCCTCTCCGACATCCTCGCCCTCAACCCCGACCAGCCCTACATCGACTACGCCGGCAATTCCGGAGGCATGCTTGAGAATCCCGACGGCGACTCCCTTCCCAACCTCATCGAATTCCTTCTCGCCACAAACCCGACTGAGCCGGATCCCGGCTTCACGTTTCTTCCGGACGGCGCGGTGACTTTCAAACCCTCACCCACCGCCCGACGCTTCGCCGACCTCACTGTCCTTCAGTCTGAAACCCTCGCGAACGACTGGATTCCCGTCCCGGATGGCAACATCGAAAGCCTCGCCAACGGCACCATGAAAATCATTCCCTCCTCACCGAAACTTTTCTACAAATTCCGAGCGACGCCCAAGCCCTGATGACCTCCACCCACCCTGAACTCCAGACCCTCCTCCGACACCGCCTCGAAGTCATCGCCGACCGCGACCTCTACTCCCGCGACCCGGCCGCACACCTAGAAGCGCTGAAGACCGTATCCGAGAAAATCCAATCCTATTCCGAGTCCCACCACTCCGAATTCGACGCCAGACTCCGCCACTACCTCGCTAATTCCTCCTACCAGAAAGCCCTCGACCACCTGCAATGAAAACCCTCCTCCTCTCTCTTCTCCTTATCTCCCCTCTCGTCGCGAAACCGAATATCGTCTTCATCGTCACGGACGATCTCGGCTACAACGACCTCTCCTGCTACGGTCAGAAAAACTTCACCACTCCGAACATCGACAGGCTCGCCGCATCCGGAATCCGTTTCACCAGCCATTACTCGGGCGCCACCGTTTGCGCCCCGTCTCGCTGTTCCCTCATGACGGGCAAGGACGGAGGCCACGCCGCACATCCGCGGAAACGGCCCCCTCGCCCTTCCGGATGAGGAAACCAACATCGCTGAGATTCTCGAAAATGTCCGGTTATAACACCGCCATGATCGGCAAATCCTGCGTCACGGGAAACACGCCAGACACCCAAAACCGTCTTGGACAGCGGATTCGACTACTTCTACGGCACCACCGACCACAAGGACGGCCATTTTCGCTACCCGGAATTCGTTTACCGCAACACCGAGAAGATCAAATTCCCCGGCAACAAGCTCCACACCGGCACCGATTACGACGCGAATCTCTACACCGGCGAAGCCCTCGGCTACATTGGAAATCAGAAAGCGGAAACCCCGTTTTTCCTACTCCTCTCCTACCCCATCCCCCACGCCTCCGTCATCGCACCGGAGGAAGAGCGAATAGCCGCCAGGCCCCAGGTAGAGGGACGAAGTCGTCCACAAAGGTTCCAAGCACTACACCAACACCCCCGAAGTAAAGGCGAACTACATCGCCATGCTGAAAATTCTCGATGATGCGGTCGGATCCATTGTCGACCCAGCTCGAAAAACAAGGATCTGCTCGAAGACACCCTTATCGTCTTCACCAGCGACAACGGCCCCCATTTCGAAGGCGGAATGAATCCCCGAACTTGCTCGACTCAAACGGCCCACTCCGAGGAGGCAAGCGCGACCTTTACGAAGGCGGCATCCGTATCCCATTCATCACCTCCTGGCCCGCCGCCATCAAACCCGGCCAGACCAGCGACCACCCCTCCGCCTTCTGGGATTTCCTACCCACCGTCTGCGAACTCACCGGCAGCCCCGTCCCGGAGAACATCCAGGGAATTTCCTACGCACCGACCCTCACTCGGCAATGGCGAACAGAAAAAACACGACTACCTCTACTGGGAATTCCACGAACAGAAAGGTCGCCGCGCCATCCAGCAGGGCGACTGGAAGCTCGTCCAATACAACCTCTCTCAACCCGCGAGAACGCACCACCGAACTCTACAATCTCGCCGACGACCTCGTCCGAAGGAAACCGATCTCTCAGACAAGAATCCGGAAAAACGGAAGAGCTCCTTGCCCTCATCGAAACCGCCCGCACCCCAGCGAACTCTTCCCCTTCCCCGCGCTCGACAAATAACGAATGCGATGACGGAGAGCCGTGCTTTCAGCCGCCAGCAGAGAATCCGATCCTTATCCGTCAATGATTCCTCTTCCCCACAACCAAGTCTTCCCTGGGATTTGAAATTTGAAATTCCGTGCTCAGCAACCTCCGCCTTCTCAACTTCCGCTGCTTCGCCTCCCTCGATCTGGAGATCCCGCCCGAAGGAGGTATCTTCCTCGGCGACAACGCGCAGGGCAAAACCTCCATCCTGGAAGCCGTCTGCACCCTCGTCCGCCTCCACTCCCCCCGAACCAGCCGGTTCAACACCCTCACGAAATTCTCCACCCCCGGCTTCGGAGTCGCCGCGGATCCATGGGGTCAGGATAGAAAAATCCGCCAGACCTCAAAAGGCCTGGTTCTCACAGTTGATGAGGAAGTCCGACCCTCCCGCACAGATTACCTCGCCGATGGCGGCCTCATCGTGTGGATGGGGAACGAGGATCTCACCCTCATCCGCGGCCCCGGCGAGGCGCGCCGCCATTTCCTCGATTTCCTAGGCGCACAGCTTGATCCGAAATACCGCACCGCCTACACCCGTTACCGCCGCGCGCTGAAGGCCAAAAACCTCCTGCTGAAAGAGCCGAAACTCCGCCTCCCCGAACTACTCGCCTGGGAGGAGATCCTCATCGAACACGGCACCTATCTCACCGATGCCCGCCGCCAGCTTATCGACGATCTCACTCCCCTCACCGCTGCCGCCCAAGTGGCCATTTCAGAAAAAAACGAAGCCCTCACCCTCTCCTATCTCCCGGCCTCCGGATCCTGCATGCGGGATTCCATACTCCAGGCACGCCAGCGCGAAACCGCCACCCGCCAATCCGTCGTCGGCCCCCACCGCGACGACCTTTCCATCCGCCTTCACGGCATGCCAGCCAGCGATTATGCCAGCGAGGGCCAGCAACGCACCATCGCCCTCGCCCTGAAACTCGCCCAGGGCGACATCCTCCACCAGCGCCATTCCAGAACACCCGTCTATCTTCTCGACGACATCTTCGGCGAGCTCGACCCCACCCGCCGAAACGCGCTCCTGCGCCACCTGCCCCCTCACGCCCAGAAATGGATCACCACCACCCACCTGGGCTGGCTCAGTTCCACAGAGGGAATGCCTATCTTGCCGAAATTCAAAGTCCACACCTCCGCTGTGACGCCAGCTCGATAAGAAAACCTCCCCGCGCGGCGATCACGACTCAGCTTCCTCACTGCAGAAAAGGCGATATCATGGATGAAATTTTAATTCCCGGTCTCACGCCACCTGCCTGTCGACATCCTCGCGCAGGTTCTCGATGATGTATTCCTGGCGGCTCGGGGTGTTTTTCCCCATGTAGAATGCGAGAAGTTCCTTCACCCCTTTCCCCTCCTCGTATTCCACGGGATCAAGGCGCATGTCCGCGCCTATCATGAAGCTGAACTCGTCAGGAGAAATCTCGCCCAGTCCCTTGAAACGCGTGATCTCCGCGTTCTTGCCGAGCTTTCCTATCGCTTTCACACGCTCCTCCTCTTCGTAACAATAGATCGTTTCCTTTTTGTTCCGCACACGGAAGAGCGGCGTCTGAAGGATGTATAGATGCCCGTCGCGTATCATTTCCGGGAAAAACTGGAGGAAAAAGGTGAGCAGCAGCAGACGTATGTGCATGCCGTCCACATCGGCATCGGTGGCGATGACGACCTTGTTGTAACGCAGCGATTCGATCCCGTCCTCGATGTTCAGCGCCGCCTGAAGGAGGGCGAACTCCTCATTCTCATAGACGATCTTCCGGGGGAGCGAATACGTGTTGAGAGGCTTCCCGCGGAGAGAGAATACGGCCTGCGTTTCCACATCGCGGCTCTTCGTGATCGAGCCGGAGGCGGAATCACCCTCGGTGATGAACAGCGTGCTTTCCTCGCGGCGTTTGTGCTTGGAGTCGAACCTCACCCGGCAGTCGCGCAGCTTCTTGTTGTGGACTTTCGCCTGACGGGCGCGTTCGCGAGCCATCTTCTGAATGCCCTTCATGTCCTTCCGCTCCCGCTCCGCGGTCATGATGCGTTTCTGTATCGCGTCGGCCACCTGGGGATGCTTGTGAAGATAGTTGTCGAGAGAGGATTTCAGGAAATTCCCGATGAAAGTCCGCAGCGACTCACCTTCCGGAGCGATCGCGGCGGATCCTAGTTTCGTCTTCGTCTGCGATTCGAAAACCGGCTCGATGATACGGACGCAGATCGCCGCTTCTATGCCCGCGCGGATATCGGAGGGATCATACTGTTTTTTGTAAAACCCGCGTATCACCTGCACCAGCGCCTCACGGAACGCCGCGAGATGCGTGCCCCCCTGGGAGGTATTCTGTCCGTTCACGAAAGTGTAATAGTCCTCGCTGCTCTCCTCGCAGTGGGTGAAGGCGATCTCGATATCGTCTCCCACCAGATGGATGGGCGGATAAAGCGGTGCGCTCTCCATTTCCTCCCGGAGAAGATCCAGAAGCCCGTCCTTCGAACGGAATTTCTTCCCGTTGTAATTCACCGTCAGTGCCGGGTTCAGATAGGAATAGTAACGGCACATTTTCTCCACATGCGCATCACGGAACTTCGTCTTCGCCGGGAAAATCCCCCGGTCGATGTCGAACGCCAGCCGCGTCCCGTTCAGTCCGTCGTCTTTGCGCGGACTCTTCATATCGACGGTCAGCTCACCTTTCGAAAATTCCAGAGCCTTCGTTTCGCCATCGCGCCAGGCCTGGATCTCGAAGAAATCGGAGAGCGCGTTGACCGCCTTGATCCCCACCCCGTTCAGACCCACTGATTTCTTGAAAGCCTCGCTGTCATATTTGGCACCGGTGTTGATCTGCGCCGCGCAATCGAAGAGTTTTCCCAGTGGGATCCCCCTTCCGAAGTCACGCACTTCCACCCGGCTGTGCTCGTCGATCCCGATACGGATCTCCTTTCCATGCCCCATGATGTGCTCGTCGATGGAGTTGTCCACGGCCTCCTTGAGCAGGATATAGATGCCGTCGTCCGCCGAGGAACCGTCCCCCAGCTTCCCTATGTACATGCCCGGGCGCAGCCTGATGTGCTCCCGCCAATCCAAGCTCCTGATGTCGTCCTCCGTATATCCTGCTGCCATACCGCTTCACCTTTCTAAAATTCCCCCGGGCCGACTGCAAGCACGGATCGGAAACGGGCGTTCACTCTGTCGCACCGCGACATTCTGTTACATCCAACCGCGCCAACGCGTCCCTATCTCGCACCATCCGCACCGACAAAACGCCTAGAAATCAACGATTGCCCGAACGGCACCCCTCCTGCGAGAGGAAAGGCCAGCAACCACTATCAACTTATGTCCAAAATTCTAGGAATCGATCTCGGCACCACTAACTCCTGCATGTCCATCATGGAAGGCGGGGAACCAACCGTTCTTGAAAACTCCGAAGGCGCACGCACCACTCCATCCGTCGTGGCCTTTGCGAAAAACGGAGAGCGTCTCGTCGGCCAGGCCGCCAAACGCCAGGCGGTCACCAACCCGAAAAACACCATCTTCTCCGCGAAGCGCCTCATCGGCCGCAAGTTCTCCGAACTCACCGACGCGGACAAGCGCATGCCTTACAAGATCGTCGCCGCCTCCAATGGCGACGCCCACATTGAAGTGGAAGTAGCTGGCGAAACGAAGACCTACTCCCCGCAGGAAATCGCGGCAATGGTTCTCGGAAAGCTCAAGGCCGACGCCGAAGCGAAAATCGGTGAGAAGATCGCCCAGGCGGTCATCACCGTCCCAGCCTATTTCAACGATTCCCAGCGCAACGCTACCAAAGCAGCCGGTGAGATCGCCGGACTCGAAGTCCTCCGCATCATCAACGAGCCGACCGCAGCCGCACTCGCCTACGGTCTCGATAAAAAGAAGGATGAGAAAATCGCCGTGTATGACCTTGGCGGCGGCACCTTCGACATCTCCGTCCTCGATATTGGCGACGGCGTCTTCGAAGTCCTCGCAACAGACGGCGACACCCAGCTCGGCGGTGACGACTGGGACAACGCCCTCATCGAATACATCGTCGCGGAGTTCAAGAAAGACCAGGGAGTCGATCTCTCCAATCAGGCCGATGCCCTCCAGCGTATCAAAGAGGAAGCGGAAAAAGCGAAAATCGCCCTCTCCTCCAGCCAGTCCTACGACATCAACCTCCCCTTCATCACCGCGGATCAGAACGGCCCCAAGCACATCCAGCTTACCCTTTCCCGCTCGAAACTGGAGCAACTCACCGACAAACTTTTCGCCCGCACCAAGAAGCCGGTCATCGACTGCCTCAAGGAAGCAGGGGTTTCCGCATCGGAAATCAACGAGCTGGTTCTCGTCGGCGGCATGACACGGATGCCGAAGGTAGTCGAGATCGCCAAGGAACTCGCCGGCCAGACACCTCACCAAGGCGTCAATCCCGACGAAGTCGTCGCCATCGGCGCGGCTATCCAAGGCGGTGTCCTTCGCGGTGATGTGAAAGACGTGCTTCTTCTCGACGTGACCCCGCTCACGCTCTCCATCGAAACGGAAGGCTCCCGCGCCACCCCGATGATCGAGCGCAACACCACGATCCCGACCAAGAAGTCCCAGACTTTCTCCACCGCTTCCGACAACCAGCCTGCCGTCGATATCCGCATCTCCCAGGGAGAGCGCCCGATGTTCGCCGACAACAAGCTGCTCGGAAACTTCAAGCTCGATGGCATCTCCCCTGCCCGCCGCGGCGAGCCACAGATCGAAGTCACTTTCGACATCGATGCGAACGGCATCCTCCACGTCTCCGCCAAAGATAAGCAATCCGGCAAGGAACAGAAAATCTCCATCCAAGGCTCATCCGGCCTCTCGGATGACGAAATCGACAAAGCCAAGGCCGACGCCGAATCCCACGCGGACGAAGATCGCAAGCGCGTCGAGAAAGTCGATGCCGTCAACAAGGCCGAAAACCTCGCCTTCTCCGTCGAGAAACAAATCGAGGAACTCGGAGACAACGCCCCCGCCGAACTCAAAACCTCCCTCGAGGAGAAGGTTAAAGCCGTGCGCGACGCGATCACCAGCGACGATGTCGACAAGATCACCACCGCCTCCACCGAACTCGAAAACTCCCTCCAGCAACTCGCCGAAGCCGCGCAGGCAGCCGGAGCAGCCATGGGCGGAGATCCCGACATCGAACAACCCGAAGCATCCGAAGAATCCTCCGAGCCAAAGAAGGCCAAAGGCAAGGTCGTCGATGCGGAAGTAGTCGATTAACCAGAAACTTTCCACCCTCGCCAATGCGGAGGTGGTCTCTCGAATAAGAACAAACCAAGAAACCAATAGACATTATGGCTAGCATCAAACCACTCGGACAACGCGTCCTCGTAAAACGTCTCGAAGCTGACGCGATCAGCGCGGGCGGAATCGTCCTTCCGGACACAGCGAAAGAAAAACCACAGGAGGCGGAAGTCCTCAGCCTCGGAACCGGCGGTAAAGACGAAAACGGCAAGGACATCGAGTTCTCCGTGAAAGTCGGCGACAAGGTTCTTATCTCCAAATACGGCGGCACCGAAGTCAAACTTGATGGCGAGGAAGTCCTCATCATCTCCGAATCCGATATCCTCGGCGTCGTTTCCTAACCCAGACCAACCCCAATCTTAAGAAATAGAATATTATGGCCAAACAACTACAATTCGACGAAGCAGCACGCCAGGCACTCCTGCGCGGTGTTGAGAAACTCGCACGCGCCGTCAAGGCGACCCTCGGCCCTGCCGGACGCAACGTCATCCTCGACAAGAAATTCGGTTCGCCGACGATCACCAAGGACGGTGTCTCCGTCGCCAAGGAGATCGAACTCGAGTGCCCTTACGAAAACATGGGCGCACAGCTCATCCGTGAGGTTTCCTCCAAGACATCCGACATCGCGGGTGACGGAACTACTACAGCTACCGTACTCGCGGAAGCCATCTACAAAGAAGGCCTTCGCAACGTGACCGCCGGCGCCAACCCGATCTCGCTTCAGCGCGGCATCATGAAAGCCACCGAGGCTCTCGTCGCCGAACTGAAGAACATTTCCAAGGCTGTCTCCGACACCAAGGAAATCGCACAGGTCGCGACCGTTTCCGCCAACTGGGACCAGGAAATCGGCGGGATCATCGCCGAGGCAATGGACAAGGTCGGCAAGGACGGCACCATCACTGTTGAGGAAGCCAAAGGCATCGAAACCACCCTCGACGTTGTCGAAGGCATGCAGTTCGACAAAGGCTACCTCAGCCCGTATTTCGTCACCGATCCGGAGTCCATGGAGGCTTCCTTCGAGGACGCGCTCATCCTCATCCACGAGAAAAAGATCAGCTCGCTCAAAGACATGCTCCCTCTCCTTGAGAAGGTCGCCAAGTCCGGCAAGCCGCTTATCATCATCGCGGAAGACGTCGATGGCGAAGCACTCGCGACCCTCGTGGTCAACAAGCTCCGCGGCATCCTCAACATCGCTGCCGTGAAAGCACCAGGCTTCGGCGACCGCCGCAAGGCAATGCTCGAAGACATCGCCATCCTCACCGGTGGCCGCGTGATCACCGAAGACCTCGGCATCAAGCTGGAGTCCGTTGAACTCACCGACCTCGGTGAAGCGAAGCGCCTCACCATCTCGAAAGAGTCCACCGTCATCGTCGAAGGCGGCGGCACCTCCGAGGCCATCACCGGCCGCGTGAACCAGATCCGCCGTCAGATCGAGGAAACCACCAGCGATTACGACCAGGAGAAGCTCCAGGAGCGTCTTGCGAAACTCGCGGGCGGTGTTGCCGTCATCAACGTCGGTGCAGCTACCGAGACCGAGATGAAAGAGAAGAAGGCCCGCGTCGAGGACGCCCTTCATGCCACCCGCGCAGCGGTGGAAGAAGGCATCGTCGCAGGCGGTGGCACGGCTCTCCTCCGCGCTCTCGCAGCGTGTGAGAAGAACGACTACCTCTCCGCGGCAATCAGCCTGGACGAGAAAACCGGCATGGGCATCGTTTCCAAAGCCGTCGAGGCTCCCCTCCGCCAGCTTGCCGCGAACGCAGGCCGCGAAGGCGCGCTCATCGTCGAGAACGTCAAGTCCAACAAGGAAGGCCACGGCTACAACGTCGCAACCGACACCTACGAGGATCTCATCGCTTCCGGTGTGGTTGACCCGACGAAGGTTACCCGTTCCGCTCTGCAGAACGCGGCGTCCATCGCCGGTCTCCTCCTCACCACCGAGGCCATCATCACCGACCTTCCTGAAAAGGAAGCTCCCGGCGGCGGCGGCCACGGCCATGACCACGGCGGCATGGGCGGCATGATGTAATTCGCAGTGGTGACCCTGGGTCGCCACCCGCATCTCTAAAAAGCCGGGCTGGGAAACCAGTCCGGCTTTTTCGTAGGGTGGCGGTGCGTTTCCAAGACTCCAACGAGAATCGACACGAGAAGACCTGGCCTCTGCGAGAGCTTGGAAAGACGCATCCTCTTATCCAACCCTCCCACTTGTGGAGTTCCCCAACCCCGCCTAGGCTTCCCCCGTGGCAGCCGACAACAGCGCATCCGAACTCCAGATCTCGCTCCGGGGTCGGCTTCTGCTTGCCTCGCCATCACTCTCGGACGGCACCTTCGACCATTCCGTGATCATCATCGCGGAACATTCCGCCACGGAAGGCGCGCTCGGAATCATCGTCAACCACCCTTCCGATACCCGCGTCGGCGATCTGCTGAAAGATCCCGAATACGCCCCGCTTCAAGATCTCGTCATCCATCAGGGTGGCCCGCTCTCCACAAGCGAACTCACATTCTCATCCTACTCATGGAGCGACAAGTCCGGCCTTGATTATAGGATCCGCATCTCTCTGGAAATGGCGGCCGATTTGGTGAAAGACGATAGACACATCGTCCGCGCCACCGTCGGCCACTCCGCATGGGCACCCGGCCAGCTCGAGGACGAACTCAAGCGAAACACCTGGATCACTGTCAAACCCGATGAAAACCTGCTCACCTTCTCCCACGACCTCACCCTCTGGCAGAATCTCCTGAAAGAAATCTCCCCCTACCACCACCTCCTGGCCCAAGCTCCGAAAAATCCTTTCCTAAACTGAGATTGGAGTCTTTCACTGATCACCGCCAACTGATCCCTCTCCACTTCATCAGAAATGCCTTCCCTCACCTTCCATCCCGTCAGCGAGATCATCGCCGACATCGCCGCAGGAAAAATCGTCATCGTCGCCGATGATCCCAACCGCGAGAACGAAGCCGACCTCGTCGGCGCAGCCTCCCTCTGCACTGCGGAAATGGTCAACTTCATGGCCGTCCACGCCCGCGGCCTGATCTGCGCCCCCATCTCCGTCGAACAAGCCGAAAAGCTCGATCTCCCCCAGATGACGCGCCACAACCTCGAAGGCATGAAGACCGCCTTCACGGTCTCCGTCGATGCGGCGCAAGGGATCACCACCGGCATCTCCGCCGCCGACCGCGCACTCACCATCCGCCTCCTCGCCGATCCAGGATCGTCCGCGAATTCCCTTGTGAAACCCGGCCACATCTTCCCCCTCCAGGCCATGTCCGGGGGGGTTCTCCGCCGTGCCGGCCATACCGAGGCTGCGATCGATCTCGCGAAACTCGCCGGCCTCCCCGCCGCCGGGGTCATCTGCGAGATCATGGATGATGACGGCAACATGGCGCGGGTCGGAACTCTTGGTGATTACCAGGAAAAACACTCCCTGAAAGCCTGCACCATCGCCCAGCTCATCGAATACCGCCGCCGTTCAGAGAAATTCGTCCAACACGAGCACACCGTCCTCATGCCAACGGACTTCGGCGATTTCGACTGCCATCTTTACACCGTCTCCCTCGATGGCAGCCACCACCTCGCCCTCACCCGTGGGGAAATCGATCCGGAGAAACCCGTTCTCGTCCGTGTCCATTCCGAGTGCCTCACCGGTGACGTGTTCCAATCCCAGCGCTGCGATTGCGGGCCACAGCTTGATGCCGCCATGAAACGCATCTCCGAGGACGGCGGTGTCCTCCTGTATCTCCGCCAGGAAGGCCGCGGCATCGGTCTTCCCGCGAAAATCCATGCTTACAAGCTCCAGGAACAAGGTCTCGACACCATCGAAGCCAACGAAAAACTCGGCTTCGCCTCCGACCTCCGCGACTACGGCATGGGCGCCCAGATCCTCCACGACCTCGGCGTCCGCCGCATCAAGCTCCTCACCAACAACCCGAAAAAGGTTGTCGGCCTCGAAGGCTACGGCCTCGAAATCACCGAGCAACTCCCCCTCTCCCTCCCCGCCAACGTCCACAACCAGAAATACCTGGATACGAAACGGTTAAGGATGGGGCACACCCTTTGAAACTATAAATCCTAAAATTCAAGCTCCAAGGAACAGTCTGTGACCAGACCCATGTGGTGGTTTAGCAACCCAAGTCTTCCACTTCCCACTGATCACTCGGCATCGGCACTAGACAAGAATCCTATACTTCAAACTCCAAGGAAGAGTCAGACCCATGCGGCGGGTCTGGCAACCCGAGTCTTCCACTTCCCACTGATCACTCGGCACTCGGCACTTTTTTGAAATCCCTTGCCAACGGCCTTCTCACCGAATACGCCATCCGCACACAACTATGGCCAGCGTCAACATCATCAACCTCCGCAAGGGACATGCGGTTCGTCACAACAACGAGGTCTGCCTCGTCATCGATCATGAGCTCAAAACCCCTCCGCGCATGGCTTCCTATGTGCAGATGTCCATCCGCAGCGTCGCTACCAAAAAGGTATCCAACCTCCGCATGACGTCCAATGACTCCATGGAGGGAGTCCATCTCGAGAAGATCGGCCACGAGTATTCCTACAAGGATACCGAGGGCTACCATTTCCTCCATCCGGAAACCTACGATGACATGGTCGTCTACGAGGATCTCATCGAAAGCGTGAAAGACTACCTCATCGAAGGGCAGCTCTACACCCTCCTCATCGCGGACGGACTCGTGGTGAACATCGAACTTCCCCTTACGATGGTCATGACCGTCGCCGAATCCTCCGAAGGCGTGAAAGGCGATTCCGCCAACAATGTTTACAAACCCGCCACCATGGAGACGGGTCTGAATGTCAATGTCCCGCTCTTCATCAACCAGGGCGAGCGCATCTCGGTGAAAACCGAGGACGGCACCTACCAGGGTCGCTCGAACGACTGAGATCGTTTATTCCCCTTTCAGGTGGGCGGCTCCCAGTTCGTCCGCAAGTTCGTTGAACTCCGCGATCTCCGCAGGAGTGAAGTGGAGTCCGCCGGCCTCGTCGGAAGCCTTCCGCGCCTTCGCCTCGATCTGGCCGGGAAGCATGGCGTTGTCGTTTCCGTGGCCCAGGATGTCGTCGAGCACGGCTTCGAGGTTTTCCATCTGGCTGCGGCCTTTGACGAAATTTCTGCCGGAGAGTGCTTCGGGATGGATAACGTGGAAATAGAAGGCGGTGGTGGTTTTCTCCTCCTTGTCGGAAACCTCGCGGCCGCGGATGGTCGGGATGGAGCCGCCGATGAGTCCGCCGAAAATTTCGTTCAGCAGGGACATCCCGTAGCCCTTGTGGCCGCCGAAGGGCAGGAGCGCGGAGACCTCGTTCGGGTCGGTGGTAGGCTGCCCGTTCCTGTCAACAGCCGCGCCGGGAGGGAGTTGTTTCCCCTCGCGCTTGAGAGCCTGGACGCGACCCATCGCCACGGTAGAGGTCGCCCAGTCCATGACGATAGGGAAACCGTTCGGGGAAGGAATACCCCATGAATGCGGGTTGGTGCCGAGGGTAGGGAATTTTCCTCCGAAGGGAACGACCTCTGCGAGAGTGGAAGTGCAGTTCGTGTAGGCGAAGTAGCCTCGCTCCGCTGCCTCCATCACGTAGCCGCCGCCCCAGAGATAATGGAAGGTGTTGTCCACGGCGATCTGGGCGATGCCGTATTGGTCGGCGAGCTCGATGGCGCGATCGATGGCCTGGTAGGCGACAGCCTGGCCGAGCTTCTTGTTCGCGTTCCAGATTTCCGAGGCCGGGAAACGGGATTCCAGGACTTCGATTACCGCGCCGGGGACGCAACCACCGATAGCGGAGCCGAAAAGGTGATCCAGGTGCAGGGCCTTGAGGGCGTGATGGGTGCGGATACCGTGGCGGGCGGCCTCGGCGGCCAGCTTGGTTCCGAGCTCGGCCTCATCCTGGGAGTAGCCGCGGGATTTGTAGGCGGCGATGACAAGGTCGTCATGGGCTTGGCGGGAGAACGGTCAGGAATTCGGACATGGGGGTCGTGTTTTTTTATTACAGTGGAAAACGGAGACCCATCTAAGACCCTCGACGGATTTCGGCAAGAACAAGGCAGAGTAATTTACCACGCCTTCATTGCCGAATTTTCGTCCCGGCGCTCGCAAACCACCACGAACACCACCATAATGCGGGAAGGTCTCCCATCCGACAATCTGGTGCGCGACCTTATCCAATTCCTCGCGAAAAAATGAAATCCGGCCTTCTCCTCGTTTTCCTCGCACTTCAGGCGTCCGCACAGGAAACATTCGTTCTCCGGGAACCGTCGCCGAAAATTGCCTCCCCCGCCATCACTGAGGCCAGCGGCCTGGCTGTTTCCCCGCGTTCGGATGATTTCCTGTGGATCATCAATGACAGTGGCGGCACACCGGAGATCCACCTTTGCGATTCGGACGGAGCATCGCGTGGATCCGTATCGGTAGGCGGCGTGAAAAACAACGACTGGGAGGATCTCGCGGCCTTCGTTTACAAAGGTGAGAGCTACCTGCTCATCGCGGACACGGGGGACAACAGCTCCCGTCGTGAAGAAGTCCGTTTGCTTGTCGTCAGGGAGCCGAAGCTGCCCAAGGCCGGGAGAAACGTCGCGGGTGAGATTCCACTAGCCTGGAGCATAGGATTCACCTTCGAGGGAGGCTCCAGGGACTGCGAGGCCGTCGCGGTGGATGTCCGTCAGGAGAAGATCGTTCTCATCAGCAAAAGGACTGACCCTCCCGCGGTATATGAACTGCCCCTGCGCCCCATTGAGAAAAATCCCGTGGCGAAACTGGCTGGCAACACGCGGACCATCGCTCCCAATCTGAGCTTCCTGCCTTATCGCAACCAGCCCACCGGACTGGACATTTCAGCGGATGGGAAGCTAGCGGCTATCATCACCTACGATGGCGTGTTCCTTTTCCCGAAGCGCGATGGCCAGAAGTGGGGTGAGGCTCTTTCGGCGCAGCCGACCCGGATCGGAGGCCACAAGCTTCCGCAGGCGGAGGCCATCGCCATAACAGGCGACGGCAAGGAGATCCTGTGTCTCTCGGAGGGGAAAAATCCAGCTATCGCGCTCTTCGCCCGCCAGGAGTGAGAGTTCCCGGGTTTACGCCCGGGATCAGCTCACATACCCAAGCCACGGCCGAGCCATTTCTCCGCTTCCGCGAGAGTCATCCCCTTGCGTTCCGCGTAGTCCTCGACCTGGTCTTTCTGGAGATCCGAGAGGGCGAAATAGTGGCTTTCGGGATGCGAGAAATACAGTCCGCAGACAGCCGCTCCGGGATGCATCGCGCAGCTTTCGGTGAGGAACACCCCTGTCGCATCGGTAGCGCCAAGGAGTTCGAAGAGGATTGGCTTCTCAGTGTGGTCGGGCTGCGCCGGATAGCCGGGAGCCGGTCGGATGCCCTGGTATTTCTCGTGGATCAGTGCTTCCTTGGTAAGTTCGCCCTCCGCCTCAAAACCCCAGGCGACACGGGCCGTGTGGTGGAGCTTTTCCGCAAACGCCTCGGCGAGACGATCCGCGATCGCTTTCACCATGATGGAGCCATAGGGGTCGTTCGCCTCATCAAGTTCTTTCGCGTATTCGTCCGCTCCATGGATACCCACGACGAATCCGCCGATGTGATCCGGTCCCTCCGGTGAGATCCAGTCCGAAAGTGCGACGTTCGGTTTTCCGGAGGTCTTTCTGAGCTGCTGGCGGATCGTGTGGAACCTTGTGAGTTCGCTACCGTCCGGGTTCAACACGGTGATGTCCTCACCGTCGGAGTTCGCCGGGAATAATCCGTAGATCCCGCGCGCTTGCAGGCGGGTCCTCCGAAATCAGTTTCTCAAGATACTCGGCAGGCTTCCCCGTAGAGTTTCTTTGCCTCGGCGGCTCCGCCTTCGTTTTTCGTCCTGAGTTCCTTTTTCTCCCTGTCCCATACGCCGCGGAGCTCCCACGCGTGGAAAAACGGAGTCCAGTCGATATACTCCACAAGCTCGGCTATCTGCGTCTCGATGTTTCTCGTCCCGGTGAATGACGGCACCGGAGGAGAGTAATTTTCCCGATCAAGCTCGGCCCGGCGTCGCGCGCCTCTTCGAGCGTCAGGGTTTCCTTCTTCGGTCCGCCCAGGAAATTCTCGCGTGCTTTCCGCTGTTTCTCACGAAGATCGGCGACAAAGGCATCCCGTCCGTCCTTCGAGAGCAACGACGTCGTCACCGGAACGGATCGCGACGCGTCCAGCACGTGAACCACCGGCCCGGAGTAGTGCTCCGCGATCTTGATCGCGGTATGCGCGGCGGAAGTCGTCGCGCCTCCTATGAGCAAGGGCACCGTGAACCCGCGACGCTCCATCTCTTTCGCGACGTGAACCATCTCATCCAACGAAGGAGTGATCAGACCGGAAAGCCCGATCACGTCGCTGCCCATCTCCACCGCCTTGTCCAGGATCTTGTCGCAGGAAACCATCACACCCATGTCCGTGACTTCGAACCCATTGCACGAGAGCACCACGCCGACGATGTTTTTCCCGATGTCATGCACGTCGCCTTTGACCGTGGCGATGAGGAAGCGACCCGCGGAATTCCCGCGCTCGGCTTTTTTCAAAGCATCCTCGTCCGACATGCCGGGATTCGCCTCCAGGATCGCGGCGATGTCGCCGGCGAGGTTCTCCGCTTTCTCCGCCTCCATGTAGGGGAAAAGCCAAGCGACCGCCTTTTTCATCACGCGCGCTGATTTCACCACCTGCGGGAGGAACATTTTTCCGGCACCGAAAAGATCACCAACCACACCCATGCCATCCATAAGGGGTCCTTCGATGACTTTCAGCGGCCTGCCGTATTTCGTGCGCGCTTCTTCCGTGTCCTCATCGATGAAGCGGTCTATGCCTTTCAGCAGCGCGTGTTCCAGGCGTTTCTCCACCGGCTCCTCCCGCCACGAGAGGTCTTCCTCCACCTTTTTCCCGCCCACCCCTTTGTAGCTTTCCGCAAGATCCAGAAGTCGCTCGGTCGAGTCCTCACGCTTGTTCAGCAAGACATCTTCCACGCGCTCCAGCAGATCCTTCGGGATCTCGTCGTAGACCTCCAGCATCCCCGCGTTCACGATCCCCATGTCCATGCCCGCCTTGGTGGCGTGATACAGGAAAGCGGAATGCATCGCCTCACGAACCTTGTTGTTTCCCCGGAAGGAGAAGGAAATGTTCGACACACCCCCGGACACCTTCGCTCCTGGCAGGTTCTCCTTGATCCAACGGGTCGCGTTGATGAAGTCGAGCGCGTAGTTGTTGTGTTCCTCTATCCCTGTCGCGACCGTGAGTATGTTCGGATCGAAAATGATGTCGTTGGGATTGAACCCGACCTCATCGACAAGGACGCGGTAAGCGCGTTCACAGATGCGGATCTTCTCATCGTAGGTCGCAGCCTGGCCATTCTCATCGAAGGCCATCACAACCACGGCCGCGCCGTATTTCATGATGTGCTTCGCTGATTTCCGGAGAAAACCTCCTCCCCCTCCTTCAGAGAGATCGAGTTCACGATCCCTTTGCCCTGAAGATGCTTGAGTCCCTCTTCAAGAATCTCCCATTTCGGAGGAGTCCACCATGATGGGACTTTCGCCACATCCGGTTCGCCCTGGAGCAGGTCAAGATAGCGGCGCATCATCGCCTTGCCATCGATCAGGCCGTCGTCGAAGCAGATGTCGATCACGTTCGCGCCGTTCGCCACCTGCTGCCGGGCGACCTCCACCGCCGCCTCCAGGTCACCGGCGCGGACAAGTTTGGCGAACTGCGGGGAACCCGCCACGTTCGTCCGTTCGCCTATCATGAGGAAACCTTTCACCTCGTCGTGGTTGTAGGCGTCTGTTCCGGAGAGCCTGAGTGCTGGTTTGATCGTTGTCATGAAATTCGAAGAAGTTTGCCGCCAAGGGGCGAAGGCCTCAAAAGGTCGCAAGGTATTCCGGCAAGAAGATTGTGAACAAGGCGCTTTAGTCCGTCAGCAAGACGGGCCTTCATAAAACCGTTTGTGGATATCACCGATCACATCCGGTTGCGTCAGCGAGAGGATGTCCCCGTTGTTCAGAAGATCCTTCTCATTTTTTGCAAACCTCTCACCACGCGCCGCTTCCTCGATCCAGCCCGTAGGTCCGGATTGTCGTCCCCATCGCCCCGTCCAGCACCAGGATCCGCTCTTCGAGACTCCTCTCCAGTTCCGCCGTAAAATCCGCCTGCGCCATGCGGTCAATCTACTTACACGCATTCGCCATTCAAGAAACAAATCATCAGATCACGATATGATGATGGGAGAATCCCTATTCTTGACCCCGCGAAGGAAGGATATACGTCTATCCGGATGGAAAGCACCCCCGTCACCGGAAACGGCCTCCCCATCGGAAACTGGTTGATATGAGAATCCTCCTCGCTCTCTTGGTATCCATCAGCGTCGCTCAAGCTGAATGGCAGAAAACAATCCTCCGCTCCGAAACCGCCGAGGTCACCATCGTCCCTGGGATCGGGCGAATCATGCAGTTCGGTTTCATCGGGAAACCAGGCATCTTTTGGAACGCTCCCGAACTCATCAATAAACCCGCCGACCCCACCCGCGCCAAGTGGCAGAACTTCGGGGGCGAAGCTGTGCGCACGAGAATGACTGGCAGCACTTCAGCTTACGCGAGGGCTGGCTCCCTCCCGTCGGATTCGACGCCACCCCGGCCACCCTTTCGGAAACCACCGCCACTTCCACCACCATGACCTGGCCGAGGAACGAAAGATCCGGCATCCACATGACGCGGAAAATCTCACTCCTGGAATCCACCCTCACCATCACCACGAACTGGTCAAGACACAACGCACTGCGCCTCCCTCGCCATCTGGACTATCGCCCAGCTGAAGGATCCGGATCTCTGCTTTCTCGCGAAAGGCAAAGACGGCGATCTCCCGCCCGGCCTCATCCAACTCTCGAAAACCGCCCCGCCCTCTCTCCGGGAGCTGCCCTTTGCCTTCAGCCTCACCCGCGATCCGGCCACCGCCTACAAGGTCGGCTCCTCCGCCAGCGACATGCTCTGGGCGGATTCCGGAACCATCTGCCACATCCGCATTTCCCCGTCCGCCTGGAAACATCCAGCCCGATGCCGGAAGCCGAATCCAGATCTACACGAATCCCGATGCGAAACCCTATGTCGAACTCGAGACCCTTGTCTCCTCGCCCGCATACCCGTGGGCTCCTCCATTTCGGAAACAACCACCTACACCCTCCTTCACCGCGATCCGGAGAAATCTTCTTCGAGTCCACCGCCCGCGCGCTTTTTCAGGAGCGCTGAGTTCAGTCGGCGAGGAATATCCGTGTATTCCGCCCGGAAACACGCCTCAATCTCCCAGATACCATGTCCGCCATCCATATCTTCCACCAAGACCGAGTCCCGCAACTGGCTTCCTCGCCATCCCCGGCCGACTCGATTTCAGCCAGCTTCTCCATCTCGAGAAAGCCCTGCATGGCAGGAAAATCACCTATCTTATCGAGGAGAACGATCACCACGATCCCGCCATCCGTGGCTTCATGGAGAAATCGGAATCAGGAGCCATGTTCTCAATTTCCGATCGGAATCCTGCCGCAGCGGGAAACAGCTCGCGGGATTCCTCAAGGAAAACGGGATACTCCTCTTCGTTCCCGGTCGCTCCGTGGCCCGCCCCGCCACACCCGTCCACATCCCCTCGCCCATCCTCAGAACTCTCGCCTCCTTCGATCTCCCCACACTCCCCATCGCCATAGACTGCCCTCGCGAATCCTGCATGGGCATCGAGAAACCCGCCTCCCTTCCCCTCGCGGTCTTCGCCTTCGGAAACCTTCTCGAAGCAAGGAAATCCACCCTCCCCGCCATCCAGGCGAACATGCTCCAGGCATTCGAGGAGGCCTACTCCACCCGCTCCGTCCTGAAGGATCCCTCGCCACCGCCCTCCTCCACGGCCTGAAAAACAATCCCGGTGACCGCCTCGTCGATGGCTCCGACGACGTCACACTCCATTTCTCGAAAATCCTCCCCGTCGCCATCGCCCTCTCCAGACACATCCAGGCGGAGACCGACAAACCCCGCGTCGCCATCATCCTTCCTCCCGGCAAAGGCGGAATGGTCGCCAATATCGCGGTCCTTTTCGCCGGAACAAGGTTCCAGTGAACCTCAATTTCACAGCCTCCCACGAAGCTGTCCGCTCCGCAATCAAGCAAGCGGATCTCGACAAATTTATCACCGCCGATCCCTTTGTCCGCAAGGTCGCCGACTTTCCCTGGCCACCCAATCGCGACCTCCTTTTCATCGAACGAATCCTTCCGAATATCAAGAAGGACATCGTCAAATGGACCCTTCTCGGCAAACTCCTCCCGACGGCGCTGCTGGCCGAATGCTGGGTGCAAAAAACAAGGGCGACGAAGAAGCCGTCCTGCTTTTCACCTCCGGCTCCTCCGGCGAGCCGAAGGGCGTGCCCCTCAGCCATCGCAATCTCCTCGCCAACGTCTGCCAGTTCGCCACCCGTCCGCTCGGGCCCTCCGACTCCAAATTGCTCGGGTCGCTCCCCCTCTTCCATTCCTTCGGAAGCACTGTAACCCTTTGGTTCCCCATCATCGAAGGTACATGATCTCATCACCTACCCCTCCCCGCTGGAGACGCGACGGCTTGCCGAACTCATCAGCATGCACCAGATCTCGTTGCTCCTTTCGACTCCGACCTTCCTGCGTGGATACATGCGCCGGGTCGAACCTGAGCAGCTGTCCTCGCTCAAGCTCGTCGTGACCGGGGCCGAGAAGCTTCCTGACAGCCTCGCCGCTCCTTTGAAGACAAATTCGGAATCCTCCCGATGGAAGGATACGGGCTCACCGAGACCTCTCCAGCGACCAACGTCAACCTCCCACTCGAGGTCTCCGACGCGGAGCTTCCCTTCATCCCTTCCCGCCGGTTTGGAACGGTGGGACCGCCCCTTCCCGGCGTCGCCATCCGCATCACCAATCCCGCCACCGAACAGGAAACATCCTCTCGATCAGTCCGGAATTATCTGCTGAAAGGTGCCAATATTTTCAACGGCTATCTCGACGAGCCGGAACTCACCGAAAAAGTTGATCGACGCAATCGCTGGTTCAAAACGGGTGACGTCGGGCGGATCGACGAAGATGGTTTCCTCGTCATCGAAGGTCGCATTTCGAGATTTTCAAAGATCGCCGGCGAGATGGTCCCCCACGAAACCATCGAAGCAGCCGTCAACCGCATCCTCGGCCTGACAACGAAACCGAGCGAAGAATCGCCGTCATCGGCGTGCCCGACGAGAAGAAAGGAGAAGCGATCGCGATCCTCTCGACGATTTCCGGGCAAGCGATCGAACAGGAGACCCTCGACCTCCGTTACAAGCTCATGGACATCGGGATTCCCTCCCTCTGGTGTCCCAAGCGCATCATTCCCGTTGGAACCATCCCCGTCCTCGCTTCCGGGAAATTGGATATCAAATCCTGCCAGGAACTCGCCGCCCGTTAGCCTCAATGCGGGAAAAACCGTAGATCCCCGGTAACCTCCCCAAACCGCCCGGAAGTCTCCCCAAATCGCCCGGGAGTCCCCCCAAACCGCCCGGGAGTCTCCCCAAACTGCCCGGTCCCCCCCAAATCGCCCGTGAGTCTCCCCAAACTGCCCGGGAGTCTCCCCAAACAGCCCGGGAGTCCCCCCAAACAGCCCGGGAGTCCCCCCAAACTGCCCGGGAGTCTCCCCAAACTGCCCCGGAGTCCCCCCAGATCGCCCGGGAGTCTCCCCAAATCGCCCGGTAATGCCTGTTTTAGGAAACGGCATTTAACCCCCCCCCTCATTTCCGGAACACCACCTTCCCGTCCTTCAGCTCCCCTTTGATGACATCTCCGTCCGCGAAATTTCCCTTCGAGGACATCGAGGCTGAGAGGATCAAGCAGGATGGTGCTGGATGGCGCGCTTCAGAGGGCGTGCCCCGTAGACCGGATCGTAGCCCTGGTTGCCGACGAATTCCTTCAGCTCCTCGGACAGCGCGAGGCCGAGGCCCTGCTTGGCGAGGCGTTTGCGCACGCGGTCGAGCTGGAGATCGACGATGGTGGTGAGATCCTCGCGATCGAGGCGGTCGAAGATGACGGTCTCATCGATCGCGGTTCAGGAACTCCGGGCGGAAATGTCCGCGCAGAGCCTCCGTCACGGCGGCCTCGCGCTGCTCGGCATTCTCCTCCCCGAGGATGAACTGGGAGCCGATGTTCGAGGTCATGATGAGGACGGTGTTCCGGAAATCGACCGTGCGACCCTGGCCGTCGGTGATGCGGCCGTCGTCGAGGACTTGCAGGAGGACGTTGAAGACATCCGGATGCGCTTTCTCGATCTCGTCGAAGAGAACGACGGAGTAGGGCTTTCGCCGGACATGCTCGGAGAGCTGCCCACCCTCGTCGTAGCCGACGTATCCCGGCGGCGCTCCGATGAGGCGGGAGACGCTGTGTTTCTCCATATACTCCGACATGTCGATGCGCACCATCGCGCCCTCGTCATCGAAGAGAAATTCGGCGAGCGCCTTGGAGAGCTCCGTTTTTCCGACACCGGTAGGTCCGAGGAAAAGGAAGGAGCCGATGGGGCGGTTCTCATCCTGCAGACCGGCGCGGGCGCGGCGGACGGCGTTCGACACGGCGGTGATGGCTTTCTTCTGACCGACGACCCGGTCGCCGAGCCGTGCTTCCATGGAAACGAGCTTCTGCTTCTCACCTTCCTGCAACCGGCTGACCGGGATGCCGGTCCATGAGGAGACGACGCGGGAGATGTCCTCCTCGGTGACCTCCTCCTTCAGCATCGCGCCGTTTTTCTGGAGATGCGCCAGGTCCTTTCTCCGCTTCTTCGAGCGCCTTCTGGGCCTCCGGCATGTCCCCGTATGTGATCTGGGAGGCGCGGGTCAGGTCGCCGATCCGCTGGGCTTTCTCGACCTCGGTTTTCAGTGAGTCGATCTTTTCCTGGGCATGCCGGACTTCGTCGATCACTGCCTTCTCATTCCGCCACTGCGCCATCAGGCCGGAGGATTGCTCCTTCAGATTCGCCTGCTCCTCTTTGACCTTTTCCAAGCGGGCTTCGGAGGCCTTGTCGGTTTCTTTCTCCAGCGCCTTTTTCTCCATCTCAAGCTGCATGACCTGACGCTCCAGCACGTCGATTTCGGTGGGCATGGAATCGAGTTCGATCTTCAGGCGGGAGGAAGCCTCGTCGATCAGATCCACCGCCTTGTCCGGGCAGGAAACGATCAGAGATGTATCTGTCGGAAAGCACCGCGGCGGCGACGATGGCTCCATCTTGGATGCGGACGCCGTGGTGGACTTCGTAGCGTTCTTTCAGACCGCGCAGGATCGCGACGGTATCCTCGACGGACGGCTCGCCGACCATCACCGGCTGGAAGCGACGCTCCAGGGCGGCGTCCTTCTCGATGTATTTCCGGTATTCATCGAGCGTCGTCGCGCCGATGGTGTGGAGCTCGCCGCGCGCAAGCTGTGGCTTGAGCATGTTCGAGGCATCCGCCGCGCCCTCCCCCGCACCGGCCCCGACGATGGTGTGCAGCTCGTCGATGAAGAGGATGATCCTTCCGTCCGAATCGGTGACCTCTTTCAGAAACGCTTTCAAGCCGCTCCTCGAACTCGCCGCGGAATTTCGCACCCGCCAGCATGGAGCCGATGTCCAGGGAGACGACCATCTTGTCCTTCATCGAGTCCGGCACGTCGCCGGAAACGATGCGCCGCGCCAGCCCCTCGACGATGGCCGTCTTGCCCACGCCCGGCTCGCCGATGAGAACGGGGTTGTTTTTCGTCCGGCGGGAAAGCACCTGGAGCACGCGACGGATCTCGTGGTCGCGGCCGATCACCGGATCGATTTTCCCGACACGGGCGCGGGCGGTGAGATCGGTGCCGTATTTCTCCAGCGTCTGGTATTTTCCCTCGGGATCCGCGTCGGTGACCTTCTGCGAGCCACGGACTTCCTTGACCGCCGCCTCGGCTTTCTTCTCATCCAGGCCCGCTTCTTTGAGCAGTTTCCCGGCGGGAGAATCCCCTTTCAGCGATCCCAGAAGGAAATGCTCCACCGAAAGATAATCGTCTCCCATCCTCTCGCGGATCCCATCGGAGGCGTCTAGCGTGGCCCGCAGTCCCGCGCTGATCTGCGGCTGGGTGGAGGCTCCCTGGACGCTGACTTCGCTGGACAGCGCGGCGGCGATCGCCGCTTTCAGGACGGGAATATCCACTCCGGCCTTCTGCAGGATGGGAACGGCGATCCCGGCCTCCTGCTGGAGCAAGGCGAGCAGCACGTGCGCGCTGTTGAGTTCCGGATGCGATGATTTCGAAGCGATCCCCTGCGCGGACTGGAGCGCTTCCTGGAGTTTCTGAGTAAGTTTGTCGAGTGCCATGGTTCTGGAATTCTTCTATAGCTTCGGACGGATCCAACAGTCCGCCCGTTTCAGAAATCCTAGCGCGAATCCCTTTCCGTGCAAGTTGACAGAGCCTCTCCTCTTTTCCTCCGGGTACGTTTCCAGAAATCCTGTCATACTCCGCGCCATGAAACGATTGCTACCACTCTGTCTTGGCGTGTGCCTCATCCTCCCTTCCTTTTCCGCCGAATCCACCGCTTCCCCGGGAGAGCGGGTCGAGGAGTTCCACACCACGGCTCCCGGTGATTTTTCAAAACTGGCGGCACTGGGCGAGGAGTTCGATTTCGATCACATCGATCTCGCTCTACCTGATGCGGCGGTTTTCCACGAGACGAACCGTCACCGCAAGGAGCAGGGAGTTCGCCCACCGCCCGGAAAAATCAACTGGCCGGGACTGGCTCACCGCCCCTCCACCCGGTAGAACTCCACATCGCCGCTTGTGGGCATGAACTCGAACTCGAGTTCTCCCTGCGGGTTGATGGAAGTTTCCGAGGGGAGGAGCGGAAAGGGGTCGAAGTCATCGAGATCGGTCGAGCGTTTGAGAGCCATGGTCACGGTGAATTTTCCATTGGTGGGATTCCGTTCGAGGAAGGGCGAGCCGACCGAAAGAGCCTGGAGCTGGGTTTTGCTGAAGAGGCCGGCGTTGTTCGCGTTCTCCCGCAGGGCGCTGACCATCGCGGGATCGGCCACGAGGGGATCGAAGCCGAGGGAGGCGATGGGTTTGCGGTCGAGGCACAGCGGGAGGCTGAACAAGAAGAGTTGCAGCGGTGGGAATCAGGAATTCTGCCCCAGTTCCTTGAGAATGCTCCCAAGACCATGGAGGCGGTAGCCGCGACAGGTCTTCCGGAGGATCTCCAGATCGGTTTCAGGGTTACGCCGGAGCAGCTCGAGGATGTCGGCGTTTGATTTCCAGCCGCCCGCGTAAAGCTTGAGGGCGACGAGCTGGGGGATGGGCACGATTCGCAGCGGGCTGCCGGGACGAACCCTGAGTTCTTCCCCTTGCAACGCGTCCCGGATCACTGCGGGGAATTTGCCCTCAAAGCTGATGACCTGCACCAGTCCGAACGAGCCGGAAACATCGATCACCCCACCAAGCGGATCGTCGCCATCGGGTCTGCGGAATTCAGCATGGTATCCTTCCGAGCGGAGTTTTTCGGTCAGGTCTTCCATTTGGATGAGATCCGCGTTCACCCCCAGATCTATGTCTTCCGTGAAGCGGACATAGCGATGGGCGGCAAGGGCCACCGCGCCTATCACGAGCGCCTGCAAACCCTCTTCGGCGAGGAAGACCGCAACCCGTTCCGCGACACGCAGGTTGGTTTCAGGGGCACCGGACATTTTCTATCCCCCTTTGGGAACGGTTTGTAACCATTGGAATCGCTCGCCCATCGTCAGGGCGGCTTTCACCCTTTGCTCGACAGTCATCTTCCTGACGCGGTCGAGTTCAGCACGGAAAGCAGCGTCCGCGCTCGCGCTTTTGCGGCGGTGCGGGTGCGATGGTTTTTCGGGCTCGGCCATGTCGGCAGATTGGGTGAAGCGATCACCCGGTGCAAGCTGCGATCACCGGCAGTAGGGTGTGATTTTTTCGGAGGACGGGTAGCCGCAGGCTTTCGAGTGCGGCTGGCACTGCCACTTTTGGTTTCTTTTGCGCGACAATGGAGCATGGTCAGAAACACCATGGCTTGCCCGCCTTGCCGTGAAAGCGGTGATGCTCACCGCATTCAAAAGCCTGCGGCACGAACACCGGGAAAAACAAACCCGCAGCAGTGTTTGGGGACGTATTCTCCAATGCTTCAGGGCTGATCAACCGGATTGAAGAACCGGCGGATGAGCTGAGGCTGGGAGTGGACGCCGAAGTGGCGGTAAACTTCGCGGGCGTAGGCGGCGACGGTGTTTTTCGAAATACCCATGTGGCTTGCGATGGATTTCCGGTCGAGGCCGTCGAGGAGGAGGTTCAGGACGATGCGTTGTTTGGGAAAAAGCTCGGGGACGTTCGGTACCACGATCCTCCGGCCAACCAAGGGCGTGGAGCCACGGGACTTCGGTGAGAACGATGTGGGCGATTTCCTTTTCCCTTTCGGAAAACGGCGGATCGGAAAATCTGCGATATATGCCGAGACCGCTCAGTGACCGACTGTCCAGGGGATGTGCGCTCATCATGAGAGACCCGATATCCGCTTCCTCCCAGCATTGGCGCACGCCTTCCGCAAATGCCAGACCCTTCGGATCGATCTCGTCGCGTATCATTGTAACGGGGCTACCTTTTCCCACAGCGCGAAAAAAGACGGAGGTGGCTTTGGCCATGGCAGGATGCTCTACAGCGGTAAGGAACCTGGTGAAACGGCGTTCATCGAATCCGCCGTGGATGAATCCGGCGTATGTTTGTGGAGCTCCGGGCACGATGATGATACTCAAAGTCCAGACCCACGCATCCGCCCCGATAAGGTCGCAAAGGCCGTTCATAAGGAAACGTTTCATCTCCGCATGGCCACCCTGGATGGCAGCGGTTTCGCCCAGCAGGCGGATCATGGAACGGGAATCGGCTTCGGAGATGGTGCTCATAGGCTGGTTTCGTGGGAGTTTCCCGTGAGGAATTTTCTCATGAGCTGGGGTTGGGAGTGGACATCAAAGTGGCAGTAGATCTCCTTGATGTACCCGGCGACGGTGTTTTCGGAAATGCCCATGCTCGCAGCAATGCTTTTTCGGTCCATGCCGTCGAGCAGGAGGTTCATGACTACCCGCTGCTGCGGGAAAAGCTTTGGCACGCCCGCGCCGCGATCCTCCGGCCAACCGGACATGTGCAACCAGGGGACTTCGCTGAGGATGATGTTTGCGATCCGCGATTCCCTGGAAGTAAAAGGAGCCGCCCCGTTGCGGCGGTAAACGACGATGGCGCTGACCGAATCGGAATCGAGCGGGAGGGCGTTCATGATGAGCGGGCCGACATCCGCCTGGCGCAGGGCTTCCAGTGCTTCGGGGTGGAGGCGGGTGCGGTTCTCAGGATCGATCTCCTCGCGGCGCATGGTGGTGAGGCCGGGGTTTTGGGCGACGGCGGCGAAGAACGGGCCGCCCGCCTCGCCAATCTGCGGATTCTCCAGCATCCTGAGATATTTCGCGAAGCCGTCTTCGGAAAAGCCTTCGTGGATGAAGCCGACGCAGGTGTGCGGGCCGCCGGGACGGATGTCAAAGCCGAGGGTCCAGACCCACGCGTCCGCGTGGATGAGTGCGCAGAGGCCGCGCATGAGGAAGCGTTTTTTCTCCGCGTGGCCACCATCGAGAGCCGCGGTCTTGCCGAGGAGGCGCGCCATCGTGCGGGCGTCGGTTTCGAGGATTCTGGATTCAGGGGAGGGCATCGGGAGAGAGGGGATCTCTGTCGCCGGGGTGAAATGCCGATGACGTTGCCTATCGATATCAGATGCCGATGTACGGGGAAGTAGAAATGCCTACCCGACGGAGACCGACCGAAGATCGCCCCCACGTGTTAAGGAGGGATTCCGGACGGCGGATTCTTATCACAAATTCCCCTAGAGAAGCTGGTCATTAGCGCGAGTGATGGTGCGGTGACGGATAAGAACCCCTAAGGAAACTTGAATTTCGTGCTCGACTCGATATAGGCGCAAGGGTGGATTGCAGGCTTTGAATTTCCCTGTGATTAGGTCGTTGAAATTCTTTCTAATTTCCCATGGATGGCGAGAAGGGTGGCTCACGGCTTTAAGGAAGCCTCAACCCTGAGGAAACCTTTGGGTTTACCGGTTGTGGATACACTCGCCGTCGTGGTGCCATCGATTGCTGGGGTGCCTTGGTTGACCGCATCAGGGACGAAGGGCGAAACCGAACCTAGATCGAGTGAAAACGTGACGGAGTAGGTAACGTGATCCGGGTTCGCCTGGACGTAGGTGAGGCTAGCCGTGCTTCCGGACACGCTGGTTGTTGGCAGGCTACTGTGTGTGCTCGGATTGAAACCTAGTGCGAATTCCATCAAATTGGTAATGCCGTCACCATCCGCATCATCGGAAGCGCCACGCAAGCCGGTCGGCACGTTGAAGCCGCCAAGATAGTCATCCAGAGCTGTCTCAGCTGCGGTCGGCGGGCTTGCTGCTCCCGCACCAACGGAATCCGGGAGCGTCAGGATGAAGCCCTCCGGGATGAAATCGGAGTCGGTAATACTTCCGGCAATTGTTTTCCCGTCCTCCGATATCGACGTCAGGACTCCCATGTGAAATGCCGTAGGATCGAACCCATACGTGGACACCAGATAGTCGTTCAGATCCCTGAGCGAGCCGTCGGCCAGCCACACTGCAGCACGACTGTCGGTGTTCTGCACTCCGGTTCGGCGGTAGAACCCACCGGTTATCCCGGCGTCATTCACACAGAAAGCATCGCTTTGCGTGGAATTTTCAGGATGCGCCAGACCCAGACCTACGGGGAAACCAAGCGCCTCCCCCCTGTCCCAACGCATTGCCGTCGATCCGCCACCCCTGGCTTCGGAGTCCTTCCCACCGCCTACAATAAACCGACCGTTCGGAGAAATGTCCCTGATGTCTCCACTGGGTGTTGAAGCGTTTGCGGGAGCCTCCAATAGCGTGAATCCACCGGAGACCGTCCAAAGAAACGCCCCGTCGAAAGTCCCCACCCGCTCGTATCCGGCGATACTCGTTCCGTCGGCGGAGATCGCAACAGGGTTTGTCGAAGGATCGTTCGTCGAATTTGGTACGTTTCCGAGCAAAGTATAGGTGCCGGTTGCAACGGAATAGAGGCAACCGTGCCTTGTGCCCGATCCGTCCGTAATTACACCAGAGAAGTCGCCGTTGTCAGCGATATCGAAAACTGAAACTGCGCTCACCGTGCTGATTGGGCCAATGGGAACCGGAACGGGTGGCGGACTTGATCTGGTGTTGGTGGTGAGATCGAATATGGCGGTGCCTCCGACTCCCCGGGAATCGAACAGGGTGATCCGTGTTCCCGAGGGATTGATGCCATCGAAGAACCTGAAGTCGGTGTTCCCAGCTGTCACGCCAGGAAGTTGGACGAGCCCGGCTCCGGGACTGAATGTTGAAGCGGTTGTTCCGCTTACCACTGTCTTTGCAGGTGATGAACCCGCTATGATTTTTCCACCTCCGGTAAAAGTCTTACCGTAAGTGGTGAGTGTCGCTCCTCCAGACACAAATGTCCTCGGCTGCTGTGCGGAGGCAAGATGCGAAAGGAGTATTACCGAAATCCCGCAGGCTATGAGACTTTTCATGATGAATGAAGCTGGTATTTTCGCCATTCGTCATTTGGGCAGGAACTGCCGGGAAAGTCAAACCCATAGACCGCTTCTCAAAAGTTCGTTCGCCGATGACGAATGGGTTGTGCAGACGGATCCCAAAGTTTCGGGGCTGGCCAGCAGCTGCCGGATCGAGTCGAAGAGCTTGTCGGAGAGTTCCTCCCCGCGCTTGGTCAGGAACCCTGCGAACCGCCGACCCGTCCATCCCACCGAAGGTAGGAAAAACGGATGACCAGAGGCTTTCGTTCGGCACGACCGTAGGTTTCCCACGACAGCCCCGCTAGTCTAATTCAGGATCAATCGCCACCATCCCCTTTCAAATTGCGGTCTAGAAACGTGATGGCCGCGTCGATGGCTCCCGAAGGCAGGAAGAAGGTGGTGACATGGCCCTTCTTCGGAACCCAATAGACCTGGTGTGGCACCTTGTAGTGGGTGAGGGCGGATTGGAATTTCTCGGCATGATCCGGGCGGACGAGTTTGTCTCCCTCACCATGGTAAATAAAGACGGGTGGACTCTCCGGGGTGATGTGGGTCAGAGGCGAGGCATCGTAAAAGCGCTCCATGGAAACCTGGCCGTCATTTCCCAGGAAACCCTGGACGAGGATTCCGTTGGCATAGACTGTCAGATCGGTGGGAGTGCCCCCGGCGACGACAGCTTTTATTTCGCCCGGTGGCTCGCGAAAGGCCGCCAGAGCACCGAGATATCCACCGGCGGAGTATCCGAAGACACCGATTCGACCGGGGTCGATCCCTTCGACGGCTGCGTTTCTCTTCAACCAGCGGATGCCTTGTTCGACATCCTCAAGAGGAGCGGGGTAGGGCCATTTCGCTCCGTCCCGATAAGTGATATTCAAGACATAGTAGCCACGTCGGGCCAGCTTGCGTGAGATTCCGTTCATGACCCAACGCCCGTCCTCGCCGATTTTCACACCGCCGTGAATCAAGAGAACGGCAGGTGCGGGTTGGGTCGATTTCGGTTTGAAAACGGTTCCCGGAACATCTTCCGGCCAGTTTTCCGGAGTGTAAATCACGGTCTTGCCAGCGCAGGAGACCATGAACAGAGCGCAGAGGGAGAGGAGATATCTCATGCGATTTTCAGACGGTGGGTGGCTTCGATTTTCGCTCTCCAATCCGGGGCGACATCGACTTCAGCGGCGAAATCCCTCCATTTTCCAACCGCCTCCGTGACCTCGGAGAGAATGGTTCTGGCGCGGCCGTTTTTCATCATCTCGGTTTTTAATGCGTCTGTATTGGCGTTTATTTTAGATGAAGGTGACCTTATTAGCCATTATTGGCGTTTAATATGAGAGGAGAAATTCCTCGCCAAGATCCACAGGAAATCAGAAATCCGGTTTACAAATACCCGAACCGTTTCCGGAACCTCACCCCCATCCTCCTGAAGTTCCAGAACATGACGCTCCGCCCGTCTCGCCACCGTGCGGGCGTAATCCAAGTGCGCGCGAGTCATGGAGCCCTCCGCGCCAGGCACCGCCCAATGGGTGAATTTCACACCGGCTTTCTCAATCTTTCGCGCCGTTTCCGTGATCCACTCAAGGTCTTCCGTTGTGATCGCCGAGTAGCTTTTCTCACGATATTTCTCCTGATCTTCCGGCAGACAGGCAAGCTGACCCATAAGTCCGAAGAGGAGGTTCTGCAACCGCTCGAGGATCTCCGTGTGTCTTCCCTCCGCATCTGAAGCGCGTGCGAGTCCTATAGAGGCGTTCAGTTCGTCAATCGTGCCAAGGGCGGCACAACGGATCGATGTCTTCGCAATTCGGCGACCGAACATCAGGTCGGTCAGTCCGTCGTCGCCGCGCTGGGTGATGATGCTCATTTCACCGAAGATGCAGGTTGAAACTACACAGGCAACCACGAAGATGGACGGAACAGGCATGAGAGAAACGGAATTGGCGAATCGGCTGGAAAAGGCCGTATGCACGGTGGTGCGGGGGCAGGAAAACACGGTGCGGCGTGTGCTGGCCTGTCTGTTCTCAGGTGGCCACGTGTTGTTGGAGGACTATCCGGGCACCGGGAAAACCACTCTTGCGAAAGCGATCGCGAAATCCATCAGCGGCGCGGATTTCAAGCGGGTGCAGTTCACTCCCGATCTTCTCCCTTCCGATATCCTCGGCGTCTCCGTGCTGGATCCGCGCTCACAGGAATTCCGTTTCCACCAGGGGCCTGTCTTCACGGACATCCTCCTGGCCGATGAGATCAACCGAGCATCACCCCGCACCCAAAGCGCGCTCCTGGAGGCGATGGGTGAGCGGCAGGTGACCGTAGAGGGAAAACGATACGATCTCGACGGTCTGTTTTTCGTGATCGCGACCCAGAATCCGGTCGAGTTCCGCGGCACCTACCCTCTGCCGGAAGCCCAGATGGACCGGTTCGCCATGCAATGCGGACTGGGCTATGTGAACGCGGAGGAGGAGGCAGGTATCCTCGCCGACCAGCGGGAAAATCACCCTCTCCAGTCCCTGGAGCCGGTGCTATCACGTGAGGAAATTCTGGAGATTTCCGCCGCGGCCAGGCGCATCCGTTTCAGCGACGAGCTCCGCCATTACGCAGTGGCACTTGTCGCCGCGACCCGGGGAGTCCCCGAGATCCAGCTCGCCGCCAGCCCGCGGGCATCCCTGTCTCTGATGAAAATCTCCCAAGTCATGGCACTTTTCGAAGGCGACGAATTCGTCACACCGGAGGTCATCCAATCTGTCGCCGTCGATGTGATCGCCCACCGCCTGGTGCTCGCACCGGAATCCCGGTATTCCGGATTGGACGCCCGGGAAACGGTGTCCGGAATCATCGCGGACGTTCCTGCTCCGGTGTGAAAATGAACCGCGGGATCCCGACACGCTTCCGTATTCTTCACGCTTTCTATAGCCGTGGGGCGGCCACCCGGCATTGGTTCTCGGAAAGGATCCGGCCTCCGGGAGTGGCCTGTATGGTGGCAATTTCACTCTCCGCATTCATGAGCATAGGCCAGCCGAAAGACTCGATCTTCCAGATTTTCTGCTTCTCGCTCGGCCTCGTGGCTCTCTCCCTGTGCTGGGTGATTTTCAGAGGCGCCAGATTGAGTGCCACCCATCACCTTCCAAGGTACGCGACCGTCGCCGAGCAAGTGGACTACTCCGTCATTCTGAAAAACGTCGGAAAACGGACAGTGCGCGGCGCTCTACTCTCGCAGATCCCACCCGATCCCCGCCCCACCTACATCGAATTCTCATCCCTGAAGGAACCCGGCGAGGACGCGAGGAACATTTTCGATCGCACGATGGTCTTTTACCGCTGGCAATGGCTGATGTCCCGCAAGAAAGGATTCACGGCTGCCGAAAGTGACCCGATCGCCGAACTGCCAAGCGGCGGAACCCGTCGGATTGCCATGAGCCTGATACCCCATCGGCGCGGAGTGATCGCGATGGACAGGCTCCGGGCGCTGCTGCCGGATCCACTTGGCCTGTTTCAAAAATGCCGGGAAGTGAGTTCGGCTCCGGACAAACTGGTCATCCTCCCGAAACGCTTCCGGCTCCCGTGGATCTCCATGCCCGGTGACGCCGCATGCCACATCGGAGGCGAGCGGGACGGGTAACTCGACGGGAAGCGCGGGCGAATTCATCGGTCTCCGCGATTACCGGCCCGGCGATCCCCTCCGCCTCATCCACTGGAAAAGCTGGGCGCACACGGGGAAGCCTGTTGTGAAAGAGCTGGAGGACACCTTCTACCCGCGATACGCCCTCGTGCTCGACACATTTCCTGGCTCGCCGGACGACAACATCTTCGAGGAAATGGTATCGGTCGCGGCCTCCTTTGTCGTCGGCCTGGATAGGGACGATACCCTTCTCGACCTGATGTTTATCGCGGACAAGGCGCATACCGTCACTTCCGGGCGGGGTATGGGTAGGACGGAAACACTCCTTGAAGTCCTCGCTGGAGTCGGCGGCGAGGAGTTGGATCGTTTCGAAGCACTCTCACGCACTGTAACTTGCCACGATGGCAACATGACATCCTGTCTCCTGATTCTGAACGGCTGGGACGAGAAACGAGCCGGGTTCGTCCGGAGTCTTCTACTATCCGGCATCACATGCGTCCCGATCGCGATCGGCGCGGGAGAAAGGCCTTCAGGATTTTCCGGCCATTGGCTGGAATCCGGGGAAATCGAACGGGATCTCCTCCGCTTGCCCCGAGAGCTTTCCGCCGCCACCTTGTAAGCCATGGAATCCCGAGTCCATACTCCTCCCCGGCTTCTCATCGGTGTCAGCCTCCTTTTCTGGGGTGCGGTAACGGGAAACTCCGTCCTCGGACTCATCGCCGCACTCCTCACCGAGGGTGCGAACTGGATACGGCTCCGCTGGAAATTCGGCGACTCCGCCTGCTCCCGCGCATGGCGGATCTGCATGATACTTATGCTCATCTACGGCACCCTGGTCTGGCTTGATGGCGATAGCGCGGACCGCAGGAATCTCCTCCCCAAGCTCATGGTCTGGCTCCCGCTTTTCCTCCTCCCCCTGCAATTCGTCCAGAGTTACGGCACCCGCGACCGCATGGCGCTCAACAGTTTCTCCTTCTTTTCAAAACTCCACCGGCAGCGGAATCGCAAGCTCGGCCTCAGCGATTCGGTCATCAATTTCAATTTTGGAAACCTTTATTTCATAGCGGTCATCGCAGCCGCCGGCCTCGGCACGCGTGGACAGGAAAAGATCTTCTTCCCAGGCCTCGTCCTCCTTGTTGGTTGGCTGATATTTTCCCGGGTGAGCATCCGTCCGCTGGCCTTCTGCATCCTTGTCCTGATGGCTGGCGCCATGGGTATCGGAGGTCAGATCGGCCTGAGAAAAGCGGAGCAATGGGTCGACGGCCTGACCGGAAAAGGCGGATACCCGGCCACCGATACAACGGTGAACAGAACGGCCATCGGCTCCCTGGGGAAACTCAAACAGTCCCCGGACATGCTTTGGCGTATCAGACCGATCAGCGGAAGCAGGCCGCCAAAACTCATCCGACGCGCTACCTATAACCGCTACAGTGGAGTTTCCTGGAAGAACACTTTTCCTGAGGAGTTGCGTGACAAGGAGACGCTTTTCCGCGAACTCACGACGATAGCGGTCGGCGATGGAGAACCGTATTATCTCATCCATGAGGGCATGAACCGGGGGGAGGTGCTCGAAAAACTTCCCTCTTTCAATATCCGAGGGGCGGCGAGAGCCGGAATTCCTCTCCCTTTACCAGGGAATGTGGCGACCCTACAGAAGTTTGATCTGGATTACGGGGAGATCAATTCGCTTGGCACCGTTCGGATCTTTCCCAAAAAATCCATCATCGCCGGAGATGTCAGATGGGATGACGGAGCCAAACAGGAGGCACCTCCATGGCCGGATATCGACCTGGAAATCCCCAAGGTCGAACAGGAGATTGTTGACCAGGTCATCGCGGAACTGGGATTGAAAGACCTCCCGAATTCGGAGGCCAAGATCGCTCGTATCCGGCAATGGTTCGGTACGGAGTTCGAATATTCGCGTTACTTGAGCATCGGCCCGCCGTTAAACACGCGACCCACTCCCGTCGGGGTCTTCCTCTCAACCGACAGGAAGGGGCACTGTGAATACTTCGCGACAGCCGCCGCCCTCCTGCTACGGGCGGTTGGCGTTCCATCACGCTATTGTGTGGGTTATGCCGTGATGGAAAGGGATTTCAAGCGCGGAGAATATGTGGTTCGCGGAACACACGCGCACGCCTGGTGCCGAGTCTGGGACGGGACGAGATGGATCGACTTTGATGCCACTCCTCCGGCATGGCTGGCAGCCGATAGCTCGGATGAATCCGGTTCACGTTCACTGGCGGATACATACCAGCGTCTGAAAGAGGACTTCTTCCTCTGGAGAAACCGGCCGAAGAACCGCGTCGGAGCCACTTTCGTCATGTGGTTGATCGGACTCTCGGTCATGGCCTTTGTGACGAAGCGGTTGTGGAAATCCAAGCTCGATATTGGGAAAAAACAGCTCTCATATTATTCAGCAACCCCGCCCCCAAGAACCCCCCTTTTCCAACTCGAACAGTCCGCCCGGCGGATTCTCGGAAACCGTCATCCGGGAGAAACCTACCCCCGCTGGCTCGAACGGCTTCAGGAACCGCACATCCCGGCAGAAATTTTCTCCGAGGCCATCGCACTCCACCAGCGACTTCGGTTTGACACAAATTCAACGTGCCCCGCCGACATGGATAGACTCACCGGCATCGTGGATGACCTCGAGAAAAGAATCCGAGCCATTCCCCTTCCGAAATCAGGTCGGAAATCGTGGATTGGTTAGAACCGTAGTGCCCTCTCGGGGTTTTTTATTTTCACGAGTTTCCAGTCATGTGGATCCGGAGATCCGCGCCCTTCCCCGCCGGAAGCGCGGTTCCATGGCCCTGCGTCCGGCCGCGGACAGGTTCCCGGAGACGCCCCCCTTTGAAACGGAAGAGCCCGGCTCCAATTGCTTGGAGCCGGGCATGTACCTGGCGACGACCTACTCTCACAGGACCTGTCGTCCCACTACCATCGGCGCTGCAGCGTTTCACTTCCGGGTTCGGAATGGGACCGGGTGGTTCCACCGCGCTCTGGCCACCAGAGGACAACCCCGGTTCAAACACACTTGTTTGCAGATTCGGGGCTGGGTCTCTGGTGAACAAAAACCACAGCGGATGCATTAGCTTCGTCGTTTGTCTTTTGTCTTGTTTCTTCGTTGCAGGGCGGCCTGGCCGCTCCCTGGCATCCACATGGAGATTGTAATTTTCGTCACGCACAGTTTGCAAGGGCCTCATCAGGCCTTACAACAACACTTGGTATATCCGAATTCAAATACGGAATCAAGTCGATCGGATTATTAGTACTGGTAAGCTGAATATATTACTACACTTACACTTCCAGCCTATCAACGTCGTAGTCTCCGACGATCCTTAAGGGAAAATTCATCTTGGGAGTGGCTTGGCGCTTAGATGCTTTCAGCGCTTATCCATTCCGCACGTAGCTACCCAGCCATGCTCCTGACGGAACAACTGGTACACCAGAGGTGCGTCGATTCCGGTCCTCTCGTCCTAGGAACCGAACCCCTCAATTTTCCTGCGCCCACAGAGGATAGAGGACCGAACTGTCTCGCGACGTTCTGAACCCAGCTCGCGTGCCGCTTTAACCGGCGAACAGCCGGACCCTCGGGCCCTTCTCCAGCCCCAGGATGCGACGAGCCGACATCGAGGTGCCAAACTTCATCGTCGATATGAACTCTTGGATGAAATCAGCCTGTTATCCCTAAGGTACCTTTTATCCGTTGAGCGACGGCAATTCCACATTCAACCGCCGGATCACTTAGGCCCACTTTCGTGTCTGCTCGACTTGTAGGTCTCACAGTTAGGCGGGTTTATGCCTATGCACTCGACACACGGTTACAAACCGTGCTGAACCCACCTTCGCGCTCCTCCGTTACTCTTTAGGAGGATACCGCCCCAGTAAAACTGACCGGCTGACACTGTTCCCCGGCCTGATTCAAGGCACGAGGTTAGATCTTCCAACACCCAAGGGTGGTATCTCACTGGCGACTCCAGGGTTGCCCTAAAGCAACCACTTCAACGTCTCCCACTTATGCTGAGCATGAAAATCGAAAAACCAATGACAGCTTACAGTTAAGGTCTATAGGGTCTTTCCGTCCTTCTGCGGGTAGGCGGCATCTTCACCGCCATTACAATTTCACTGAGCACCTGGTTGAGACAGCGCCCAACTCATTTCACGATTCGTGCAGGTCGGAACTTACCCGACAAGGAATTTCGCTACCTTAGGACCGTTATAGTTACGGCCGACATTCACGGGGACTTGGGTTCAAAGCTTCGTCCAAATAAATCCAGACTAACATCTTGCCTTAATCTTTCCGCATTGGTCACGTGTCACATCCTATACTTGGACTTGCGTCTTGGCAGAATGCTGTGTTTTTGCTAAACAGTTGGTTGGGCCATTTCACTGCGGCCTATGCAAGCATAGGCACCCCTTCTCCCGAAGTTACGGGGCCAATTTGCCGAGTTCCTTAACCAGGGTTCACTCTTACGCCTTGGTATATTCTACCCACCCACCTGTGTCGGTTTACGGTACGGGTTCCTTAGCATACACAGGGGCTTTTCTCGGCACGCGTCTTGATGATGCGGTTCAGCCGAAGCATCCCCTCGGAATTCAATCACTTGGTCATCTCCACGCATGCGTCCCCCCTGCTAAAGGTTCGGAAGTGCTGTAATATTAAACAGCTGTCCATCGGCTACGCCTATCGGCCTTGCCTTAGGTCCCGACTAACCCCGGGACGAAAATCGTAGCCCGGGAAACCTTGGGTTTACGGCGGCCGGGGATTTCACCCGGCTTATCGTTACTCATGTCTGCATCCTCTCTTCCCAGCCCTCCACGGTCAGTCGCCATCGCGCTTCAAAGTGCTGGGAATGCTCCTCTACCGCGCCACGTCCCAGGACGTGACACCCAGAGCTTCGGTACCATGCTTATCGCCAATCATTTTCGGCGCGGAATCTCTCGATGAGTAAGCTATTACGCACTTTTTAAATGGTGGCTGCTTCTAAGCCAACATCCTCACTGTCTGTGAAATTCCACCTCCTTTCCACTTAGCATGGTTTAGGCACCTTAGCTGCTGATCAGGGTTGTTTCCCTTTTGACGATGAAGCTTATCCCCCACCGTCTCACTGCCGCGCTCTACCCCGTGGTATTCGGAGTTTGATAGGGGTTGGTAGGCGGGTATGCCCCCTAGCCCTGTCAGTGCTCTACCCCCACGGGTCAACACGCGACGCTGCACCTCAATGCATTTCGAGGAGAACCAGCTATCACGGGGTTTGATTAGCCTTTCACTCCTACCCTCAGCTCATCAGAGAATTTTTCAACATTCACCTGTTCGGTCCTCCACATGGTATCACCCATGCTTCAACCTGGCCAAGGGTAGATCACCTCCGCTTCGGGTCTAGCACGTGCGACTAATGACGCCCTGTTCGGACTCGCTTTCGCTTCGCCTGCGTCCCATAAGGACTTAAGCTTGCCACACATACTAACTCGCAGACTCATTAAGCAAAAGGCACGCCATCACCCCGAAGGGCTCTGACACCTTGTAGGCACACGGTTTCAGGTTCTATTTCACTCCGCTCACAGCGGTTCTTTTCACCTTTCCCTCACGGTACTGGTTCACTATCGGTCGCTAACTAGTATTTAGCCTTATGCGGTGGTCCGCACAGATTCATACGGGGTTTCACGTGTTCCGTATTACTCAGGAACTCCCTAGGGCTTCTCCGGATTTCGGTTACGGGGATGTCACCCTCTGTGCCGGAACTTTCCAATTCCTTCACCTATCCGTCGAAGTCCCACGTCGGGGTCCTACAACCCCGGAGACAAGTCTCCGGTTTGGGCTGATCCGCTTTCGCTCGCCACTACTGACGGAATCGATTCTCTTTCTTTTCCTCCGGTTACTGAGATGTTTCACTTCACCGGGTATCGCGTACCGTTCCCTAACTTCCCTCCTCAGTCTCGCGACCGGTCGGGCTTCAGAAACGGACAATGATGCATTACCACCATTAGGTTACCCTATTCGGAGATCCCCGGATCATAGCGTGTTAACCGCTCCCCGAGGCTTATCGCAGCTGACCGCGTCCTTCATCGCCTGTTAGCACCAAGGCATTCACTGTGTGCCCTTTAAAACTTGATTCCCATTTTGAAAATCAGGCTTGTCAATGTAGTCGTCACTGCCGCGGCTTGCGCCACGGCGATCTGTTCTTTTTAACGGCCAACACTCACTTGCGATCATGTCGGCTTTGCCGTAAAAATTATGTATTTTGGTATTTCGAATATACTTTCAAGTATCGCGTAAGAATGGCTCTTTTGAGCTTGCTCTTATACAATCAGAAAATTATTTCTCTCCATATGGATGTCAAAGAGCGGAACTCGCCTCCCGTTCATTCAGTGTAGCATTCGTGTGCTGATCCTCACTTTCATCCGCAAGCTGCGCGCTTGCGGGGATGGTGGGCCTGGCTGGACTCGAACCAGCGACCCCACGCTTATCAAGCGTGTGCTCTAACCAACTGAGCTACAGGCCCAATCTGGTCCCATTGGACGATTTGTTCAATCGAGTCGTCCACTGGTGGAGGCATGCGGATTCGAACCGCAGACATTCTGCTTGCAAAGCAGACGCTCTACCAACTGAGCTATACCCCCTTCTGGTCAGGGAGAAAAAGTTTTTCACGAATGGCGAAGAAAATAGGAATGAATTGTGCGCTGCGTTAGTTGACCGCACAGATTTTTCAGTTGTTTTCAGGTGCAGTCTTTACAGACTTGCAACCCACGCCTGAGCAAGCTCAGGCGGGGCTCGACCTACAGCAGGGACGCCTCGTGAGAGGACGTTTGCCATTTGCTCCATAGAAAGGAGGTGATCCAGCCGCAGGTTCCCCTACGGCTACCTTGTTACGACTTCATCCCAGTTACCAGCTTCACCTTAGGCCCGATTGAACGATACTTCGGGTGCCACCGGCTTCCATGATGTGACGGGCGGTGTGTACAAGACCCGGGAACGTATTCACGCCGTCGTAGATGATACGGCATTACTAGCGATTCCAACTTCATGGAGGCGAGTTGCAGCCTCCAATCCGAACTGGGCCAGTTTTTCGGTTTTCCTCCACCTCGCGGTATCGGTTCCAATTGTGCTGGGCATTGTAGTACGTGTGCAGCCCTAGGCGTAAGGGCCATACTGACCTGACGTCGTCCCCACCTTCCTCCCAGTTGATCTGGGCAGTCTGACCAGAGTCCCCACCTTCACGTGCTGGCAACTGATCACAAGGGTTGCGCTCGTTGCGGGACTTAACCCAACATCTCACGACACGAGCTGACGACGGCCATGCAGCACCTGTGCGAATCCCATAAATGGTCACGCGCTTTCACGCGCTTAGAGACGCATGTCAAGCCTAGGTAAGGTTCTTCGCGTTGCATCGAATTAAGCCACATACTCCACCGCTTGTGCGGGGCCCCGTCAATTTCTTTGAGTTTTAGTCTTGCGACCGTACTTCCCAGGCGGCACGCTTAACGCGTTAGCTCCGGCACAAGGGGGGTCGATTCCCCTCACACCAAGCGTGCACCGTTTACTGCCAGGACTACAGGGGTATCTAATCCCTTTCGCTCCCCTGGCCTTCGAGCCTCAGCGTCAGTAAATGTCCAGTAGCTCGCTTTCGCCACGAGTGTTCCTCTCGATATCCACGCATTTCACTGCTACACCGAGAATTCCAGCTACCCCTCCATTACTCTAGCACGGCAGTATCAGATGCAGTTCCGGGGTTGAGCCCCGGGATTTCACATCCGACTTACCGCGCCGCCTACGCTCCCTTTACGCCCAGTGATTCCGAACAACGCTCGGGACCTTCGTATTACCGCGGCTGCTGGCACGAAGTTAGCCGTCCCTTCCTCTTCCGGTACTATCAACCCTGTGTCGCTATTAACGACCAGGTCTTTCTCCCGGATGACAGGAGTTTACAATCCTAGGACCGTCATCCTCCACGCGGCGTTGCACCATCAGGGTTGCCCCCATTGTGAATTATTCTCGACTGCTGCCACCCGTAGGTGTCTGGACCGTGTCTCAGTTCCAGTGTGACTGATCGTCCTCTCAGACCAGTTACCCGTCGTAGCCTTGGTGAGCCGTTACCTCGCCAACAAGCTGATAGGGCGCGAACCAATCCTTGAGCGGCAGCCATTGCTGGCCACCTTTAACCTTGCGGTACCATGGGGTATTAATCCGGGTTTCCCCGGGCTATCCCCCACTCAAGGGCATGTAATTCACGTGTTACTCACCCGTGCGCCACTAAGAAACGAAAATATAAATACCTTCGTTTCTCCGTGCGACTTGCATGTCTTAAACACGCCGCCAGCGTTCGTTCTGAGCCAGAATCAAACTCTCCGTAAAAAATTCGGTTGGCGTTCCATTTCTGGATACGTATTCCAAATTGACCTTGGGGGACGTCCGCTCCGAAGAGCCTCCCTCCCCCGTACTGCGCGATCTTTCGCGCAGCGCACAATTCATTCTATTTTCTTCTTCCCGGCTGAACCTCACCTGCTTACGGCTGCCTGTCCGGATAGATCCGAACCTGGCACGGTTTTCGCTGGGCCACACTGTCAAAGAGCTTGTCTCGAGGGGACTAAAAAGCCGATCGGGTAATTCACCTGGGACGGGGTTCAAAACCCGCGCCCGGCAGTTACCGCGACCGACTGGCAGTCTCTCGTGCCGCCGCTTGTCGCGACGACGGCGGGAAACTAGTCCGATCCCCCCCGCGAGGTCAACACGTTTCGTGAGGTTTTTTGAGATTTTCCCCTCAGGACGATCCAATCCCACAAACTACGGGGAATTCCGATCCCAAAAAAGTTCTCCATCGACCCGAAAACACCCCGGTGAGGGCTGACAGAGGGGTGGTTTTCGCATTCTGAGGATAATCAGAGGGTTTCTCCAGCCGATTTGAATTTTTCTACTAGATTCATAGTAATCCGACTCGCATTATTCAGGTATTACAGAACCGCCGCAGGCGCATGGAGAGGCGTGCCTATGGCCGCCCAGCAACCCAAGCCAGCTATTTCCCCAATTCTTATCCGGCGGCCATAGGGCACGCCGCTCCTTGGGCGCGACCCGTCGTATCGTCATTCTGTGTTTCCTATCGATACGGAAATTTTGCGGCTGACGTGCCCGACCTAGTGCCGGTTGCGAAGGCTCCTTGGAGGAGGTAGCCGCCGGTGGGGGCTTCCCAGTCCAGCATTTCTCCGCAGATGAAAACGCCGGGGAGCTTTCTGAGCATGAGATTTTTGTCCACCTCTTCCCAGCGTATACCTCCGGCCGAGGAGATCGCTTCTTCCACAGGTCGGGATTTCTCCAGGGAGATGAGGCAGGACTTTGCTTCTGCCGCCAGAGCTTCCGGGCTGGTGAAGGTTTTCCTGGAGAGGATGGCGGTGGCCGGAGGGCTGAGTTTCCATCTTTCCGACGCGGTTTGCAGTAGATTTCCTCTCGTTCCAGAAAGTTTTGCCAAAAGTTGCCCTACTGAAAAGGTGGGTTTGAAATCCACGGTGATAGCGGGATTCTCCATGGCGCGGAGTTCGATCCCGAGCGCGTATATAGCGCCGCCTTCCAGGCCATATCGGGTAAGAAGGAGTTCTCCTGAAATGGCTTTGGAACCGGCGGAGACGGAGATGTTCTTGATGGGCATTCCTTCGGCGGCGGCGAGGATGGATTTGCTCCACGAGCATTCCCAGCCGCAGTTGGCGGCGGTCAGGGGGGTGCAGGTGATGCCCAATTCCTGAAAAGTGCTGATCCAGGTGCCGTCTGATCCGGTTTTAGGCCAGGAGGCTCCGCCCAGTGCGAAGACGATGGCTCTGGCGCGGATTCTGGCTCCGTTCTGGAATAGCAGGGTCTTGTCTGCGAGAAGTTCGCGCCATTGGTGCTTCGAACGGATCTCCACTCCCAGTTTCCTCAGGCGACCAATCCATGCTCGGAGGAGTGGCGCGCCTTTCAAAGTCTTTGGATAGATTCTTCCGCTGCTTGCTTTGAAAGTTTCCTGACCCAGTTCCAGACACCATTCACAGAGATCGTTCGGGGAAAAGTCGCGGAGCATTTCATTCCAGAACTCTCCTCCCGAATAACGGTTCACAAAGTTCCCGATGTCCTCCCCATGGGTGATATTGAGGCCACCTTTTCCGGCGACCAGGAATTTGCGACCCACTCCGGGTTTGCCTTCGAAGATGGTGACTTTCCTTCCCATGGAGGCGGCGACTTCCGCGGCGCGGAGTCCGGCCGGGACCTCCTCCGATGACCGCGATGTCGAGTTGTTCCATGCTATACCAACTTCAGGCGGGCGAGATCCTGTGCATCTATGAGGCCGACCGGTGTTCCTTCAGTGTTCACCACCACGATGTCGTCGATCCGCTTTTCACCGACCTGTTTCACAGCCTCCACCGCGAGGGAGTCTTCGGTGAGGGAAATAGGATTACGGGTCATGATCTCCGCTACGGGAAGGGTGCCGAGGGAGGGATTCTTTTCGTAGCCTCTGGCGAAATCCCCGTGGGTGAAGATACCCGCGAGTTTTCCCGAGTCATCGAGGATGAGGCAGGCGCCCGCGCGGCTCCGGTTCATTTCTGCGACAGCATCTACTACGCGCGCAGTAACTCCGACGGTGGGCATTTTTTCCTCCCGCCGCATCACGTCGCCGACTTTCAGAAGGAGGGCGCGACCCAGCGATCCACCGGGATGGTAGCGGGCGAAGTCGCTTTCGGTGAAACCCCGGGACTCCAGAAGAACCATGGCGAGGGCGTCTCCCATGACGAGCATGGCGGTGGATGACGAGGTGGGGGCGAGGTTGAGCGGGCAGGCTTCGCGGGCGACGGAGGTATCGAGTGTCAGATCGGCGGCGGCGGAGAGAGAGGAGTTTTTCTTTCCGCAAAGGGCGACGACCTGGACATCGAAACTACGGATAAAAGGAAGGAGACCCATGAGTTCCTGGGTTTCGCCGGAGTAGGAGAGGGCGAGAACGACATCGCCATCGCTGAGGAGGCCGAGGTCACCGTGGAGAGCGCTCTGGGCATTGAGGACAACGGCGGTAGCTCCCGTGGAGTTCAGGGTGGCCACGATTTTGTGACCGATGTTGCCCGATTTCCCGACGCCGATGACTACGACCTTGCCCCGGTTTTCCAACGAAGTCTGGATCGCGGTGACCGCCGATCCGAAGCCGGGGTCGATGCGTGCGGCCATATCCCGCAGACTATCCGCCTGCATGCCGATGACCCACCTCGCTTTCGCTTCAAAATCCATGGCTGCGAGTTCAAACCGGCCTGTGTCTCATTTCAACTCGTAATAGTGGACGGCGAAGGGCGGCAGTTCTCCTACTTGGACTGAAGTGGCATCTTTTTCCTTTTTTTCCGCCGATATTGACCGCCTAGTTCCCAGCTTGCCGGAAAAAGAGAGTTTCTTTGCAGTTTTTTTCTTCAGGAAGCCCAGAGCGTGGTCGGGTATGATTACTTCGACGTCGCGGAATGCGTGATCCGGATGAAAATTCACGACGCACAGGAAACCCTGTCCCGATGCCTTGTCAAAGCGGAGGAACGCGTAGAGCCAGTGACCGGAAGCTGCCTCACCGAACATCCGGCCGAACTTCTGATTTCCTTGGTTCGCATGGTTCAGGCCGTAGAACTCACCATTGGTGAAGGCCGGCTGTTGGAGGACGGAGATGAGTTTCCCATACCAGTCGCGGAGATCAGACTGTCCGGATGAGAGGTTCGCGCCATCGTATTTCCCGCTGTTCACCCACTTCTGAAATTCAGGAAGAGAGGTGTAGTCGAATATGGAGGAGCCGTCCATCGTCGCCGCTGAAACCTTCGTCGCCGATGGCGGGTTCACCTATTTCCTGGCCGGAATAGATCATCACCGCGGCCCGGCTGATGCCGAACATGACGGCGGCTGCCGGGCGACCGGCGTCCATCCCCACTCCGCCCCAACATCCGGGATTGGCGATGCGCACTTCGTCGTGATTCTCAAGATAACGGATGCAGTGATGAAAATGGGCGTTTCCAAGAGACTCGGAATCAATGTCGTTCGCCCATTTTCCGTTCTCATAGATCCCCTGGAGAATCTTGTAGGTGGGATGCTCGTAAGCGCCGTTGAAACCCGCCTTCCAGAGTTCCTCGATCACGTCTTCATCGGTGAGTTTGTCTGGGTCGGTATCGTAGGCCTCGCCCATGAAAAACACCTCCTTGTCGCGGGAGCGGGCGCGTTTCACAAGCCATCTCCAGAACTCGATCGGAACGATGTGCGCCATGTCCACGCGGAATCCATCCACTCCCATCTCCTGCCAGTAGGCAAGGATTCCATCCATGGTGCGCCATGTATGAGGGACGTTTTTCACCGCCGCGTCGGGTTTGGGAAGATGACCGGTCGAGCGGCCGGTTGTGAAATCGTGTCCGTAGTTCAGTTTGACGGTCTCATACCAGTCGTTGATGGAGGGTGTCCAGGTGATGGAGTTGTTTCCGGTCACTTTCCCGAAATTCATCTCCACTTCGAACATGTCACCGTTGGGAAGGTGGAGCGGAGGCCGTCGCCGGGATGGGTTTCGTTGAGGTAGTAGAAATGGTTTTCGCGGTCGAAGAAAACATCGTGGTTGTCGCCTTCACCGAAGGACAGCTCCGGGCGGACATCGGACTTGTAGCTGCGGGCGACATGGTTGGGCACGAAGTCGATGAGAACCTTGAAACCGTGGGTGTGGCAGCGTTTCACCAACTCGCGGAATTCCTCGATGCGACGTGACGGGTCTATCGCGTAGTCCGGGCAGACATCGAAGTAGTCTTTGATCGCGTAGGGGCTTCCGGCTCTGCCTTTCAAAATCCCCGGCACGTCCGCCGGTCTGCCGGGGTAGTCGGTACCGCTGGCCTGCTCGATGACCCCGGTCAGCCAGATGTGTGTAAAGCCCATTTTGCGTATGGACTTGAGCGCGGGAGCGGAAATGTCCTGAAATTTTCCCGATCCGTTTTCCTCAATCGTCCCGTCCGGTTTTCTTGTTTGGTTCAGATTCCCGAAAGTCCGGACGAGGAGCTGGTAGATTACGGGGCGGGCTTCTCTTCTTTTGGAGATCATCACGCGAATCCTAACATCCATCCGCGATTGTGCCACCCGCGACTCCGAGCATTTTCCCTTGGATAGAGGGCGACACTCTCGGAGGAAGCCCGACGTTTCGTCGAATCCTCAAAACCAGTTTCCGCGGATGGCCGCGATTATCACAACGTCGCCGCTGAGACGACGACAACGGGACGACCCGCGACCGGAAGGAGAGTCTAAATCGCGAGCCGATGAGGCCTGGAAATGTCAGGAACCGTGGAGTCTGATCCCACTAAAGGACCGTCAGGCCATCTTGCTGCCGTCCTGATTCACCTTCACCACACGTAGCGGGAGGCGCACGAGCAGCTCGCCATCGCAGCCGATGTCGATGGAAAAGATCCCGTCCTCTTTGAACTGGAGACCTTGAAGGTTCATCACGATGTTGCGGGTAAGGAAAGGCACGTCTTTCGGAAGCTGGACGTCAAAATCCGGCTCGATGGGCATGTTGTTCGGATCAAGGGACTCGCCGTCCTCATCGATGATGTTGATGGAAAGCTTGTGTTTCCCGACATCCTCCTGGGTGAAGCAGAAGCGCATGGCGAGAGCGCAGGACGGATGCACGACGGGGAGTGCGCGTGCGGCGAGGGTGTCGAAAGTACCGGAGATGACCAGCTTGCCGTTGTAGTCGGCGGCGAAGTCGCAAAGTGTGGCGATTTGAATGTCCATTGGGATAAGGTGTATGTGTATTGGATTGAGTCACGGCGTTTCCCGCCGCGCGAGCTTTTGTGTACTTTGAGTCGCGGTTCCGTAAAGCCCAAACCCGTGCCCAAACTTTTCCGGCAGCCAGTTGACATTTTTTCCCCCCGCCTCCATAGCCATCCCATGTCCACCGCGTTGCAGCCAAAGCCCAGGATCATCGGCCAGAAAGTCCGGATCTGTATCGTCGCATCGAAATACAACGAGAAGTTCACCGATTCCCTCGTTGAGAACGCCATTGACGAGCTTGGCGAATTGATCCCGATGGCGCGCATCGACCTGATCCGCGTTCCCGGCGCGTTCGAGATTCCCGTCGCGGTCGCCGCCGTCCTGGACCGCGAGGAAACCAACTGCGTGATCGCCCTGGGTCTCATCATACGCGGCGATACCGGCCACGCGGATCTCGTCGGAGCCTCCGTCACCAATGCGTTGCAGAATCTCGCGGTCGCCTCCCGCACGCCGGTCATCCACGAGGTTCTTCTCGTGGAAAATGAGAAACAGGCATACTCCCGCTGCATCGGTGCCTCGATGAACCGGGGGCGGGAGGCCGCACGAGCCGCGGGAGGAATGGTCGATGTCTTCGCGGAGATCGAGAAAACCATGCCGAAGGAAGACAGGAAATCAGCACGCAAGAACTAGACATGCCAAGCCGCAGGCAAATCAGGGAAGCAGCCGTCCAGTTTCTCTACTGTTCCGATCTCGAGGGCGGAGAACATCCCTCCGCGCTACGGGAGCCTTTCTGGGAGTTTCTCACGGAAAGCGACCGCAGGAAACTTCAGTCCGCCACCCTCCGCTCCGTCCAGCACCTCGCCCATGGCCGGAGTGACAGGCTTGCGGAATTCGTGGAACGCTCCTCCTCCGCCCTCGCCCATCTCGGGGCGTTTCCCAAGGCCGAAAAGCTCTCCGTTCTGCTCAACCGGCTCCTCGCCCTGGAGTCAGCCTGGAGCATCGCTTACTCAAAATTAGGCCGAATTCCTAAAGATGGCGATGACTCGGGAGTCGCATCATCCCTCGAAAGCGGACTGGAATCCCTTTTCAAAACCGACCGTGACCTCGCCTTCCACCGTGACCAGTTTCTGAAAGGAATCCCGGATCATCCCTCCCTCACAGGACAGCTGGAGGCCGTCGCCGCATCGGTGCGGCGTCTCCAACGCGTTTCCGACCGGCTTCGAATGGTGGAGGAACCCGAGAAATTTCCCGAACAGGCGGATCTCACCAAACTCCGCCGCTCCAAGGCCGAAATCGCCGAACTAAGGGAAGCCACCGACACCCTTGTCGATGCCGTCCTGGCAAACAAGGAATCGCTCGACGCCGCGATAGGCTCCATCCTGGAGAATTACGCTCCCGGACGCATCGATCCCGTCGACAGGGCCATCCTCCGGCTCGCCACCTACGAGCTTCTCCATACGGACATCCCCCGAAAAGCGGCCATCAACGAGGCTCTGGAACTCGCCAAGCGGTTCGGCACCACCGATTCCCGGCGCTTTGTCAACGGCCTCCTGGACAAGATCGCCGGGCTGGAGAAATCGTAGCGGTGTCGCGAACCGACCCATCGTTTGCAAAAATCCGTTCGACCCCGCCGTAGAAGACCTCCATAATTTCCCAAACGAATAAACCCATGCGCAATCAGACTCTAGCCGCCCTCCTTCTTCTTTCCTCTCCGCTCCTTGCCCAGAAAGGCAATAGGAAAGGTCACGACAACATGGAGCCAGTCGTTCCCGCGAATCTCGTCCCGCCCGCACCCGTGCTTTCCCCGGAAGACGCCCTGAAGACTTTCGAGATCGCCGAGGGCTTCTCCATCCTCCCTTTCGCGACGGAGAACATGGTCGAGAAACCCGTGGCCCTGGACTATGACCCCGCCGGGCGCATGTGGGTTTGCGAAATGATAGGCTACATGCTCGATATCGACGGAAAGGACGAGGAGAAGGGCTGGGGTCGCATCGTGATCCTCGAGGACTCCGACCACGACGGAAAGGCCGACAAGCGCACCGTTTTCCTCGATAAGATCGTCCTCCCCCGCGCCATCGCGGTTTATCCGGACGGCATCCTTTTCGCCGACCAGGAGGCTCTGCGTTTCATCAAACGCGACGGACTCAAACCTGTGGGCGAACCCGTCGTGGCTGTCGCCGACTACATCGAGGGAGGAAACGTCGAGCATCGCGCCAACGGACTTGTCCGCGGCCTCGACAACTGGCTGTACAACGCGAAATCCGCGCAGCGCATCAAGCGTGATGGCGACAAGTGGATCGTGGAGGCCACTCCGTTCCGGGGTCAGTGGGGCGTGGCTTTCGACAACTACGGACGGGTCTATCACAACCACAACTCCCAGTTTCTCATGGGAGATTTCGTCGCGCCGAACCTTCTTGAGGGAAATCCGGCTGTAAACACCAAGGTCGTCAGCACGGACAAACTCGGCTCCAACAAGCCGTTTCCGATCCGGGTGACCCCCGGCCTCAACCGCGCCTACATCCAGAAATCGAACGGCTACGATTCCAACACCCTCGATCCGGAGACATACAAGCTCACATCCTGCACCGGCGCAGCCGGAATGACCATCTACCGGGGTACCAATTTCCCATCCGAGTGGGTGGGAAAAGGCCTCGCCACCGAGCCTTCCGTCAACCTGGTCAAGGCCATTGATATCAGCGAATCAGGCGCCAAACTCAATGGCAACCACACATACAAGGACAAGGAATGGCTGGCCTCCACCGACGAGCGCTTCCGCCCGGTGAATATCTACAACGCCCCCGATGGCAGCGTTTACCTTCTGGACATGTATCATGGCATCATCCAGCACAAGACCTACGTGACCAGCTACCTGCGCGAGTACTATATCAGCCAGGGTCTGGACGCTCCCGGAACCGGTCACGGGCGCATCTATCGCATCACCCACGAGGGAGGTAAGATCGAACAGGTCCCGGACATGGACACCCTCTCGAACGAGGAACTCGTGAAGCTCCTCATCCACCCGAACGGCTGGCACCGCGATATGGCGCAGCGCGTCCTGGGCACCCGAGAGGCTGATGCCCCAACCGTCGCCCTCTTGGAGAAACTCGCTGGAATGAACGACCACCCGCTTGGCCAGATCCATGCACTCTGGACTCTTGAAGGAATGGGGAAACTGACCGCAGCGCCCGTCGCGACCGCCTTAAAAGCCACGGACAAGAAGGTCATCGTCTCAGCACTCTGGGCGGCGAATTCCCTCTCCCATCCGGAGATTCTCAAACTGGAGGATCAACTCCTCGGTCTCAGCCCAGCGGATGACGAGACGCGCATCTACCTTACGCGCGCCCTCGGCCCCGTGGCCACTCCCGCCGCCTTCGAGCGAATCAACGAACTGGTCAACGGCTCCAAGGTCAGATATGTCAAAGCCGCTGCTTTCTCCGGACTCGCCAATCGTGAGGACGCTTTCAAAGCAGCCGTTGGCGACAAGCTCAAGGACAAGGATCTCTCCGGATGGCTGGAGAAAGCCTCCGAGAAGAAGGCTCCGACCGGCCCGGCCTTGAAAGGCGAGGCACTCGCCTCCTTCCAGCGGGGCAAAGCCATGTTCCATGGAGAGGCCGCATGCTTCGGCTGCCACGCGCCCGATGGCGCGGGAGTCATCGGCCTCGGCCCGCCACTTGACGAATCGGAATGGGTCACCGGCAAGAAAGAGACTTTCGCCAAAATCCTTCTCCACGGCATCACCGGCCCGATCACCGTCAACGGGACGAAATACGAAACCCCCGCCGAGATGCCAGCCCTCTATGTGAACCCCATGTTCACCGACGAGAAGATCGCCGACATCATGACTTACACCCGCAATGCCTGGTCGAACAAGGCCGAGGCGGTTTCGCCCGATCTGGTGAAGAAGCTCCGCAAAGAAACCGCCGCCCAATCGGGGCGGCCATATACGGTCGGGGATTTCGAATGAAATAACTCCAGAACAAAGGCCATGCGTTTGAATTCCTTCCTTTCGGACTCCTTCGCTACCTGGTTTCTCATCGCCCCGGTAGGGCTTGTCGCATTGAAGATAGGGTTTCCTCTCATCCGCTGGTGGATGATTTGTATTTCTGCTCTTGTTTTCGGATCACTCGCGACAATCGGGATGAGGTGGGCGTTCCCGCCAGAGAAACTCTTTGGAGCAGTAATTGATACCTTATTGGGTTCGCTACTTATTCTGCCCTTTCTTTCCGTTTTTTCCACCCTCTGTGTGGTCAGGAAGTGGCATGGAACGCGCATGGCGAAAACTGCCGCCCTGGTTTCGGGTCTAACTCTTTTCGCATTTCCGGTGACAGCCTGTTTTCGATGGCTACCTGAATACGAGGTCAGATCGGTTGCGGAGCGGACGCTGCGAGAAAGGGGTGCTAAAGAATTCTCGGTGAGGAATACTTGGAGAACCCGCGAAGGGTGGACTGTAGGTTACCGGTTTGCGCACGGTGAAACACACCTGCTTTATCTATCCAGAAGCGGATCCTTCGCAGGTTTCGGGAGATAACCGGAGCTTCCTTCCCGCGGACTCTATCCACGGATCGCTTCCCTCATCTCCCGCAGCACTCTCGGGACCACATCCTCCGCGTCATCACCGTCCTCATACTCCAGCGTGAACCAGCCCTGGTATCTCGCCTTCTCCAGGAGATCTATCAGCCTTGGTAGATCCATCGGCACGCCCTTCGCGTCCCCCTTACCATGGAGGGAGGTCTTCATCTGGACATTTACCGCATACGGCGCGATTTTTTCCAAGTCCCCATACGGATCCTCCGTCCGGAAGTTTCCACTATCCAGGTTGATCCCCGCCCAGGGGCTGTCCACCGCCCTGATCATCCGCACTAGCGCGTCCGCTTCCGCGGTGATGCCACCGTGATTCTCCAAGCCGAGGAAAACGCCCTTCTCAGCCGCAAGTTCAAGGCATTCCTTGAAGCATTCCAGGAAATTGGCTTCCGCCTCCTCCTGCGACATATCCTTCATCCTGTCTCCCGCGAAAACCCGTATGTGGGGTGCGCCCAATACCGCCGCGTTGCGTATCCAGGCTTTCACATACTCCACCTCCTTGTTCCGGGCCGCCCCCTCCGGATGGGTGAAAACGTTTCCGACAGCCGTTCCTGCGATGGGAACCCCCCGAAGATAGGCGTGACGTTTGAGATCGAGCAGATACGCCTCATCGAATTCCGGCGGGAAAAAGTAACTGGTCATTTCCGCGCCAACCCCTCCCTGATCCGCGCAGTAATCGATGAAATCATGCATCGTCCAGCCCCCGCCATCCCCCACCCCGGCGTTCTGTTTCCCTTTCATCCAACGCATCCGGTTTCGGAACGAATATGCCGCCAGCCCCACCACCATTCTGGGCTCGCCCTTCCGTCCGATCACTCCGATCGCCCCGGCTTTCCCCGCCATCACACACCCGCCCGCCATAGTCAGGAAATCTCGTCTTCTCATCCGGCGAGCATGAAACCACGGCAACCTGCCGACAATGAAATTCAAATCTACCCGCACCGAATAACCTTGCCAATCCCCTCTCCTGCCCTATAGACCCGTCCCAGACGGCCACTCGTGCCGCCAGTGGCCGCCCGTGCGGCTCCGCTTTTTCCGGTCTTCATCGATGAGGGATTGAAAGAGGTTCACACCACCCCCTCATCGACGCCGCCGGCCACCGATCAACGGTAGAGGCCGGCAACACTGAAAAGATATGACCGCTACATTTGAAGCGATGGCTCTCGCCGCGCCCTTGAAAGAAGTTCTCGCAGAACTCGACTACACCACCCCCTCCCCTGTCCAGGAGCAGGCGATCCCGCTTCTGCTGGAAGGCCGGGATCTCCTAGGCTGCGCCCAGACAGGCACGGGAAAAACCGCATCCTTCGCCCTTCCCATCCTCCACGCCCTGCACACGGACCAGCGCCGCATGGCCACGAAGCAGTGCCGCTGCCTCGTCCTCGCGCCAACCCGCGAGCTTGCGATTCAGGTCGGGAAATCCTTCAATACCTACGGCCAGAAGATCCGATTCAGCCAGACGCTCATCTACGGCGGCGTCGGCCAGAACCCGCAGGTCTCCGCCATGCGCAAAGGCGTCGATGTGCTTGTCGCTTGCCCCGGCCGTCTCCTCGATCTCATCGAACAAGGCCATGTCGATCTTTCCGGGGTCGAGTTCCTCGTGCTTGATGAGGTGGATCGCATGCTGGACATGGGATTTCTCCGTGACGTGAAGAAAATCCTCGCCCTCGTCCCGCGCAAGAAGCAGTCGCTGTTTTTCTCGGCCACGCTCGCTCCGAACATCGTGGATCTCGCGAAATCCATCCTGCATGATCCTGCCAGGGTCACCATCACCCCGCAGTTCACCACGGCCGAGCGCATCGAGCAGAAGCTCTGTTTCGTGGACAGGGGCAACAAGATGTATCTTCTGCAGGAGCTTCTGGAAAAACAGAGCCAGGCTAGGGAAGCGAAGCTCACCATCGTCTTCGGCCGCACCAAGCACGGCTCCAACAAGATCGCCAAAGCTCTCACCGAGGCCGGTTACGAGGCGGAGGCCATCCATGGGAACAAATCCCAGGCGCAACGGGAGCGTGCGCTCGCGAAATTCAAGCAGGGACTCGTCCCCGTCCTCGTCGCCACCGATGTGGCGGCGCGCGGGGTGGATGTGAAAGACGTGGGTCTCGTCGTGAACTACGATCTGCCGAACGAGCCGGAGGCATATGTCCACCGCATCGGGCGCACGGGTCGCGCCGGTGCCGCCGGGCTTGCCGTCTCCTTCTGCGCGGAGGACGAGATCGATTTCCTCCGGGATATCGAGAAAGTCATCAAACAACCCATCCCCCGCGATACCGCCCAGCAATGGCACAGCGAGGCTCTTGTGGAGAAACACCGTTCCGGCTACAAGCCCCCCAAGGTCAAGCAAGGCGGCGGCGGCCGTGGAAGACAGGGTGGCGGCGGTGGAACCCGTGGCCAGCAGTCCCAAGGCGGAGGCAGCCGCACCAGCGGAGCCGCCCGCCGCAAAACACGCTCCGGCGGAGGCCGTAGCCGCTACTCGGCCTGATTTTTCCAAGTCTGGCACGAAGTCGGACCCTCTCCATCAGGGGAATTTCCCTTCGTCCGATCAAAAAACGGGTCATCCGACGAAGAATTCCTGCCATTCGGGAGCATCATCCTGTCATCCGCAGAGAATTCGCGTCCGGTGGGGTTAGAGAGCGGGATCATTCCCCGTTCGGCGTGATCTGCTCGGGAAACCTGATTTTCGCATTTGAGTTTTCCCCCCTCTCCGCGATTCTCTACCCCATGCGCAACGCAACCCCACTGGTTCTGGTTATCATCCTGGCCGCCACCGCTCTTTTCCTTTCCCTCCGGAACGCTCCCACCTCTCCCAACAAAGACGGTAACGGAACGGACACCACCTACACGGTGAAGAAGTCCGAGCCTGTCCCGGCTCCTGTAGGCGAAGGAACGACGGAGGCCGCACCCTGGCCCATGCAGGACTCCGACATCCCGGCGGATCCACAGGCGGTTTTCGGAAATCTCCCGAATGGCTTCCGCTACATGATCCTGCCCAACGCGGAGCCGCCCAACCGCCTCTCCGTCCGCCTTCATATCAGGGCGGGTTCCCTTATGGAGGCGGAAGACCAGCGCGGCCTCGCGCATTTCCTGGAGCACATGGTTTTCAACGGCACCAAACGCCACAAGGACGCCAACAAGCTCATCCGCGAGATGCAGAAACGCGGGATCGCGTTCGGGGCGCATGTGAACGCCTATACCTCCTTCGACGAAACCGTTTACATGCTCGATCTGCCCGACGTGAAGGAGGACACCTTGGATCTCTGCCTCGGCATCATGCGCGACTTCGGCGACGGAGCACTCCTCAGTGCCGAGGAAATCGACGCGGAACGGGGCGTCATCCTTTCCGAAAAAGCCTCTCGCGATTCCGTGGGATACCGAATGCTGCAGAAACAGTTCGACGCCCTGCTGCCGGATTCACTTATCGCAAGCCGTTTCCCCATCGGTGAGGAGGAGGTGATCAAAAACGCTGGGCGTGAGCGTTTCACGGATTTCTACAACCGCTACTACACACCCGAACGGATGACCTTTGTCGTCGTCGGGAACGTGGACGCGGCGCAGATGGAGGAGACGATCAAGGAACGCTTCGGCTCCATGGTAAATCCGGAGACACCCGGCGGAGAGCCGGACATGGGGAACATCCCGGTGCCGGAAGGAATAGAACCGCATGTCTTCTCCGATCCGGAGCTGGACTCGACAGACGTCTCCCTCAGCCTCATCCGTCCATATGAGCGCAAGCCGGATACGAGCGAAACTCGCGCGGAAAAAATGCCGGTGCAGATCGCGAATTTCATCATCGGCAGACGCTTCGACCGCCTTTCCAAGCAGGAGGACTCCCCCATCGCGGATGGCAGCGCCTCCAAATCCGTCTGGTTCAACGAGTTGGAGGAGGGTTCGATTTCCGTCACCGCGGCGGATGACAGATGGGAGGAGGTCGTGCCCATGCTTGAACAGGAGTTCCGCCGCGTGATCGAGCACGGCTTCACGGAATCGGAACTCTCCGAGGCGAAGGCGAACATCCTCAATTCCTATCAGGAGGCGGTGAAACGCAAGGAATCCCGGCGCTCCGAGGCGCTCGCCACCGCCATCGCCGGTTCTGTCAACGACGGCACCGTGTATTCCACTCCCGAGAAAAACCTGGAGCTTGCAACTGCCGCTCTCGACGGGATCACGCCGGGAACCGTCCACACTGCCTTCAAGGATTTCTGGAAAGCGCCCGGATACCACCTCGTCCTTTCCGCGAAGACCGAACCCGAGGGCGCACTGGCGAATCTCGCCTCTCTTTACGAGAAATCCGAAGCCGTGGAGGTCGCCCCTCCGGCCGCGCGCGAGGCCGTGCCGTTCGGATACACGGATTTTGGAAAAGCCGGGAAAGTTGCCACCACCGTGGAAGTCGAGGATTTGGATGTGACCCAGATCACTCTCGCCAACAACATCCGCGTGAACCTCAAGCGGACGGATTTCGAGAAAAACCGCATCCGCATCCTCGCCCGCATCGGCACGGGTCAGCTCTCACAGCCGGAGGGCAAACCCCTCCTCCACGCCTTCGCCAGCGCGATCTATGATGGCGGCGGTCTCGGAAAACACTCGAACGACGAGCTGTCCGAAATCCTCGCCGGGCGCAACGTCTCCTCCAGCTTCGGAATCGGCGAGGACGCGTTCACCCTTTCCGGATCCACCACCCCGGCGGACCAGCTTCTCCAGCTGCAGCTCATGACCGCGATGATCACGGATCCCGGCTACCGCGCGGAGGCTCTCTGGCAGTTCCAGAAATCCATTCCCGTCCTTTTCCAGAATCTCAAGCACACCACCGGCGGCCCATGAAAGAGATGGACGCCTGGCTGCATGGCGAGGATGCCCGTTTCACCATCCCCTCCCAGACGGAGCTATCGAAATATACGATAGAAGAAGTAAAAGACTGGCTTACCCCCGAGCTGGAGAAGGGTTACATCGAGATGACTATCGTCGGCGATTTTGATAAAAAAGGCCTCCTCACCGATCTTCTCTCCACCATAGGCACCCTCCCGGAGCACGCTCTGAAACCTGCCGAGAAAACCGCCAATCCCCGTTCGGTCTCCTTCCCCGATCCGCCCGCCGAAAAGACCTTCACCTACGATTCCAAGATCCCGCAAGCCGTCGCCACGGCCATCTGGAAGACGCGGGGCATACGCGGAAACATCCAGGAATTCCGCCGTCTCAACGTCCTCTCCGATATTTTCGGAGACAAGCTGCGCGAGGAGATTCGCGAGAAACTCGGAGCCTCCTACTCGCCGAACGCAGGTGCCTCCGGCTCGGACGCCCTGGAGGATTTCGGCTACCTCATTGGCCAGGCCGTGGGGAAACCGGAGGACATCCCACTCCTCCTCACCACCATGGAAACCATCGCCAAAGAACTTTCCGAGAAAGGCGCGGAGGAGGATGAGCTTTCCCGCGCCCTCGCGCCAACCCTCTCACAGCTCGAGAAAACCCTCCGCGACAACTCCTACTGGCTCTCCACAGTCCTCTCCCAGTCACAGGCCGATCCCGACCGCCTCGACCTCGCCCGCAATCGCGACGAGGACTACCGCTCCATCACTCTCGAGGAGATCAACGCCCTGGCGAAGGAATACTTCTCCCCTTCCAATCTCCTGAAAGTCAGCATCCTTCCGGAGCAATAGCCGGGGCGGGCGAATTGTCCTTTAAGTCTTGAACCCGTGCTCCGTCTCCCGTTCCGCACTCGTGTCTGGCGTGGTTCCGCCGGCGATTTCTCCGGCTCCGGAACAGGTGCTTCCATGGATTTCCAGGATCATCGCGCCTACTCCCCCGGTGACGATCCCCGCCACATCAACTGGAATGCCTACGCCCGCACCGGGAGCTATTCCATGAAGCTTTTCCGCGAGGAGATTCGTCCCGTCGTCGATCTCATCCTGGACGTTTCCCCATCCATGTTCTTCACCCCGGAAAAGGACAGCCGAACCACCGGACTACTGAATTTTCTGACCGATTCCTCCCTCGCCGCCGGAGCCACCGTCCATATCCACGCGATCCTCGGGGATGCGCAGATGTCCATCGATCCTCCCGCCGTCCGCAGCGGGAAATGGAAGGAGGACATGCTGAGACTCTCTCCCACCGACCCCTCCGCCCCCCCGGAAATCCACCGCCTCCCCCTCCGCTCCGGCGCGATGCGTGTCCTTGTATCCGATCTTCTTTTCTCGGCCGATCCCGCCCCCTATTTCCGCACTTTGAGCCAGAAACAAGGCAGTCCCATCGTCTTCTGCCCGTTTCTAAAATTAGAGGCGGATCCCGACTGGAGCGGTAACTACGATTTTATCGACGCGGAGAGGAAATCCATCCACCCGCACCGAATCGAGGCTGCCACCCTTCGCAGCTATCGCGAATCATACGCGAACCATTTCGCACAATGGAAGGAATCCGCCTTACGCCACCAGGCACCCTTCGCACGTATCCCTTGCGAGCCGGATCTCATGCCCGCCCTCTACAGCCACGCCCTTCCCGTGCGCGCCCTCGAGGCTGCCAAGTGACCGCCGGCGGAATTCATGAAGGAAACACGACCACGTCGCCGTGTTTCGCATGCAGCACCATCTCATCTCCGGTCTCGTGGATCACATGCGGATTCATCTCCACCACCTGTTGCCTGCCTACGGCGGTCTCCATGAAATATTCTATCCTCTGCCCGAGATAACTGCGCTCCACGACCCTGCCGGCCACCTCGTTCTCTCCTCCCTCCTTGTGAAGACGCCAGGCCTCCGGCCTGATGGATACGGTGGCCGGGTCTCCCGCCTTCGCCTTCCAGCCCTCCGCGGTCACCCTCCCTACCAAAGCCGCCCCATTCACTTCCACGAAGCAGAATCCGTCGTGCATCTCCATCACCTTCCCCTCGACCAGGTTCGTCTCACCGATGAAACCCGCCACATATGGATTCACCGGCTTGCGATACACCTCCTCCGGCGTCCCCACCTGGCCGATTTTTCCCCATGAAAGCACGGCCATCCTGTCCGCCATCGCCAGCGCCTCCTCCTGATCATGTGTCACGTAGATTCCGGTCAGCCCGTTCTCCTTCACGATCCTGCGTATCTCCCGTCGCATCTCCACACGCAACTGCGCGTCGAGATTGGATAGCGGCTCGTCCAGCAAAAGGCAGCGAGGTTTCACCACCAGAGCCCTCGCCAGGCTCACCCGCTGCTGCTGCCCGCCGGACATCTGGTCGATGGAGCGCCCCCCGTATCCTCCCAACTGAACCATCTCCAGCGCTTCGGCGACCCGCTTTTTAATCTCCGCTTTGGGCACCTTCCGCTCCTCGAGACCGAACGAGATGTTCTGCCCCACCGTCAGATGCGGCCACAGCGCGTAGCTCTGGAAAACCATCGCCGCCTCGCGCTTGTGCGGAGCCAGTGACGTCACATCCGTGTCTCCGAAAAACACCTTTCCCTCCGTCGGCTTCTCCAGACCCGCGATGCAGCGCAAAAGTGTCGTCTTTCCGCATCCGGAAGCTCCGAGCAGGAAAAACAGTTCCCCGGCGCCTATCTCCAGATCCAGCCCGTCCAGAGCCACCACCTCCCCGCCGAACACCTTGCGCACCTTCTCTATCCGTATCGCTTCCATACCTGTTTCAAAAACTCAGACAGCGGCATTCTCCCCAGCCGTTCCGCCAACGCAAGCCCCAAGCGGGTACTCACGCTCCCCCTGTTCCGCGCTCCGTGCAAGACCTGGCGAGACCATGCTGTATATCTCTGATATGAGTAAACCCGGCATTGCTTTCCTCAAACGGCCAGGCCTATAACAACCCCGCAGCCTCCATGATTATGAAACACGCTATACACAGCCTCCTGCTTCTATCATTATTCCTGATCCAGTCCACATTGGCCCAGACTATCAACGTCACTGACAAACAGGGTCGCGGCATCACCGCCACACTTCTGTCCTCCGACGGAAAGACTGTGAAAATCTCCCGCGACAGCGATTCGAAAAACTTCAGCCTTCCCATCGAGGGACTCAACGGAGCCACCCAGGGCGCGATCAAGCGCTGGATGGATGCCGGAGGAAATCTCGCCGAAACCTATGAAGTGCTCGTGGACACGGGGAAAACCCGCCGCACCACAGGCCAGGAGGACTTCGATGACAAACGCGTCAATCTCGTTCCCACGGTGACCGTGAAAAACACCGATACGGCAAATGCGACCAAGGCCCACCACCTTACCATCCTTTTCCTCGGCCGTCCCGTTGACAGCACCACAGACATCTACGTCTTCCGCAAACAGACTTTCGAACTTCCCAGGATCAGACCCCTCTCCTCCCGCACTTTCGAGGTGGCCGCGATTTCCCAGGCCTATGACAACCGCGGATATGCCCAATTCGGTGCCCGCTACCTCGGCTACGTGTGGTTCGTCCATAACAAGGCGGGAACCCGCGTCGTCAAGTGCGCTTCTGTCCCCTCCTCCCTCGCGGCGAAGCACGCCGAAAAACTTCTCAATCTGGAGGAAAACGGCATCTACAACCGCGACCTCCGCTCGTTGGAGTGACCCCTTTTCGACGGAACGACGCGGCAATGGACGTCGGTTTTTTATAAATTCTGAAACTTTCCCGGCAAACGGGTGTTAGGAATGGAATCGCATGAAAGCCCTTTCCCCACTCCTCGCGCTCGCCCTCCTCTGCGTTATCCCGGCGTCCGCCAAAGCTCTCTCGGAAAAGCAGGCTCGCGATGCCGCCGCCCGCATTGATTCCCTTCTCGCCGCCGACCTCAAGGGCGCGAACCTGAAGGCGAACCCCCTCATCGACGACCCGGCATTCCTCCGCCGCACCTACCTAGGTGTCATCGGGCGTATCCCCACCGAGGATGAAGCACGGGAATTTCTAAACGATCCGTCCGGAGAAAAACGCGCTGCTCTCGTAGATTCCCTCACCGCTTCGCCCGGCTTCGACAGCCACCTTTTCAACTGGACCGCCGATCTCCTGCGCGTGCAGACGAAGCAGGAACAGTTCGGCCTTGGATGGCACGTGTGGTTGAGAAAATCCCTTTCCGAAGACAAGCCCTGGGACACGCTTGTCCGTGAAATGCTTTCCGCCACCGGTCACACCGCCAAAGACCCCGCCGTCGGCTACTACCTGCGCGACAGGAACATGCAGCTCGATAATTTCTCCAACACCATGCAGGTCTTCCTCGGTCGTCAGATCGGCTGCGCCCAGTGCCACGACCACCCCTTCGACGATTGGTCCCAGTTCGAATACTACCAGATGGCCGCTTTCGGGGGTGGATTCAACTATCGTAGCGAGGACGCCCGTGAGACCGTTCGCAGGGTCGTTATGGATACCAGACCCTCCACCGGTGGATTTCAAAGGAAACGCGCGGAAAGAAAAGCCCGCCGTGCCGGCATGGATAACAAGGATAGGGGCTTCCGGAAATACGGGAAAGTCCTTCTCCCTCTTTTCAAGGACTTCAACAAAAACGCCCTCACGGACAATCCTTCCAACTCACTCCGTCTCCCGGAGGATTATCAATACCCGGACGCCGAACCCAAATCTCCCGTGGCTCCCGAAACCCTCTTCGGTGAACACCTTGAAAACGTCCCCCCCGAGGAACGCCGGGAATCCTTCGCGAAGTGGGTCACCTCCCCGGAGAACCCGTATTTCACGAAGGTCATCGCCAACCGCCTCTGGGCACGAACCTTCGGCCACGGGTTGCTCGACCCTGTCGATGACTGGAGCGAAACCAGCAAGCCGGCCCATCCCGCCGTCCTCGCGGTTCTTGAGGAGACCATGAAGGCCGTGGACTACGATCTCCGCCAGTTCTCACGTATCCTGTTCCTTACCAGTCTTTTCCAGCGAGAATGCGAAACCACCGAGGCCGAGCCAGGTGCCGCCCGCATGGTTCGTGGTCCCGATCTCCGGCGCATGACCGCCGAGCAGCTCTACGACTCCATGCTCGTCCTCACACGCGGGGAGATCGACGATTCGCCACGCGCCAGCCATGAGACGAAATGGGACGAATACACCGCGTCCGTGGAAAAACTCCTCACCGCGGAGTCTCGCGATCTCTTGGTTCTTGGCGAATCCGCCACACAGGCCGAACAGGCTTTCCGCGACGCCCAGAGCGAGGCCCGCAAGATCCAGAGAGCCCTTGGCGAAGCCACCGATCCCGCGGAGCGCGGAAGACTCCAGAAGTCCTTTCGCGACGCCCGGCGCAAGCAGTATGAAGCTGCCAAGGAGCGCAACCCCCTTTCCATGGCGAGCATGCAGATGAAATTCATGGACAAGCGCGAGGAACGCCGGGGCGGAGGAACCAGCCGCGCGTCCGAGCATCCCGCTCCATTCAATCCCGGCACCCTCGTCCGCGAGTTCGGCGGCTCCGACCGCACCACCCCCTCCTCAGGCGACACCGTTCCCACCGTTCCACAGGCTCTCGCACTCCTCAACGATCCGAACACCGAAATCCTCGGCGGAAAACGAAGCACACTGGGAAGACATCTCCTTTCACTCAAATCCCCCGAAGAGCGCCTGGAAACGATTTTCCTCCGCCTCTACTCCCGCCACCCCTCACCAGTGGAAATGAAGACTTACATGCCCCTCGCCAAAGATCCCACCGCCCTCCGCGATCTCACGAACGCCATGCTCACCAGCAACCGCTTCATCTTCATCCAATAGCAGATCCCTCCACCGATCACCGACCACCCCGCACCATCCACTCGAAAAAGATGACCGCCAACAAACTCAGCGAGCTATCCCGCCGCGACTTCCTCACCCGCACCGCCCGCACTTGCTTCGGACTTAGCATCGCCGGTTCCGCCTCCCGGCTTTTCAGCCCGCAAGCTTTAGCCGCCGACCCCGCGGTCGTGAACGCGGGCGGAGGAAAAGCCAAACACGTCATCTATCTGTACATGTCCGGCGGCATGACCCACATCGATACCTTTGATCCGAAACCCGGCGCTCCCGCCGAGATCCGCGGCTCTACCGAGGCCATCAAAACCAATGTCGATGGCATACAGCTCGGCCACTGCCTCCCGCTTCTTGCCGGACACATGGACAAGGTCGCCCTCATCCGCTCCCTCAGCACCACCCAGGGCGCCCACGAACAGGGGAAGTATTTCATGCACACCGGCTACACCCAGCGCGGCACGATCTCCCATCCCTCTTCCGGCTCATGGGTAGCCAGGCTCGCCGGGGGAACCGGCGGCGAGATGCCCCCGTTCGTGCTCGTGGGGGGTGGAAACCAGCACCCCGGCGGTGGCTTCTTTGAGCCGAAATTCTCCCCTCTTCCCATCGGCGATCCCCAAAAGGGTCTTCGCAACGTTGCCATGCGGAAAAACACCACCGACGAATCTTTCCGACGCCAGCTGACCCTGCGTCATGAGCTCGACCATGACTTCGACTCCCGCTTTCACAAAGGCCAGCGCTCCGTCCGCGCTTACGACGAGGTCTATGACTCCGCCGTGAAGCTCATGCACAGCAAGGATCTCGAAGCCTTCGACCTATCCCGCGAATCCGCGGCATCCCGTGCCGCCTACGGCTCCGACCGCTTCGGCCAGGGTGTCCTCCTCGCCCGCCGCCTCGTGGAGCGCGGCGTTCGTTTCGTAGAGGTCGAATACGGGGGCTTCGACTGGCACGCCGACAACTTCGACCTGATGGAGGAGAAAATCCCCGTCCTCGACCAGGCACTCTCCGCTCTTCTTTCCGATCTCTCCGCGAAGGGTCTCCTTGACGAAACCCTTGTCGTAGTCGCCACAGAATTCGGTCGTTCACCCAAGATCGTCAGCAACGAAGGCCGCAACCATTATCCCAAAGCCTTCTCCTGCCTCATGGCCGGCGGTGGCATCAAGGGCGGACAAGCCTACGGCAAAACCGACGAAACCGCCTCCAACGTCATCGAAGGAAAAGTCAGTGCCGGTGATTTCAACGCCTCCATCGCCTTCGCTCTCGGCCTCCCCTACGATCTGACCCTCATGTCCCCTTCGAAGCGCCCGTTCAAAATGGGCGGCAAGGACGGCAAACCCATCTCCGCCCTCTTCTCATAGGCTCATTGGCAATCCCATGCCCCGGCGCTGCCAGCCGATAGATTTCCCGAACTCAGTCCGTTCTGTAACCGACCGTGTTCCGCCTTCTACCGATTCTCCTCCTGCCCCTCGCCGCCCACGCGGATGAATTCTCGGCGGTTGCCCAACCCTTACTGAAAAAGCACTGCTACGAGTGCCATGGCAGCAAGACCCAGGAGGGCGGAATCCAGGTCACCCAGCTGAAAAGCACCACCGACGCCTTCGAATACCATCGGTTCCTTGAAAACATCGCCCACGCCGTGGAGTCCGGCTCCATGCCACCCAGGGACGAGATCCCCGAGGATGAACTCCCCACCGCCGACGAGCGCGCCACGCTTCTAGCCGGGATCGATTCCGTCCGGAAAAAGCTCGAAAAAGGCGACTTCTCCCGCAATCCCGGCCGACCCGCCATCCGCCGCCTGAACCGCAACGAATACAATTACACCGTCCGCGATCTCTTCGGCGTCAACTACTATCCCGGCCAGAACTTCCCCGCCGACGGAGCCGGTGGCGAGGGCTTCGACAACGTCGGCGACGCGCTGTTCGTCCCGCCCGTGCTGATGGAGAAATACCTCTCCGCCTCCAAAAAAATCATCGACGACACGTACGCCGATCCCAATCTCATCGCCCGCCTGCTGGTCGTGAAGCCTTCGGAAAAACTCTCCCCTCAGGAAGCCGCGAAAGCCGTCCTCAAATACAATGCCAGCCTCGCCTTCCGCCGCAACGCCACCGACGAAGACATCGCCGCCATGCTCGCCCTCGCCGAGAAAAACCTTGCCGAAGGCCGCCCCTTCGAGGAAGCGCTGCAAGCCCCCCTTCAGTCCCTCCTGCTCCACCCCTCCTTCCTTTTCCGCATCGAGGCCGAGCAGCCCGGCAAAGACAAATGGCGCATCAACGACTTCGAGCTCGCCACTCGCCTCTCCTATTTCCTCTGGAGCTCCACTCCTGACCAGCGAACTCCTCCGCCTCGCCTCCGAGGGGAAACTTTCCGATCCCGCCGTCCTCCGCCACCAGACCGAGCGCCTCCTCAACGACCCCCGCTCCGGCGCCCTCGCCCGCCACTTCGCCGGACAGTGGCTCGGCTTCGATGAAATCCGAGAAGTCGCCGATCCGGATACCACCCGCTTCCCCTCATTCACCCCCACCCTCCGCAGCGCGATGTACAGCGAGTCCGTCGAATTCTTCGACAACCTCGTCCGCGAAAACCGCCCCGTCACCGACCTCATCCACTCCGACTACACATTCGCCAACGAAGAACTCGCCAGGCACTATGGCATCTCTGGGGTAACCGGCGGAAACATCCGCAAAATCCCCCTCACCGACCGCAACCGCGGAGGCGTCATCGGCCAGGCCTCCATCCTCGTCTCCACCTCCGTCCCGCTTCGCACCAGCCCCGTGAAACGCGGCAAATGGATCCTCGACAACCTCCTCGGCACCCCGCCCCCTCCCCCGCCACCGGATGCCGGCGTCCTCCCCGGCGACGACAAATCCCCCGAAGGCCTCTCCTTCCGCCAGCAGCTCGAGCTCCACCGGGAAAAGCCCAACTGTGCCGGCTGCCACGCCAAGATCGACCCCCTCGGCTTCGGCCTGGAGAACTTCGACGCCGTCGGCCGCTGGCGCGAAAAGGACGCCAACGGCCTCCCCGTCGACTCCAAAGCCACCCTCCCCGGCGACATCATCTTCTCCACCCCCGCCGAGCTAAAACAGATCCTCCTCAGCGCCGACGAACTCTTCCTTCGCAACCTCGCCCGCAAAATGCTAGCCTACTCCCTAGGCCGCGCCCTCGAGTACTACGACGAACCCGTCATCTCCGAGCTCGTCACCAGCCTCCGCAAAAACGACCTCCGCATCCGCCCCCTAATACACGCCATCACCGCCTCCGACCCCTTCCAAAACCGCTCCGCAAAGCGTTAGGCAACCCAAGTCTTCCCTGAACACTGAAAACTTCCCACTGACAAACTCATGCCGAACATCCAACGCAACCGCTGGCAGCTCGAACGCCGCACCTTCCTCAAAGGCCTCGGAGCCACATTCGCCCTGCCCGCCCTCGAAGCCATGCGCCCGCTCATGGCGCAGGGCGCATCCGGGGATTTCCCCGTCCGCATGGCCATGCTCTACATGCCCAATGGAGTCCGCCAGGACCGCTGGACCCCCGAGGGAAAAGGCAGCGATTTCACCCTCTCCCCTATCCTCTCCCCGCTCGAAGCCCACAAGCAGGACCTCCTCGTCCTCACCGGCCTACAGAACAAAGCCTCCTTTTCCGGAGACGGCCACTACGTGAAAACCGGCGGCTGGCTCACCGGCACCACCATCTCGAAAACCACCGGCTCCGACATCAACGCCGGAGGCATGTCCATGGACCAGATCGCCGCGCAAAAGATCGGCCAGGACTGCAAACTCCCGTCCCTCGAACTCGGCACCGAGCGGGTCGCCACCGGCATCGACACCAACGTCAACTACACCCGCCTCTACGCCTCCCACATCTCCTGGAAAACGCCCACCTCGCCCCTCCCCTGCGAGATCAACCCCCGCGTCGCCTTCGACCGCCTCTTCCGCACCCGCTCGAAAATGGGGCAGAAACAGGCCTCCGACCAGAAATCCGTCCTCGACCTCGTCAGCAGCGATGCGAAAGCGCCTCCAGAAAAACCTCGGCTCCTCGGACAAAGCCAAGCTCGACCAGTACCTCGACGCCATCCGCGAAGTCGAACGCCGCATCGAAAACGAAGCCAACTCCCTAGGCGCAGGTGAAAACCTCTCCCCCGAACTTGCCAAGAACATGGCCGAGCTCGACGCCCGCATCTCCAAAGCCATGGGCAAAGCTTCCCGCGAGGAAGAGCTCGCCTCCCTCCCGCGCTTCGACCACGGCGAGCACTCCCGTATCATGATGGATCTCATCGTCCTCGGCTTCTGGTCGGACTCCACCCGCGTCTCCACTTTCATGTTCGGAAACGACGTCACCGGCCGGAATTTCTCCTTCGTCGAAGGCGTCAACGGCGGCCACCACGATATTTCCCACCACTCCAACGACGCCTCCAAGCTCGACCAGTACGAAAAGATCAACCGCTGGCACACCCAGCAATACGCCTACATGCTCGACCGCATGAAAGGGATCAAAGAGGGCGACGGCACCCTGCTCGACCACTCCATGGTCGCCTTCGGCTCCCCCATCCGGGACGGCAACAGCCACAACCCCCGCAACGTCCCCATCGTCCTCGCCGGAAACGCCAACGGCCAGCTCAAGACCGGCCAGCACCTCCAGTTCGACGAAGGCACCCCCCTTTGCTCCCTCTGGCTCTCCATGCTCGAAAAGGCCGGTGCCAAAACCCCCGCCCTCGCCGACGCCACGAAGGAACTGCGCGGCGTTTAATTGAATCGTTTTCGAGGTGATTCGGGAGTTTAATGGGTGTTACCTTTTTTGGAAATGAAGCTCCCGTCCGATGCGATCATCCCACCAGGGAAAGTTGAAAACTACCTCCTCGTCCCATTACCAAAAGGGGACAAATCGCGATTCCTGGCCTTGGGAGGCTACACCCGGGAAAATCCCGACCAACTCCTCAACGACCTGCGTTCCCAGATCCTTCCCGGTGATGCTACGTTCGAAGAAACAAACGAATACGGCACGACTTACAGGATCCGTGGCACCCTGACCGGACCGAACGGAAGGTCTCTTCATATCGTCACGATCTGGATGAAAGAACATTTGTCCGGAGCCACCAAATTCATTACACTGTTCCCGGACAAGATTTGAAAAATGACCTTTGAACTCTACAGCGACGTCGTCCTTAGCCGTGACATCCCAGCCTCCGGATTGCTCGCAGGGGATGTGGTCAAGGTCGTGGACCACCATCCGGTGTCCACCGGGGAGGACGGCTGGTCCATCGAAGTCTTCAACGCCATCGGCGAAACCATCGCCGTCACAACGGTTCCCGAATCCTCCTTGGAAAAGATGGTCGCAGAGGAAGTCCTCAGCGTCAGGAGACTTGCCGTTTGAACGGAAGCCCTGAACTCTTCCGCCTTGCCTCGCTTCTCCGGAGCGGGAAGATTCCGTGGCACTGACACATGATCGTTCCTCAATACTGGGAGGAAGGCCGGATCCAACACAAGGCGGGAGGGAAACAGGTGACAATGCGGCGCTACGGCTGGTCAGATGATAGCCAGGCTGCGGCACAGGAAATGGCGGATGCGCGCACGGAGGATGTTCTTCGGAAATTCCTCTCCGGCGAAAAGGTATGGGACGCCTCCGGAGCGGCACAACATCCCGTCAATCCACGAGCACAAAACCATGCCGAGTATGCCTGCAGCGCAAGGGCAGGCCCGCCTCGTTCGGGTTCCAGTCGTTCGCATGACCGAAATCGGCCGCTTCACCCACCATGGTCGCGGTCACCACCCGCGGCAACTCGGCGACCAGCTCCCGCCCGCCAACCGCGGCATTCGTGTAGATCGAGACCTCGTTGACCCCGTTGCGATTTTTCATGAGCCAACGGTATTGTACGTCGCGGTGGTTGATCACCTTGTAACCTTTCTGTGAGAGGGACATGGCCCGATACTCCGGCATTTCCCGGCCGATGAGAATGCATTTGTCGGATTTCCTGCCTACTGCTGGCGGCGGATCAGATCCGCGATCTTCTGCGGATGCGGGATGTCCTGGATCACAATCTCCATGTCATCCTGTCCAGAGCTGGAAATCGCGATATCGCCAAATTTAAGGATCCGCTCCTTCAGATTCTGGTCCAGCTTGATGTTGCGCACATCGTCATGGCGCACCTCGCTGGTGAACCGCTTGAGAATGCCGCTGCGGTAAACGGTCCGCTCGGTAGTGATCGTCAGCTTGTGCGTTTTCGCGATGATCCACCATTTCACCAGGAAGAACGCGCCTAGCAGAACCGCCGCCGAGCCACTGATCAGGAAATACAGCCCCGGCACCACCAGAAGGGTCGCTGTCACCGCTCCAAAGACAATCACCCCTATGCCCCCGAGCACCAGCAGCACACACAGGATCGACCCGAAGAAATGGCGTCGGAAAGTGACAGGGTGGAATGCCTCCAACTCAGTCTCGTCATCCGCCTCCAGCATCACGGAGGCCATGGCCTCATCCTCCTCGCCCTCCCCTGGCCCGAGAGGCCTTGCAACCGGAGTCTCAGCGAGAAACGGACGGTCGCAGTGCGGGCAATCCACCTGTCTGCCCATCACACTTTCATCCACACGGACGGTTTTCCGGCACTGGGGACATTGGTAACGTAGAGACTGCCTTTCCATTTCGACAGCTTCCGCCCCGTGGGTATAAAGTCAAATCCCTAGAGGAATCCGCAGATACATCCTTATATGATTTTCACCGGGATTCCCTCACCCAACCCACTTGCCCGGAAATTTTCTGAATGTTCCGTCCCCTCACAACGTTTCATCCCAATGCCCAGCATCCAACCGATAGTCCTCGCCGTTCTCCTCATCGCCTCGTCCCTCACGGCAGCACACGCCCAGACCACCGCCCAACCACCCGATGATAAAGAAGCGATCTCCATCATCTCCACCCACGAGGATATCAATTCAAATCTCTACAGAGTCATCCACATCATGCCGGGCAAGCGGCTGGATGAGGAGGACGGATTCGTGTCGGAAAACGCTGTCCGGGTCACCGCATTCGCGCCCGCAAGCGCAGGCCGCCCCAAACGCGGGATCAAACACTACCTCCTCCAACACTCGGAGGAATACGGATGGTTCATCGAAGCAACCAAGGAAGACACCCGCGGCGTCTACCTGGAGATCAGCTCTCAAAAAAAAGGCCGCGTCATCGTCAGGTGAAGCCGCTGCTCTCAGGCGTCTGATATCATACGACCTAGCAGACTCCTGGGCATCTCCAAAGTCTCACCTCCACTCGCGGATTGGACTCGGTCTACTCGGATGGCAAACTCCATCAACCGGCAACAACCTGAGGAAAACACCGAGGACCTAACGGGCACCGAAGCCGCCGAACAAATCACCGAGATCGCCGATGACGCCAAGACATGCTTCTTCCGCACCTGCATATCGACCGGCCCTGCCCTACCCCGGGCGTCCGTTGCATGAACCTCCTGAAGACCGACGGACTCGGCGATCTCTGGCGCCTTAGCGCCAGAGATAGCCATAAGAACACCGGAATAGGGCAGGATCCGGAGGTCGGACTTTTCTTTCAGGCCTCCGCCCGTTCCGGCTTTCTTCATCTTTCCGGAACCGCCTCCATCACCACCGATCAGTCAACCGTCGAGGATCTCTGGAACCCCTTTCTCAAAACCTGGTTCACCGGGGGAAAAACCGACTCCCGGACTGTTGCGTCAACATGCCCCATGGCAGGAAACCCTTGCCGTCTCCAATCCAATCGCCGATCCACCGGATCAGTGGGCGGGTTTTCCGCGCAGTTTTCTGAAACCCATCACGATTCCCAGGACCGCAACTCCAGCGATAAGTCCGCAGATCCCATTGAGAAGCGTAGGCGCGATCGCTGCAAAAACGCCGCCCATCCCGCCCATTGCTTTCATGGATTCCGCCAGGTGCTCGATCTGATGATGCAACCATGGAATCCCGTGGGTGAGAATGCCGCCGCCGACAAGGAACATCGCAGCCGTGCCCACAATGGACAGGGTCTTCATGAACAGCGGTGCCGCCCATAGGATGCCGGAACCCAGCTTTTGGAAAAATGCCTTCGATTGGCGGTTCAGGTAAAGCCCCAGGTCGTCGAGTTTCACGATACCCGCGACCGTTCCATATACGAAGACAGTCACCCCTATCGCGATCACCGAAAGGACGATCACCTGCCGGATGAGATCCGCGTCCGCCACCGCATCCAGCGCGATGGCGATGACCTCTGCGGAGATGATGAGATCTGTCCTTATCGCTCCCTTGATTTTCTCCGCCTCTGTCTCGACCTTTGAAGGATCCGGGTTTTCAGCGAGTTCCTTGAGGTGTTTCTCAGCCTCTTCTTCCGTTCTCTTTCCGCGATGCTGGAGCGCGTGATGCACTTTCTCAACCCCCTCGAAACAAAGATACAGCCCCCCCACCATCAGGATCGGGGTGATCAGCCACGGAGCGAACGCACTGATCAGAAGCGCAACCGGAACCAGGATCAGCTTGTTCAGGAAAGACCCTTTCGTCACCGCCCACACGACGGCGATCTCCCGCTTTGAGACCACACCGCTCACCTGTTCCGCGTTCAGCGCCAGATCATCTCCGAGCAACCCAGTCGTCTTCGCCGCCGCCTTTTTCGTGAGAATCGCGACGTCGTCGAGAATCGTCGCGATATCGTCGAAAAGGGTAAGTAAACTGCCAGCTGCCATGGGCTCACATCGTTTGGAATTTCGCCAATCAGGCAAGCGGGAACTTTTCGGAGGCCGTCGACACCTTCCTCATCGACAGCAGCGAAAACCGGCTCAGCGACATCGTCGCCGTCCCGGAGCCCTCCGCGCTGCTGCTGTGCGGTCTGGGAGCGCTGGCTTTTCTCCGCAGGATGTGGGCGTGAGGGTTTCCCCCCATCCTCTTCCAGAACATCCCTAGCCACTGCTGCCCTGACGGTTGCCAACCATCTGTCCGCGCTTACCCCGGGCGGATGCGGCAGCCGGGCAGGTGAATCTTCAATGACCTGGCAACCACCGCCACTTTCAAGACCTTCCCTTTCCCATGAGGCAACGCCAAAGGCCGATGCAAACTGCGCATCAACGCCAATCGTGAACTCGCCGAAGCCAACACCCCGAAATTCATCACCGCCCTCGAGAAGAACCGGATCGACCGCCACGGCCGCCTCCCCCACCCCATCCAGAACCTACTAATCACCTCCGTGGAGATCTCCGGCCAGCGGCTGATGCTCCAGAGGAACGGTAGCCCGAATCTGATGGATGGATCGGGGTATCCGAGGTTGGTGAAGTCGAAGCCGGGGGAAAAGCTGGAAAGGCGTTGGAGATGTCCCGGAATTTCTAACAAATTCCAATCAAACACAGACTTCTGTCCACTGCAATAAAGGCAGGAGCTCGCCACCATCTACACCCGACGCTGGGACATCGGACTGCGGTTGCGCGACGTGAAGACCACACGGTCGTGTCCAACACCGACCGCTACCTACGAAGACAAGGACACGTAAAAAAGATTAGGGGGATATGATCCTCGATGGTCGGGATGATCGCCGAGAAAGTCATCAATCTCCGTCCGTTCCGCAAGGAGCCGAGAGCACAAAAGAAGCGCCCGAAAAACTTCAGTTACCTCCACCGTCCCACGAGCAGAATACAAGGAATCACCGCATCGCGGCAAATCCCGATCTCTGGCTTAAAACAGTGCCATTCGGGACTGACGCATTTACCCGGCTCCACTCACACATTTAAATATAGCAAGCCTGCGGGTAAGAGTGGCGGATTTCTCTCGCCACGAACCAAGTCTGACATCCGCTCCCTGCGTTATCAAGGCAGCCCGACCTCCACGACCTCTTCCCCAACGACCGCAACCGCCTTCTCCACCTGCTCCCCGCCGCGTGAAAAGCGCAGCGCATATTCGCCGGCCGGAAGGGTATGCGGTTCACCTCCGCTGATGCCGGTGGCAACAAGCGTTTCCCCATCGAACACCTTGTAGGGAATGGCGAGAGCCTGCTTCATCGCCTCGGTAAGCTCCTTCGCGCTGGGGGCGTTCAGGTATCGGCCGCCACCAAGGCCGCCCAGCTTTCGAAGGATTGTTTCAGCCCTTCGTCCTCGATCGCGTAGCCGACGATGTTCACCCTCACCTCGGTCCCGGCGGTGCGGAGCTCGCGGATGGCGAGCGCGGGATCGCCGCCGCAGGTTTCCTCCCCATCGGTAAGCAGGATGACGATGCGCTCGCCGGTGACCTCGGCCAGATCCGAGGAAACGGCAGCGAGCGAGTCCGCGATAGGGGTCTTGGCGAGGTTGATGGCGTTGATTTTTTCAATGATGGGAACAAGTGACGAGGGGGCAAGGGGAGCGAGCGGCACCTCCAGATCGGTGCGGCAACTGTCCGCCTCCCTGTGGCCGAAAACACGCAGCGCGAAGGGCGTGCCTTCGGGAATCGTTTCCGTGACGAGTGAGACCAGGGTCTCACGGGCGATCTCGATGCGGCGTTTCCCGTCCTGCTTCTGAAGCATGCTTCCGGAGGCATCCAGGATCACCTCAATCCCGGCTCCTTCGCCGAACCCCGCCGCGAGATCCGATGTCACGACCATGGTGCCGGGTTTCTCTGGCGCCGGGAGGACCTTGATTGGGCGGCTGGCGAGGGTTTTTCCGGCACGGGTGAGATAATGCAGGGCGTAATCACCAGGCTCGTCAGGTGCGGCCAGCGTGGCGATGGACTCATCGGGATCAAGGTAGGTATAGGCCACCCGCTCGGTGGATTCTCCGGCCGGGTGGAGAACGATGAGGTCCTGACGGTTTCCCGGGCCGGTCCATTCCACCTCGAACCGGAAGCCTGCGGTGACCTCCTCCGCCGCCTCGAGCGTTGCGGAAACCGGGACGATCTCAATCGCCTTCTTCTCCGAGAATCTCTCCTCCGGAAACGTAGACAAGATCGTAGGCACCGAGCTTTTCCGGCACCTCGACAAGGACGAGCTTCGATTCCCGCCGACCGATGTAGCTGTTGCCTGAAACCCTTTTTCCTTCTGTGTTGTGCAGTGTGACGAAATCACCTTTGTTTTCCGGGCCGTCCCAGATCACCTCGATGACGGAACCCGCCTGGGCGGTTTCGGCCGCTTCCAGAGCCGCGCTGACGCCGGTGATCTTCAGAGGAGCCTCCGCGAGGACTTTCCGCGAAGTGAGATAGGCCAGGGAGTAGTCACCGGGACTCATCGGAGTGCGGAGTCTGACGATGCGGTCTTCGAAATTCCCGAGGTAGCCGGTAGCGGATACACGTTTCCCTTCCTTGTCGCGGATGATGATGAAATCCCCCTTGTTGGCCGGGCCTTCCCAGGAAATCTCGATTTCGGAGCCAGCTGCCGCGGTGTCAGGCGCGGTCAGGGAAGCGTGGGTGCCACCAACCTGAATCGGGTGCTCGGCGAGAATTTCCCCGGTCATGGAATACACGATGCGGTAGTCGCCCTCCTCGATAGGAGCTTTGAGTTTCACCGTGCCGTCCTTGGAGCTGCCGGGGTAGGCGTAGGAGTGGCGTTTCTTTTCCTCGCCGGGGCCTAGGAGCAGGATCATGTCTTTTCCGTAAGACTCGCCCTTGAAGGTGACGATCACTTCCTGTCCGATTTCCGCAGTGTCCGGAGCGGAAAGCGTGGCGGTGACCGGTGTGACCCCAAAGGTGACCGGATCGGTGGGTTCCTTTCCCCTCGTGCGAAAAACCAGTCCGTATGTCCCAGGAACCGCCGGTGCGGTGAGCGTGACCTTCTGCTCTTTCGGAGGCGGGGCGATGTAGGCGTAGGACGCCCTGATCTTCGATCCGTCCTCCGCGGTGACCGAGATGCTCCCACCACCGGGGACTTCCGCTTCCTCCCATTTCACGTCGAAGGAACTGCCCGCCGGAACCTTGCCGGGGGGAATGATTCCGATATCGGCAGACAGGTTCGAAATTGAAACCGCGAATAGAGCGAGGAAAGGAATGATTGGCGTTCTCATTTCCCCATCCTTACAAAACTCTGGGGCGGTGCAAGGGGTAAAGTCTCGACCCTCAGTTGTCCAGCATGCGCGCCGCCATCTACTTGCTGGAAACTCACACTTTCACGATCAGCCAAAGGGCGGTGAGGAAGGGTACAAACAGGCGGAAATAGAATCCGCGTCAAAGGGGACAGACCCAAATGGCACGAGGTTGAGCGCTTTTTCGGAAGTAGCGGGAGCGGTGGAATATCCCTTCGCATTCATGCCGGGGTGCGCTGGGTAGTGGATGGTTTCTAGGCCTTCGCTTCACTGCCCGCGACTCGGTTCTGAATGGTCTGACAATGATCAGTTTCGTTGCACATGTTTCGAGCAGATCGTTGGACCCGGCTGTCCGTCCTACCGGTTTCCCCGCGTATGGCCGGAAGCTTTGGTGACTGCTTCCAACAAGGTCGAGTGTTCCTTTGAAGCTCATCTGCCAGACGGGTTTTCCTGCCTTTCGTGCCGCTGACCGCATCATGTGGCGGACTAGGTTGTTTGCGATCATACTCATCAGCAGGGTTCCATGTGCCATTCTCGGGACTTCTGATGGCGAAGAACTCCATGTTCATCGTGGTCTTCGAATCCCGTGATTTCAGTTCGATGTCCCACCTCCGCGTACGGGCGGCGAGTCCGGTTCCGTTGAATTTCCTGTGGTCGAGCAGTGTGGTCGCTTCGTCGGGGCAATGGAGGACAGGAACAGGCCCGGGAAG
>CAVWUI010000013.1:0-372674 GCA_963758175.1 uncultured Verrucomicrobiae bacterium
AGTTCAAGTGTGGCACTTGTTGTTACCCGGTCTGCCACGCATGGTTTTGCGAATGGAGCTGCAACTTCTTTGGGGATTGTCTTGGGCGACTTGGTCTTTGTGACTCTCGCTATCCTCGGGATGAGTATGCTTGCTGAGACCATGGGGGCCATCTTCGCCATCGTAAAATATGCAGGAGCAGGTTATCTGATCTGGATTGGAGTAGCTCTTATTCGCTCAAGAGGAAAAGTTGAGCTGCAAGCAGATGACCGTCGAAATTCAGCGATTCTCACAAGCTTTCTTTCAGGGTTCCTCCTCACTCTCGGCGACGTGAAGGCCATCTTTTTCTACGCCAGTTTATTTCCATTGTTCGTAAACGTTCACAGCCTGAGCACCAGCAGTATTGTGACGATCGTGGTAGTCACCATTGTCGCTGTAGGTGGTGTGAAGTTGTTTTACGCCTTTACGGCACAGAAAATAATGTCCCGGTTTCAGACCGAAAGATCGCAGAAAGTGGCGCGATCCGCCGCAGGATGCGTGATGGTGGGTGCTGGCACGTATCTGATTGTCAAAGCCTAGCGGTCGCAATGCGCTGCGGATCACTCTTCATATTTGACCGGAAAACCTAGCGAGCTGAACTGCTTCTTCAGTTCTTCGATGTTACTCCATGATAAAATCTTGGAGTTTTTACGTTCGTCGGGTGGCGAGATCTCCAAAGTATCCGACCAACCTCCGCAGCCAGTTAACGGGAGAAGAGGCCGCTTGTGCAGCCACGCGAGACATACTTCTGAGATTGTGCCCGCCCGTCCGCCTATCACGATACAAGCGTCCCCCGATAAAGCCATCAACAGATTCCTGGCGTCTCCCATCCCACAAGGGATAAGAACATTGCACGGCCAGTCTTCCGTCTCGATCGCGTCGGAGGGAATAATGCTCACCACTTGTCCTCCGGAGGCCATTGCTCGCTCGGCAGCATACCTCGTCGCAGGACTACCGCAGCCACTGACAACGGTATAGCCAAGAGAAGCTATCGCTTCGCCAGCTGCTCCTGCTAAGTCGTAAGCAGAAGAGCCAGGTTCTGCGCTTCCAAGAATACAAATTTGTGGAGGGCGTTGTTTAAAATCCTTTCGCATAATCTACTTTCCCTTGATTGCGCCGAACGCTGCAAAGCAGGAGCTTTTATGGAGCACTTCTACGGATTCGAAACCGACCTCTCGCATCAGATCCAGCTGGAAGGTCAGAGGACGCGGCGAGTCTTCCATATCGATATACTCGAAAACCTTTTCCCGGTAATCAACGCCACCGAGTTTCTCAAGGTAATCTCCGTAACGATTCCACATTAACTCGTGAATCATCTTACTTTCCTGCGTGACGAGATCGGTAACCCAAAAACTGCCACCGGGACGCAAGAGGTCGTAGATTTTTTGGAAGGCGGTTCTCCAATCATCATCTTCCCGAAGATGATGCAAAACGGCAGCGGCCATGATGACATCATAGGAATCCTCGTCGAATGAGATTTTTCTGAAGTCTCCATGGAAAAGCCGGATTTCATCTACTTCTTCCAACGCGAGACGCTGCTTCGCTCGTTCCAACATTGGAGCACTTACATCGCAGAAATCACAAGAAAACCTCCCATCGTAAGATCTTGCCAATTTTATCGAATTGTTTCCGGCACCACAACCGATGTCCAATATTCGGCGAATGTTAGGTGTAGCTGCAATTGCTGCCTCAGTGATGAGTTCCATCGACAATGGCGCATCAATCGTTGCCGCCTGTCCGGTTTCAAGGTTTGAAAACCGCTCGACATCAGAATCGAATCGTTCGCGTATCTGATTCACAGAAGATTTTTCTGAAAGTTTTTTTGTCATATTCTGTCTTGTTGAAAATTGAAATTCATGAATAGGTCGTTCGGAGACTACCGATTTAAAGTGCCACGCAGTTGCGCTTCGCAAAGCATTGATTCGAGCTTCGACTGTTCCCTGCAGATTCGGACACGGTCGGGTTACAACTTGCCTCGCCATTGCGTTCTACAGGTGGAGCCGTTCGTATTGCCTCAGGACTTTCGATCTTCCGTCCGTTCACCCACAGAGCAGCAATCTCGCACCCATGTGGAGTTTCAAGATACGACCGCCAGGCTTTGCCGATTCGCGCCAAGATTGACGCGCCAGACTGAACCGATGGCTTGGTAGGGCTGTTTTCCGATACACCACACTTTTGTTTCGTATTCATGACGTGCAGAGTATTCCTGCGGATCCCCGGAATGCACAGATACAGATGGAATGTTTGTGATGCATAACAGTTGGATCTCAATAGTCTGTACTGGTCTGCGAAACGCGGAACTGTAACTTGTCGAAATCAGAGGCAGCCTGATAATCGCCAAAAGCCCATGACCTTACCCCTATACCAGACAATCGCCGACCGTCTGAGCTTGTTGATTGAGGGCGGAACCTTCCCCCCCGGTAGTCGGCTTCCGTCGGTTCGAAAGGTAAGCCGCGAACAGCGTGTAAGTGTAACCACGGTCTTGGAAGCTTACGGACGGCTACTTGATCGTGGCTTGATCGAATCCCGTGCGCGTTCCGGATATTTCGTCAGCCCGCCCCGGATCATCCCCGGCCAACTGCCGAGGCCTGTCACAGGATCATCTCGTCCGGTGGCGGTGCAGTGTTCTTCGCTTTTCGAGGCGGTTATGGATGCGGTAGCAGATCCGAAGGTAGTTCCCTTCGGTGCGGCAATACCTGGCGATGAACTGCTCCCGACCGGAAGGTTAGCATCGATCACGAACGCTGTAGTCCGTCGTCACGGGGCGGCCGCTTTTCGATATACGATGGCACCAGGCCGACGCGAGCTGCGCATGGCAATTTCGCGGCGGATGCTTTCCGCAGGGGTTGATGCCGCACCGGAATCGATAATTACGACACAGGGAGCAACCGAGTCAATGGCGCTGGCGCTACGGGCCACAACCAACCCTGGCGACCTTGTCGCCGTGGAGGCACCGACATTCTTCGGTATCCTACAATTGATAAAGGAACTGGAATTGAAGGTGGTTGAAATCCCCATGTTTGCGAGCAGCGGAATGGATCTTGATCGACTCGAAAATCTTGCCGCAAAGCATCCGCTCAAGGCGTGCATCGTCCAGCCCAGCTATCAGAATCCACTCGGCTCCTGTATGTCGCCGGACGCCAAGAGGAGGCTTGTTGATTTGGCAGATGCACATGATTTCTGTACTGATTGAAGATGACCTCTATGGGGAACTCGGACACGGTGGCCCGCGGCCTCTTGCGTTGGCGCACTATGACCGTGAGCGGACGGGTCATTCACTGTGGATCAGTCTCGAAAAGTATCGCTCCGGGTCTGCGCGTCGGATGGGTGATTCCGAGCGGACGAATAGAAAGAGTTTGCGAATTGAAACGCGTCCTCTATCCGGCGAATCCGACGGTTTCCGAACTAGTGGTCGCAGAGTTCCTTGATAACGGAGGTTACGAACGTCATCTGCAGCGCTGTCGAACGCAATACGCCGAACGGTGTTCCACTGTTCGTGAGGCGGTGCTAAAAGCATTTCCAGATGGCACAAAGGTCAATAGCCCCCAAGGAGGATTCGTTTTGTGGATTGAAATGGCGGAGGATTTTGACTCCGAAAAATTCGCAGTGGAGGCGTTCGCAAAGGGGATAAGTCAGTACCTGGATCGCTGTTTTCTCCGACCTGCAAGTTGAAGAATTGCCTCCGTTTGAGCTGTGGCCATGAGTTCGATGCCAGGGCAATCAAGGCGATCAAACAACTGGGCAGGATCGCAACAAAACAAACGTAAGCTATGAAAGAAACTGACGATTCAAACACGCAACTCGCCGGAAAATGTTCACTGATGGGAACAGCGACTTTCTCCGGGATCGATTCTGATATTTTACTCGGTGGAGAACGTGCTCCCATGACAGTCATGAAATTGACCGTTGAGCGAGGTTCAGGTGCCCCGGCGCATATATCCCACTCCGAGGATAAGGTGTTCCTAATAGACGAAGGACAACTGGTTTTTCTTGTGGGCACGGAGAAATTTGAAGCGTCTTTTGGCGAAGTCATATTCGTGAACAAAGGCACGATACACAGCTTCACGCCACTTGATTGCGACGTTGCGCGTATGACCCTGATTTCAACTCCAAGCCGGCATGACCGTTTCTTCCAAGCAATGAGCAACCTTTCCCTACCCCATCGTATGGATGAACTTCAGTCTGTTTTCGAACATTTCGAGCAGTCCATTGTTGGACCTGTCGTAAACAGCCTGAAATCCCAGAAATCATAAGCCTCTAGAAAAACAAGCCCCTCTAGCGCACCAACCCGCCCACCGTCAAAATGTGGGCTGTTGATGCACAACTTCAGGAAATCGTGATGGAAGTGCTGAAAGAGAACCTCAAACCCGTGATCGGCGTAATGCGGGCAGTAGAAATTTTTACGAATTCTCTTGAAACTGAGAACAAGTCAGGACAATTTTATGATAGTGAAGTTGCAACTTTCAATTCGAGAAGCCCTTACCGCCACGGGACGCATAGTCTGCCCTGTTGGCGGTGATGCTGCGCTTGAAATGTGCATTTCATCAATCAATACTCAATATCATCAATACTACGGGAAGATCCTATCATGGCCGGATCTCCTAACTCGCCAGCCCGGCATAAGGGGTATGGCAATTAAAACAATAAGGGTCGGTTATCGACGCGGCGATAGCACGAATCGCCGGAAAGTGATCACGGGTGTGATCTGCCGTCCCGCTCGGGTGCCTAGTCCCGGAAACAGTCAGATAGGGTATGAGGATGAGCCTCATTGCCTGACCATACAGACCGAGCGGATCGCGACCGACGGGGAGAGGTGGTCTAGCACCCACCCACCGCCATGGCTAAATCGTCTCGCCTGCTGGACAAGAAAGTTCCAGATTTAAGTACACTTCATGATATTCAGCTTCTAAAAGCTCTCGTAGATAGCGCCCGTGAAGATTCGGCTATACAGCCAATCGCATTGGAAATGATGTCCCGCTATACCTCCCATCTCGAAGAGAAGGAATTACCGCAACAGAAGGACTACACATCAGTTCTCGGAGAAGCTCGGTGGGGTGATGCCTCAAGAGTCGAATCGATCTTCGGGATAAAGCGAGGGCTTCTTGGCAATCTAGCGAATGCCGGATCAATTGAGAGTAAATCCTTAAAAATCAACGATACCATAGACGGTGCAAAGAAACCAGCTCGTGCAAAACGTCTTTATAACCTTGTGTCGATCGCCAAATTTCTGGAGTCCAACGATTAGTTCAAGTCGCTTTGCAAAATTGGACTATTTCTTAAAATTTCGTTCGTCTATGTGCCTTGGGGCGCGCAGGCCGAACGTAGGATTTCGGGCGTTTCGAGTAGCACTCGTATGGAATCGAAAAGCTTGTCGGAGGGCTCCTTGCCACACTTAGTGAAAGTGTCCGTCAGGTGGCGGCTTCTAAGTTTCTCTCAGATCCGTTTGATCGAGTTGAAGTCCGGGCTTCAGACGGGCGCATACTTCGCTTCGATGTAGCACCAGCAGAACATGCACTTCGACTTGTGGTAGATCGCACTATCGAGAACCAGCATGATGCGTTTCCCTTCCTCGGACGGGACTTTCTTAGCCATGATGTAGAAGAAACCTCGGAAAAACCTCCATGTCGTTGCCCCCTACGAAGTGGACTCTTGGTGGAGCAGCGCTCCGAGACTCTGACTGGCGGAAGTGCCCCTTCCCAATTAATTCGCCAAAGGAAGAGTCGTTCACCAGGTCTTTGGCTCTGCCGCCATCCTACTGCCGAGATGTTCACCTTCGATTCGAGAACGCGCCCGTTCGGTAATCGCCACCCACGGATCATTCCGACATCATCAGTGAGTAAGTTGGGCGAACTCTAAGCGTCAAAAGCAAATTCGGCGAGCTACATGATCCTTAGTGATGCTGACTCGGTAAAAAGTAAATCGGTGGGAAATCACCGCAGTAATCATTATCGAGAACCTGCGCGATAGCTACTTATGTCTTCGTTCCAAGGCCGAACTCCCGCTAGGAACCGACAGGTTTGAAGGAACTAAATCCGATTCGTGAAACTTTTAGATGGGGGGTAGCTTATTGATTTCAGACCTCATCGTCTCAATCTCAAATTTCGTGTAGCCGGTGTTCACGTCTTCCGATTGATGTCCCATAATTTTCATCCTGATCTCCTGAGACACTTTGGCGTTTGCAAGCGCTGAGTTACTTGTGTGCCGGAGTGAATGGAAACCACGGGCATATTGTGCTCTTCTAGTTTTCGTAGCAGGGCGAATCAGAATACGATCAATGTTTGCGTGTTTCATTATGGCAACAAACTGGAGAGAAAGGCCGTGTTCACCAGAGGTGGTCGTGTGGAACAAACTGGGGAAAACCGGCCGTCACGTTCACTATTCCTGCGTTGTTCTTTCAGCCACGAAACAAGGCGTGTATGCAATGGAACCTGATAGATTTTCAGGTTCCTCTTGGTTTTGCTCGGCACAAACGTGGCCACTTCACCGTCTAAATCGATATTCTGCCATGTCAGACGGGCAATATCGCCAATCCGAGTCCCAACGTAGTATCCAAATAGAATTACACCGGGCCAATCTGAGCAACGATTGAGCCTCAGCCTTGGTTTGTCTGCCCTCTGACTGAAGACCAGCCCATACCACCCTATCTCTCCTGACTTTTCGATCAACTTTTTGACTTCGTCACTGGTAAATGGCTTCCGAGTCACTGAATCATCTTCCGGAAGGGATTTCACCCCTTTTGCGGGATTGTTCGTCAGGAGATCATCCTCAACAGCTTCCTTGAGCATTGCCCTGACATCCTTCAGGTAGTGGTTGGTGGTCTTTGCCGTCCTTATCGGCATCAATATTTCCGGCTTCTTTTTCGATTTCTGAATCGGGTCGCTGTCGATCCCCTTGCCATAGCGAACCTCGTCCCTGAAATTCCTGATGTCTGTTTTGGTTATCATTTCTAGGCTCCTATCAGCCTTATCCCCCAGAAACGCGATGAATGTGCGCATGCTTGTCGCATACCTATCCCTGGTTGATTTCGCCAATGGCATCTTCCGTTTCTGCCACTCGGCGGACCAATTTCTGACTGTCTGGGTTTGCAACCCTTCGCCAGTGACACCTTCGACCATACGCGACAACAGCTCTCTCGCTCTTGCCTCGGTAAGCTCACCCCGGGCGGCAGCGGCATTGGCTTCGGCTAACAGCGAAAGGTTCTTCCTACCCTGAGCGTCCGTCGAAATCGCCAATTTTCGCTCGGATTCCAGAATACCTGGAACCACGGCCATCGCTTCCTCCCGGGTTTTCTTTTTTGTTGATCTCTTCAGGCGGCGGGCAGTCCCATCCGACTGTGGCACGTCGAATGCGACGAACCAATAGGGAGAATTTTTGCGTTTTATGAGAGTAGCCATTGCGGTTGGAAGAGCGGTTTAAGAAGTGGTGGCGGTCAAAAGTGGGAACAAAAGTGGGAACATCAATGATGCCATCTGTGCCACTATCGTCGCCTCAAACACCGTCATATCAAGAAATACTTATTTCCATTGCACTGAGACTTTAATCCTGGGTTCGAGTCCCAGTCTGCGTACTTTCCTTATTCGTATGAAGTTGGTGTGATTGTGGTGAGATCCTTGAATCAATCAAAAGGAGGCCGAGAGACTTCACCGGCTATCGGTGTCGAAAACTATACCGAACTTGTCCAGATTGCTGCATTCAGCCCACCGGATGCCAGGTTGTCTTCAATTCGACGAAATCGCGGATGAAATAGAGTCCCTGGCCGGAATCTGAGAACCAGTCGTAGGGCTCCTCGGAATGGATGAACTTCACCCGCTTCACGGACTCCGCCGCACCGGTTTGAAGAATTTTTCGTTGTCCCTCGTCGGCGAAGGCGGAAACGGCACGAATGTGCTCATGAGTGGCGAAGGTGGGGAGAAGATCCGCGCTTTTCCCGGTGAGAAGATTGATGACACCACCGGGAAGGTCGCTCGTGGCGAGCATCTCCCCCAGAAGTATGGCCGGATAGGGTTTCGACTCCGAGGCCAGCGCGATGACAGCGTTTCCGCTCGCGATAACGGGCATTATCATTGAGACAAGCGCGAGTAGAGGAGCCTCTTCCGGTGCGGCGACGGCGACAATGCCCATTGGCTCGGTGACGGAGAAATTGAAATGCGCGGTGGCGACCGGGTTCACGCTGCCGAGCAGGGACTCGTATTTGTCGGTCCATCCCGCGTAGTGAACGATGCGGTCGATCGTGGCAGCGACTTCGGCGGCAACCTGTTTTTTCTCTGTGGAATCGGCCGGAAAGTGAGCGGCGACCAGCTCATCGGCGCGAGCCTCCAGCATCTCCGCCATGCGGTAGAGGATCTGACCCCGGTTATAGCCGGAGCGCTTCGCCCAGCCAGGGCCTGCTTTCGCTGCGGCCTCGACGGCGTTGCGCACATCCTTCCGGGTACAGAGGGGGACGTTTCCGAAGAACCCGCCCGTGGCATCGCTGATGGCGTAGGTGCGGTTGCTTTCGGATCGGATGAAGGCTCCGCCAACGTAGCATTTTGGCGTTTTGGTCACTGTCAGGCGGGGCATGATAGCGGGATTCTAGAGGGAAATTCGCAGACTACAAGAAAGAGGATGCGTTCCGGAGCCGGGTGTCTTCGGGATCATTTCTTTGATTTCAGAAACTCCGGTTCCGCGCAAGGTGATTTGTTTTGACTGATTACTGGGAATCCAGTAGTAAAAAGAGGAAGCCATGAAATGTCCGCGCTGCGTGCAGAGAATCCACAGGGCGGCGGCGGTCTGCCCCCACTGCGGCTTCGCCATCAATGACGCGGACGCGCTTTTCGGAGAGGGTGAGGTGAAGCTACGGAGCCTGACGGACGCGGCCGGAATTTTCAGGAGAAACGAGCGTGACAGGATAGAGGATGCGATCGAAGCCTTCGGAACGGCGTTTCCGCAGATGTTTGTCGCTGTCTATACGGGAAGCATGGGAGAAACGGGGAATCTGCGGCAGTTCGGGTTCTGGCTGCTGAACAGGGGGGTGTTCGAGGACGTCGATGTCTCGAAGCCGAACGAGGGCGGGATACTTTTCGTGATCGATCCCGATTCGAAGGCGGCGGGCATCACTTTCGGCTATCTGCTTGATCCGTTTTTCGAAGAAAAGGACACGTTCGAATGCCTGAGTAGGGCACATTCCCATTGGCTGGAGGGTCGGTACTGTGACGGGGTTCTCAAGGCACTCGGCCATCTGGGAACAATGCTGGCGAGGCGTTGCCGCCAGGTGAGACGGGATCCGGAGAGATACGAGAAGCGCGTGGCCACACCGGTGGCCGTGGGGGATCTGGTAAGAAAGATCCGTAATGTGAAGACTGCGCCACCGTGCGAGGAAAGGGAGGAAACGGTCACGGAGGGCGAGCGGTGAAGTGTATCCCGGTATTTCTGCTCTTCGCGTCGAACCTTTCTGGAAACGTGGAGCCTCCCCTGCCCGAATGGGACGTGGGAGAACGCGCCAACCTGTTGGAAGACGGTTGGATGGCGGGAGGTTCCCTTCTGACCTACGAGCCTCTGCCTGAGGAAAAAAAGGCGGAGGAAACGCCACTGGCCATCGAGGAACCGACCGTGGACGAGATAGCGGAGACGGAATCCGACGAGAACGTGGTCGCCGAGGAGTATCTTACCGCATATTTCGAGAACAGGCCGGATGGTCATCTGGTCGATCCCCAAGGGCTGCTGGACACCAGGGCTTCGCAGGATCTGGAAGCTTTTCTCGACTATCATTCGAAAGACTCGTCGATAGACATGTTCATCTACGTTTTCGGTGCGGAACAGCGTATTCCCGGCGACGTGCGTGAGGAGGAGGTGGTGGAACGGCTCTATTCCGTCGGAAAACCAGCCGTCATCGTATATTACTACCTGGGTGCGCCGCAACGCTCGGAGATCTATCTGAGTCCTGTGATCACGGACGCTGTGTCCGCAGCGGAGCAAAAGCGGGCGCTGAGAAGCTCAGTCATGCGTGCTTTCGCAAGCGTGGATGCGGCGGGGCAGCTGGAGGCCTTTCTAGTGCAAATGTCCATCCGCATCTACTGGATGGAAAGGATGGCGAATGGCGATGCCACGGAGACGGAAGAGGAGATGCCGACCGTTGTTGATGCGTCAGCGAAGAATGCGGACGATTCCGGGGGGGTGCCTGAATGGGTCGGCCTGGCTGCCGGGGTTCTTACGGCTGTCTGCGGAGCCGCTATTGCTGGCGTGGAGCGCGATCATGTGGTGGAAAGTCAGTGCGCGATTCCTTTTCCCGGAGTTCGAGGTGGAGCCCAGGCTGGGAGGAAGCCACGCGGCGGGCATAGGTGCGGTGATTTCGTTCTCCAGTGCGGCCATCCCTCCGGCCAGGCAGCGCGACCAGGTGCCGGACTACATGCGACGTGCCTGAGTGGCCGCGGTATGCGGATTTGGGAATTGCCGGGGGCAGGTGCGGCGGCGAGGGTCTGCGCGGATGGACAAGCCGGGTATTTCAGTGGAGGCGAGCGAGCGGGGCGAGGAGATCCGGCTGGGCGGAAAGTTGGGGACGATGACCCTCCCGATGCAGGTGCTCACTCTGGCGGTGTGGCCTCTGTTGGAGCAGATTCTCTCGTTTTTTGTGGGTATGACGGACATCGTAATCGCCGGGCGGATGGCGGAGGGAGCGGAACGGGTGGCGATTCTCGACGCCCTGGGACTGGGCGGTTACGTCGGATGGTTCATCTATATTTTCCAAGGGGCTGTGGCGACCGGGGTGATGGCGCTGGTATCACGGGCCACGGGTGCGGGCGACGGCGCGCTTGCGAACCGCGGGCTGGGGCAGGGTGTGTGGCTCGGGGCTCTCGCGGGATGCGCGGCACTGGTCATCCTCCAACTCGGGGCGCCTTTTCTGATCAGTTGGATGGGTCTCACTCCGGCGGCTTCCGTGGAGGCGGAAAGCTATATCCGCATGCTCGCCTGGTCCGGGCCGGTGGCTGGCGCCATGTTCTCCGTGAACGCCGCACTGCGCGGCTCGGGTGATACCAGGACGCCGTTTTTCGCGATGCTTGTCGTGAATGTTGTCAACATGGCGGTGAGCGTGCTCCTGGTATTCGGACCAGCACCCTATGGAGGCCAAGGTGTTTCAGGGATCGCGCTGGGCACCGTGATCGGCTGGATCGCCGGACTATTCACGGTGGTTTTCCTGCTGATGTTGAAAAAACGCGAGGGACTCAAGTGGTCGCGGACAGGCCTGCGCCTCCACCCGCCTACCCTGATGCGGATCTGCCGGGTGGGGATGCCGCAGGCTCTGGAGATCGCGGGCATGTGGGTGATCCATTCCTACGGGCTGCGCGTGATCTCGAATCTGAAAAGTGAGGGAGCGCTTGGCGCACACTTCATCGCGATACGGTTGGAATCGATGAGTTTTCTCCCCGGCTTCGCGATCGCGGCGGCGGCAGCGGCGCTGACGGGTCAGTATCTCGGAGCCGGTTCCAAGGAGATGGCGGTGAAAGCCGTCCGTTTCTCGTGGCTGATCGCCGTGTGTCTGATGATTTTCATGGGCGTCTGTTTCGTGGTCGGCAGGGAATGGCTGATCGGGCTGATGGCTCCGGGCAGCGGGCTTCACGCGGATCTTGCCGGGCCGCTGTTGGTCGTCTGCGCATTGAGCCAGCCGTTTTTCGCGACGTGCATCATCCTGAAGTCAACCATGCGTGGGGCGGGTGCGACGAAGCTCGTGATGCGCTGGGCATTCAGCAGCATGCTTTTTTTCAGGGTGGGCGTCCTGTGGATGCTTTCGCAGATGGGCTGGGTGACCCTCACCGGCGTGTGGATCGTGCTCGGCTTGGATCTCCTCACCCAGGCGGTCGTGTTTATCCGTCTCCATTTCAAGGGGCGGTGGCTGGACGCGAGCGTCTAGGATGTTCGTGTTTTCAGCCGGCATTCTCTTCCCCGGCCGGTTTCGGCGAGAGCAGTTCGATCACCTCGTTCTGTATCTCCTCCACCTTGTCGAGAGGGATGTTGGGGTCTTTCACGATATACACCTCCCCCGTTTTCCTGTGTTCGTAAATGCGGAGGATGCCGCCGGCGGTGGGCTGGGTATCGGTCTCACGCAGGAGTTTCTGACGCTCCAGCATCACCGCAAGAATGTAGCGGGTGTTTTCGGTATGCTCCTGGTCTTCCTCAACAAGAGACCGCAGAAGCTCCTCCGCGCTCTGCTTCGTGACGGGCTGGACGGTCTCGTTGGCGGGTGGCGGGGTGAAAACCGTTCGCCAATGGGAGAAACAGGCCTCCCCCTCGCCTTCCGTCTCCCGCGCTTCCCATGCTTTCTCGCCGAAATCCTTCCGCAGGTATCCGCTCGATTCGGGATCAGGAAAAAGCGCGGTGACAATCTTCTGCCCCTCGGTGAACTTTTCACCGGTAGCGGCGCATTCGCGGCCACGTGTGCGGACATGCCAGGTTTCGTTGAATGCCATCGTAGAGCGGGATCAGGTTTGCGGGACGAGGAGACGGCGCACCGACTGATAGATCGGACGCCCCGTGACACGGCGGTGGAACAGGTACATACCGATGAGGGTGAAAACAATATTCGGCAGCCACGCGGCTAGAAGAGGCGGGATGATCGCGGCCTCGCCGAGAGCAAGGGTGATGCTGGACACGAAGAGCATCATCACAGCGAGGACGACGGCGAGGAACACTCCGCTGCCCGCGCCGCGCCGGGCAAAGTGTATGGAGAGAGGCGCTGCGAGCAAAACTGTGACGATACAGGTGACAGGAAGTGCCCAGCGATAGTGCCAGTGGGTCAGGTAGGCTGACCGATTGGAGGTTGGCTGGTCAGCCATGGGTGAGGCCAGCCATGTGGTCAGTTCCGGGATTCCCAGATACTCGACCGCAAGTCCCGGTTTGATGATCTGCGAGGGAGTCTCCTTCCACTTCAACCTTTCAACAGGTTCGTCCATTTGTTCGAACTGCGGTGCCTCGCCTTCGGTGAACCGCGCGAAGAGAGGATCGCTGAACGTCCATTTCCGCGAGCCGCTGTCCCAGCTCGCGAAAGCGGAGGTCATCCTGGTTTTGAGCGTCCGGTCGGGGTTCATCGTCGTGATCTCGACATCCTGGAGCGGCTCGCCATTCTGGAAATTCTCCGGAAACCCGCCGACCATCCACAGGCGGCGCGAGTCGGGATCACGGTAAAGGACGTTTTCCGCCTGGAGAACGGGGCGGTTGTTGGCGCGGTCAGTCAGTTCCTCACGCATTCCTTCCGCATGGGGTGCCCAGTGGTAATTCAGTCCCAGGAGGAGGAAACTACTCCATATTCCGGCGAATATCAGTGGCGCGGTCACGCGGACGACACCCGTTCCGCTCTGTATCATTGCCACGATCTCGTTGCTTTTCGAGAATTTCCCCAGCCCGTAGATCAGTGCTAGAAGCAAGGCATACGGAAGAAGGACGATCAGAATGGCCGGAGAGCGGTATAGGTAGAACGTGAGAAGTGACAGGATCTTGTTCTCACTGCCATCAAAGTCGCTCTGGTTGTCGCTCAGGTCGAGCATCAGCCAGATTGAGAGCAGTGCTCCGAGGCAGATCATGAGGATTCCGATAAACTGGCGGGAAAGGTAGCGGTCGAAAGTGGTGCCCGCGCTGTAGGCCACCCCGGCGATGGCAGGCATCATGCAGATCAGAACGAGGATGTGTGGACGGATGCTGTTGGAAAAAACGTGGGAATCCGGGAAGCCGTTGAACTGATCCATCACCTGGGCCCGCTCGAGAGGAACCAGGAGCACCGCCGCAACCAAACCGATCACGGCCAGTAGGACGGGGGGCAACCAGCGCGGGAGATTCGACATACTACGGGTGGGAGGGTGGGCTGGAGCCATGCGGCTGTCGAGTTATTGATTCGCGGGCGATTCCTCGTAAATGAAATGCTTGAGCTGGAGCTGGCGTGCCCGTTTGGCCGCCTCTTCGGCGCGTCGCCCGTTGAAGGATGCGATTTTTCCGGCTATGGATACGGCAGCTTCCCATTTTTCATCGTTTTCCAGAAGAGCCAGTGCGCGGAACCCACTTCGCTCGAACCATTCCCACTCCGGTGGGCGTGGATCAACGGGTCTGTCCAGCACGGAGAAATAGGCGGAAAGTGCCTCATCCAGCCGGGTCTTGGAAGGATCCGCCGGATCCGGCAGTTTCTCGAGAGTGAGACCGCGTAAATACTGAAGGCGGAAATACTGAGCCGGGTTGCTCGCTGTGAGGCCGAGCAACTCGTCATAGATTTTCAGCGCCTCGTCCAAGCTTCCCGGATCCGATCCGCCTCTGGCGTAGATCGCCTCGGCGAGCATCAGGCCGGTGGGTAGACGCGATGGATCATCGGGTGCGGAGGCGGAGTAGGCCTCGCGCAGTGAGTCAATAGCCACCGGAAGGCGGTTGAGATCGATATTCAACCTGGCCTTCTCCAGACGGGCGAGAGAGCGCAACGGGCCGTCTATCGCGATCGCCTTATCGAAAATGGCCAGCGCCTCCTCCCGGGATTGGGCGGTCGCCCCCAGCGCCGCGGAGCGGGCGGCGAGAAGCAGCGCGGCCTGGCTGCGCTGCGTCCCCTCCTCGTGCGGCGGCAAGCTTTTCAAGAACCCGTCTGGCCTCATTGTAGTTTCCGGACTCGAACAGCGATTTCCCCATCACCAGGGAAGCCTCCGACGATGTGGCTGACCCGGGAAACTCCGAGATGATACGTTTCGCCAGCTCCACGGACTCCTCGGTTTTCCCGGAAAGATCCAGCAGCCGCAACCGGGCGAGAAGAAGGCGCGGTTCCCGGTCCGTCGGCAGTGGCGGATCGGAGTCTCGGAGAGTATCAAGCTGGGCCGAGCCAGCCTCAGGTCGGGTGGGGAAACTTTGAGTGCCGCCTCGGCGATCGCGAGTCGGGCTTCCGCCGCGCGAGGATGGCCCGAATGAGCTTTCAGGAAGGAATCGAGTGCCGTTATCGCTTGTTCCGGGGTGGGAGACAGGAGGGCTTTTTCGAGTTCCAGGTCAACGGAGAGTCTGGTGGCGGTCTCCGCGTCCACATTTTGGATCAGCACGGTCGCCGAAGAATCTCCGGCAAGGCTGACCAGTGTGGAATTGTAAATGGCGGATTCCCTGTTCGTTCCTTCCAGATAAGAAGCGGCCTCCTCGAAAAGGCCTTGGGCGAGGGCGTTATCACCTCTTTCAAATGCGATCCGGGCGTCGAGAAATGCGGCCTCACCCCTGACCTGAGGAGATCCTGCGGTAATTCGCAATGTCTCGAGAATTTCAAAAGCGGCGGAATTATCCCCCGCTGCCAATTTCCACCGGGCGAGGGTCATCAGGCTCCGCGGAGCGAGAGGATGACGGGGTGCGATCATCCATATGCGCCGCAAGAGGAGATTCGCCTCCTTCCGCGCGCTCTCCGTATCCATCCTGTGGAGTCCGGTCGCCCTGGCATAGAGCGCGTAGATTCCGAGAACCGGAACCTCAGGTGGAGATGGCGTCCACCCCATTGCCGCGTAGGATGCTTCCCCGTAAAGGTATTCGAGAGTGGCGGGCGGAGGGCTGGGCAGCCACGCTGATAGCCGCTCCAGCACGGACAGGTCGGCGGAGATGATTTTTTCCGGAAGCCAGTTGATGATTCTATCGAACATGACCTCCAGGAGGGGGCCACCGGGGTTTGCCTGGATGAAATCGAGTAACGAATCGGTCGCTTCCAGGGTATCTCCAAGGCCAGCGATGGCATCCGCTCTACCGAGAGCCGCCTGGTGGTAGTGTTCCAGCGATTGGCCGGCCGGATTCGCCAGAAGCTTTGAGAAAACGATTTCCGCCTCACCATGCCTGTCCTCCGCCAGCATGAGCTGTCCGTCGAGAAAGGAGGTGTGGCCTTCCAGAGACGTCGGTATCTCGGAAAGTCGGGAAAAAATCCTCCGCGCTTGCGCCGCACGCCCGAGATCCAGAAGTATTTCGATACGGTGAAGATCCGCGGCGACCACATTGACAAGGGCGAGCGTCTCCAGAGCTGCATCGGGCAGACCGAGAGAAAGCTGGAGACTCGCCGCCGTCATCCCCGCATCCTCGTGGAAACGTCGGTCTGGATTGGCAGCGATAGGCATGAGTGTTTCCACCGCCTCAGCGAAACGTCCCATTCCCGCAAGAGCCTGCCCCGTCCAGAAGGGTGCGTCGGGATGCTCCCGCACTCCCGATTGCTCCAGGATGCCGAAGGCCTGTTCCGCCTCGTCCGCACGAATCAGGCTCTCGGCCAGCAGAATCCGTATTTCGGTCCTTTCCGCCGTATCGAGATCCGCCATTCCCGCCGCACGCTCAAGCCGAAGATTCGCCACCTCCCACAGGCCGCTTTCCATTGCCCGCCTAGCGGAAGCCGCAAGAGCGTCCACTGCCTCCAGACCCTCGGCAGTCGGAGGCAGTATCAGCAACAGGATGACAGGAAAACATCTCACTTGCCCAAGGATGGCGTGGAGTTCATGGCGGGAAAAGAAATAATATGGGACGGATGTATCAAATCCCCTCTCCGAATTCAAATCCCCTCTCCGAATCGGTTGGACAGCCGGGATCGGAGGTCTCATTTTTCCACAATGACAGTGGCTGAATCGAAACTACGGGAAGCAATGGATGAGTTCAACTGCCAGACAGGCACGGTGCACCGGGCTGAGGGACAGTGGTTGCATCTCGTCTGCCAGGCCGGAGTTCCGGATTTCCTGATTGAAAAGATATCGAGAATACCCTTTGGAAAAGGAATCGCCGGAGTGGCTGCCGAGACCCGCGCCCCGGTGGAACTCTGCAATCTCCAGCAGGATCTCGGCGGGGTGGCTAAAGAGGACGCCAGGAAGACAGGCGTATCCGGCTCGCTGGCGGTACCGGTTTTTTCCGTCGACGGCGAAACGGTGATCGGCACTCTCGGTGTGGGAAAAACCGAGCCCTACGATTTTTCAGAAGCGGAGAAGACGAGACTGGCAGATATAGGGAAGACCTTTGTCTCCATGCTCTGATGTTCATCGCCCTGGTCATTACCCTGGCGATGTCCTCACCTTACCTGGTGTGGCAGTTTTTCATTCGCCCGTATTGCCTCAGGAATGGCAGAGGCTATACTCCCGGAGCCAACTGGGCTGCCACGATGTGGGTTGACTGGCATGAGGGCAGGGAGATCGCTTTCAAAAAAAAGAACAGAAAAATCATATACGCCTGCCGGATTTTCCTATGTATCCACCTGTCATTTTTCGCCATCGGATTCCTTTGGCTGATCCTGGCAATCGTTCGTTCCTAAGATTGTGGTCTGGGGGATCGCAAAATGGAGCCGGTTGGATTCATCGGGATCTCTTCCGGCTTCGGGACATGGCACCGTGATCCTTACTCGTCCATATATTTGGAGAGCGTTTCGCGAAGTGTTGTCCTCGCCCGGAAAAGGAGGCTCTTCACCGATGGAACGGTTGTTTTAAGAACTTCCGCGATATCCTCATAGGGCAGGTTCTCGTAGCGGCGGAGGTACTACGGCCATACGTTGGTTTTCGGGGAGAGCCTGGATGGCGTCATCGATGGCGTTCTGAAGCTCGGCGGTGAGGAGTGTGGAGTCCGGTCGTGCGGCGGGATCTGCCGGATGCTGGAGATGGTGCTCGTCCTCGCGCTGGTCTGAGGAAACGGTTTTCTTCCGTGAACGGCGGCGGGATTCGTTGTAGACCAGGTTTCGCGCGATGGTGTACAGGTATGTCGTGAACTTGTTATCAGGCTTGTAACGCTTCGCGTGTTTCCAGACGCGGATGAAAACGAGCTGGGCGATGTCCTCGGAATCGGAAGAGTTCCCGAGCATTTTCGTGACCGTCCCGACAATGGCGTCCTGATGGCGCTCGACTAGCTGGCGGAAAGCCTGGTGATCTCCCCTGGCGATACGTGCCATGAGAGCGTGGTCAAGAGCCGCTTCGGGATCTGGGTGGGTGGATGCGGCGGGTTCCTCCATCGGAAAAATGACAAGCGGGTTTCCGGAAAGAAACATGGGTTCTCTAACACCGCCTGTCCGGAAAGGTTGCGGGCTGGTGTTGCCTTTGGACGGAACAAGGACGCGATCCCTTCACTGCCCGGCCATGTTTTTCTGCCAGAGCGGGGATGGCGGAATATCGAAGGGACGGCAGATGACGATACCGGCGTGTTTCGACGAGCCGCTGAGGTAGTCGGTGATCGGCCTGTCGATGATCGTCTCGCGCCCTTTGTCGCGATCCGAAGTGGCGTGGGCGAAGTAGGCCCGGCCATTCAACCGTATAATCAAGCCAACGTGCGAGGTATAGCCGTATTTCCAGGTGGAGGTGATCGCGCAGATGTCGCCGTTCTGGAGGTAGTTCTCCGCGGCACGGACTTTCGCTTTCGGGATATGATATACCGGGAGCCGCGAGACCTGAGCCTCGATCCTACCCATGGCGGGAACAAGCTCGGGGTTGTTTTTCAGATAGCGGTAGCTCTTCCATTGCACCGTCATCTCCCTGATCTCGCGGGAAAGCCTCTCCGCCCCGGGAATGCGGGAGGTGATGTTCATCGCGTATCCGCGCCGCTGGTTGTCGTGGAACACCTCCTCGAGGTGATGCATGCGGGAAAGGTAATTGCCGGTGCATATTCCGTTTCGGTAACGCTCGATCTCGACCAGATGGAGCATGTCCTCCGGATCATATGGGCCGGGCTTGTAGGCAAGCATGCGCGAGATCGCCAGGGCGTTTTCATAAAACGTCCAGCAGTCCATCCCGACCATGTTCACCACCGGGGACTCAATCCTGTCGTCCGCCTCCAGCGTGTAACCCGTGTATGGGACGCCAGTCATTTCCCGGGCGATCCTTGCCGTGCGCTCACCGATAGGCAGTTTTCTCCAGTTCTCCCGCTCCGCTTTGGCCACGATGGCCTGGAATTTCGACTCACCCTTGAAAACGGTTGCAAGCGGCAACCGGGGCTTCGCAGGAACGGGCACGGGAACCTGACTCGCGGGGGACTGGACTTCCTGCCGGATGATGCCACTCATCGCGATGGAATTCCTGTCCTGAACCGCACAGCCCGCGAGAGCCAACACAAGGAAAGGCAGGATAGTGGCTCCGGGTTTCATCCCTTTCTTCTACACTCTGGAAACGCCTTTCGAAAGCCAGTATTTCGCCCCGTCGCCGGAACCGTTGTTTTTCTGGGAAAAACTGGGGAAATATGGGAAATTTGATGGACGACGCCCCACCGAGTCGTATCGACTGGCGTCCAGCCATCCTTCCCATGATCAGAAAAACCACATTCGCCATCCTATCGCTCCTTCCTTTCTCGACACTGCTGGCGGAGACCAAGGCACCCGCGGATTCCGAACGCATCGTTCTCATCGGCAACGGCCTGGGCGAGCGCATGATCGACCACCCTTATCTGGAAACCAACCTCCAGCTTTCATTTCCCGGAGCGAACCTCTATATCCGCAATCTCTGCCGCCCCGGTGACACCCCCGGCTTCCGCCCGCATCCTTCGAGGAAATCCCAATGGGCGTTCCCGGGTGCGGAGAAATTCCACCCCCACCACAAGATCCACGCCGGTGAAGGATTCCATCCCACCCCGGACGAGTGGCTGGCAGAGCTGAAGCCGGACACCCTCATCGCTTTCTTCGGCTACAACGAATCCTTCGACGGCCCTTCCGGTGTGGAGAATTACAAGAAGGAATTGGAGGCATGGATCAGGCATACACTCGGGCAGAAATACAATGGCAGGACCGCACCCCGCCTGGTTCTTGTATCCCCCATCGCCTACGAGGATCTGTCGAAATCCCGTGATCTCCCCGAATGGACGGGCGGAAAACGCCAATCTCGCCCTTTACACCCAGGCGATGTCGGAGATCGCCGCCGCGAACGAGGTCGAGTTCGTCAGTGTCTATGACAAAACCCACGACCTCTATCCCGGACTGGAATCCCCCTTCACACGAAACGGTTTCCTCCCGAACGACGACGGCTACAAATGGCTGGCGGATACGCTACAGGACGAGATTTTTGGGGAAAGTGGCGAACAGGCCCCTGATAGATTGGAAGCGGTCGCCGCCGCTGTGAAGGACAAGAACTGGTTCTGGTTCTACGACTACCGCATGCTCAACGGCGTCCATGTCGATGGCCGCCGCTTCAAGCCTTTCGGCCCGGACAACTATCCGGACGAGAAGATCAAGATGCGAGAGATGACAGAAATCCGCGACCGGGCGATCTGGGCGGCGGCTTCCGGAAATGATTTCGATCTCGTCTCCGCCGACAAGGCCACCCACCCCCTCCCGGACGTAAAAACCAACTACGCCCCCAGCGGCAAAAACGGCGACATCGATTATAAGGACGGAAAGGAGGCGGAGAAGAAGCTCACCACTCCGGATGGCTACAAGGTCGAGCTTTTCGCATCCGAGAAGGATTTTCCCAATCTGGCCAACCCGATGCAGGTCTCCTTCGACAACAAGGGGCGCCTGTGGGTGGCCACCATGCCAACCTACCCGCATTACCGCCCCGGCGATCCCCTGCCCGATGACAAACTGCTCATTTACGAGGACACCGACGGCGACGGGAAGGCCGACAAGGAAACGGTATTCGCCGACCACCTACACCTGCCCATAGGCTTCGAGTTCGCGCCCGGTGGCGTCTATGTCTCACAGGAGCCTCATCTTGTGTTCCTCGCGGACAAGGACGGCGATGACAAAGCCGATTCCAAGGAAATCGTCCTCACCGGCTTCGATTCCCACGATACCCACCACGCCATCAGCGCCTTCGCCGCCGATCCGTCCGGAGCGTTCATGATGTGCGAGGGAATTTTCCTCCACTCGAATGTGGAAACCCCCTACGGCCCCGTCCGTGGAGTCGATGGCGGATTCTATCGCTTTTCCCCGCAGAAAACCAGACTCGAGCGCACCTCCCAGCTCCGCATCCCCAATCCCTGGGGCTTCGCCTTCGACGAGTGGGGTCAGGATTTTTTCATCTACACCTCCGGCCCGCCGTGGGAGTGGCACCTCCCCGGCTCGCTCAAAACACCCTATGGAGAGAAGAACCCCGGAAGCATCGACCTCGTTCCCGAAGGTCAGTCGGTTCGCCCGACCTCCGGGCTCGAGTTCGTTTCCTCCCGCCATTTCCCGGATGAAGTCCAGGGGGACGCTCTCATCGGGAACTGCATCGGCTTCCTGGGCATCAAACAGCACTCCATCGCAGATGACGGCACCGGCTACAAGACCGCCTTCCGCCACGACCTGTTGAAATCCTCCGACGGAAACTTCCGCCCCGCTGATTTCGAGTTCGCCCCCGACGGCTCGCTCTACGTCATCGATTGGCAGAATGTCCTCATCGGGCACATGCAGCACAACGCGCGCGATCCCCTGCGCGACCACGTCCACGGCCGCATCTACCGCGTCACGTACCCGTCCCGGCCTCTGGTGAAACCCGCCGATGTCGCGGGTGCCTCCGTGGAAACCCTTCTGGAAAATCTGAAACTACCTGAATACCGAACCCGCTACCGCACCCGCCGCGAGCTGCGCGCCCATCCCGCGGAAGAAATTTCCGCCGCTGTCTCGAAATGGGTGGCCGCTCTCGATGAGAAGGACGCCCGCTATGACCACAACGTCCTGGAAGCCCTCTGGGTCACGTGGGGTATCAACAAGGTCGATACGCAACTGTTGAAAAAGCTCCTGAAATCACCTGATTTCCACGTCCGCTCCGCCGCCGTCCGGGTCTTGCGCTACAACTTCGACCTCTTTCCCGACGCACTGGATCTCCTGAAAGCAGCCGCCTCTGACGACCACGGCCGCGTCCGGCTGGAGGCTGTCGCTGCCTCCACCTGGTTTGACGGACAGGAGGCAGCCGCCGTCGTGGAAGCCGCGACCGCGAAAGGCACCGACCGGTGGACGGAGAAACCCTTTGAAACCGCACTCGCCCGCCTGAAAGGACAGGCGACCAAGCTGGAAGTCGAAAATCCCATGCCGCCGATCCCATCCCATCTCAACCCCGGCGAGCAGCGCCAGTTCGCCGACGGACACGAGGTCTATTTCCGCGACGCCCACTGCGCCACCTGCCACCAGAAGGACGGAAAAGGTCTCGATCCCGCCTTCCCGCCACTTGAGGACAGCATATTCGTCCACGGCGATCCCGAGCGCCTGATCAAGCTCACCCTTCACGGCCTCATGGGCCAGTTCGAACTGAACGGGAAAAAATATGCCGGTCAGGTTCCCATGACCCCCTTCGGCGGCATGCTCACGGACAAGGAGATCGCGGATGTCCTGACCTATGTCCGGAACCACTACGGCAACAAGGCCTCGGCCATCACGACAGAGCAGGTTAGAAAAGTCCGGGAAAAAACCAAGGATCAGACCGCTTTCTATCAGATGGATCAGCTCCTCGAAGAGCATCCGCTGGAAGAGAAATGACAAGGAACAAGAGATCGGATCTCATGCCTGAATCGATCCGAAACTTTTCTCTCCGGCAGCGGAATCTGGCCACTCCTTTGTTCGTCCTTGAATTCAGCTACTCGGAAATCGAGAATTGAAGTCATGAATTACAGACGCTGTGGCGACTCCGGCCTTTTCCTCCCTGAAATCTCCCTCGGCTTCTGGCACAACTTCGGCCACGTGGATGACTTCCAGGAATCCCGCAGGATCATGCGCCGCGCGTTCGACAAGGGGATCACCCACTTCGACCTGGCGAACAATTACGGCCCGCCGGCCGGATCCGCGGAGGAGAATGTGGGGCGCATCCTTTCCGAGGACTTCGCCTGCCACCGGGACGAGCTGATCATCACGACGAAGGCGGGGCACGAGATGTGGGGCGGCTGCTTACGGGGAATGGGGATCCCGGAAGCACTTGCTGGCATCGCTCGACCAATCGCTGAAACGGCTGCGCCTTCCCTACGTGGATGTATTCTATTCCCACCGGCCTGATCCGGATACCCGGCTGGAGGAGACCATGTCCGCGCTGGCCACTGCAGTGAACTCCGGCAGGGCGCTCTACGTAGGCCTTTCCAAATACCCGCTGAAGAAGCTAAAGAAGGCGGTGAAGCTGCTGAAGGAAATGGGCGTCCGCTGCCTGGTCTACCAGCCGCCCTATTCCATCCTGAACCGCTGGCCGGAAAAGGAAGGCATCCTGGATTACCTGAAGGAGGAGAAGATGGGCTGCGTCGTTTTCTCCCCGCTGGCCCAAGGGATGCTGACCCCGAAATACATCGGCGGCATTCCGGAGGACTCCCGTGCGGCGCGGAAAGATGGATTCCTCCAGGAGGATCAGGTCATCGCCCAGCAGGAGAAAATCCGTGCGCTCGGTGAACTGGCAGCCGCGCAAAGCATGTCGGTCAACCACATGGCTCTTAATTTCACGCTGAGGCACAAGGCGGTCACCTCCTCCATCATCGGGGCACGGACGGTTGCACAGCTTGACGATTCCCTCGCCGCACTGGATGCCCCGCAGATTGATGATTCCCTGTTCGAGGCCATCGATTCGATCGCGCCGATGAAGAAACAGAAGACTGCAGAGGGCTGAACCGCAAGGCTGGCCGGAAACAATAGAAACGGCCACCCGTTGCCAGGTGGCCGCTCTTTTGATCAATAAACCGGCTGTCAGCCGGAAAGCCGGCAATTATTCGCCCTTCTTGTCGCCGCGTGGGCCGCCTTTCCTTCCTTCGCGCGGGCCACCGGGGCGTCCGCCCATTTGCTTGCGGGCTTCCTTGCGCTCATCGGGGCTGAGCTCTCCATCGCCGTCTTTGTCGAATTTCTCGAGCATCATTTTCTGGCGCTCGGCCTTCATGGCTTCCTTTTCCTCATCGCTGAGTTCGCCGTCGCCGTCCTTATCGAATTTTTCAAGCATCTCCGCCTTGCGCTTTTCCATCATTTCCTTGCGGGCGGCTTTCGCTGCCTCGCGCTCCTCTTCGTTGAGCTTGCCGTCGCCGTCCTTGTCGAATTTCTCCATCAATTCAGGAGGCATCTTACGTTGCGGGCGCTCTTTCTTTTCCTCCTGCGCGTTGACGGAGCCGATGATGCCGAGCGATGCGGCGATGATGATCAGTGATTTGGTTTTCATGGTATTGTTCTTTGTTTTGATTGGATGAGGTGCTGTTGCTCTCACTGCCCCTATAAACACGGAGCAGGATCGGAAGTTGCGCGGCGGGCAAAAGAAATTTTTACTCCCTTCGACCGGAGAGCAGCCAAGTCCGACCACGGAGCACCTGTCCATATTCCCCGATGCTGTCCGGCCCCTAGTCCACAATCCAACACCTGATCGTCCCTTCCGCCAGGCACATTGCGATCTGTTTCCCGTCAGGCCCCACTGCGGGCCATAGGATCTGGATGGGGAAATCCAGAGACGGAACCAGTTCGTTCCCGGAGCGCAGGGACCATACCCTGAACGAGGCTTTTCCCACGTCCTCCGAAGACTGATCCACCGAGACGGCAATCCCCCCTCCCGGCAGGCAGCCAAACCAGAAGACTTCCCGGTCATGGAGCATGCCCCGCGAGCGACGCTCCCCCGTCCTGATGTTCCAGCGCTGGATACGGAGATCCCCTGGCGCTGATACGAGCAACTCATCCGTGCCCGGAACCACAACCATGCGTATACCTTCCAGCCCGGCACCGGAGGCCGCAATGACATCCGGCCAGGCAGGTCTGCCCGTGAGCGAATTGTAGCTCCTTAGTATCCCGTCATCACCTGCAAGAACCAATACCTCCCCGCCATCCATCATCACGATGTGCTGAGCCGGATCCGGTGCCACCCATGTGGCAAGCTGCTTGCTCGTAGCGGGATCAACGATCGTGACGCGATCCCCGTGCTCCAGCACCGCCCCGTATTTCCCACCCGCTTCCACGGCCACGAACTCGGTTTTGAAATCCCTCCTTGGCAACCATTTGAAGAAGCCGTTCGGCTGCCTGCCGCCGATCCGCCCGTCGTCCACAGCGGCCATTCCCTCATCGCTATCCCGCCCGGTCACCACGCACATGACTTCTTTCCCGGAGAGCCGCGAGAGCATCAGGAGGTGTGCACCGGTGCCGGTCTGGCGCATGTCTTCTGAAAATCCCCGGAAGCTGCCCTGCCCGCTCCGCCACCAGAAATCCTGCAACAGGCCGAGAAGCTCCGGAGCATCCGTTTCCGGTATTTCCGCGACGCGCATGATCAACTTCGTGGCGGTCACGCCCTTTCCGGGCTCCCACTGGCTCAGCCTTCCCTCGCCGTCCATGACCCACAGCATTTCCGTTTCCCTCACGAATGCCGCGTACATGGCCCCACCTTCGAACTCCCTGTCGAGATGGCTGGGACCCATCATGGAGACATCCCAAAGCGCCACCTTACCGCCGTCCCCGAATACCGCGACATGCTTCAGTTTCCCCGAGGCCACCGCTTGCTCCCGCCCGGAACCGTATTGCAGCGGGCTAAGGAGGCCGAGGCCGGTTTCCTTTGAGAAAAACTCCACCGAGCCCGGTTTTTGCCGTATCCCCACATCCTTCCAGTCCCACCCGCCGGCCGGTGCCACCACCTCCACAAGCTTTCGCCGCGCGCCATCGCCCTTGAGCAGAAAACCCTCCGGAACCTCCTCGACGGCCCGGACATCGAAGCCCGCTTCCACCTCATCCGCTTTCCTGGCGAACCGGTGGGTCGACTCCAGGAAATTCAGCGAATACCTCGCATCGGCATTCCCAGGCCACAGCTCCAAGGCCTCGAGGAGCCGCTTTCTGGCCACGCCATACCTGCCCTCCCGGAAGGATGAAATCCCCTCGTTCATCAGAGCATCCGAGCCATCGCGCCTTGCCCGCTCCTCAGCCTCCTTCATTCCGGCCAGGGATGCCTCGACCCTGTCCCTGGCCTCGCCTTCCCTGATGGCCACCCTCACGCCGCTCCAAGCGATGATCGCCAGCGATACGAATGCCATCGCCACCAGGGAAACGGCCACCCAGTGACGGCGCACCGCCTTTGCAAAAAAGTACCCGGACGGCTTCCTGCCGGCCATGACGATCCCCCCGTCGCGTAGCGCCCTGATATCCTCCAGCAGCTCCCGCGCGCTGCCGTATCTTTCCGCCGCGCTCCGCAGCACAGGCGCGTGCACCCACCCAATCCCACTCACGCGGCAGACCTGCATCAGCCAGCCGGGGAAACCGGAAGTTGCGGACGCGGGCAGCGTTCTCCGCCCAGGAGCGGTCACCCCCTACGGCTTCCGCCAAGACTTTTTCCCTCAGGGAAATTTCATAAAACAGCAGGCCGAGCGCGTAGACATCCACGCGCACGTCGAGCCGGGGATCTCCCTCCAGCTGCTCCGGGCTCATCGAGTGCGGACTGCCGACCCATCCTTCCACACTCACACCCGCGGCCAGTTCAAGCGGCCCCGAAAGCACCCGCGCTATGCCGAAATCAATGATCTTCGGCACGTCTCCCGTTTTCCCCACAAGCACGTTCTCCGCCTTCAGGTCCCTGTGCATGACACCCCGCTGGTGGGCGTGCACCACGGCCTCACACAGCCGCTCCATCATCCCGAGGATCTCCCCGTGGGTCCGCTTGCATTCCCTGGCCCAGATACCCAGATCCCGGCCTTCGACATGCTCCATGCTGTAATAGAGCCTTCCGCAGGATGTCTTTCCGGAATCCAGATAGCGCGTGATCCCCGGATGATCCATCAGCGCGAGGATCTGCATTTCCACCTGGAACCTCTCGACGACCCTTTGCGAAAACGTGCCTTCCCTCGCGATCTTCACAGCCACCCGCCCCATCGGCATCCCCAGCTGGAAGCCCTCGTAGACCTCGCCGAAGCCGCCCTCGCCCAGTCTCCGCCCCAGCTCGATACCGGGGATGACATCCGCCACCTTTCCACCGTGCTCTGAAAAAACGCAGTGCGGGCAGAGCCCGAGCGGACTCTCCTCCGGGATCACCTTCCCGCACAATTCGCATTTATCCGGGAAAACCGCCATCGCTACCCCCAATCACGTCCAAAGCGACAAAAGGTAACACTTTTCCTCCTGAAACTCCTCCTCGCTCGACACCGTCTCCCGGATCTCCGACTCGATCGCCTGCCGGAAACGCCCGCGCAAGCGGTGCAGGCTCACCCGCAGGTGGCCCTCGTTCATTTCCAGCTTCCGCACGATCTCCGCCCGCGCCTCATCCGACATCCGGCGCCCGCCGAGATAAGGCTTCATCACATCGAAAAATTCGCCCTTTCCCTTCGTCCGCATCTCCCGGGAGAGCTTTGTAAGCGCCATCTCGATCAGCGCGAACGCCCAGTTTTGGTCAAAGGAGCGGTCCGGCTTTGCAGCTTCCCTATCCGCAAGATCGTGCATCGCCTCCGCATCGACATGAAGCGCCCCTCCACCGCGTTTCTGCCGCTGCCCCTGCCGCCAGTGATCCGTAAGGAAGTTCCGGATCGAGAGCATGAGATAGGCGCGGAACGCCCCCTTTCCCCTCTCGGGTAGCGACGCGCCCGCCCCGCGCTTCAGGAGGCGGTAGAAAAATTCCTGCGTCAGCTCATCGGCAAGGTCTTCATCCTTCACACGCGCCTGGATGTAAGTCCGGATAGGCTCGCGATACCCCCGCGCCCATGTTTCCAGAGCCTCGAGCCCATCGTCCGCACGCGCACTCTGGATCAGACTCCAGCGCGTATCGGGGAAGAATTCTGGCGATGCCTTCATTGGCGGGAGTTATTGCAAGGAGCGTGCCGAAGGCCACCCGTATCTGTCGATGCTAATCCTCCCGCCTACCCGCTTCGTATTCCCCGGATTTTCACAACTCCCGTAACGTCCGGCAGCGGAGACCGTCTATGAGGGTGTGAAACGATCATTCCTCCTTTTCCTCACCATATCCGTGGGCTTGATGTCCCTCTCCCACGCCCAGCTTATCAGCATCACTTACGATCCGACGGGAGATGAGATACCATACACCCCGCCAAAGAGCTTCGGGACAAGTTCGACGCCAGCCGCCACCAATATCGGAACAGACATTCCCAGCGTCAGCGCCGGAGGTGTACGCTTCCAGCGCTTCACCCTTGCCAACACCTCCGGAGAGGATCTCAACCTTTCGCTCGATCTCGCCAACGACTCGGCCGCCTTCGACATCGCACCAGGCACCCTGGCCATCGGCCCGGGAAAAACCGGGAGCTTCCTGATCGCCTACGCCCCCACATCGTTTGGCGAAGTGCTGGATCGTGTGGAAATCACGAGCGACTCCACCGCCGACGAGCCGTTCCATTTCGATATCGCCGGGCGCACTCCCGCAGGAGCCATCACATTTACCAGTCCGGACGGAAACGAGATCACGCCGGGCGAAGCACCGACCACGGGGAACAAGACCATTTTCACCGCAGCGGTGGACGGCTCATCGGAGATCCGCGACTTCGTCATCACGAACAGCGGCGACGAGACAATCGAGATCAGCGCCACCGTCCCCGCAGGAACGCGGAGCCTTACCCCTACGGAGAGCGAGCTCGACCCCGGGGAAACCCTCACCTTGCGTCTCGAAGTGCCGCTCGGGCACAACCGCGATCCGGGCAGCTACGACTCGTCGCTCAACGTGTTCCTCATCAGGGAAGAAGGCAGCCCGGCCGCACTTGCACTCTACCAGTTCCGCACGGTCATCGTGGCGACACCCATCATCCAGTTGGAAAAGGTGAGGTTCGATAACTCCGTAGTCCCGGCAACAAGCCCGCTTCAGCTCGGTCAGTTCGAGCTCGGTGTCACATCTCCCTCCCAGAATATCCGGCTTACCAACGTCGGCACCGGTTCACTTTCGGTCACTTCACTCGTCAATTCGGAATCCGCATTTTCACTCGCGCTACCAGCCCTGCCCGCCAGCGTCGCCCCCGGTGGAACCTTGGAATTTTCCATCACCTTCACCCCGAACCAAACCGGCATCACCGACGGGCAGCTGATCCTCACAAGCGATGAACTCGGAAGCGAAACGATCCTCACCACCCGTGGAGTCGGCGTAGCGGCTGAGCTCAATTTTCTGACTGAAGACTTCATAGACAATGGCTTTTCGACCAGTGTCGGTGTTCCACTTACGAAGGGGTTTCGTTTCACAAACGGCAGCCCGCTCGTTGCACTGGAGATTTCAGCAATCGAACTGCTCGATGACGAGGGCTTGCCCGTTCCCGGCTTCAGCGTGGCCTCCTTCCCTGCGCAAGTCCCGGCAGCCGGAGCTGGCGTAATCTCCATCACTTATCGCCCGAACTCATCGGTCAACCGAGGCAGCTTCAGCGCGCGGATCGTATCAAATGTCGAAGGAGGTGAAACACTCCTCAGACTACGTCCGTTACCCACAGCCCGAATCCTCCCCATCGACGGCATCCGCGCTGTCGGCGGAGATATCGAGCTGTCCCTTCCCGCCTACGGAGAATTCACCGGCGGCCTGGTGGCAATCCGTCGCTCCACCGATCTTATCACATGGAGCGACGCCGGGCTGTTTTTCACCGTCGGAGATGCGGAAGTCCCGACCTTTCGCGAAGCGATCAATCCCAGCCGTCCCAAAGCCTTTTACCGGGTGGAACTAAGATCTCTTCCGGAAAATTAGAAAAAACCGTAACGACTGCCCCAACATCGCGTGAATGCCAGTGATGAACACACATCCACACGAACAGAACACAGTATTCGGAACCTTCCGTTTCTCCCTCCTCAGCCTAACTTTAGCCGTGCCGCTTCAGGGCGCGACCTGGTTCTCCAGCCAGCTTTTCGAACCGGAAGTCGAGACATTTCAAAACGTGCGCCAAGACATCGGATCCTCCGGCACGCAGGATCCGGTGACGCGCGAGGACATGCTCGGACGGAACGACCAGGACTTCTCCACCAACGGCCCGGTTATCGGCGGAACCGCCGGGGAAACAGCCGTTCGGGCGAATTCTGACGGATCAGTCGGAGCCTTGTCTTCCGCAGATTCGTCATACGCGAGTGGCTTCACCCAAACCCAATCGAACGCGTTCTCCAGAAGGAAGGCCACCTTTGTTGTAGAGAGCAGCACACTGGCCGCCGGCACCGCAGTAACCACGCAGCTGAACCTGTCCTTCCACGGAAATTACGCGGCTTACGCCGAGAACACCCTCTCTGATAACTCTGCTTTCGCTTCAATCTTCTTCGCCCTCACCGTCTTCGATTCCACCTCGACCTCGAACAGCGCATACGGCCAGCACGAGGCGGCCACATTCACCGCGCAGTACCAGACACTGCTCAACGACGGAACGATCACTGATGGATCGGGATTTTCCCCGTCGACCCTCAGCCTCTACGATACCTCCCGGGCAGACGGCGGGACGCCGATGGTCAGTTCTCCCGGAGCCACCACAATCGCAAATCAGGACGGCGGCTTCGCCAACAACGGTGACACTCTTTACAACGCCGGTAACGACGTCACCGTAAACGTCACGGTTCCCCTCACCGTGTATGTCGGACAAGAGTTCGGCTTTTCCTACAACGTAAGCACCCAGGCACGCGCCACTTCCAACACCGAAGGAGAAGCCTTCGCCAGGGCGGACGCGCTGGACACGGCCACCTTCAGCTTCGGCAACCTGTCCGATCCCGAAACCAGCCTGGTCTCCACTTCCACCCTGCCCATTCCGGAGCCTTCCTCCCTCCTTCTCGGCTCTCTTGGCATCGCCTTCCTGTTCCGCCGCCGTCGTTAGGCCTCCTCGAAAGCTCGAGTCCCGACCGGAGAGGGCCACAACCGGCTACGGCATCCATCAGGAAAGAATTCCACCTGTTCGAAAGCGAGTAGGTTGAGACCCTCATCCCCTTCTCAAGCACTGCACCAGCTGAATTTCGTCGAGTGACTACGGTTCCGCGACCTCGAGCCGGAAGAACCTTTTGCTCTCGCGCCCCACCGTCACGAAAACTTCGCCGGTCTCTCCCGCTGGAACCGGATTCGCGCCGGTCGAAACCTCAGAGGCTGGCACCTCCTCCCAATCGTCGGATCTCAGGCTATCCGATGTCATGATTCGGAACTCCGACCTCGAGCCGGTTGGTGCCAACGGTATCTCAAGCCTGTTCTCTACCCTGTTGAAAACGAAAACCCCGCTCTGGCCTCCGGTCGGCGGATAGCCCAGTGCCCAGCTCACCCCATCGACAACCCCGTTACCGTCCGCGTCCGCGTCAAACCCCAATGCCGGCCCTGCTTCCGGGGCATTTTGAAACGCCCATTCGTAGAAATCATCTACCGGCACACGAACAGCCCCCGCCGCCGTCACCACCCCACGGGTATCGACTCCCACTTCCTGCCCATCCACTTCGGATGTAGAAGAGGAACCCAGGTCAACGGAGAAAGCGGTATCGTATTCCAAGGCGATCAACTTTCCGTTCAACGACGACATCACCTCGCGTCTGTTGGAAAGAGTGATTGTTCCAACGGTCTCCCCGTTCGCGTAAAAAGGATCGTCAGCAACATCGCCTTCCCCCTCGCCAAAGGATCCGGAGGTTTCAGTCCGCCCCTCGTCGAACTCGAAAACGTGCCGTGGGGCGGTGAAAACACCGGGGGTAGCAAGAGCTTCCGCGCCCTCCGGGGAGAGTGGCGTCGCCTTCGCATCGAGAAGCAGGATGGTCTGTGAACCGAAAAATCCCGCGTCGAAAACAAAAGTCATATCCGTAGCCGCAATCCGGCCTCCAGTCATTTCAAACGAAGTCACTCGGTCTGTCTCGGTATCGATTCCAAGCTCGGCCTCAATCGTTCCCGAGTAGACCGTCGGCTGCTCGTCTTCGAAAATCCCGGCATACCTGAGATTGATATTTACCACATTCTCTCCTTCGGCATCGCCAAGAACAAGAGTTGTCTTTTCTGCCTCGGAAGGCGAAGCAGACACGCCCAGCAAGGCAAGGATTTTACAAAACTTTCCAATCTCTATCATAACAAGCTCTCAAAACTACCAATATCAATACGGCAACTCCCGATCCCAGCAAAATTACCGGCCATACTGTCGATCCGGCTTCCAAGCGCCTGCCTCCCTTTCCCCCTCCTTCGTGCTCCCGCTCAGCTGCCATATTTATTCTCGAAACCGAACGGCTGTCTCCTCGCTCTGGCGAGAAATTCCCGGCGTTCATAATAGCCGCCGTGGTAGAATCGCTCCCTTTGGGTGTCCCCGCAACCGGACTCCCTTCTCTTGAGCGAGCTTTAGATTGTTCACGGATGCCAAGTGCCTCGGACAACAGGTCGGACATTTTTGTAAAAGGTTCCCTGGGCTCAACCCCTTCGCCCGAAAGGTTTCCTGCGTAAGCAGCACCAGCACTCTCCGAAATTTGTGAAAAATCCACCAGACCACTCGCCTTAAGCCCCCCGGTCGACTCGTAATTCACAAAACTGCTGCCTGCCAAGTCCTGCAGACCCGTGTCAAAAGGCAACGAAACGGATACAAGGAAAACGTCATCGTCCGTATCCCCGGACTTCCTCATTTCAACCCGCCCCGCCAGTTCCGATCCTGTCGTCATTTTCGTCACGGAAAGATCCGTGAGGTTCGACCCAAAGAATCCTTCAGTTTCGACCGTCCCCCTATCGAACACAACCACATGCCGGGTGGCGTCAAAAGTTCCGCCTTCCCCCAGCTCTTCAAATCCTCCAAGCGATTCCCCGTAGCCCCCCAGACCACTCATTCGAACCGCCTGAAAAACGGGAGGAACACCAAAACTGAAAATTCGATCCGAAGCCCAAATCCTGCCGCCGGCAAACCGGATCGATTCAATCGTGCGTGAATCGGGATCTATTCCGAATTCCAGTTCCAAGCCCCCCCTGTATTGCGCAACGCTCTCATCTTCCGCATCTCCTATCGTGAGCTTCATGGCAACCCGGTTGGCACTTTCCTCCTGCACGAGTGGCAGTGAGACCTCTAGTACCTCCACCGCATCTGAGTCGGCCATCAGAGCCGCGAGCATGGAAAATAATGATATCACCGCTCTCAATCGCATATCCAGTGATGTTTTAACGATTCGCGGTTTCTGGGAGAAGCAAATAAACCCATCAGCATAGGATTCCCCTGATACCTGCGCCGGGCATTCCAGAAATTTCCCGGAAAAGTTTGCCAGCGACTCCCGTCCCGTCTTGCATCCTTGCAACACGTGGAAACTGAAACTCCAAAACCCGCAACCAATAAGACCGCCGTATTTCTCCGCCGCGGTTTCAGCACGCTGCTGCTCTGGGCGGTGGTGGCCACGATCTTCTGGAGCATGGCGCCGGTCGCCTACCTGGGCCTGATCGGCGTGCTGGCCGTGATTTCCACCCTGGAATACTTCCGCATGCTGCGCGCGGACGGGGTGCTGTGCTTCCCGCGCTTCGGCATGACGGTGGCCGTGATCTACTGCCTGCTCGCCTACCGGGGATTTCTCGCAGGGGAAAAGGACATCCCGCCGGTGCTGGATGCGGCGGCCATATTCTTCGCCGTGACAGGTGCCTTCACTTTGCAGCTCCGCTACTCGATCAAGGGGGTGGAGGCGCTGCTGGCCGTGGCCGCGAACACGCTCGGCTTCCTCTACATCGCCTACCTTTTCAACTTCGCGGCGCGCATCTCCTTCGGCGTGCCGGGCGAGGGAGCCGTGCCCGGGGCCTTCGTGCTGCTGTGGCTGCTGGCAGTCACGAAATTCACCGACATGGGCGCCTACATCACAGGCTCGCTCTTCGGGAAGCACAAGATGATCCCGCACATTTCCCCTGGAAAGACCTGGGAAGGATTCTTCGGCGCAATCCTGTTCTCGCAACTAGCCGCATGCGGGCTTTACGCGCTGCTCCCGGAGAAGCTCGCGGCTCTGCACTCCTGGCCGCATGTGATCGCGCTCGGCTTCATTCTCGCCGTCCTCGCCGTGATCGGCGATCTGGCGGAGAGCGTGGTGAAACGCTCGGTGCATGCCAAGGATTCCGGCAACATGCTGCCCGGCATCGGCGGTGGTCTGGACCTGATCGATTCCATCTGCTTCACCGCGCCGGCCCTGTGGTTCTACCTCGTTTGGTTTCTCCCAAAAGTCGCATGAGCCTTGGGGGGAAACGGCGAGTGGTCCTCCTCGGGTCGACAGGATCCATCGGTCTCTCCACGCTCAAAGTCGCCGCGAACATCCCGGACAGCGTCGAGATCGTGGGACTGGCCGCTTGCTCGAGCGTGGAGAAACTAGCCGAGCAGGCGATCGAGACCGGAGTCCGGAACGTCGCGATCTACGATGCCACCAAGGAAAAGGAACTGCGCGCCCTGCTCCCGGCATCGGTCAGGATTCACACCGGCGCGGAGGGATTGATCGCGCTGTGCGAGCTGGAGGAAGCGGACATCGTGCTTGTCGCAATCGTCGGCACGGCCGGTCTGCACCCGGCACTGGCGGCGATCGAAGCCGGGAAAGATCTGGCTGTGGCCTCAAAGGAAATTCTCGTCATGGCCGGGGAAATCATCACTGGGAAAGCGGCGGAAAAAGGCGTCCGCATCCTCCCCGTCGATTCCGAACACAATGCGATTTTCCAATGTCTCGAAGGTCACCGGGGCCCGGATCGCGAGATCTCCCGGCTGATATTAACGGCATCCGGCGGGCCTTTCCGCGAGACCCCTGCCGCGGAGCTCCGGGACGTCACTCCCGAGATGGCGCTCAAGCACCCGACCTGGGACATGGGGCCGAAAATCACGATCGATTCCGCGACGCTCTTTAACAAAGGGCTGGAAATGATCGAGGCACGCTGGCTCTTCGGCATCGGCATGGACCGCATCGAGGCAGTGATCCATCCGCAGTCCATCGTGCACTCGATGGTGGAGTTCATCGATGGCTCCGTCCTTGCGCAGCTCTCCCGCACCGACATGGGCTTCCCGATTCAATACGCGCTCACCTACCCCGCCAGACTTGGCGGCGGGCTGAAGCCGCTCGACTTTTCAGAGCTCTCCAAGCTGGAGTTCTCCCCGCCCCGTATCGATGACTTCCCGGCGCTGGCCCTCGCTCGCGAGGCGGGACTCGCCGGAGGGACACTGCCCGCCGTCTTCAATGCGGCGAACGAGATCGCGGTGGAACATTTCCGGACAGGGAAAATCAAGTTCCCGCACATCTGGGAATGCGTCGCCCATGCGATGGGGAGCGCGGGCAGAACCGTCTCACCAACGCTTGAGGAGATCCTGGAAGCGGATGCGGCAGCGCGGAAATCGGCCGCGGAGTTTTGCGAGAATCCCGGCCCGGAAGCGACGGCGGTTTAGGAATTCTTTCCCTTCAGCACCATCGCGACTCCCCAGAGCACTGCCGGGACGCCGATGCTGAACGCCAGGCCCCACCCGGGGAATTCACGCCCCACCGTCCCGATCCATGCGAACAGAAAGCCCATGGGGATCGATCCGCAGGCGAGCGCGCCAAGGAACTTCCCAAACGGCATCCGCAACAATCCGGCGATGCATGCCAGCACCTCCGGGAAAATGGGCAGCGACCGGCTAACCGCGACAACCCATGCGCCCCTCCCTGCGAAGAGCCTGCTGCCTTTTTCGAAATCCTTGTCACCCAGCCATTTCCGCGCGGTCTTCTCATCGAAATACCTGCCGATCCCATAGCCAAGCAGACCCGCCATGATGGAGCCCACGGATGCGAGAAATCCTCCCAGCCAGAACCCGTAAACCGCACCGAGCGCCGACATGACAATGGTCCCCGGAACCGGCAGCAACAGATCCGCGAGCAGCAGCCCCATGCCCGCCAGCCACGCCCATTCCCTCGCCTCCTCGAACCGGCCCGCGAGCAGCTCGACATTCCAAGCCTCTTCCAAACCCTGCCCGAAGATCCACCAGCCCAGCAGGAAAAACACCGCAAGGCCCACCGTCAGTCCGATCAATCTCATCCCGTTCCCATCTACCAGGTGACCACTTCCACAGGCGCATCCGGCAGCGCCTTCATGAACGCACTGCCATAGCGTTTCGTGAGGATCCTGTTGTCCAGAATGTGCACCCAGCCGCTGTCTTTCTTCGTCCGGATCAATCGGCCGACTCCCTGGCGCATTTTCAGAATGGCCTCCGGGACGGAGTATTCCATGAAAGGATTTCCCCCCGCCGCCTCGATTGCCTCCAGCCGTGATGCGGTCAGCGGATGATCCGGCACTGCGAAAGGCAGCCGCGTCACGATCACATTCGAGAGCGCCTCACCCGGCACATCGACTCCCGTCCAGAAACTGTCCGTCCCGAAAAGCACGCTGTCCAGATCCTCGCGGAACTCCTCCAGCATCCGGTGGCGCGGCATGCCCTCGCCCTGGATCAGCAGCTTCCAGCCACGATCGCGAAAGAATTTCCCGCAGCGCTGCGCCGCATCGCGCATCGTCCGGTAGCTGGTGAATAGCACGAAGGCCCGTCCATCGCTTTCCGAGACCGCCTCCATGATCCCCTTCGCCATCATCTCGTCATACTTCGGCGTATTCGGATCCGGCATGGACTTGAAGATCCGCACCTTCATCTGCTTCCGGTAATCGAAAGGGCTGCCGATGCTGAGCGCACGCGCGCCCTCCGCGCCGACGCGTTTCCGAAAGTAGCCCAGCTCCGGATCGCCCACTCCGAGCGTCGCACTCGCCATGACCATGCACTTTTTCCCTGAAAACAGGAGAGGCCGCAGCCGGTCCGCCACATTCACCGGCGCTCCGTGACAACTGAACTGCGTCTCCTCCCGCCCGCTCTTCTCCACCCAATACACGCAGTCCTCGTCCTTCTGATCGAGGAACTCGCCGACCGCCCCGTGGACCTCGCGCAATTTCCGCGCCGCATCCTGGAGCTCCGCACGCGCGGAATCGCTCTCGGTATCGTCAGCCAGATCGTCGATCTCCTCCCAGAGCTCACGCAGCGGCGCGCCGAGACAATTGTCCACCAGCTCCGGCCTCCGCACGCGGAATTCCTTGCTCCACTCGCCGAAGTTCGCCGCATCCCCTACCGTCCCGAAGAATTTCTCCGCAGCCACCAGACTCCGCTCCACCGCCAGCATCGGCGCAGCCTTCCGGTAGGCCTTCAGCGTGCCTTTCCGCGTCCTCGGATTGTACAAGCGCTGGAGATCGAACCTCAGCCCCGCCTGTGAAATGCGCAGGCCGAGCTGCACCGCCGCCACCTGCTCCACCGTGTGCGCCTCGTCCAGCACCGCGAAATCGTTCGGGAAAAGAAAGCCCTGCATCTTCTCGCCCTCTTCATCCCGCGCCATTTCGCCGGTGTTCAGCAAGGCGAAGAACAAGGTATGGTTCACCACCACCAGCTTCGCATCCGCCGCCGCTTTCCGCGCCTCCTGGAACCAGCAGTTCCCGCGCGGGCCGCAATACCGCTGCGTGCAGGAATGCGCCTCGCTGCACACCTGGAGCCAGACTTTCATCGATGGCTGGAACGGGATGTCGCTCAGCGTGCCGTCCTTCGTCGCATCCGCCCAATCGCGTATCCTGCCCAGCTCGTCGCTTTCCGTAGTCGTGAAAAGATCCGCCGATTGCTCCCATGCCTTCCGCAGCCGCCCCGGGCAAAGGTAGTTCTGCCGCCCTTTCAAAAGCACCGCCGGAAGCTCCTCGCCCAGGATTTTCCGAACGATGGGGATGTCCTTGCGCACCAATTGCTCCTGAAGATTGATCGTGTGTGTGGAGACAACCCCCTTCCGCCCCGTCTCCAAAGCGAACTTCGCCGCAGGCACCAGATACGCCAACGACTTTCCCACCCCGGTCCCCGCCTCCGCCACCAGCGGATGCCCGGTCAGGAAACTCTCCGCCACCGCCGCCGCCATCTCCTCCTGCTGCGGACGGTATTCGAAATCCTTGGACTTCGACAGAGGGCCCCGTCGCGGAAAAGATCTCCCGCACCTCCGCCACCAACCGGCTCCCACCACCACTTTCCGAAACCGATATCATCCGCGCGGATCATCATCCCCGGCCCCGAGGTAATCAAGGGCTGAAAATCCCTCCCTTGGACTGTTACCGCGGGGAAGAAGGGATCGGTGACTTTCGTGTCTACCCCCGTTACACAACCCCCCTCCCCCCTTCCATAACCCCCCCCTCCCACTTCGGAACCGGGAAGGCGCGGCTTGGAGGTGCCCGCGCCGGGTTCCGAAGTGCGCGCGGGAGGATACGAAGCGGATGTAGGAGCGCGGGTCTTCGAGCCCGCCCCGGTGCCTGGGTCTTCCCTTTCTTGCTCGATTCTTCGGGGCGAGCTAAAGACTCGCGGTCCGTCGATTTTGGAAAAAATGTTCCCGAGGAGGAGCTATTCCGCCACCTTTGACAATCTGCTAACGCCGACGGCGGAGCAAACCGGCACAACCAAGCACTACCAGAAGCGCTGTGGAAGGCTCGGGAATCGCGCCGACCGTGATGGGTGCTCCTGGTGAGGAATTTTCAAAAGCCCATTCGTGAACGCTGCCGATTCCGTTGTTGGTCAACGTCGCCCTCATCCAGCCGTAGTATTCCGGGCCGCCGTTTTCCGCGAAAATGAAGCCGAGATATCCTTCCTGACCCGCTTCGAACTGTCCGCTGCCGGTGCCCATGTGGGTATTGGAAACACCCACGCCAGCCGGGGCGAAGCTGAGGCTGGAGTCAACTGTCGAGCCCAGGGCAAGGTTCACAATCGCATCGGTGCCCAGAATACCTGTGCGCGCCGGAAGGAAATCCCCGGAACTCCGCAACGCGAACCCTCCGGTGTAGAAGTTGAGATCTGTTACGGCAAAGCTGTCGTCCGCCGCCGTCTGAAAATCTCCCGTTCCGATGTTGATATAAACTCCGTCAAGGCCGCCCGGGATATCGATATCGACGATCCCGCTCCACACGATGGCGGCGTTCGTGCTGGCTGTGGCGAGGGCGAGGGATGCTAGTGTGGTAATGGCTTTCATTTTGATATGTTTTTCTGGTAACGGCTGGGGACGACAAATGGCGCTATGACCTGTCAACCTTGATGCGGAAGAAGCGGGATTTCTCAAGGCCGGGGGTGAAGAACGGGGCGCTGGCACGCACCACCTGCACCTCTCCATCCGTGCCTATCACTTCCGGCACGATATTGGAATCGAACCACGTGACCATGTCCGCGGAATACTGCACGGTGTAGGTGAGCCCTTGGGCGTCCGCATCGTTGCGGCGCAGGAAGGTCAGCGACAGATCCACCCCGTCCGTTTCGGCCTCGATGCTGAACGCATCGGTTCCACGTGCGACGACGTTTCCGTTTTCATCGACAACGAGTTTCGCAGTCACTCCCGGCGCGAGGCCGAAGGCGTAGGCAAGGATGGTGTCATCATCATCCGGATCGACGTTGTAGGTGGCGGCGAAGAGATCCAGATCGAGCCCTGCCAGCACCTCGTCCAGGCGGAGATCAAGGTTCTGGATGCGCAGATCGAATTCGCGGCTGGTATCCACCTGGCTGTAGGGCGAGCCCTCGGGGAAATTCGCGAGGAGATATTCGGCGAAGGCATCCTGCTCGGTGCCATCGGCGGCGAAGGTCGCGGATCCGGTCGCCGGATTCGTGCCGGAAATCGGATCGGGAATGTTGTCATCATCGGCGTCCGCGAAGAGATCGACCAGGTTGACCCCGGCTCCCTGCGGGAAGGGATAGCCATCACCGCCTGCGGCGAGGAAATTGAGGGTCACCATGCGGAAAGGTTCCGCGGGATCACCCACAATTGCCCCGTCCGCAACCAGGAGGTTCGTTGGCTCGCCAAGGTCATTGACGATGGCGGCGGACAGGATGCGGGCACCTGCAGGAAGGTCGATATCGAAGCTGAACTCGATTCCGGCAATCTGCGGGAATCGTCCCTGTGCATTGGTGGCATCGGTAGCGGCGACCCCGTGCTCCAGCAGCGCGACCAGCTCGGCGCGGGTCACTGTGACAAGGCTGAGGCCGTTGTTGAAAGCGAGTGAAGATTTCACAGCATTCTCGCTGATGCCTCCCTCGGGGCGACCGCTGAGCGGGTTGCCGGTCGGGGGGATCCTGCTCGGGGTCGTCGTGCCGGGAAGGACGACCGTCTCGCCGATGCTTGCCCGGATGCCGCCGCCGTTTTTCAGGGAAACCACCACATTCGGATCGATCGCACTGGCGTATGCAAGGTTGGCATCGGCGGTGAGGTTGCCGAGGTTGGTTTCCTGTGTGCGGACTCCATCGGTTGGGCCGCCGGAGCGGTTGCCATTGAGGAACTCGGTCGTCACCCCGAAGAAATTGCCGTCGGAAGCGATGATCTGCGCGGCGATCTCATCAGCGATGGTCTGGATTTCAGGATCAACGAATGCCGCTGCGGCAAGATCGATGACGCCCTGCTCGTCGGTCGCGTATGCACCGCTGACCGTTTCATCGTAGCTCGATGGAATGATGTTTCCGAAGGCATCGAAACCGATGACGAGACGACCGAGGTATTTGTAGGAGCCGTCGGTATTGACGATGGCGATGGGCTGGCCATTGGCATCGCTGCTGACGATAGGGTAAGGCCCCTGGTTGTTGTCGCCAGCACGGATGCGGTCGTTGCTATCGAAGAGGCGGGTGTTCGAACCACCGGCCACGATGATGTCCACATTTTTCAAGCGGGTGGCGAGAGCCTGCTCGATGCTGATCTGCTGCATGTGGGCAAGGAGGATGACCTTGTTGATGCTTGGATCGGAAAGGAGAAGCGCATCGACGTCTGCCTGGATGATGGCCGCGAGGGCATCGAGTTCGCTGCTGGATGGCACACCGCCGAATGGCATCGGCGCAACCGCAAGGGTGCCGGGGCTGGAGATGGACCGGAGGGTCGGCGTCGTGGCCGCAACGACCCCGATCTTTTCCCCGTTCACATCGATGATGGTCGAGGCGGCGACCTTGTTGGCAACGGGTGCCGCATGGTCGGGGGTGATGAGCGGGCTCATGGCCGCATCGGTGGTGAAGTCCAGGTTGCCGGACAGATACGGGAAGTTGGTTCCCGTGAAATCACTGCCGAGAATGTTTCCGACGGCAGTGCCATTGATGAGGGCGGCGATGGTCGTGGTGCCGAAGTCGAACTCATGGTTTCCGAAAGCGATGGCCTGGATGCCGAGCTCGTTCTGGATCTGGATGTCGGCAATGCCCTTGCTGCCGTAAACCGTCTCGGAGGCATCGTAGAAAAGTCCCGCAAGGATGGCATCGCCGGAGGAGAGGGTGAGGCTGTTGTCGGGCAGGCCGTCGTTGCCGAGATCCTCGTCGCGCAGCTTGTTGAGCACGGCGGAAAGTCGCGGTGCGTCGCCAACGGCGGCGGCGGTCGCTTCCTGGTCGGCGAGGTGGAAAAGCTCCAGCGTGAAGGGATTTTCGACGGTGCCGGGCGAGCCGATTTCATTGGCGTCATTGACCGCGATGAAGGCTCCGTTCACGCCTACCGCACTGAACAGTGTGATGGCAGAGTCCTCTTCACCTGCGACGTTGTCGAAGGTCGTGAAAGGCGCCGCGCTTGGTGAAACCCCGAAGATACCACGAGCACGGCGGGTATTGCTACCATCGAAGAGGCTGACGGCGTCTCCGCCGGTGCCGAGACCCGGTCCGGAGTAGCCCCCGATCTGAAGTTGCGCTGGTGGGGAGTCGCCGAACCAGAGGGTGCGGAAGGCGGCGGCCGCAGTCGCGAGGTCGTCGGTATCGATGAAGACCACCGACTCGCCGGGGGCGATGCTGGTGACTCCTTCGAGCGGCACGGCAGTCGTCGCGGACTCGCTGTTGTCATCCATCTTCCAACCGGTCAGGTCGATTTCACGTCCGCTCAGGTTGGTGATTTCGAACCAATCCGCGCCAAGGGGACTGTCCCCGCTGCTCCAGGGAGCGACTTCGGAGACAACCACTTTTCCAGCGGCTCCGGGAGAACCGATCTCCGTGCCATTGCTCGCGAGAAAAGCACCGAAGGTTCCGATCTCGCTGAGGAGGTCGCTGTTTTCCACTCCCGCGCTGTTATCAAAAGTCGCGAAAGGGGCGGCGTTGGGAGAGGCTCCGAAGCTGAAGCTCGATACGAGGATCCCGATGTCATCGTAAATGAACACCCCGTCGCCGCCGGTTCCAAGGCCGGGGCCGCCGTCGTAGGCTCCGATTTTGAAATTGGCCGGAGCGGTTCCGCCGAACCATTCGTTGATGAACTTGGTGGCATCTGCCGCAAGGTTTGCGGCGGTGGATGCGAGGAACACAACCGACTCTCCCGGTGCGATGGTGGAGACTCCTACGAGATCGACCGCGACTCCGAGCGAGGCCGAGTTGTCATCCATTTTCCAGCCGGTGATGTCGATCGGGGCGTTGGTGTTGTTGGTAAGCTCGAACCAGTCGACACCAACAGGACTGTTTCCGCTCGACCAAGGGGCGGCCTCGGTGACGAGGACGGCCGGCCCGGTGGCGGTCTCCGGCTCGATGTCGATGACGTTCAGCGTGAAGGGCACCGAGGCATCCGGGGTGTTGCCGACCGTGGTGTCGTCCACCTCGATGTTGATTGAATAGCTGGTCTTGGTTTCGAAGTCGATCACGGTGCCGGCCTTGATGAAGAGGCTGGTGTTCACGATTTCAAAAAAGGCGGCATCCGCACCCGTGACGCTCAGTTCGTTGACGCCCGAGGCCATCGTCCGTGACTACGATGTCAGCGATCTTGAAGGGAGAAAAAGTCGGGGCGTTTTCCGGCACGGAGGTCAGCTCGTTGTTCAGCGCCACGGCGGTGGGCGCTGCATTCGGGCCGGTGGCGGCAGCGTAAACCCAGAGCTGCGGACGGGTGATGTCACCGCCGCCGTTCTCGTTCACGATGTAGATGCGACCCTCGCGATCCATGGTGATCCCCTCGTGCTGCTGGTCGGCGACGGAGAGCGGATTGCCGGGGTCAGATGTGATATTGAGGGTGCTGGAGATGTTTCCGGAACGGTCGATATTGACGACGCGGCCATCCTCCTGGCCGAGCACCAGCAGGTTTCCACTGTAGCTCACCGGGAGGTTGGAGAGGGCGAAAACATCAGCGACATCGGTCATCCCGAGCAGCGAGGTATCGAAGAGATTGAGCGAGTTCGCAGCGGTGGCGGAGCCGTTGCTTGCAGTGCCGTTGGTGAAGTCCACATCCGTTTGGAAAACACCGATGGGGTTCTTCTCTTTCAGGGCGATGTATCCACCGGTCATGGGATCGAAGGAAACGCCTTCCGTCCCGGTGTTGTTGTCAAAAGTGCCGAGCTTGACCGTCTGGGCTTGGGCGCGGGTGAGGGTGGCTCCGGCCATGTAGGTGAATTTCACCAACTGGCGGTCGCGCTCCTCACTCATCACGAACTCGCCGTTGCCGATGTAGGTGAGGCCTTCCGGATCGTAGAAGTCGGTGCCCTGTGGACTGCTGCCGAGAGCCAGCGTCATGGTGTCGATGAGCACTCCGGTCTTGGAAACCTGCGTGATGGACTGGCCGCCGTCTCCGGTGATGAAAAGCGAATCCGTGTCCCAGTTGTAGGTCACCGCCGAAGCTTCTTCCGCGAGGAGGTTGTTGGCGGGAGCCGTCGTGCGGGATGGCTCGGGGAGATCGAAGCGCCCGACGCGGACGTAAATGGAAAGATCAACCACCTCTCCCAGACTGCCGGGCGAGCCGAGATCGGTTCCCGTTGCGGCGCCGAAGCTGCCGTAGTTTTCACCGGTCGCGGCAGTGTAGCGTGGCGAATCAAAGCCGGACGAAGGCACCCAGATGGCGGCTTGGAAAGCATCGCTTCCGCCCGCTGAAAGACCGGCATGGCCACCCAGCGAGGGGTTTCCATTTTCAAGGACGAATCCGGACGCGGCATAGCTGAAGAAGAAGATTTCATTCCCGCTCGGCCCGAAGAGGGAAACGCCATCGTTGCCACCCAGACCGGATTGCGCGGCATCGGCTTGGAAGACTTTCACGGAATCCCCGAGACCCCACCATGCGCGGAAATCCGCAGGGCTGGCCTCCGTGAAAATGACTGACTCGCCGGGTGCGATGGAACTGCCGGAAGGCAGGAGGGAAACATTGGCCGCGACGGTGGCATTGCGATCGCTGTCATGCCAAGCATAACCCGTGAGATCGACAGCGGTAGCTCCGAAGTTGGTCAGCTCCCAGTAATCGTTGGCTCCGGCAGGAGCACCGGGGGATTGATTGGACTGAACCTCCGTGAGAAGAAGACGTTGCGCGAAGGTATCGCCATCGTCGGTCACCGTGATTTCCATTGATCCGGGGAAGCTGTCAGCCGCAGTGGCGGAGATCGAAAACGTCTGGTCGCCATCGGGGAAGGCATCGTCCACAGCGGTCACATCGAACGGTACGGAAGCCGAACCCGCAGGGATGGTAACGGTGGGAGGCACGGTAGCCTCGGTCGTGTCCCCGGAGGAGAGGGTCACGACCAGTTCAGCGGTGGTATCGCCGATGCGGCTCACGGTTCCGGTTGCGGCGGGATTGGCCGCACTTTCGGAAAAGGATGCCGGGGTAATGGCAACGGAAAGCTCAAAGGCAGGTGGCGCAACGTTCAAGCCGGACTCGCCGGGTGATCCAGCCTCCGGGCCGGTGCCCACGAGGACGGTTCCGTAAAGAACACCATCCGCAGCCGTGTAGCGGGGGGTGGTAGTGCCGAAGGTCGGATCGAGGACGGCGGATTGGGTGGGCGAGGCCCCTCCGGCGGAAAGTCCCGCGTGACCACCGCTCGAGGGGCTGCCATCGGATTTCGTGAAACCGGCGGCTGCGTAGCTGAGGGTCACCACCTGCTGGTTGCTTGCATTGAAAAGGAAGACCCCGTCGTTCTGCCCGAAGCCGGGAGCACCGGAATCCGAGATCACCTGCACCGAGGGATTGAGGCTCCAGACCGTGCGGAACGCGGTTGCATCCTCAGCGGTGAAAACAACCGCCTCGCCCGGGGCGATCATCGTCCCGGCAGGGATGGGGACGACTCCCGCCGTCGCGCTATCGTCATCCCAAGACCAACCACCCAGATCCACCGCGGCATCCCCCGCATTCGTAAGTTCCCAGAAATCCGCCGAGCCGTTGGAGTTGATTTCCGTAACGAGAAGCTCTTGTGCTGGAAGGCTTGACGGCTCCAACAGAAACCACGAAGAGAAACGACAGTGATGGGGATGAGAGGGGCATGACGACCGTGTTTCTCGGCCAATCCCAACGACGGTTCCACGGCGTCATTGCAACTCTTTCGACACTGTCTTTTTTGTCACGATTGCCAGAAAACCTCCACATGCCGTCTGTTCCGCAGGCATCACCCGGATCGTCGAGGGGTTGGGTTCAACCTGCGGATGACCCTGTGTATGAGAAAGGCCTATGGATACCGCAGCTTCGAGTTGCTGCAAATCACTCTGTTTCATACGCTTGGAAAACTTCACGAGCCAAAATTCACCCATAGATTTTGCAGAAGAACCCTAAAAATGTAGTGACGCACCCGGGACCAGCCTTGAGACGTGGTTGTGAAATCATTCGGCATCAAGGAATTGTTCCGGTTCGCCGTGTGCGTCGTCGGCAAGGTTCTAGTGGAAAAAATCGGTGTGTGAGTCGCGACACCTCGTGACGGCCGTTGCAAGCCTAGCTGTCCGGATTGCCGAGTGACGCTCAAGGAGATCCGCGCTGGGAAGATTGCCGTCTATGATCTCCCTCTGGAGATGCAGGAGCCTGATTTGAGGTCAGAAGCTGCATCAGGTGGGTCGAATCTCACCGGGACGTGACGGATGGAATGGAAAATCGTGATGGGCCGTTTAACACAATTGAAAGTAATCACTCGAACAAACGCCGATCCAACGAACGGAACTGGATGGCTTCCAGAACCTCGTTGCCGGTGATGTCCTGCTTGCCCGCGAGGTCGGCGAGGGTGCGGGAGACTTTGAGGATGCGGTCGTGGGCGCGGGCGGAGAAGTTCATCTGCTCCATGGCGTGTTCTAGGTAACCCTTGCCCTCGGCATCGAGTTGGCAGCACTCGCGGACCTGGCGCGCGCCCATCGCGGCGTTGGTGGTGAGCTTCGCCGATTTGAAACGGGATACCTGGATCTCGCGAGCCGCTGCCACACGTTCGCGGATCACTGCGGATGATTCGCCGGTGATGGCATCCGAGGTGAGTTCTCTGAAATCTACCAAGGGCACATCGACGTGGATGTCGATGCGGTCGAGCAAAGGCTCGCTGATTTTCTGGCGGTAGTTTTCGATCTGACGCACCGAGCACCTGCACTGCCTTTTTGAATCTCCGTAGAAACCGCAAGGGCAAGGGTTCATTGCCGCGACAAGAATAAATCGGGCAGGGAATGTGAGGGAACCGGCGGCGCGGGATATCGTCACATTCCCGTCCTCGAAAGGTTGTTGGCTTTCAGTAAGTCCTTCATTTCGGTGCGGTGTGGGTTCGTGTTTCCTGGAAACGGTGTAATTTACCCGTCGGATCTGATCCTGAGCTACTCGCCGCAATTCCGGTCTTCGGGTGGGCGTGCCCGGGCGGCGAACGCGGCTCGGACATGGATACCTTCCTTTATAAAGGTGATACGGACGTTTGATTGTCCGATAGTTTACCTACTTCGTGGAGAGAAAATCCCAAACAATCTCTTGCAACTCTTGGCTATCCAGAACTTCCGAATGGCCGAATCCAAGTGACTCGTGGCGGTTCGCTTCCTGGAAACTACCCGTTCATCAAGCTGGCTCTCCACCGAGACCGTTCCATCGTTTCTCGCAGGCAGCATGAAGCTGAATTTTGATTTTTCTGTGGAAACAAGCAGGTGCGGCATTGGTAAGGCATCACTGAGGATTTTTGCGGTGAAATCGCTTTCCGGTTTTAGATCCTCCCAACAGGGAATCGGAACCGGAAACCTACGCAATCCTATGCCCGCCGAGGGTACGCCGTTCCCGGGGTGGAAATGGTCGTACGTGATTCGACGTATTTTCCCTTGCGTTCATTTTCCACCATCTGAGCGAAGCGGCGCGCCACCAAACCGCCCATGCTGTAGGCGACGACGTGGGATTTCTGGAATTCGTAGCACTCCTTCAGCCGATCCATCAGATTCGCCGCCCCTTTCGCCGCGCTCTCCAGCCTCACGCCCGAGGGATAGGCATACACCCATGCCTGGAAACGTGAGGTGTCCAGCGATCCGATGAGCGTCTGGAGATCTTTCGGCGACCCTCTACTCTCGTCGGGCTTCCGGATTTACCGTCCCGGCTGAGCCATGCAACGCTGAGCTGGATCGGCAAATTCTCTTCCACCCGATATCAAGCGAAGGCGAATCTTCCGGGTCGCGTCATGCGCCTCGACCCGTGAGATGGGAATGGTTTTCCTGAAAACACGGGAGAGGCAGCTTGCCGACTACTTAGCCACATCCACAAGCTGGTTGCTGCTCGCCTATTCCAAGGAGTTTTTTAGAAAGCGGTATAGTCCACCATTCATCCCGATTATCTTCCCGCCACCGCCGCTCACTTGAGTGATCATACCTCATAAATGTTTGGAACAATGCCGGGGGGTGATCACTACCCCGGGAGCAACGGATGCTCTTGCTATGAAGGGGACGCTGCGGTTGTCGCAGTGGAAAGTTCTTACGACGCTTTTTTCCGCCGCCGGAGCCACCTATCGAGCGTGCGAAAACCCAGCCGTTGAAATCACTCGAACTTGATATATGCATAGCCCTGCAATTGCAGGTCTATCAATCGGGGATACGCTCCGACTACGATTTTCACTCCGGGCATCAGGTCACCCGGAACCACGTCTTTCTGCTGCATCGTGCTCTCACAGATTTCCACCTGGACGCCTTTCTCAATAAGCTTCGCGAGAATCTCGCCATTCGGATTTTTCTTCTCGTCCGCACCCAGCCGCTCGCGAGCATCCTCGGTGACCAAGGCGACTATCGAGGAGCTGTGGTAAATGAGATGTAGTTTCACCTGATCCGAATCCACCCCGTTCTTCTCGTATGTCTCGACGAGTTTCCGGGCATAAGACAAACCTCGGTTTACCCCGTCGTGGGACTTGTCATCGCTCACTTGATATACCACGCGAATGTTCTCGCGGATCTGGATGGGAATGCGCTCCGGTTCCGCTTGTATCATGGTCGGAAAGGAAAAGAGTAACAGTGAGCTGAGCAGTAAATTTTTGGTAATCATCGTAATTTGGTATTCAGTTGTTCGAGAAGTTGAAACGGGTTTCGAAATTTTCAAATGGAGTAATCGATATCCCCCCGATCCGATTGATCCTTGTTCAATTTTCCGCAGACCAGCTCGCACAGGGCGGAAACCAGTTCGTCCTTCATTGCGTAAAATACTTTCACGCCTTCCTTACGCCGCGAAAGCAGATCCGAATCGAACATCAGCTTCAGATGCTTGGACACGCTGGCCTGTCCTTGGCGAGTAGCCTCGACAAGTTCACCGACAGTTTTCTCGCCAGACTTTAGCTCTTGTAACAGCTCCAGTCTCGCACCCTCTCCGAGAACTCGAAAAGTAGCGGCTACTTTCCCCAAAGCTTCTACTCCTAATTTGGAAGTTTTAGTGGACTTGGCTGACATTTATTCTTACTTAGGAATATATTCACAAATGACTGACCGCAACGCAAAAAAGATTTCACCTGCCTCAGCCCGGGGAGCTCACCTCAAAAGGCGCAAGCACCTTGCTTGATGTCCGTACGGATGTCGAGTTCGCTGAGAAACATGTGCCCGGATCCGAACACATCCAACTCGACCGCTTGGAGGACGACTGCGGAAAGCTCGATAAAACGGAGCACTTCAGCCTTCTTTGCCTAGGCGGAAAACGTGCCGAACAAGCGTCCCGGATTCTTGGATCCAAGGGCTTCGAGAATCTCGCTGTCGTGGAAGGCGGCCTGACCAACTGGGAATCTGACGGGCTGCCGGTTGAGAAGTCCGGCCACGGAGGGCTGCCCCTCATGCGGCAGGTGCAACTTAGTATTGGTGTCCTCGCGCTAGTCGGTTCCCTGCTCGCCATTTTTATAGATCCTCTTTTCGCGATTTTACCCGCTTTCCTTGGAGCTGGCCTGACACTTGCTGGCTCCACCGGTTGGTGCGGTCTTGCCATCCTGCTTTCGAAAATGCCTTGGAATAGGACAGAGCCGGCCAAGGGATCGTGCTGCTCGGCATAACCGTTTTTCACAGCTAAATGTTCACTGCAATCATCGTCGTAATGATCGTTATGCTCCTCGGGAGCGTGGGGACGCTCTTCGCGTTTTCCTGGGCGGCGAACAACAAGCAGTTCGAAAATCTGGACGATGCCGCTGAAACAATTTTTGACGATGCCGAGCCCATCGGAACGCCTACCGACTTGCCACTTTTAGAAAAAAATGACCACGGAACAAACTGACGAACAGAAACTGGAAAGCATCGAAGAGAGCCGCCAGCAGCGTTTGGAAATCGATCGCGCAGCTCGCTGGCCAGTGGGCATTTTCCTTGGCTCGTCCATCGTATGGCTTCTCCTCGGATCGATTGTCGCGATTGCGGCTTCTATCAAACTCCACGATCCCGAGTTTCTTGCTCAAAACGCCTGGCTGACGTTTGGCAGGGTTCGCCCCGCCCACCTGAACATCGTGGCCTACGGTTGGCTTTCCACTGCGGGAATCGGTATCGGGCTGTGGATTCTTTCACGGCTCTGTCGCGCGCCGATTCGTGACAACCGCTCTCTTACCCTCGCCGCCATCCTTTGGAACATGGGAAATGCTGTGGGCGTCTGGGGCATCCTTCGTGGCGATTCCACGGCAGTGGAGTGGCTCGAATACCCCACCTACGCGGCACCCTTCCTTCTAGCCTCGTTCGCTTTCGTCATGCTTGAGGCGGTGGGACTCATTCGCCGCCGTCCTCCCGGGCACATCTACATTTCACAGTGGTATATCATGGCTGCGTTCTTTTGGTTTCCGTGTCTGTTTTTCACCGCACACGGCCTGCTCGTTCTCGCACCCGTCCAGGCTCCCGCACAGCCTCCGATCAACTGGTGGTTCGCCCACAATGCACTGGGACTTTGGTTTACCCCCATCGGCCTGGGCGCGGCTTATTACCTGATTCCGAAAATCATCGGTCGGCCCATCCACTCCTACTACCTCTCCATCATCGGCTTCTGGTCGCTTGCCTTTTTCTACGCGTGGAACGGGATGCATCACCTCATCGGCGGCCCGTTTCCCGCATGGCTCATCACCGCCTCGGTCGTGGCCAGCATCATGATGTTCATCCCGGTGATAACCGTGGCGATCAACCATCACTTCACCATGGTGGGTCATTTTAAAAAACTGATCTACTCCCCGACGCTACGTTTCGTCGTTTTCGGAGCCGTCTCCTACACGCTCGCCTCCTTCCAAGGATCGACCATGGCCATAAGGTCTTTGAACGGGATCACCCACTTTACCCACTACACCATCGCCCATGCGCATCTCGGGGCATACGGATTTGCCACGATGGTATTCTTCGGATCGATCTACTACATCATGCCCCGCCTCTTGCAACGTGAATGGCCTTCGCGATTTCTAATCCGTGTTCATTTCTGGGGGAGCGCCATAGGCTTCATCTGCTACTTCGTTTTCCTGAGCTGGGGAGGAGTCCTCCAGGGAATCGAAATGAACCAAAAGGACACCCCCTTTCTGGATATCGTAGCCCTGACAATTCCCTACCTCAAACTGCGCACCGTTTCCGGCTCGCTGATGACCCTCGGTCACCTGGCCTTCGCCATTTCATTCGCCTGGATGGTGATACGGCATCAATCCAGTGACGGCGTGCCCACGCTTTTCACCAACCGCAACCCTTCCAACTAACCCCGGCCCATGCACAAATTCCGATACATCTTCATCGGCTTCATGCTGACGTTTCTCTCCTCATGGTGCGGCCTCGTGCTCCTTCCGGTCTGGGGACTTGGAAATTTCAAGCAGGTCGCCGACCCGGAAACCGGGGAAATGATTCCTCCGATACTGACTTCGCTCGAAAAACAGGGACGCGACGTCTATATCGCAAACGGCTGCGTCTACTGCCATTCACAGCAGGTGCACCCGGAGCGCGTTCGCACGGATATCGCGCGAGGCTGGGGCACGAGAAGAACCGTCGCCCGCGACTACATGACCCAGGAAATCGCCCAGATGGGAACCATGAGAACCGGCCCCGACCTCTCGAACATCGGAGTCAGAAACCCCTCCGCGACGTGGAACTACCTCCATCTATACGATCCACAGATCACCTCCAAAGGCTCGATCATGCCACCATTCGCCTTCCTATTTAACACGAAGGAAAAAGATCCGGAAAACCCCGCAGAAGACGCCCTAATTTTCCCGAAAGGCTTCGGCCCCGGCTCGGAATACGAAGTCACTCCCAAGCAGGAAATGCGCGCACTTCTAGCATACCTCCAATCGCTGAAACTTTCCTCCTATGAAATTCCGGAAGCCGCAGCGGCCCGGGTAGAATCCACAGCCGAGTAAACACATGAAACCTGGAAACGAACCCGGCGAAGACCTCGACACACGTGCAGTCCACGGTGTCCTCATGCGGGAAAAAAAAGAACCCATTGAAATGATCCGCCGCGCCCCGTGGTGGCTCGTCCACCTCATCTATGCCCCGCTCTGCATTTGGGGAATCTGGTATCTGCTCGTCGCATCGGGAGGCTTCCAATGGAATGAATACAACGAAGGATACACGCGCACACTTGTGCCAGAAGATGGGGGTGAAAACACACCGCCCGCATCCCAGTCAAACGATCCCGCAACACTCATAGCGGAGGGAAAAACCATTTACACCACCGTTTGCGCCGCCTGCCACCAAGCCAATGGCCAAGGCCTGCCCGGAGCTTTTCCTCCGCTAGCAGGTTCCGATTGGGTCAATGGCCCCGATCAAAAAATCATTCTAACAGTTCTTCACGGACTTGGAGGGGAAATCATCGTAAATGGTGAAACCTGGAACAGCGTGATGCCTGCCCAGGGAGTGACTCTCGACGACAGGAAAGTCGCCGCCGTGCTTTCCTACGTCCGTTCCGAGTGGGGCAACTCAGCTCCTCCCGTAGCTCCAGAAAAAGTCGCCACACTTCGCGAGCAGTTCAAAGACCACGCGCCGTGGACAGCCGCCGACTTGGAAGCTGTGGCCGAAAAACCGGAGTAGCCACATGAGCTGTTGCCAATGCTCCCCCGCTCCCGAAGCTAAGGCCAAGGCAGAAGCCCCGACCTTTTCATGGTTCCGCATAGGCGTGCTCATCCTCCTCGGTGGGCTCTCCATGTATCTGTCTCTTGCGATCAATATCACCCCGTCCGTTGGAAATACCCGCACGGTAATCCACGGCATCCTGGCCGTCGCCAGCGCCCTCGCAATCATCCTCGCCGCCCCGCCTGTTTTTCGAAATTCCTTGGTTCCCCGGATCTCGCTGGAGCAGCTTTTCCTCATCGGGATACTCGGGAGCTTCGGTGCGTCTCTCTACTCATCGCTCACCGGGATCGGCCATATATATTACGAGGTGGTCGTGATACTTCTGGCGATCTACCACCTCGGTCAAGCCGTCACCCGGTTTCAGATCGACCGCTTCAGCCAATTGGAAAACCAAATCCCCGGCCTCCGCTCCACCGCCAGAATTTTTTCTGAAAACGGCCTTACCGAAGAACCAATCTCCAGCGTCACGCCCAATCAAATCCTCGAAATCCGTCCCGGCGAAATCATCCCCGCAGACGGCATCATGGAAAGCGGAGACGCCTTCATCGAGCAACTCGCCCACACCGGCGAACCATTCCCAAGCCCCCTGCAACCCGGATCAAAAGTCCTCGCCGGATCCCGCGTTCTCGACGGCACCATCCGTCTCCGCACCACCTCCTCCGGCACCGACCGCGAACTCGACCGCCTTCTGGAATCCTGCAAAAGCACCAGCCAGTCGCCCGCTGACTCACTCGCAGGAAAAATCCTCCGCTTCTTCATACCATCCGTCGTCTTCATCGCCCTCCTCACCGTCTTGGTCTGGTCATTCATCGGCAGCCCCGCCCAAGCACTTTTCAACGGACTCGCCGTCACCATCGTCGCCTGCCCCTGTGGAATCGGCCTCGCCATCCCGCTCGCCATCCGCAACAGCCACGTCCGCCTCCGCCTCCTCGGAATCGTCCCCCACAGCCACGATTTCCTGGAGCGCCTCGCCAGCATCGACACCATAGCCTTCGACAAAACCGGCACTCTCTCCAGTTCATCGCTGACCCTGGAAAACATTTCAATAACCACCTCCGCACCCACTGAAATCCGCTCATGGCTCGCCGCCATCCAGCGCTACTCCACCCACCCCATCGCACGCCCCCTGTGGAAAATCGCAGAGCCAGCCACCCTGCAAAATCTCCACATCACCCCCATCCCCGCACGCGGCATCAGCGCCAACTTTTCCACCGGAAAAACCTCCCACACACTCATCATCTGCAACTCCCTCTACCTCGCAGAACACCACCCGGAATTTCTCCCCGAAGAAAACAACACCCGCTCCATCCATTTCGTCCTCAATGGAGAAATCACCGGCCAAGCAACCTTCCGCGAAACATCCCGCGAAGGTGCCGCCCAAGCCATCGACCAACTCCTCGCCTCCGGCTACCGCGTGAAAATCCTAACAGGAGACTCCACCGTCCCGGAAATTTTCACCTCCCGCATCCCAACCTCCACCGGCCTGACAACAGAACAAAAAGCCTCAATCGTCCGTGAAAAACAAAACGCCGGACAGCAGATCCTCCTCATCGGCGATGGCCTCAACGACACCGAAGCCATGCGCGCAGCCCACGCATCCATCGCTTTGGGATCAGAAGCACAAGCCGCCTCATCCGTTGCATCCGCAACCCTCAGCCACCACGACTTCTCGGCAATCACCACAGCCCTCCAGCTATCCCGCACTACGAAAGCAAAACTCACCCGCCTTCTGGGATTCACCCTCATCTACAACTTCATCGGCATCGCCTTCGCCGCCAGCGGCCTACTCCACCCCGTAATCGCCGCCATCCTCATGCTCGCCTCCAGCATCACCGTCCTATCAATCGCCAACAAATCCGGAACCTCTAAACCACACAAAAACTATCCATGAAAAATCGACTCCTCAAACCAGCAATCCTCGCGGCAATCGCACTCCCCTCCCTTTGCATCTTGAACAGTTGCGGCCAGTCCGAGAAAGCAGCTGAAACAAAAACGGAAACCAGCACCGAAACCCTCGAACCCTCCGAACTCGGTGAAATTTCCACGCTCCACAAATTCGGAGATGTCTACCTTGCCAGTCAACCGCAAGAGGCAGACTTCCAGATCGCAAAGGACGCCGGAGTGAAAACCGTCATAAACATGCGCCATCCCGAGGAAATGACCGACTTCGACGAAGAAGCGACAGTCACAGCGCTAGGTCTGGAATACGTCAATCTCCCATGGGCGAAGCCAGTGGAACTCACCGACGAAGTCTTCGACCGAGCACGAGAATTACTCAACACCACCGAGAAGCCAATCCTCCTGCACTGCTCATCGGCCAATCGCGTAGCCGCCGTGTGGATTCCATGGAGAGTCCTCGACGGCGGGATCGATATAGAAGACGCCGTCAGAGAAGCTATAACGATAGGCATCAAGACCCCCGAGTACGAACCGAAAGCAAGAGACTATGTTCAACAGAGACAAAATTAGAAACTGATCGAAAATCCGAACCACGCTCTTTTTTGAGTCACGTGTCTCATCTGAACATTTCCTGAAAAATTTAAAAAGAGGTGTGGAATGATACGGGGTAAGCGACGAAGGGTAAAAGGGTGACACGTCGCGTGAAAGCAATTCTACTTTGGTTGCGTGCTGAGTAGATTTCCGGCTTCCGACGATCCTGCTTAGGGAAGAGCTGAACAAAAACAATTGACCGGCGAGTTGAGCGGGTTGGGACGGTTTATTCAAACAACTGCCTGTCCAGCGCCCGGAACTGAATCGCTTCAAGCACTTCGTCCCCGGTGATATCCTTTTTTCCGGCAAGATCCGCGAGGGTGCGAGAGACTTTTAGGATACGGTCGTGGGCGCGGGCGGAGAAGTTCATCTGCTCCATGGCGTGTTCTAGGTAACCCTTGCCCTCGGCATCGAGTTGGCAGCACTCGCGGACCTGGCGCGCGCCCATCGCGGCATTGGTGGTGAGCTTCGCCGATTTGAAACGGGATACCTGGATCTCGCGAGCCGCTGCCACACGTTCGCGGATCACTGTGGATGATTCGCCGGTGATGGCATCCGAGGTGAGTTCCCTGAAATCTACCAAGGGCACATCGACGTGGATGTCGATGCGGTCGAGCAAAGGGCCGCTAATTTTCTGACGATAGTTTTCGATCTGACGCACCGAGCACCTGCACTGCCTTTTTGAATCTCCGTAGAAACCGCAAGGGCAAGGGTTCATTGCCGCGACAAGAATAAATCGGGCAGGGAATGTGAGGGAACCTGCTGCGCGGGATATCGTCACATTCCCGTCCTCCAGTGGCTGACGCAAAACCTCCAGGGTCTGCCTGCGGAACTCCGGAAGTTCGTCCAGGAAAAGGACCCCGTGATGGGCAAGCGAGACCTCGCCGGGACCGGGATTCGTTCCTCCTCCGAGCATCCCGGCGTCAGAGATGGTGTGATGGGGCGCACGATAGGGGCGCGTGGTGAGAAAGCCCCGTTTCGTATCCAGCGTCCCGGCAATGGAATGGATCTTGGTCGTCTCTATAGCCTCGTCCTCCGTCATGTCAGGCATGATCGTGGGGATGCGTTTGGCTAACATGGACTTCCCCGTCCCGGGACGAACCGACCATCAGCAGATTGTGACCCCCGGCGGCACCAACCTCCAGAGCTCGCTTGACATGTTGCTGGCCTTTCACCTCGTTGAAATCCACCAGATAGTTCCGGTGGCTTTCAAAAAACTCGCGGCGGTTCAGCACGAAGGGCGCGATGCGTTTCTCTCCACTGATGAAATCCCACGCCTGCCTGAGGCTGCGGACGGGAATGACATCTATTCCCTCGATCACCGCCGCCTCCGGCGCGTTTCCCTCAGGAACGATGATGCATTTGCGCCCACGTTTCCTGGCTTCAAGCGCGATGGAGAGAACCCCTTTCACCGGGCGCACCGTTCCATCGAGGCCGAGTTCGCCGACCACGGTGAAGGAATCCGTTTCGAGGATTTTCGTCCCGCTGGCACCGACCATCGCAAGGGCTATGGGAAGGTCGAAAGAGGGGCCTTCTTTTTTCAAATCCGCCGGGGCGAGATTCACCGTCTTGATCCCGAGGTCCAGTTCCAACGCCGAGGCGATGATCGCGGACGTCACCCGTTGCGAGCTCTCCCGCACGGCCGCATCGGGAAGGCCGACGATAATGACGCCGGGGGTCTCCGAATTCCGCGCGTTCACCTCCACCTCCACCTCCAGGGCATCCACCCCCCGCAACGCCGCCGAATACAGTTTTGTAATCATCTGAACAGGTGGAGGTTGGGAGGGGTTGACATCCCTTGCAAGTTGAAAACAAGTTTGATTACATACATTGGAAGGAGGCGCCGGGGGCACCCGACTGCCGCAATGGTTATCCGCAGCTCCCAGTCACCCTGTGGCGACTCTCGCCGAAATTTTCATCCGGATATTCGAGTCGTGTGGAACATCATAGTCAAACTCGGAACCGTCCCCGACCCCAGCCCCCAGGTAGCGGGGCGCAGCCACGATCACGAGTCGGCGCGTGTGATCCCCGAAGACTATCTGGTCGCGCGGAGGCGGATGAAGAGCTTGGTTCCGGTGGCGGGTATAGTGGCGGTGGTTCGTTGGGTTGCCGTTTCAGGGTTGCCGGTTATGATGGTGACATTGTTGACTCCGTTGACTGCGGGAGTCCAGGAATCCGCGGTCAGGCCCACTTCCGTCGTGCTATGGATACCGAGTTTGTTCTCTATACTCTCGCGATGAGTTTCCACCGTTTTCACGCTGATGCCCAGCCACCGGCACCTCCTGCCCGAGGATGGCGAATACCTCCTGCTCCCGCTTGCTCAGCCTGTGCGTGGCATCGATCAGCAGGATGGTGGAAAACACGGCCCTCTCCGCCCAGCCACCCCCATCCAAAAGAGTCCGCATCGCCACGCTGAACTCAGCCGGCCCGGCGCCCTTTGGAAGGAAGGCGTCCGCCCCGGCACGGGCGCTCTCTTCCTCGTCCCCGCCGTTCGCGGAAAGGCTGAATACCAGCACAGGCGTGCGGCAGCCCGCCATTCGCAGCGCTTTGAGAAAACCTGTCGCCTTGGCCCCTCCCACCAGGAAATCGCACACGATCAGATCCGCCTCCGGGCTGCATCCGGGAAAATTGCCGCATCCGGTGACTGTCGCGCCAGGAAGAGCCTCGGCGGCAATCGCCTCGACGCCCCTTCTCACAAGGGAATGTTCTTCGATGACCATGACACGGGGCGCGTTCATTATCTGGCCGGCTGGTGGAAAGTTATCGCGATGACCATGGGGGGCAAGCTTGCTATGATAGGAGAAATCACTTCGCCGCTGATCCTTCGATGGCGCGGAACAGTGATCGTGGACGAAGGTCTCCGCCGGGCGCATCAGGCGGAATCACCTATTCAGGCAGGTCGAGACCCCGGATCAGAAAACGCTTTCCCTACATCTCTCCGCGCCTACCATTTCCGGCACACCTCATGAAAAAAATCCTGCTGCTCGCATTGCTCCCTGTGCTGTCCCTCGCAGAAGCGCCGAACGATGAAACCGGCTTCACCGACATCACCCCGGACAAGGAAATGACCGGTTGGAAAATCGTCGGTGGCAACGGCCAATACAAGGTCGAGGACGGCGAGGTCGTTGGATTCGGAAAAGACGTGAAGGGCAACACCTTCCTCATCTCCGAGAAAACCTACAATGACTTCGATTTCCGCTTCGAAATGAAATTCGACTCCCTCGATGGCAACTCCGGAATGATGTTTCGCGCCCTCCAGAAGGAAGCCAAAAACGGCAACGGCCGCGTCAACGGCTACCAGTGCGAGCACGACCCCGGCAAGAAGCGCGCATGGACCGCCGGCCTCTTCGATGAATCCCGCCGCGGCTGGCTTTTCCCGGACAAGAAAGACAAGGAGCAATGCAAGGCCTTCTCCGAACAAGGCCAGAAACTCATGAAATGGGGCGATTGGAACGACATCCGCATCCTCTGCGAGGGCAAGCGCATCCAGATCTGGCTCAACGGCGAAAAGCGCGTCGACTACACCGACAACGACGAAAAGGACTTCACCCCCGAAGGCTTCTTCGGCATGCAGGTCCACAGCGGCAGAAAATGCGACGTCCGCTGGAAAAATCTCCGCATCAAGGAGCTTTAGGAAACCTCAGCCGCCCGGGCGCAGCTTCGATTGGTCGAAGAGCGCCGGCCCCATCGCGGGATTGCAAGTGAAGGCCAGGCCTGCGGATAAAACCGCCGTTTTCACCCGCCCGGTATTTCCCACCGGCACCCGGTTCGGGTTTTATTCCCCTTACCACTCCGTGGTTAAAATGCCGTCATGTGAAGCATCATTCTGACTTTCGAGCCCAACGGGCTTGCGGATTTCAGCCCGGGGTTGCCAAAGTAAAGGAATCAGCCGGAAAATTTCCAAGCCTGTAGGGCTTGCGTCCAAGCGCGGGGATTGCCCTGGCATGGACACAACACCTTTGGCGTTGGAAAATGGCAACCGGTTGCACCCCGGGTAGCCTGCGTTTCCCTACGGCAACCCGGGGCTCAAATACGGAACACCGTTGGCGTTCGAAGAGGGCTCCGGACGGGAAGTCGATCAGACCGACCATCCGGCATTCAGTCACTCCGCTTTGCGGTCGAGGGCGAAGTTATCGATATAGAAGGAGGCTTCGCTGTTGCCGGTGGAGGAAAAAAGCAGGTAGCCGGCGTTGTCCCAAGTGGGCTTGCTAGGGAGGTCGGGGTGGTCGGTGGTGGTGCCGTCCTGGCGGGTGAGTTTGACGGACCATTTGCCGGAGCCGGTGGTGGCGGTGAGCTCGATGCGGAACCATTCGCCGGCGGGGATGTCGGCGAGGGGGCGGCCGCTGCCGTTGCCTGCGAAGAGCTTGCCGTTTTTCCAAGCGACAAGGGGGCCGGCGGCGAATTCACCGCCGGCACGGCTTTCGAAGAACCAGTTTGCACCCTGCTCGGCCATGGCATCGAAGGTGGCGTGGATAGTCCCGGTCTCCCACCCGGTTCTGATGTCGATGATGGGGAGGTAGGATTTGCTGAGTGCGGGGGAGTCTTTCACGCGGAGGCTGCGGGTGGACTTCGCATCGCTTCCGGCGGGGGGGATGGGAGAGGCGGCGGCATCGCTGACGCCGATGGATTCGCCTTTGCCCTCGGCACCGGAGACGGTGGCGCCCTCAAGCGGGAGGGAGCCGACGGGGGTGGTTTCGAAGCTCTGGAGCGGGATGCGGTATTCGGGCTGGGGCCATGGTTTCGCATCGGCGTCCCAGTTGGGGAAGTCGTGGCCTTGCTTGGCGAGGGCTAGCCATTCGGGATCGTCTTTGCGGACACCGGCGGTGGTGAGATCCCATGGTTTGAAGCCGGTTTTCTCGGCCGGGCTGCCGGGCTTGAGGCGGAAGTCGCGGGCGGCGACGTTTTCGAAAAGGGGATCGGCGAAGAGGCTGCCATTATCGCGGCCCATGGCCTGCCATTCCATCCATGTCCATGTTTCGGCGAGTTTTTCGTCCATCTTTCCGTCGGTGCGCCAGTAGAGGTTGCGGCGCATGGGGAGGTTGTCCTTCGGGTAGCCGCGCGGAGGGTTTTTGAAGAAGGCCCAGTTGCGCTCGTTGCCCCCTAACAGGGGGGAACCGGGCTCCCAGAGGACGATGTTTTTTTCATAGACGAAGGCGAGGAGAGCCTCGTTGCGGGAGCGCTGTATCTGGGCGTTTTTCCCGAATGCGAAGATGTTGTTCCTGACGATGTTGTGGAAGCCATAGTGCTGGTGGAAGCCGGCCTCGCTGGTGTCGTGGACGAGGTTGTTTTCCATGAGGACGTTGGCGCTGCCCTCGTCTGTGTAAAGGCCCCAGCCGCCGTAGTGGTTGCTGGCGACGTGGTGGATGTGGTTGCCGCGGATGACGGTGCCGGGGGCGGCGCCGAGGTTATAGACGCCGCCCATGTCGCTGAGGTAGGCCCAGCCGATGTGGTGGATGTGGTTGTTCTCAAGGATGTTGTCGCGGCAAACGCTTTCTCCGTAGCCCCAGTTCCAGCCGAAGCTGACGCCGGTATAGAGGAAATCGCCTATATCGCAGTTGCTTATGCGGCAGCCCCTGGCGTGGGCGAGGAAGACGCCGCAGGCGCTGGGGTGCATGATCCCGCCGTGGCGCATGATGGTGTTTTCGACGGTGATGTTCCGGGTGACGTTTTCATCGGCGGGACGGTCTGGCCTCTCCGATGCGAACTCCGCCGCCGCCTAGATCCTCAATGAGGCAGCGGGTGACGGAGGAGTCCGAGCTGCCGTTTTTATAATAGATGGCGTAGCTGCCGATGCGGGAGATCTCGCAGTTCTGGAAATCGATGCCGGAGGAGTTCGCGATCTCGATGGCGCCGCCGACGGATACGGCGGCCTGCCTGTCGAAGAGGCCTTTTTCCGGATAGGGATGGGCTGCGTGGCGGAAGGCGATGCCCTCGAAGCGGATGTCCTTCGCGCCATCGATGGTGGCGAACTTTTCGGAAACGGGGATGATGGCTTCGGTTTTTCCGATCTCTTCGCCGGGCATGGGTTGGTAGAGGAGGACGCCGGCCTTGTGGTCTAGGAACCACTCGCCGGGCGAATCGAGGGCGGAGCGGATGTTTTCGATGAAGTAGCGGGGCTTTCCCTGCTCGGTGGTGAAGGGATAGGTCGCGCGCGATTTAATGAGGACGGAGTGGGTGGCGTCATCGAGCTTTTCGATGCGGCACTGGCTGACGGTCCGACTTCTTGGTGACGGTGATGAGTGCGCCGTCGCGTTGCTCTTTCGGGATGTCTTTGAGGATGGGGTATTGCTCGGGGAAAAGGGAGAAGGTGCGGTTGTTGACGTCCTCAACTCCTGGGAAAACGCCTTTCCATGCGGGGCCGGTGAGGTTGAAGAAGCCTTTGTTCGGGGTGCGGGCGCGGGTGGCGCGGCGGCCGTTTACCCAGAGTTGGTCGAAGTTGCGTTTCCCCTCACGAACTTCGGGGAGATCGGCTTTCCACAGGCCTTCCGGGGTCTTTTCCCATGCGGTGATCTTCCGCCCGCCGCTGAAGACCGGCTTCGTGCCGGGGGCGGCCTGCCATGTGGTTTGTGAATCCTCGGCGCCGAAGGTGAGGGCTTCCGGGAGGATGTAGGTGCCCTCGGAAACGATGATGCGGACGGGCTTTTTCGCAGCGCGGGCGGCTTCCATCGCGGCCTGCGGGGTGGAGATTTCCCCGCCGGGGGCAAGGGTGATGTCCTGGGCGTGGAGCAGCGGAAGCGTGGCTAACAGGAAGAGTGTGGTGCGGAGCATGGAAAAATTCATACGCGGAGTTTGAGGGAAAGTTTTCCCGAACCACTGGAAACAGTTTTACCCTCACCAATTTTGGCAACCTGATCGAAGTTGTGGAGGATAGGGGCTACGATGTTTGTTCACAAAGCCCCCATGTAATCCGAAGGTGCAATAGTAGAAACGTAAGCCGAGGGGTATCCCCGGACGATGATTCAAAAGTCCCGGCTAAAACGGTTCCCGATGCGGCTGATCCGGCTTAAGGGACCAGCCGTTCCATCCCAGAACGGATGGCTTTCCCCGCCATTGGAATCAAATTTCCTTATATCCGACGACGACAGGAATTCGAGATGACCATCGTAGAACACCACCGGAACCCTGCCGGAGTAAGAATATCTCAGCATTCCGGCCTCATTGACTCCCTCAACTGGTGTTGTGAGATAGTTAAATCTAGCACCATATCTAAGAATCCAGTTGGTGCAGAGTGCAAAAGCCATGGTTCTCGACGGATCTTTGATCCTGGACAACCGGGCACCGCCGGAGGAACCCTTGCTACCCCAGCCCACCCCAGTCGCGGCCAGCTCAGTGGTGTGGTTATAGCCAAAGGGGCCTCCGAAGAAATTCTGCGAAAACGTGCTTCCAGCCGCCTTCACATAGTCTTTGTCGAAAAAACCTTCCGGCACCTTGGGATTGACGTTGCCGTTTGCCAGGACGGCGTGGGACTCACTGAAGAGCAAGGAGAGTAGCTCCTTGTTCTCAGGCCACTTTGATATGTTCCCATCGCTGTCGGTGCCGTATATGGGAACGAATTTTCCATTATTATCCGCCGAATAGGAAATGTTAGCGAGCTGGATTTGCCTGAGATTGTTCCCGGTTTTAATTTTCTCGCCGGCTCCGCGGAATTTGAAAATGGCGCCAACTCCGATGGCCACGAGAACCACGATCATTGTTATGACGACAAGCAACTCGACAAGTGTGAACCCGGATGGGGATCGACGGGTGTTAGCGGAGAAATACATCCCTAATATCTTCCACACCCCGGGCCGCCGGGCAAGCGGAGATTTGTTGGAAATAGAACCTGTCAGCGGATCAGCCCTAGCGTCACAGTGACGCGAATTTCTCTTCCAACCTCTTTGCAATCGCCTCTGTCGCAAGCTCCATGGTCACCGGTGATTCGCTTTCAGAATCGAGACAGGTCATGCTCACCCCATCCAGACCACAGGGGGTGATAGACAGGAAAGGCGGTAAGGATTCACGTGTGACGTTCATCGCGAAGCCGTGCATGGAGATCCATTTCCGCACGCCCACCCCTATGGAGGCGAGTTTTCTCTCCCCGCACCAGACGCCGGTCATCCCATCGCGTCGACCTGCCTGGATTCCCAGATCACCACATGCGGCGATCAGCGCGTCCTCGATCAGGCGGAGGTGGAGGTGGAGATCGCGGCCGCGCATGTTGAGATCCAGGATGGGGTAGCCGACGAGCTGACCAGGCCCGTGGTAGGTGGCCTGGCCTCCGCGGTTTGTCTCGAAAACTGGATGGGGGAGGGTGGTGGCGGCGCGGAGGGAGGACTGGTCGCGGAGCCGGCCTATAGTGTAAACAGGTTCGTGCTCCAGGAGGAAGACCGTGTCGGTCTCCACACCGGAGAGGATCCTTGCGACGGTTTTTTCCTGAAGCTCCAGCCCGTCCGCGTAGGAAAGAAGACCGGGTAGAGGGCGGATTTCCGGGGAAGCCATTTCAAGGAGAGGGAAAATTCCGGGTGATCGCCCTGTCATCCGCCACCGGCGCAAATTCCTGATCAAGCGGCATACCCGGTGGAGCGGGAGCCGGCTCCGGCACGACCTGCGCGCAACCGGCAAGAATGGCGGTGAGAACGGATAGCATGGAACACCTCATTGGATCGAGAATGTCGGCACCCGGGAGGGGTGGGCAATCATTTTCTCCGGTAGATCGCCAGCCACTCGTCTCCCTCGCGGCCGGGGTAGGATTTTTCCGGCACCCATGAGTCAACCCTCTCGAACCACGGGGCGAAGCGTTCGTCGAGCTCCTCGACGCTCGCATTGAAGGGCGGCCCCTGGTCTTCCTCGCCGGGTTTGTTCGGAGTCAGGAAAAACACGCCGACGAGATGCCCTCCCGGCTCGATCAATGTGGAACAGGATTCCGCGTAGTCGGGCCTGCGGGAGGGATTGATGGCGCAATAGCAGGTATGCTCCCAGATGGCGGAAAATTGTTTCCCCATCCGCCAACCAGAGCTCAGGAAATCGCCAAGCTCGTATTCCTCATTGCCAGCAACGGGGAAGGAGCGGGCTTTCCCTATCGCCTCTTGGGCAAGATCGAGACCCAGCACTTTCAGCCCTTTCGCAGAAAGCGCACGGACGTCATGCCCGGTTCCACAACCGGGGACAAGCACGGTTCCACTTCCCCAGATTTCTTCACGCCCCTTCTCCAAAAGCTCCAGCAGCGGCGGGGCGGGACTCCCTTTTCCCACGGGATGTCACCAGCGAGGTAGCGTTCGTTCCAATCGGTCATGGGGAAACGTATTCAACTTTGACCTGAGATCAAACCAACCTCCGTTCCAGCAGCTTTGCCCGGAGCGGATCGGACGCCTGGAGGTGTGCCATGGCTATGGCCAGCGCATCCGCCGCATCAGGCGGTGGGGTCTCGGCGAGGCCGAGGATCGCGCGCACCATGAAGGCGACCTGCGCCTTGTCCGCCGTGCCTTTCCCGACGACCGCCATCTTCACTTTTTTCGGAGAGTATTCGTAAACCGGAAGCCCGTGGTCGGCAGCGGCGATGAGCGCGGCGGCACGGGCTGCTCCCATTGAGATGGCAGTGCGGTGGGACTGCACGAAAATGATCCCTTCCACCGCGATCTCATCGGGCTGGTATTGTGTGATGAGATTCACGAGGTGGGACCGGACAGCTGAAAGGGCTCCGGACTGGATGATCTTTTTCGGAACGGAGATCACGTCGTAGGTGAGCACGGTAGGCTTGGAAGGCTCGCCTTCAAGGATCGCGTAACCGGTATTGCGGATGGCGGGATCGATTGCGAGGACGCGCATGGAACGGGTTATGGCTGCCTCGCGCTCGCCATGGAAGTTTGAAATGGCGAACGATCCCGGAACAGCCCGACCGCACGGTCTTCCGTTTTCCGTATTGAAAACAAGCCCGGGATCTGGAAACTCATCGCAGTGACACGTTCCTTGCTGGTCTTTCTTCTATCTGTTTTGCTCGGGGGGATTATTCCGGCGCAGCGTCTGCCTGATTCGGATCTGCCCCCTCCCCCTGCCACTGGCTTTTCCGATGAGAGCGAGGTGATGCGCCAGTATCCGGAGGCCTCCCGCCGTATCATCCGCATGCTGCAGGATCTGGAGCGGGATCACGGGTTCCGCATGTTCGTCGTCCTGGAGCGGGCGCTCATCTCCACCACAGCCTCGGACCTGGCTTCGCAGCTCCAGCAGGAATGGCTGCCGCAAGGCGGCGGGATCGTGATCGTCTTCGAGTCCGACACGATGAACATAGGGTTCGGACGCCAGCTCTCCACGACCGAGGGTATGGAGACCGAACACGAGGGCATGCCCGCCTTCACACTCGTGGAAATCATTTCCACCGCCCTCTACGACATGGGTGAGGAGGAGTCCCCGCAAGTCTATATCGAGAAGCTTGTGACGGAGATCACGGCCGGAACGAGCGAATGGTTCAAGCTCAGGGAGGCGCCGGTGGACAGCGGCCAATCCCTGCGGCTCGCCCTCGTGACCATAGGCTCGCTTTCGCTCCTGGCCCTCTGCGGGATGGGCATAGGCTGGATGATGGGAAAGGCCGACAAAAGGCAGACCAGCGTGCGGGTGTTTCCCGAAACGGACGTGTGCGAGCGTCTTGGCGCCCCATATGGAGGGGGCTGCGTGACCACCGATGATTTCAGTGTCGCGAAAAAGTTTTGAAATACCTTTGGGGTTTTGGCGCATGGGCTGCTAGGCTCCCCGGAGACCGCAAACCCTTTATCCATGTTCAAAGGCTACACCGCCGACAATTTCTACGACGAGATGTTTTCCCCTGACGGCAAGGTCAGGAAACACTGTGAACCACTCCACGGAAAGTTCCAACAGATCCGGAAAAACGACTTCCTTTCGCGAAAAGCGACAAGCGAGCTGTACTTCATGCGGCAGGGGATCACCTTCAACGTCTACCACGATGACAAGGGTTCCGAGCGCATCTTCCCTTTCGATCCCGTCCCCCGCGTCATTCCGGCGGACGAGTGGGAGCTGCTGGAGGCGGGTCTCACGCAGCGGATCACGGCGCTGAACCTTTTCCTGAACGACATCTATCACGACCAGGAAATCCTGAAGGACGGGGTGATCCCGCGTTTCTATATCGAGGAGGCGAAGAGCTTCCGCAAGGAGTTCCGCGGAGTGGACGTGCCAAAGGACATCTACATCCACATCTGCGGCAGCGATCTGATCAGGGGTGCGGACGGCACCTATTATGTCCTCGAGGACAACGCCCGATGCCCTTCGGGAGCCTCCTATCTCCTCGAGAACCGCAACGCCCTGAAGCGCGCCTTCCCCGCTCTCTTCGACTCGCTCGGCGTCCGCCCCGTGGATTCCTACCCGCGCGATCTGGTGAAAATGCTCCACCACATCTCTCCGCGTCGCGAGGGGGAGCCGGTCTGCGTCCTGCTCACCCCCGGCTGCTTCAACAGCGCCTATTTCGAGCACTGCTACCTGGCCCGGAAAATGGGCATAGAGATCGTCGAGGGGCGCGACCTCGTGGTGATGGAGAACTTCGTCTACATGCGCACCACCAAGGGGCTCGTCCGTGTCGATGTCATCTATCGCCGCATCGATGATGACTTCATCGACCCTATCGTTTTCCGCAAGGACTCCGTCCTCGGTGTCCCCGGACTGATGAACGCCTACATGGCGGGGAACATCGCGCTCGCCAACGCGGTCGGCACAGGCATCGCGGATGACAAGGTGATCTACTACTTCGTCCCGAAGATGATCGAATACTACCTAGGTCAGAAGCCCCTCCTGCCGAACGTCCCCACCTACCTGCCCTCCGAGGAGAAGGACATGAACTATGTGATGAAAAACCTCCCGGAGCTGGTGGTGAAAGCCGCCAATGAATCCGGCGGCTACGGTATGCTTATGGGTCCGAACCGCCTCCAAGGAGGAGATCGAGAAATTCCGCGAACTGATCAAGGCGGATCCGCGCAATTACATCGCCCAGCCGGTCATCTCCCTATCCCAGTCACCCACATGGTGCGAGGGCGCGATGGAAGGTCGCCACATCGATCTCCGCCCCTACATCATCAACGGGGAGGACGTGAAGATCGTTCCCGGCGGCCTCACCCGCGTCGCACTGACAAAAGGCTCCCTTGTCGTCAATTCCTCTCAAGGAGGCGGCAGCAAGGACACATGGGTGCTCAAATAATTCCGCAATAACCCTACCCAATGCTTTCCCGAGTAGCCAACACACTTTACTGGATGATGAGGTATGTCGAACGTGCCGACAACCTGGCGCGTCTCATCGACGTCAACGAACAGCTTCTGCTGGATTTCGAGAGCCTCGACAGCGAGCGCCTCAGCGGATTCTGGAAACCCATCATTCTGAGCACCGGCGACGAGTCCGCCTTCAGCGAGCTCTACGACGAGGCGTCCAGCGACAACGTCATCAGCTTCCTCACCGAGGACACCCGGAACCCGAACAGCATCTTCTCCTGCATCGCCCTGGCCCGCGAGAACGCACGTACCATACGCGACCAGATCTCCGATGAACTCTGGGAGGAGCTGAACGCGCTCTATCTTTTCACCACTTCGGACACCGCCCTGACACTGCTGGAGGAAAATCCGCCGCGTTTCTATGAAAAGGTCCGCCGATCCTCGATGACGGTTCTGGGGATTTCCTCCTCCACCACCGCCCGGGATGCCGTCTGGGATTTCAAAACGCTGGGACGCTATCTCGAACGCGCGGACAAGACGACCCGCTTCCTGGACATCTCCACCTATTTTCCGAAAGGAGCCAAGGGAATCGATATGACGTCCTCCGGCGTGCTCCATTGGTCGGCCATCCTCAGCTCTTGCAGCGCGATGGGCGCATTCCGGGCCACCGGTCTGGAGATCAACGCGCGCACCGTCATGGAATTCCTGCTTTTCTCACCGGATTTCCCCCGCTCCGTCCGCTACTGCATCGGCCAGATCGATGCCGCGCTGCACCGTATCTCCAGCACTCCCAGGGGCACCTTTTCCAGCGAGGCGGAACGCGAGACCGGAAAGATGCTTTGCTCCCTCACCTACGGCGATACCTCGGACGTTCTCAAGGCCGGTCTCCACAAGTTCCTCGACGGCGTCCAGGCGACTCTCAACAAGATCGCGGAGGAAGTTTTCGAAACCTACGTCCTCCTTCCGAACAGCATCGACAAGCTGCCCGTTGAAGAGGCTCCGCTGAAAATCAAGCCACCGGAGCCGGAAAACCAACCCTTGCAGCAGCAGCAGTCATCGTGACGGAAGGTGCCGGGCAGACCGAGGGATCGAAATTCTCCGTCAGACACAGGACGGAGTTCGAATACGACGCGTGGATTGTCGGAAACGCGAACACGGTTCACCTGGAGCCGCGGAACTTCCTTTTTCAGAGAACTCTGAGCAGCGTCATCAAAGTCCTTCCCGCCACCCGGCTGATACGTTTCTCGGATCTCTTCGGAAACATCACCCACGTTTATGAGATCGGAGTCCAGCATCAGCGCATGGTCGTGGAAAGTCTTCTCAAGGTGATCAACCTGCCGCTTTTCATCCCGAATGAAGGATACTCCGGAGGAATGGAGTTTTTCGACGCCCCGGATATCAAGGACAGATGCTGGGAATACCTTCAGGAAAGCCGGTGGGTCTCGACCAGCCCGGAGATATGGAAACAGGCCGTCGATGTCTCCCATTCGGAGACGGCCGTTTTCGAGAAGGCCGCCGCGATCATGCGCTGGATCAATTCGGAATTTTCCTACGAACCCGGAACCACGGATGCGAAGACCCATCTCGAGCAGGCATTCGAGTTGCGGACGGGTGTCTGCCAGGATTTCGCACACGTGATGCTGGGGATGTGCAGAAGCCTGGGCATACCGGCCAGATATGCCTCGGGATATATCCATACCGGCGAAGGAAACGATCTGGTGGGTGCTCAGGCTTCCCATGCCTGGTGCGAGGTATATCTGCCCGATACCGGCTGGATAGGATTCGATCCCACAAACGCCGTTCTCGCGGACGACCGTTACGTGAAAATCGCGGTGGGCAGGGATTACGAGGATGTGGCTCCCATACACGGCTCCTTCAAAGGGAACGCGGAGTGTGTCATGAATGTGGAGGTTGTGGTGAAGCGTCTCTGATTTCAGAAGAGGAATCACATTGACCGCGCGGAAATGCGATGACAGCATGTTCACGTTATGAAACTTTCCCCCTACGCGGTGATTCCGGTCGCGGTTGCCCTTGCAGCTTGTGACACGATGAACTCTCCGGTGACCAGCAGTAGCTTCGATCCGCTCCGTCCGCCCGGCACCAGTATCAGACCCGCCAGCGCCAGCTACGGCCCGGAACTTTCCCCCGGCCAGTTCGTGAGCGCCAACATACCCAATACGGCATTCTACAAGAACAAGCCCAAGGGAACCGAGGACGCCGACAAGGTCATCGATCTGGGAACGCAGATGAAAATCATCGAAATGGACTCGACCTACGTGAAAGTGGAATTGGACAGCGGCGAGGTGGGCTATGTCCCGGCGGTCATGGTCTCCACTCCGGACACCACTCCCATTCCGGATCTGCTCCCACTTGATGGCGGATACCAGGTCTATCCCCCGCTTCCCGGTGGTGGCCCTATCGAGCCTCTTCCGGTGATCGACGCCGGTGGCCTCCCTCCGGATGGATCCATCCCTACGATCATTGATCCGGATGCGCCCGTGAACACCGAGATCCCCACCCTTGATCCGATTCCGGAGATGAAGGTCGAGGAGCCTGAGAAGGAACTCGATCCTGTCGCGGAAGCGGTTCGGAAGAAGGTGGAGGCTGCAGCCGCCGAGGATGCGAAAGCCCGGGAGAAGGAGTTGCCAAAGGAGACTCCTGCCGAAACCGAGTAATCATCCTGTTCCCCCGGAACTGCGAAGCGCCCGTCACGGAAGTTTCCGTCGCGGGTTATTTTCGGTAGCGAACGGCTGATCGGAGGACTACCAGACCATGAAAACCGAAGACCTGTCAGAGCTGGCCGCATCCGAGGTGAGGATGATCACGGGCGTCCTCCCACCGGAAATCGCCGAAAAAGCTTCCGAGTGCGCGGTTTCCTTCGAGGCGGAACCGGATGAATCGGAGGGCCTTGAGGAAGGAATTCTCGGTCTGTTCGAGGGAGCCTCCCTTATTGAGGAGCCAGGCCCGGACGCGATGCCCCGCATCCGCCTTTTCGTGGGAAATCTCTGGGACTACACGGAGGGCGACGAGCAGGATTTCCTTGACGAGGTAGGCACCACCTATCTTCACGAACTTGGCCACTACCTCGGCTGGGATGAGGACGAGATCGCCGCGAGAGGCCTTGAATGAATCCGGCGATGAACATCATACAGCCCCCTCCGATGCCGGTTCTACAGCTAGTGTCTCGTAAAATCTAAACCGATGGATGGGTGGAGGATAGCAAACGGCTGACCTTGCGATTGCGGCATGATACCTCCTGCCCGGTTGTCCTGCCATCCCGGAGGGATAACAGCCTGTAGCCGGGGGTCGAGCGCAGCGGTGCCCCCCGGATCTGTGCACATGATTCTTGCGATCCCGGCAGGGATCGAAGCGGGCCGCTGGCATCCCTGCCGGGATGCGTCTCCTGCCGGACGGATTCCGGGGGTGCTCGCTGAGCTCGACCCCCGGCTACATGCTGGAATCCCGCTGGGATTCGCACGTGGCACCCGTGCCGATCTTTTTTCCACACCCGGATACACTATCCGTCAAATTGCGCTTTTCGGAACACCAGTGTCGCGTAAAATCCAAAATGACGGATGGAGGGTGCTACCGCTCCGGTCTTGCCTAGCCCGAAGGGCTTGCGTAATTCAGCCCGGGGTTGGCGGAGCTTCGCGGAGCCTACCCCGGGTATAGCCATCCGGAATCCCACAACGCCAAAGGTGTTGCGTCAATGCGCGGGGCAGGTGACGGTCTGGACTCAACCCCGGTTGGGGTTGCATATTCGGGCGGGCGGTATCCCGGGGTAGCCTCCGTTGCTCTCCGGCAACCCCGGGCTGAAATGCACAACCCCGGTTGGGGTTGAACGTGTCATCCGTCACTCTAAGTCTAACGCGACACTAGGGAACCTCTGTTTTCGAGAGAGCCATGGTCGTCATTTCCACCGGATCGAAATCCTGATCGGCCAGTATCCGGTGGCGCATGACCGCGGGGAATATCGTCTGCACATGGTCGGGATAGACAGCTGGGGCGGATTCCAGATACGCGTTGGCGCGCGCGGCTTTGAGGATCGCCAGCGACGCGCGCACGGAAACGCTCTGATCCGATCCCGTGAGCTTGCGAAGGGTCTCGCACAGATCCGTGATATAACGCGCGATGGCCGGGGAGACCGGGACGGAAGACGCTCCTTTCTGCAAAGCCACAATGATCTCCGGACTGAGACCGAAGTCCGGAGCCGTCTCCGTCTCCAGGTGCCTCCCCGCGTGAGCGAGGATTATCTCCGCCTGGGTGGCGGCATCCGGGAGGGACATTTCCAGTGAGAGAAGGAAGCGGTCGAGTTGCGGCTCAGGCAAAGGGAATGTTCCGGTGCCGTTCCCCGCGTTCTGCGTGGCGATCACGATAAACGGGCGAGGCAGATCATAGGTGACCCCGTCGATCGTGACGCGCCCCTCGTTCATGCTCTCCAGCAGGGCGGACTGAACCCGGGGCGAGGTGCGGTTGATCTCATCGGCCAGCAGGCAGTTCGCGAAGACCGGACCCTGGATGAACTCGAACGTTCCCTTGTCGGAGCGGAAGAGATTGTATCCGGTGAGATCAGCTGGAAGAAGATCGGGTGTGAACTGCACCCGCTTGAAAATCCCTCCCATCGAGCTTGCGAGGGTGTGGGCGAGAGTCGTTTTCCCTATGCCCGGAGCGCCTTCCACGAGCACATGGCCGTTCGCAAGCAGCGCTGTGAGAAGCAGCCGAACGGGCTTCTCCGCACCGATCACGGTATTGCCCAGGTGGCGGGACAGCGGTTCGAGAGCGGAGGAATTCATGGTTCGAGTTGTCTTGCGTAAGTGGTGATGGCCTCGGGATAGAGATCGTGTTCGACAAGCTGTATCCGCTCGTGGAGTGAACGGGGTGTGTCGTAGGGAAGTATTGGCACGGATTTCTGAAGGATCACAGGCCCGGTATCCATCCCGGAATCGACAAGATGCACGGTGACCCCTGTCTCGGAAACGCCCGCGGCCAACGCCTGCTTCCATGCTTCGATGCCTGGAAAAGCGGGGAGCAGGGACGGATGGATGTTGAGAATTCTTGAGGGAAAGGCATCGAGCAGAGGTTTTTTCACGAGCCGCATGAATCCGGCGAGACACACCAGGTTCACTCCGGCGTCTTTCAACCTCCGTGCCGTGTCCTCCTGCGCCGCCTCGGGAAATTTCGTTCTGTGCGGGGTGCAGTCGATCAGACCGGAGGGAATGCCATGATCCGCCGCCCTTCGAAGAATATAGCCCTGCGGATTGTCCGAAAGGACGATGGCGATCCTCGCATTCAGCCTCCCCTTGCCTATCGCCTCCAGAATCGCACCCATGTTCGAGCCGGAGCCGGAGCCGAGTATTCCTAGAGTGAGCACGGCCATGGTGTAAACTCCCCCGCGTTTCTGCCAAGATTCAAGTTTCGAAATATCACCCTGGAATTCGGTGATAAGCGGAGTCGTTTCGTCAATGCCCACGGCTCATCGGAAAAGCCTCTCCCACAGGTTGTCAGATTGCCCCGGGCGGATACATTGCCTGCCTATGAAGGAACGGCATTATGATTTCGTGGTGATCGGTGGGGGCAGCGCGGGGTACGCCGCGGCCCGGACGGCGAGGGAGACTTTCGAAAATGTGGCGATCATCGAGGATGGCGGGAAACTGGGCGGGTTGTGCATACTGAGGGGCTGCATGCCTTCGAAAACGCTCATCTATTCCGCCGAGGTTCTGCATCTCGCGAAGAACGGAGCGGATTTCGGCCTGGTGATTCCCAAGGCGGACGCGGACATGGAGGCGATCCATCGGCGGAAGCTGGCCACTGTGGAGGATTTCGCGTCCTACCGGAGAGAGCAGCTGCATTCGGAGCGTTTCCACTTGATCAGGGACAGGGCGGTGTTCGTGGATGAAAGGACGGTGAAGCTCGCGGAAAGCGGGGAAACGGTTACGGCCGACCATTTTGTCATCGCGACAGGCTCGGTGATAAACACACCCGATGTGCCGGGGCTGCGGGAAACGCCCCACTGGACGAGCGACGATGTTCTGGATCTCGATTTTCTCCCCGAGTCCGTGATCGTCCTTGGCGGGGGGATCGTAGCTTGCGAGCTGGCGCAGTTTCTGAACCGGGTCGGGACGAGAGTGACACAGGTGCAGCGCAGCGCGCGGATTCTGAAGGAGGCTTCCGAAGCGGCTTCCGGAGTCGTCGAAAAGGCTTTTCGGGACGAGGGGATAGACCTCCACACCGGTACCGAGCTGGAGTCCGTCGCGAAGGATGGTGAGCACTTCGTTGTTCGGTTTAAGAAAGACGGCGCTTCCCGCGAAGTCCGCGCGGCGCATCTTTTCAACGCGCTGGGGCGGAAGCCGAACTCCGGTCACCTGGATCTCGAAAAGGCCGGAGTCAGAACGAAACCCTCGGGACATATCATGGTCGATGAGATGCAGCAGACCGGAAACCCGCGTGTCTACGCGGCCGGGGATGTCGCCGGGCCTTACGAAATCGTCCATCTAGCCATCATGCAAGGCGAGGTCGCCGCGAACCATGCTTCGGGAAAATCTCCGGAGCCGGTGAACTATGATTTGAAAACCGCGGTCGTTTTCACGGATCCCCAGGTGGCATCGGCGGGAGTTTCCATGGAAGAGGCTGTGGAGCGGGGCCTGAATCTGGTTTCAGCGGACTATCCCTTCGACGACCACGGGAAATCCATCCTCATGGAGGCGAGATACGGATATGTGAAAGTCTGGGCGGATATTTCCACCGGAAAGGTGATCGGTGCGGAATGTGTGGGTAAGGACGCGGGGGAACTCATCCAGTCGATGGCCGTGGCCATCACCCTCGGCGCCACACCGGCGGAGCCTTCTGAAAGTCCACTGGTATCACCCGACACTCAGCGAGATATGGAGCTATCCCCTGGAGGATCTCGCGGAGAAACTGGGATGATCAGATGGGGGGACGGTAAGCTTGGTGTCCAGATCTCTTTCCTAGAGGGCATATCAGAATCGTCCGAAAACTTGAGAAAGCGCTTTGATTGCGAGGGATGGAAAAGCATCTCGGAGACGCATTCCTCGACCGTTCTTCCCATGAAAGTTTCCATCAGGGCAGGGTAACGGCTTGATCGGTGGTTTTCAAACCCAAAACTCCCGCGACACCTGAAAGACGGCGCTTCCTTACTGAGGAGTCTCGTCGTTGCTGCGGGTGGGGTCTTCGAGGAGGGACTGGTTGAAATAATCCACCGCGCGGGCGGGGCTGCCGAGGTGGTGGGCGGCGATGGCGAGGATGTTCCCGCCAAGCTGCATCTCCAGGGTGGTGCGGGCGGTGGCGAGCGCGGCGCGGGCCTGGGCGAGATCGCCCTTCGCCTCCACCTGTTCCTCGCGGGCGTTGTCGAAAGTGGTTTTAAGGGTCGTGAATTCCGCGAGCAGCTCGGGGCCGAGCTCCGCCTGGTATCTGGTGGCGGCGGCGATGAGGCGGCTGAGCAGGCCGGGGATCTGGCCGAGGCGCGGCGCGGCCGTCCTCCGTAAGGCCGCCGGGATAGAACTCGATGTAGGGCGCGCTGCCTTTCGGGAAGGTATCGCGCACCCGGCCTTCGCGCTGGCGGACGGTGGTGCGGAAAAGCTGGACCGGCTTCGTCCTTGGTGATGGTGCCGCCGCTCTGGACGGCCTGGAGAGTGGTGCGGGCGGAGAGTGCGCCATCAAAGGCATCGAATGCGGCCTCGGTGGGGGCGAGAAGCGCGAGAAGGTCCGCCGGGAGGGCGGGCATGGCCTTGAGCTTGCCGATGTGCGTCCTCACTGCACTGGCGGAGCTCTTCCGAGCTGATTTCCATATTGGCGAGGTGGTTTTCAAATAAACGTTCTATAGCGATCATAGTGTTAATTTCGGCTATCGGTAAGCAGTGTGTCGGCCAAGTTGCAAATGGGGGCGGGCTTTTTTTGCAGGAAGGTCTATGAAAACCCTGAACGGCATCTGCAAGTTTGCAGAGGGGGTTCGCAAAACTCCGGAAGGCATATGCAAGTTTGCAGGAGGGCTTGGTAAAACTCCGAAGGGCGTTTGCAAAGTTGCAGGAGGCATTCGGGATTTTCCGAAGGGGCATTGCAACTTTGCGGGAGGCGTTCGGAAAACTCCGAAGGGGATTTGTAAGTTTGCGGGAGGCTTTCGGTGTTTCGCGAGGGGGATTTGCAGGTTTCGCGGGTCAGGGGAACATGTGGGACGGGACGTTGGCAAGGGAACGACCGGATATCGGAAAAGTTTGCAAGCGCCGATCTCCCGGGTATCCGAATGGAAAGGTTTTCCATGCCATCTCCGCAACCCATTGGAAACCAACGCTTCCCCATGCCGTCCCATTTCCGCCTCGACGGAATAATCCCGATACTTTTCTCTGTGGGGAGACAGAACAACCTGTTCGGTAAAGAAATAAAATGAATCGCAAGCAGTTTATAGAGTCGCAGGGCGCAACTTGTAGGAACTGGAACTGGAGTTGGTCGTTCATCAATGAGTCGGAGCGTTTGATACTTTTCGGAGCGTGGGATCGATTTACCCAAGGTAAGACAGAGATGATCCTTTCCGAGGAGTGGAGGACCAATGGACGGGGCAGAAAGAATCGGGGTTATGATCAGTCACGGGAACATATCCGGCTAGTCGAAGAAGAGAATTATCAGCTCATGACATTCCCGATGAAGTATTCGGAGGAGAAGTCAGGAGAGGATGGTGCTGGACCAGCGAAGATCGAAGGTTTTACGCCGGAGTTGCGTAAGAGGTCGCTATCAAGAGTTGGTGGGATGTGGTTTGCTGGTGACAACGATGCAGTAATTCCTTTAGCCGAAGAGCTGGCACTTCCACAGAAGTATCCAGAAGGCGCACGCTTTCAGGTTTCGATCAACGCATACGAGAGGAGCGCGAAGGCGCGTTCAGCTTGTATTGCATATCACGGTCATTCGTGCTTCGCGTGCGGGTTCGATTTTGCGAGAGTCTACGGCAGCTTAGGGGATGGATTTATTCACGTTCACCACATCGGTACCCATCGGGACGATTAGAACCGAATACGAGATTGATCCAATCAGGGATCTAGTGCCAGTCTGTCCTAACTGTCACGCGATGATCCACCGGACTGAGCCGCCGCTTCTGGTTGCTCAGCTATCAGCGCATATCCAATCAAAACAAAAAGAAAACGAACAAGTCGGAGATCCCAACGCCGAGGAAGCCGTCTGATTAAACTGGGAGTTTACACCCGGCGCTCCATTCTTATGAAGTTCTGCTAAGAAATATTCTATGGCAACAGCATATATTGAGACAACGATTCCCAGCTACTACACGTCGCGACCTGCACGCGATGTCGTTCAGTTGAACCGGCAGACCAACACCAGGATCTGGTGGGACGGAGGCTGTTCGGGTTTCGAACTCTTCACATCGCAAGAGACAATTAACGAAGCCTCGCGCGGAGATAGCGGGGTTTCTGCGAAGCGTCTCGAACTTCTCGACAAAGCTGCGGTGCTTGAGATTACCCCGCGTGTCGAAGCATTGACCAAGAGACTTCTTTCTGCGGGTATCGTCCCTGCGAACGTGTCCTCATGCCATCCACATCGCGACTGCTAGCGTTCATGGCATGGATTCCCTTGTGACATGGAATTTCAAGCACATCGCCAATCCACACATTCAGGCCGCACTTCGTGAAGAAGTCGCTTCCTTTGGGGAATGTTTGCCTGTATTGTGCACCCCGGAAGAACTTTTAAGAGATGAATACAATTGAGCAACCTACCCATCAAGCGGATCCAGTCATCCAAGAAGTCTGGCGGACAAAGCGTGAGATTATGATCGAGCACGGCGGCGACCTCGACTCACTTTTCGCAGAGCTTCGTAGGCAGCAAGCACAGAATCCCCGCCTACTCAAAACCAAGAGGGAGAACCGGATCCCGGCGAGTGATTAGCTCCCCGGTTCCACACCACCGTGCCTACGGGATCATAACGGAACCATTGTCATAGCCCTCAGGAAGCCAACGTTTGGTTTGACCTTTTGAAGGGCTGAGCCGGGGTGGTGATTCGGCGTTGCGTCGGGGATAATGGGGATGAGATTCGCGGGGTGAGCGTTGCGCGGGAGAAACGGGTTTTATCGGAGCGCATGCTTTTGCTGCTGCTGGCGGCGGTGCAGTTCACGCACATCATGGATTTCATGGTGATGATGCCGTTGGGGCCGCAGTTGATGCGGGATCTGGATATCTCCCCGCAACAGTTCGGGAACCTGATCTCGACGTTTTCACTTACGGCGGGGGTGGTCGGGCTTTCGATGGCTCCTTTCATGGACCGGTTTGACAGGCGGAAGCTGCTGCTGATTTGTTACGCGGGCTTCGCGGTGGGGACGCTGGCGTGCGGGTTGGCTGCAGACTACGGGATGCTGATGGTTTCGCGGGCGATTTGCGGCGCCTTCGGGGGTGTGGCGGGTGCGACCATCATGGCGATCGTTTCCGATGTGGTGCCGATGGAGCGGCGGGCGGCGGGTATGGGGATCATCATGACCGCGTTCTCCGCGGCAGCCGCGCTCGGTGTTCCCTTCGGGCTGAAGCTGGCGCAGTGGTGGAAATGGGAGGCACCGTTTCTTGTCGTCGCGGGATTGGCGTCTTTCGTGTGGGTCTTGCTCTTCAAAATCCTGCCCCCGGTGCGTGGTCACCTGGAGGATGCGGAAGGTGTGAGAAAGGTGCGCACGCCGGGGGAGTTTCTCCAGCTCCTGCGGGATCGCAACGCATGGCTGGGCATTCTGCTGATGGGTATGGCTGTGGTCGGACATTTCATGATCATTCCCTATCTCTCGCCATTTCTTGTTCATAACGTGGGGATGCCGGAGACAGACCTTTTCCTGGTCTACATGGTCGGTGGTCTGGTGACGGTTGTGACCGGACCCGTTCTCGGAAAAATGGCGGACGGTACGGCCGGATGCGCGTCTATGTGGTGCTCGTGGCCTGTGCGAGCGCAGTGATACTGACCTTGGTGAACTCCTGGCCCGCGCGAGGTGTGGCAGGCGCTCATCATCACGGCGGCGTTCTTCATTTTCGCCAGCGGGCGGTTCATTCCCGTGCAGGCGACGGTTTCCCTGGCTGTCCGGCAGGAGCGCCGGGGCGCGTATATGAGCCTGATCTCCTGCACGAGGGATCTCGCCGCCGGGATCACCGCCGCGGTGGGTGGACTTGTTGTCGCGGAGGGGACGGACGGGAAACTCCTGCACTTCCACTGGCTGGGCTGGCTGGCGGTTGGCGTGAGCGTTTGTAGCCTCGCTGTGTTCCGAAAAGTGAGACCGGTGGCCTGAAGACTCAGCCCCCGACCAGCTGATGATCGCGCTGCTCCGGCTCGCGCATCGGGTGCAGGCTGATGTCCGTGACGGACAGGCTGCACGAATCCGCGTAGATGCCGAGATGGCCTTTCTTGAAATCCAGATCGGCCAGGGAGAGGACGATGCGCCCCGCGATGGAAAGCTCGATGTAGCTCCCGAAAACAAGCAGTGAGAAGGCCTCCCCGCAGTCCCCGCGCGCCACCCAGTTGCCAGCCTGGAGCGCCGTGAAACTCATCATGTGTTCCCCCGTGGTGTCCGGTGCGGTGCCCCAGGAGCGGAGCTGGGCGATCCCTTTCAGCATGTCCAGAGAGAGGTAGTAGCCGTCATGGCTGTCCCTATCGATCCGGAACACGAAGCCGCACTTCCCTTTCCCGTCGATGGAAAGGTGGCCATCGAAGCGGAAGTCCGCGAGCGGCCCGTCGAAGAGAAACGCCTGGAAACCGAAAGAGCTTTCCAAATTCCATCCATCTTCGATTTCCCTGACATGGTGCCCGCGCGTTTCACCCAGCAGGAAGGTCGGCTCGCTCAGATCAACCTCTTTCTCCAGCCAGGCATCGAACCCTTCGAAGGTTCTCAGGAAAAGCACACCGTCCTCCGCGCGGCAGAGACGTTTGGGCGGGGGCATGAGGTTGTTGGCGGTGCGGTCGGCGCGGTTCATGGCGAAGAAGCACCAGAGCATCCATCCGTTCTCATCCTCGCAGACGCGCCCGGCGTAATTTCCCTGCGGCATGAGGACGTTGTCGTGGTAGCTGCGCCAGTCCGAGCAGACGGAATCCGCATGCCAGTAGCGGATCTTCGCATCCTCGCGAATGCTGCCGATGAGATATCGCTCGTCATCCATGGCGACGATGTTCGGGACTTCCACGTCGTCATACAGGCCCGGATGGAGAAGAGGTGGCTCCGGGTGAAAATGATGCGGGGCGGCCTCCGAGTAGATGGCGACACAGCCGCGCCGGACGACGGGGCCTGTTCTGACCCTTGCGGCGACCAGCAGGATTCCCCTCCCGTTGTCCTCGAAGAAGAACGGATCGCGGAAACTGACCCAGTGGCGACCCTCGGAAAGAGCCGACTCGTAGTGCTCGGGTGCGGCTGAAATGGGGTAGCAGCTCTCCGAATCGTAGGTGGCGGTGATCTCGTTGCACTCCTCCCGCAGGGATTGCTCACGCGCGGATTTCACAAGGTCTGGATCGTTCGCGCCACGCTTGTCCTCCCAATGGACCGGATGCTTTCTCCAGACATACAGATCGTCACTCACGGCAAGCCCGAGTCGCTGAACCATACCCTGGTCACGACGGGAGAGCCCGGTGTAGAACATGCGCCAGGAGCCTTTTTTATGCGGATCGGGCGAGACGTGCATGGTTCACAGCATGAGGTCGTCCCAGCTCCCCGGATCACCCAGGAAGATCGCGTTGCGCACCCGCCGCCAGTGGATCGCATCCGTGCTGACGGCGTGGGCGATGAAGTCGTGGTTTGGCAGGACGAGGTGGAAGAGGTGGTAGAGGCCATCGTGATGGAACACGTGAATGTCGCCTATCGCCTTTCGGCTGCCGTCGGTTTCGGAGAACATGGAGGAGGGTTCTATCAGATCAGGGAGAGAAATGCCAGATTTCCGTTTCCCGGATGTATTCCGCGGAGTTTCAGTTCAAAAACGCGGATGATCGCGTGTCCGGAGGTGCGTTCGGATAGGGCGGCTTTTCAATCAGAAGCTCGGCGAATTTCTCGGAAGGGAAGATCCAGTCTCCCCCGAAGTTGACCGGAATGTTCCTAAGGCGGGCATGCGCCTCCTTGACTCCCTCACCCTTGTCGAGAATCGCGTCCAGGGCATGTTGGACGAACATATTCATGGTTCCGATGAGGGAGTTCGGCCGACCGCGGAGATACTCGGTGGCTGTCTTGATGGGGACGGGCGGGAAGAGCCCGGAAAACAATACGATATCAAACCAATGCTGGTAGAAGAGGCTGATGAGCTTGTTGAAATCCTCCTCGTCGTTCAGCGGAATGATGAAGCTGAAAAGGCTTGTGGCGTTGGTGACGAGAAAGAGATGCTGGCTTCCGTCCGAGTTGGCAGTGAGGTGGTCGATGCGCCAGAGGGTGTGCCAGGAGTCCGGGATTTTCGCCTGGGAATCGGGCTTGATCATTTTCGCCGGAATTCCGAAATGATCCTGGACGCGTCGTGTGAGGTAGATTTGGAAATGTTCCATTTGGTATGGTCTCCGACCCGCTGGCTGAAATCAGCGCTCGGAGAGGATGGCGGCGGTGACTTTCTCCGGGGCTTCGGGGACTGCGAGGGATTTCGCGGCGGCGGACATGGCCTCGAGCTCGCCGGGGTCGGTGAGGAGGCCGGAAAGGAGTTTCGCGAGAGACTCTGGAGTCAGATCGGTCTGCTGGATGAGTTTCGCGGCTCCGGCTTCGGAAAAGACTTTCGCGTTGGCGGTCTGATGATCGTCCGCAGCGAAGGGATAGGGAACGAGGATGGAGGGGAGGCCAGCCAGGGATATTTCCGTGAGGGTGGAGGCGCCGGAGCGGGTGACCACAAGATCGGCGGCGGCGTAGGCGGATGGCATCTGGTCGCAGAAGCCGATAAGCTGGTAGCCGGGGCGGCGTTTCGGGTTTTCCGACTGGATGCGGGGGAAATCGTTCGGGCCGGCGATATGGAGGATCTGGACATCCGGGGGGAGGAGGGGGGCGGCTTGAGCGACGAGGCGGTTGAGGCCGAGCGCGCCCTGGGATCCGCCTGTGACGAGGAGTGTTTTCTTATCAGGATCGAGACCGAAGTTCGCGGCTGCCTGCGAGCGGGGTGGAAGGTTGAGGATTTCCGGGCGGGCGGGGGTGCCGGTGAGTTCGACCGGTTTCCTGAAGAACGCGGCGGCGGGAGCGAGGCCGATGAAAACCTTGTCACAGAAGCGGGAGGTGAGGATGTTCGATTTCCCGGGACGGGCGTTGGAATCGTGGATGAAAGTCTTTTTGCCCAGCTTGTGACCGGCGTAAACGGGCGGCAGGGAGGTGAAGCCGCCCATGCCCAGGACGGCGTCCGCTCCGAAGTCCCCGATGATCCGCTTGGACTGCCGGATGGATTGAAAAACCGCCCAGAGGAAGGGTAGCGTTTGCAGGGAAAATGTCGGGGGCTTGGCTATCGCCGGGACGACCTTGAATTTCAGGTGCGGGTATTTCGCGGATGCCTGCGAATCGATTTTTTTCTGGGAGATAAGAAGAAGAGGTTCGTGACCCTGGGTGAGGAGGGATTCCGCGACGGCGATACCGGGAAACAGGTGGCCGCCGGTGCCGCCGCAGGCGATGAGAATTTTCATAGGGAGCGAGAAGTGGAAATACCTTATGCGAGACCAGCGCGGGTGAGGAGGGGCAGGGGGTCGGCGGGGCGGGACATGAAGTTTTCGTAGAGGATTTCAGCGGGGGCGGAGTTGCCTTTGGAGAGGATCTCCTTGCGGAATGAGAGGCCGGTCTTCGGGGTTGAGGATGCCTTCGCTCTGAAAACGGGTGAAGGCGTCGGCATCAAGGACTTCGGCCCATTTGTAGGAGTAGTAGCCTGCCGCGTAGCCGGTGGGGGAGCTGAAGAGATGGTTGAAACGCCGTATCATGGAAGGTGACCGGGTCTTCACAGGAGCGCGGTAGTCTGCCAGGATTTCCCTGTCCACCTCGTCCAGGTCACGGTCGGCGTACTTCGCGAGGTTCGTGTGAAGCTCCAGGTCGAGCTTGGCGAGGGAGAGCTGGCGCATGAAAGCGGAGGCACTCATGTAGTTTTTTGCGGCGAGCATTTTCTGGAAAAGATCCTCGGGAATGGGTTCGCCGGTCTGGTAGTGGCGGGCGAAAAGATCCAGGGATTCCCGCTCCCAGCAGAAATTTTCCATGATCTGGGAGGGAAGCTCCACGAAGTCCCATGCGACGCTGGTGCCGGAGAGTGACTTCACCGGGACGTCCGAAAGGAGGCCGTGGAGAAGGTGGCCGAACTCATGGAAGATGGTCTCGACCTCGCCGTGGGTGAGGAGGGCGAGTGTGTCATCCACGGGCGGGGACATGTTTCCGATAATGAGGCCAAGATGTGGCTGACCGGGTTCACCGGTGCGGAGGGAGTTCATCCATGCGCCGCCGCGTTTTGTTTCGCGCGGATGCCAGTCGGCGTAGAAGGAGCCCAGGTGCTGGCCGGATGCTGAATCGTGAATTTCGTAAAAGGTGACTTCGGGGTGCCAGGTCTCGGCGGCATCGGTCTGTTGCGAGCTACCGGGTTCGTAGTAGACCGTTTCCTTCTGGGTGATGGTGATTCCGAAAATTGTCCGGGCGATAGTGAACATGCCGTCCATAACGCCCTTCACGGGGAAATACGGGCGGAGAATTTCATCGTCGATGTCGTAGTTCTCCTTGCGCTGGAGTTCGGCGTAGTAGGCCAGTTCCCAAGGTTCGAGTGGCTCCGGTTGACCGGCATCCGTGGGCCTGCCTTCCCTAGCGGCCTTGAACTCGGCCAGCTGTTCTGCCTCCTCGAGAAAACGTTCCTTCACACGGTCATGGAGTTGCTCGATGAAGGTGAGGGCGGCCCGGCCGTTGCGAGCCATGCGGCGCTGGAGGGTGAGGTCGGCAAAGTTCAGGTGACCCAGGATTTCGGCCTTTTCCTGGCGGAGTTTCAGGATCTCCCAGATGAGGGCGGAGTTGTCGTAGGGTTCCTTGGATGCGATCTCCGAGGACGCCTTCCAGACGGTTTTTCGAAGATCCTCGTCGTGCGCGTGCTGCATGACGGGATACATCGAGGGGAACTGGAGGGTGAAGCGGTAGGACCCTCGGGGAGGTTCTTTGATTTCGCGTTGGAGGCGGCGGCGGCGATCGCGGAATCAGGAAGTCCGGCGAGTTTCTCTCGATCGGTGATCACGAGATCCCAGGCGTTTGTGGAATCGAGGACGTGCTCGGAGTATTGCTTGGTGAGAAGGGACAGCTCGGAATCGATAGCGGCGATGCGGGCTTTACGATCGTCAGGAAGGGCGGCTCCGGAGGTTTTGAAATCCTCGATGGTCTCGCTGACGTGGCGCCGCTGGATGTCAGTCAGATCTTTCGCGGCATCACTCCCGGCCACAGTGTTCAGGACGTTGAAGAGGCGGGGGTTCAGCGAGAGGGAAGAGTAGAAGTCGGTGACCTCGGGGAGGAGTTTGCCGAGCGCTTCGCGTTGGGCGGGGTTGTCGGAGACCGAGTCCAGGTGATGGAGGCGACCCCAGCCGTGGGAGAGGGATTCGGTGGCTTTCTCCAATGCCAGGAAGCTGCTTTCGTAGGTGGCCTTGGGAGCCGGTTGGGTGGAAATTTTTTCGACTGCTTCCTTCGCCTCGGCGAGGGCGTGGCGAATGGATGGTTCGATGGTTTCCGGGGTGAGAGCGGACCAGCGGATATGGAAGTCTGGGGATAGGTAGGAATACATGGGAAAATGTGGCCGTGACGGGTGATTTGAAGAGGTAGTAAGGAAAGGAGTGAGTCCCACCCTGCCCTTCATCCTTGATGTTCCGTCGAGCAGGTTATGGTTGGAGGGTACCGGTCAGCAGGAGAATGGCGACGGTGAGGCCAAGGGCGATGCGATAGTAGCCGAAGACGGCGAGACCGTGGGACTGGAGATACTTCACAAGCCACTTGACGGCGAAAGCCGCGGAGACGGTGGCTGCAACGATGCCTACGGCGAGGGGGATCGCTCCGTAAGTTTCCCACATGAGTTTGGAGCCGCCAAGCCAGACGTCGAACTCGGAGCCGGCTCCTTCGATTTTCCAGACGGCCTTCTTCACGGTGGCGGCGGTGAGGGTGAGGACGCCGAGGAGGAAGGAGTATTCGACCGCGGATTTCACGGAAAGGCCGACGATGAGGCCGCCGCAGATGGTCATGAGGGAGCGGGACGTGCCGGGCCACATGGCGACGCATTGGAGGAAGCCAATGAAGAGCGCGGATTGCCAGGCGAGCTTGAGTATATCGCGTCCGTTGCCGCGGGGAGGATTTTTTCGCCGCCAGTTGACCGTCCAGAGAATGGCGATCCCGCCGACGATCCAGGCGGCGATGACGGGCCAGAGGCCGAAGAGTTTCTCCTCGATGATGTCGTTGAGAAGTAGCCCCAGGACGGCAGCGGGGAGAAAACCGATGAGGATGGACATGGCTAGTTTGAAACCCTCGGGATCCTGGCCACAGACACCTTTGATCATTTTAAGGACATGCTTCCAGTAGAGACCGAGCACCGCGAGAATAGCCCCCCCCTGGATACAGATGGCGAAGCAGTCGGCGGCGAGCTTGTCCGCTTCCGAAAGGGTGCCTATGTGCATGAGGCGCTGGGCGACGATAAGATGGCCCGTGGAGGAGACCGGGAGGTATTCGGTAATGCCTTCGATGAGGCCTAGAAGGATGGCTTGCCAGATTTCCATAAAATTTCGGCGGGATGGTGGGTTTGGGAATGAGGGGTGGCAAGAGCGGGATTCCTGAAAGAAGGGCTTGCTTCGAAATCCGGGACTCCCCCTTCAGGTTGGATTTTTGGAGGTTTTGGGAAAGTTGCTAAAAAATCCTTGCAAGGACGCCTGTTTCATGGTGGATTCCGCGCCCGCCCGTAGGCGGACAAACTTTTTTCCAACAACCTTCCCAACACGGCCATGGCCTACGCAGTAATCAAAACAGGCGGTAAACAATACCGCGTCCAAGAAGGCGACACCCTCGAAGTCGAGAAGCTCGACGGCGATGTCGATTCCGAAATCACGTTCAGCGAAGTCCTCCTCCACGGGGAAGGTGACAGCATCAAGGTTGGCGCTCCGTTCATCGATGGCGGCGCGGTGACCGCGAAAGTGGTGGAGCAGTTCCGTTGTGCGAAGGAAGTGGCTTTCAAATTCAAGCGTCGCAAGGGCTTCCACAAGACCAAAGGCTACCGCCGCAGCATGACCAGACTGGAGATCACCTCCATTGGCTGAATTATCAGAAACTCCAACCACCAGATCCCATGGCACATAAGAAAGGACAAGGTTCCGTCAAGAACGGACGCGACTCACGCAGCAAGCGTCTCGGCGTGAAGAAATTCGGCGGACAGGCCGTGATCGCCGGAAACATCATCATCCGCCAGCGCGGCACGAAGGTGCATCCTGGAAACGGGGTCGGCTGTGGCAAGGATCACACGCTTTTCGCAATGACCGACGGTCAGGTCTTTTTCGACAAGGATGGGCGTCGCGTGAACGTGATCGAGCCCGCTGCGGCGAACTGAGGTTTTAGGAAACACTTTTGGAGAGCTCGGATCTTTTTGTCCGGGTCAGGTATGAGGGGACAGAGATGTCCCCTTTGCTCATTCAGGGAAGAGGGTTTCGCGATCCGCGTCGCCGGAGAGTTTCTCGAGTTTCCACTGACGGTCGATATTGAGGCGGACTGTGGCGAGGTGCTTGTGGTGCCACTGGTCGGGAGCGATCATGGAGAGAAGCTTCCGACCGCGAAGTTCGTAGAGATGGTAGGTCTGGCCGATGATTGGCTCGAAATTGATGTCCGCCTCGTAGATGAGCTTGTTCCAGTTGAAGTGATCGATGGCGGCCAGATATTCCTCACGGATCTCGGTGAGTTTCTGCTGGAGTTCGCGTTCCACCTCCGAGATGCCTCTGGATTTGAACGAACTGAGATCCGTAGGAATGATTTTCGGACTCAGGGTGGAGACCGGGTAGGGCATGAAAGCCTGGGAGATTTTTTCTTCGGGCATCTAGATTAGCGGTTCGCGTCTGCTTCGCCGAGGAAGACACAGGCTGCAAACGAAAAAACCGGACGATCCGAAGATCGCCCGGTTTTCAATGGAACTGCAAAATTTACTGCAGAGTCGGGAATTTAATTCCAAGGCTGCCGGAAACCACGCCCCAGACAGTGTCGGCACCAGTTTGGATGAGAGTTTTCGCCGGACTACCGCTGGAGGCGGGCGTGAGGATCGCCTCGTTGGAGGTGTTGTTGATAGTCAGAGCAGAAACGCTGTTGTCGATTCGAAGCACAACGGCTTTGCCATCAAACGGCGCCTTGTCGAACTGAGTTCCGGAAGCGCCGAGAAGCGGAGTAACAACGTATGGACGCGCGGGGTTACCTGCTGTGGAAAGGCCGTTGGGTCCGAGCGTGATGTAGCCGAATCCGACCTCCCTGGCATCTAGAGCGGCAACGCCGTTGATGTTTCCATCTGGCTTACGCGAGCCTGGAACCTTTGCGTAAAACATCTGTTCAGACTGGGTATAACCCGCTCCGATCAGTTGGCGGAAGTAGTTGTTGGCAGCACCAGCGCCCATCGCGAGCGAGCTTCCGGTATTCCCTGCAACCTCAGCCCCGGAACTGTCGTCCGGGAATCGGGTGTATTCGGTTTCGAACTCGAACATCGCCAGACCGATCTGGCGGGCGTTCGAGATGGCTTCGGTCTGGTCGGCTTTTTTCCGTTGGCGGATGACCATGGGAGCGGTCAGTCCGGCGAGTGATGCGATGATCACGATAACGACGAGAAGCTCCACAAGGGTGAAGCCGCGTCTGTTTTGTAGGTTGGTTTTCATTGTATTGTATTATTTGTGTTTGCGTTTTTTATCATGTGGGCAATATCGCCCGGTTTTCATACCAAGGATGAAGACTCATCCGAGGTTCCAGAACGGTAGTGTGCCGGGCAGAAACGCGCAAGAGATTAATTGCCGGGTCTTCCGATTGTTTTCAGGCTCCCGGCCTCATCCGCAGCGATATTCTTCCGTAGACCGTCCAGAGTTGCCAGCTCCCCATCGGTGACCGGATAGGGACCGGAAAACTCGACCTGCCGGGAATCCCCGGAGCCGGCGCGGCATGCGAATGCCTGCCTCGAAGGAAGATAGTAGAGTATGAGATAGCGGTTGCCCCCTTTGTTGGTCTCCGCGAGAAAATCGGGGATGCCTTGCTGGCTGAGAAAAACCCCCAGATCGGGATACATCTCCGCTAGAGCCGTGAGCCTCTGATGGCCGAAGGTCCGTGGTTCCGGGCGAACCAGCATGATGTGGTCGTTGGCCGCGGAGGTGGTGCGGCGGACGAAACCATCGTTCCCGGCCGGGACGCAGGAACAGACAGAGATCAGCGGTAAAATGGCTGAGACCTGGAGAATTCTAAGAAAGCGACCCATGACGGGAGAAGCTACCGTGAATTGGTCAGGAATCTATCTTTTTGGATGATTGAGGCGATTTTCCGGGTATTCGGCCGGTTGCCCTCGGAATCGATGAAAATCGCGGTTTCCAGAGGGATCAGAAATTCCACGGCGGAATTGATCCCGACGAGGCCGCCTCGCGCATCAACGATGGGGCCGCCGCTATCGCCGGGCTGGAGTGGAATGTCGATCTTGAACGACCGGTTTCCAGTGAACGAACCCTCGGGCTGCAACGGTGTGCGCAATTTCCCCGGAGTTGAGCGGAAACCGGTTGCCATGCCCCCATGGATCAGACCGTGCCCGGGAGAAAGCCATTCACCGGGAGGAGTCCATTTGTAATAGTAGGGGGTTTTCCGGGCAATGTGGAGAATGGCGAGATCGTCCGCGGAGGAACGCCAGACGATCCTCGCCTTGTCTGTGACAACACTCCCGCCACTACCGTAAATCACGAAGACGTTCCGACCATTGGCCCGGGCGAGAACATGATCGGCTGTCAGGAAATAGCCATCCGCGGTGATTGGCGCCGCCGAGCCGCCGTCGGCATCGCCTGGAGCCTTGCTGATCGCGAAGCGATGGCTGACCCAGGAGCCCAGTTCGCCACGACCCGTCACGACGACAGCGGACAGGCGTTCCCTGACGATCTGCTCCGCCATGGGTCCGGGCGTCACCGAATCGGTCGGAGGGGGTGAGCCAGCGGAAGAGCAGGAGAGGTGGCAGAGAGTTGCAACAATCAATGCTGAATTCAGGAGATGACGGTGCATGCGGGGGAGGGGGTAGCCTTGGGGACAGGCAGCCGTCTCGTAGCATTTCAGATATCATCCGTCAACCGTTTGATCGCTTTCCGGAAAGGCGCGGCAAGGGGGAGACCTTGAAGGCGGCCGATCTCCACCCATTCGTCTCCGGGAGAGGCCGATTCATCCCGGCAAAGATAGACCGATAGGGTGACCTTATAGCGGGTAATGTGGTAGGTGGCTTCGTAAATTTCGCGAAGCCCCTCGCAACGGGCGGCGTTGCGGAGAGGGAGTTTCCAGAGACCTGTCCTGCGGCTTCCCGACTCGTGGTGAAGCAGGACGCGCCCGCTCGCGTCGCGACACCAGATCGCGTGTTCGAAGACAGGGGTGATTTTCGGGCGGGGCTTTTTTTTCGGAAGATCCTGAGGGGATTTTGCTTCACAGAATTCCGAAACGGGACAGGAAACGCAATCCGGGACGCCGGGGCGGCAAATGGTCTGCCCGAGTTCCATGATGGCATGGTGATGGCGGGCGGGATTTTCCGGATCGCAAAGAATGCCGGCCCACTCCCGGTGCCGCCTGATCACCGGGGTGGAATCGATCGGTTCCGCATCATCCATGAGTCGGGACAGGACGCGTGATACGTTCCCATCGACCAGTGCCGAGGGCTTTCCGAAAGCAAAGGCAAGCAGCGCCGCACAGGTGTATGGGCCGATGCCCGGGAGATCTAGGAGTTCCGCCTTCCGATCGGGGAAACGCCCGCCGTGTTTCTCCAGCAACGCCCGGGCCGTCGCCCGCAGCATCCTCGCCCGGCGGTAGTATCCGAGGCCTTCCCAAGCTTTCAGAAGCTCTTCGTCTCCGGCGGAGGCCAGCGATCCCACGTCAGGAAACTTTTCCAGGAACCTTGTGTAAAATCCCCCTCCGAGGACAGTGGAAATGCGGGTCTGCTGCAGCATCATTTCGGAAACGAGAATGGCATACGGCTCCCTCGTCCGCCGCCAGGGATAGTCTTTTCCGTTTTTCGAAAACCAGATACCCAGCGAATTCCGGAAATCCTCCGCGGCATCGAGCGCGGAGATTCGGAATCGCGGCTTCAGGAGGCTCATTCGTCAGCGCTTCTTCCGCAGCCGTTTCCCCGAAAGACGGGTCGCGATCAGGCTCTGGCAGACGCCTTTCAGCCGGAGTTGCTCGCAGTTCGCCTCGATCTTGATGGATTGCCGGACTGCCTTGAAGCCCAGCCGCCGGGTAACGCATTCCGTCTGTATGTCCACGTTCCCGTCCTCGAACTCCACCACGCGCCCGCAATCGGTGCACACCAGATGGTTGTGGGAGGGTCTGTCGTGGAAGTTGGGATCGTAGGTGACCTGGCTCTCCCCGAGATCGATCTGGCGCAGCAGATCCGCCTCCACCAGCATTCCCAGGGTGCGGTAAACCGTGGCGCGTGAGGTCTCGTTATCCAGTTTTCTGACCCTGTCGAACAACTCCTCGGCGGTGAAGTGCTCGTCCCGCGAAAACGCGGCCTCGGCGATCCGTTCCCTCTGCGTGGTTCGCCTGAGGCCTTTCCTCCGGATAAATTCATCGAGCTTTTCCCTGATCCCGCTGTCCATCGGAGTCAGACGGTAACGTTCCGCCAGGAAATGTAAAAAGCATTTCGCCGCAAGCGCTCCCGGGGGATGATTCTAACATTGCACCGCCCCCACCCCTACTCCAGACTCCCGGCAGGTTCTTTTCCCGTGAAATTCCCTTTCATCCCCTATGAATAAACTCTCCGGCGATCCGTCCAAACCAACGCATGACCCGGGCGGGGCCGCTGGAAAGGATCCTTCGGCAGCCGATCCAGAAGAGGATTTCCGGCTCGTCGGTCTTGCGAAGAACGGCGACATGCGGGCTTATGACGAGCTTGTCATCCGCCATCAGGGAAAAATCTACGCGATGATAAGGAACATGGTAAAAAATGACGCGGACGCCTGGGATCTCTCCCAGGATGCTTTCGTGAAAGCCTGGCAGGCGTTGCCCAGGTTCGAGGCGCGTGCCCGCTTCTCGACCTGGCTTTTCCGCATCGCCCACAACACGGTGTATGACTGGGTTCGGAAACGGAAGATCGAGAGTGCCGGCGAGTTGAACGACGAGATTTTCGACCGGGACAGGATCGACGCCTCCGCGAAAACCGCTCCCGCCCACGTCGACTCCCCGGATGATGCGATGGTGAACACCGAGCTTCGCGAGAAAATCGAGGAAGCTCTCGCGAAACTCAGTCCCGAACATCGCGAGGCCGTCATGCTCAAGGACGTCCAGGGGCTTTCCTACAAAGAGATCGCCGAAGTGATGGACTGCACGCTCGGCACCGTGATGAGCAGACTTTTCTATGCCCGCCAGAAACTCCAAGCCCTTTTGAAAGATGAATACGAATCCCGATGAAACACGCCTCGCACTCTGGCTCGATGACGAGTTGGAAGGAGCCGAACTTGCCGAGATGGAAGCCTGGGCGGCTGGCATGCCGGATCAGTTGGCAGCCCGCGAGGAGCTGCGGAGATACCGTAACGTCATGGCGGAGAACCTTCCTACCAGTGTCGAGCCTCCATATCCCGATTTTTTCCTCACAAGGGTCAACCAGGGCATCCGTGATCTTCAGCTTGAAGATAGGAAGGAAGTCGCCGCCTCCTCCCCCGCGCGATCATTCTGGAAATCCTGGCTCATGCCCGCCGCGGCGTGCGCGGGAATGGTTTTCGCATTCGGTATCGGGAGACAAAGCCGGGAACCTTCGGCAAACGTCGCCAACGTCCCCAGCCTCGCTCCGGTTGTTTACACACCTGAGGACGGAGTGGATGCGGAATGGTTCTCCAGCACCAACGCCGGAGCGACCGTCATCGTGCTCCAGGGCGTGTCCGCGATCCCCGACTCCACGGATTTTTCGGAAACCGTCTATGTTCCCACCGCCCGCGAGTCCGACCGGACGGCCGTTCGCGACGCCGGCCAATCCGAATCCGCGAAGCAATGAGAACGCCACTCCTCCAGTGCCTCGGCATCGCATTGTTGATACTGGCCACCCCGGCATCAGCACAGGAAGATGCGGGAAAAACAAAGGTCGGAGAACTTCAGGTGACTGTATATTTCGCGACCGACGGCGATCCTGGAGCCGCGGGAGGACGGGCCGAGGAAATCGCCGAATCCACTCGCGAGCGTCTTCAAAAGGAAAGTCGGCTGAAATTTTCCCATTACAGGGCGCTGGGCGCGGACAAACAGACGATTTTCCGAAGTTACGAGAACTGGGCTCAGCCCCTCAAGCCCTCCGACGAGATTCTCGTCCGTTTTGACACCCGCAGCCAACCCGGTGACGGCTCCGTCTCGTTGGATCTGGAGCTCTGGCTGGCACGTAAAAAAATTCTCAAGACAGACACGATGCTGCGGGACGGACGCCCGCTGTTCGTCCTCGGGCCGAATGGCGGGGAGGACGGCTGATCATCTCCGTAGCGCTTGCGCCCTAGCCAGCTGCGTTCCATATTCGGCACATGAAATTATTCTTCTTAGCCTGGGCGGCTCTCGCCACATCTCTCGCAGCCGCCGGACTGAAGTTCGAGGAAACGCTGATCGAGGTTCACGCTCCGCTGGATTCCGAGACCGTGAGCCGGGATTTCAAGTTCTCCAACACAGGTGATTCCACCGTCGTGATCCGCGAGGCCGATGCCGGCTGTTCCTGTCTTTCTGTCAAGGTCGCAGGGGGGAAACTCTCCTACGCTCCCGGCGAGTCAGGCATCCTGAGGGCGGATTTCGAGCTCGGCAGTTTCCAGGGAGCCGTGGACAAGCCGATCAACATCTGGCTCGAAGGCGATCCCGACGAACAACCGTCCAGCACCGTTGTCCTGCGGGTTCACATACCCGACGTGGTGAAAATCTCTCCGAAGACCCTGAAATGGAAAACCGGCTCCGATCCCGAAATGAAGGTTCTGGAAATAGAGATGGATTACGAAAAGCCGGTGCGCGTGAAATCCGCATCCAGCAGCAATCCGGATTTCACCGTAAAACTTGTCACATTGGAGGAAGGCACGAAATATAAGCTCGAGGTCACCCCCAAACGGACTGACGTCCCCGGGTTAGCCATTCTCCGCATCGAGACAGATCTGGAAATCGCGAAACACCGCATCCAGCAATCGTTCGCCGCGATCAGCCCGAAGTTGGATGGCGAATGAACTCGCTCACTCAGCTTTCCGTGGTGATTGGTCTGTCTGTCGCCGCAGCTGGAGCGACCTGGCTTGCCAATGGGCGGCCTTTGGCGTCCGAACCAAAGATCGTCCGATGTGACAGATCGCTTCTCAAGGAAGGCGAGATCTGCCTTAAGGATGTCCCCGAGAACGTCCTGTGGATCGACGCAAGGTCACGCGAGGAGTGGACGGAAAACGGCTTGAGTGGATCAGTCCTGTGGAATCTTGATCCAGGTGAGAACGCCCAGGAGATGGAGGCGGCGGCCATGACTGAGATTTTCGGAACAAAAGCTCCAATCATCATTGTCTATTGTTCGTCCGAGGCATGCGGAACCAGCCGTATCATCGCGGATCGCATCAGTGCGCTCGGTCTGGGGCCACCGGTAAAAATCCTTCACGGCGGCTGGGATGCCGTGCGGGTCAGGGATTCCAGTTGAGCGCCTTGATATCCAACGCTTCCAGGAAAGGTCGCTGAGGATCATCCGTCACGTTCCACCGGAGAAACACGGTACACGGCTTGACCATTCCGAAGCTGAGACCCGATGTCTCGTCCCGTAGCATCCTCCCTATCCTCGATTGCTCGCCGAAATACGCTCTCGCTATTTCCTTCGTATCCTCGCGGGCGAGGATCTTCATCACCAGTTTCTTGTCGGCACCGGGGACGTCGTCATAGCATTTCCCTCCTGCGGAGATCACCACCAGGAACGTCCCGGCCTTCTCCGAAGGGGTCGCCGCGAATCTCGCGAACCTTCCCCCGAACAGATCCAGGAAAGGATCCACCACCACTTTAGGGGGCTCCGTCCCGCGTGTCCTCACCAGTATGGTCTGAAGATCCGCTCCCCCATCCTCATCCGCGAAATCGACGTGGTAGTAATGATCCACGACCTGCTCTATGGGGATGGGGACACGGATGTCCACGGTGATTTTCAGAACCTCCGGGAGAGGCTCGTTGAGAACAGAATCGACAAGCTCCGCCTCCTCGCGTTTTGTCTCTATGTGCGGCAGGCGTTCCTCAAGCGTCGACATTTTCAGAAAATCCTCCAGTACTCGCAAAGCCGCGATCCCACTGTCACCCGGTGGCGAAAACGGTTCCGGCGGTCGAACCTCTTTCCCGGCGTATTCGGGATCACCGACTGAAAAATTTTCCTCCGTGAGCGCCTCGAAGGAATTGTCGGGAGGAAGGATGGCGCGCACGGTACTTGCCTTCTCGCCGACCGCCGCTTTGGGATCGGTCGCGGCCGTTGCGCTTCCGTCCATGAGGAGAAATCTCTTCACTCCGAAGATCACAGCAAGAACCAGGAAAATAAATACGAGAGGCACCATCGTTCTCAACAGCCTCAACTGATGATTGCGCCGTTTGGGAGGATTCGCAGGCTCACTACGCTGGCGGATGTCTCCGCTGGGATCCCGTCGGGGTCGGGTCGCATTGGCGGCAGGATCCCCTCTCCCTGGCAATTTCCGAGGCGCAGGTCTCAGATATTGAATGCGCCCCTGCGGCTGCTCCGGTTCCCGGTTGAAATATTGAGGCTGTAGCTGCGCGGGGTTTTGGTAGTGGCGCGGAGCGTAGGATGCCGGCGGAAGAGCGGTCGCATACGGTGCCGGAGTTTGTGAGGCAGGATACGGGGATTGGATCAACACCCTGCACCACGGGCATGGCCCCGTCGTGCCCGCCATATACGTGGGCACGGACAGCCGCGAGCTGCAAGAGGGACACAAAAATGAAATGACATTCGCCGGACTCAAACAGGAAAAACCTAAGCTGGCACCGAAATAAAGTCAATGCTTCGGACTGATTAATTAAATTTTTTCAAAAACGTCAGCCGGGAGGGTCTGTTACCTGAAATCATTCCGTTGATGGACTGATTCAAAGCGGCGTAGTTGCCCGGTGTGCGAAGCTAGTGACACATATATGGGTTTCCAACCCTATCACTAGCCGGGTCACTAGGATCTCTTCCAACCTGCCGCAGGGGACACAGGATATCTCACCATACAAATATAATAATCCATGTTTTTCCGGGACAAGATACGATTTATCTGGTTTAACCCCATCGCAGACCAACCACATCCTACCGAACACAGAATGCAGACCGTTACCAAACACCAGCTGGTAGTCAAAATCACCGATCGTCTTGGACTCAAAGGTGTCAATGTCACGCAGCAGAGCACCCAGGAGGTGATACAGGCGTTGCTTGACGAGATCACGGAGTCCCTCGCGCTCGGAAACTCGGTTGCAATGAGGAATTTCGGTGCGTTCGAGGTGAAGGAAATGGCTGCGAAGATCGGTCGAAATCCGAAAGTTCCGACACAGGACGTGGCGATTCCCGCCCGCGCCGTCGTGAGGTTCAGGCCTGGCAAAGAGATGAAGGAAAAGGTCGCCACCACCCTCCAGGTCATACGGGAGCGAAATTCCTAGGATTTCCGGAACCATGCCAACGGTAATCTCGATTCGACTCCCGCTTCTCGTGGCGATGCAATTCGCGTTCGCTTCGGTCTCATGCTCATCGAGACCCGGCGGCTATGAGGGATATATGACACGCTCATACACCGTGCGCGGCCAGACCTATCATCCCATGGGTGTAACACAGGCACTTGGCCACACCGAGACAGGTGAATGCTCGTGGTATGACGAGTCCAGCTTTTTCGGACTGAAACGAGGAACGACATCGCTGGGTGAGAAAGTGCGCCCATGGCATCTCACCGGCGCCCATAAGACCCTCCCCCTCCCCTGCCTGGTAAAAGTCACCAATCTGGAGAATGGCAGAGAGGCGAAGCTCCGAATCAATGACAGGGGGCCTTTCATTGCCGGACGCCATCTCGATGTCTCCCCGCGCGCCGCGAAAAAACTCGGTTTCCACGAGGCCGGCCTGACGCGAACCCGCATCGAAGTCCTTTCAGTCGGTGACGGCAGATACCGCCGCAAGTCAAGACGCGGCTTCCTCTTCTGGTGACGAGCTTCGCACAGCCGGAGCTTGTCGTGATTCGCGGAAAGGGGCACGATCTTTCCGGTAGCGCGCATGAAGGAACGGTTGGATGAGTTGGAGCAATGGGGTGCGGATGTTATCTTCGGTCGTGCCAAAGGTCTCCGTGCGAATCTCGCGCGGGTGCTGATGCTCGGGCTTTCGGGGATATTCCGAGGCCTTGTCCAAACTCGCATCGGACTCTACAGGCGGGGCTGGAGGCATCAGGACTTTCCGGGGGCGCAGGTTGTCGCCGTCGGGAATCTCACCGTAGGCGGAACGGGAAAGACCCCGGTCGTCGAGCTGCTTGCGAAGTCATTGCGTGACAGGGGTAGGAACGTCGCCATCCTGTCGCGCGGATATAAGAGCAAGAAACTCGGTTACGCGCAGAAGTGGACGGGAACGGACGGCAGGATGGTTCCCGCCGAGAAGATGCCAAAGGTCGTTTCGACGGGCTCCGCACTTCTGCTGGACTCAAAGTTTGCCGGGGACGAACCCTTCATGCTGGCCAGAAATCTCGACGGTGTCGCCGTGATCGTGGACAAGGACAGGGTCAAAGGTGCCCGGTTCGCGATACGGGAGCTGCAGGCGGAGACACTACTCCTGGACGACGGGATGCAGTATCTTGATCTCGCCCATTCCATGGACATCGTGCTGGTGGACTCCCGCTCCCCTTTCGGCACCGGGGCGCTCCTCCCGCGCGGCACCTTGCGGGAACCGCCGGGAAACCTGCGCCGCGCCAGCTACATACTCATCACGAAATGCGACGGAACCTCGAACACGGAACTGGTCACCCGCATCCGCAGATACAATCCGGTCGCCGACATCATCGAGTGCGCCCACGGTCCTGTCTATATCGAGAACCTTTTTACCCGCGAGCGGGAGTCGCTCGGTTTTCTCGAAGGGAAATGGGTTGGAGCCATCAGCGCGATCGCCGTCCCGGAGAATTTTGAAAAGTCCTTGGAAGACCTCGGTGCCAGGGTGGAGATCAGACGGCGGTTTTCCGACCACCACCGTTTCAACCGACGCGACGTGGACGACTTCATGCAACGCTGTGTGGAGCGTGACATGCAAATGATCCTCACCACCGAGAAGGACGCCGTCCGTTTTCCCAAACCCACCGAAATCAATGTCCCGATATGGTTTCTCCGTATCGAAGTCCGCATCCTCTCGGGTCAGAGACATTGGGACGCGATGGTTGACCGCATCTGCTCCCCGGCACCTGTTTTCGAATACCTGTTGAAAAACGTCGGAGAATACAGGGTTTGAGTGGCCATATCCCGATAGGGATAGTCCTAGCATCCCGGCTTGGAACTCCCGATACGGATCCCAATCGTATCACCGGATGTTCATAAACCTCGAATTTCACCTGGTTCTTGCATGCGGGTCTCCGGCGGAACAGCCGAGTGGTATTTTCATCCTGACCGATGATCGCGGCCTGGGAGGCGCGATCACCTTATCGTTACGAGGCTAACGGAATCCTACGTCAGTGGGACACCCGGCAGGTCGAACAGGCGGCTACTTCCAAACCCCCCATCAATATTCGTAGTTCAGGTAGAAATTGAACTGTCCGCCCTTGTCCGCGACATCGTCGGGGGAGCTGACAGGCACCGCGTAGTCCAATGCGAGTGGAACCGGACTGATGGGGAGTTTGATGCGGACACCTATACCCACATCGCTGTAAACATCTTCCGGAGAAACGTCGAACGAACCCGTATTTACATAACCGATGTCATAGAAGACCGCCGCGCGGACTGTCTCAATGATAGGGACGGTGTATTCCGTGCTGAGGAAAGCCAGTGACTGGCCGCCGAGCACCTCACCTGTCGGGCCGTCACGGACGCCACCGATATCGCGGAATTCAAAACCGCGCAAGGTGCGCCCCCCACCCAGGAAGAGGCGGTCAAAGACGGGAACGTTCCCGTCAAGGTCTTCGACAAAAGCGAGTTCTCCGTTCACAGAGAGAATGGTATCCCATTTCAGGTTCCAGTATTTCGAGCCTTGCGCCGAGAAGGTGACCGTATCCACATCGCCGCCGAAGATCCCGCCCGCGAGCGAGAGGGAGATGTCGATTTTCTCACCGCTGCGTGGGGTGATGGTGCTGTCGCGGTTGTCATACAGATAGTTCAACGTCACAGCGCTGCGGAGGTAGTCGCCGTCCTCGCGGGCGAAGCCGGAAGCGGGGTTCTTGCCAATGCCATCCACGTCGATGTTGATCTGCTCAAGACGGTATTCCAGTTTGAGGGAGGATCTGTCGGTGATCGGCTTGCGGAGGAAAATGGCGCCACCGGCATTGGTCTGTTCATACACGTCGCTGAAATAATTCGACTGGCGGTAGAACAGCTCGCCGCCGAGGGAGAGCTTCCGGTCAAGAAACCATGGTTCGGTCAGGGAAACGCTGAACTCGCTGCGCTCCGAACCGGCGCGGAGACTCATTGCGAACCGCTGGCCTCCGCCAGTGAAGTTCCATGGATTCATGATGTCGAAGTTGCTCTGCTCGAGGGTCAGGAAGCCGACCACATTGTCGATGGAGCTGAAGCCGATGCCCACACCGACAGAGCCGGTGTTGCGCTCCTCGACAAGGATGTCCACATCGCGGTAGCCACCCCCACCCGGAGTTCCGGTGGCCTGCACATCGCTGAAATACTGCAGGTTCTCAAGACGCGCCTTGGTTGTCTCAAGCTCGACCGAATTGAACCAGTCCCCTGGCTTCAAGGGAACCTCGCGACGGATGACCTTGTCCTTGGTCTTGGTGTTTCCCTGGATATTGACGCGCCCCACGCGGTAGCGGGAGCCTTCCGTGATCTGGTATTTGATGGTCACGCGGTTCGGGCCCGCATCCTTGATGTCCGGGTTCACAGTGGCGTCGGCGTATCCGCGGGAGCCGTAGAAGCTGCGGATGGTCTTGATGTCGTCGCGCATCTTCTTGGAGGAATACGCGTCACCCCCGTTGAGTGTCATGGACGGGTAGAGTTCCTCCTCCTTGAAAACGGTCATGCGACCGAAACTGATTCCCGCGACGGTGTATTTCTCGCCCTCGTTGATAGGGATCACCAGATCAACGCGCCCGTCGCCGACGGGATCGCGACGCATGCCGGGGCTGCTGGCGCGAAGGTAGCCCTTGCTGCGGTAGTAATCGAGAACGGCATCGAGATCCTCGTCGAGCTGGTCGGACTCGAACCTACCGGATTTCGTGAGCCAGGAGAACCAGCCCTTTTCCTTGGTTTTCATCTCCTTTTTCAGCTCCGGGGTGGTGAACTGGGTATTTCCCTCGAAACGGATCTTGCGGACCTCGTTCTTCGCGCCCTCGTCGATGACGAAGATAAGATCGGAGGTGCCCTGTTGGCCGGTGGCCTGTGTGCGGTGGCTGATGATGACATCCGGGTAGCCGTAGCCCTGATAGTATTTCTCCAGATTCCGACGCGCCTCGAGGATCTGCGCATCGCTCATCGTTCCACCCGCCTTGAGCTTGGATTCCTTGGCGAGTTTCTGGTCGGAGAAAATGGTGTTTCCGACAAATCCGACGCCATTGATCTGATCGCGAGTGAGGACGTCGGCGATCACGCGCACTCCGCCCCCGGCTGGCTCGGCGAGGAAGCGGACGTCATCAACGAGACCGGATTCGAAGAGGCTCTTGATGTCATTGTCCAGGCGCTCGGCGCGGTACTGCGTTCCGGCCTTGGTGGACATGAGATTGCGGAGACGGGCTTCGTCCACTGTCTTCGCGCCCCTGTAGCGGATCGATACCTCGGTGACGTTTTTCCCCTCGAAGTCCTGAGCCTGAATCCTACCGGAAAACGCCGTGATGAAAACACAGGCTATGAGTGCGATACGACCCAGCAGCCAGCCATGGCCCGGTAGAGGAATTTTTGAAGAAGTCATGGTAAATGGAATGTCGCGGTGATAAAGCCCGCATCGACCCCCGGACGTCAAGGTCAATAGCTTGGGGCAGTGCGTTCCGCACGAGGCGGTTCGTTTTCGCCGGGTGAATTCCGAGGGAAAAGAGAGCGGTTTGTTGCCATATGGTTCGGAATACGCTTTGCTTGCGCCAAGGGTTCGCCCGAATTTTTCGCTGACAAATGGAAGAGAGCCTCGGAAACATCCTTCGCGCCGCCCGCATGACCAATGGGATCTCCGTGGATGATGCGGTATATATAGCGAAGCTGCCCCGTGCCGTGGTGGAGGCGCTTGAGGCGGAGGACTTCGGGTTTTTTTCCAGCCCGCTTTATGCCAGAAGTTTTCTCAAACAATACGGCGATTATGTCGGGGCGAACGTGGAGCCGTGGCTGGATGATCTTGAGCCGACGACGATGATCGACGGACAGGCCGTGGAATCGTTCATCGACATCTCCGCCCCCGTGGCCGCGGCGGTCACGCGTGAGAAGCCGAAGGCCGGCACCGGCGGAGGCGCGTGGGCGGCCTTGTGGATGATACTCATCACGGCGGGAGCGGTTTGGGGCGGGGTGAAAATCTACGAGAATTTCGAGAGCAAGCTGGCGCCTCCGGAGGAGACGGCGGAAACCGAGGGAGAACCCGCAGAAGAGCCTCCGGAAGAACCCGCGGTGGAGGAGGAGAAATCAGTCGCCAAGGCGCAGCCCGAGACCCCTCCGCGCGCGATCATCGTCCGCGAGGAGTGAGGTTCACCTCATCGCACGGTAAGTGCGGATCATTTCGAGAAAAACGGGCAGATATGTCTGCGCTTTCCCCTCCCCTATTCCGGGAATCTCCAATCCTTCCTCGATACTGGCCGGTTGGAATTTCACCAGAGCCTCCAGAACCTTGTTGGAGAAAACGATGTATTGGGGGACGCCGTCTTTCTTCGCCAGCTTCATCCGAAGATCCTTGAGCATGGTGTATAGCCGGGCATCGAAATCCTTTTCCTCCAATCCGGCGGGCCTGGCGACCTCGTCCGGCCATCTCAGCTCATATTTCTCTCCACCTTTCATCACCGACTCGCCACGGTCGGAAAGGGTCATCAGCGGATACTCGCCGGTCTGGGTGATAACCAGACCTTCCTCGGCGAGCGATCGGAAAAGGGCGTTGAGATAACCCGTCGTGCGATCGGCGAGGATGCCGTAGGTGGTCAGTCGATCCAGGCGGGCATTAAGCATTTCCTGGGACTTGCTGCCGGAGAGCATCAGGATGATCTTGCCCTTTCCGAAAATCCCCTCCCAGCCCGTTCCCGTCCGCCGGGACATCCGCGCCACCCCCGCGAGTGCCTTCCGAACCATCAGCTCCTCCTCCACCGTGGGCTTCCGGAAGTCCCCGGCGCTCCGCTCTCGGCAGACGTCGCAGTTCCCGCACTTGGCAGCGTCGGGCTCGCCGAAGTATTCGAGTATCCATTTCTGGCGGCATGTCCGTGCGAAGCACATCTCCACCATCGCCTTGAGCTTCTCGCGGTCGCGCGTGTCCTTCGCCTCCATCGCCTCCTCGTCCAGCTTCAGATCCGCGGCCGGGACTCCCGGCTGTAGTAGCCTCGTCCCGCGCATCCGCCTGCCCTGCACGTCGAACCGCTGGATGACGCGCCCTCTCGCCAGCACGGCCAGCGCGCTGCCAACCGCCATGGAATTTTTCACGTCCGCATGCTCCGCGATGTCTTCCAGAGTCCGGAAAACCTCATGGTTACCGTCCGCCTCGCCGAGGAGATACTGGTAGATCTGGCGCACCACGACTGGTGAAGGGTTCGCCCCGTCGATGAAAAACTCCTGCGTCCGCGTGTCCGCGTAGTTGAACAAGCAGCTCGCACACCGCGGCCTCCCCGTCGCGACCCGCGCGACCCGCCTCCTGATAGTAGGCCTCCACACTACCCGGCACCTCGTAGTGGATCACGAAACGCACGTCCGCCCTGTCTATCCCCATGCCGAACGCGTTTGTCGCGACAGCCACATCGACTTTCCGGGAAATGAAGATCTCCTGCGCTTTCACCCGCTCCTGATCCGGCATCCCGCCATGATAGGAAACGCATCTGATGCCCAGGCTGGCCAATGTTTCCGAGACGAGATCGACTTTCTTCCGCGTCGCGCAATAGATGATGCCCGTCTTGTGCGCGGCGACGATGGCCTTGATCCTCTCGTCCTTCTGCGTCGCGTTGTCCACCTGTGTGATGGAAAGGGAAAGGTTGGGTCGCGAGAAACCGCTGACACGCTCGAACGGCTCCCTCAGGCCGAGGGTTTTCAGAATATCCTCGCGAACTACTGGAGTCGCAGTAGCTGTGAGCGCGACGCACTGAGGCCTGCCGATTTTTTCCAGAGCCTTCCCCAGCCGCATGTAGTCCGGCCGGAAATCATGACCCCATTGCGAGAGGCAATGCGCCTCGTCGATGGCGAAAAGGGAGATCTCCACTCCCTCCAGAGTCCGCAGGAAACTCTCCGCGCGAAACCTTTCCGGAGCCACGTAGACGAGCTTGTAGGCGCCGATCCGCATCCCGTCCAGTCGCTCCTTCTGCTCCGGCCAGCTCAGGGTGGAGTTGATCAGGGTGGCCGGGATGCCCCTCGCCTGAAGGGCGTCCACCTGGTCTTTCATCAATGCGATCAACGGGGAGATCACCAGAGTGACTCCGGGGAGGCAAAGCGCGGGAATCTGGAAACACAGGGATTTCCCCCCGCCGGTGGGCATCACCACAAGCCCGTCCTTTCCGGATACGATCTCGGAGATCACCTCTTCCTGCCCGTCCAGGAATTTGGAAAAGCCGAAGTGCTCTTTCAACGCCGCGCCGGGAGTCTTGAGCAGTTTTCTCGTCATAAGATCCGCCACACCACCCATCATGCAGAGAACCCACCCGCCCGCAAGCCGGAGCTGGAAGGTCAGACGCCGTGGCTTCTTCCCCCTTGTCCGGCCTTCTCTTTCCCCGCACCATCGCCCTATCAAGCGGATCATCACATTTCTATTCCTCACCGCCGGCGCCATCCTTGGCGCAGTTGAGGAAATACCGATCGACCCCGCCTACCAGGACGACGGATTTTCGCCCATGCTGTTCGCCATCGTCATGATAGCTCTGGCCATTTTCGTGATCCTGATCGGAGCCGGCATCGTGATCGCGATGATCGTGGCCATCTGCATGACCATCCTTGCCGCCCTTGGAATCCTGTCCACCGCCGCCCTTACCGGCATCCTGCGTCGGAAATTCTCATCAGGCCTACGCGCTCTTCATTACCAGGTCTGCGCCGCTATCGCCCTACCCGCCGGAATCGCTTTGTTCTGGGCTGGCGCACGCCTGTTCGGTTCGGAAACGCCTATCGCCACCATACTGATCATCGGTGGAGCCGCTGGGATCTGCGCCGGCCTGGCTGTCGCCTTCCTTCTGGATCACATTGCGGGAATGGCATACAGGCATCTAAGGAAGCCCTCCATGCCAGCCATCGAGCGACCGTAGCATCACCCTGGCTCAATCAATTCCCGTTGTTTCTCAAATACGCCGGATCGCTCTTCTTGTGAAGGAAGGCCACAGACTGGATCGGGAGACATTCCCTCACCTTTCTCTAAAAAAACGCGAGAGCTGTATTGTCTTCATTTCCCAGTTCCCTAGTAGGCCATTCAGAGCTGTCTCGCGTTGCGCCCCTCGTCGATGAGTTTCCAGAAATGCTTCGATCCGGCGAGCGCCTCGTCCTCGCCCAATGGCATTTTCGAGCGAAACAGGAAATCCGAGAATGTTCCCTTGTGAAGCACCCGGTGGACGATGACGGAGCCGTCCTTCGCCTCGAAGTAAAACCGGTAGTCCTTGGCCCGGAAGCGGTGGAAGACATGCCCGTCCCTCTCGATGCGCCCGAACCTGTCGCTGCCCAGCCCGTTCAGATCCTGCTCGGTAACGCGGAACTCTTCAAGCAGCTCCAGCTGCTCGAGGGTCCCCAGAGCGGAGATCTCGGCTGCGCTGATTTCATTGAAAACGATCTGGAACACGCCGGCATCCTAAGCAGCCCTGCCAATGCCGGGGAAGAGGAAAGATTTCCCTGCAGGCCGGGCATGCTGGCGGACACGGAAGCGGGAATCTGGTGGCAAAGGGCGGATTTGAACCGCCGACCAAAGGCTTATGAGTCCTCTGCTCTACCACTGAGCTACTCTGCCAGAATTCCGGATTGCCGGGCGAACCGGCGGGGCGGAGGAAGTGCCTTAAAAAACGTCTATTGTCAAATGGAAGATCGCCCTGATGGAAAAAACTCACCCCTCACCCGGCGGCGTCATCACGATAACGCGCTCGATCCCGTTTTTTGAAAACTCCTCCCAGTAGCGTTTCTCCCACGCCACGGTCTTCTTGCGGCGGTCCTCCTCGGACATGGCCTCCCAGGCTTTCAACCCGATCGATTTGACGAGATCCCGGTCGGCCAGGCGCACGGTCAACTCGTCCCAGAAGCTCTCGTTGCGGAATTCCTCGTAGCACTCGTGGTAGAACAGCTTCTCCTCAACCTCCTTCCTCACCCGGAAACGCCGGCTCTCCGCATCGAACTCGATCATCTCCCCCAACCCGTTCGCCGCCGCCTTCTCCAGCATACGGCTTTCGAAGCCCTCATACTCGGAGACTTTCCCGTCCGAGCCTTCCTTCTGGTTCCACGAAGCAACGCTCACGGCGAGAGTCAGCATCTCCACCAGCGTCGCCAGCTCCTGTTCCGTGAATCTTATGTGCATGCGCTCGCAGGGAAGCAGGTTCGCGCCGGGCGGGCAAGACCGCATCGGACGATACGTCCGGAGAGCTTGTGAAAAATTTCACAAGCTCCGATTGCCCTATTCTGCAAAGCGTGGCAGTCTTTTCCCATGGCAAGCGACAAGACAGCACCGCGCAAGGTGCTTATCATCGGCGGGGGATTCGCGGGATTGGAATGCGCGCGGAAGCTCGCCAACCATGAGCGCTTCGAGGTCACCCTGCTCGACCGCACCAACCATCACCTCTTCCAGCCGCTTCTCTACCAGGTGGCCACCGCCTCGCTCGCCGCTCCCGACATCGCCCGCTCCATACGCCAGATACTTTCCAATGCGAAAAACGTCACCGTCCTCATGGACGAGGTCACCTCCATCTCTCCCTCGGAAAAAACCATCACCGGAAAAACCGGAGGCACCTACCACTTCGACTATCTCGTCCTCGCGGCGGGAGCAAGAACGGGCTTTTTCGGGAACGATCACTGGGAGGAGAACTCGCTTGGGCTCAAATCGCTCGCCGACGCGCAGGATATCCGCAGGAAAATCCTTTCCAACCTCGAGCGCGCCGAGCTGACCACTGACTACTCCGAACGAGAGCGGCTGATGACCGTTGCCATCGTCGGCGGCGGCCCAACCGGGGTGGAGCTGGCGGGCGCTTGCGCGGATCTCGTGCACCGCTCCCTTCATTCGAACTTCCGCCGTATCGACACGGGAAAACTCCGCATCATCCTCATCGAGAATTCCCCGAAGATCCTTGAACACTACGATGCCCATCAGTCGGACTACGCGAAAGCCCGGCTCCAGAAGCTCGGGGTCGAGGCCCGCAACGAGACCCGTGTGACGGATGTCCTCGAAGGCAGACTCCTTCTCAACGACGGCTCGCATATTGATGCGGAGGCGATCGTCTGGGCGGCCGGAATAGCGGCGAATCCCCTTACAAAAGACCTGGGCGTTGAAACGGATCGCTCCGGTCGCGTGACGCCCAACCTCGATCTCTCGATACCCGGCCACCCTGACATATTCGTCGCCGGGGATCTGACCAATATGAAGGACAGGGAGGACAAGTTCGTCCCCGGCGTCGCCCCCGCGGCCAGCCAGATGGGCGACCACATCGCGAAGGTGCTTAAAGAAGAGCTGCGCCTGGAGAAAACCGGTTTCGCGGATCGCAAACACACGCTCCGCCCTCTTTTCAAATACAACGACAAGGGCATGATGGCCATCATCGGAAAGAACGCGGCAGTGATGAAAGCCGGGAAGATCACCCTGAACGGATTCTTCGCGTGGATCGCATGGCTGTTCATCCATATACTTTTCCTCATAGGTTTCCGCAACAAGCTCTCCGTCCTGCTCGGATGGGCCTACTCGTATATCGTGAACAACCCCGAGGCGCGCATCATCGTCCATCCCCCCGCTTCGGTCGCGCCGCCGCACAAGTGACGCTCCGTTAGCGCTGGAAAGAAAATATACGGTGCCAGAGCGGATCCTATCACCCCATTTCGGGAACCATCAGCGGATGGTCATTCCGGCATCTCCACTTTGTCACCGAGGTGCCTCGGCTGGGTATCGAGGAAATTCACATCCAGCCACATCTTCACACGCGCGCCGACCTCGCGGAGCTTTGTCTTGAAGCCGGCCTTGAGCTCCACGTCCTCCGCGTTGAAACCGTAGGCCTCCATCCCGTTCGCCTTCGCGAGATAGATCGCACGCTCGTTCTGGAACTCCTGGCTGATCACCAGGACGGTCTCGGCGCCGAAAATCTCTTTCGCCCTCACCACGGAATCGAACGTGCGCAGCCCGGCGTAGTCACAGACGATCCTGTCCTTGGGCACGCCTTCCTCGATCAGCGCCGCCTTCATTTTCTCCGGCTCGTTATAATACTTGCTTCGGTTGTCCCCTGAGACCAGCAGCGTCTCCACCTTTCCCGCTTCCCAGACTTTCACGGCCGCGTCTATGCGGTAGCGGAAATAGCGGTTCTCCCGACCCTGGTAGCTGTCCGATGTTCCGAAAACCAGACCCACTTTCGCGGCCGGGAGATCCGCCGTCTCATCGAATAGCCTGCCCCGCGATGCCCATACCGGGGTGAGGTTCGCGTATGCGATCAAGGCCACACCTAGCAGGATCACCAGCAGCCCCAGTAGGAGCAGGCGCTTGATCCAGCGAAGCAGTCCGGGCTTTTTCCTCTCTTTCAAGATGTCTTTCCGGCTTGGAGTTCGTAGGATTTCGGCGGCCACTGGAGCAGGGATTTCAACGAGTCCGTGAACGGCGTGCCGCATGGCTGCTCCGGAGCCAGCACGCGCAGCCTGGAGTGGGTCTCGCAGAAGGAGATCTCGCTGAAACGGCCCAGAAGTTCGCCGTCGATCTCCACAGGCACCTCCCGCTCCGCTTTCACCGTGATGCTCTCCGACTGGAAGTAGCTGGTGGAGGCCGCCATGTCGATACCGCCCAGCGCGATGCCATGCAGCGAGTCAAGCACGAGACGGTAGCCCGCTTCCTTGAAAACAATCACATCCAGCTTGGAGTCATGGTTGTTCGCCTTATGGAAAAGCTTGAACTGCCCGCCGTATAAGGAGCCGTTCCCGCACAGGACCGCGACGCCAATCACCTTCCTTCCGTCGGCGGCGGTGACTTCCATTTTCGGCGGCTTGTCCCCGAGGATTTTCACAGCGGCCAGCAGGTATGCCAGCGGCCCCAGCATCTTCTTGCTCTCCCAGGTGGTTTCCTCGATCACCATCGCGTCGAAGCCGACACCGGCCATCTGGACGAAGGGCGCGCCGTTCGCTGAAAATAGATCCACCTCGCGAATCATGCCCTTCTCGATCACTTCGAGCGCTTTCGGGAGACTGTTGGCCGGGATGCCGAGTTCCCGGGCGAAAACATTCATCGTGCCCGCCGGAATCACGCCCAGCGCGGTGCGGCTGCCCGCCAGACCGGACACCACCGCGTTCAGGGTTCCGTCCCCACCCGCCGCGATCACCACCGGCTCCCCTTCATCGGCGAATCTTTTCGCGAGTTCGACCGCCTCCTCGCCGGTATTCGTGGCGTAGAGAGCGAACCGGTTCGCATGCCGCATAAGGAACTGACGGGTCTTGCCCCCCTTCTGGCTGCGGGCGCGCGGATTGAAGATCAGGGGGTATCGCCTCGGCAAAGCCATGGCGCATTGTTCACCCGGTTTGGCGCGATGGGCAACCCGATTTCCTCCAATGCCGCGAGAACCCCGGCAACCGGCAGACCCATCACATTGTCGAATCCGCCCTCGATTCCCGCGACGATGGACTCGCCGTGATCCTGTATCCCGTAGCCGCCCGCTTTGTCGAGCGGTGAGGTTTTCGAGAGGTATCCGGAAATGGCATCGTCATCCAGTTCGCGGAAAACGACCTCGGTGACCTCGTGAAAAACGGCGATTCGCTCGCCTGGCCCGACAATGCAGACTCCGGTGCATACCTGATGTTTCCTCCCTGAAAGCCTGCGGAGCATCAAGGACGCCTCCGCGAGATCTTTCGGTTTCCCGAGCGGATCGCCATCCAGGAACACCAGCGTGTCCGCACCGATTACCACACACTCACGATGCCATGCCGCGATTGCGGCTGCCTTCAAGCGGGCGTTTTCCTCGCACAGGGTGGCCATTCCGATGGAGGCGTCATGGATTTCCTCCGCCGGCGACGGGATCACTTCGAAATGAAGACCCGCCTTCTCAAGCAACTCCTTCCGCCGGGGCGAACCTGAGGCAAGAATGATTCTCATCCTGCGAACGCGTGCGCGGGCAAGCCTCTGACACCCAGCCCGCTGATACGGAAAAGCCGGCCGCCGCGCTCCTCCTCCACGCTCTTATGGATTCCCGTTGTCACGAAAAGATCCCCGAATTCCGACCCGCCGAATGCACAGGCGGTCGTCTCCAGGCACGGGAGTTCGATCTTGCGGAGCTCAACTCCGGTGCGCGGATCGTAGCAGACCACACACCCGCCATGGCAGAAGGCGATCCAGATATTTCCATCAGAATCAATGGTCATGCCGTCCGGCGAGGAATCGCGCCCCGCCGTGGACACGACCACACGTTCGTTCGAAAGGTTCCCATCTGAGTAGTCGAACGCCAGCACCTCCTTGCGGGGCGTATCGATGTAGTAGACCGTTTTCCCGTCCGCCGTCCAGACGATGCCGTTCGAGTTCGTGACAGGCCCGTATGCCTCGTGAAGGGAAAGATCCCGGTCAAGGCAATAGAGTTTCGCATCGCCTTCCTTTTTCACGAGACTGATCGTCCCGGCGAAGAAACGTCCGTCGGGCGAGCATTTGCCATCGTTGAAACGATTGTCCGGCTTATCAGGCTCCGGATCGGTGATGGCAACAGTATCCCCGGACTCCTCATCCAGGAAAAACAGGCCGCCGTCCCCCGCGAACACCAACCCGCCGCCCTCGCGCGGCACGACCGTGCCTACCCTCTGCCCCACCTCCCACGTCTTGTTCCTCTCCCGTGTCCGGAAAATACCTGATGATCGAGTGCCCTTCGATGTCCACGTAATATAGAGATCCTTCCCACCATATCGGACCTTCTCCCCACTTCGATACCCGGTCGCCCACGGCTTCAATTTCAATCATCCGTGGATTCTCCCCCGAATCAAGGAGGTGACAACCGGAAAATGGACTCCGCTCCTCGTGAAAATTGTAACCGAATCCTCGGTGACGCCAGCAATTCGATTTCCATGCCCGCGGTACCCGAACCATCCGCCGACTTTCTCGGCGCATCTGCGCCGCAGACGCTCGTTTTCCTCGTCCGCTCAGATGTGGGCGGCAAATTGTGTGTCCGTTTTCTTTACTGGTTCGGTCTGGCCTACCCAACCTTACCGCCACTACTCTCCCCCGAAATCCCGGAGCGGCCTGATCAGATTCGCCGGGAGCGGGAAAACCCTGTCATAGATCCCCGGTGCGACCTCGTTGGCCTGGGTGTAGGCTTCCTTGAGCATCTCCATTTTCGCATCCAGATTGTCAATGTAATGCAACGCGTATGCCTCCGGCGTCTTCGGAAGAACCGGCGAGCCGAATTCCAACTGCCCGTGGTGGCTACCTATGAGATGGAGCAGATGGACACGGACTTCCTCAGTGGATGGTTTCGATTCTGAATATTCCGCAAAGGCGCCCTCTTCCGCCAGGTCGCGCCAGAGCTTGTTCACCAGCTCGATTCCCAGCGGAATGTGTCCCAGCATTTCCCCGTGCAGTGAGTGGATCTGGCCAAACCCCTCCTCTGGATAGGTGTTTTCCCAGAGTTTTCCGCAATCATGGAACAGCACCCCGCTGACCATCAGATCACGGTTCAGCTCCGGGTAGACACCGCAGATCGCGACTGCCGACCGCATCATCTGCGCCACATGCTCCACCAGCCCTCCGCGACGCGCGTGGTGGTTCTTCCGCGCCGCCGCGGTCCGTCGGAACCGGTCGCCCATGGTTGTGAAAAAATTCTCCGCCAGTTTCTTCAAGCGAGGGTCGGTCATCTCTCCGCAAAGCCGACCGATGTCCTCGAAATCCTTCTCCTGCTTCCTCCTCGTCTCCGGATCTCCCGCCAGGAAATTCGCGACCGCCTCGTCATCGAGCAGTGCCCAGCTCACGCCGCTGCCGTTGACCCCATACTGGTTCTGCGTCCACTCGCCCTCGAGCCGGACGATGGTATCGGGCGCTATCTTCTCAGCCTCGGAGTGCAGGGGCGTGTCCGACCAGACTTTCAGGGTCAGGGAGCCGGTCGCGTCCGCGAAAACCAGATCGAAATACGGCTTGCCGCCTTTCGTCGTTTTCACCGCGCGGGATTGCAACTGCGCCGCTACTTCCGCGATCAGAGGCACTTCGCCGGCCTGTTCCCTCAGGCTGGAAATTGTGATCAAGCTCATTCCGGAACCGTGTCACACACGCCCCGCCTGTCACGCGAATACGCGGATCAATCGACCGGCTTCCAGCTCTTCACGAGCAGCTCGCGGATTCTCGCGGTATCGGTGGCCGAAGATTTCGCGACGAAACCTCTCGCGTGCGCGAAGTGGACGTCAGGCTCATCACCTACCCGCGTGAAATCGAAGCCCAGATGGTCGTTGAAACGCGAAAGTGCGAAGCCCGCTCCGCGCCTGTCCGGATAGACCATCCCGACGACCCTCCGTGCCTCGGGCAGACCGGAGGCGTATCTCCCCAGGCCGGCGGAAGCGTCCTCCGCGACATTCGCGCAACGCGGCAGGAAAAGGACGCGGAAATCCTTCTCCGGATGTTCGATCTCCCAGATCTCGCTGGATCGCTCGATCTCGTTGAGCTTCTCACGCAAAGATCCGAGATAGCCGACAAGATCTCCGCCGACCCATTTCATCACCTCCCACATCGGCTCGCCCGGAGAGATTTCCGACATGCCGGCGAAGCGGCGCAAAAGGGTGAGATCAATTGTGGAATTCAGCTTGGCCAGCAGCTCGCGCTCCACCCCCAGCCATGCCGCCGTTTCCTGCGGGCCGCGCGTGTCGAACCACTCGGCCACTTCCAGCCAGTCGCAGTATTTCCTGGCGTCCTCATAAAGCCCCATGTCCATCAGGACGAGGCTTAGCGAGCATGTCGGCGGATGGTCTTTTGGAAACTGGTGGTGGTCGAAATTGCCGCGCTCCGGCTCATGCTCGCCGCCCACATCGACAACAGCGACCTTTTGATCATCCAGATCCGCCTGTGTCGGCTCACGCCGGACAATGGGAGCCTCATGGACGGATACCAGCAGACAGCATGCGAGAAACTCGTCCTTATGCGAACTGCCCGGATGGGTCAGGATCTTCGTGAATTTTCTCATTCGAAGACAAGGCAGCCTATCCCCGCGCGATGCAAGAGGATTCCAAATTTTCACCGATACGGGAAAAACACGCCATCCGGAAAGGATGGCGTGTTCGTTGAAAGGGGATCAGCCTCGAAGGCCTAGTTATACTTCGGAGTCTTGTGCTGCGAGAAATAGCCGTCCCCGTAATAGGTCATGACTCCGTAGTCCGGAAGCGGGCCGGCATCCGGAGGCAAGGGGATGTTCGCATGTTCCGCGTCCTCGGGCTGGGTGTAGGAAATGCTCACGGGAGTGCCGTTGGAGACAAGCCGGTAGAATTTCGGCGCGAGATTCTCGTGCATGCGGATACATCCGTGGGTGCACGGGGTGTGTTTCACCCAGCCGGTGTGGAAGCCATAGGCGGGCTTGAACTCGCACCAGTATGGCATGGGGGTGCCCTTGAAAGCCCAGCCGGAAGGTTTCTTGCTAAGGTAGGTCTGCTTGATCACGTTCCCGTTTTTCGCGTAACCGTGGGTATTCGCGCGGCGTTTCGCCTCCTTGTTATAGATGCGGAAACTGCCGGTCGGCGTCGGGGTGCTGGCCGTGCCTACAGATACCGGCATCACCATAAGCATCTTGTCCCCTTCCATCACATAGGTGCGCTGCTTGCTCAGGGACACCTTCACTTTCACCGCCGAGGGATTGGAGGGGAGGGTGGCAGGGCGGTCATAGGACTGGTAGGAACTCAGTCCACCCCCGGGCTTGTTCATGGAACACGAGGAGAAACTCGTCACCGCGGCCACGCCAAGCGCCGCCATAAGAATCGTTTTGTTTTTCATAATTTCGAAGTCGGCCAGACGATGGGCGATACTCCGGATAATGCAAGTCCGCCCGCTGAGATCACCTGACACTCTCCCATTCGTCCACCCTTCCGTTCACGAACCACACCGTGCTTTTCCGATACGGGACGTAAGTGACCTCCGGGCCGAAACCACCGGTGATCCCGGAATAGGGGTAACGCCCGTAATAACCCGTCCGATACCCGCCGAAAAAATTGTTCGTCACCACCGCCCGGCTCCCCTGGTATTCCCATCTCTCCATGTCCTTCCCGTCACGCAATCCCTCGACACGGCGGGTAGGGCTTCCCCATGCCAGAGCCACGGCGTCCCGCTCCATCCCTTTGCGCAGCTCGCCCTGTTTCACGAGTTCCCTGTCACGCGCGCTGAGTCCCTCGAAGACAGCGGGGCGTTCGGATATCCGGTACTCGGGGGTGGACGGCGCGCATGAGACCGCCAGGAACGCGGCGGCGGCCGCACACGCGCAGAGAAGAGTTTTTTTCATTCCCCAACCTCCCACCCGAAAGCGGATTTGCAACTTTTCCATCACCCCGCCCACAGGCTTGCTCGCGGTCATCCCGATATTTTCGAGAAATTTCAAAGACGGGCTTGCCAACCCGGAAAGCAACCGTCCAATCTTTCGCCGAACGATCCGAAACAACCTCCCTCACACCATGTCCGACCTGTTAGAAGATGACGAACTCGCCACCGCCCTGAAGAAATGCCCCGAGTGGGAGCCGGAGAAAAAACACATCTTCCGCGTCTTCGAATTCGAGGAATTCATGGACGGGATCGACTTCGTGAACAACGTGGGTGAGATCGCGGAAGAGGCACAGCACCACCCCGATATCAGCGTCAAGCACGTCAAGGTGACTCTCAAGCTGACCACTCACGACGTGGGCGGCGTGACCGACCTGGACATCCAGTTGGCCCAGCGTATCGACAATCTCGTTGATTGACGGCTATCGCCCCTTGCGGCAGTGAGTGACGTCACGCACCAGCCGTCCCACTGCCTCGGAAACAGCGGGATTTCACAGCTTTCATCTCGGCATCATGAGCTGCTCGTCTTCCAGCCCTGTCACGCGGTGGAGACCTTTCAGTAATTTCCGCAAGGTCAGATAGAGGAAAAGCATGATGGGCACGCCTATGACGAGGAAGCCCCAGCCTGTCACTTTCGCCACCTGCGCGTTGTAAAGCTCCCTGGCGTCGGGAGCGGTGTGATCCAGATCTCCAAGGAACCACATCGCCATCCCGAAGTTCATCAGCGTGCTGAGCAGGAACGATCCGGCGAACAGCAGCGTCGCGTCCAGCAGCACTTTCCGGTAATCGGTCTCCTTTCCCAGTTCCGCGACCTTGCTCTCAATCCTTTTGATATCGAAGATCGAATCCGAATAAAGAAACGTGCGCAGCAACGGAGTCTTCGACCAGTGCGAGGCGATGATGGCGATGCCCAGCACGAAGGGAATCGAAGCCTCTTTCAGCCCGAACAGCACCGCCGCGTGCTCTTTCACCGTCCCGTCCTTGTTCCAGAGGAACAGGGTCAGCCCGCCAGTAAGGAGGACGGAGAAAAGCCCAAGTCCGGAGAAGAAATTCATTTTTCTCGTTTTGACGAAAAACCAGACCCCGTAGCAGATCGGGAACGCCAGCGCGACGAACAGTGCCTTCATCGGCCCGATGTGCCAGAATTTCGCGGATTTCCCCAGCGCCTCCTGCATCGCCGGATCCTTGCTCAGATAGCTTAGCGCAAGAACCGGGATCAGCACATTGATCAGGATGTTCGCCAATGGATGCTCCTGGGCTGGCTTGGGCGTCTGTGTCTCAGTCGTCATAGGATTTTTTTCGGGCGGAATCCAACATTCTTAGGCAAGGAAGGAAAGCCCAAACCTGATCCATCGCGCGTCGAGTTTGGAAATCATATTTCTTTCATTCCACGGTAAATTACCGAAGCCTGAAATAAATATTGATTTTTTTAAAAAAACTTTATAATCTCGCATCCGTTGCTACCGACCCCCCGTTGAGAGCCACCCCCTCCCCATGAACTCACGTCCTTTCAAATTGATTGGAGCCGCTCTAAGCTCCGTGATCCTGCTATCGTCGCCGGCGGCGAAGGCGCAGAACGTGATCCTTCACGTTCTCGACAAGTTCAACGTCATCGCGGGGAATTACAGTGCTGGTAACGAGACAGAGGGATCCGCCTTCGTTTCGGGAACCTACACTCCGGGCGGCCAGTCCCGTTTCGCATTCAACAGCGGGAGCGTGCAAAGGGATGAGACCAACGTCCTCTGGCTGAACAACGGAGTCGCTAATTCGAACCGCACCACCCTCATCAGCGGCAGCGTAGTCTCCCGCACATCCGTCAGCTCGAACCTTTTTAACCTGAACGGAAACGGACAGGGCAACCCATCGATCAACCAGGGTGCGGCGGCCTGGTCCTCAGCCATCGCCGGTCTTGGATACGGCCTCACCAGTACGACGAACCTTGTCAACACCGTCAGGTCGGCGTCCAGCCAGTGGGCGGCGCTCACCGCCAACAGCACTGTCAGGAACACGAACAACGGAGCTTTCACATTCACAGCGACTCCCGGCATGATCGACGGGCACAGTGTCGCCGTCTTCAACGTGAGCAGCTCCGTTTTCAGCACTCAGAACATCGGCCGGCTAGAGGCGCAGATGAACGGAGCCGAGACACTTCTGATCAATGTTTCCGGCCTCACCGCGAACATCAACGCGGATTTCGCGAACGGCTTCACCAACAACGAATCGAAGATCATCTTCAACTTCTACGAGGCCACCACGGTCAACGTGAACCGGAACTTCCGGGGTGGCATCTATGCCCCGCTTGCCACGGTCAACCAGCTCAACGGGAACTTTGATGGCACGGTCGTCGCCAATGTCCTGAACCAGAAGTTCGAGATTCACGACAAACGCTTCGACGGATATCTGCCATACAATGTGCCGGAGCCGTCCGCTCCATTGCTCGCGGCAATTGGCGCTTCACTCGCTCTCTGCATCAGGCGCCGCTGAACCGTTGGCACGGTAATCACGGTGTTATTCCTTGAACATCGGGAGCCGGAGTTTGAACGTCGGGCATGTCCACGCTCTCTTCGAAACTCTTCGCCGTAGCCAAGCAGCATATCCCCGGGGGCGTCAACAGCCCCGTCCGGGCTTTCAGGAATGTCGATGGAGAGCCCTTTTTCGTCCGCCGGGCGAAAGGCTGCCGGATTACCGACATCGACGGGAAAACCTATATCGATTACATAGGCTCCTGGGGCCGAACATCCTCGGCCACGCCCCTGTCGCGATCACCAACACCATCCACCGTGTTGCGAAAGACGGGATCTCCTTCGGCATTCCCAACCCCTACGAGGTCGATATGGCCAGAACCATCTGCGAGTGGGTTCCATCAGTGGAAAAAGTCCGCATGACCTCCTCCGGCACCGAGGCCACCATGTCCGCGATCCGTCTCGCCCGCGGCTACACAAAACGCGACTATATCGTGAAGTTCGACGGCTGCTACCATGGCCACAGCGACTCCCTCCTGGTGGCCGCGGGTTCCGGTGCGCTCACCCACGGCGAACCCGATTCCGCCGGCGTCCCGAAATCCTTCGCGGAGAAAACCATCGTCCTCTCCTACAACGATCCCGATGCCCTCAGGCAACTGTTCGAGAAATCGGGTGACCGGATCGCCGCCATCATCGTCGAGTCCTACCCCGCCAACGCCGGACTTGTTTTCCCGCGACCCGGCTATCTTGAACTCCTCTCGTCCATCACGAGAAAACATGGAGCCCTTTTGATTTTCGACGAAGTCATGACAGGCTTCCGACTCGGCAAAGCGGGAGTCCAGGGCATCGAGAACCTTACTCCCGATCTCTCCTGTTTCGGTAAGGTCATCGGCGGCGGCCTCCCTGTCGGTGCGTTTGGCGGACGCGCGGACATCATGGACATGGTCGCCCCCGTCGGCCCGGTCTATCAGGCTGGCACCCTTTCCGGAAATCCCCTGGCCATGGCCGCCGGTCTCGCCCAGTTGAAAGAACTGACCTCCGGCACACCCGACGGCTTCGCACGCCTTGACCAGCTTGGCGCGCATTTCGAAGCCGGGGTCCACTCCCTCATGGAGAGAAAAGGCATCCCCCACAGTTTCAACCGCGTAGGCTCCATGTTCTGCCTCTATTTCACCGACCGCGAAATACGGAACGTCGATGACGTGATGAAACAGGACATGGGCGCTTTCAAAAAATTCTTCTGGGCCTGCCTCGACAGGGGCGTGTATATCGCGCCAAGCCCATACGAGACCGGATTCCTTTCCCTGGCTCACACGGAAGCGGATCTGGACGATACGCTGACCGTATTCGAGGAAGCCCTTTCGACAATCTGAAGCCGCCGGGCAAGCATCCGAAATCGATGGAAGTTCAGGGAGGAAAACCGCTGCCGCTCACTTATTCCTTGGAGTTCGGCGTCTTCATTTTACCGTCTCCGCATGGAAACCATTCACGGTGCGCGTTCTTTCCAGCTGACTTCAGATCTCGTGTCACTGTATGTGACCCGCGACGGCGGGCATCTCGCTCCCGTCCGCTTCAGACTGGGAGACCGAACCGTATCGCCTTACGCCCTGGCTCCTTGGAAACCGGATGAGATCGATGCCGATCTGCCTGTCCTCCTGAAAAACCTGCGGGGGGATTTCCTCTGCCTCCCGTTCGGCCCCAGGAGGCCGGCCCTCCCCACGGCGGAACGGCAAACCACGAATGGACTCCCGTCTCCGAAACCGCGGACGGCCTCACCTTGGAGATGACCGCATCCGATACCGGGGCGACCGTCACCAAGACCGTCTCTTTGCGCCAGGGGCAGACCGCTATCTACTATGAACATAGTATTTCCGGACTGGAGGGAGATTTCAGCTACGGGAACCATCCGGTCCTGGATCTCACCGGAATGGAGGATGGAACGGCAAGAATCTCGGTTTCGCCGTTCCGCTGGGCATCGGTCTATCCCGAATACTTCTCAAATCCGGCGGACGGAGCCGTCCAGGCTCTCAGGATAGGGGCGATTTTCACAGATCTGTCCGAAGTGCCGCTCCTTGAGGAAGATGTGACCGATCTCAGCCGCTATCCGGCCAGACCCGGCACGGACGATCTGGTGATGATGGTTTCCGAAGAGTCCACCCCGGAACAGCCGTTCGCATGGTCCGCCGTCGTGATGGACGGTTATGTGTGGTTTTCCCTGAAAAATCCCGCTGATTTCCCGGCGACGATGCTCTGGCTCTCGAACGGAGGCCGTTCCGCGGCGCCATGGAGTTCCCGCCACACCGCCCGTCTCGGGATCGAGGACGTCTGCTCCCATTTCTGCGACAGTGTGGACATCTCCCGGAAAGACCTTCTCCGGAATCTCGCGGTTCCTACCACCCGGAGATTCTCGGCGGACACCCCTGTCACCCTTCGCAACATCCAGGTGGTGGCGGAAGTTCCGGAGGGTTTCGGGCTTGTGAAATCGATCATACCCGCCGGGGGCGGTTCGGTGACGGTCAGCGACGAGAACGGCACGGCGATCACCTCACCGGTGGATTGGAAACTGCTCTGAGGCTTTCCATACATGTTCAGGAAACCCTCCGCTCCCGCCACCGGCCCTCCGCCCCTTCCAGCGCCCGGGATGGAGGAAGCTCCGAGTCCCATTCGCCGCGCGGTTTTCAACGAAAGTGTGCGGAGGTATCTCGCCGACGTCAGCTTCGACTATTCCCTGATCGAAAAATCCCATGCGCAGGCGGAGGAGTGGATCAACTCCAACCCCTCCGCACAGATCGTCCAGATACAGACCTTCCACACAGGCATGCATGGAATCACGGTGGTCTGGTACCGCTAGTCCGCTTCGGCCTCCTGTTTCAGCTTCCGCTCCAGATAGAACGGCGCGAAGGGAATGAGTGAGCACACGAACGCGAAAACAACTTTCCCAAGACTCCATTTCCGATCCAGCCAGACGTGGGCGAGGGAAAGGCAGAAAACGACGAAGAGGACTCCGTGGATCATACCCGGCACACGTATGGCATCCTCCTGCCCCAGGATACGCTTATGGTAGATTGAGAAATAGAGGAGCATGATGAAGGAAACCCCCTCCGCGAAGCTGGCGAGCCGGAGCATGGTCAGGGGGAGGTTTTTCATAGGGTTCATCTTTCCCCGGCTCTCAGGTCGTAACAAGCCCCGGGATACTATTTTCCTCCCTTCGGAATTTTCGCATGCGGCCTTTTACCGAACGTCGCCCCGGGCATCCGGATTCCCTCAATCTCAAATGACGTCGAATTCCCCCTTCCTCCCCTCTCCGTTCAAGTGTAGAAATCGAACCCATGACCTTATCAAAAACCCTGCTTCTCTCGCTCGCACTGGCAACCGCCGCCAGCGCCTCGCCGACGCGTGTCGCCATCATCAAAGCAGATGACGTCAAATCGGCCGACCCGAAATGGGACCCGCTGCTTCGGGATCGCTCACGAAAGGGGGATCAAGGTCTCCGCTGGCATCATCGCCGATTCTCTCGAGAAGCAGAACTCCGGCTACGTCGACTGGATCAAAAAATGGGAGGCGACCGGCAAAGTGGAATTCTGGAACCACGGGTGGGATCACAAGAGGTGGTCCGAGGGAGGGAAGGAATTTTCCGAGTTCGGAGATTCCGGCTACGAGCACCAGCAAGCGCATCTGGCCAGAGCCCAGGACGCTTTCAAAGGGTTGACCGGCATCGATTTCAAAACCTTCGGCAGTCCGTTCAACGCGATGGACATGGATACCGCGAAGGCACTCAACGGAATCCCGGAGCTCGGCGCGGTTTTCTGCTATCCTGGTGCGGCTCCGACAAAAGCGATGAAAGACAAGGTTCTCCTTCCCATGACATTGCGGGGTGAGCACGACGGGACGGGCAAGCCGAACTTCATCAAGTTCAAAGCCGACTACGAGAAGAAGGACAATCCCAAACTGACCTTTGCCGCCATCCAGTTTCATCCGCCTTACTTCAGCGAGAAGGGTTTCGAGGATTACGAGGCCATCCTCGACTTCCTGGTTTCCGAGGGCTGGACGTTCATGCTTCCCTCGGAATACGCGAAATCCCTTCAATAAAAACCTATGATCAAAACACTTCTGGCAGCCGTTCTTTCCCTGCCGTGCGTCACCCTCTCGCAGGCGGAGCTTCCACCGAAGGAGAATTTCCAGCTCTTTCTCCTCGCCGGCCAGTCGAACATGGCGGGGCGCGGGAAGCTGGATGAAGGGGCGAGGAAACCCGTCCCGCGCGTTTTCGCATTGAATGAGAAACTGGAGTGGCAGCCCGCGGTTGACCCGTTGCACTGGGACAAACCTTCAGCGGGGGTCGGCATCGGAAAAACCTTCGCCGCCATTGTTGCCGGAAAATATCGGGAAGATTCCATAGGCCTCATCCCTGGCGCCGCCGGAGGCTCGCCGATCTCGACATGGGTGCCGGGTGGTTATCACAGCCAGACGAAAAGCCATCCCTACGACGATGCGATTAGCCGGGCGAAACTCGCCATGGAAGAAGGAAACTTGAAAGCCATCCTCTGGCATCAGGGCGAGAGCGACGCGAACGGGAAGAGCGCTCCGCTCTACGAGAAACGCCTCGAGAGACTCATCACCCGTTTCCGAGAGGATCTGGGATCGCCGGAACTGCCGTTCATTCTCGGACAGCTCGGAGAATTTCCCGGGAAACCGGCAAATCCGAATCAGGAAACAATCAACGCCGCGTCCGCCTCCCTCGCCGGGAAAATGCGGAACGTCGCCTACGTCACATCCGAGGGGCTGACCAGTCACGACGGGACGCATTTCGATACGCGCTCCGTCCGAATCCTTGCGGAACGCTATGCTTCCGCCTATCTGGGCATGACCGCCACGGAATGAGGAGCCAGGCCGTCTCGGAGAAATTTGGTTGGCCAGTGCGCCATGCGGATGGTTGACTCGTGCGAATTGGGCAAGTCAGCGACAACCGTCGACTCCGGAAAGGGCGGCTCCGTGTTATGAACCATCGGGCCGAACGGATATCAAGGCATGCCGTCCTGATGCTTTCCATCGGGGTCGCCCTGCTGGGAATGACCGTGATCGCCGGATGGCATCTGCACTCACCGGCGCTGATACAAGTGCATCCGGATCTGGCGCCGATGCAATACAACACGGCGCTGTGCTTTCTCCTTACCGGCGCTGCCATTTGTCTCGCGGCCGTTCGCCGTTTCACTCTGGCAGCCATTCCGGCCACCGTCGCCGCAGCCATCGGGCTGCTGACACTTGCCCAGTATCTGTTCGGGAGCGATCTCGGGATCGACGAGCTGTTGTTCGAACACTACATTTTTGTCAAAACCTCCCACCCAGGGCGCATGTCCCCTGCGAGCGCGCTGACTTTCTCCTTTTCAGGTATCGCCGTCAGCGCCATGTGCCTGGGTTCGCAACGGCTCTGGAGCCTCCGAACGGCGGGGTTGCTAGGCTCGCTCGCCGGGACACTCGGCCTGATGGCGCTCGTCGGATACACAGTCGGCCTGGCAGGAACGCGCGGCTGGAACCAGCTCACCCAGATGGCCGTGCACACTTCCGTCGGGGCGATCGCGCTGGGGATGGGAATCGTCATCATTTCCTGGAGGGAAGAGAACTCGGTCACCGGTCGGGCACCGGGATGGCTCCCGGTCGGCGCCGTTCTGAGCGGGCTTTTCGGGACATTCATCCTTTGGAACGCGCTCGGGGAACTAGACACCGCGAATTCAAAAGACTCCGTGGCGGCGACCGCCGAATCAGTGCGTCTGGAGATTTCCTCCCGCCTGGAATCGAGAAAAAAGGCGCTGGAAAGAATGGCGGAACGCTGGGAGGCGGCCGGTGGAACCGCCCGCGACGAATGGGAAAAGGACGCGGATTCCTACTACGGCGATTTTCCCGGATACCGTGCGATCGCCTGGGTGGACGAGGAGACGAGAGTCCGCTGGCTTGTGCCGGTGGGAGAGAACGAAGAAGCGCGAGGGAGGATTCTCGGTGGTGAACCCCGCCGCAAGGCAGCCTTCGACACGGCCAGGGATACGGATAGCGCCTCATTCAGCCGCCCGGTGGAACTGATCGGCGGTGGTCTGGGAGTGCTCCTTCCGGAACCGCTGTATCATGGCGGCGGATTCGACGGATATATTGTCGGTGTCATTGATCTCCGGGTTCTTTTCGACGCCATCATTCCGGACGATCTGGTGGAAGGCTGTTCGCTGACCATCACGGAAGGCGGGGTGGAGATCTACTCGCGTAACTCTACCCCTGCCGGATCCGGTCGCATCCTCGCGGAGAAACGGACTTTCTCCGGATATGGCGCGGAATGGATCATTATTGTCAGACCCCTGCCCGGCGCGATGGCAGGCGTCCAGTCCTCCTACCCTGAGGCTGTCATGTTCGCGGGTATCTTTCTTTCCTGCCTGCTCGGGATCTCCGTGCGCCTGGCTCTGGCCGCCAGATCCCACGCCATGGCAATTTCCTCCACAAACCTGGAGCTTCAGTCCGCACTCGCCGAGCTGGATGACGCCCAGAACAGGCTTGTCGAGATTTCCCGTCAGGCGGGCATGGCGGAAGTGGCCACCAGCGTTCTCCACAACGTCGGCAACGTGCTCAACAGCGTGAATGTCTCCTGCTCTGTGCTGGTGGAAAAAATGGGCGGAAAACGCATCGCCAGTCTAGCGAAGGCATGCGCCCTGCTTTCGGAAAAGAAGGATGTGTCCGATTTCCTTCGCTCCGATCCCGGGGGCGCGAAGATTCCCGGTTTCCTTACCAGGCTCTCTTCCCGCATGGAGGAGGAGCGGGAGGACATGCTGGCCGAACTCGCTCTCCTTGCCAGGAACATCGACCATATCAAGGAGATCGTCGCCATGCAGCAGGCCTACGCCACCGTCTCCGGCGTGTCCGAGACGGTGGCCGTCACCGATCTCATCGAAGACAGTATACGCATGAACGGGAGCTCCTATGTGCGGCACAATGTCACCATCAGACGCGAATATGCCGAGGTTCCGCCCGTCCATGTTGAAAAACACAAGGCTCTCCAGATTCTGGTGAACCTCATCGGGAATGCCAGGCACGCGTGCGCGGATCACGGCACGGAGAACGGAACCGTGACAATCCGCGTGCGCCCGGACGCAGGATTCGTGATCACGGAAATCAGCGACAACGGCATCGGCATCCCTCCGGAAAACCTGACAAGGGTTTTCGCCCACGGCTTCACCACCAGGAAAGAAGGACACGGCTTCGGCCTCCACAGTAGCGCCCTGGCTGCCGTGGAATTGGGTGGAAGCCTCACTGCCACGAGCGATGGCTCCGGCGAGGGCGCGACTTTCACGCTGCGTCTACCCGTTGCCGAATCGACATTCCCCTCATGAGCCACAACGAAACCCGTCACCGCATCCTCATCGTTGATGACAGCGCCGCGATTCACGGTGATTTCCTGAAAATCCTCGGCGACGACCCAGTTTCCGACCAACTCGCACGCGAGGAAGCGGAGATTTTCGGATCGGATGAACCCTCCACCGCACGAGCCGCATTCGATCTCGACTTCGCGTTCCAGGGCGAGGAGGCGTTGGAAAAGACCAGGAACGCCCTCGCCGAAGGGAAGCAATATGCGGTCGTTTTCATGGATGTGCGCATGCCTCCGGGCTGGGACGGGATAGAGACTTCAGTCCGGCTTTGGGAAATTGACGCGGATCTCCAGATCGTTATCTGCACCGCTTTCTCCGACTACTCGTGGGAAGCTGTCGTCGCCAGGCTGGTAAGAAGTGACCAGTTTCTCATTCTCAAGAAATCCTTCGATCCCATCGAGGCCATCCAGTGCGCCCATGCCCTTTGCGCGAAATGGGAACAGACACGCCGCATCCGGGATCACGCGGATCATCTGGAGAAAACGGTTGTCGAGCGAACCGCGGAACTCGTGGAAATGCGGGATGCCGCGCTCGAGTCCGCCAACGCGATGAGCCGCTTCCTCGCAAACATGAGCCACGAGATCCGCACACCCATGAACGGCGTGATCGGCATGGCGGAGCTACTCTCGCACACCAGCCTCGAGGATACCCAGCGCGACTATGTCGATACCATTCGCCATAGCGCGGATGTTCTCCTGGACATCATCAACGACATCCTCGACTCAGCCAAGATCGAGTCCGGAAAATTCGTCTGCGAGACGGTGGATCTCGATCTCCGTGTCGTTGTCGAAACCACTCTGGACACCCTCGCCAGCAGCGCTCAGCAGAAGGAAATCGAGCTCGCGGGTCATGTTGAGCCCGGTGTCTTTCCGCTTCTCCGGGGTGATCCTGGCCGCCTCCGCCAGATCCTCACGAATCTCGTCGGAAACGCCATCAAGTTCACCAGCGAGGGCGATGTCTCTGTCATCGCCAGACACGTCCGGGAAAGCGAATCCCACGCCGTGATCAGGTTTTCCGTGCGCGACACAGGTATCGGCATTGCCCCGGATGATATCGGGAAAATCTTCGATCCGTTCGCCCAGGCGGATAGCTCGGACACACGCCGCCATGGCGGAACCGGCCTTGGTCTGACCATCTGCCGCCAGCTTGTCGAGGCCATGGGCGGAACCATTGGAGTGGAGAGCGAGGTCTCCTCCGGCTCCACCTTCTGGTTCGAGCTGACACTGGAGAAACAGGTGAATCCCATTCGGACGGACGACACCGCGATTCCGCTCCATTCCGGCATCAGAGTGCTGGTGACAGATGACAATCCCACGAACCGGGACATCCTCATGCAACAGCTCTCGAACCTCGGGATGCTCCCGGCCACCGCTGCCGGCGGAGCCGAGGCACTCGGCCTGCTCCAGTCCGCCGCGGCCGGGGGGGAACCGTTCGAGATCGCCATCATCGACATGCAGATGCCCGAAATGGACGGCATTACCCTCGCGAAAGCCATTAGAACGGATCCGGCTGTCGCGGCTGTCCGGGTCATTCTCCTCAGCTCGCTTGGAGACCACCTCACGAATTCCGCGCTGCGGGATGCCGGAATAGAGAACTACCTTGTGAAGCCCATCAAGCAGACACGGCTTCGCGATCTGCTCGCCGCCATGCTGAACCACCCGTCCCAGCCGGTTTCCGAAACTCCGTCCAGCGCGGCTCCAGAGCATCTGAGAATTCTTCTGGCCGAGGACAACGAGATCAACCGCAAGGTCGCCCTACTCCAGTTGGAGCGCCTCGGCTACCAGGCGGACGTGGTCACCAACGGGGCCGAAGTCCTCGACGCATTGCGGACGAAAACCTACGATGTCATTCTCATGGACTGCCAGATGCCCGTCATGGACGGCCACGCCGCCACTCGCGAGATAAGAAGCGACCCATCCCCACCCTGTCCGCATCATCGCCATCACCGCGAACGCCATGGAGGAGGAGAGGAGACGATGCGCGGAGGCCGGCATGGACGGGTATCTCTCCAAGCCGGTCGATCTGGAAGTTCTCCGGAAAACTCTCGCAGGCGTGACTCCCTTCCCGCCTGCCGAGACCCCGCCGACCGAACCCGTCGATCTCGCCCGGCTTTCCGCCGCGGGTAGCGGCGACAGTCAGATGTCATCGGAGATCGCCACCGAATACCTCGCCCAGGCGGAAGAAATCCTCGGGGAGTTATCCGTCGCGGTAGGAAACGGCGAGCCTGAATCGGTTTACAACCTCGTCCACAAGCTGCGTGGCTCCAGCTCCATGTGCGGTATGACGGCGATCGAGGAATCGCTCGCGGAACTTGACCGCATGGGAAAACAGGCAGACCTGCGTGGTGCGGAGGCATCGGTCTGTGCCGCGAAAGAGGCTCTCGGGAGCATACGCAGTTTCCTCCTGGAAAATATCCGAAAGTGACCGGAAGTTGGAACATGGAAGCGAGTAAACACATCATCTTCGCGGAGGACGACCGCGTGGCAGCGAAGATATTCTGTCAGAAATTCGAGAACGCGGGCTACGAGGTGACTGTCGCCCACGACGGCCAGACCGCCATGGAGGTCATGGCGACGCACCCGCCGGATCTCGTCTTTCTGGATCTCGCCCTTCCGGACATCGATGGCGTGGCCATTCTCCATTTCATCCGGGACACCGAGCGGATCAGGAACGTTCCCGTTTTCATCCTTTCGGATTCCGACCATCTCTCTCCGGAAGTCCAGGAAGCGTGGTCGGGTGGCGCGACTCTGTTTTTCAAGAAAAACCGGACGAACCTCGACGACCTTCTGGCAATCGTGGGGGATCATTTCGGAAACCTCTCACCTCCGGAGGCCGAGCCTTATCCTCCCGGGAAAGTGGAATCGGAGGACAGGAAGACCGTGCTCATCACCGACGACGACACGATGATCCACCGTGTGCTCAAGCATTTCCTCAACCAGGCCGGATTCAACGTGATCCAGGCCTTCGAAGGAAGGGAGGCCATCGAACTCGCCGCCACGGCGCGACCGGACATCATGATTCTCGACAGGGTGATGCCTGGCATGGATGGCATGGAGGTGATGGAAGAATGGGGCGCCAATCCCGCACTCCGCGAGATCCCGGTGATCATGCTGAGCAGCGACACAGACCTGCCGATGACCCGGGACGGCCTCGCCCCCGGCCTCGTCCAATACATTTACAAACCCTTCAGCGAGGAGCATATCGTGGATGCCATCCGCAGGGAGCTGGGTCTGGCAACCTGAATTGTCCGCCGCCACGGAAAGACCCTGCAGTAGTCCGAAGACTTGCGGCCTGCCGTCCGGACGTTCAGATTCCCCCGCGTGGCCGAGGACGACGAACCGACAACGATCTCTGAGATCAGACGATCCATTGAAGCCGAGGACGGCTCAGCACTCCTTTCCGCGGCAGGGAACGTCCATTACGCCGATCTCGCGCAGCTCTACGAGGATCTCAGCGATCCGGAACGCGACTTCCTTTTCAAAACCATCGGCCCCGAGCTGGCCACCGATGTCGTGGCGGAGCTACCCTATTCGCTGATCGAGGAATCGCTCGGCCATTTCAAGCCGGCCCAGCTCCGTTTCCTGCTATCCAATCTGTCCGATGACGACCGCGTGGATATCTTCCAGGTCGTATCCGAGGAGGCTCGCGTACGTTTTTCTCCCTCCTCGGCCCCCGCGACAAGGAGCTCGACGAGAAGCCTGCTGAAATACGACGAGGACACTGCGGGCGGCCGGATGACCACCCAGATCGGCCGCATCACCGGTGATATGACGGTGAAACAGGCGCTCGCCATCCTCCGCCGCGATCGCGACGACGCGGAGACACTCGCCCGGATTTTCGTGGTCGACGCGCAGGGACGCATGGTCGGAAAAGTCCGGCTCCGCGACCTCGCGTTCAACACATGGGACACGCCCATCCGCGACATCATGGACGATGTGGACGAATTCACTCTCGCGACCGCGGATCAGGAGGACGCCGCACGTTTGCTTTCACGGTACGATCTCGTGGTGCTCCCGGTCGTCGATGAATTCCACCATCTGCTCGGCGTGATCACCTACGATGACGCCTTGGAAATCATGCAGGAGGAGTCCACCGAGGACATGGAGAAACTCGGAGGTATCGGCGGCGAGCAGACTGAGCTTTCCTACCTGAACACCACCGTCCCCACGCACTACCGCCGCCGGGTGATCTGGCTTGTGGGCCTGGCCTTTGTTTCCATCGTCTCCGGATACGTGATGTTCCGCTTCAGTGGTGTACTCGAGAAGGCTTTCGTGCTTTCCCTGTTCCTGCCCATGGTTGTCGCATCGGGCGGAAACGCCGGCGGCCAGGCGGCGACAATGGTCATCCGCGCCCTCGCGCTCGGGGAAATCGGCACCGGCACCGCCATGCGCATCGCCTGGAAGGAAGCCCGCGTCGGCATATGCCTGGGAATCACACTGGGCATCGCGATCGCCGCCTTCATCTCGTTCGTCCTTCCCAGCTTCCATCCGCAGGCTCCCGAAGGATTCTCCTTCCTACACCTCTCCCTTGCCGTGGCATCCGCGATCACCCTGCAAGTCCTTTCCGCCACCACCCTCGGCGCCCTGCTCCCCATCACCGCCCGCGCCATCAACCTGGATCCCGCCGTCGTTTCCGCCCCCTCCCTGGCCTCCATCGTCGATGTCTCCGGCATGCTCATCTACTTCGGCACGGCAGCGGCCATTCTAGGACTTTGAGAACACGATCCCTTTCCCTCCTTGCGGGGAGGGCAGTAGGGTGTTTCCCTGAGATATGAAAAAACTCCTCCTGCTCATCCTCGCCCTTCCCTTGTTCACCCAGTGCGGCGGGGGATTCGGTGGCACGAGCGTTTCCGGATCCCCGGCGGTGTTGAATGTTTCCGGCTGGGATCCGAAGGAGGTGCAGCGGGGCGGAGACCGGTATTCGCAGTTCAATGTGTCGGCCATGCGGAAAAACGGGGCACAGGCGTTGATCGCGCGCTCGGCGAAAGGGCCGCTGCTGGATGACAAGTTCGGTGATTTCCTGAAATCCGCGGATCGCGAGGGCATGCTGCTCGGCGCATACCATTTCGTGACGATGAACCAGGATCCCGCGATTCAGGCGGACAGCTTCGTGAGCCGTGTGAAAGCGGTGGCGCGGGCGAAGGGAATTTCCCAGAACAGGATACTTCTGGTCGGGGACTTCGATACGAATTCCACACCGGACAGGCTGGTGAAATTCATCCAGCGCGTCCACCAGCGGACGGGGGTATATCCGGTAACCTACCTGGAGAACAGCGACGGACTCCGCTCCCGGTTGCGCAACGCGAGCGCGGATCAGAAAAGCGTGATCCGCCGTTCGCCCTATTGGCTGGCTCTCTACGGCCCGGGCGGGACGGAACGGACGATGTCACGCGCCGGTGCGCTGACTCCCGATTCGCTTACCGACCTTTACGGAGTCTGGAGCGATTGGACGATGTGGCAGTATGGCGGGGTCGTCTGGGAAAACGGCAGCTCGCGGGCCAAGCACTATGACACGGGTCAATGGAGAAGCCCCCGGTTTTTCGGAAACATGGCACACCCCATGGAGCGCAATGTTTTTAAAGGCGACGCGAGAGACTTGCGTGCGTTTTGGGAAAGGCACTCGCTGCGCCTCTGAAACCGCCGGACTGCTTTCCGCCGGCTACAACTGGTCGGCGATAATTTCGGCGAGAGGGGCTGTCGCTGATTCCGTGTCCTCCAGTTTCATCCTCCTGGATCGCGCGAAATCGGGGCGGAAAAGTTTCGATACCAGCCTCTCCACCTCGGCCTTGTCGGAGAAAGCGATGTTCAGCTCGGTGTTGATGCGCATGCTGAGGGTATCGAGATTGGCGGAACCCACGGTCGCCCAGTCATCGCAGACCATGACCTTCAAGTGCGCCATTCGAGGATAGCGGTAGAGTTTCGCCCCTTCCTGGATCAGGACCCGCGCTGTGGCCAGGTTTCCGATATCCATGATCGCGGAGTCTCCCTCCGCGGCAAGGATCACACGCACGTCAACCCCTCTCCGGATCGCGGATCGCAAGGCCGCGATGATGTCGTCGCTGGCGAAATAAGGGTTCTCGATGTATATGCGTTTCCTCGCCCCTCGGATAGCGAGTATCGAGGCGTCGCGGATCTCCTGTCGGGCGTGGCCGGAATCGGTTTTCAGAATGCGCAGGGGGATGTCGCCCTCCATAAATGGCGGATTCATGTAATGCCGGTCCGGTGGCAGCATGGCAAAATCACCCCACGGGCCGTTGTTTCTCCATGCGCGGCTGAATTCCTCCGCCAACGCTCCGACGACAGGCCCCTCAACCCGCACCATCAGATCGTGCCATTCGGAGTAATATTCCCGCCCTATGTTCATACCGCCAAGGATCGCGGTGCGACCGTCGAAGACCATCAGCTTCGTATGGTCAGCGACCAGCCACGGATTCAGGCTGAGCCGCACCTTCACGTCCGATCCGTCCCGCAGGTAATCCCGCATGTCGGCCGGCGGCACGAAATCGTCCGCCGGAGGAGTGAGCGGACTTGAGAGATGTGATGAAAGGGTTCCGAAATCGTCATACAGCACCCGCACCCCCACCTCGTCAGAGCGCTCCCTCAACTTGTCCGCGTAGCGGACGGCGATCTCGTCATTGTCGAAAATATAGAACTGCGCGTCGATGGATCGCCTGGCTCCGGCGATCTGCCTGTCAAGTTCGCTGAAGAATCCCGGTCCGTCCACAAGCCACTTCAGTCGTCCGTATCGCGCTTCCGAAAATCCTTTTTCGTCAAGCAGCTGCTCGAATCCGGACGTGCCGGGTGCGAAAGGAACCGGCTGTCCGGGCAACAGCTCCTGTGGCAGGTTCCCGGAAACCACCTCCCGCGGCCTGTGCCAGAATACCGCGATTCCCTTGCGCGCGCTCGTTACCGGCTGGCGAATCGCGGCGAGAACGGTCGCGCGGAGACCTACCCGCGCTATCTGCACGGTCTTGTCGCCGGGTTCGAGCGTCGACTCCGCGGGCGGAGAATTCTGCGCATCCGCGCCCACCATGCTACCGCAGGAAGAAATGGCAGGGAATATCACAGGCAACGCACATGCCAGGGCCATTTTACGGAAGTCGATACGCATCCACGAATCCGGCCACAGCCCGGGTCTCAAATCAAGCTTTTCGGAATTTTTCACGCTTTGAAAATCCAAGCCCGTATGCCACGGTTCCGCCGAAATGACGACTCCATCCTACCAATGAAGAAGCCTCCTCAAAAATCACTCCTCCTCATCGGCCTGGGTTTCCTTGTTCCCATGTTAGCCGTCCGCCTCTCCCGTAAAGTCGCGGTGAAATCCTACGAGCTGATCAAACACGAGGAAGCCCCCGAAAACCCCGGCAACCCGGAGGTGAACTGGTCGGATGCCCTGGTATTCTCTGCGGTGACAGGTCTGATCGCCGGTCTCGCGAGGATGACCGCACTCCGTATCCTTTCTAACACCATGATCCCCTCCGAAGGCGACGACATGGATGAGGAAATCGACGAAATCGCCTAGTCCAGCGCATGATCACCTTCGGTCTTCTCAAGGAAACGTTCAAGGAGTTCTTCGATGACAAGGCGATGCGGCTCAGTGCCGCCCTCGCATATTATTCCGTATTCTCTCTCGCACCCCTTCTCATCATCGCCATCTCCATCGCGGGGGCGATCTTCGGGGAGGACGCCGCGCGTGGGGCGATCAGCGCGGAACTCGCCGGCTCCATGGGGAAACCCTCCGCCGAGGCGGTGGAGGAAATGATCACCTCCGCCAACCGCGACGGGCAGAGCTGGGTCATGACCCTCGTCGGACTGGGCATCCTGCTCGTCACGGCATCCGGAGTTTTTTCCAGCTCAAGGACGCGATGAACACCGTCTGGGGAATCGAGCAGAAACCCGGCTTCGATCTGAAACTACTGCTCAGGGGCAAGCTGACCGCCCTGTCCATGGTGCTCGTGATCGGCTTTCTTCTACTCATTTCACTGGTTCTCTCCACCTCTGTCGCCGCCATGACGAAATGGATGGGAGCCTCCCTCCCGATACATCCTCTCATCTTCCAGACCATCAGCCTCCTTATTTCCATCGGTCTTGTGACCCTGCTCTTCGCGATGATTTTCAAAGTCCTGCCGGATGCGGAAGTGGAATGGAGGGATGTGTGGAGCGGGGCGTTTCTCACCTCCACGCTTTTCTCCCTCGGGAAAATGCTGCTCGCGATCTATCTGGGGCGTGAGGCCGCGGCCTCCAGCTACGGCGCGGCCGGGGCGCTCATCCTCCTCCTGAGCTGGGTCTATTATTCCGCGAACATCCTGCTGCTTGGCGCGGAGTTCACGCAGGTTTACGCAAGACACCGGGGAAGACGCATCCAGCCGACGGAGAACGCGGTGCGGATGGAATAAATGTCTTCCTTTTATCTTCGGAAAGGGCATACCTTTCCACATGCCCGATTCCTACACGATCAAGAACGCGCAGCAGAAGTTTTCCGCCGTGGTGGAGGAAAGCGCCGACCATCCCGTGACCATTACCAAGCAGGGTCGAGCGGTCGCAGTCCTCGTTTCCATCGAGCGGATGGAGATGATCGCGGAAACCATGGAACTGCTGGCCGACCCGAAGGCCATCGCCGCAATCCGCAAGCACAGAGCCGGGAAAGCCGTTTACCATGACCTCGCCGCGCTGGACGATCTATGATTCCCGTCCGCATCCAGGAAGAGGCGCTTGACTACCTCAAACGGCTCGCGCCTGAACCGAGACACGCCCTGCGCATGGCGATCAGGAACCTGACCCGCGAAAAAGGCGACATACGGGCGCTATGCGACGAACTCGAAGGCTTTCACCGCCTCCGGGTCGGCTCGCATCGCGCCATCTTCCAATACGGGACCATCGAAGGGAAACGCACCATCACCTGCGTCTTCGCCGGCCCGAGGAAATGGATCGACGAGGTTTTTCACAGCAAGCTGATGGAGTGAGCCGATACGCCAGGTCTACGCGCCAAGTTAAGCGAATCCGTAGCTGGGGAACCTTGCCTCAGGCCGTTCAATGAGGCATCTTGCCTCATTGCATCACCTTCGCACTAGGGGCTGGAATCCCCCCGAACCGCCTGGCGCACGGTGCGCCAGCCACAAAAATCCGTGGATTTGCGCTTAAGTTGACGCACATGTCATCGCTCCCGGCGTACGGGTCGTAGCCAAAGGCAACGGCTGGTTGTTATTTGTAAGATACTCTCATTTTCAAGCCGGTTTATCCCATCGCGCCAAAAGATACTTCGCCCCGGCAGCAATGCCAAGGGCATGTACACCAGGTCGCCAGGCAAGAGGGGCGGGGCGCGAAACAGGAAAACCCGTGACTCGCCGCCCGGTGGTTGCCACCACCCGCACCCGTTTCCACCCGCTCATACCGCAGCGTCCGAACTGCCGGGAAGATCCCCAAGCACCTGATCCTCTCTGATACTCCTGACCCCCAAATATCGCGGATTCAATCCGCCGCCACCTGCGACCCGGCTGAAGAGACGGTCGTTGTCAATTCTCCGGGCAACTTGCAGTGGGAATCCAAGGAAAAGGTTGCAATCCAACACCTGACCCGAAATAGTGGGAATCCAAGGAAAAGGTTGCAATCCAACACCTGACCCGAAATATGAAAGGTTGCAATCCAACACCTGACCCGAAATAATCTACTATTTCACCGGGAACTTGTAGTGTCATCAGAGGGGGATCCCCGATGAAGAACCGGATCTCGTTTGGTTTAATCTTTCGAGGAATCCATCGGATCCCGACCCAGACGGTCTCGACCAACGACAAATATCGCAACCCGAGGGAATCCAACTCGACGGCAGCCGAACTCTTATTCTCGAATACAACTAACCAACAGGTATCCTCCCACAAAAAGAACGCAGTCAAAAGAAATCTTGGCACAGCGGTCTGGAGAGCTACGTTGCTGGAAAGGAATTTGAGCGCCAAAACCAGAAACGGCCATCGCGGCACAGCTGTCACGTCTCGTTTTTCTTCTCTGCTAACTGCTCACTCGGCACATTCAACTTCGTAGACTCCTTTTTCCCCTTGCTCTGCTCGCCCCTTCAGATTGTTCCACTTCTAGGTGAAAAACCAAATTCCTAGCATTTCATCCATGAACTTCACCCGTCCACAGATCCTGCTGAAACATCGTATGCGATCACTGACATGTGTTCTCGTTGCACCCGTTCTTCTCGGCCATTCCGGTGCACTCGCGGCAATTGTGTATTATGATGACCTTTCCGGCTTGGTCTGCCGGCCCGGGATCTCCACGGTGCGCGCGGGATCGTTCCAGGCTCGATCTTGATCTTTCGACTCTGCTGAAGTTGCGAAGGCCAATGAAGTCAGTTCAGGGCCTAGTGATGGAGATTTGTTGGGCACAACGACGCTCACCTTCGCTCCCGCGGCGACCGGCTTCGAACCAGACCATTACGATCAGTTTGCTGGAATCCACGGATTTTGAATTTCATACATTGGGTAATCAGCTGGGAGGACTCGAACCCTCAGGCAGACGACTCAGGAGGATTTTTCCCAATCCTTCTCCATCGGTGTATCTGCCGTTGTAGAGCAATGATCATCTCCGAACAGCAAGTTCCACATGGAATCTCTATGGTTCAAACAATCAACTGATTGGGAGTTCTGGTTGGGACCGCTTTCGCCAAACCGCTTTTACGGGGTGGTCTCAAACGACATCCCGATCTTTCGTACCGAGATCATCCATCCGTCCTTAGAAACCGACAACTTCGGGATCGGGACACTATACTTCACAAGCATTCCCGAAGCTACGAGCGCCGGACCGTTTAGCGGCGGTTTCCTTTCCAACGTCTCGCCGCGCCCGGGAGTGCTAGGGAAGGGATTGCCTCGTTGAGTCGGTGAAAGGATGCGTTGCAGCTGAAACTGCGTCTTCCGGCGGGATAGACTCACTTGGTGCGAGAGCTCCCGAAATCATCCATCCGTCCTTAGAAACCGACAACTTCGGGATCGGGACACTATACTTCACAAGCATTCCCGAACCTACGAGCGCCGGCCTCGTTTTAGCGGCTCTTACCCTTTCCCTAACTGTTCGCCGCCGCCCGGTGGAGTGTGGGGAAAGGATTGCCTACTCTTCCTTGATCTGAAAGGTATTCCAAGTCGCCACCCTTTTCCCCTTGCTCAATGATCGGTGTGGAAAAGTCGGAGTTCTAGACTTCGGCTCAAGCGAGCCTCGCTGTAGAAGTGGGGTTCAAACTGGCTCCCTCCTCACTGCTAAGCGCTGCGAGCTTGCGGTGGAGCTGCGGGTCGATGCGGAGGACGAATTTTCCGGAGTAAGGTTTGTCCGGTTTTTCACCGCGCTCGGAGCAGAAATCGAGGTAGTCGTCCACTGATTCCTGGAAGGCGGTTTTGAGTTCATCGACGCTGCGGCCTTGGAAGGTCACGATGTCGCGCAGGTCGGTGACCTCGCCGTGGAAGATTTCCACATTATTTCTCCGGGAACTGATTCACTCTGGCGTTCCGCATTTCAGGAATAGCGCTGGAAAGGTTTTCAGTGGCGTTCCGCGTTTCAGGAATAGCACTGGAAACGTTTTCAGTGACGTTCCGCGTTTCAGGAATAGCACCGGAGAGGTTTTCAGTGGCGTTCCGGGTTTCAGGAATGGCGCTGCAAAGGTTTTCAGTGACCTTCCGCGTTTCAGGAATAGCGCTGGAAAGGTTTTCAGTGACGTTCCGGGTTTGAGGAATGCCTTTCCTGCAGAAATTTCCACTACAGAGGGACAGACCTTATGCAGAAGCATGGTACATGCGCGGTTAATTGCCCCTTGGAAGGATTCGGAGACGAAACCTGCCGTTTACCACTGTGTTTCACGGGTGTTTATCGATTCTTTACGGTGAGGGCTTTGTGGCGGATGTGGCCGGGAAGTTGGAAGCGGCGCGGAGCGGGGGAGGTCTGGAAGGAGGAAACCCGGAGAGGGCTGCGGAGATCAAGGGACGTTTCAGCTAAAGGATGAATGACCTGGGTGAGCTTAGCGGCGGTATAGAAAACCGTAATCCTATAAAGGAAAATGGGCGCGTTCGTTCAACGCCTTTGCTTTCCCGCGTCCGACCACTCAGACAAATGACTTTGGCGCCCCTCCTGGAGCGACCTTTCCCAACTGAATCGCGTTACATTGATCGGAATTTTACCAGCCTGTCGATAACCTTGATTATCCAAAAACGGCCATAAATCGTCGGAGTCCGGCATTCACCGAGTTAGGATTCGGAGAGTTCGCAAGAACCGGTATCTATGGATGGGGTAAAGGAGGCTCCGCGTGAGTAAATTTTACGTCGTGACCTTGAATTGCCAATTCCCGGCTCATGCCGGGAGCATTGCGACAGCCTTATCCGCGGACAGCTGCCATGTGATGGTTCGCATTGCCGGAGGGAGGGCGATTGTCGCAACAGACGGGGACGGAATGATTTCTTATTCCGGGTCATTTCCTTTTGAATTTACCGCCAAGGTTTCTTACATCCTCCAGGATCAGATAGATGCCGGGGACAAGGTATAGTGTGATTACGGTGGCGAAGAGGATGCCGAAGGCAAGGGAGACGGCCATGGGGACGAGGAATTTCGCCTGGACGTCGGTTTCCAGAATCATTGGCATGATGCCAACGAAAGTGGTGAGCGAGGTCAGCAGGATGGCCCGGAAGCGGCGGCCACCGGCGGCGATGGCGGCCTCCCGGAGGGTTTCGGATTCCTCGCGGTGGCGGTTCACGTAATCGACCATGACCAGCGAGTCGTTCACGACAACTCCGGCGAGCGCGACCAGCCCGCACATGGACATGATGCTGAGATTCATGCCGAGAAGGGCGTGGCCCCAGATCGCTCCGACCAGGCCGAACGGGATGACGGCCATGATGATGAGCGGTTGGAGATAGGAGCGCAGCGGGATGGCGATGAGGACATACATTCCCACCAGCGAGGCGAGGAAGCCGAGACCGATCTCCCGCACGCTGTCATTCTGATCCTTTTGCTCGCCCTCGAAGGAGAAACGGACACCGGGAAATTTCAGCGGTATCCGGGAGAGGATTTTCTCGGTGTAACCTCCGACAACTTCGTTCGCGTTCACGCCGGGCTCGACATCGGCGGTAATCTTGATCGAGCGCTGGCGATCGGTGCGGTTGATGACGGCGGGGCCACGGCCCGGCTCCAGTGTGACGACCTGGAGGAGGGGAACCTCATCGCCGGAGGGTGTGCGGATCTTCATGGTTTCCAGGCTCTCCAGCGTGCGTCTGTCGTCCTTGGGGAAACGAACCATGACTTTGACTTCGTCCCGACCCCTTTGGAGGCGTTGGACTTCGTTTCCGTAAAACGCGTCGCGCACCTGCATGGCGACATCCTCCAGGCGGAAGCCCATGGCTCGACCGGCGGGCGTGAGTCCGTCGAAACGGAGCTCGTCCTTGCCCTCGCGGTTCGAGTCGGAGATGTCGATCACGCCTGAAAATCCTTCCAGGCCGTCCTTCGCGAAAGCCGTCGCCTCGACCAGGCGGTCAAGATCGGGCCGGTCAGATTCACGTCGATGGCGTTTCCTCCGGAGGCGGTTTCCGCCTGTATGCTGAGTTCCACGACGCCGGGGATCGTGCCCACCAGTCTCCGCCATTCCGCCACGATGGATTCCGAATCGATGCTGCGTCCGCCGGCCGGGGAAAGCTCCAGGGTGACCTCGCCTATGTGGGTCGCTCGCGGCGGTCCGCCGATCGCCACGCCGGTTTGGAACGGCTGCGTTCCCGCGCTGGAGAGGACGTGTTTCAGGATGGTGCCGCCGTCCGCGGCCTTGTGCTTCTTCGATAGGGCGATGGCCGCTGCCTCGACACGTTGGACGGCCTTCTCTGTTTCCTCGAATGGGACTCCCTGGGCCAGCTCCACCTTCGCGCTGAGGATATCACCTTCGACTTCCGGAAAAAATTTGAACTGGATCAGGCCGGTTCCGACCGTGGTGAGAGTGAGCACCAGGACGGCGATGAAGGCGGTGGCGGTGACGTACCGCCATTTCAGCGAAAAGCCGAGGGATGGCTGATAGACTTTCTCCACGAAAGTCTCGAGGCCGTCGGCGATTTTCCGTTGGAGGGCGAAGAGGCCGTCCAGGGCGCGTTTAAGGAAGAAACGGGAGCGTTTCCTCTCCGAGCGGTCGCGGGGCGAGAGCAGGGCCAGGTGGGCGGGCAGGACGAATTTCGACTGCAGGAGGGAGAAGGCGAGAGTTGGAATGACGACGAGCGGGATGTTCGGCCAGATCTTTCCGCTGACCCCGCTAAGTCCCAGCATAGGAGTGAAGGCGATCATCGTGGTCAGAACCCCGAAGACAACGATGGTGCCCACTTCGCTGGTGCCTTTCCACGCCGCGATGCTCGGGTGCTCGCCCCCCTGGATCCGGTGATAGACATTTTCCCCGGTGACAATGGCATCGTCCACCACGATGCCGAGCACGAGGATGAAGGCGAAGAGGGAGATCATGTTGATGGAGATGCCCATGTATGGCATCAGCCAGATCCCGCCGGCGAAGGACACGGGGATGCCGACGGCGACGAGGAGAGCCAGAGACGGGCGCAGGAAAAGTGTCAGCACCGCGAGCACGAGGATCAGGCCGGTGATGGCGTTGCGCTTGAGGAGATCGAGGCGGCCTAGAAGATAAACGCTCTGGTCGTTCCAGACGGATAGTGTGATGCCGTCCGGGAGCGTTTCTTTGGAATCCTTGACATAGGTCCGGACAAGGTCGGCCAGGGCGAGCGTGTCCTCGTTGCCTACCCGGAACACGTTGATGACCACGGCGTCTTTTCCGTCGAACCGGCTGCTGAGATCAAGATCCTCGAAGCCGTCGACAAGCTCCGCGACATCCCCCAAGAGGATGGAACTTCCGTCCGGCAGGGTCGTTACCGGGATGCCCGCGAGCGCGCTGGCCTCGTAGCGTTTCCCGAGGGCGCGGAGGATGACCTCGCCCCGCTCCGTCCTCACAGAGCCGCCGGGTAGATCCAAAGTGCTGCCACGGACGGCCTGGGCGATGTCCGACAGACGGAGGCCGAGCTTGCGCAGCTTTTCCTCGGAGACCTCGATGGAAATCTCATACGGACGCGTGCCGGTGATCTGCACCTGGCTGATCTTCGGCTCGCCCCCGAAGATCCTGGAGAGAACCCCGCCCACGCTGGAGGCTTTCGGCGGCTGATAGGTCAGCAGGTCGTCGCGCACCCGTTCGGCGATCTTCCGCATGGTGGCCTCGTCGGTGTCAGCCGTGAGGGTGATGCTCATGACGGGATTCCTGACGAGGATTTCCTCAAGCACCGGTGTCTCCGCTTCCTCGGGGAAATTCTCGATGGCATCCACACGGGATTTCACGTCGCTCATCACGGAGCGGACGTCGTAGCCGGTCTCCACCTCCACCAGCACCGTGCCGATGTTCTGCGAGCCGGTGCCACGGATTTTCTTTATCCCCTGCAGATCGGCGATGGCCTCTTCCACCGGGATCACGACCCCGCGCTCGGACTCCTCCGGAGTCGCGTTCGGATACGGGATGCTCACTGAAACCGCGTCGATTGCGATGTCCGGGAAAATCTCTTTCTTCACCTTGAACCACGTCGTGAAACCCGCGAGCACCACGACGAGCATCACGAAATTCCCCGCGACATGGTTGCGGGTGAACCATTTCACCGCGTTCATTCCGCTTGCTCCACGTTCCCGCCCTCCTCGATCTCCACCTCCATCCCGACGACTGGAGCCGTGAGTCTCGTGAGCACGATCCTGTCCCCTTCCTCCAATCCGTCATGCACCACCACGGTTTCCGCCGTGAGCCTGACGATCTCCACCTCGCGGAAATCGATTTTCCCCGCCCCATCCACGGTGATGACCCGGTTCCCCTCCAGAAGACCCCGGCGCGGAATCTCGGCGACCTCGGGCAGTGTCTCGCCAGCCAGCTCCGCGTTCACGAAAAGGCCTACCGGTGGAAGCGGAAACTCCGCGCGATCCGCCGGCTCCACTTTCACCACCACGCTCGCCGATAGAGTCTTCCGCTCGATCTCCGGATCCAGCCTCACCGGGGTCGCTTTCCACGAAAAATCCTTCATTCCGATTTTTCCCGTGATCGTGACGTCCCCCTTCACATCGCCATTCTCAGCCCGCCCGAGGAAACCGAAATCCTCCAGGCTCAAAGGGAGGCGCACCTCCAGCTCGTTGACCGCGTAAAGCTCGGCGACCATCGTTCCGGGCGCGACAACCGCGCCGACCTCCACACTCGCGGAGCTTACGCCCGCCGCGAACGGCGCCATGATCTCCGTCCGCTCCACATCGCGGCGCGCCCGGGCGGCCTCCTCCCGGGAGGAACCGGCACGAGCCTCCGCCGCGGCGAACTGCGGGCCACGTAGTACCAGAGGATTAGTAGGTTCAGCACCGCCGCCAAGTTTCCTCCAATCCAGCTCAGCCTGCTCGACACGGGCACGCTCCTGCTCCAGCGCGAGCTCGGCGTCTGCCAGCCCGACCTCGGAACTCGCCAGCGCGGAGCGGTAGTCGGCGGGATCGATCTGCACCAGCCGCTCCCCTTCCTTGACCACACCGCCGCGTTTCAGGTTGGGTGAAATCTCCATCACCCGCCCACCGACCTCCGCCGCCAGCATCGTGCGGCGTGTGCTTTCAACGACACCCTGCGTGGAAATGCCCACCGTGTAATCCTTTTTCACTACCTCCGCGACGACAACGGCCGGGATGACACGCTCCCTGACCTCTTCCTTCGCGACCCGCTTGTTGATCACCAGGACAACGATCCCCAGAGCCGTCACTCCTAGAATGGCGACGATCAGCACGAACGAAAGCACAGCCCTCACCTGGATTTTCCGGTCTTTTTCCAGCTTGTCGCTCACGCCCCGAAAGCTCATTTCTCCGGAGCCGGTTGTCAATGATGGGAAAGTGTCCCAGTTGCGATGTGGACATGATTTGTCCGCATGAAAACGGCGACTGTCAGCGATCCCGCTCTGAATTATTTCGCCGCCCGGAAATCCCCGCCCAGAGCCAAGTGCAGATCCACACGGTTTTCGAGGCGCAGCCGTCGTATCGCGGCATACTGGCTTGCGGAATCGATCTTTTGCTGAGTCGCCTCGATCAGATCCAGAACGCCCGCCGTCCCAGCCGAGAACTCCTCGTTCGCCCGTCCCGCGGCCTCTTTCGCCAGCGCGGCGGCCAACGCACCCGCCCGCTCGCGCTCCGCAAGAAACCCTTCCGCCACCAGCGCCTGCTCAACCTCCCCGAACGCGTCCAGAACTGTTTTCCTCAGCATTGCCGTCTCCTCCCGCTCGGTCGCCTGTTCCTTCTCTATCTCACCGGTGATCGCCCCGCCCTGGAAAATAGGTTGGGTCAGACCCCCGCCAACCGACCACACGCTGAAATCGCTTTTAAAGACATCGCGTATCGATTCGGTGGTCGTCCCGGCGGATCCGGTGAGGTTGAGGCTGGGGAAACGGGCTAGCTTCCCCTGTTTCACCCGCCGCCCCGCTGATGCCAACTCCCGCTCCGCCGCCAGGATATCCGGCCTCCGCAGCAAAAGCTCCGATGGCAGCCCCGAGGGCGTGCTGCCAGGAAACGAAGGTAGCCGTGCGCCCGTGGAAAGGCTCCCCGAGGGATATTTCCCCATCAGGAGTTCCAACTGCCGCAAAACACGCTCCCTCTCCTGCTTCCTTTGCGCCAGCGCCCCTTGTCGGCTTGATCTTTCGGATTCCGTCAACCGCACCTGCGAGGCCGTTCCGCCGCCATCCGCGATTGCCCGCTCGAACCTTTCCCGCACCGCATCCGCCAACACCCCGGAAGCCTGAACCCCCTCCACCGCAAGCTCCACCTGCTCGTTCGCCTCACCCAGCGCGAGCCACGCCTTCGTCACCTGCCCGGCCAGTGAAACCCGCGCCGCCTCGAATTCGTAGGCTCGTGCCTCCGCATCCGCGATCGCCGCCTCCTGCCCCGCTTTCGCGCGACCCCACAAGTCGACCTCCCACGCCGCGTTCAGATTCACGCCAAACTGCTGGGAGATGTTCGAGGGCACCCCTCCCCCTGCGCCAGCGAATGGAAACCCGATGAAATTCTGTTTGCTCCTTCCCCCGTCCCCGCCCAGCGCCCAGGCTCGGGAGGCGATCCGCCCCCGCGATTTTCGCCTCCGCTGCGGCACGCTCCACACGGGCGGCGGCGGCACGCAGATCCTGGTTGTTGGAAATCGCGGTATCAACCAGGCCGCGGAGCTCCGAGCCTCCGATTTTCCCAACCCACCTCCGGTCAATCCCCGCCCGCGCCTCTTTCGTGGCAGCCCATGCGCCGGGCGCACCCGCCTCCCCCATCCGGCTCTCCGGTGACAGCGCCGCGCAGCCGGAAATAACCAGCGGCAACAGCAGCCACACGGCGTCCCCAAACGTCAGTTTTCCTTTCGCACGCAACGGCAGACCAATGGTTCCTTACATCGGAAATGTCAAACCATCACCCGTCTTGCCTCCCTCGCGTTTCCTGGAAATTTCAAGTTTGTGGTTTAAAGTTTAAAGTTTCACCCTCCCCGCGTGAGCAAAAGCAACAAACTGGGAATCGGCCTCGCGGGCTTCGGCACCGTCGGCTCCGGCGTATGGAACACTCTTGAGAAAAACGGCGATCTCATCTCGGACCGCACGGGCAGCGGCGTCTCCCTCGGCGTTACGAAAATCCTGGTCCGCGACCTCAAAAAGACCCGCGCCACCAGATCCGCGGTTCCCCGCGAGATGCTCACCACCGACTGGCACGAACTCGTCAACGATCCCGCCGTCGATATCGTCGTGGAACTCATAGGCGGCACCACCGACGCCTTCGAGATCGTCGCCGCAGCCCTCCTGGCGAAAAAACCCGTCGTCACCGGCAACAAAGCACTCCTCGCCGAGCGCGGAGTCGAGCTTTTCGCGATTTCCCGGAAAATGGAAACCCCCATCTTCTTCGAGGCCGCCATCGCCGGAGGCATCCCCATCGTCAAGACCGTCCAGGACTCCTTCGTTGGCAACCAGATCCATTCCTTCACAGGCATCATCAACGGCACCTCGAACTACATCCTCCAACAGATGACCCTCCGCGGAATCGATTACCCGGCAGCTCTCCAGGAAGCCCAGGATCTAGGCTACGCAGAGGCCGACCCCGCCCTCGACGTCAACGGCTGGGACGCCGCCCACAAAGCCATCCTCCTAGCCACCCTGGCCTACGGTTTCCCCATCGATCCCGGGAAGGTCTATGTCACCGGCATCGAGCAGGCTCGCCCCACCGACATCGCCTTCGCGAAATCCCTCGGCTACGTCATCAAACTCCTCGCCATCGTCCGCGAGCGCGAATGCGGCTCCGTCGAGCTCCGCGTCCAGCCTTCCTTCATCTCCAAAAATCACATCCTGGCAGCCGTCAACGGAGTCTTCAACGCCGTCGCGGTCAACGCCGATGCGGCCGGAGAATCCCTCTTCTACGGAGCCGGCGCCGGCCAGGGCCCACCGCCTCCTCCGTGGTGGCCGACCTCGTCGAAGCCGCCCGGGTGGTCGCCCCCGGCGCCCGCCACAGAGGATTCCTCCCCTACCGGGAAGCAGGCAGACTCATCCCCATCGAGGACACCACCACCGCCTACTACGTCCGTTTCGACGTCACTGACAAGATCGGCGTTGTCGCCGAAATCGCCACCACCCTCGCCAACCACGAGATCGGCATCTCCGGCACCCACTCCCCCGTGGATTCCTCCAATCCCGACGCCGACTTCGTCGACATGGTCTTCCTCCTCCACACCTGCCCCTTCGGAAAATTAACCAAAGCCCTCGCCGAAATCGAAGCCCTCGACTGCATCAACTCCACCCCGGTAGTCTTCCGCATCGAAAACCTAGGATAGGAATATTCTTTTCCACTGATCACTTCTCACTCGGCACTTTTCACTCTCTCCATGTCCTACCTAGTCACCATCGGCCTAGAAGTCCACGCCCAGGTCAACACCGACACCAAGATGTTCTGCGCCTGCCGCACCTCCTTCGGCGACGACCCGAACACGAACACCTGCCCCGTCTGCCTCGGCTACCCCGGCGCCCTGCCCACGCTCAACCAGCGCGCCATCGAGAAAACCCTGCTCACCGGCCTCGCCCTCGGCTGCGGCTCCCCGGAATTTTCCCGCTGGGATAGGAAAAATTATTTCTACCCGGACATGCCGAAAAACTACCAGACCACCCAGATGGACTTCCCCCTCTGCCTCGGCGGCGGCGTGCCCCTCTTCGACGATTGCTACCCCACCGATGCCCGCAAGGACATCAAGACCCCGAACAAAATCGTCCGCCTCAACCGCATCCACCTTGAGGAAGACGTCGCGAAATCCACCCACCTCGCCACCACCTCCCTCATCGATTTCAACCGCGCCGGCACCCCCCTCATGGAGATCGTCACCGAGCCGGATCTCGAGTCCGCCGAAGAAGCCTTCGCCTACCTCCGCTCCCTGCAGATGGTTCTCCATTCCTGCGACACCTCCGATGCCGACCTCGAAAAAGGCAACCTCCGCTGCGACGTAAACATCTCCCTCCGGAAAAACGAATCCGATCCCCTCGGCGAGAAAGTGGAGCTGAAAAACCTCAACTCCTTCTCCGCCATCCGCCGCTCCATCCACTACGAGATCGCCCGCCAGACCGAGGAACTCGACGCCGGCATCCCCCAGATCCAATCCACCCGCCGCTGGAACGACGACCTCGGCGAAACCCAGCTCATGCGCACCAAGGAAAACGCCCACGACTACCGCTACTTCCCCTGCCCCGACCTCCTCCCCATCGCCACCGCGCCGCTTCTGGAAAAAGTAAGACCCCTCGTCCCCGAGCCACGCCTCGCCCGCATCGCCCGTTTCGAAAAAGACTACCAAGTCAACGCCAACACCGCCGCCGAGCTCTCCGCCAGCAAAGCCACCGCCACCCTCTTCGAAGAACTCGCCCCCGCCTCCAAACAACCCCAGAAGCTCGCCAACTTCATCCTCAACACCTACGCCGGCTCCCTCAACCAGGCAGGCTTCACCATCGAGACCTCCCCCATCCCCCCGGAGAAATTCAAACAGGTCGCCGCCCTCACTTCCGCCGAAACCCTCTCCACCGGCCAGGCCACCGAAGTCCTCGCCGAACTCCTCGAAAACCCCGACCAGGAAGTCGAAGCCATCATCGAGAAAAAAGGCTTCAAACCCACCTCCTCCGGCGACCTAGAAGCCCTCGTCGATACCGCCATCGCCGAGAACCCCGCCGAAGTCGAAGCCATCAAAGCCGGCAACGAAAAGCTCCTCAACTTCCTCACCGGAAAAGTCATGAAGTCCGCCCCCACCAAACCCAACCCCAAACAGGTCACCGACCTCCTCCGGGCGAAGCTCTTGTAAAGGAAACGCGGACTTTAGTCCGCCGCCCAAGGAGCGCTGCCTTCAGGCGGCGTGTCCTCATCCCACCCGCCGCCTAAAGGCAGCGCTCCAAACCCACCCCATGAACACCGAACCAAACCCCGAGTTCGTCAACCGCCAGCCAAAATGGTTCAAGCCGGTGTTCTATGGACTGATCATCGCCTCTGCGCTCTTCGGATTGGCGATGTTGGCTCCGTTGTTTATAAAGCACCGAGGACATGATCTCTGGGAGGAACCGTTTCACAACGCTCGCCAGATCGGCCTGGCACTCTTCGAATTCGAAAACGAATACGGCGCCTTTCCAAACGCCTCGACCATAGCTCCTCGTCGAGAAGGAGAACGGCACCGCCATCGATCTCACTGGCACCTCATCAAATGCGATGTTCCGCCAGCTCTTCGCCGCAGGAACATCACCCAATCCGAACAGATGTTCTACGCCAGACTCAAAGGCTACGACAAGACCGGACGGCGTAATCACACCGGGAGATATTCTTGAACCCGGCGAATGCGGTTTCTCCTACATCACCGGCCTATCCTCCAGAGACGACCCCGCCACACCCATCGCCCTCACCCCGCTCATCCCCGGCACCACCACCTTCGATCCCAAACCCTTCGACGGCAAAGCCGTCGTCCTCCACATCGACAACTCCGTCCGCACCTACGACATCGCCAAAGACGGCCACATCTACGACAAAGGCATCGACCTCCTCTCCCCCAAACACCCCGTCTGGAAAGGCAAAGCCCCCGATATCCGCTATCCCGAGTAACTCCGGCTTTGCCGACCGGCCCAGTGCCGAGAACCCACAAAGCACCTCTACAGACTGAAATGCCCCGCTCTTTTGCCGAGATCCGTTCCGCCGAATGTTACCCAGCGATGTGCCATCCAAGTGCTGATCCTGGGGTGATGGCCAATGTCGCGAGGGCGGTGGGTATGAAGGTGGGTGACATCCCGGGCGCGCGTATCCTGGAGATCGGATGCGCGACCGGACATCACCTTCTCTCGCTTGCCAGCCGGTGGCCGGAGGCGAAGTGCACGGGGATCGATATTTCCGGAAAAGCGATCTCGCGCGCCAGCTCTCTGGCGAAGCGAGCCGGGCTGGCGAATGTCCGGCTGCATGAGTGCCGTCTGGGCGAGTTCGAGCCGGAGGGGGAGTTCGATTTCATCATCGCCCACGGCTTTTTCTCGTGGGTGGCGGATGAGGTGAAGGTCCGGCTGCTGGATTTCATGGGGAAATGTCTTTCCCCTGAAGGAATGGCGGTCGTCAGTTTCAACGTCGCATCCGGATGGAAGGCCAGGATGCCGGTTGTGGAGAAGACCCTCGCGATACAGGCGGCTGGCAAAACGGACGAGATTTCCGCACTCGAGATTCTCAAGACCGTGGCGGAAGCCGGCGAAACGTCCATCATCAGGGACATGCTCTCCAAGGGTGCCGACGTGCTTGCCTTCGATGATTTCGCACCGGTGATGGACGCCTGGTCGCTGGGCGCGGTCAGGAAACTCGCGGAGGAGAACGGTCTGCGTTGGCTGGGTGATTCCGTGACGGGCGAGAGGGGAACCGATACCGGAGACGATGAGGCCGGAACGACATTTCGCTCGGAACTCTTCTGCCGGGAGGACGCGGATTTATCCCCGGAAGCGAGTCCCGTCACCCGGAAGGAATCCCCGCGTCACGAGGTGCCGGTTTTTCCGAAACTGAATCCGTGGCGCATGGTTTGTGTGTTGGAAGGGCTGCCGGTTCCGGATGAGGCGCTCAGGCCATGCGCGTTCTCCGTTCCGCAGTTGCTCGTGATGTCGCGGATGGATGGTAGCAACTCGCATGTCCGTCTTGCGGCTCTTGCCAAGGAGAACGCGCCGGATCTGCACTTCGTCCCTTTCCTCAGGCACATCGCCGGGAGAGGATTTTTCACCTAGGCGCGGATGCCTGTTTCCCGGAACGCCTGGCAAGCACGAGAACCAGCCCCGCCATTCCGAAAGCCGCGAGAACGGTCGAACCCATGGCGGGCATCCCTCCCGCCATCAACGCGTAGGCGAGAGCCGCGAAGCCGGCCGCGATCGCCGCGAACGGAAGCTGGGAGTGGACATGTGCGATCGGCTCGCAGCCGGAGGCGATGGCGCTGACAACGGTGGTGTCCGAGAACGGACTGCAGTGGTCGCCGAAAACCGCTCCTCCGAAAACCGCGCCTATCACCGCGGGAACCAGGGTGGCGAGCGCTTCCGCCGGAAGACCCGAGGCCTCAGCCGCGACAAGCGTCGCGGGAAGCGCGAGCGGCATCAGCAAACCCATCGTGCCCCAGGATGAACCAGTCGCGAAAGACATGAGCGCCCCGCAGCCGAACACCGCCAGCGGCAGCCAGGCCACCCGGAAACCGTCCGCGAGCAGCCCCGCGAGCACCTCGCCCGCGCCAAGAGCCGAGAATACGTTCCCGAGCGACCACGCCAGCACGAGTATGATGAGCGCGGGGAGAAGGTTCGCCGCACCGTGATAGGCCGCTTCGTCCGGAGAAATTTTCCGCCCTTTCGGATACATCATCCACGCAACGGCCAATCCGATGAGACTCCCGGCGACGAGAGCATACGGCCCGGCATCCCCGCTGAACGCCTCCCGCCAACCCTCGGACGAAAGCGGGTTTGTCATCGGATCGGACAGAAGGGGAAATGCCGCGAAAATACCAAGAACCAGTGCGAGAAGTGGCACCATCGCCCGCACCGGGGAAGTCCCTGCGGCATCCGTCTCATCGGACGTCTCCGCATCCCGTGGCAGGTAGCGTTCCATCGCGCGGGGCTGGTATTTCAGAAACACAGCGAGCGGGACCAGCACGAGTGTGAGCAGGCAATACGGATTCCCCGGGATGGATTGGAAATAGAGCGCGTAAGGCTCCACCGGGAACGGCGCGCCTTCCAGCCCTTCCCTGATCAGGCTCAGCTGGGTCGCGATCCAGGTGGAAATGAAGGCAACGCAGGCCACCGGGGAGGACGTCGAATCCACGACCCACGCCAGCCTTTCCCGGGATACCCCCGTCCTGTCCGCCAGCGGCCGGGCGATCCTGCCCGTGAGCAGACTGTTCGCCAGCCCGTCGAAAAAGCATAGCAGACCGATCACATACACGCTCCCCAGCAAACGCCTGCGCGGATCTCGCGCCTTTGAGAGCATGCGGGTCAGGATCGTGTCGAAGCCTCCCGATTTCTCCAGCAAGCCCGCGAAAGCCCCGAGAATGAGCGTGAAAATGATGGCTCCCACATGCCACGGCCCGTCCAGCGAAGGAAACACGTAGTCGGAGAAAACCGCCCGTAGGGCGGCTCCCGGATTTCCCTTATGAATTAGCAGCACGCCCGCCACCACGCCGCTGCCGAGCCCAAGCGCGGCGTGCCGTGTCAGCACGATCACAACCAGCGCGCAGACCGCTGGCCACAGGGCGTTGAGGATTTCCGGAAAACCGAAAAAAGGCAGCACAGGCGTGAGGCACAGGACGAGGATGGGAATGGCTGCCTTTTTCATCGTCTGTCGGCGGCAGTATGAGTGCTCCCGAGGAAACTGCGAGCGCAAGAATTCGCCATGCAATCCCCGCGTGCATGGAGGCGGTTCCGTGCTTAGATAGCGGCTCACGATGCTTCACCCGCTTCTCATCCGCTGGCTGGAATTGAAAAAATGGAAAGCCTTCCCCTTCCAGACCGAGACATGGAGCCACTCGATGCGAGGTGAATCCGGCCTCCTCCACGCCCCCACCGGCTTCGGAAAAACCCTCGCCGTGTGGATGGGCCCGCTCAGCGAGACGCTGACCTCCCTGAACCTTTCCGAAGGCGGGATCCCCGCACCTGCACAACTCTCGAGCCTCCCTTGCGAAGTCCTCTGGATCACCCCGCTGCGCGCCCTTTCGCAAGACACCCTCCGCGCCCTTCGGGAACCCATGGCCGATCTCGGCATCGAATGGCCCGCCGAGGCACGCACCGGGGACACCTCCGCGTATCGAAAAGCCAAGCTGCGCCACAAGCTCCCGCACACCCTCGTCACCACCCCGGAGTCGCTCTCCCTGATGCTCACCCATCCGGATACCAGGGGAAAATTCTCTCATCTGAAATGCGTGATCATCGATGAATGGCACGAGCTTCTCGGCACGAAGCGCGGCATCCAGACCGAGCTTTGCCTCGCACGTCTGCGCAAATGGCGACCGGCGAAAAAACTCCGCGTCTGGGCGCTCTCCGCCACGCTCGGGAACCTGGAGGAGGCCTCCAAGCCCCTCCACAGACATCAGAAGTCCAGACCGAGGAACTTCCATATTCTTGCCGCCCAGCTTGAGAAGAAGATAGAGATCCGCACGTTCATCCCCACTGAGATCGAATCGTTCCCATGGTCGGGCCATCTCGGCACGAAGCTGGTCTCACGTGTCGCGGAACAGGTGGGGAAAGCGAATACCACACTCCTTTTCACCAACACCCGCAACCAGACGGAGACATGGTTCCAGAGACTCTCCGAGACACGGCTTTTCCAGGAAAACGAGATCGCACTCCACCACGGCTCCCTGGACCGCGAGGAGCGGGCACTCGTCGAAACCGGCCTCCGGGAAGGAACCCTCCGCTGCGTCGTGTGCACCTCGTCGCTCGATCTCGGGGTGGATTTCTCACCCGTCGACCAGGTGATCCAGGTCGGCTCGCCGAAAGGGATCGCCCGCCTCACCCAGCGCGCCGGGCGGGCGGGTCATTCCCCCGGTCAGGTCTCGCGAATCTTTTGCGTGCCCACGAACGCCCTGGAACTTGTGGAATTTTCCGCCGCCCGCGATTCATGGGAGCGCCGCGAGATCGAATCCCGTCTGCTCCTGAAAAAACCGCTCGACGTTCTTGTCCAGCACCTGATCACCCTGGTTCTGGGTCAGCCGGCACGTCCGGAGGATTTGAAAAAAGAAATCCTCTCCACCCATTCCTACCACGATCTAACGGACACCGAGTGGGACTGGTGCCTCGCTTTCATCACCAACGGCGGGAAGCTCGCGCAGTATCCGCAGTATAAAAAGGCGGTGCTCGACAAAGGCAGACTGGGAGTGCCGGACAAACGCACCGCACAGCTCCACCGCCTGAACATCGGCACCATCGCCTCGGACGCCGCTATCACCGTGAAATTCACCGGCGGACGCACCCTGGGCTCCGTGGAGGAATCCTTCATCTCCAAGCTCAAGCCCGGCAAACAGTTCGTCTTCGCGGGGCGGCGGCTGGAGCTCGTCCGCTTCCACAAGCTCACCGCCACGGTGAGGGTCGCGACAAAAAAGGCTCAGGGCGATATCCCGAGTTGGGCCGGCGGGCGGTCTCCCCTCTCCTCCGAGCTGGCTCACTCCGTCGCCCGTCAGCTTCTTTCCCCACCCGACAACGAGGAAATGCGGGCGGTCGCACCCATTCTGAAAATCCAGAAGGAATGGTCACGCATCCCCACCGAGGAGAGACTTCTCGTCGAGTTCACAACCTCGCGCGAAGGGGAGCATCTGTTCATCTATACCTTCGCCGGCAGACTCGTGCATGAGGGGCTGTCCTCGCTTGCCGCCTACCGCATATCCCGTCACACCGGGGAGTCGATCCACACGACCCAGAATGACTACGGCTTCTCGCTCACGGCACGTCACGGGCTCTCCCTTGACGAGGACATACTCCGCGAGGCCCTTTCCCCGGAAAACCTCGAGCATGACCTCCTCTCCTGTATGAACACCGCGGAAATGTCGCGCCGCCAGTTCCGCGTGATCGCCAGGGTCGCCGGTCTGCTCGTCCCCGATCTTCCTGGAAACCGCCGTCCCACCCGGGATCTCCAGGTCTCCGCACGCCTCCTTTTCGAGGTCTTCTCCCGCTACGATCCCGGAAACCTTCTGCTCGAGCAGAGCCGCCGGGAGATACTGGAGGGCAAGCTCGAACTCACCCGCCTTCAGTCCACCTTGGAATCCGTCTCCGGGAAACCTTTCGAACTCGTTGAGACCGAGCGCCTCACGCCCATGGCCTTCCCCCTCTGGGCGGACAGGCTGAGCGCGTATCTCCCCGCGGGCGACGCGACCTCGCAGCTTGAAAAAATGCTCGCCCGCCTCCAGGCTGCCACGAGGAAATGACGATAGCTCTCGGCAAAACCAACGTGACCCTGCTCGCCGCCCATGCCGCGTTTCTGGAGAAATCCTCCGTCCTGGTCGTTTCCGACATCCATCTCGGGAAATCCGCCACCTTCCGCAGCCGCGGCATTCCCGTCCCGGAGGGCGACAGCCAGGCGGATCTCGAAAGGCTCTCCGTCCTCATCGGGGAGACCGATCCTTCACGCCTCGTCATCGCCGGAGACCTCGTCCATGCCAAAGACGGCATGAGTCCCCATGTGCTCGACATATTCCGCGAATGGCTGGAAGCGATACGCATCCCCGTCACCCTCACCGAGGGCAATCACGACCGCATGGCGCGTCTCCACAAGCACCCCCTTGCCATCGAGACCGTCCCTTCCATGGAGATCGACGGCATTCGCGTCACCCATGATCCCGATGAACTCCCGGCCGACCAGCCCGGCATCGCAGGGCACCTCCACCCGGGAATCAGTCTCCCCGAGTCCCCCCGTCGGAACATTCGCACCCCTTTCTTTTTTCTAAGGCACCCGCATCACCTGGTTCTCCCCGCCTTCTCGCTTTTCACAGGCCTGAACATCATGAAACCGGGGAGGGAGGACGGCATCTTCATTCCCGTGGGAGGAAAAGTAGTCCCCGTCGAGGTCTGATTTTTATTTTCATGTCCATTTGGAAAGACAAAGCTGGGCAACCGAGTATAATGATCCTCCGATCATGCGGGAACGGCATACATCGGCAATTCGTCCAGAAACCCAACCAGATCATCGTTTCCGAAAAACACTGAATTATGAAAACCACACGTCGCAGTTTCCTCTCCACATCCACCCTGGCAGGAGCCTTCGCGCTCTCGCCCTCATTTCTCCGCGCCGCGGCGGGAGCCAACGGCGATCTCCGGGTTTGCGTCATCGGCTTCAACAGTCGCGGAAAACATCTCGCGAACGAGGTCTTCAAAGCGAAGGGCGCGAAACTCGTCGCCCTTTGTGATGTCGATTCCAAAGTCCTCGATTCCCTCGCTTCCGAGTATGAGAAGAAAGGCAACAAGGTCACGAAGTTCGAGGACTACCGGAAGGCCTGCGAGTCTAAGGACATCGACGCCGTCGTCATCGCCACGCCCAACCACCTCCACACCCTCATCGCCACCACCGCCGCCGCCAACGGCAAACACGCCTACGTCGAAAAGCCCGTTTCCCACAGCGTATGGGAAGGACGCCAGCTCGCCAACGCCGCCGAGAAACACAAGACCATCATCCAGCACGGCTTCCAGCGCCGCTCGGAGACAGCCTGGCATGAGGCTTACGATTTCCTGAAATCCGGCGAACTTGGCAAAATCACCCTCTCACGCGGATTCTGCTACAAACCCCGGAATTCCATCGGAAAAGTCGCAAAGCCCCTCGATCCTCCGAAATCCGTGAACTACGATCTCTGGTGCGGCCCTCGCGAAGTCGTGCCCGTCCCACGCACCCAGTTCCACTACGACTGGCACTGGCAGCAGGCCTATGGCAACGGAGATCTCGGGAACCAGGGCCCGCACCAGCTCGATGTTTGCCGCTGGTTCACCGGCGATCCCATCCTTCCCGTCTCCACCGTTTCCGTGGGAGCACGCCTCGGCTACGATGATGATGGAAACTGGGCCAACACCCAGGTCTGCTACTACGACTACCCCATCCCCATCATTTTCGAAGTCCGCGGCCTTCCCACCGATGACTACCGGGGCGAGAAGATCGGCAACATCATCGAGTGCGAGGGTGGCCACCTCTCCGGTGGACACGGCCCCGGCTGCACCGCCTTCGACAAAGACGGGAAGAAACTGAAAAGCTTCAAAGGCTCGAAAAACCACATGCAGTCGTTCGTGGATTCCTGCCATTCCGGGAAGATCGATTACTCGCACGGAGCCGAGAACGGCCACCTCTCCGCGGCGCTGGCGCACATCGGGAACATTTCCTGGAAACTCGGTGAGCCGACGAAGCCCGCCGACATCAAGGCCGCGATCGAGGACGCCGCCACCAACGACGCGGTCGTCCGGATGATGGAGCACCTTGAGAAAAACGAAGTGGATCTCAGCAAGAACATGCTCGCCCTTGGCAAGCCCCTCACCCTGGATCCCGAAAAGGAGAACTTCACCGGCGAGTTCGCCGAGCAAGCCAATCCGCTGTTGAAGGGATCCTACCGCGAAGGCTTCGAGATCGGGGTGTGATCGCGTCAGGCCGCACTCATCGCGTCTCGGGTTGACCCTTGTCGTCCCACTCGCGAATTCTCTTCAAAAGCCGCCCCTCGCTCGCCGCGTCGGGCGGCTTTTCCTCGTACCTCACCCCGTAGTGGTAGCGAGACCAACTCCTCGCCGAATTCCGGCCTCTCCTCCAGCAAATCAAGCTGCGCCCCCAGGGTGAGCCCCCGTTCCGCCTTCAAGGCTCTTTTCCGGAAAGTTTCCTGCCACGCCTTGAGATACCCGTTTTTCACCTCGCTCCCGCCGTGGATATACACGGATCCATGTGCTTTCCTCCTCCCTCGAATCAGCAGCATCCCGCACGCCGCTATTCCGAAAACCCCCATCAGGCCCAGAGCCACCTTCTCCACCCTGGCATTTCCGGAGGCAACGTAATCCTCGTAGCCATCCGGGAAACCCTCGTCCTGACTTGGCAAAGAATCACCCGCTCCCGCGACCCTCGGAGCGCCTCCACCACCCAGAACCACCGGTGGGGTCGGCTCCATCACCACCCAGCCGCGGTCTTTCAGATTCACCTCCACCCACGCATGCGCCTCCCTCGCCCGGAAGACGAACATCTGGCTCTCCTTGAAATACTGTCCGCCCGCCCAGCCGTAGGCCACCCGCGATTCCACCCCCAGCTCCCTCGCCATCAGAGCGGCCGCGGTCGCGAAAAACTCGCAGTGCCCCCGTTTCTCCTCGTAGAGGAAATTTTCCAGAGGATCCAGATTCCGCCGGTTCTCCGTCTTCAGTGAATAGCCATACCCGTCCCGCAGGAAACGCTCGATACTTTTCAGGCGTCTCAACAGGTCGCCCTCCCCGGCCGCATTCGCGGCGAGCCGCCCGAACCTGCCTCCGGTTCCGCTCGGGGAAAATGAACCCGCCGCCTCCGCGGTTTCAAGATCCGCAAGAGTGACAGGAACCGAACTCGCGAGATACTGGAATCCCGACGGGCCGCTCACGTCCGGCAGAAACGCCATCCCGTCGCCCGTGGCTCTCACATCATTCAGCCTTACTGAATCCACACCCTGCAAAGCGGTCAGAACATCCCGCCCGCTCGCGTTTCGCCCGTGGAAAACCTCGTGCAAGATCCCCTGCCCACTTTCTTCCCCCAGTCGTATCCATCCGTCCTCACCGGCCCGGAGATCCCTTGCCTCAACACGCTTCATGCTCCAGATCCCATCGCGATACTCATCCAGAGCGAAAGCCCTGACATAAACCTGTTTTTTCAAAAGAGCCTCCGCGTCCTCTTTCTTTGGCAGTCTCACGAACACCTCCGGCTTCGCCCCCGGTTTCAGGTTCGTCCTCCTCGGCAGAGCCCTCTGTCGCGCCTCGTCCCACAGCCAGTTCCCCGAGACACTTTCACCGTCCGATGACCTCGGATCTTTTCGCAGCGGCCTCGGGAAGAAACCTCGCCTCCATCTCCATCGCCACATTTTCCAAAGGAGCCGGAGCCGCGCTCAGCAGCCAGAGAAACCCGCATTCCAATGCGAGCACACAAACACCTATCGCCATGAAATCCGTCCAGACCGGCTTTCTCCCTCCCTTGACCACGGGAATGTCCGAGACCTTTCCCCGAACCGACCACCATCCCAGCCCGCCGGCCAGCAAAAGCACCGCCAGGCATGCCCTCATCACTACAGGAACGCCCTCCGGCAGACCTCTTAGAAGCATGTAGGCCCCGCCGCCCGCCAGACACAGCGCCAACAGCCGGAGAATCATTTCCGCCCCCCTCTACCCATTCTACTGGAACCATCATAATTGGAAATATCCACCGCCACCGGAGGCAGCGGGAGCCCCCGTGCTAGACCTCGCCACGCGTCGCCCGCCATATCGGATATCAGAACGACACACTCACGGTCTCCCGCACCCGCCAAGGCCTCCGAAAGGTCGTGGGCCTCAGTCCACGCCGCCCTTTTTGCCGACATCAGCGCCTCCCTCATCCGCGCGAGCTGCCGCCGCGTCCGTATCTCCCCGCCCTCCCATCCTTCGAAATCCGCGATCCACCGCACCGGCATCCCCCAGCCCAGCAAAGCCCCGGCCGCTCCACTCATCAGTTCAAGAGCCTTCTCGAACCGATCCGGCCGGATGAGTTTCCCGTCCCCGCCGAAGGAGTGGAATACCAGCAGACAGCTCTCCGCTCTGGATCCCGGAGGATCATCCTCCATCACAAGCATCCCGCGTCCCGCCGCCTCCGCTCTCAGGCTCGCCGCCCAGGCGATACGCCGTACCGGATCGCCACCCCGCCACTCGCGCAGACCCCGCCATTCCCCCATCCCGCCGAAGCAACCCGAGCCACCCAGCGGGGGGCCGTCCAGAAGATATCCACTCAGGCGCAGTTCCTCCGGGATTCTCGCCCTCGCGAGCACCCCCACCTCCGCGCCCACCACCAATCTTCTCTCGAATGCGAAAAATCCCAGAGGAAACCCCGATCTCATCCAACCTCCCTGCTCCGTTCCGCAACCCCTCTTCGTTAGCACCACCCGGCTCTCCGCTGTCGCGAAACCGCCACCCTCCAGCCACAAAATCCGACCCGCGACATCCCTCTCACCCAACAGCGAGACCCCGAAGTCGACCTTGAAACCGTCCAGGAGTTTTTTCGAATTCCCCAATGTGACCTTTCCGGAAAAACCCTTCCCCGCCTCCACTCTCCGTGGCCGCGGTACCCAAGGGTCAGCCCTCGCAGATTTTCCCGGCCGGAGACGAAGGCCACGATCAATAACGCAGCGGCCGACAGCCCCATCGCCGCCATCACACCGTCCACCCGCCACATTCCGACGAGGAATAGCGCCGCTCCTGTCGCTGCGAGTACAACCCCGCGCCATGTCCAGCTCGCCCGGACACGCCCTCCTCCCGCCTTCGGATCAGTGGGTGAAATTGGATTTCCGCTGACCGCCGCCATTCTGATCGCTGCCTTCTCCGGTCCACTCCATTTCCTTCGCATCCGCCCACAGCTCCTCCAGCCCGTAAAACTCGCGCATCTCCTCATGCATCACGTGAACCATCACATCGATGTAGTCCAGCACCACCCAGCGGGAATCCGCCTTGCCATCGGAATACACTGCCTTGACGTCGTGCTCCTTCTCCACGATTCCGGCGACATCGCGGATGATGGCACGTAGATGCGGCATGGAGGAACCGGAGCATACGATCATGAAATCGGTCAGGTTCGATACCCCACGCATGTCCCAGGCGCGGATCTTCTCCGCCTGTATCTCCTCCGCCGCGCTAACACATGCCCTCGCCAGTTCTTCTCCTGCAATCGCCATAATCAAAATCCTCGGAGGGAAACCATAACCCCATTCGCATTCAGTTTGCAACCAGGATTCTCGCGGGAGAAATCAGAATCCAACAAGGGATGCGAGCTCCTGGTCGCTGAAAGAATCCAGGTCATCCGCGGCGGCGGCCAGCATTTCCGCTTCCGCAACCTCCGTGATGTCCACCCACTTGTCTTCCTGGGTGACCGTGACCACGGCACCACCCGCTGTGGTAGGATCATTCCTACCGTCCATCAGCATGAACGCGCCGAGCACACAGCACGCCGCCGCGCCTATCCATGGTGACAAGGAGACAATCCCAGGCCACCACGAATCGGTTCCCCGGTTCCAGCCGCACTGCCCTGAGAGTGTCATCCGCGAACCGCCCGCCGGCCTTTGCGGGCGCGGCCTCCCCTAGCAACCTCCAGGTCGCGTCATCCTCATTCCATTCGCCGTCGCCTTTTTTCATCATCTCTTACCAGACCTTAAACTCCGCTGCCCGGCGGAAGTTCCAAAAATTCTTCTACTCAAACCCCGCGCCTGTCCCCCCAGAGTCTCACATGCAGCCGATCCGAAAATCTCATCCCCAGATCCCGACACCTTTCCGCCAGCCAGGCTGCGGCTTTATCCAGCTCCCCGACCGTCCGCCCCTCGGGCATCAGAATCACCTTCTCCCGGGAAATTCCGAATTTTTCCACAAGCAACAGAACCTCCCCGACATCCGCCTCCCCGCGAACGACAAACTTGAACCATGCTTTCCCAGTCCCAGCCAGCCCTGCCAGGACATCACCCTTGACCCGGAGCGCCTCACCCATCCCGCTGTTCGACAGCTTCGGGGAAACGTTCAGCTGGTTGATCGCGGCCAGGAACCTCTCGTCCGGCATCCGTGTCCCGTTCGTTTCGATTTCGAAAAACCACTCCTCCCCGTCCTCCCGCAACAGATCCATCAACTCCACCAGCGCCTCCTCCTGCAAGAGCGGCTCACCGCCGGTCAGAACAACCCTGCGGCAGCCGAAACTCCTCACCGTTTCCGCGACCTCGTTCACACCGGCCTCGATGATCACATCATCCTTTCGATGCTTTGTATAACCGGGGAGGTCATCCTTCTCATGTTTCCACGGCGTCCCTTCGAAATTCCAGGTGTGATCCGTATCGCACCAAATACAGTGAAGGTTGCAGAGGGAAAGCCTCACGAAAACCGCTGGCGCCCCCGCCGAGACACCCTCCCCCTGTATCGTATGGAAAATCTCCGCCCCATCCCCCAGCCGCGCCAACTTCATAATCATCATCTTCCTCTCGACCCCACCGGATTAGAAGCCCGGAATCATCGAATCATAGATGGCAACGCGTGTTAAGACTCCCGAACCTTTCGTGGAACAGCCCGAAAGGTTCCCCTACCTTGTGCCACGCCGCAATTCTGCCATCTTGTCCACATGGGATTGCACGCACTCGGAGACTCCGCATGGCTCTACAAGGCCGGTGGATCGTCTCCGGACGGGAAACTCAGCCTGATCCTCCGCCTACGCCGTCTCCTTGAGCGCAATCCCATACCCGCGATAGTCGATGTCGTGTCCTCCTTCGATACGATCGCGGTGCATTTCAGTCCGGCGGACGGTCAGGCCGTCCTCGCCCACCTGACTTCGCTCCAACTCGACCAGGCTGGTGACACCACGACCTCGGCAACCCGGATTTTCGATATCCCCATGGCCTATGGCGGGAAATACGGCCCGATCTTCAGGAGCTGGCGGATACCGCGCAACTCACGGTCGCTGAAGTCATAGCACTCCATGGCGACACGGAATTCACTGTTGCCGCGATCGGATTCTCTCCCGGTTTCCCCTACCTTCTGGGCCTGCCATCTCAGCTTCACAAGCCCCGCCACTCCAGCCCGCGTAAGGTCGCCGCGGGTTCAGTGGCGATCGCCGGTGACCAATCGGGCATCTACCCCTTCGCCTCTCTCGGCGGGTGGCATGTGATCGGCCGCACTGATCTGACCCTGTTCGATGCCCGTCGTGAGCATCCGGCGCTGCTGGAACCGGGCGACAGGGTGCGCTTCGTCGAGACGAAAAATCTCCGGAAAGCCAACGCCGTCCCCCAGCGTCCCGAGAACTCGCCAGGGGACATCCAGGTCATCGAGCCGGGCGCCCTCAGTTCCATACAGGATCACGGCAGGTGGGGTCGCCAGCACCTGGGTGTCTCGCCCGGAGGTGCCGCCGATCCAGTGACGGCCTCCATCGCGAACCGACTAGTCGGAAATGCCGACGACGCTGCTGTCATCGAATGCACGATGACAGGCCCTGTGCTGAAGTTTCGCGTTGACGCCCGGCTGGCCTGGGTTGGCTGGGCCGATGAAAAATCCGGCATACCTCACGAAATCAACGCGGGCGATACACTCGATCTCCGCGGCCGCTTGTGCCACCTGCGAGGCTACATCGCCGTCGCCGGTGGAATCGGTGTCCCGGAAACCCTCGGAAGTCGTGCGACTGATCTGCGCGCGGTTCTCGGGGGGCATGATGGCCGGTCTCTTCAGGCCGGAGACATCCTTCCCATAGCCAAGGAGGGCTGGATAAGCCGCTCCCACAACTGCCGCGTTTCCTGGCCCCGCCCCGAGGGAAACTTGATAGAGATCCGCTACCTTCCAGGGGTGCAGGCGAACTGGTTCACCGAGGAGGCGAACCGATTGTTTTCCGGAACCCTTTTTGAAATCAGCCCGTCCTCCGACCGCACTGGCACTCGCTTGAAAGGCACCCTGCTCCGGCTCCGGGAACCCCGTGAAATGGTGTCCCAGCCCGTCGTCGCCGGATCCGTGCAAGTCCCCCCGGACGGCCAGCCCATCGTCCTGATGAGCGAGCGCCAGACCATGGGCGGGTATCCTCAGATCGCACACGTTATCTCAGCGGACATTCCCCGGCTCGCACGGGCGTGGCCGGGAACCCGGTTGCGTTTCCGCCAGATCGATCTGGCCGAAGCCCGCGATGTCTGGAACGAATTGCAAAGGGAACTCGCCCTGCTCAACACCGGCCTGATGATGGCCACGGAAGACCCATGAGCACGATAGACCTCAACGCGGATCTCGGCGAGGGCGGCGATCAGGACGGAGCGCTGATGTCTCTCGTCAGCTCGGTCAACATCGCCTGCGGTGGGCACGCCGGAGACGACAGAAGCATCCGGTGCGCGGTGGAGCTTGCCATCAGGTCTCACACTGCCATCGGTGCCCATCCAGGATACGAAGACCCCGTGAATTTCGGCAGACGCCCCATGGAGCTCTCCGGCGATGAGATCCGCGGCCTCATCCATCGCCAGCTCGAGCGCATCCTCAGAATTCACCCGCAACTCCATCACGTGAAGCCCCATGGCGCGCTATACAACCAGTCCAACCAGGACGCGGCCATGGCGGAAGCCCTCGTCAGCGCCATCGCCGAGATCCAACCCGAAACCATTCTCTACTGCCCTCCCCGTGGCGCGCTTTCCAGTGCGGCCTCCGCGATCCAGCTCACAACCTGTGCCGAAGGTTTCATCGACCGCCGCTACCGGAAGGATGGTAACCTCCTGCCCCGAACCGACCCTCTGGCCTTGATCAAAAATGCCCAGGAGGCGATGTCCCAGGCTCTGGATATCGCCATTGGAGGGACGGTCACCACCCGCGAAGGAACCGTGATTCCGATGGCAGCGAACACACTCTGCATCCACGGCGACAGCCCCGACGCCGTGGATTTACTTCGCCTCACCCGCTCATCGCTGGAAGACGCCGGCGTCCGCATCATGGCTCCGTGATCCCGGCGCCACCTCTATTCGTCCCCTTTTCTGAAAAAATGACCCTCGCCCAATTTCTGGCCAAGCGCTCCGGCCACGGAAAGCGTCACGCGAGGAAGCTTTTGGAAAACGACGATGTAACTGTGAACGGCCATCCTCAGAAGCACGGCAATATCGAGATCGGAAAATTCGACCACATCACCGCCGCCGGAGAAATTCTCCAGGCAAGAACCCGCCGCGTCATCCTGCTCCACAAACCCGCCGGCATCCTCTCCGCGACGAAAGACCCCGTCCACAGGACTGTCATCGACCTGATCGAGGAACCCTGGGCCGGAGAACTTCACCTTGCCGGTCGCCTCGACCGTTCTACCACCGGTCTGGTAATTCTGACAAACGACTCAGGATTTTCCGAATCACTCACCCGTCCGGAGAACAGGATCCCAAAGACATATCTCGTAAGCGCGGATCAGCCTATACCGCCGACCGCCATCCGGAAATTTCGCTCCGGCATGTCTTTCGAAAAGGAGAACACCCGCTCCCGGCCCGCGCTGGTGGATCTCCTTTCGGAAACCACCTGCCGTCTCACCATTCACGAAGGCCTCCATCACCAGATCAAACGCATGTTCCTACGATTCGGGATACGCGTCATCGCCCTGCATCGCGAATCCATCGGTGCTTACCGACTCGAAGACCTCGCACCGGGAGAATGGCGCGAGGATGCCTGAGCCTCGACCGCTTGTGAAAAATTTCACAAAGCACACTTGCCGCCCCTCCGCATGCCGCGCATAGTCTGCCCAGGCCGTCCGGCCGTTTCATTTCCCTTTAACTCCAGTCATGAGCGACACCCCTCCGGCCACCGCTGAAGCCAGGCTTCCAAAAGACACCGCCGCCGAAAAAGGCATGGTGAACGTCCAGATCGACGGTGTGTGGCACCAGTTTCCCAAAGGCACCCGCATGATCGAGGCGTGCCGCTCGGTGAAGGTCGATGTCCCCTACTACTGCTACCATCCCAAGCTGACAGTCCCGGGAAACTGCCGAATGTGCCTCGTGCAGATGGGGATGCCGCCCCGCCCCGCCCCCGGCGAGGATCCCAAATACGACGAATCCGGCTACCAGCCCATAGGCTGGATGCCCCGCCCCGCCATCTCCTGCGCGAACACAGTCGCGGAGAACATGGGCATACGAACCACCGGCGAGCTGGTCGAAAAATGCCGCGAGGGCGTCATGGAATTTCTCCTCATCAACCACCCCCTCGACTGCCCTATCTGTGACCAGGCGGGCGAGTGCCGCCTCCAGGAGCAGTCCGTCGGCTTCGGCAGAGGCGTCTCCCGCTTCGTCGATATGAAGGTGAAAAAGCCCAAGAACGTCGATATCGGCCCACGCATCCGCCTGGACGATGAACGTTGCATCATGTGCTCCCGCTGCATCCGCTTCATGGACGAAGTCGCCGGAGATCCCGTGCTCGGCTTCACCCAGCGGGGCACCCACACCACCCTTACCGTCCATCCGGGTCGCCTGTTGGATAACAACTACTCCCTCAACACCGCCGACATCTGTCCGGTGGGCGCGCTCACTTCCAACGACTTCCGCTTCCAGATGCGCGTGTGGTTCCTCAAGGAGACGCCCTCCATCGATGTGAACTGCGGCACCGGCACCAACATACTCATCCACACCCGCGGCAACACCGTCCACCGCATCACCCCCCGCCAGAATGACGAGGTGAACTCCAACTGGATGCCGGATTCCCACCGACTCAATTTCCACTACATCGATGGCGACTCCCGCCTCACCGAGCCTATGGCTCTTGAAAACGGAAAGCACGTTCCCATCACATGGCAGTCCGCGAACGAGAAGACCGCCGCCGCCCTGAAGAAACTTCAATCCGAACAGATCGCCATCATCGCCTCGGGTCGCATGACGAACGAGGAATTCCACCTCGTCCGTTCCCTCGCCGGAGAAATCGGAACCGGCCGGTTCTCCATCGTCCCCCGCGAAGGCGAAGCAGACGGCCTCCTCATCGCCGCCGACCGCAATCCGAACACGACCGGGGCGAAGCTCGTCTGGGATTCGTCCGATCCTGCCGCACCCCTCGACGGAATCCGCGAAGGTGTCCGCGACGGTTCTATCAAGGCTCTTCTCGTCTTCGGCGAAGATCTTGTCAGCGATGCCGGTTTCACAGCGGAGGATCTGGGAAAACCGGAATTCCTCCTCCAGACCTCCCTTCTGGCGAATCCCACCGCCACCCAGGCGCACCTTGTTCTCCCTGGCGCGGCCTTCGCTGAGAAACGCGGTTCCATGGTCAACCTCACAGGCCGCCTCCAGCGCCTCAACCGCGCCATCGAACCGCCCGTCCAGGCGAAAGACGACTGGGAAATCCTCCGTGATCTCATTGCCGCAATCTCCGGCAACAAACCGGAGATTTTCCTCATCGAGGATCTTTTCAAATCCATCGCCGCAAGCGTTCCAGCGTTCGAAGGTCTCACCCTCTCGAAAATCGGCCACACGGGTGTCATCATCAAGGACACCGGCTACAAGATCCCCCTTCTCGAAAACGAAGGCGCCCGCAAAGCCGAGGGCATTATCAACGGTTGATTCCGCGTTTCCTCTTCCCAGGGGTTCGAGGTATGCCTCTGACAACGCCAACGGGGATGTGTCGGCGCACGACACGCGCGCACAACAGGCTTGAATATCCTTCCTTACCCTATCCCGGGGTAGCCTCCTTTTCACTGTGGCAACCCCAGGGTCGGTTCCATGACATCTTTGGGATTGAAAAGCTTTTACGGCGGATTCAACGAGCCCTTGATTTCTTCATGGCGCATGATTGGATCAGCGCATGTCAGCCAATCCTCATGTCGTGCCTATGAATGCCTCTGGAGCACCTGCTACAGATGACATCGCCCGCAAGTTGTCCGGCATCCGGTATCCACTGAAACTCAGCTTCAAGATCATGGCACTGGCCAGCCAGGCGACTGTCACCGATGCCGACGGAAACACGGTGTTATATACCAAGCAGAAAATGTTCAAATTCCGGGAGCATGTGGAGATTTTCACGGACAAATCCAAGTCGACCCGTCTCGCGGACATCAGGACACAGAAGATCATCGACTGGCTCGCCCGGTATGAAAGCACGGATGCCGGAGGGCGACCGATAGGATCAGTGGGGCGGAAAGGCTGGCGCTCGATGTGGCGGGCGCATTACGAGGTGTTCAATCCGGGCGATGACACACCGGATTTCTCAATCAGGGAGGAGAACCCCGGCGCGAAGGTCATGGACAGCATCCTCAGCGAGATCCCGCTGGTCGGCTTCGCTTCCGGTTACATGTTCCATCCCCGCTATCTCGCATCACGCACCGATGGAACCGCCGCGATGCGGCTGGAGAAGAAAGCCGCTTTTTTCGAGGGGAAATTCGAGATTACGAAAGTTGGCGAGTTGAACCCCCGGGAGGAGCTGAACCTCATCCTGTCCTTCATGATGCTCGTTCTTTTGGAGCGGAAACGGGGATAGTCTCTGAGACCTCCGGTACGGCGATGTCATGTGGTCTTGTCGTTACGTGCATGATCACAAAAGCGAGTGATCAGAGGTCACACCGCGTGATCCGCACCAGAACGAGGAGAATTCCATGGATCGCAGGAGCGGACAGGGTCTCTTTGAAACGCATCAGGCCGATTTCCCAGATCGGGATGGACGCTCGGCAGCTCTGAAACCAAGGTTCCCACCGCGTGGAGATCATACCGGAACTTGAGGAATGGCTGGCGGAGGGTGCCTGGGTCGAGCGATTCGAGGAGGATACCCGGGTAATAGGGGGACGCATGGTCTCCAGGGTGAAAGGTCTCCGGCTGGACGAGGGCGCGGGGGAAATCTGTTTCTCGGCCGATGTCTCAGGGGCGGAGGTTGACGGGGCTTTCTGGGAGGAAGGGGGGAGTTTCGGATTCGAGACCACTTGCCCGTGTGAGACCGTGTCCTTCTGCGAGCACGGATTCGCCGTGATGGGGAAGCTGGCGAAAGAGCGCCGGCTTGCGAAATTTTTCGGAAGGACTGCGGCGGAGGCGGTGGCCGGGGAGCTGGGTCGGAAGGTCGCTGGGGCGGAGAAAGCCGCGGAGACCGCTCCGGCCCCTGTCTTCGAGCTGGTGGTTCGGAAAGGCGAGGTGGATCGGGTTACGAAACTGCTCTTGCAATCCCTCGGCGAGAAGGAACCGGCGGAATGGATCTTCGGTGAGGCGTTTGTCAGCTACGGAACCACTCGTGGAAATCTCGGAGACGCCGGGGAGGGCGGAACGACACCGGCGGAAATGCGCGCCATCCGCCAGTTGCGGGAGACCGGACTGTCCTCGATGAGATCGAATCCCGCGTGGCGGTTCCTCCTCAGCATGAAGTCACGGACCGCGAGAAACGACATCGGAAGTGACAAGTGGTTCCCCGATCCGGGTCGCATCCCGGTGGACGCCTTCTGGCACCAGTTCCGCGGGGAGCTGGCTGGAGAGCTGGAGGAAACGGGTTGGACGGTTGTTTTCGAAGACGGAGTAGGCCACCGGGTGCACGATGCGGATCCGGAAAAATGGCAGACGAAGCTCTCATCGGAAGGCGCGGAAGATGAGGAATACGAAGGGGACTTTTCCAGTGGCGGTTGGTTCAGCCTCTCGGTGGGTTTCGATGTCGAGGGCAGGCGCTACGATCTGATGCCGATACTCGCGGGTTTGCTGAAACAGGATTTTCTCGAGGAAACCCTGGACCGCCCAAACAACGGCCATGTCTACGCGCCCCTCCCGAATGGCGACGCGCTCAAGCTGCCCATAGGTCGCGTCCGACGCATCCTCCACCATCTTTCAGCCCTCGTGGATCCGAGGTTTTTCGGAAAAGTGCAAGTCCATGCGCTTGACGCGGCGTCTCTGGCAGGGCTTGAGGGACTGGGCATCGACACCCCGGGAGGTCTGGCGAAACTCAAGGGTCGACTGGAGAATTTCACAGCCATGGAGGAGGTGGAGACGCCCGCCGGAATCAGGGCGAACCTGCGCGACTACCAGAAATCAGGCTTCCAATGGATGCAGTTCCTCGCCCGGCACGGCCTCCATGGCATTCTCGCGGATGACATGGGTCTGGGTAAAACCATGCAGACGCTCGCCCACCTCATGGAGGAGAAAACCAGCGGGCGCAGCGGCGGGAAGCCCTCCCTGGTCATCGCCCCGACCTCCGTGGTGCCGAACTGGCGCGCGGAGGCGGTGAAATTCGCACCCGGCCTCACCGTGCTCGTGCTCAACGGGGCGGACAGGAGGAAATACTACCGCTCCATCCCCCACGCCGATCTTGTGATAACCTCCTTCGCCCTTTTGCAGAGGGATGTGGAAAAACTACTAGGCTTCCAGTATCACGTCCTCGTGCTCGATGAGGCGCAGTATATAAAGAACCCGAAGGCGAAGGTCGCCAAGGCCGCCTGCAGGATCGTCGCCAGCCACCGCCTGTGCCTTTCGGGCACTCCTGTGGAGAACCATCTCGGGGAACTCTGGAGCCTCTTCCATTTCCTCATCCCCGGTTACCTCGGCACGGAGGACACGTTCACGAAAAACTTCCGCAAGCCCATCGAGGACGAGGGCGACGCCGAGAAGAACGCTCTCCTGAAGAAACGCATCGCACCGCTCGTCCTCCGCCGCACGAAGGATCAGGTCGCCACCGAGCTCCCGCCGAAGACCATCATGGTTCACCTGGTGGAGCTGCACTCGGAGCAGAAGGATCTCTACGAAACCGTGCGCGCCACCATGGACAAGCGGGTCCGCGAGGCCATCGCCGCGCGAGGCATCGAGCAGTCCCAGATCGTTTTCCTGGACGCCCTTTTGAAACTCCGCCAGATCTGCTGTGATCCGCGCCTGCTTCCCCCGGATTTCTCGGATGGAGTGAAAGCCTCCGCCAAGCTGGAATTTCTGAAAGAGCTGCTTGGCACTCTCATCGAGGAAGGACGCCGCATCCTGATCTTTTCCCAGTTCACCACCATGCTCTCTCTGATCGAAGAGCACCTGCTCAGCGAGAATGTCGCGTTCCTGAAACTCACCGGGGGTTCGAAAGACCGGGGCGGACTCGTCGAGCAATTCCAGTCCGGCAGGTTCCCGGTTTTCCTCATTTCTCTCAAGGCGGGCGGCACGGGTCTCAACCTGACTGCCGCGGATACGGTGATCCATTACGATCCCTGGTGGAACCCGGCCGCCGAAGCCCAGGCGACAGACCGCGCCTACCGCATCGGCCAGGACAAGCCCGTCTTCGTTCACAAGCTCCTCTGCCAGGAAACCGTCGAGGAGCGCATCCACAAGCTCCAGCAGGAGAAGGCGGCCCTGGCGGACGGTCTGCTCGCGGATGCCGACATCGTGAAAAAGCTCAACGCATCCATGGTGCGGGAGCTGCTCGGTTGAATTTACTGGGTGTGGGTCAGCGTCGACTGGTGCTGACCACCCATCTTCCCCACTTGGCGAAGAATACCCGCACCCAGATGGGACTGAAAATCAGTTCGTGATGTGTCGCCGCCTATGAGCCGACAATCGCATATTGCGTTTGGTTACTTCTTCCTGCTCATTCCCGGCGGGAGCCAGCTTTCCTCCATCGGCTGCATCGCCTCGTCTATGGGTTTTGGCTTGGGGTGCGGCTTCGCGGGATCCTGTCCGGAGGATCCGCCCGTGAATCCGTCGAGACCATCGGTCAGGTTTGTCGTGAAGCCATCAGCGGGAACGATGGAACCGGAGTGCATTTCGATCAGTTTCCCCAACGTCTTCCGGCTTTCCGTTCCCGTGAAATGGTGGACCAGCTGTCCGTCCAGGTAAAAGCGGACATCCGGCACTTTCCTCACCTCCTGAATTTTTGCGAGGCCAGGGGACGTGTCCACATTGACCCTTCCGAGCCTGGCGACGGAAGACTTCGCTTCCACGGCGGCGATGAGGACAGGCTCGAAATCCACGGAATGTCTCGAGGAGCCGGAATGGAACTCAATGATGTTCAGACGACCGGATTGCGAGGTGAAGGTCTCATATTCCGCTTCCGTCAGCGTCCGCACCGTGGGACCACCTTTCACATTTTCCAGGATCTGGCCGACGTTGATACCGTCCAGCCCCTGGGTGCTTTCCTTGCGCATGTCTTTCAGCTCGTTGACCTTGTCGCCCACGGCGTCGATATGGTCGCAGGATGATAGCATGGCCAGGGCTAGAAACATGCATGTCCGCGGAAATTTCACCGAGCGATGATATCAATTCGGATTGATATGTCGAGACATTTCCTCATATATCCACAGCCGACGTGAAGCCGTCTTCAGAAATCACTTTCTGGATACAGCTCGTGGTATTTGATCGCTTCGACGGCAACGGCGGCGGCGGTTCCGAAAATGGTCTCCACCGTGGCGGTTCTGGGCAGTTGCGCGGCGGGTCGTGCGAGGCCGAGAATGATCTTCCCGTAGTTCCTGGCTCCGCCGAGGTGCTGGAGGAGCTTGAGGGAAATGTGCGCGGCATCGAGATTTGGGAAAACGAGGACGTCGGCCGGAGTGCGGGCTTCCGCGTCGGGGAGTTTGATTTCCGCGGCCTTGGGATCGATCGCGACATCCGCCTGTAGTTCTCCATCGATACGCATTTCCAGAAGCTCCGATGACACGCGCTCCTTCGCGAGGGCGGTCGCGGCCACGACCTTGAGAGCCTCCTTGGTCGTCGAGGAGCCCTTCGTGGAATGGCTGAGCATCGCCACGCCGGGAGTGCGCCCGAGGATGTGGTGGGCGAGTTTCCCCGTTTCTATGGCGATGGTGGAGAGTTGCTCCACGTCAGGCTCCGGGATCAGGCCGGTATCCGCCAGGAAAAGGACACCGTCTTCTCCGAGAAGCGGGAAATGGGGAGCGACAAGCATTGTGACCCCGAAGATGCGTTTCACATTCTCCTGCGGCTTGATATTGTGCAGGAGGGCGCGGAAATAGGCGGCCGGGATCGCCTGGTTGCCGCCTATGATGGCATCCGCATGGCCGTATTGCACCATCATGGAGCCGAAGTAATGCGGGCGGATGATCGTTTCCTCCGTATCCACCTGATGGCTGTCGCGGTAGCGCGCCATGTTTTTCGCGCGCTCCACGAAAAGCGGAAGATCCGAGGATTTCGCTGGGTCGATTATGCGGACGAATTTCAGGGAGACGTGGTTCTGCCCCGCCATCGTCCGGATGCGCTCGGGTCTGCCAAGCAGGATGGGGGTCGCCGCCTCCGCCTCCACCAGCCCGGCGGCGGCCATTATCACCCGCAGATCCTCGCCTTCGGTAAAAACGATACGTTTGGGATGACGCTTGAGCTGGGCGATGAGTTGCCGGGTGACATTGTCACTGGCCGAAGGAATGGAATCTGGCATGGGATCTCGGGTGAACCGTGGGAAGCATCCTGTCCAACGCGCTGGAAGGAATCAACACCTGACTTTCGCGGGGGTGCCGATCTGACCTTTTCGCCGGACAGGCATTTCACACGAACCGTTCCAGTTCCCGTAGCAGCCAGTCAGCGTTTTCCCAAGGCACGCGGTGGCCGGTGGCAGGGGCGATGGCGAGGGTGGAATCGGGGAGGAGGGCGGCGGTCTCCTCGGCGATGGCTTTGTATTTCGGATCCTTTTCCCCGGCGATACAGAGGACGGGGAGTTTGATTTCCGGAAGTCTGTCCCAGAGTGGTTGCTGGTTCGCGACTGACCAATCGACAAAGCTGCGGGCGATTTCGCGGCGGCGTTGTATCAGTTTCTTATCCTCCCGCTCGTCACGCATGGTTCCGCCCAGGAGGGGCTGGGAGTTCCATTTTTCCAGGAAATCACCCCATGGAAGGGTGAGCGCCTGGGTGGCCCGGACGGTATCGGAAGCCCGGCGGGAGGAGATTTCCAAGGGATCGCGGAGGCCAGGGTTGGCGGAAATGATGACGGCGGCGTCCCACGGGCCATCCTCCAGTAGGGCGTGGAGGGCGAGGCGGCCGCCCATCGAGTAGCCCAGAAGAATCCGCCTCTGCCCGCGAGAGACCTCACCCTCGGCTTCCGCGTTGAGACGTTTTCCGAAGTCCGCCATGGAGACGCTCTCGCACTGGAGGAAACGCCAGAGATCGACCGCGCGGGTGGAGGCACTCTTCTCTGCGAGGCCTTTTCCCAGCACCCTCCAGTCGGATGCCGCGCCTACCGCGCCATGAAGGCACCAGAACTCTGTCGGGACGGTGGCCTCGTCCGAGGACTTCGCGGCGCGGCGTGCGCCGGCGATTTTCTCGTCGGTCTCCTTGGATGTCTGTATCACTCGGGGAAATATGTTTTCCTGAGAATTTCTAGAAAGTCTCCGGGAGTTTTCAGAGAGTCGGGATCGGCCGACGTGCTGGAGAGAGCATGGGCGGTCGCGGCGGCAAGCACGAGTCCGACCAGCACAAGCAGCCAGTAGATGATGGCGAGGAACCACCCGAGACCATCCAGTTTCCTGTGGGAGGCATATCCCGAAGGACATGCGAACAGGCGGGAGTTCGTCCATATGTTCAGAGGCGGGACGAAGAGGCTCAGGAACCACCAGCGCGACATGCCGAGATTGGGGAACCGGTTCAAGGTCACAGCGAGCGCGAAGACACAGTAAAGGAGTATCAGTCCGCCAGATATGAGAAAGGTCGTCTTATCGTCCAGACTTCCTTCGAGGAAATTTCCCGCGAGTATGATCCCGCCCGCGAGCAGGAGCGGTAGCAGGAGTGTTACAAAAAGATATGTCCCCCGGCTCGTCCCTTCCCATTTTCCCCGGATTCTCCTGCTTTCCTTTTCCTTCTCCTTCTGGGATACTTCCACACGAGGGGGGGGCTCCGGAGGGTTCTCCTGGGCTTTCTCGACGATGGCGGCCTCCTCGTTCTTTTCGAAAAGCCCTTTCAGATCACCTGCGGGGATCCAGTCGTCCATGTCCTTTTTCCAGACCATGTCGAGCCGGGGATTGAGCTGACCGCGGGTGGCTTCGAATCTGAGATCGTCGATGGAGACCGGGCCGAACTGTTTCCCCTCGTGGGTGACGAACCATTCCTTCTCCGTTTCGGGGGTTTCCATGGGGTTTGGTTATCAAACGTCCGGGGGGGTGTCAATCGGCTGGCAGCGAGGACCACTCCTGCGAGCCCTCCGGTTTTAGGGGTGGAAAAAGGAATGCCTTTTGCTAAGCTGCAAGTGAATGGAACCGCGGGACAGGCTGGGACGAGGAATGCGGGATCTGCGGATTTCCGTAACAGACCGGTGCAACTTCCGCTGCCGCTATTGTATGCCGGCGGAGGTTTCGGCCCGGCTACGCGTTCCTGCCCAAGGATGATCTTCTGAGCTTCGAGGAAATCCTGCGGCTGGTTCGTGTGACCGTGGCGATGGGGGTTGGGAAAATCCGGCTGACGGGAGGCGAGCCGCTGCTGCGAAGGGGAATCGCGGATCTGGTGGCGATGATCGCCGCCACCGAGGGAGTGGAGGATCTCGCGATGACAACGAATGGAGTGCTTCTCGCCCATCACGCCGAGGAAATCGCGCTGGCCGGGATGGATCGCGTGACCGTTTCGCTGGACGCCCTTGATCCTGATATTTTCGCGAAGATGAACGGCACAGGGGCGAAGGTGGGAAGGGTCGTTTCCGGGATCATGACCGCGAAAAACTTCGGTCTGCCGGTGAAAGTGAACGCGGTGATCCAGCGCGGCGTGAACGAAGGGGAGATCCTCCCGCTCGCCAGGTGGGCGCGTGAGGCCGACGTGGATCTGCGTTTCATCGAATACATGGATGTGGGCGAGACCAACGGCTGGAATATGGCTGAGGTGGTTCCCGGAGCGGAAATCCTGGACATCCTGGGAACGGAATTCCAGCTCGAGCCGCGAGATCCCGCATACCGCGGGGAGGTGGCGGTGAACTGGAAACATAGCGGCTCCGGGCGCGAGATCGGCCTGATCCAATCGGTCAGCGCGCCTTTCTGCGCGGATTGCCAGCGCCTGCGCGTATCCGCGGACGGGAAACTTTTCACCTGTTTGTTCGCCGAGCACGGGCACGATGTCCGTGCGATCCTGCGCGGCGACGGGGACGACCGAATCATCGCCCGCGCGATCGCAACGATCTGGGGTGTGCGGGAGGACAGGTATTCCGAATTGCGCGGAAGGGTGGGGTTGAAAAAGGCGGAGATGAGCTATCTGGGCGGGTGAGATCCGTGGTCGCGCCGGGGAAAAGGATATTTGGTGTGCATTTCCCGGCTCTCTCCGGGACAATGGCGAATGGAGTTTCCCTTCAACTGTCAGGTCGCCGCATTCTACGCCAATGTGAATTTCTGGCTCGGGGTCGTCATCGTCCTGTTGCTCTTCGTGATCTGGCTGCTCACCCGTCACCAGGAGTGCGCCTATTCCGAGGAACCTCCCGGAAACATCGCGGAGCTTTCCCACACTCTCGCCGGTCTGACCCACGGATCGATCTCGGAAGGAAATTCCGTGGAACTCGTCCATGGGGCTGCTTTTTTCGAAAGGATCACGGAGGAAATGGCCACCGCCCGCCATTCCATCCACTTGGAGACGTTTCTGTGGGAAAAGGGCAAGGCATCGGATCTTGTGACCGACGCCCTCTGCCAGGCAGCCCGTCGTGGACTGAAAGTGCGGGTGCTCACTGATGCCCGGGGCTGCTCCGGGATGGGTTCGGACACCAGGGATCGATTGAAGGAGGCCGGTTGCGAGACACATCACTTCCACCGCTGGAGGCTGATGAACCTGGGTCGCTTCAACGTCCGCGACCACCGCAAGATCCTCGTGATCGACGGGCGCGCGGCATACGTCGGCGGGCACTGCATCACCGATGCCTGGCTCGAGGATCAGGAGAACCACCCTGTTTACCGGGACATCACCGCGCGCTTTACCGGCCCAATCGTCAACCGCATCCAGTCCGTGTTCAGCGAGAACTGGACGGAGTCGGAGCATGGTCTCTTCGTCGATGCCACTTCGTTTTCCGCGCCGGATACCGGGGGAAGAATGAAAGCCCACGTCGCCTACGTCCGCCCGGATGGCTGCCCTTCCTCCGTCCAGGTGCTCCACTACCTGGCGATTTCGATGGCGGAGAAATCCATACGGATCCAGAACCCCTATTTCCTCCCCGATCCCTCAGGCGCTGAGATACTCGCGAAAGCTTCGAGACGCGGCGTGGACGTGCGTATCATGACTCCCGCGATCTCGGCCACCGACAGTCCGGTGGTCGCCTACGCCGGGCAGTATCTCTATACCAGGCTGCTGGAAGCGGGCGTTCGTATCCTCGAATACCAGCCCACCCTCCTTCACCAGAAAATCATCACCGTGGACGGAGTCTGGTGCGGGATAGGATCGAGCAACTTTGACGACCGTTCTTTCGAAATCAACGACGAGATCACCATCGGTGTGTTCGACACGGATCTCGTTTCCGAGTTGGACGGGATTTTTGAAAAAGACGTCGCCGATTGCGAGGAACTGGATCTTGAAGAATGGAAGAAGAGATCCGTTTTCCGCCGCATCCGGGAAAGGGTCTTCTACCTCTTCAACGAGCAGTTCTGAAGAGTGCTGGCTGTCAGAAAAGCCCCCTCCGCGCCAGCCGAAGCACGTTTTCGCCCCTCCAGCCCTCCTCCAGAGCGCGAGAAACGATAAAGGATCCATGGATCGTTTTTTCGCAATTGGGGGACTATCGCGCAGGATCTTTTCATAGCGCCGGATGCTGAATATTTTCATATGCGCGACTACTTTCCTTAAATTTCCGGTTTCCAATCCCCCTCCCCCGGCGTTCAATCCCCGCACGTCCCAGTAGCCATGAGCAATTCCCCACTCCGCATCGCCGTCGGCGCCGATCATGGCGCTTTTGAAATGAAAAACGAAGTCGTCGCCCACCTCCGGGAGGCAGGACACGAGGTGGAGGATTTCGGCACGCATACCCCGGCTTCCGTTGATTACGCGGACTACGCGAATATCGTCTCGAGAAACGTGGCTGACGGGACGTTCGACTTCGGCATTCTCGCCTGCACCTCGGGAGTCGGTATGAGCATTTCCGCGAACCGCTTCACCCACGTGCGGGCGGTAAACATCCGCACGGTGGAGGAGACGGTCATCACCCGCCAGCACAATGACGCGAACGTCCTGTGCCTTTCAGGTAAATACACTTCCATCGACACGGCGAAGGAAATGGTCACCGCCTTCCTTGCCACGGAATTCGAGGGAGGCCGTCACGAGCGCCGCGTCTGCAAATCCTCCGGCAGCCCCATCTCCGTTTCCGATCCGGAGCTTTACGAGGCCATCACCGGCGAGGAGCACCGCCAGCGCAACCACGTCGAGCTGATCGCTTCGGAAAATTTCGCCTCCCCCGCCGTCATGGAGGCGCAGGGTTCCCTGCTTACCAACAAATACGCCGAGGGCTATCCGGGGAAACGCTGGTATGGCGGCTGCGAATACGTCGACATCGCCGAGCAGCTCGCCATAGACCGCGCAAAGGAAATTTTCGGGGCGGAGCATGCCAACGTCCAGCCGCACTCAGGCTCCCAGGCGAACACCGCCGTGTATTTCTCCGTCCTCAAGCCGGGAGACAAGATTTTCACCATGGATCTCGCCCATGGCGGTCATCTCACCCACGGTCACAAGGCGAATTTCTCAGGCCGTTTCTACGACGTCACCCATTACGGCGTTTCCAAGGAAGACGAGCGTATAGACTACGATGAGCTGGAAAAAACCGCCCGCGAGCTCAAGCCTGCCCTCATCACGGTCGGCGCTTCCGCCTACTCCCGCGTGATCGACTTCGAGCGCATGGGGAAACTCGCAAAAGAAGTGGGCGCCTATCTCTTTGTCGATATGGCGCACATCGCCGGTCTCGTCGCCGCCGGAGTCCATCCGTCGCCGGTCCCGCACGCTGATTTCGTAACCTCGACAACACACAAATCCCTGCGCGGCCCTCGCGGTGGCATCATCCTGTGCAAGGCCGAGTTCGCGAAAAAAATCGATTCCCAGGTCTTCCCCGGCATACAGGGCGGCCCGCTCATGCACATCATTGCCGCCAAGGCCACCTGTTTCCATGAAGCGCTCCAGCCCGGCTTCAAGGAATACCAGGAGCAGGTCGTGAAAAACGCCAGGGCCATCGCCGCCCGGCTCACCCATCACGGCTTCCGCATCTGCTCGGGTGGCACCGACAACCACGTCATGCTCGTCGATCTCCGCCCCAAAGGCCTCAACGGCTCCGAAGCTTCCGTTGCTCTCGACGAGGCCGGAATCACGGTGAACAAGAACGGCATCCCCTTCGACACCGGCAGCCCGATGAAACCCTCCGGGATACGCATCGGCACCCCCGCCGTCACCACCCGTGGCATGAAGGAGGCCGATGTCGAGCAAGTCGCCGATTTCATCGCCGAAGCCCTCGCCGACCACACCAACGAGGAGAAACTCCACGCCATCCGCGACAAGGTCTTCGTCTTCAACAGGGCGTTCCCCTTGCCCTGGTAGCCAGTTTCCTCCTGCGTCTGACGATAATCACTGAAAGGGCTTTCGAAGGAAAAACCATCGATTGGAAAAGGCCTCCCTTCCCAAATTGAAGTTTGAGTTCCGCGATTGGAAAAATTAAGCTCCGCGCATGCTTTCCACAGAAAAACTCACTGGTTTCGCCGACGAGGCCTCCCGCGACATCCACAAGCAGATCGCCGCCACCAAGGCCCTCGGCTGGTCGGCCATCTCGACCCGTATGGTGGGCAACTCAAACATCCACGACATGCCTGAGGAGGATTTCGCCGCCACCGCGGACGCCCTCGACGCGGCGGGCATCACCGTCCCGGAGTTTGGCTCCGCCATAGGCAACTGGGGGAAAAAGATCAGCTCGGACTTCGACATCACGCTTGCCGAGATCGAGCGCGCCATCCCGCGCATGAAACGCCTCGGAACCCCCATGATACGCATCATGTCCTACGCGCAGGAGCCCTGGGGACGGGATCAGGACGAAGAGGAACGGTTCCGCCGCCTGCGCGAGATCGTCAAACGCTTCTCTGACGAAGGTATCACCGCCGTCCATGAGAACTGCATGAACTGGGGCGGCTTCTCAGCGGAGCACTCCCTCCGCCTGGTCGAGGAGGTCCCCGGCCTGAAGCTTGTCTTCGACACCGGAAATCCCGTCTTCCAATTGGATCGCGCGAAGACAGAGGTGGATGGGAAATTTCCCTGGCAGGATCCCATGGAATTCTGGCTGAAAGTGAAGGAGCACACCGCCCACATCCACATCAAGGACTGCCTCAATCCCGTCTCCGAGGACGTGGAGCCGGAATACACCATGCCCGGCGAAGGCCAGGCAAAGCTCAGGGAGATCCTCACCGATGCCCGCAAATCCGGTTACGAAGGCTGGATCGCCATCGAGCCACACGTCGCCACCGTCTTCCATGCGCCTGATCCGTCGGCTGTGGATTGGGAACAGTGCTACGACTCCTACGTCGAATACGGTCGCCAGTTCGTCCGCCTCATCGCCACGCTTTAAGGGGGAACGCGCGTAGGGTGCACTCTTTCCCTGGTTATTTTCCGGGAAAAATCCTTTCCGCCCCGTCCTAGACAGCCCCTTGCGTGATGCGGGAACCGAACTATCCTGCGGGCGTGGGAGGAACACGTGGAACCATAATCAAGGCGGCGGCGGTGATCGCGGTGGTCTGGGCCGTCGTGTTCGCCATCCGTTCGTTCGCGGCGGACAAGAGAATCACAGCGGAGAGCATGGGAAGGGAAGTCCGCGAGGCGGGCTTCGAGGACTGGTCGGAGAATCCCGGCTCCCCGGCGATGGCGGAGCGGAGGGAAAGGAAACTGCGGGAACTGGCGGGGATGTACAACAGGCTTGATTTCACGGAGCGGCAGAAAGACAGGGACAGCCGGTCTGGGGAGGTTTTTTTCAAGAAGCTCTCACGAAATGAGAAGGAGCTTTTCATCGAGCTGACGGTGGTGGAGTCCATGAGCCGTTTCATGGAGGCGCTCGACCAGATGCCGCCGGATGACAGGAAACGGTTCGTGGAGAAGGGCTTGAAAGAGATCCGCGAAGGGCGCACGGAGGAGGAGATCAGGAGGGCGGAAGACATGGACGGGAACCTCCTCGCGAAGATCAGCGAGGAGGGCATGCGTGCGTATTTCGACAAGGCCAGCGCGGATACGAAAATGGATCTCGCGCCACTGATGGAGGCGATCAACGAGGTGATGCAAGGTCTGCGTGGCAACCAGTTCGGAGGGAGATGAGAAGGCGGATACCACCAAACGGCTTCACGCTTCTGGAGCTGCTCATAGTGGTGGCGATCATCGCCGTGCTGGCGGGTGTGGCATTTCCCGTGGGGAGATCGATGATAGGGAAAAGCCGTGAGGCGGCCTGTCTCGGGAACCTCCGCTCCATCGGGGTTGGCCTCCAGCTCTACCTGCAGGACAACAACCAGAGACTCCCCACCCTTTCCCTCGGGCGGGCGGCGAAGTCCTCCGACGAGCCTGTCCTCGAAACGGTGATCCTGCCGTATGTGAAAAGCGATGAAGCTTTCCACTGCCCCGCGGATGCGAAGGAATTCGGGAAAACGGGATCCAGCTATGGCTGGAACACGACGCAGAACGGGCTTCATATTTCCAAAGTCTCTTTTTTCGGAAATGACAGCCAGCCGGAGGCGGTGCCCCTGGTTTTCGACAAGGAGGGGTGGCATCCGGCCGGCACGAATTTTCTCTACGCCGATTCCAGCACTTCGAACAAAGTCCGTTTCGCCACCGGCAGCAAGGAATAGCGATATGTTGGAAGCACGCGGATTGAGTAAGGATTTCGGGGGGAAACCCGCGCTCCGCGACGTGTCATTCAAGCTGGAACGCGGGGAGATCTACGGTCTGCTGGGGCACAATGGCGCGGGCAAAAGCACTTCCCTCGGCATCATTCTGGGTATCGGTCCGGCCGACGCGGGGAGAGGTGGAGATAGGCGGCATCTCGGTGCAGGGGAACCGTGCGGGGGCGCTGGCCAAGGTCGGAGCCATCTTCGAAGCGCCGGCGTTCTATGAATATCTCAGCGGGTGGGAGAACCTGCGCATCCTGATGGGTTACTCCGGCGGGTTCGACGCGAAAGCTGCGCTGGAGGTCGTGGAGAGGGTAGGGCTGAGCAAGCGAATCCGCTCGAAGGTGCGCACCTACAGCCATGGCATGCGGCAGAGACTCGCGCTCGCCCAGGCTCTCCTGCCGGAGCCGGAGCTGCTCCTTCTGGACGAACCGACCGACGGACTGGATCCCGAGGGCATACGCTGGTTCCGCGATTTCATTCTCGGACTCCGGGAGGAGAGGGGCACCACCGTCCTTTTCAATTCCCATCTGCTATCCGAGGTGGAGCTGATGTGTGACCGTGTGGCGATCCTGCGGGAGGGCAGGAGGGTGTTCGAGGGTTCCGTGAAAGGTCTCCAGAGCGATCTTCCGGTGTATCAGGTGGAAGCCGCGCCGTGGGCCGGTTGTGCGGATGTCATCGCCCGCCTCGGCGGTGAGATCCTCTCGGTGGGAAAGGTCACCCTTCCCCGCGGAACCGATCCCGCCGACGCGATAGCCGCGATGGTCGGGGCTGGAATACGCGTCCGTGGGTTCGCGCAGGTCCACCGCTCGCTGGAGGATGTCTATATGGAGATTCTCGGCGATGGTGGCAGCCCGAACTAGGCGTTGGTCAGGCGGACTTGCGGATGTCTTTTTTCCCGAAATGGAGGAAGTGGTCCCAGCTCTCATCCCCCATCCCGTTTTCCTGAAGGCCATACAGAGGTCTCCAGCGGGGCGCGAAAGGCTTGGTGGCGGGGTGCATGTTCGCGTCGCGCGGGAGCTTGTTGGACTTGCGCGTGTTGCACTTCACGCAGGAGGTCACGATGTTGTCCCAGGTGGTTTTCCCGCCTTTGTCACGGGGGATCACATGATCCAGATTCAGCTTCATTTCCGGCAGGACTTTCACGCAGTACTGGCACGTGAACTTGTCGCGCATGAAGACGTTGCGCCGCGTGAATTTCACCTCAAGACGCGGCAGACGGTCGTAGATGGCGAGCACGATGATCCTGGGGACGCGCAGGGCGAGTTTGACGCTATGGATGATCTCGCCATTCGCGATGCCCTTCGAGTAGCCGATCCACGAGCCGAGATCGTGGGTGTTGAATTTCTCCTCCCCCTCCACCTGGACGACCTGGGCGTGCCCCAGGCAGAGCAGATGGACGGCACGTCTGGCGGAGCAGGTATGCACCGGTTGCCAGAACCGGTTCAGCACAAGCACGGGCAATTCAAGTGAAGCACTCATATCACGTCCCAGCAGAACGCACGGAAACTACCAGACCACCGCCCGGGGGCAATGCAAAAGAGGCGGGAAGAATCAGGGGTGCCGTAGCCTGGGAACTGCAAGGTCGGATTGCGTTGTCAGGAGCGCCCGGAGTAACGGGTAAGAAGTGGGTAAAACCAGAATACCCTGGCCGAAGCACCTGTCGAAGTGCTCAAGACTGGACTTCGTGGCATTTCTCATTTTTGACGAATTCGCCGATCCAATTTCCTTCCAATCGACAATCTCCGTGTGGCCACAACCTTCGCGGAAGCGATACCCGAACCAGCGTCCGCCATGCTGGCGATCCTGGGTTCCCTTGTCGGCCTTCGCCGCAGACGCTGATCCTCCGGAGCAGATCGCACCTGGTTCGAAGGCATGCGTGCTAATGGTTTGCGGAAAGTCGAAGTTTCCGCATACTTGTGGCATGGACATGATTGACAGCGGAATTCGCAGATTGACGTTGGTCTCTGCTCTTGCGCTCCCACTTCTGGCGCTCGTTTCCTGTGGAGGCGCGGCTGGTGGCGGCTCCCCTTCCCTCCCTCCGCCCAAGGCTCCTCCCCAGATTTTCGACAGCTATCTTCCGGATCGGAACGCGAACATGGCGGATGGTTGGACGCGGGGAATGGACATGTCCGGCGTTTCGTTCAACGACACCCGCACCGTCACGCTCGTGACACCGCGCCATGTGGTGATGGCGAAGCACTATCCGCGACCCGCTGGCGCACCTGTTGTTTTCCACGACCGCGGTGGCAACCGTATCGAGCGGAAGATCATCGGTTTCGCACCTGCGTCCGGGGATGTGATGGTCGGCCTCCTGGATGAGGCCGTCCCCTCGAATTACAATAGCTACCCCCTGCCTGCCGTCGCCTCCGACACGTCCGCGTTTATCGGCCGGCATGTGATCGTCAGCGATCAGAAACGCTCGCTTTTCATCCATCTGATCTCCGCCATCGACAGGGGGATCATTGTTTTCAGACAGGATGAAAGCGACCGACACGGCTGGGGGAAGAACCTTGTCGTGGGAGACAGCGGGAACCCGTCGTTCGTCATTTCCGGAAACCAACTGGTGCTCGTGGAAACCCATACCAGTGGCGGCGCCGGCGCCGGCCCCTTCTATGGCGACGCCACCGTGCAGGCATCCGTCCGCGCGGCGGTCGCCAAGCTGGATCCTTCCTACCGGATACGGACGGTGAACGTCAGGTAGGTTCGGCTGTTCCCCTGTTCCTTGCGATCCACTCGCTGGGCGGAATTCCCGTTTCCTCGCGAAAGGCTTTGGCAAAATGACTGAGCGACTGGTACCCGACGTCGAGGGCGGTTTCGGTTATGTTCGAGGTGCCGGAGGAAAGCTGCTCGCAGGCGTGCTCGATGCGGATGCGGCGGAGGTGGCGCTGGAGAGTGGTGCCGGTTTCCGAGCGGACTTTTCTGGACAGATAATGGGGGGCGATGCCGGCGTGTTTCGCGAGGGCGGAGAGATCGAGTGGCTCGTTCATGTGGCCCGGATGTGGGCGAGGGCACGCTGGACGGGGTTGCGTTCGCGTATCGTGGCGCAGAATGTGGCCCGTTGTTGGCGGACGCGGTGCGGAAAAGGCGGATTGCGGCCCACTGGAGGATCTTTGACTCCGCGATGAGTTTCTGCGGGCTGGAACCGGCCGGGATTTGCGAAAGAGCTTCGAAGAGTTCGTTCTCCCAGACGCCCATGAGTCCACAGAAAGCGACAGGGCAGTCATTGGCAAGCCAGGCTGCCATTTCCGGGTGGTGCATGGATTCACCCAGGCGGGATTTCAACCAGCGCGGCTCGATGACCAGGGCGGCGAGTCGGTGGTTCCCAGGGTAGCGTAGGCATGCCCAGTCAGCCGGAATGCCGCCACCCGTGAGGGCATACAGGCCGGGCTTTAGAATGAATCTGTCCTTCATGCCCCAGACCAGGCCGTTGCCTTCCGCGTTGAGCCAGAGCCAGATGGAACCTTTCGAAGGGAGATTCCAACGCGTGCCGGCGCTAGTGAGGCCACCTGAGAAATTCGCCCAGCTCAGGCCGGGGGCAAGATGGTGCCAATGGAAGGAGGCGGGATCACTGGAGGGCACCGAGGTCTTTTAATAATATTGAGACTCATTTGCAAGTCTGGGAATTACTCTTGAAAAGAGAGCGCCCGAGGGTCAGAATGGAATCAGACCTTTCTCCTGACCAGACAGATCAGGGAACCGAGCCCCACGAGAAGAGCGGCAGAAGGCTCGGGGACGACCTGGATCCCGCCAAGGGATTGGAGGGCGGGAGTGTCAGTGGTGGAGTTTGCGAGCGGGATGGAGCCGGGGGAGTTGAAGATGTCGAGGGTGACCGAATCAATCCCTACATCGGTGCCAAAGCCGCCAGGCACGTCCGAGCGAACTTTGAGGGTGTATTCGGCGGCGGTATTTCCAGTAAGCTGCCACTCGGCGACCCAGACGCGGCTGCCGCTGATTTCGGCGGACTCGCCGGTGAGAAAATTGGCGGGGGCGAATTCGGTAACGCCATCGCTGAGTACGAAGGGCAGGAGCTGCCTGTCCAGCGCGGGATTTCCGAGTATGGTGACGAAAACGGTGCTGGAGCCGGTGCCGCTGGTGTCGAGCGAGGAGAAGCGGACGTTGAGATCGAGGGATTCGCCGGTGAAGCCGGAGTAGATATTCCCGCTGCCGCTGCGCTGGCCATAGCCGCCGGTATTTTCCTGGAAAAGAAGTGAGGTGGAAAGGCCGTTGCCGGCATCCGGGGTGGAATCGTTCAGGATGGTGCCGCCGAAGGCCGGTGTTCCTGGCGATCCGGCATCGATGACATCCCAGCCGAAATAGGCGCTGTTCGCGGAGGAGCCGCGTGTCCAGGCATCTGGCCGAGGTGAGGACGGCGGCGTGGGCGAGACCGGAGGCGAGGAGGAGGGTGGCGATAGTAGTGTGGTGCTTCATGGTTGAATAGAGGATGCGGGTTGAATCAGTTGATTGGCTTGATGGTGAAGTTCCTGTCGTTTTCGGCAGCGGCCTGGTTGGACCAGCGGCGCATGTCGCGAAGTTCGCTTTCATCGAGGAGTTCGACGCCGCCACCGAGGGTGGCGACGACGGCTTCCCCCCGTAGCGGAGATCGACGAAGCCGTGGCTGGAGGCGGGGGAATCCTCGGAGAATTCCCGGGATGACCACACATTTCCGGTCAGTCGCGGGGGGCGGACTTCGAAGTAGCCGGGTCTGTCTTTCCCGGAGCGGGCGGAGGCGAAGACGATGAGCTTCCCGGGAGCGACGGCCTCCGCGAGGCGGTCGATGTAGAATTTCCCGAAATGATCCACGATGCGGGGGGAGGGTGGGAGCGGGCTGCCGGTGCCGTAGTGGCCGCCGACGAGGACGGCGTTGATGCCCAGATTCGGTGTGACGCTGGCGAGGTAGTCGCTGTTGTCCTCGTCCAGGACGCGTTCGTTCCCGTTGAAAAGGAACACTCCCTCCATGCGCGGGGCGTTCGCCGCGAGCCGCCAGGGGTAGCGCGCGTTCATGGGATAGGAAGAGTGCGACCGGAGAGATCGGTGGTCTCCGGGTCGGATTTGTAGCCGGGCATAAGCCTTCCGTTGTGGTCAGAGGCGTCCGGCGAGATAGGCGACCGCGAGATTCCTTGCCGCGTTGATCTCGGTTGTCATGCGGGCTTTTTCACGGATGGAAAGATAGCCGGAAACGGAGACGCCTCCCAGGGTGGCGATGATGGCGACGGTAACCATCAGCTCTACGAGGGTGAAGCCGGAGGTGTTTTTGCGTGAGGAGATTCTCATGGTGCGACGGGGGTGCGGGAGATGCGGAAAAAGCGCTTCCCGGTGGGTGCCGGGTGCTGTGAGTTGAAAACAGTGGCGGAGGGGGCGCTGAAGATCTCCAGATCCTCCCAGGAGTCCTCCTTCAAGTCCGGGCTGGCCTGGAGCGTGTAGGAAAAGCCCGGAAGCCCGGCAAAGGAGAGTGAGACGTTGCCTGACGGGTCGCGTCCGAACGTGGCGAAACGCAGCGGCACCGCCCATCCGACCTCGAGGCTGGGCGCGAGATTTCCGTCGATCACGTGATCGAGGCTGTCTCTCGTGTAATAGGAAATGAGTTCGCCGCCCTGCATGATCGCCGGGATGCAGCGAGCTGAGCGTGAACCAGACGAAGCCCCGGTTCAGTCCCTCGCGCACGTACGCGGCGATCGCGGGATCGCTCACATCCGGGGTGAATGTGAGAACGGTATCCGCCGGCATGGCATCACCCGGCGACAGGCCTGATGCCTGTCCTATGGCCCAGGCGCGCGAATCGAAGTCCTCGCCGATGTTGTTGCTCACGTCGCGGGGCACGCCCGTTCCATCGAATCCGAGGGCATATGCGTTGCGAACCGAGCGGCCGTTTCCACTGCCGAAGGGCGAGTCCTCCACGAAACTGGAGGCGGTGAAATCGTTTCTGAAGCCGGTGCCGTGAAGCTCTGCCGGCCGCCCAGCGTCGGTATCCGGCAGAGCCATTTCCCCGTATGTGAAACGGTCGTCCTGGGTGGGGTCGTAGATAGTCCCGCCGCTGGAAACAGTGGCGCGAAAGACGAGCGAGGTGAGCGTGTAGTTTTCCTCGCCCAGGCTCGGAGGGATTCCTGCCGCGGCGGTATCGAATTTCACGAGAAACTGCCCGAAGCGGTCGTCCACACCGCTGTCGCCGGGCAGGGCGCTGAAAGTGGTTGCCTGTGAGCGGGTGCCGGGCGTGGCGTTGCTGACATACATCCAGCGGTCGGCCGAGGGCTCGTCCACGGCGGTGACCGTGCTTTCCTGCGCCAGCGCGGGGAGCGCGAGGAAAAGCGAAAGGAGCCGGGCTGGCGCTGTCATGGGGAACGTTTCACGATACTTCTGCGGAAAGGCATGTCAGTTCGCGATGAGATACGGGGAAAGGGCGAAGGCGATCCCGTCGCCTTCCGCCCCGTCCTCGACGAGTTCCTGCATGCGCTGCGAGAGGCCGTCGCCGTTCACCGAGGTGGTATAGCCGAAGCTCTTTCCGGGTTTCTCGCCTTCGCTGATCCAGAACGCGCGGATGCCGTTCCATGTGGCGTGATGTTTCTCCCACCAGGCTGTCGCTGCGGTGGAGCGGGAGGAATCGCTGCGCACGTATCGGTTCAGCCCGGTCTCGTGTGCGAGGGCGGAGGGGGACTCGCCACGGTCTACGACTTTCAGGTTGTCCTGGAAATGCACCCAGCCGTTTGCAGTGATCGTGTGGGTGTTGGAGCCGAGGATATAGTCGTAGTCATCGCGCTTCGTGTATTCGCGGCGGGGAAGGGGACGGCGGGTATCCGTGCCAGTCCAGGTGGAAATGCCGTGGAAGTGCTTCCACTTTCCGGCACCCTCGTAGCGCGGCGTGTCATCGACGCTGGTGACAAGCTGCGTCCATTTCCCGGCGGCCTCACTTTCGGAAACGATCGTCCTTTTCCATTCGTCTATCCCGTCGTGCCCGGAGTAGTCGAGCATCTCCGCGTCCTCCCAGCTCCAGACCTGAGCCCAGTGTTTGATGACCATGTCGGTCTTCTTCTTCGTATTCTCCGCGACAAGCAGGTGCTGGAGGATCACCCGCTCCGGCGCGTCCTCCGCCACGATGACGACCTCCAGCGCGCGCTCCGTGTATGGCTTGCTGACGATCTCATAACCGGGGGCGAGCGCGGCGTCCTCGGTGAAGGAGAACGTGACATCGAAGGTGCCTGCCATGGAGAGGATGGCCTTGCGGTCGGCTTCCGGCGGTGCCGCCTGGAGGGTGAGGACGGATGCGAACAGGATGGATGGGATTGCTTTCACGCCGCACAGAATGCCCGGAGCGCGTGATCCCCGCTAACGTCGGGTTGCCATTGATGAGCGCGGTATTGCACGGATCTGCCAATCCACCGGAAAGATTTTAATGGGAATCCGGGTAGATATGGACAAGGATTTCCCGCCTCCTTCCACATTCAGAAAACTCCTATGAAAGCATTGATCCCCGCAGGTCTAGTCGGCGCTCTGGCGCTGTTCGCCGTCGCATACAATCCAGCCGATGAGAAGACTCCTCCCGGCGCTCTCGAAAAAATCGGCGAAGCCCTGCCCGCCGAAGCGTATGCCAAGCCGGAGAAGCCCCGTAAACTCCTGGTGTTTTCACGCACCAACGGCTTCCGCCACGAATCCATCGCCACCGGCAAGATCGCACTGACGGAAATGGGGAAGAAGACGGGAGCCTATGAGGCGGTGGTCAGCGAGGAGCTGGTGAATTTTGAAAAAGACAACATCGGCCAGTTCGATGCGATCTGTTTTCTGAGCACCACTCAGAATCCTTTCTCCCCCTTCAAGGAGGAGTTGGAGAAAATGTCGGACGAGCAGAAAACGAAGGCGGGAGAGTATGAGATGCAGCTCAAGGAGAACCTCATGGCCTATGTGAAAGGCGGCGGCGGTTTCGTCGGGATTCACGCCGCGACAGACACCTTCTACGAGTGGGCGGAATACGGCCAGATGATCAACGGCTATTTCGACGGACATCCGTGGGGAGCTGGAACCAAGGTCAGCATCAAGGTCGAACCGGGTCAGGAAGAGCATCCGCTGGCGGAAATGTTCGGCGGCGAGAACATGGAGTTCAAGGAGGAGATCTATCAGCTCAAGGATCCTTACGACTCCAGCAAGGTCACATGCTGCTGCGCCTGGATCCGGAGAAATCCGATATGAATGTCAAGGGGCTCAAGCGCGAGGACAAGGACTGGGGAGTCGCGTGGGCGCGGAACTGGGATGACGGGAAGGTCTTCTACTGCTCCATCGGCCATAACCACGAGATGTACTGGAACCCGAAAATCCTGAAACACTATCTCGCCGGCATCCAGTGGGCGATGGGCGACTACAAGGTCGATCTCGCCGAGGGGAAATAGACCTCTGCCATCATGGACTTCATCCTGGAAAACATCTACTGGCTTGTGTTCGCCGCCGCCGGGCTTGTCCAGTGGTGGAAATCAACAAAGGAGGCGAAAGAGGCCGAGGAAGAGGCGCGGCGCAACCCGCCGGAACCGGTCTCCGAGGAGTGGATAGAGGACGGGGAATGGGTGAATCCGCAACCGGCTGTTCCCCCTCCCCTTCCCCGTGCGGCGCCTCCTCCGGCCTTGCGGCGCAATTTGGCGCAAGAGCCGCCGGTTGTTCCGGTGAATTCCGGCGAACTCGAGCGTCAGGCGAAACTTGCCGAGCAAATGAGACTTCTGAAACAGGTGAGGCGCGGACGTAGCCGGGAGGAGGCTCCGTTTCCCAGAGAGAGCGCAAACGAGTCACCGGTGGAAGCCGCTGTTTCGCTACGCGGTCGCCTCCGAAACCGGCGCGAGATCAGGCAGGCCTTCGTTCTCAAAGAGATCCTGGACAAGCCTATCGGGCTGCGATAGCCCCCCTCTCGGATGGGTGACGCATTGAGATCGAGGCTGCGGGTGGATCTTTTCCCGAGAGCCGAGACAGCTGTCCGCTCCGGGCATCCATGGGTTTACGCGGATAGCATCAAATCTCAGAACCGGGATGGCGAGACGGGCGAGTTGACGGTGATGTATGACAAGCGCGACCGGTTTCTGGCCGTAGGGATGTTCGAGGCGGATTCGCCCATCCGGGTCAGGATCCTGCATTGCGGAAAACCGGCGACCCTTGACCGGGAATGGTGGATGGGAAAAGCACGGGAGTCACTGGAAAAAAGGACTGGCAGCGTCCTGAACGCGCGAACCGACGGAGCACGCGTGATCAACGGGGAGAGCGAAGGATTTCCCGGACTCGTGGCCGATCTTTACGCCGGGACTCTGGTGGTGAAAATTTACGCGGCGGGGTGGCTGGCGAGATGGGAGGAGATGGAGAGCGTGATGCGCGAGGTATTCTCGCCGGATTTCCTGGTGCTGAGGATGAGCCGCAACGTCGCCGGCCGCGCTGGGGACTACGGTCTGGACGAAGGTTTCCGTGGCGACACTGGTAAGGACACGGTGGTGTTTTCTGAAAACGGAATACGTTTCGAATCGGCGGTATTGATGGGTCAGAAGACCGGGTTCTTTCTAGACCAGCGCGACAATCGCTCTCGGGTGGAGGGTCTGGCTTCCGGTCGCGACGTGCTCAATGTTTTCAGTTTCTCGGGAGGATTCTCACTTTATGCGGCGAGAGGAGGGGCACGCTCCGTAACGGACGTGGACATCAGCGGCCACGCGCTGGAGAGCGCGGAGAGAAATTTTCACCTGAACGGCAACGATCCTGCGATTTCCGGGGTGAGGCGTCTGGGCATCCAGGCGGACGCCTTTCGTTGGCTGGAGGAAGCCGGGGAATCCTACGATCTGATCATCGTGGATCCTCCGACGCTGGCCAAGCGGTCTGCCGAGCGGGAAGGAGCGGTGCGCGCTTACCGGCGGCTCAATTCCCGCGCGATCTCGATGCTCAGACCCGGGGGAATCCTGTTGGCGGCTTCCTGCACGGCGCATGTGTCCTCCGGGGACTTCTACCGGCTGGTGGAGGAGGAAGCCTGCTCCTCGGGTCGCCAATTTCACGAACTCTGGAGAAGTGCCCATGCAGCTGATCACCCCGCCGGTTTCCCCGAGGTGCGGTATCTAAAAGCCTTGTGCCTGGAGTTTCCCTGACGGAAGAAGCCGGGCACAGGAGCGGCTTTCCGTCATTCCCCGACCTTGATTCGGGCGGGAACCTCCTTGATGGCGATACCGGCTTTGCCCAGGGCATCCCAGATCTGGAGGAGGCGCTCGAGGGGGACTCGGCGGTCTGCCTCCAGTTCGAGTTTGCGACCGGGATTCTGTTTCTGAAAAGCATCCAGATAGGTTCCGAGGAGTCCTTCAGGGATGAGAAGAGCGTCGAGGGTAACGTTTCCCACGGCATCCACGGCGATGACGGATCGCGTGTCGGTGACACTTTCCGAGGGGATTTCCTTGATCGTCGGCAGCTCGATACGGAGGACTTCGCGAGGCTTCTTGAATGTGGTGGAAACGATGAAAAAGACCAGCAGGATGAACAGGATATCTATCATCGGAACGATAGGCACCTGGGCGCGGGTTCTCTGGATGCGGTGGAATTCCATTCAGACTGGTTCCGTGGGGGTTTCCGAGCATGCGGAGACGAAGCCTGTCATCACTGATTCCATACGCGCGGTAAGCCGCTCGATGCGGCGGGTGAAATAGCTGTGGGCGATGACGCAGGGCACGGCAATGGCGAGGCCGAAAATGGTGGTGTTCAGAGCCTCCGCGATGCCGCGCGCGATGGCGAGATGGTCGGTTGTTTCCCCCAGGCCTTGGAAGATGGTGACAAGGCCGGAGGCGGTGCCGAGGAGCCCGAGCAGGGGCGCGACGGTGATCACCACATCGAGAACGCCTATGCCGGAGTGCAGTTTCACGATCTCCTCACGGGCGGCGGCCTCGACCGCGCGGCTGATCTCCGGCGCCGACTTGCCCTGGTGTCTCAGGGCGACCCCACCCAGACGGGCCAGAGGACCTATCACCCCGGGCGAGTTCTCCTGTCGCCGCGTCCGGCTTCGTTTCCATAGCGGTGGAAAGCCCCGCAGGCACGGTGCGGGAGCGGGCGAGCGACATCATTTTGAAAGCGATGGCGGTGAGGCCGGCGATGGAGCAGAGAATAAGCGGATAGATGAAAATGCCGCCTTTCCTTAGAAATTCGACAGAGGCCTCGGTGGTTGAGATTGCTAGATGATCCATTTGTGTTTCTGTTAGAAATAGAAGTTGAAAACCAGTTCCAGGGCATCGCCGCCCATTTCCTTTTTCACCGCCGGGGGCATGGCCGGGATGGGCGCGTCGCGTATGGACTCGAGGGTGAAACCTTTCTGGACTTCCCCGCCCTCGATGTCGCCGACAAACTGCACGCTTTTCACGCGCCCGTCCGACTGGACGTAGAAGCGGACGGTGAGATAGCCGGGGACGATGAAATCACGGCGTTTCATGCAGTTTATCTGCCATTCCCTTTCGACCGCGCGACCAATGGCGGCCTGGTAACGACCCATCGGGGAGTCCGTTACATCCAAGGCGCTGCGACCGTTGCGCGAGATGTTTCCCTGGATGGCAGTCTTGTTCTGGTTCCCCTTGAACGCCGGGTCATCGATGGGGGCGGGCTTCGGTTTGGGCTTGGGTGCTTCCTCGGCTTTCTTTTCGGCAAGGCCGTCTGTCCGGCCGTCGCGGACTTTCTTTTCCTCCCGCGGCTTCATGTTCTCCCTGGTCTCTGCGGGCTTGACCGGAGTTTCCACCGGGTTCGGGCCATCCAGGAGTTTCTCCCGAATCGCGGACTCGGCCGTTTCCTCGGTGGCTTCGGCAGGCGCCGTCTCGCCCTTGACGGTCTTCGCTTCGGAATCGGAAATTGCCGGAGGAGTCCGCGGTGACGGCGGGGCTGGCGGGGTAGGGCTCGGCGTATTTCTGTTTTCGAGTTCCCCGTCCTGGTATTCGCTTTCCGTTGTCTCGGGGTTCTCCCCGGGTTTTGGCTCGCGGCCGGCCTGGGAGGGCATCGTGGGATCGTCCGCGGTGGGGGCCGGTCACTGGTGGCCTTGGTATTGCGCTCGCCCATGTAGCGACGGCTGGCGGGAGGCTCGGATGATTCCTGGTCGGGGGATGTGCGGGCGAAATCGGGACGCGCGGTTCCGGGGTTTTTCGCAGGTTCCGGGATCAGCATTTCCGGGAAAATCCTCACCACCTGTTCGGCTGGAGGATTGGTCGGGACGGCTTTTTTACGGGCGTTTTCCGAATTGATCGCTTCAATGCTGACCCAGGCGATGAAGGCGACGTTGAGCAGCACGGAAACGCAAAGAGCCGCCGCCCATAGGCGGGTGTCGTCCCCGGTCGATTGCGATGCGCCTCTGGCCACGGCTCTAGGTAGCTTGTTTCATGCCCCCTTGCAATGGCCGGATTTCCCTCCATCGAAGTGGCGACAAGCCATACCGGCGATTACTCCCGCGCTAAAGCCGAAGACGTGCCCGAAGACATCGGTGTTGGAACCGGGCGCCGCGCCACCCAGCCAGCCGAGAAGGACGAGGCCGGCAAGCAGGGGTCCAGCGACGCGAACCCATGGCATGCGGATGTCTTCACGGAAATTTTCCACCAGACCTGTCCCGGAAAGTATCCCCAATGCTCCGAAAACTGCCGTGGAAGCGCCCAGTGAGGTGAAATTTTCCGGCCAGGTCACCATCGAAGTGACTGCGTTTCCAACGGCTCCGGACAGAAGGATCAAGGTCCATCCTTTGAGCGGCCCGAGAGATTTCGCGACGAGGATGCCGAAGACGGTTCCGCTGGCGAGGTTTCCGACGATGTGCGGGCCATCGCCGTGAAGGAAAAGGGCGGAGAAGGGTCGCCACCACTGCCCCCCTTCGATCAGCGCGGTACTTGAGGAAGCGAAGCGATCGGCGAGAGTGCGATCCTGTGACTGGAAATAAAAGACCGTTATGAGTGAGGCCGCCCAGACGAGGAGATGCGGCCAACCGGCGGGATGTCTCGCCCAGTCCGAAGGTATGAGGGGAGGCAGTGCGGTTTCTCGGCACTCGGCATCGTATTCACTGATCTCCGCGGAAATTTTCGGCGCGGAATCGGCCTCGGCCAAAAGATCGAATTCGCCCGGCACCGCGCTTTCTTCGACACGGATGGACTCGCCCATCGCGAGAGCTACCAGGCCGTGGTCATAGGCCTCGTCGAGAGAGGGGTAGGTGGCTATATCAACCCAGTCGTCTTCATCTGTCTGTGTGGGTGAGGGCATGGTGGCGAACCGGCAGGAAACACGGCTTTCCAATAGCACGGCGCACGGTTTAGTCCAGGGCGGCGGGTCGTCCGCTGTTGTTTTACGGAACCTCGACACCCATTCTGACAACGCGCCCGTTCCGAAACCGGACAGGCGCTAGACGTGCTTTGCGATGTGATCCAAGGCGGCGGCGGCGCGGTGGACGGCGAGGGAGAAGTGGCCAAGGCCGGGTTCCACGAAGAGTTCCGCGTTCGGCATTTTCCCGGCCAGATCCTCGACAATGGAAGCGGGGATGTTCTTATCGTCCCCGCCGTGCCAGTAGCGGATCGGGTGGGTGATGTTGGCCGGATCGAGGGAGGGTTTCTGGAAATAGATGTCGGAATCCGCCATGACACCGGGACCGCAATTTCTTGTGGAGACTCCTTCGGTGAAACTTTCCGTGGCGACCTTCCAGAGGACGCCGTCACCGAGCAGAAGCTTCCGGTCCTCCTCCGCGAGGCTGCGAACCAGGCCGGACATGGGAAATTTCAGCGGGCTGCCTTTCGCCATTCCGGATGCGATGCGGAACATACCGGAGAAAACGGGTGACGGCCCCTTCCGCAGTGGGATCAGCATCCGGTAGAGTGGGTGGAGACCGGAGGTCCCCTTGCTCGTCAGCGGCAGCGGAACCATGCCCGCAAGCACTGCCGAGGCGGTGAGTCTTTCCGGAATGGATGCCGCGCACGAGAGCACGTAGGGGCCGCCCCCGGAAACACCGAGTTGCGCGAACCTGCCGATGCCGAGGTGCCCGGCGAAGGCGGTCATCATCGCAGGCCAGTCGTCGAGTCTGCGCTTCGGAATGAGGGTGGATCTACCCATGCCGGGTCTGTCCATGGAAATGAGGCGGAGTCCGCGCTCCGCCGCGAGGTGGTGGGCGTAGCGTGCCTGGAGGCGGGAACTGGGCCAGCCGTGGTAGTAGAAGACGGGGCTGCCCTCCAGGTCTCCATACTCGTTCCAGGCAAGGAATTTCCCCGGGGCATGCTGCCAGAGATTCGGTGGCTCGGCGGGAGGTGGGTTGCTAAGAAAAGAGGGGGACATAATGGAGGGTCGTGCCTTTGGCCGCTCTTGCTTGCAATCGAAGAAGCCGGCCAATGGCACGGCTTTCAATCAGTGATCATGTCCGACATGATCGCCGAGGAGGTCGCGGCCGAAGTCGTTTTTGCCGTCGCGCCAGACGGCGTGGACATGGTTTCCGTTGTTCTGGATGTTGGCGACTTCCACAAGGAACGATGTGCCTTGGATGCGGTAGTAGAAGGGCTCGCCCCGGTTGAGGCCGCCTGCCCATCCGAAGCGGAGGTTCTCCAGATCCGCACTGATCTTCGCGAGTTCCGCGGCCTCGAGTTCCTTGCGGTTGCGGGAGGCGTATTCGGTGATGAGTTCCATAAGAGCCTTTTGCTGGGAGGTGGTCATCGAGGAGGCTTTTACACCTACGGGTTCGAGCTGTTTCACGGTGCGGTCTTCGCCTGTGAGGATCTCACCGGGAGGCTTTTCCGAGAAAACCACCGCCCCGCCGGCTTCCTTGAGAGTGATGGCGAGTGTTCGGGCGAGATCTTCCTCGGCGGCGAGAGGACGGGTGCCTTTCATCCTGTGATCGATGGTGACTTCTCCCGGATTGGAGGCGAAGAAGGAGGGAGTGACGGACACCTGTTTCCCATCGACGACCGTGTAATTGAGGGAAAGGTGGTGACCCTCGTAGCGGAGGGACCATGTGCCAGTGGGTGAAGGCTCGCCGAAGACGGAGGTGAAATAGGCTTCCGGGTTGCGGTAGTCGGGGCGTTTCTCGATCTCGCCGAGAAAGGCCTCCAGAGCCATGATGGTATCGGTTTTTTTCTGACCGGAATCGCTAAGGATTGTCTTGAGAAGTGAGCGGACAAGTGCGGTCTGTTTTTCGTTCATCTCCTCAAGGGGAAGGCCCTTGCGCTCGCGGGGGACGAAACCCCAGTTCTCGCGTTGATCGCTTTCAAACGGGAAAACCGCTTTCGCCTTCTGTTCTTCGTCCAGTGAATCGATGAAGGCGTTGGTGGCATCGGCCATTTCCGTGGCGACCTGCTGGAGATCCGCGGCAGCGGGTTTCGCGGGTTCCTTCGCGAGGAGTGAGGATGTGGCGACGAGGCTGAGGAGAAAAAGTTTCTTCATAGGTTTGTTGAATACGTTCGGATTGATGATGGGCTTGCAGGACAGGGACGGGAAGAGTTTTCAGCCGACGATAACGCAGTGGACGCGGATGGCGAGGGAGAGGATGATTGACTTGTGAAGGAGGTTCTTGAGGACGTTTTCGGGTTCGGGGAGCTGCGGGCGGGACAGGCGGAAGTGGTAGAGGTGCTGGTGAACGGCCGGGGGGCTCTGGCGATTTTTCCGACTGGCGGGGGCAAGTCACTTTGCTACCAGCTCCCGGCGGTGGTGCTGGAAGGGACGGCGCTGGTGGTTTCGCCGTTGCTGGCGTTGATGAAAGACCAGGTGGACGGGCTGGTGGCGAAAGGGGTGGCGGCGGCGCGGCTGGACTCGACTCTGGGGGCGGATGAGTATGCCGGCGTTGTCTCGCGGCTGTTGGCCGGTGAGCTGAAGTTGCTTTATGTTTCGCCGGAGAAACTTGGAAACGCGGAGTTCCGCAAGCTTCTGAAAGGGATCGAAATATCCCTGATAGCGGTGGATGAGGCGCATTGCATTTCCGAATGGGGGCATAATTTCCGACCGGATTATCTGAAACTGGACAGGATTTTCAAGGGGCTGAAGGTGAAGCGGATTCTTGCGCTGACGGCGACAGCGACTCCGAAGGTGGAGGCGGACATACGGAGACAGTTCGGTATCGCCAAGCGAGATACCGTGAAGCTGAGTTTTCACCGGGAGAATCTGGATCTGCGGGTGACGCCTTGCTCGGTCGAGGAGAGAAAACGGATCCTGCTGGAGAGTCTATCGACTTATGGGAGTCCGGCGGTGGTGTATGTGACACGGCAGGAGACGGCGGAGGAGGTGGCCACATTCCTGACGAAGAACGGGCTCGCGGCGAGGGCGTATCACGCGGGATTGCGGACGGATCTGCGTCGGGAGATTCAGGAGGATTTCATGGGGGGGCGAACCGGGACAGTCGTGGCGACGATCGCGTTCGGGATGGGTGTGGACAAGGCGGACGTGCGGACGGTGATGCACTACAATCTCCCCAAAAGCCTGGAGAATTACACGCAGGAGATTGGCCGGGCCGGGCGCGATGGAGGAGCCGCGGTTTGTGAGTGGCTGGCGTGCGCGGAGGACGCGACGGTGCTGGAGAATTTCATTTTCTCGGACACTCCGGGGGAGAGGGCTCTGCGGAATCTTCTGGAACGGATACTGAAGCTGGGAAACGAGTTCGACGTATCGCTTTATGATCTGGCGACGACCTGCGATATACGGCAGACAGTGGTTTCGACTGTGTTGGCGTATCTGGAAATGGACGGGATACTGGAGGCGCGGGGAAGTTATTTCAATGCCCACCGAGTCAAGCTTCTACGACCGTTGGAGAAGGTTCTGGCAGGTCGGTCGGTGAAGGAACGGGGGCTGGTAAAAGGGATTTTCGAAGGTCTGGACGAGGAGTGGAAGTGGTGGACGGTGAAGGCCATTGAAACAGCGGAGCGACTGGGGATTTCTCCTGTCAAACTGCGAGGGATGATGTCGGAGCTGGAGGAAGCTGGGGATGTCTCTCTGAAACGATCGAACTGGCGACAGGCCTACCGGATGAAAAAGGAGCCGGGTGAGATCCGCTTGCTGATGGAAGCGATGGCTGCGAGTTTCCAGGAAAAGGAGGCGTCCGATCTGAAGCGGCTGGAGCAGATGCTCGCGCTTTCATCGACCCGGGTGTGCCTGACGAAAACATTGCTAAGGCATTTCGGGGAAAAGATGGAGAGTGACTGCGGGCACTGCGACCGCTGTCTTGGAAAGACTCCGAAAAAACTGAAGCGGAAGAAGGCCAGGAAAACGACGACTGCGGAGCTTGAAGCTATGAAAGCGCTTTTTGATGCCCGGCATGCGGCGCTGGGAACTCCGAGGCAGATGGCGCGTTTCCTATGCGGCATGTCGAGTCCCGCCTCGACACGGGCGCGGCTCTACCGGTTGGATGAATACGGAATGCTGGCGGATATGCCTTTCCGCGAGGTCGAGGTGGTGGCGGAAAGCTTCTTCTAACGTCCAAGCTCCCGCGCGACGAGCATGAGAGTCTCCCGAACCCCGGGGGCGAAGCCTCCGTCGGTCTGAACCGCGAGAAGAGTCTTCCCTTCGCGGATGAACTCGATGGGCACGGAGCCGGAGTAAAGCCTGATGGCGCCATTGCCGAAGCCAAGATTGGCGATCACGCCCTTGAGCGCGTCCACTGCCGCGACATCACCTTCGCTTACCCGGGCGATCTGACGGATGCCTGGAAGGGTGCGTGCGCGCTGGACGATCTCCTCATGATTCATTTCCCTGTCCACTCCGAAGATAGCGCGGAGTTCCAGTTGCTTGATTGAATAGGAGTCCGAATCGGAATCGTTGGAGGAGCCTGGACTCGGAGTATGGGAAAAAACCGGAGCGGGCTGCTGGTGATGCTGGGAAACGATCTGAGCAGGACGGTTCTCCTGGCGCGGGGCGACCTCCGCCTGCGGCCATCCGCCGAACGGACTGGGAGCGGGCGCCGGCTGTGCCTGCATGGGAGCGGGTGTGGGTTCGATCGTGAAGGGTGACGGGGCATGCTGGGGAGCCGGGCCAGGAGCTTGTCCGAACGGGCTTACCCTGGCCTGCTGCGCGGGTGCCTCATATCCGAATCCCTGTGGCTCGGCCACTTGGAACGGGGATTCCTCCGCCTTCCGGCGCTCGGGGATGCGTATCGTTTTGGAATCTCCGGCGGATTCATCGTCCTCGACGATGGCGAAGGGAGAGTTCTTCTTCGCGGAAGGTGAGGGAGCGGGAACGGCGGCTTCGGTGGGCGCGATGGCGAACGGACTTGGGGCGCCGTTCATAGGAGCTGATTGCGGGGCGGGAGGGGCTGCGGCGAAGGGAGAGACGGAGGCTCCCTGGGTGTCGTCGGTATCCGAGCTCTGGTTGTCAAAAGTTTCGAAAATTCCTCGGGAAGTGCTCATGGTAGATCGGTGGTTCGGCGCAACGTATGAAACGCTGGTGACACCATAAGCTTAGGAAGCCCGTAATGTCGAGGCGTTAAACCAGAAGTTTTTATAACCCCATGCCAATTTCCGCTCTCTAGCGGCCACGCGGAGCCACCAGTCGCTTAAGGCGGTTTTTCACGCTCACTTTGCCAACAGCGGAAAGCCGGTCTACGAAAAGCACGCCGTTGAGATGATCCGTCTCGTGCTGGATGGCGCGGGAGAGGAGTCCGTCGGTCTCTATCACCAGTGTGGTGCCGTCCAGTTGCGGAAGGGTAGCCTTTATATCCGCGGGGCGCCGGACTTCGCTGCGGATGCCCTCAATGCTAAGACAGCCTTCGTAGTCGATCTCCTTTTCCTGACCCAGTTCCAAGGTCGGGTTTATGAAAACAAGCGGCATGATGTCTTCGATGGCGGCCTCCTTGCCGTTGACAGTCAGATAGGAAACGCACTCCGGATCGTGCGAGACATCGACCACCGCTAGCTGGAGATCCACCCCGACCTGGGGGGCGGCGAGACCCACCCCGTTCGCGTCAGCCATGGTCTCCAGCATGTTGGCGACGAGATCACGCGTTTCCCCGCCCGTGTCCTCGACGGGGCGGCATTGCTGGCGGAGTATGGGATCGCCGTACTGGACGATGGGAAGAAGCATGCGCCGAGATTGGCCGGGGAGGAGGTTTCATCCAATCCGATTTTTCAAAAAAACGGGGGGACGGGATCCGCGTCCAATGTGATTGCTCTTGGAAAAACGGATGCCATTATGCGCCTGTATCGGACGATAACAACGCGTCCGCCTCCACCATCAAAGGTCATCCGGTCGATGAAATTCCCTTTCTTAGTATTCCTGACGCTCCCGTTCATCGCGAACGCAGGGGAGATCCTGATTCACGAGGGGCCAACCGTAGCCAGTCCGGGCCTAGGCATTCAGCTTCCGGGCGGGGTGGAAAGCTCGACGCCGGACATCATCTTTATCAAGCAGTTCTTCGCTGACGAGAAACTGCTGGCACCTGAAAAGCCGGACGCGGGTTCGAAAAAGCTTTCCCGCATACCCGCGACCGAGGCGATCTCCCTCGCGCTCGCCACCATGCAGCCGAACGACAGCGAATCCGTGTATGTTTCGAAGGTCGAGCTTCTCCCTTTAGACCCGGAAAACCCTCTCGGCGGAGATTTCCATCTCATCACTATCTCCGTGAACGGCTCCGAAGAGCACCGTCTCGTTCTTCACAGCGGAAGCGTCATCGAGCCGCGCCTGAAGCGGGTGGAATGAAGGGTGCGTCGGGTCAATCCATCGCCCTTTCGGAAAAGCGTTTGATGTAATCGTAGTCACCGCCCTTCATGTTCTTTTCTTTCGCCCAGCCCTTCGGGAGGCGGTCGAGAAGGTCATAGCGGCGGATGGTGTTGAGAAGATTCAGGAGGGAGGAGGGATCCATTTTCACGGAAACGTCATTGAGCATGGATTCCGCGGCGGCTTCCTTCTCGCCCCATCGGAACAACGCTTCGGCGGCGGTCGTGCGGACAACGGCGGTGGGATCTTTCAGAAGCGGCTTCACTGCATCCGCGGAGGAGGCGGATTTTTCTCCTATAACCAGGAGACCGAGGGTTCCCCAGTAGCGTTTCACCGGATCTTCCGAAGAGAGGGATGCTGTGAGAGCCGGGATGTTCTCCGAATCCATTGCGGAGGCGGTGAAGGCAAGATCCAGCACGCCATCAGAATCGAATTTTTCGCTCCCGGCGAATTCCGCGATGGTGGAGCCTTCCGAGAGTTCGTCGAAAAGAGGCTCGGGAATCAGGCCTGTGTCGCCAGCTTGCTTCATGGTGTTTTTCAGGCGCGAACGGAGGGTTGCCAGCTTTTTCGCATGGGCGGGATCAGCAGCGAGGTTTCTGGTTTCCCACGGATCGGCGGTGAGATCGTAGAGCTGTTCGGATTGTTTCGGAGCTTCCCATTGCTCTTTGTGAATGCCGGTGACCTTGCCTTCCTTCCATGCCTTTTCGTAGGCCGTCCAGCCAGGCTGGCCGAACTGGTAGAAAGAATACGGGGACTGTGGAAGGTGCGGGTTGAAATTGCGGATGTATTTCCATTTTCCGTCGGTCAGACCCCGGCGCATGCCGTAGAGTTCGTCGAAGCGGTCAGCGAAGAGAAACTCCATCTCGTCCCCGGCGGGCGTCCGCGCGGTCATTGCCGAGAATGGCGCGGCCTTGCATCTGATCGGGCTTACCGACCCCGGCGAGGGACAGGAAGGTGGGTGACATGTCGATGAAGGAGACGGGTTCCTCGGCACGCTGGCCGGGCGTGAAGGGAGAAAGAGTTTCAAGTTTCTCCGGAACGCGGACGATGAATGGAATCTTCACTCCGGTTTCCTCCAGATAGCGTTTTCCGCGCGGAAGGATGCCGCCGTGGTCGGAGGTGTAGATGACGACGGTGTTTTCCGCCAGTCCGTCCTTCTCGAGCTCGGCGAGGATTTTCCCGACCTGGCCGTCCATTTCCGTGATGCGGTCGTGGTAACGGGCGTAATCCTTGCGTATTTCCGGGAGATCGGGGAGGTACGGAGGAAGATCGATTTCCTCCGGAGTGAGGCGTTTGGGCTCGGCGGCCTTGTCCTTGAAAAGCGAGCTCTCGTGGGAGGCGCCGAGATTGAAGATGGCGAAGAAAGGTTTTCCCTCCGGGCGGTTTTTGTAATGCGCTTTGCCGGAGGACTCGTCCCAGTAGGAGTTGTCATTGCCTTTGAAATTATAATCGGTCTTCGCGTTGTTGGTGCAGTAATAACCGGCCGCGCGGAGATAGGAGACGTTTGGCTTGTATTTGGCCGGGATGGGGTTGCGGGAGCGCATGTGCTGGGTGCCCATGGTCGGGGCATAGACGCCGGTCAGGATGGTGGCGCGGGCTACCGCGCAGACGGGGGCGTTCGAATAGGCGTGTTCGAAAAGGACTCCTTCGCTGGCGAGTTTGTCGATGTTCGGAGTCCGCGCCTGATCGTTGCCATAGCAACCTATCCAGTGGGAGGAATTGTCCTCGCTGACGATCCAGAGAATGTTGGGTTTTTCCTGTGCGAACAGCGCGGAACAGAGGGCGAGGAATGCGAGGAGGCTTTTCATCAATTTGGGTATTTCCTGGGAAGGTTTAAGATTCTAGACCGTTTGTCAAAAACTGTTGCGGTTATTCTGGATGGGTCAGGCAGACCGAACGGATGGTTTCCGGCGTTCGAGCAACGCCAGCATGGATTCGTAGAGCTTGCCGTTGAGCTCTCCCCTCGCTTTGTGCTGTAGCCTGCCTGCCATATGGTGGCTGTTGAGATGCTGCCAGAGCCGCCCAATAGGATTAAGGCCGGGAGACTGTAGGTTGGCAGGAAGACCGGTTCGCTGTGGTGCCTTATGAGGCGTTTGATCTTGTGCCAGCTCGCGTTGTCAGGAACCAGCGGGACGCGCTTCGCTAAAACTTCCGTGTCGCAGTGCGGTACGATCAGGCTCACCAGGTGTCTCCGCTCCGGCGGCTTTTGCGCACGACATGCGCGAAGGAGACGCCGGTGAGCAGAAGGCGGATGTCATGGAGTCATTTCACGGACTTGCCATCAGGAGGGGTCTGCCTTGAATCGGAGTTTCGGCAATTATTCTCGGCAACCGGCCTGGGTAGGCTACAATTTTCATTCACTCCCTCTTCAAACTAATTTGTTCTGATCGATACCCACGACCGGCTGCAAGTGGGTGTAGGGAAGAAAGTTTGGTTCCACCATACTGACTTCCCAACATACAAAACCGCAGGATCCTCTGGGAACTGCGGTTTATGAAAAATCCGGTCTTAAACCTTATTTCGAAGCCTCCACCGAAACTCGGAAGAAATTACCACCATCAAGGCCACTTGTGCGGCTCATGACCTTAATTTCCGCTGAGTCTTCATGGAGTTCCCAGTTGGGGTCGTCATTGGTCACTTGAATCCACTCATTCATATCCGCGCTACGTTCAATGGAATAATTCAACGGCGGATTGGTGCTCTGTTTTTTCGAAACTCGGAAGACCCAGTTGCCGGAACCCCCTTCAGCTTTAGAGGTGATTCCTTCTGTGGATGCGGGTTCCTCAAATACAAGACGCGGTGATGAAGGGACACTGCTAGCATCAGCCGGATTTGAATCAAATACCCATTCAGCGAAATTCGTCATCCCGTCGCCGTCGTAGTCAGTATTAAAGGCCTTGTCCGATTCACTAGCGGTAGCTGGCAGTTTTGATGCGATGAACTTATCCGGATCAAGTCCCGGTGAACCGGGAGGGCTAAACCGAACAGGCACGCTGAAGATCGTGAGGCTCTTATCCGCGATAACGCCGCCCCGGTTGCGACGGAAGATCACTTGCATTGCGCCGGTTGCGCCTGGTGTGATGATGCCGGGAGGGAGGAGATAGCTGGTCTCAAGAGGATTCTGGAGCGTGACCAGAGCTTCGTTTGGCCCAGCGAATGCCGGAAAGATGACGCTGGCAGGATTGGGGGTCGCGAATGGCCCTCCTGGTGCGCTAAGTCTGACAATTCTGAATTGAGTCAAGTCGCCATTGATGGCTACCTTATCCGGAGTGTTTCCCTGCCACTTAACCAGGTTTGGAACCGAAGGATCAATCAGAGCAAAGCCATCAGGAGCAAAAGTTAGACCAATGAATCTGAAACCCCGTTTCTGGTTGTTCTTCTCCCTGAATCCATCAATGCCCGTGAAATAGTTCACGTCCACAGGGACAGGAACAGTGGGCCTGTTTACGAGCGGAAAATTGTAGCGATAAGTTCCTTCAACAAAAGTATCGTCGAACTGCCCACGCTGACCCGCGTTAAAGGGTCTTTGAAAGTTATACTGAGACATCTTGTATTGAAGGATACGAGTTGTCTGGATGTTGAAGAATAGAAGGGCGCTCGTGCTATCGAATCCCCCGGACGGCCTGGGAATCAAAGAAGGAGGTGCTGAAACGAGCTGGATTTTTTCCGGACGGGCAGGTTCAATGAGCGCTGCTTGATTGACAGATGTCACTGCCAGATACGCAGGGGCGTCATTAATAACATCAACAACACCGTCCCCATTCACGTCTCCCGAACTTAGGTAACCAGTTGTTCCCAAGGCGCAGGGTGGAGCGATAATGATAAAGCCGAAGTAATTTTCATACAAGGTTTCCCCTGGACTAATATACTCCTTCGCAATACAGGGCGCATCATAGCCAACCAGACCATCCCGAACGAATACCTGTTGGAGCCCGCCTGTGAATTCAACAGTCTGTGAATTCTGCGTATAGTTCGCATTCGCACGAAAAATAAACTCGAATGGCTGGATGAGCTGAGTTCCGTCTCCCGGGACGAAAATCGGGGACTGAGCCGGTGCGATGGTCGAAAAAACACCTAGGAGAGCAGCGGAAAGGAGATGGGTTTTGTGGAGATTCACGTGCCGACCTTGTCGCCGGAGAGCCGATATGACAAGCGGATTTTTCGGTTTTGGGTCAATTTCTGCCCTCACCATGTAATGGCGAACGCAGCGTTTTTGAAAAACTAACCTCCCTGCCTTCAGATAATCTAAAAAACGTCGTACTTCGGCGGATTGAAGTGGATCCCCCTTCCTACGGACTTTCGTGTTGTGCCACGTGGAATGCGGCGGCCTCTTGCACAGATAGCTCCAGGAACTGCCAGGGGAGACCGTTTTCATTCAGATCCGCCATGAATGAATCCGGATCATGCTGCTCCATGTTCCAGACGCCGGGCTTGTTCCAACCGCCATCGAGCATCTGCTTCGCGCCTATCATGGCGGGGACACCGGTGGTGTAGGAAATGGCCTGGGAGCCGACTTCCTCGAAGCATTTCTCATGATCGCAGATGTTGTAGATGTAGATGGCTTTCGGCTTTCCGTCCTTGATTCCGGTGATGACGTTGCCAATACAGGTTCGGCCTTTGGTGGTTTCCCCGAGGTCCCCGGGGTTCGGCAGGACGGCTTTCAAAAACTGGAGTGGAACGATTTTCAACCCGTTGTATTCAACCTCGTCGATACGGGTCATGCCGACGTTCTGGAGCACCTGGAGATGGTTGATGTAGTTCCGGGAGAAGCTCATCCAGAACTGGGCGCGTTTAATGGTGGGGAAGTGTTTCACCAAGGACTCCAGCTCCTCGTGATACATGCGGTAGATCTCGTAGGTACCGACCTCCTGGGGGCAGGTGAAGGGCTGGTGTTTCGACATGGGCGCAGTCACCACGAATTCCCCGTCCTCCCAGTGGCGGCACTCAGCGGTGACTTCGCGGATGTTGATCTCGGGGTTGAAGTTCGTGGCGAAGGCACGCCCGTGGTCGCCGCCGTTCACGTCGATGATGTCGAGGGTATGGATCTCGTCGAAATGATGTTTCAGCGCCCATTTCGTGAAAACATTCGTCACTCCGGGGTTGAAGCCGGAGCCGAGAAGGGCGGAGAGGCCGGCTTTCTCGAATTTCCCCTGATACTCCCACTGCCAGGAATACTCGAATTTCGCGACATCCAGCGGCTCGTAGTTCGCCGTGTCCATGTAGTCGATTCCAGCCTTCAGGCAGGCGTCCATGAGGTTGAGATCCTGATAGGGTAGAGCGACATTGATAAGCAGGGCCGCGCCGGTTTTCTTAATCAGGGCTGCGGTTTCGTCGGAGTCGTCGGCATCGACTTTCGCGGTGGATATGGATTTCCCGGTCCGTGTCTTTACGGATTCGGCGATGGCATCGCATTTTGAAAGGGTACGGGAGGCGAGGGTAATCTCGCCAAACGTGCCAGGGAGCATGGCGCATTTGTGGGCGACGACGCTGCCGACACCGCCGGCTCCGATGATGAGGATGTTCTTCATGAGGGAGTGTTCGGGCGCATGGGGCGGATTGGCAAGTTTTTCGAGTGTCCCGGAATGCCGGGCAAAGTGCTCCCGCGGAGCTTGCGGGGTGCGAGGCGTTCTGACAGAAAGAGCCGGACGATGGCAGGTGACGGCGACAAAACGGAGGAGGACGCGGTTGGTTCGGTGAAGTCTGGCGGGAAAAGGTCTTTCCGGCCTACTGCCCGAATCGAGTCGGAGCGGGAAACCGGGCAAGCGTCTGAAAAGCCATGTTGGTGCGCTGGTTGACGCGTTCGCGGCCTTCGCGACGTTAGACGATGTGCTCAGCGCGGTGGAGGCGGATCTCATTCTCGACATGTTGCGCAGCGCGTTCCCTGAGGCGGATCATGCCTGGCTGACCCGGCGGCTGCGGAAGGCGGTAAAGAGCCCCAAGCCTCTGCAGGGTCTTGCCAACGAGCTCCGAGAAAGTCTCGATGATACTGGCAAGCTCTCCGTCGGCCTGCAGCTGTTCACCCTGGTGGACGCGGCGGGTCGTTCGGAGAGGAGCCGGGCGAGCTTCGAGATTTTCATGCGGCGGCTGGGTCAGCCGGAGACCGGTTCCGCCATTCTCCGGGAAATGCGCGGAGATCCGGGCGACTTCGGCGAACTGCCTTTCGAAAAACTCATCCTGGGCGGAAACGACTCGGATGTCGTCCTCCCTCCGGCATCCGGCTCCCAGGAATTCCGCATCTACCGGGCGGGCGATCTCACGCTGTTGAGAAACACCGGGGAGGCACCTCTCTGGGTGCGCGGGAAATCGCTGGAGACCGGCGCCTTCATGCGTGTCCGCGAGCGTCAGGAGCTGGTTATCCCCGGCTGGACGATGTCCTACGAGGACGTGCAGTTTTTCCTGGATGTGAGAAAGACGGGCATCATGCCCGCGCTTTATCTGGAGGAAGGCGAGGACGGATTGATCGCGGAAAAGTCCCGGTCGCGCGGCAGCAGGCTGAGAGTCAGGTTCGGCCTGGAGGCAGAGGTGGAGGCGCTGGCGGACACGGACATGCACGTGGGCAGCAGCGCGGTTCTGAAGAAAGGGGAAGCCGTGAAATGCCGTTACCACGAGCGCATCGGTGGCTCCGCCGGATTCAGCCTAACCTTGAACGCGCTTCGCAAAAAAGCCCTGCAATCCGGGCGGCGTTTCCGGCTGGCGGCGGAGAGCCAGGAATATCTCGTCTCGAACGATCCCGGCGCACTCGGCCGGGAGACCTCCTGCTCGCAACGAAGCTCGCGCCCCGAACCGTGCTTTTCATCCGCTACGACGGTGAGGGGACGACGGGGAAACTGGAGGTGATGGAGGCCGGCGGGACGGTGCTGGTGGACGGGCTGCCAGTCCGCCAGCGCGCGAGCCTCCGGGACGGTTCCCTCATCCGCCTATCCGGCAGCCAGGCGGTCCGGTGCAGGTTTTCCGAAGGGTTTCTCGATGAGGAGAGGACGCAGATCGAATCCCTTGAGGTCGACGGTTTGATCCACGACTTCGGCAAGGAATCGCGCGCGCTGGATCAGATCAACTTCCTGGTGCGGCGCGGAGAAATGCTCTGCATCATCGGCGCCAGCGGAAGCGGGAAAAGCACCCTGCTAGCCGTTCTTTCGGGGCAGCGCAAGCCGACCCGTGGGAAGGTGAACCTGAACGGCATCTCCCTCTACGACCATCGCGAGAAGCTTGTCCCGTTCATCGCCCACATGCCCCAGGAAGAGGCGCTGAATCCGCAGCTCACCGTCCGCGAACACCTTCAGCACGGCGTGATGATACGCCGCCCCGGCCTTGGCCTCGCCGAGCACAACCGCCGCGTGGACAGCATGCTCGCCGAGCTGGGTCTCCAGCGCATAGCCAGGAGAAAAGTCGGCTCGCAGGGTGAGAAAACCATTTCCGGCGGGGAGCGCAGCAGGCTAAATCTCGGGGTCGATCTCGGTAGCCGCGCGGAGGTGTTCCTGTTCGACGAGCCGATCTCAGGCCTCTCTTCCAAGGACTCAGAGCATGTCGCGGAAACGCTACGCGGACTCGCCCGGGAGAAGATCGTCATCGCCTCCCTTCACCGCCCCGGAGCTGGCGTGCTCCGGCTTTTCGACAAAGTCCTGCTCCTGGACGGAGGCGGTAAAATGGCGTTTTTCGGCACCCCCGCGGGCATGGTCGGCTACTTCCGCGGAGCCTGCGAGGAGCTAGGCATTTCCCATCCGTCCATGGTCGCGAAGACACCGCTGGGAGCGGATTTCGTCTTCGATGTTCTTGAAACACCGCTTAGCGCCATAGGCGGCGGAGCTCACGGCGGGAGCCGTCCGCCGTTTCCCGCCAACCTTCTGGCAGGAGCGTTACGAGAGCGCCTCGCTTCTCCGCTCACTCCAGCGCGATAGCAATCCGGCAAGCCGCCTCGGCGAAACGGAACCCGGCGGCAGACTCCCGGTCCCACCCACACCCACCCGCCGCTTCCGCGCCGTCCTGCTCGTTTTCGCCACTCATTTCCAGCGCTCCCTGCTCTCGAAAATTCGCAACCGGGGCACCCTTTACAGCACCTTCCTGGAGGCTCCCGTCCTCGCCGCCCTCATCGCCATCACGCTTCGCTCATCGCCCAAAGGCTCCTACGAATTCGCCACCGCGCTCCACATCCCCGCATACATATTCCTGAGCGTCACTGTGGCGATGTTCCTGGGTCTCACCAACTCCGCCACGGAAATCCTCCGCGACCGTGCCGTTCTCCGCAGGGAGCGCAATTGCCAGCCCGGCGGCGTCTCATACGTCTGCGCGAAATTCCTGGCGCTCGGACTCGTCGCAGCCGTCCAGTGCTTCACCTACCTCCTTGTGGGGAACCATTTCCTGGAAATCGAGGGAGTAATCCTTTACCATTGGATCTGGATGACCCTCACCGCCCTCACTGGCACCGGCATGGCTCTTGTGGTCTCCTCCTTGGTGAAAACCGAGCGCGCCGCACTTACGGCCGTCCCGCTCCTGCTCGTCCCGCAGATGCTTCTCGCGGGCGCGCTGGTTCCTTTCAAGGAAATGAACCGCGGACTCTTCGACGAGGCGAAGCTGGAGCGCGAGCGCGGCGGCGTTCCCGTCCCCGCACGGGTCATGCCCTTGCGCTACGCCTTTGAAGGCATGCTCATCGCCCAGGCCACCAGGAATCCCTTCGAGCTTCAGCGCATCCGTCTCCAGCGGAAGATCGAACGTAGCCGCGACCTCGGCGGTGACATTGGCAAATCCCAGATCGAGCGCTTTGAGATGGCCAAGGAAGGCCTCCGCCGCCTCCTCGCATCGGGCGCGGAAAACGAGCCTGACGCCCGCGCCCTCGTAGAGCGCATCCGCCGCATGGTCGATAGCGGCACCCCCATCGAGGTCTCCACGATGAAGGTCTGGCCCGATGGCGAGGACGGAAAGCCAACCTATACCTTTTTCGTCAACGAGCGCATCGACCTCCTCGTCCGCGAGGCGGAGACCTTCCGCAACGACTACCGCAACAAGCAGCCCCGCCACGTCTTCCTCGCTCTTGAAAAACCGGTTCCCTTTCAGGACGATTCGATAGAGACCATGAAATTCTGCGGCTGGCTCCTCTTCGGCGTCTCCCTCGGGTGCGGTGTGGTGACAGCCCTCGTCATCGGCAGACAGAACCGCAGCGTTTCGTGAAAATCGCCCGGCAAATATCCCACATCGCCCGTTGCGCGAAGGCGTAAACCTCCTAACCTCCGAAATGCCATACAGCTGCGAAGGGGAAAAATGCCGAACGACGCGCTGGATGCGGCTCGCCCTCATCGCCGCGGGAACCTATCATATCCTCTTCGCCATCTGGACGAACCTCTGGCCTTTCCACAGCTTCGATCTCTTCGCCATCCCCCGTCCGAACCATCCCATGCTCTGGCGCACTCTCGGCCTCATCTCCGGAGCGCTTGGCGTCGCCTTTCTCATCGCCGCGAAGGATCCTATCAGAAACTGGCTCATCGTCCTCCTCGGCCTGGTGAAATCCCTCGTCGCGGGCGTCATCGTTGGTATCGCGATCTCGGCGGGCGAGCTTCCCCTCGTCTGCGGAGTCCTCCTCGTCATCGACGACATAGTCTGGATCGCTCCCTTCGGATTCATCCTCTGGGCCGCCATTCGCGCCCACGCGGGCATCCCCCCCTCCAGGAGCAGCCCCTACACCGTCGCGGAGGCCGCCTCCGTCTATCCGCTGTCCTCCGGGGAAACGCTTCTGGAAGCATCCGGGGAGCGGCCGCTCGTCCTCGTCTTTCTCCGTCACTTCGGCTGCACCTTCACCCGTCAGATCCTTCGCGGTCTCCAGGATCTCGAGCAACAGGCCGCGAGCAACAACTCCCGTCTCATCCTCGTCCACATGCTCCGTTCCGGCGAGGAAATCGACTACCTGGGGCACAACTCCGACGTCCCCCGTATCGCGGATCCGCGCTGCGAGCTCTACCGCTCCTTCGGCCTTGGCAAAGGCGGCTTCCTCGAACTTTTCGGCCCTCATGTCTGGTGGCGCGGCGCGATTTCGGTTTTCAAAGGCTGTGGCGTAGGCCACCTGGCGGGCGACGGTCTCCAGATGCCCGGAGCATTCGTCTTCCACCAGGGGAAAATCATCCACTCCCAGCCCGCCCGGAGCGCCGCCGACCTGCCGGATCTGGCCGCGCTTTTCAACCGGGCACCCGTGGTGTAGAAAGGAGGGAATGATTCCACTGAAAGGCAAAACCTTCCTGGTAACCGGCGCCTCCAGCGGCATAGGCGAGGCACTGTGCGAGCTGCTCCTCTCCCGCGGAGCGGACGTTCTAGGGGTCACCCGCCGACCCAACGCCCTCCACCCGGACATCTCGCCCATCACCGCGGATCTCACATCGCGCCAGGACATCTCAGGTATTTTCCATAAACTCGGGAAAATCGACGGACTCGTGAACTGCGCCGGCACCGCCTATCTCTCGCGCATCATCGACGGGACTCCTGCCGATTGGGAGGAAATGTGGCGGGTCAATGTTCTCGCCCTCGCCCTCTGCTCCCAGCTCTCGCTGAAACATTTTCCCAATACCGGAGGCCGCATCGTCAACGTCTCCTCCATGTCCGGCCACCGCGTCCCCCCCTCCGGAGGCTTCTACGCCCCCACGAAATTCGCAGTCCGCGCCATCACCGATTCCCTGCGCTCCGAGCTGAAAGCCATCCAGTCGCCCGTTCAGGTCGCCTGCGTATCACCCGGCTTCGTCGATACCCCACTTCTCGACAACTACTTCCGCGGTCGCGAGGACACGCTCTCCCAGACCCGCGCCAGCATGAAAATGCTCCAGCCCGAGGACGTGGCCCACTGCATTGTCACCATCCTCACCGCTCCCCCGCACGTGGAGGTCTCCGATATTCTCCTGCGCTCCACTGACCAGATGGCATGAAGCGTATTTTTGAAAGGATCGCACTCCTCTTCCTCGTCCACTATCTGATCCGCCGGAGAAGGACTCGGTAAATTCCTATCCCCACTCTCATTCCTTCGTCCGTCTGAAATCACCCTTCCGCCATCTGCCGTTTCTGACTTCCCCTCGTTCAGTCGGATAGCGTGGCCAGCGCTCCGGACCGTTCGCAATCAGGCATCCCAGGAGCGGCAGGCTGATTACGATAATGACCAACCATTCCCATAACGAGAAATCACCCGCGCGCTCGTCGCCGAGATTCCAGTTTCCGAAGCCACTGGCCATCCAGAAGACAAGACCCGTGACAATCACCACCGCAACCATGGCCACACAGGCGTGAAACCCGACGAGCAGGTTCCGTTTCCATCCGATATAAATCTTTCGCATGCGTGTATCCGCTTAGGCAGGGAAGACTTCTCATCCCAGCCATTTCCTCACCGTCGCGACATCATTGCCCATCGCCTCCACTGTCTTCTTCACCACATCCCCGCCTTTCACATACTCGATATGGATGGAGACAGGCACTTCCTTCGGCAGTGTTTTCGAAACGAGCTTACCCGCATCCGGATTCACGACGCCTTCCCCGATAGGACAGGCTGACCAGTTTCGCCCGTTCAGCTTGTAGTCCTTGAAAAACACCGCGCCTATGTGCGGCGCGGCGCGGCGGAAATTCATTTCCCAGGCGTTCGCACCCTCCACCGTCGCGTGCGCGAAATCGAACGCCATGCCCAGATGGGCCGGATCCGTGTCCTCCAGCATTTCCACCATATCCCAGATGGGCCCGCCGACGTAATTGCCGCCACGATGGTTCTGGTAAAGGCCCTGGACGCCGGTTTCCTTGTTCAGAGCGGCCAGATCCTCCAACCGCGCCTTGAAGTTCGCCACCTGAGGCTTGATGGGTTTGGAGAGATCGTATTTCAAATGCTCCAGGCGGTATTTTGTGATCCCGGACTCCGCCGCCGCGCGAAGCTGCTTCTCAGCCAGCCCGTTCTTGTCCACCGAGTTTATGCTCGATGCCATGATCATCACCTTGAGATCCTTTTTCGCCAGAGCCTTTACGAAAGCCGGCAGCTTCTCAGACAGCTCCTCCGGCTGGATGTGCCCTCCCTTGCGCAATGGTGCCTCAAGTCCCGCCACATCCAATGGCGCGATGGTTTCCGCGAGCTCGTCAAAGCTGAGGTTTTCAAGAAACTTCGTGAAAACCGCGATCTTCCGCCCTCCCGCCGACTCCTCCGCCGCGAATGTCCTACCTCCCGCCAGAAGCCCAAATCCCGCCAACGATGCTGTGCCTACGAATGATCTGCGATTCATACCGCCATCCTAGCGATCCTCACTAACCTGTCAAAGTAACTCACAGGTGGAGGGGGGGCTCCTGTCTGGCCCTCCTTTCGTCTGCTGACCGGATCTCAGTGAAATGAGAGGTCTTTCGCTTTGAAACGAACTTTGGAGGCCGGGCCGGTAATCGGTGAATCCGGAACGCTCATCGACCTGCATATCAAGTTTGACGAAATCAGCCTCTGGATCTGATTAGAGGACGTTCAGCCGCTCCGCTAGAAGTCACAGCCGGAATCATCCTTTGTAGTGAAAGAACGGGCGTATTCATCTTCAGGCCAATGCAGGATGGCGTGGACTCAAAGTCCCGGCTCCTTTTCCCCAAAAAAAGTGCCGCCAGGAAACCGTAGCAAATGCGGACAGACTACCGTTGCTCCGATCAAGGCCTGGCGGGGTTCGTCTGCCGTATCTCCACGATCCCTGACAGCGGGGCAACGAAAACCCACCCTCGGGCTGGCGGCAACAACAAAGTCCGCTTTCAGCTCGCCCAGCTCTTCTCACGCAGCGCCTCGGCCGCGGCGCGGGCTTCCGCCTCCTTCTTGCTCTTCCCTTTTCCGGCGGCGAGAAGCTTGTCCTGCCAGATGACCTCCGCCTGGAAAACGCGGCGATGGTCCGGTCCGCTTTCCCCCACGATCCGGTAAACCGGAGCAATGGGATGTATGGCTTGTAGGCATTCCTGAAGCTCGCCCTTGGGGTTGCGCTCGTCTGGACTCGTGACCATACCGTCGATCTCACTCTCGAAAAGCTTCAGTATCAGAGCTTTCGCCGCTTCCTGGCCGGAATCCAGATACATCGCGCCTATGAGAGATTCGAAGGCATCGGCGAGTGTGGAAAGGCGGCGGCGGCCTCCCGTCGCCTCCTCGCCTTTTCCCAGGAGCACGTAGTCACCCAGGTGTATCATCATGGCGAAACGGGCGAGGGCGCGGCGCGAGACGACACGGGAACGGAGTTTTGTCAGATGCCCTTCCGCCTCATGGGGGAAAAGCTTGTAAAGCACCTCCGTGACGATGAGCTGGAGGACGGCGTCGCCGAGAAACTCGAGGCGCTGGTTGTCGAAATGCGGGCGCTGGGACTCGTAGGCGAGGCTGGGATGGGTGAGCGCCTCGGCCAGAAGGAACGAGTTGCGAAATTTGTAATCGATCCTGCTTTCCAGCGGTTGCATCAAGAGACTTTCTGTTCACCGCTCTCTCCGGAGCCGGCAACCGTGCCGGATACGGGGAAAAAGGTGGGGTGATCGACGGGGCTCGAACCCGCGACAACCAGAATCACAATCTGGGGCTCTACCAACTGAGCTACGACCACCATTTCAGGCGGGCGAAACGCTTATAACAGCCCGATGCCATTGCAAAGAGAAAAATCGGTTCAACCTGTCAATTCGTCCAGGGCGTCCTCCAGTTTCCGGAAGCGGAATTTGAAGCCCAGATCCTCCAGCTTCTTCGGAACTGCCTTCTGCCCTTCGAGCAAGGCTCCACCGAATCCGCCGAGCGCGATTTTCAAAATGAAACCAGGAACCGGGAGAAACACCCAGCGGTTCACGGCCTTCGCGAGCTTGCGCGTGAGACCGGCATTCCGTTCCGGCTCAGGGGCGGTGCCATTGACCGGGCCGGAGGCGGCTTCGCTGACGATGCAGAAAACCATTGCCCGCCGGAGGTCTTCGACGTGTATCCAAGGCATCCACTGCCGCCCGTCGCCCAGTCTCCCGCCTATGCCTGACTTGAAAACGGTGATCAGTTTCTCGTAGGCTCTCCCGCCTTTTCCAAGAACCACTCCGGTGCGGAATTTCACGACACGGACACCCAGGTGTTCCGCCTGACCAGCCGCCTTCTCCCATGCTTGGCAGAGATCGGCGAGGTATCCTTCGCCGGGCGTAGCGGACTCGTCCAGCGTCTCATCACCCCGCCCGCCATAGATGCCGACGGCGGAGGCGTTGAGGAGAACCTCCGGCCTGCCATCCTCCGGCAGCGCCGCGATTTTTGCCACTATTTCTTCCGTAACTCCGACGCGGCTCTCGTGGATCTCCTGCTTCTTCTCCTCGGTCCAGCGCTGGTCGATGGGTGATCCCGCGAGGTTCACCACCACGTCGCAGTCCGTAAGATCAACATCCTCCGGCTTGACCCAATGTGAAACGCCCTCCACATCTCCCGTGCCTTTGCGGCTCACACCGGTGATCCGGTAGCCCCCCGCCTCCAGCATACTGGCGAGGCCGCTTCCGACAAATCCACTGGCTCCGTAGACGGTCGCTTTTTTAGACATGTTTACCGGTAGATGCGGATAGGGTGCGGCGCAATGTGGAGATGGTGTCCGCAGACCCCTTCTCCATATTTCAGATGCCGGGAAGCGTTCCCTTTCCTGATGCGAAGCTGTCGGACGGGAGGCCGAGGTGCTGGAGGCAGGAGACGAAGAGATTTGCGAACGGAGGGGATTTCTCAGGATCGAAGGCGAGGTGCTGGCCGTGCTTGAAACTCCCGCCGGCGAAGACCACGGGTAGGTTGCTGTTGTTGTGGCTGGATGCGTTCCCGAGATTGGAGCCGAGCACGATGGCGGTCTGGTCCAGAAGGGTGTCGTCTCCTTCCTTCACACTTTTCAGTTTCCCGAGAAATTCCGCGAACAAGGCGAATTCGGCTTTCTCTATAATGGCGAGCTGTTCGATTTTCGCGGGATCCTTCCCATGGTGGCTGAGGTTGTGCCAGCCATCCTCGACACCTTTCAACGGCACGACCTCCGCCCCGCCAGATCCCAAAAAGGTGATCAGGCGGGTGGAGTCCGTGCGGATTGCCAGAAACATCAGATCATAGATGAGCCGCATTTTCGCGACAAAATCCGCCCTGTCTTCGACTTCCTTGGGCGGGCTCTCCTCGATTTTCGGCTTCGGCTTGTGGCTCCATTCCTCGGCGGCGAGCATCCTCTGCTCCAACTCGCGGACGCCGGTCGAATACTGGTCAAGCAACTCGATGTCCTCGCGGCCGACGTTCCGACGGACGCCCTTCAACTGGTCGTTGACAAGATCCAGCACGCTGCGGCCGTCCTGGAGACGGCGAACCTGGGTCTCCTTCTCCTTGTCCGAGCCTTCGAGAAAAAGTCTGGCGAACAGGTCGGAGGGCTTTTTCTCGGGCGGGATCCTGACACCGGAGCGAGTGTAGGAGAGACCGCTGTTATTCGCTGAAAGTGCCAGGGAGGGAAAGCGGGTGAGGTGGCCCATGCTCTCCGCCGCGTACTGGTCGACGGAAATGGAATTGCGGAAACTCGGTGCGCCGGGATGCGGGGCGGCCGTGAGGTAGCTGGCCTCCGCCGAGTGCCCGCCATCAACGTCCGGATGCATGAGTCCGGAGATGACAGTGAAATTTTTCCGATGCTCCTGGAGTGGCTCCAGGTAACTACTAGGTTTATAGTCGAATCCCGTCTCCTCTGGAAAAAGGAAGGGCGTATGGATTCCGAGCGGCGAACAGATCGCGACCATGCGACGTATGCCGGCAGCGCCCGTTTCAGCAGCGAGTCCGCGTGGAAAGAAACTTTCCAACAGAGGCAGTCCGAGGGCGATGCCGGAGGTGCGGAGGAATCGGCGCCGGCTGGTTTTCATAATGCAAGGGTTCATGGTTTCAGGAAAAAATCACTGGCTACGATTTCGAGGATGATGGTACGGAGGCCGTGGTTGCCTTCTTTGCTGGCAGCGAGAACGGCGTCGACCTCGCTTTCGTCCATCACGCCGACCGGGCGACCGCAGCCATAGACCATGAGCTTCTTGGCAACCGCGCGGGTGACAGTCGCATTCCCGGTCAGCAGCCATTTCTGGAACGAGCCGAAGTCCTCGAACTTGTGCCCGTCCGGAGTTTCGCCGGAGGAATCGACAGGTAGGCCCGGCTTGCGTTGGATCTTGCCCCGTTCATCGGTGAAAATAATCTGACGGTAGTTTTCGCGGTGCGCGCCCACCGGATCGAACTCCTCAAGGGCGAATCCGACGGGGTCGATGCGGTCGTGGCAGCGGGCGCAGGTCTTGCTCTCCGTGTGTTTGGAGAACAATTCCTTGGGCGTGGTCGCGCCTCGGATATCCGGCTCCACTGCTGGGATGCCGGGTGGCGGGGGCGGGACGGGTTGGGCGAGCAGACGATCCAGTATCCATACTCCGCGCAGGACAGGGGAGGTGTTGGTGCCGTTGGCGGTGACTTTGAGGACGCTCGCCTGAGTGAGAATTCCTCCACGGACGGAGTTTTCCGGCAGTCTGACGGAGCGGATTTCCTGGTGGCCTCTGACGCCATCGATGCCGTAGTGGGCGGCCAGGCGCTCGTTGAGCATGGCGAAATCCGAGTCGATGAAATTCATCACGTTGAGATCGAGATCAAGCATTTCAGTGAAAAAAGCCTCGGTTTCGAGGACGAGGGACTTGTCGAGGAGACTGTCGTATTCCGGGAAAAACTTTTTGTCCGGGGTGGTGAAATTGATATCGCGCAGATCCAGCCACTGACCGGTGAAATTTTTCACGAAACGGGCTGCCTTGGGATCCTTGAGCATGCGCTCGGCTTCCTCGCGGCGTACCGTCGCGCTCATGAGCTTTCCCTGGGAGGCGAGATCCAGCAGCCTGCCGTCCGGCATGGATGGACCAGAGGAAATAAGACATGCGTGAGGCGATGGCGTAGTCATCGACTTGCGGGCGGTAGTTGATGAGAAGGAATTTCGGCGAGCAGAGAACGGCGGTCACACCCGCCCTTACCGCCTCCTCGAAGCTACGTCCCGCAGCAAGCCTGCCGAGAGCGAGGCTCACGTAACCATCGGTCACGGATTTCTCCACCGGACCGCGCATCGCCCTCGGGACGAACTCGCGGATGATGCGCTCGACATCTTTTTCCGGAGCGGTGGAATCCACGACCTGAAAGTTGAGCGACTTGTCCCGGTGCTTCCAGTAAAGCGGGAAATCGTCCTTCATCGTGATGGTCGGACTTTCCCCGAAAAGACGTTTCTGGGTGAGCGAGGGGAAATCCTGATCGAGCGGACCCGTGGTCTCCGCCCAGGCGACCGCGACACCGGGGCGCTTCTCGTGCTTGTCGCGGTAGGTTACGTGGGATGGAAAAACCTGCGCCAGCACATGAATCGCGTCCTTCGCCTCCATACGGGTTGTGAACTCGATGACTGTCGGCTCCTCCGGAGTGCCTGTTACGTCAAACACGCCATGGTAGCGTTCCGTATCCGAATTGAAAAGTGGCCCGGTGAGAACTTCCACAGCCATGGTGCGGCCGTTGGGCTCGTGCGGAAAAACGGCGACACGGCACCTGTAGATACCCGCTTCCTTTGGCTGGGTAGCGTCCAGGCGCACCGGAGGCCAGCCGGGGCTGAAATCCACGAACGCGCCCTTGCTCTCCATCGAGCCGCCCTTCGTTCCTTTAACCGAGGCTACATTGTTCCTGTCCTCCATCGCGACTGAGCGCAGGGTTTCCACAGGAATCGGCGGAAAGCGGCGGATGACGTCATCGAAGGCGGCATTGGCCGCTTCGAGATATTTTTCCAAAAGCACGGCGGAGAGATTCAGGCCGCCGGCGACGTTGTCGAAGCCGTGGCTGCGCCCATCCTCGGGCAGCATTTCCGCGATCTCTGTATCGACACCGAGAAGGTCATGAAGGGTATTCTCATATTCCACACGGTTCATGCGACGTAGGGCGGGGGAGCCACTTGCCGCCGTCTCCCGGAGCATATTCTTGATCGTGGAGCTGAAATTCTCTGATGCGGCGGGGTCGGGGCGCTTCTCCTTCTTAGGTGGCATATCACCGTATTCGATGGCTTCCAGGACGAGTTCCCACTGCTCCGCGCTTGCGGGCGGGAGGGCGAGTTGGTCGAGGCGGAGGTCGCCCTCCTGCTCCTCCGGGCCATGGCATTTCAGACAATGCTCCTCTATGAAAGTTGCCATCTCCGAGGTATCCGCGTCAGCGACCCCGTAAGATACGGAGAGAGTTGCTGCGAGAATGTGGCAGGCTATCGCTCGGTTCATGGGTTTTTCCGGATCGGGTCAGTTATTCCGACGAAGGTCTCGTTTTCTGATCCCGCGGGTCGGCCTCGTATCATTGGGATCCGGGTCGCCGGACAGCAGCGCTAGTTTCTCCACCAGCACCCTGTTCGCCTCCACCATTGCCTGGTGGGCGGCGGTGATCGATTCAAACCTTTCCAACAGATCGTCACTCCGGCTTCGCATGGCGCGGGCGAGGGTGCGGACGGTCGTGGTGGCGTCCTTGCCCTCGGTCAGGAGATCGCGATCACGAATGTCCGTGTAGCGTTCCAGTTGATCCACCTCCAGGCGCATGGTTTCATAGGTTTTCTCGATGCTGTCGATGGAATCGACTTCGACGAGTCGGAAATCCATGGCCACGAGATCCGAGATGGGGGCGATCGCGCGCCAGATCTCCGAGGCGAGGACTTTTTTCCCCAGTGATCGCGGGCGCTCGCCGGCACCTTGCATGGCGAGGATTTTCGCGGAAAGGTGATAGGGAGCGGTATCCACGATATCCTGCAGGCGTTGGCGGACGAAGCGATTCGCGAGATATGCTCCCAGAGCAGTGCCTTCGGCCTTGTCTTTGATCTCCTTGAAACTGGCGTGGGCTGCGGCGAGGTTCTCCGAAGGTTCGCTGGCGCAGAGTTCCATGAATTCCTTGGGGGTGGAGGCGATGAGAACCTCGTATTTGAGAAAAAACTCGGGGTTCTCCAAGGTTAGCAGGGCGGTGAAATATCCTTCGGCCTCCGCCGGAACGACGAGTCGCCCGCCTTTTCCTTCGGACAGCGCCGTGAGGAGTCTCCAGAAAAATGGCGGTGGCGTAAGAGCGCCTTCCTCGCCCAGAGTTGCGATCACCGTCGCCTCCGGAGCCACGCCGGTGATCGCGGAGTTTGCGAGAATGAAGCCGGGGCCGGTGATGTTGGTTCCGTTTTTCGAGAAGGAATACGTTCCACCCCCACCGATTGTCATGCTGACCAGACCGTCATCCGGCACACCGGAATTGTATGCCTCGACTGCCGTCCGGATGGGCAGGGAAACGGTTTGCTCAATGTCATTGATGGCGGAAGGCGGAGTTTCCACACTCACTGAGAACGCACCGGTGCCTTCGTTACTGGCTGTCATTTCCACGGTGGCGGGGCGCAGGAACCATGCCCCGGACTCCTTGTCAAATACGTGAAGGACTGTGGTCAGAGCGGCGGAGTTCAGCAGGATGGCCGGCTTTCCGGCAGCAGGGGTTTGCCCGGGAGCGGGCATGTCCGGCTCGATGTCCTCGAAAGGATCAGTCCCGTTTTTAGCCAAAGCCTCCTCCTCGAATGCGGAAAGAGGGGCGACCCAGTCATCCCACCGGCCTTTCTCCGGGGATTCGCGCAATGCCACAGCGGTTGGATTCGAGGGATCCAGGACGGAGGCGGTGTCTCCAATCAGGTCGGCGAGGAGTTGTCCATCGGTTCCGGCTTCCGGTGCGGCAAGCCAGGCGTGGATCTGCCAGAGGCGCGCTTTGGCCGTGGTCAGCCGGGCGGGTTTCGCTTTCGCGGGAATTTTCTCCGCCTCCAGCGCGGAAATGGTGTCACGAGCGGACGAGTTCGCGGGATCCAGAGCCAATGCCAGCGCAAGTGACTGGGCGGCGGCGCGGCGCGCGGCGGCGCTTTTCAGCGGGATTCCGTGAGAAAGAAGAGCCAGGTCTTCCGACAGGGTCACCATTGAATCAGTGTCCACGGGCAAAAGATCCCGGCGGAAGGGAGGGTTCTCCTCCGCAGGCGCTACGAAGGGAGCCGCGTGGGCGACGGTCGCCATGGCGAAGGCGATGGCGGCGACCGCGCGGGAAAGGTGGTGGAAAAACTGGGACATGAGTGGCAGAACAAACCTGCCATTTTTACGAAGGCGGACAAGGGAACATTGCAGACGGGTAGGATTTGTTGCAAGACAGTGCGCATGGACGGCGAAACGGAACGTGGCGGAGAGACCTTGGTCACAAGGGAGGAAGTGATGTTTTTCGACACCGACTGCGGAGGGGTGGTGCACAATCTCGCCTATCTGCGAATGATCGAAACCTGCCGCACCCGCCTTGCCGCGACTCTCGGCATGAATCTGGTGGGGATGTCAGAGAGCGGGGTGTTCCCAGTCCTCACACGCACGGAGGTGGACTACCGCCGCCCGGCCAAGCTGGGCGACTGGCTGGAGATAAGCGGAAAGCTCGGCGATGTCGGTACCGCGAGATTCTGGTGCGAGTTCGAAATACGGCGGGAGTCCGACGGCGAGCTGATGGTCACAGCCAAACAGGCGCTGGCCGTAGTAAAAATGCCCGAGGGGAAGCCGCAGAGGTTGGATTTCAAAGGCCGTTAGGCGGGCGAATCAGTTTTTGAAAAGCGAGCTGAAGTATCCTTCCTCGGTTTTCACGCGTCCCACTTCCTCTCTGATGGCGGGAATGACTTCTTTGTCGCCGTCCCTGTCCAGTTGTGCGATCTGGTCTTCCAAGCCGAGGACATAGACTCCGGATTGCGCTTTCACGCCCGTCGCCGCCGTTTCAAGGATGCCGGTCTGCTTGGCGAAAAAAGCCGTGTGGAGTTCCGGCGCGCCCGGGACGATTCCAAGTTCCTCCGGGATCGTCTCGGGAATCATGTGGCCGTCCGCTTTCCATTTTTCAGCCTCCAGGGCGAGCTGTTCCTCCGCGTGGGTTAGGAAGACGGGATCGAGTTTTCCAACGACTGCCGCAAGTTCCCGCTCGTAGGCTTCCGTGTTCGCTTCGAGGTCGGATTCCGATTTTTCGAAGAAAGGGCGAACCCTGCCAGCGACCGAGGCACGGGCTTTCTGAAGAAAAGAATCAACATCGAATCCTTCATTCACTGATGGAGTGTCGGCTGGTCTTTCGGGCACCGGGGAATCGTTGCCCGGCTTGTCCGGGCGGATTGGCTCGACGACCACGATTTTCGGGGCGGTGTCCTCGGGGGCGACCACTTCTTCCTCCGGGGCGGAAGACTTCGTGTTCAGGAAATAGACGGCGGCTCCGGCAGCGCCAACAAGCAACAGAACCGGGACGAGAAGCCCGGATGAGGATGATTTCGGCTGATACTTGGGCGGGGCGTAGGTCTTTCTGGAAACATGCGCCGAACCAGTGGCAAGCAGCGGACCAGATGGCGCGCTGGCGATCCTGTCGACTTCCGCGCCAAGTTCGGCGGCGGTTGTGTAGCGCTGCGCGGGATCGGGATGGGTGGCTTTCCTGATCACCGCGTCGAGACGGGGACTGCACGAGGATAGCTTGGAGGCAGGAAGGGGATCGCTATCCGGGAGTTTCCCCGTGAGCAGCTCGTGCAGCATCACACCTACGGAGAATACGTCCGCGCGCTGATCGAAGGTGAAAGGCGGCTCAAGCACTTCGGGGGCGGTGTACCCAGGCGTTCCGAAAATCTGTTCGCCATCCTGGATCTGGCTTTCCAAAGCGCGGGCGAGGCCGAAATCACCTATCTTGGGACTGACGCTGGGATCGAGGAGGATGTTCCCGGGCTTGATGTCGCGATGGAGGATGCCGTGGGAATGGGCGTTCTCCAGGCCGGAGCAGACCGCGCTGACGATGCGGAGCGCGTCCTCCTGATCCACAGCCTTCCCGTTGGCGGAATGGAAAAGTGATTTTCCGTCCACATACTCCATGATGATGAAGAGCATGCCGTCCACCTCGCCAAAGTCATAGACGCCGATGAGATTGGGATGGTTGAGTTTCGCCATCGCCTTGGCCTCCGCCTCGAAACCTTTGCGGAACTCCTCGTCGGTGGAGAACTCGCGGGGCAGAATCTTGATCGCGGTAAGCCGGTCCAGGGAGCGCTGGGTCGCCTGGTAAACGGCTCCCATCCCCCCGCACGCGATGAGACAGTGGACATCGTAAGCGGGGAAAAGCAGAGCCACCTCCTCGAGTTCGGGGGCCTGGAACGTTACTGCTTGCTGGGGGTCGCTCATTGCGGGTAGGGTTGGCGGAGTGCCGGGCTCAGGGATATACGGAGAAGCTGCGCGGAATCAAGCATGGTATTCGACAGACGTTTTTAAAGAGGTGCGTGATATATCGTCCATTGAGGAAGGGTGATGGACGTATTGTAAAGCATGTGGAGCACGACCACATCGACGAGTGACCCCGTTGATTGGTAAAGCAGGGCGCAGATGAAGCCGAACGTAGCGACGCTGGCGAGGCCGTAGGCGTCATAAAAATGAAGTGTCGCGAACACGAGCGAGGATAGGGCGGCCGCAGCCAGGACGCCTGTCCTGTTCGCAAGCGAGCGGAATAGGATCCCTCGATAGAGGATTTCCTCGACCAGGGGCGCGACGAGACAGGCGGAGACGATCACGAACACCAGCCCGAAGATCCCGGAATCCGCGTAGGAGAGCCCGCCGGTAGGGTCTTCGGAAACGAAACCGCCGAGCACCCGCCGCAGGATCTGGTCGATGACAATGAGCAGCGAGAAAAGCCCTATGATCACAGGCGGGTGGACGTGACCGTTGAGCCCGATGGAACGGGGAATGTGGGAGATTTTCGTGAAAAGTAGGCCGAGCGCGATCACACTGGGCAGGATGCGGGCGGCGGTATCCAGAAGGATCGCAGCCACGGGATGTAAGCCGGGGAGCAGGGAGATGCCGAATTCAAGAACCATGGTGAAGCCTATCCAAGCGAGTGTGGCGAGAAGGAAGATGGTGATGCCCAGAGACGGACTCCATCCTGAGGAATAGCCGCGCTTTTTTGTCCTGAAGGCGTTTACCAGACACCTCAGGGCTACCGGAACGAAGGCCAGCCCGAGGATGCCAAGTCCCCAGATGACTGCTCCCACATAGATCGCACGGTTGCGCAAGGTGGCGGTTCTCTCGTTTTGCCTGAAGGTGAAATCGTCGGAGGCGATCTTCATGTTCCACCAGTTCGGCGTTTCCGATTTTTCGGAAGGGAGGCTTATCTGGTCGAGGTATCCTGCCGGCGGCACGTCCTCGCGGGTGGCTAGCAGGGCTGCGTAGGCGTGATAACCGGTCGGGCTGAGGGCGCGGGAAGGGATCAGAAGCTCCAGGGAATGTATGCCGTCCGCCACGGCCTTGTCCATTGTCTGCGCGTTTGCCAACCAGCGCAGGATCGGAGGGTCTTCCGCCATCGCCTCGGCGAGTTGTAGGTTCCTGTCCAGCCGGACGAGAGTGATTTCCTCGGTGCCAGGCGGGTAGCCGACAGTTTCCCCGAAGTATGAGTCCCACAGCCATATGCCCAGCAAGAAACAAAGCAGGGCGATGAGTGGCTCCGGGATCTCCCTGCCGAGAATTGACCGGTAGGGATTCGCGGGAGGTATGGACGACGGAGCGGAGATGGCGGATAGCATCGTGAAATCTTTCCTGAAAGCAAGCTTCTCCTGATCTTCAAGGAATCCGGCTGGCTTGTGTGTCTAGCACGCGACGTGCTAGTCTCCCGGGATGAACATCCGATTTATGGAACGCGCGGTCGAGCTTGGTGGGGACGGGATCCGTGGAGGCGAGGGCGGCCCCTTCGGTGCGGTCGTCGTCCGGGAAGGGGAAATCATCGGAGAGGGCTGGAACCGGGTCCTGGCCACAAACGACCCGACAGCGCATGGCGAGATCGTGGCAATCCGTGATGCCTGCACGAAATTGGCGGACTTCTCCCTGGAAGGCTGCGAGATCTACACCACCGGTCAGCCCTGTCCCATGTGCCTGGGTGCCATCCACTGGGCTCGCATCAGCGCGATCTATTACGGCTTCTCCATCGAGGACGCGGCGGAGATCGGCTTCGATGACAGGGAGTTTTTCAAGCAGTTCTCGCTTCCCGCGCCGGAGCGTGCCATTCCGGAGAAACAGCTGGGTCGGGATCTGGCGCTCGCTTTGGCCAAGGAATACTGGGATCTTCCCGAAAGAACCGCCTACTAGGGAACTCTGGGAAATTTCGAGAAATCCGGCTTCCGTTTCTCGAGGAAAGCCTCTTTTCCCTCCCTGCCTTCCTCGCTCATGTAGTAGAGAAGCGTGGCGTTTCCAGCGAGATCCAGCAGACCCATCTGGCCGTCGCAGTCCGCGTTAAGCGCGGATTTCAGACAACGCAGAGCCAGAGGAGAGTGATCCAGCATTTCCCTGCACCATTTCAGCGTTTCAGACTCCAACTCGGCAAGCGGCACGACTGTGTTCACAAGACCCATGTCCAGCGCCTGCCTGGCGTCATACTGGCGGCAGAGATACCAGATCTCCCTGGCCTTTTTCTGTCCGACGATGCGGGCCAGATAACTGGATCCCAGTCCTCCATCGAAGCTGCCGACCTTCGGCCCGGTTTGGCCGAAGCGGGCATTGTCGGCTGCGATGGTGAGGTCGCAGACCACGTGCAGGACATGTCCGCCACCAATGGCATAGCCCGCGACCATGGCGACCACGGGCTTTGGCAGCGAGCGGATCTTCTTCTGCAAGTCCAGCACGTTCAGCCTCGGGATCCCGTCCTCGCCGATATAGCCGGCCTGGCCACGCACTTTCTGATCGCCGCCGGAGCAGAAGGCGAGATCCCCTTCTCCAGTAAGGATGATCGCTCCAACCTGGGGATCGTCGTGCGCCATATCGAATGCGGACAGCATTTCAGTCACCGTTCTCGGCCGGAACGCGTTCCGAACCTCCGGTCGATTGATTGTCACCTTCGCAATCGCCCCATCCTCCGTCGTTTCGTAACGGATATCTTCGAAATCATGTTTGGAAACCCACATCGCGGCGGAATCTGACCCGAGCTTTCCCCAGGATCAATCGCGAAAAAGGCGACCCCTGCGGATCGCCTGTCTCTCTCAAAGATTGTGATGACCGCTTGGTTACTTCACCCCTTTTTTGGAGAGGCGGGTTCCCTTGGTCGCACCCTGACGGGCTTTGAATTTCGGGTTGGTCTTGCAGATCACGTAGTTGGTGCCTTTGCGGCTGACGACCTGGCAATCGGCGTGGCGGCGTTTCGCGGAGGCAAGGGAAGATAGAACTCTCATGGTCTGGTGTCGGTTGGAAATTTGGCCGACGGATTGTCGACGGGGGGCGGAACCTATGGAAACGGGCTGAATTGTAAAGCAGGTTTTTTTGTAGGGAACAAAATTCCACCGAGTTCTTCAATTTCGGAAGTCCAGTTCCCGAATTTGCGCAAACTGCACGATACGCCATGCGATTGGGGGCGGAAAGCCTTGAAATTTCTGTTCCAGGAGGCTCTATGAAAACTTGTAACCCTTTGATATTCAGAGACTTGTGAGAAATAATGCAGATTGGGCACTACGACTGCGATAGGTAAGGGACGACACCATTCCGGTATCCAACACCTCACCATCAAGTTCCTACCATGAAATACTCAACCGCACACAAAACCATGGCCAGCTGGACAGCATTTTCCGCTGCCACACTAGGCTCGGTAAGTCTTCTTCTTGCCACTCCCCAAATGGATCCCGAGGGAGTCACCGAGGTTTCCGAATTCATCCAGATGGAGATTCACCACGACATGATGATGGCGGGATCGGAAGTTTCGGTGAGCATTGATGACGGTATCGCCACACTAAGCGGAAGCGCCACGTCGATTGCACAGGCTGAGCGGGCTGCGGCAAAGGCATTTACAAGTCCTGAGGTTCTTACCGTGGTAAACAGAATCGAAATCGCTACCCGGAACGAGTCCTCCCTCGCCTCCGGCGCACGCAATCTTCTCGCAACACAGAAGGTGATCGATGCGAGCCGTATCAAACTGAACGCCGAGGGATCACACATCGTCCTTAATGGCGAGGTCGGATCGCTTGATGAGGCTGAGCTTGCTCGTGAAATCGTCTCCGAAACGCCTGGTGTGACCGCGGTGAAAAACAACCTTTCCGTCGATTTTCTCAGTATCCGCAGTGACAACCAGATTGCCGCCCAGCTTGAATATTCTGTCAATGACGATCCTCTTTTCACCGGTCTTGATATCACCCCGAAGGTGAATGGCGGCGTTGTCGTATGGCAGGGACAAGTCGGTAGCCGCGGGGAGTTCGACAGGCTGATCCGCCGCAGCTATGTGACCGGAGTCATCGAGGTGGATGCGAAGGATGTGACCGTAAATGGCGATCTGGCAATGGAAGCTGTGGAAGACAAAAACTACTCTCCGTCCCAATCGATGGAAGCCCTTAACGCTGCCATTTCTCACGACCCCGCTCTTAAAAACGAAAACATTTCCGCCGATATGAACCAGGGAAGAATCACCCTGAATGGTTCGGTGGCTTCTATCGCCAACAGTGACACTGCGGAACTGACGGCTCGTTGCATCCCGGGTGTGCTTGCTGTTTCCAACAAACTCTCGGTTGAGCCAGGAAGTGATCTTGCTACCAACCACACGGATTTCAAGGCTGCCTCGCCACAATTGGTGAAGCCTGACGGTCGCTGATATTTTCGAAAAATTGACCGTTCAATTGGCGGCATGGCGGGTTAACTTCCTGCCATGCCGTTTCGTATTTTCGGGCTTGAGGACGAAATTCTCCGAGCCATCAGTAAGGCAGGGTATGCCCGACCCACGCCAGTCCAGACCGCCGCCATTCCCAAGGCGATGGCTGGTAAGGATCTGATCGCCATCGCCCAGACCGGAACGGGGAAAACCGCCGCTTTCGTCTGGCCGATTCTACACCGCCTGTCCCTGCGCAAAACGGAAAACAAGCTGCACGGTACAAAGGCGCTCATCCTCGCGCCAACCCGTGAACTCGCAGTCCAGATCGTGACCAATATCGAGTCCTACGGACGGCATCTGAACATCCGTGTCGCGGCCGTCTTCGGAGGGGTTGATGAGACATCGCAGCTTCGTGCGGTTCGAAAAGGCGTTCATATCATTGTCGCCACACCTGGGCGCCTGATCGATCTCATGGAGCGGCACAAGACCGACTTCGGGAACCTGGAGATCCTCGTTCTGGACGAGGCCGACCGTATGCTGCACATGGGATTTCTCCCTGACATTGAGAAAATCGTGGAAACGCTCCCGAAGCACCGCCAGACCCTGATGTATTCCGCGACTTTTCCCAAAGAGGTGGAGTCCCTCGCGAAGCGATTCCTCTACAAGCCGCAGCGCGTGCAGATCGGCAGGAAGGACAATCCTGCGGAAACGGTGAAGCAGTCGGTTTACGAGGTGCCGCCGCACTTGAAAGGAGCATTACTGCTGGCTCTTCTGAAAAGCGAAAAGTTACAGCGCGTGCTCGTTTTCGTCCGCATGAAGGATGGCGCGAACCGACTTACCGAGTTTCTCAAGAGTGAGAGGGTGAAAGTCTCCCGGCTCCACTCCAGCCGCTCGCAGGAGCAGCGACTCAAGGCTCTTCAGGACTTCAAGGACGGGACGATACGCGTACTGGTCGCGACAGATATCGTGGCCAGGGGAATCGATATCGAAGGCGTCAGCCATGTGGTGAACTACGACTTCCCGGTGAATACGGAAGATTATATCCACCGTATCGGGCGCACCGGACGCGCGGAGAACGAGGGGGAGGCCATAAGTTTCGTCCCGAAAGGTGATCTCAATCTCCTGGGAATACTCGAAATGACCATTGCGAGACGGCTGGAAAGGAAACGGCTGAAAAATTTCGACTACCATGCGAAATCCCAGCCCGGCCATCCGGGCGTGATCCCGGCGAAAAAAGACTGGCGGAAACGATCGAGGGAGACGGAAGCCAAAAAGTTTGCTGGCAAGCCGAAAGGGAAACCGGGAAGAGGACGCCAGGAGGGAAATCGAGGCTAACGCCTGATCACAACCGATGGCCTTGAGTAACAACGAAATCCACCATTCCGGAAACCGCCCCGGTAATGCGGCCGGTAGGAGGAATACGAAGAGTAACCGTAAAATCCTCCGTATGAGGAACCATGGTAGCTCCGGCTTCTGCGGGCACGGGTATCGACACGGATGATCGTCGGGCGCGGCGGAATGGTGGCTACCGGTGTAACTGCGATGGCTTTCGCACGCTCTGCCGCTATGGCAGCCATTTCCAGTCTCCTTTCCTCTTTACGCTCCTCGGCCTCCTCTTTCACGCGGACTCGTCTTTCCTCTTCACGTTTCTCCACCAGACCCTCATAGGCCGCCCTACGAGCGGCTTCTCTCTGGTAAATTTTCTTCGCGGCCTCTTCCTCGATCCCGAAGTATTTCCGCTGACCCGGACTGAGATCCTCGAAACGCAAACGGACGGTTCCTTCCGAATGCCGCAAGGAAAGCCCGCCAGCGTTGATTTTCGTGATCGTCACATCCTGGTAAGTCCTGCCGCCTACCGTTTTGAATGAATCCAACGACTTGCCCAGGGAATCCATACGACGCAATTCCACGTCAGCGAAAGCAGCGGTCAAACCCAAGGCAGCAAAAAGAGCCGGTGCCAAAATTCTGATCATCGTCCATTATAGGATGAAATGGCCAACTCCGCCAATGGATTCGATGAGTAGGCGTTCAGGAAAGATCGCCTCCGTCCCAGAGCCACTCCAGAGTGTAGGGAGATCCCTCCCCTGTCCATACGGTTCCGTCTATATACCGGTAGCCTGTGTCGAGGGATCCGATCTCCGCCATCTCCTCCGCACTCAGCAAAATTTCCGCGGCGGCGAGATTCTCTTTCTGCCGGGATTTGTCGGTGGATTTCGGGATCGCGACCCCACCCCGGCGCGCCGCCCAGGCTAGGGCGATCTGGGCGGGGGAGGCTTTGTGGACTTCCGCGATCCGCAGCATGACATCGTTTTCGAAAATATCCGGGACATCCCCACCCTTTTCCTTCCCGGAACCAAGTGGACAGTAGCCTGTGAGAACGACCCCATGACGCCCGCATGTTTCCAGGAGTTCTTTCTGCGAGAGAAAAGGATGGCACTCCACCTGGTTCACTTGCGGCGGGTGTGCGGCTACCTCTACCAGCTTCTCCAAACGAGCCGGACTGAAGTTCGAGACCCCGATGTGCCTTGCCAGACCTTCCGAACGAGCCCGCTCCATGCCCTTCCATGTCTCCGCGAGCGGGGCATCCCCGGGTTTTGAAAAATTGTCCCCTTCCTCTGGCATTGCCACCCCGTGACGGAGCGCGACCGGCCAGTGGATCAGATATAGGTCGAGGTAATCCAGCCGGAGATCCGCAAGCGTCTTCCTCAGGGCAGGTAGCACGTGCTCCTCCGCGTGGTTGTCGTTCCAAAGCTTCGAGGCCACGAATAGCTCGTCGCGTTTTACCAGACCCTCGCCGAGGACTTCCGCGAACGCCTCGCCGATCTCTTTCTCGTTTCCATAAATGGGTGCGCAATCGATGTGACGGTAGCCCGCCCTGATCGCGGAAACAACCGCTTCTCCGACCTCGCCGGGCTTCGCCTGCCAGGTTCCAAGACCCAGCGCCGGCATCTTCCCGCCGCCTCTCAAAGTAAGTGCTGGTGTGTGCATTGCGAAAGGTGGGGCGTTTCCCGCGCGCCGCAAATTCTAATCGAGAGCTGGTGGCAAAAGGCTCGGAATCGGCCTCCCGAAACCACCGTTCCCGTGACCTCACGTTTCAGGAAGCCACGAGAATCTCGCCTCCCGGGGCGGGCATTCTGACGCCTACCATGGGGGTTTCCACCTCTACTTGCGCTAGGGCCGGCTCCGCCACCATGGCCGCGCGGGCTGCCATGAAGGATTCGTATTCGATCAGTTCCATGCGCCCGTCATGATGCTCGACAATGGCGGTGAGGCTTTCCACCCAGTCGCCGGAGTTCAGATAGCGGATCCTCCCCACCTGCTTGTCCTCGGGCGTGTGGATGTGTCCGCAGATGATGCCGTCGCATTTCCTGTGGAGCGCGAGTTCCTGCAGGAGTTCCTCGTATCTGTCGATGAAGCTGACGGCCGATTTCACCCTCGCCTTCACCTTCTTGCTCAGAGAGAAATATTCCTTTCCCTGCCACTCGCGCCACCTGTTGTACCAGCGGTTGAAACGGAGCAGAGTGTCGTAGCCCACGGCTCCCAGCGAGGCGAGCCACCTGTGGTTTGTGGAAACACTGTCGAAGCCGTCCCCGTGCACGACCAGGTAGCGGGATTTGTCCGCGGCGGTGTGGATGTGTTCCTTGGTGAAGCGGATTTTTCCGAAGGCCAGCGGGAGAAAACGCTCGAGGATGTCATCATGGTTGCCGCGCAGGTAGATGACCTCGGTCTTGTCTTTTTCGGACATTTTCAGAATTTTCCGTATCACGCGGCTATGGCGCGGAGCCCATTTCGATCCCCGTTTCAACGCCCAGCCATCGACGATGTCACCGTTGAGGACGAGTTTCTCGCACTGGATCTGTTTCAGGAAACGCACGACCTCTTTCGCCTTGCTGTCGGGAGTGCCCAAGTGGATATCGGACAGAAATACGGTGCGGTAGAGCGCCCTTCCGTTCTTCCCAGGTTTCGGAGCGCGGATGAATTTCGCCGTCCGCGCCACCGGGTTTCCGGAGATCGCCATGAGCCTGTTTTCAAATTCCGCGACAACCGCCCCCCAGCCCTGGGTCTCCGCTAACTCGCGTGCGGACAGCCGCATGCCGTGACCAGTTCTAATTGCCAGAGCCGCCCTCGCCTGCGCGATGAAGCCTTCCGAATCACCCTTGAGCGCCTTGTATCCGTTCACACCATTTTCCACGAAACGCGCGGCCGCGGCGTAGTCGTAGGAAACGGTCGCCAGCCCGCTGGCCATCCCTTCCAGAACCACGTTCCCGAAGGTCTCCGTCTCGCTGGGGAAGAGCAAGATGTCGGCCGACGCATAGTGCTTCGCCAGATCCTCGCCTGTCCGCACCCCTGCGAAATGTATCCACGGGTGTTTCGCCGCCAGCTTCTCGCGCACCGGCCCGTCGCCGACAATCACGCATTGTAAATCGGGGACGCTCTCCTTCATCGCCTCGAAGCTCCGCACCGCGAGATCCAGATTCTTCTCCGCAGCCACCCGCCCGACTACGAGAGCCACTGGCGTCCCGATCCGCGCTCCCCAGCTTCCGCGCAGAGCCTCGCTCCTTTTCGCCGGATCGAACAGCGTCGTATCCACGCCCCGCCCCAGCAGATGGACTTCCTTGAAACCCTCCTCTTTTAGCTTCTCCACCAGCTCCGGCGAAGGAGCCAGTGTGCAGTCCGCGCGATCATGGAATCGCTTCAGATAAGCCATAGCCATCGGTCGCAGACCGCCAAGGCTGTAGCGCTCCATGTATTCGTGGAAATTCGTGTGGAAACCCGTAGCCACCGGGATGCCAAGGCTTTTGGCCGCTTTTACCGCGGATTTCCCCAACGGGCTCTCCGTCGCAACATAGATCGCGTCAGGTCGTTTCCGCAGCCAGCGCTTCCGCAGTCTGAACGGCCCGGGCAGCCCGACCCTCACCTCCCTGTATCCGGGCAACGGCACCGACGCCGCGACCGTCTCCCCCCGTTTCCCCTCACCCGTGCGAATCACATGCACCCGGTGACCGCGAAGCCGCAACCCTTCGCTAAGGCGTCCCAATGTCATGGCCACCCCGTTCACATCCGGGGCGAAGGTATCCGTCACGATGTCGATTTTCATATGTCATCAGGAAGCAACTTTCACTTCCGGTAATAGAACATCAAACTTCCTGAAATCACACACCTCCGCAGCTGTGACGATTTCGCCACATTGCCGTGAAACAAGACTGGCTTCCGTGAGCCACATGATCCGTTTCCACTTGAAGGAAACTCCCTCTGTGGAAAGGATGCCGTGACACGAATGTCACATCCTTCCGTCAACATAGCCCGCCTTGTTTACCTGATCGTTTGCCAGGCCGCCGGTATCGCGATCGCACTCAGCACGAAGGACACGTCCATCGAGATCTCCATGACGACGGGGCTGGCCATCGGGCTGGTCATCGGCTTCGCGTTCATCGGCATAGAGAGACTGATGGAAGGATTCACATTGCGCGGCTTCTCCACCGCCACCTTCGGGCTGGGAGTCGGCCTGTTCTGCGCCTGGCTGCTCACGCGTGTGGAAATCTCAAATCTCCTGGAACTCGCGTTCCGCGACCGCATCGAGGGCGCTGAGGACGGGGACGCCCTGGTGACCTCGCTCCGTACCGCCCTGGATGTAACGCTTTTCGCGAGCCTCGGATTTCTCGGCACCATCCTCGCCCTCCGGGGGAACCGGGATGACTTCGCGTTCATCATACCCTATGTCCGTTTCAGGCAGGACGCCAGCTCCGGCCAGCCCATCGTGCTGGACGCGGAGACGATCATGGACGGACGCATCCTCGGGTTGCTTTCCTCGGGATTCGTCAGCGGGCGGCTGATCGTCGCCCAGTTCGTTCTGGAGGAAATTCAGACACTCGCGGGCGAAAGCGGGATCGGCCTACGCCAGCGTGCGGAGCGGGGTCTGGCGAATCTGGAGAAAATGCAGGCACTCCCGGACGTCCAGGTCTCCATCCACGAGGCGAAAACCTCCCCCGAAGCCCAGTCCCTCAACGCCCGCCTGATCGAGACCGCGAAGTTTTTTTCCGCACGGCTTCTCACCCTGGAGGAAGGACTGACGAAGGTGGCCAGGCTCCAGGGCATTTCCGTATTGAATCTGAACGATCTGGATCTGGCGCTCCGTCCCTCCGTGGCTGTCGGAGATCGCCTGCGGGTCGCTCTGGTCAGACCCGGGAAAGAGGAGCACCAGGCCGTCGGTTATCTTCCGGATGGCACGATGATCGTGGTGAACCAGGCTTCGGGAGACATTGGAAACTCGCTGGATGTCGTTGTGATCACCACGCTCCAGACGGCCAGCGGGACTCTGGTTTTCGCGGAGCGCGGCGGAGCCTAGACCAGGGTGAATACCGTGACTTCCGGGCGGACGTTGAAGCGAACCTGGTGGAGGTAACCAAGCGCCCGGTTGATATAGAGATCTCGCCCGCCGGTGAGGGGGAAATGTCCGGAGGTATAGCGTTTGTTCACCACCGGAAGGACAGGGGGCGGCAGGAACGGTGGCTTGCACTGCCCGCCGTGCGTGTGACCGGCGAGAATCCAGCCCTGGTATGCGCTCCAGTCGCCCTGGTCCACGGTGTCGGGATTGTGGCTGAGAACCAGCGCCGGCCTTTTTCCGTCAAGTTGTCCCAAGCCTTTCCGGAGGTCGGTCTTGTCCGCCCAGGAGTCATCAAGGCCGAGGACTTGCAGCCCCCCGATGTCTCTGACGTCATTGCGAAGGACAGGCACGCCCACCGCATCCAGTGCGGAGATGATTTTCCTCGCCCAGCTCTCTTCCGCCCAATTGATTCCGTAATCATGATTCCCGAGGACTGCCGCCGATCCGATCCTGCCCGTCGGCAAATGAGGGAAGACCGCCTCCATCGCGGCTTCCGTCCCTTCGTCCAGCGAGACGAAATCCCCGGTGTAAACGACGATATCAGGTTCCAGCGCGGCGACTCTTTTCAGGCTTCTGACCAGATAGTCCGTCGAAACCCGCGAGCATGCGTGTATGTCGCTGATATGCACAAGGGTCTTCCCCTTGAGCGACTCCGGAAGGCGTGTGATCGGCAGACGCCTCTCCACCAGCTCCAGCCAGAACGGCTCCACTAGCGCGGTGTAGCCGAGGGTCGCCGCCCCGCCTCCGTAAACGCACAGCCGCAGCACTCTGCGACGGGTAAAAAGTTTCCTCTTCATCTTCTCGCCGTGCATACTCCCGCCCCGCCCCGCGCTCAATGCCACATTTTCCTTCTCATCGAACATGACCATCCCCGAAATCGCCTCGAGCTTCATTCTGCCCGGCCCCGTCGTCGCCCACGAGGAACTCCACACCGGACTGATCAACACCACCTTTGTAGTCACCTGCCGCAGCGGCTCGTCCGAGAAACGATTCATTCTCCAGTCCATCAACTCCACCGTTTTTCCGGAGCCGGAAAAGGTCATGGAAAATATCTTCCACGTCCTCGGACACATCGGTGCAAGCGACACCGGCACGGAGCAGCTCCAACTCATCCCCGTCCGCGACGGCCACTCCTGGCTAACCCGTCCCGATCACACCGTCTGGCGCTGCTATCCCTTCCACGAGGGCACGGAGTCCTTCCCGAAAATCACCTCAACCGATCTTGCCTACCGAGCCGCCGCCGCCTTCGGGAGCTTCCAGGCGAAGCTTTCCGATCTCGATCCCTCAACCCTCCACGATACCATCCCGGATTTCCACAACACTCCGGTCTATTTCTCCAAACTCATAGCCGCCGCGGACAAGGACTCCCATGACAGGCTGGCGGACACCCTTGAGGATTACGAATACATCATCTCACGGAAATCCCTCACCACCGGGCTCGTTGACGCCGGACTCCCCCTCCGGATCACCCACAACGACACGAAAATATCCAATATCCTCTTCCACACGGATGGCAGGCTCCCTCCCATCGTCATCGATCTGGATACCGTCATGCCCGGCCTCGCTCTCTTCGATTTCGGCGATCTCGTCCGCTCCGCCGCCTCCACGGCTGACGAGAACGAGACAGACCCCACGAAAATCCGCCTCGACCGCGATCTGGCGAAAGCCCTCACCGATGGCTACCTTTCCACGGCCTCGGCTTTTCTCACTCAAGCGGAAAAAGATCTCCTCCCCACCTCGCCCCAGGTCATAACTCTTGAACTGGCGATCCGCTTCCTCACGGATCACCTCCTTGGAGACAGATATTTCCGCACGGACTACCCCGGCCACAACCTGGATCGCGCTCGCAACCAGCTTCACCTGCTGAAATCCATGTGATTCATTCGCGTGGACCGGACAGGGTTGACCGTTGGGAGCCGTGGGTTACGCTCTCGTCGTCAATTCAAGAACTACCAACCAACCATACCTACATGTCCATCAAAGCAGGAGACAAAGCACCGGATTTCACCCTGGTCACCAAAACACCCGACGGCCCGCAGATCGTGAAACTCAGCGAGCAGATCGGCAATTCGAACATCGTCCTCTTCTTCGTGCCCATGGCCTTCACAGGTGTCTGCACAACAGAGCTTTGCGACGTTTCATCCGGGATCAGCGAATACGAGTCCCTTGACGCCAAGGTTTTCGCGATTTCTGGCGACAACCCTTTCGCGCAGGAAGCCTGGGCCACGAAAGAAGGGATCACGGTCACCCTGCTCAGCGACTACGAGCACAAGGCGGCGGCGGACTACGGTATCGCCTACGATCAGTTCCTTCCGGACGCGAACCTGATCATGGGAGGGGTGGCGAAAAGATCCGCTTTCCTCATCGACAAAACCGGAACCGTTCGCTTCGCCGACGTCAAGGATCACCCGAAGGATCTCCCTGATTTCAAGGCTCTCACAGAAATTTTAAAAACTCTGTGACGGCGACACTGAAAATAAACTGAAGTTTATTATTTACAACATCGCGGAAATCCTGTTTTCTCCACCTGTCCTTCGCAAGAGCCGGAGTGATTGAATCTTCCGGGGGGAAAGTTCGGTCGCTCTGAGACAGCGGGGTAACTGTAAGGCGCGGATCCGGAAACGGATTCGCGCCTTCGCTTTTTCCAGCGGAACGCCGTTCGGAAAATTGTATAACGCGTTGACTAACAAGCAGATACGGTGAGTCCACCAATAATTCACAATTTTGTTCCGGTGAACAGCTTTTTCGCTTGTAAAGGTGACAAGCATTCCACATTGTCCACTCATGTCATCGAAAACAACTTCAGACTCACCCGCAGCGGAAAAAGCGCAGGACAAGGCACAGGAGGCTCGTAAAAGGAACCTCGACCTGGCGATTTCCCAGATTCACAAGGAATTCGGGGAATCCGCGATCATGCGCATGGGCGACGAGCACCGGGTCGATGTCGACGTAATCCCGACCGGAAACCTTCTGATCGACCGCGCCCTCGGAGTCGGCGGATTTCCCCGTGGCCGCATTGTGGAAGTCTACGGACGGAATCCTCCGGTAAAACCACGCTCACCCTCACCGCCATCGCCCAGGCGCAGAAACGGGGCGGGCTGGCCGCGTTCATCGATGTCGAGCACGCGCTCGATCCGCAATATGCCCGCAAGCTCGGCGTCAATCTGGACGATCTCCTCGTATCCCAGCCGTCCTCTGGCGAAGAAGCTCTTCAGATTTGCGAAGCTCTAGTCCGCTCGAACGCCATCGACGTGGTGGTTCTGGATTCCGTCGCCGCCCTGGTGACAAGGCAGGAATTGGATGGTGAGATCGGTGACTCCACTGTCGGCGCCCAGGCACGGCTGATGAGTGCGGCAATGAGGAAACTCACTTCGTTCATCTCCAAGGCGAAGACCGTGTGCATTTTCACAAACCAGATCCGCGAAAAGATCGGCGTGATGTTCGGGAGCCCGGAGACGACTCCCGGTGGACGCGCGCTTAAATTCTTTTCATCCGTCCGCGTCGACATCCGCCGCATCGGGCAAATCAAGTCCAGTGATGGAACGGTCATCGGCAGCCGAACCAAGATAAAGGTGGTAAAAAACAAGGTGGCGCCACCTTTTACCGAGGCGGAGTTCGACATCATGTATGACGAGGGTATTTCCTCGACCGGTTCTCTTCTTGATCTGGCGCTGGAGATGGAGATCGTTCAGAAACGAGGATCATGGTTCTCCTACGACGGGGCGCAGCTTGCGCAGGGTCGGGACGCCGCGAAGGACGCCCTTCGGGAGGATCAGGCACTCTACGACGAGATCGAGGAAAAGGTCAAAACCGGATTGCAGGAAGCCAAGGACGCGAAGAGCCGCAAGAAGAAATAGCGTCATACAAGATTTCTCAGGGGGCAGCGTTTCCTTCGCTTACAGAGTTCGTAAAAATCTGACGAATCTACAGTTGTATAGCAATTCTTTCCATCTTCGATCCCGCGCGAAGATGGCAGATAGCGCAAATTGATCCAATTTGGCTATTTGCCCGGACACCAGCGTTCTTGAATTTATAGACGCTTTGACTGCTTTTTACGCACTTCAACCACCCGCCCGAACGGACGTCGTGAGAATGCCGCCTCTTCTTTGATCTGCTCCCAGCGGCTCACGATCTCGCGAACGATTGTCCAATAATCCCAACCTCCGCGAGGGGCTTTGAAGAAAAACACCCCTACTTTATTCTCTTTGCACAAGTCCCATTGAGCCTTCGTGCGATGAATATTCAAATCCTGAGTGAGAATCATGCCTTTTTTGGAAGCTACTCTTGGAATCCAATCTTCGTCAGCGGCACCTCTTCCGAATTCATCCGGGCACCAGATCACTTCGATTTCCTCCGAGCGTCTCCCCGACTGGAACTCACGCATCCCGGCGGCGATACGGGTCGAAAAGTTCTCGTTGAAGTAGATCCTCATGCAGCGTGCTTCATTTCGAAGGTTCGCGCCGCTCTTACCGCTTTATCTGAAACCGCCAGATAATCCGCGACATCCTCAATGGTTTCACCCCCACGCAACAACGCCATGACGGCTTCGGTTGTGACGTTCGTTCCGTCAATCACAGGCCGGCCGAACGCATGTCGGGGATCGACGACTATCGGATGCTCCCGACCCAGCGGGAAAAAGCGCTGCGCAAGGCTCGTAGCCTCATCGAAATCCAAACTATCACAAAAAGGCTGGAGGATTTTCTCGAAAGCGGTCTGCCCTTTGGAGCCAAGCTCAAGAAGAACCCCATCGCCGAGTTCGTGAAGAAGTCCCTTCCCGGAACTTAGTAGTCCGCCGAGAGCGAACGGATGATCCGTCTTCAATCGCACTGACAACTCGTCACGCGCCGCACGGATCGTGGCCATCGAGACGCCACGTTTCCGAAGTTGTGCGACAAGATAGAGCTCGACCAAGGTGAGGAATCCAAAATGCCGATCCAGCCCCACTCCATCCGATTCGAGTTCTCCCGCTGGGAAATGCTTCTGTTCAGTATCGTTGCGACCGCTGATCCATGAACGCAATGAACCCGCCGGAATCCGCAGAATCTGGGCTGCGTCCGGGATCAAATAGACTCCGCGAATCCACGGGTCGGTTTTATGGGAAGTGGTCACTCTGGAAGAGAATAGGCGAGGCGCACATTCAGCGGCAAGTGGGTAGATTCGCTAGGTAGCCCGACCCACCCATATGCTGGCGGACTCGCTCAAATACCGATTTCTATCTCCACAGGAACAGGCGTGGGAATGCCGATCTGTGTGGCGACTGGGGTGTAGATGTCGACTTCTTCGTTGGGAGTTTCGATAGAAATAATCAGCGAATAGCGTGTACTCTTATTCCATTTGCCGAGATGAGGCCTCTCACGCCACCAACCAATCACCGGGTAGATTGCGACCAAGTTTGAATCAGCTAGATCCGCTGCAGAACCCTTCCAAATATCTGAATGAATTGATCCTGTATCTCGTGCCGTTGACCCTATCGTCCAAAAATCAGCGGCAGAACCTTTCGGCTTTTTTTCCTCCTCTTCCAGAGCTTGTTGGTTGATCCGTTTCTCAAACTCTTCACGTCCTTCACCAGGTTTATTAATCTCAAATCGAAGCCCGTGCGAAGCGTATCGATACCGATCCTTCCAACCTATTTCTCCGGGGCTTGGCTCCACGTAGTAAGAAAGGGTAATCCGCATACTTACGTCGGTTCCGCTTAGTTCTAAAAGGTTGTCTTTCGGCCAAGGCAATTCGTAGAGATGCATCTCATTTGTTACCTTCCGCTTGCCATCCTTCGAGAGTCCGAACGGTTGGAAGGGAGCCTCTGAGACCAGAGTTAGAGAGTTTTTAGGACAGGTGAGAGCTTTCGCTAAACTCGGAACGCCCCAGCCGCACGCTCTAGCCAGGCGGGCATAGTCCGTCTTGCCTTCCCCATTTAGAAATTGGCTGAGCATTTCCGGCGTCCAATCAGCCGAGTGGACTATGAGTGCTCTCACGGTCTCTGGCCAGAGATCAGGATACGCTACATGGATACGAGCAGCTAGCCAAGCCGCGTAGGCGGAAGCAGCACTGGTTCCATTGAAAGTAGTGAAATATCCATGTTCTTGGAATTTGGCCTCTGTCGTGAGAACGCTGAGATCTTCGTGTTCGGAAACGAAATTAGAACTATCGCGGACAGCATTCCCGGCTTCGAGAACGATCTCAGGCTTGATTGGCCAGCGCTTCTCATCCCAGGTGTTTGATGTAGATGTGAAGGGAGAAACCTCTCCATCCGCAGCGACGAGTTCTTGTTCCTTATTAAGTTCGAGATTCACTTTCTGTGTGTATCCCCCGATAGCCAGAGCGTTCCATGCTTGGCCGGGATTGTGAGCCGATGAAACTAACAGGCCGTCGGGGTAATTTTGATGCAACGCCTGATCATCGGTATTTCCCGATGCGATCACGAAGAGCCGTCGGGTGTCATCTTCAGCGCCAGAAATGATCTGGTCTAGTTTACCCGACCAACTGCTCGGCTTACCTCGATCCATGTCCTCCAAGCTGGAAACCGCCATAACTATGACTCGTGCGCGTCGAGGGGTTATTTCGGCGCGGCTAATTGCTTGAGCTGTATAGTCACCCCAGAGGCGTCTCGGATTTATCTCGGGGGGTGGAGGGAGTAGCTTTGAACTCTCGAGACAATGTTCAACGAGAACGGATTCATTCCCCTCAATGGCTGATTGCAGATCTCCAAAAGCCCCAATCCCTGCCATCATTGTTCCGTGCCCGTCTGGATGAGAATCGCTCGTTCCCCATTCTGGTTTAATCGTATGACAATCGGTTGATTTGAGAACTGGCTCGAGTATCGGATGCCCGCGGTTCACGCCTCCGTCGAGAATGCATACGGCAACTTCCAACTCGTCATCGATTTGCAGGCGGTCTCGCAAATCCGAGATGAATCCCGCCTGTTCTTCTCGCGTCAGTTCGTCAATGAAAAATGAGGCTAGTTCAGCGGCAGGGCGTATTTCCGCGAGAGTATCTGAAACAGCTGCAAGGGAAGCCAACTGTTCATGATTTGCTCGAATCAGAATTACGGCTCTTTCCGGAAATTTCAGGATCGCGCGATCAGCTTGTTCTTCGATTTGTAATTCTGGTAGCAAAGCCCGAAATTCGCTGACGATCTGCGATGCGGACTCTTCTTTGGAGGTTAATTCAGGAGTAGGGTCTTGTAGCCAGATCTCCACCCATTGTGGGTCATTGCCGGGTAGCTCTCGAGTTCCGTGAGTCCAGAAGCTCTCCAGAACAGCGGCTCTAATGTCGTCGACACTTTCGATGAATTTTTGATTTTTTGGGTTCCCTTTATCGGTGTTCTTTTCATCCGTAGCGTAGTCTTCAACCAAACTTACAAAATAGCTCCGTTGTTCAGCGGGAACAAAAACTGTCGCGAATTGACGCATTTCCTCCCCTGTCCCTAAAACTCGAATGTTTCTGAGTTCTAAACCTTTGCTTCTAGCATCTAAAGATGAGATCGGCATCTCGGAGTTCAAGTCGATCTCGAATTCCAGGTAGATTCCGTGTGATGTGGTCGTGCCTACCGCTTGTCGTGAACCTTCAGCCTCTTCCCATGCCCTTTCGAGTCCCCTCTGGATTCTCCTGGCATGAGACTGTCGGTTACGCACCGTCTTCTCTTCTTCATTTCGACCCGTTTTCTGACGAGTATAGCCCGATGACTTCCGATGGGTTTCGTCGAGAAAAAGAGGCGGGTATCGTTTTGGATCAGGCATGAAGGGAAGCGATCAGCGAGTTTTTCGTGCTCCTCGCCGCTCCTTCAGCGCCGCCGCCAACCGGCTTCCAGTCACTGTTTCAATGTCACCCAAAATGGCCTCCTTCATCGCATCCCGGCAGGCGAGATCGATATCTGCGTGACTCAGTCCCTTACTTGCTTCCAGGACGCTGCTCCAACCGAAGCGGTTTCCTAGATACACTCCAATTACGTTTCCTATCAATGAACGGCGTTCTTTCTCCCCGGGAAGTTGATATTCCAAGACATCATCGAATCTACGAAATAGAGCGTGATCGAGTAGATTTGGGGTATTGGTCGCCCCGAGAATCAGGCTGTCGGAGTGATCCTGTTCGATGAACTGCAGGAGGGAATTCAAAACACGTCGCATCTCACCGACATCGTTGTCGAGACTACGGCAGCCTCCAATCGCGTCGAACTCGTCTAGAAGATAGACGCCAGGACTTCGCGCGATCTGTTCAAAGATTTGGCGGAGTTTGGCCGCCGTCTCACCCATGAAACGGGTGACCATCTTATCGACGAGAACCGTGTAGAGTGGCAATCGAAGTTCATGAGCTAGCACCTTAGCAGTCATCGTCTTCCCCGTTCCAGGACTGTCAGAAGCAACTTCCGCCGAGGAGAAAGATTGTGTGCGCGCAGCTTGTCCCTCTCTCGGTATTCTCTCAGCACTTTGTTGATGCGTGCTTCCAAGACTTTTGGGAGAACTAGCGCAGGTAGCCCCGTTCGCGGCTCTTCGCGGCTGATGAGTCCTTCCAATTCGACCGGAAATGAAAAGATTTTCGACTCGTGGCTTCGACGACGTGCCTCGTCAACGATGTCCTTGATTTCGCTAGCGAGCGAGGCGTGCCCCTGTCGTGCCTCGTGAGCAGCCACTTGGAGAGCGCTTGTGAAAAAGCGTTCTGGCTCATCAGCCCAGTGTGAGCGGATGAGTGATTTGAGCTGATCTGCGGTAGCCATTTTAAAACTTAAGATTAATTAGATAATACAGCGAGCTGTGTAAAGGGTCTAATCTACCCTCCTAAGCGAAGACAATAAGCTAGAAAACCGCCTAAAGCGACTACTCAAAGCCCCTTATCCGTCACCGCTCCTTCGCTGGCACTCGTAACCAGCTTCGCGTATTTCGCGAGGACGCCGTATTTGTAGCGGGGTTCGGGTTGTTGCCAATTGGCTTTGCGGAAGGTGATTTCTTCGGCGGAAATGTTTACGTTGATTTTGTTTTCAACGGCGTTGATCTCGATTTCGTCGCCGTCTTCGAGTATGCCGATGGTGCCGCCTTCGAAGGCTTCCGGGGTGATGTGGCCGACGACGAAGCCGTGGCTGCCGCCGGAGAAACGGCCGTCGGTGATGAGGGCGACGTCCTTGCCGAGGCCGAGACCCATGATGGCGGCGGTGGGGCCGAGCATCTCGCGCATGCCGGGGCCGCCTTCGGGCCTTCGATGCGGATGACGATGACGTCGCCTTTGTTGATCTCCTTGGCGAGGATGGCGTTCATGGCGTCGTCCTCGGAGTTGAACACGCGTGCCTTGCCTTTGAAGAGCTCGCCTTCTTTGCCGGAAATTTTCGCGACCGAACCGCCTTCCGCGAGGTTTCCGTAGAGGATGCGGAGGTGGCTGTCTTTCTTGAACGGGTTGTAAACCGGACGAATGATCTCCTGGCCTTCCGGATAGGCTTGGCGAATTTCTTGATGTTCTCCGCCAGGGTGCGGCCGGTGACCGTCATGCAGTCGCCGTGCAGGAGGCCTGCTTCGAGGAGCATTTTCATCAGCGGCAGGGTGCCGCCGATTGCGACCAGCTCGGCCATGGCGTATTTGCCGGACGGGTGCAGATCGGCGAGGACGGGGACGTTTTTGCCGATGCGCTCGAAGTCGTCGAAGGAGATTTCCACCTCGGCGGAGTGCGCCATGGCGGGGAGGTGGAGGCAGGCGTTGGTGGAGCCGCCGAGCGCGATGAGGACGGTGATCGCGTTCTCGAAGGCCTTGTTCGTCATGATGTCGCGCGGCCTGATGCCGAGCTTGATGAGGTTCAGCACGGCGGCACCGGCATCGAAGCAATCGCGCATCTTGTCATCGGAAATCGCCGATTGGGAGGAGCTGTTCGGCAGCCACATGCCGAGCGCTTCGATGGCGCTGGCCATGGTGTTGGCGGTGTACATGCCGCCGCAGGAACCCGGGCCGGGGATGGCACAGGACTCGACGTGTTCCAGCTCCTCGTCGCTGAATTCGCCCGTCGCGTGTTTGCCGACGGCTTCGAAGACGGAAACGATATCGAGATCCTTTTCCTCGCCTTTGATTTTCCCGCAGCCGGGAAGAATCGTGCCGCCGTAAACGAAGACGGCGGGACGGTTCATGCGGCCCATGGTCATGAGGCAGCCGGGCATGTTCTTGTCGCAGCCGCCGATGGCGACGAAGCCGTCCATGCCTTCGCAGCCGACGACCGTTTCGATGGAGTCGGCGATCACCTCGCGGGAAACGAGGGAGTATTTCATCCCTTCGGTGCCCATGGAGATGCCGTCGGAGATAGTGATGGTGTTGAAAATGATGGCCTTTCCGCCGGCTGCATCCGCGCCCTTCTGGGACTCGATGGCGAGCTTGTCGATGTGGACATTGCAGGGCGTGACCTGGCTCCAGGTGGAGGCGATGCCGATCTGTGGTTTCTTGAAATCCTCTTTCTCGAAACCGACCGCGTATAGCATCGCGCGGCTAGGCGCGCGGTCGGGGCCGTCAAGCATCAGACTGGAAAAGGGGCGTTCGTTTTCGTTCATCGGGCGGGGATGATTGATGAAACGCCTCGGGTTTGCAACCCGGTTCCTATGGGGCTTTCCAGTTCGGAAATTCGTTGGCGAGCTGCGTCCTGTACCTCGCCGCTTCGTCAGGTTTTTTCTGGCTTTCCATAACCGCGGCCATCTTGTGGAGAGCCATGGGTTTGAGATCCTGGTCTTCGTGAAAGCCTATGACTTTGAGATAATCGGCGGCAGCCTTCCCAAGATTTCCCTCTTGGACGTATAGGTCGCCGGAGACGATGAGAAGGTGGGCGGAAGTGCGTCCTTGCGGCCGGAGCAAGAGGGCTTCGTCGGCTGACTTACGGGATTCGCCGTAGCGTTTCAGATCATAGAGCGCGCGTGCACGGTCCAACAGGGCGTCGGCTTTCCAGGAGGGATCTTCTTCCACATCGAGCACGTTCGAGACGGCGGGGAGCGCGGCTGCCGCGTCTCCGGATTCGATCAGGGATTTCGCAAGGTAACGCCAGACCTCTTTCGGAGTCAGACGGGGTTCATCGTTGTTGGCCACGAGTTTGAAGAAACGGGCAGCAGTGGGGAATTCACCGGACTGGTAGGACTGCATCGCGGACCACTGGACGGCCTGATCCGGGACATCGGCCACATAGTCGCCTTTGATCGCGAGGTCGATTTCCGCGGCCAGATTTTTCGGATCCTGGGCGGCGAAGTGAGAGAGAGCCAGCAGGAGGCCGGAATGTTTCGAGTACGCGTCCGGACGCAGGTCACGGGCTTTGTTTAGAAACGGCGACGCTTCCTTGGGGGAGTTCGTTTTCACCATTCCCCAGCCTATCCAGTAGTTCGCCTCGGCGCGGAGGTTGTCATTGAGATCATCGACCTGCGAAAGCAGCCCCTTGTAACGGACGAGCATATTCTCGACATTACCCTCCTTCTTACGGGTGCGCGCTGACTCCAGCCACGCGAGGGAGACGAGATCGGCGGGAGCCTTCTTGTCGGTGGTGAGGCGGTCGAAATCGGCGACGGCCTTCGCCGGTTCACCAATCTCGGAGTAGGCCATGGCTCGTTTCACAAACGCGGGATACACGCGTTTGTCATCGGGGTATTTGGAGATGAACTCACTGAGCGATCGTATCGCCCCCTGCGGATCTCCGGCCTGGGCGAGGCACCATCCTCGCTGGTAGAGAAATCCGGGTCGGTTCGACTCGCTAAGTAGATCTGCCTCAATTCCGGAATAGGCCTTGGCCGCCTCGGCGACCTTGTCTTCGGCGAAAAGCGTTTCCGCTTTCATAAGCATGGCGGTGTGGATTCGCGTATCGTCCGGGCGGGCTTTTCCGTAGATCTGGAGAAATCCATCCACCTGATCCACCACATGGCGACCCTCGATCTGAAAGAAGCAGTTCAGGCGATAGTACGAAGCCTGAAAAGCAAGATCGTTCTCCGGTTTCACGAGTCGCTCGATCTCCCGGAAAAGTTCGCTGGCCTCAGCCGGCCGTTTGAGCTTCATCATCGCTCGGGCGGCGATCATCAGGCGGACCGCCTCCTTGTCGCCTTCGGCCTTGAGGTTGCTCTTACGGAAGAGATCCAGGACTTCCTGGTATTCCTTGCGGGCGTAGTGGTTCTCCATCAGCGCCGTCTGGGCATCGGGCCGCCAATCCTCGAGGCCCGGGGTATCGATGATATAGCGGAGGTATTTCTCCGCGAGTTCGGTCTTGTCCAGCCTGGTGGCGGTGAGGGCGGCGTGAAGCGCGGCCTCGCCACGGTATTTCGCGACAGCCCGACCGCTGGCGACCTCTTCGAAAATATCCAGAGCCTCCTGAAGCTTGCCCGCTTTGAACGTCATGTGGCCGATCGCGAGGAGCGCCTGGTTCTTATAGATCGCCCCCGCGGGATCGGCCACCACCTTGCGATAGGCGGCGATGGCTTCCCTGTCACGGCCGAGAAGGCGATAGCAGTTGCCGGCGTAAATGTTGCCTTTGGAAGTGTCCTCGGGACGAGGCGCGTTGGCAGCGAATCGCTCGAACAAAGGAGCGGCAAAGGCATATTCCCGCAGATGGTAATGATCCGCGGCCAAGGTATATGCGGCGGCAGCTGCCCATTTCCCTTGCCCGAAACGGTTCATCAGTGTCGAAAAACAGCGTTTCGCATTGTTCTTGTCGCCGGCCTGGTAGAATGAGACTCCGCAGTAATACCAGGCTTCCTCGACGCGCTTGTTCCCTGGGAACTCGTTTATGTATGCGGAGAAAATGTCAGCCGAGCGGAGGTAGAGCTCGCGGCGTGTCTGGAGGTCAACGCTCGCCTGGGCGGCGTCATAGAGATTTTTTCCCCTTAGATAGAAGTCTTCGCCGGGATTGATGCGCAGGTCTTCCTCCACAACACCGGCTCGCGGAGGTGCCTGCCCGGCGGCAGGCATGGCGGTGGCGCAGAAAGCCACCGATACGGCGAGACTGGGGAATAGCTGGGTTCTTGGCATGATCGGCTTCTCAATTGGAAGGCGCGGGGCGCTGGGTGGCGAAGGAAATGTTCCATATTCCGGCCTTCTGGCAAGTGTCGATGACCTCGACGATGCGCTGGTATTCCACGCCTCCATCGCCACGGATGCGAACCGGCTGGTTCTTGAAAGCGGCCGCGATGGGCGCGAGTTTCGCCAGAAGCTGATCCAGATCCACGGTGGCGCCCTCGACCCGTATCGTCCCGTCGCCGAGGATGTTGATCACGATCTCCCCGGACTGCCGCTCGGGATCGGCTCCTTCCTGGGCGGTCGGGACGGAAACGGAGAGTTCCGTTTCCGAGCGGGTGAACTGCCAGGTGACGATGAAAAAGATGAGTAGCAGGAAAACAATGTCGATCATCGGCGCCAGCTGCATGTTGGCGGCTTCCGGCTGGCGGTTGGAGAATTTCATTTCAGGAGAAACGTTCTGGTTGCGGAAATATTCACCGGTCAGATACCGTGGAGATCGGGGCGGTCGCCGCCGAGGGGTGAGGGAACGGGCATCGCGTAGTCCTCGCGGGTGCGCTGGGATGGGCCGTGGGCTTCCCTTTCAGCGGGCTTCTGATGCTCCACCTGGGTGTGAAGAAGAGCCATCAGGTGGGTGGATGCCGCCTCCAGTTCCGCGATGTATTTCTGAACCCGGCCACGGAACAAAGAGTAAAACACAAGCGCCGGAATGCCGATCGACAGACCAGCAGCCGTGGTAATCAGCGCCTCGGAAACGCCCTCAGCAAGCTCCATCTGTCTGACGCCCTGGACGTCGCCACCGGAGATCTGGAGGAAGGATTTGATCATTCCGAGCACAGTCCCGAGAAGCCCGACCATGGGAGCGATGGATCCGATGTCCGCGAGATAGGTGATCCGTGAGGAGAGGAGGCCCGCCTGGCGCGAGCCCTCCGCCTCGGCGACCTCGCGAACCTCACCGAAAGAGGCGCTGGGGTATTTCGTGAAAAAATCGAGGGTTTTCTGGGTCACGCGAGCCATCGACTCGTTCTGCCGATGGCAGAAGCCGACGAGGCCGAGGTAATCGCGCTTCCGTATCATCGCTTCCGCGTTGTTCATGAAACGGTCGCTGACCACCGCATTGCGACGGATAGTCACGAGATAAAGCAGGATCAGGACCACGCCGACTACAGAGATCAGGGCGAGCGGATACATCATCACCCCGCCGGCGGCGACGATTTCGAGGAACTTGGTCGAATCCATGGTCGCGGCCTCCGAGGTGTCCTGAGCCGAAGCCATGAGTGCGCCGCAGAGCGTCGCGGCGATTGTGAAAGTGAAGCACTTCATTGGAATTCCGGGCAGTGTAGTAGCTGCGCGTGTCATTGCAAGCGTTCGGACAATGAGTGCGCCGGTATGCGGGGTCGCGTGAAATTACCCGATTCGTAGAATTGCGCGCTCTTCTATGAACGATCTCTCTGATCTGAAATTTTTCGGAGTAAGCCTGATGACCCAATCTCATGAGACGGAGGGCTGGTCGTCTGAACCGGATCGTCACCGAGGGGGATATACTTTGTATTCCGGTTCCACGCCTGGCATTTCCGGACCCATCCCTTCCCCCTTTTCGGCATAGCGTTTCACCCCTGTCATCTCCGTCCCGGAAAATCTCACCCATGTCTCCTCGTAGGTCACGTCGCTGGTTCCTTGCAGGATGATCAGCGTCTCCGTCCCTTTCGTGAACGCATAGACTGCCGCGGCGTCCGCTCCTCCCTCGTCGGGATACCATTCCGAGGCCAGAGAGATGCTCCTTCCGCCTTTCGGACTGATCACGATGGGCGGCTCACCCCCGTCCAGCACCACCTTCCATATTCCGCCCGGATGATGAACCTCGTATTTCCGGAACTCCACGCCAACACTTTTCAACTGTGTGTAACCCGAGACTCCGGGCACATGGGCTATGGAAGTGCGGTATTTCCCAACCGTCCAACCGGCGTCGGCTCCACCTTCAGACTCCATGGCACACCCGGCGAGAAAGAACACACCCAACACCTTCAGGATTTTCATCCGGAAATCCTACCGACAGCAGCCATCCTTTCAACCACGGAATCCGGTGGCTCCCGGAACGAACTGGAGCTGCACGACAGGCTCTCCCTTAAATGCTCATTGCCTGGAAGCCGCCATCGACGATCATCTCCATCCCTGTGATGAAGGAACCTGCCTTGGAGGACGAGAGCAGGATGGTGGCTCCGATGAGTTCCTCGGCGTTGCCGAAGCGGGAGGCGGGGGTCTGGCGTAGGATGTCGAGGACGCGGGATTCGTCGAGCACCTTGCGGTTCTGCTCCGCGGGGAAAAAGCCGGGCACGAGGGTGTTGACGCGGATGTCCTTGTCCGCCCACTCCCTGGCGAGGTTGCGCGTGAGATTGTGGACGGCGGCCTTCGAGGCGGAGTAGGTGAAGACGCGGGAGAGCGGGTTCAGCCCGGAGATGGAGCCCAGGTTGATAATGGAGGCGGGGCGCATCTCATCCACGAAATACTGGCCGAAGACCTGGCAGGCGCGAAAGATGGCCGTGAGGTTCGTATCCAGGATGCGGGCGTATTCGTCCTCGGGGATATCCAGGAAAGGCGTGGCGGAATTGGTGCCAGCGCCGTTGATGAGGATGTCGACCCCTCCGGATTTTTCCAGAACGGTGTCGAGCATGTCATGGAGCGACTGCCGAGCCGTGACATCGACGGGAACGAAGTAGCCCTTCCCGCCAAATGACTCGATTTCCGCGAGGCGCTTGTCCGCCTTCTCCTTGATCCGCCCGCCAAGGACAACCTCCGCCCCGGCTCGCGCGAGACCGACGGCCATGGTGCCGCAGAGTTCGCCGGTTCCACCTATGACAACAGCGGTCTTGCCGCTGAGGTCGAACATTTCCTTCAAAAAAGCTGTCGTTGCCATGTGCCGATGCTTTCCCATTCCCGGGCGGCTTGCCAAGTGGAATCATCCACGCAGAGCCGCATAGCCCGGCTTGACGGTGTTGAAGATGATGTCCAGGCGCTTGTCGAAAGGGGAGAACGCGCTTTTGATGGCGTTGAGGTTCAGCTTTTCGATATCCGCGAGGGAAAGGTCGAAAAGCTCGGTGGCGAGGATGGTTTCCTTGGTCATCGTGGTGTCGCTCATCAGCCTGTCATCAGTATTCAGGCAGACGCGGAACCCGTTTCTGAAAAACAGGCCGAAGGGGTGTTCCTCCAGGTTTTTGCACGCTCCGGTGTGGAGGTTCGAATAGAGGCACATCTCAAGGGGGATACGGCGGTCGAGCACGTATTGGGCGAGCGTGCCGAGTTGGAGGGTGCCGTCTTCGTTGATCTGGATGTCATCGCGGAGGCGGGTGGCGTGCCCGAGACGGTGAGCGCCGCAGTATTGCAAGGCCTGCCAGATGGACTCCACCCCGAAGGCCTCGCCGGCGTGGATGGTGATGTAGAAATTCGCCCGCTCGATTGCCTGGAAGGCATCGACGTGTTTCTTCGGGGGGAAACCCGATTCACCGCCCGCGAGATCGAAGCCTACGACACCGGCATCGCGCCAGCGGATGGCGAGTTCCGCGGCCTCCAGGGAGGTGTTCAGGTGGCGGAGGGCGCAGATGATCACGCCCCATTTTACACCGAAATCCTTCTCTCCCCGGCGCAAACCGGCGAGAACGCAGTTGACCACCTCATCCTGGGTCAGTCCGCCATCGGTGTGGAGAAGTGGGGCGAAACGGATTTCCGCATAGACCACTCCATCCTCCTTCATGTCTTCCAGAAACTCGTAAGCGACGCGTTCCAGCGAATCCTTCGACTGCATTACGCCGCAGGTATGGGTGAAGCCTTCCAGGTATTCCGGAAGATTTCCTCTCTGCGCTCCCCGGTGAAACCACTCGGCGAGCTCGCCCGCATCTTCCGTGGGCAGACCCTTGTATCCGTTCTCCTTGGCCAGTTCGACCACCGTCGAAGGGCGCAGTCCTCCGTCAAGATGCTCGTGGAGGAGGACTTTCGGCAGTTTCCTGAAATCCATGGCCTCGACCAACGCCTTGCCCTTCAGTTCCGTGAGGTTTTTTATGCTCATGCCGATCATGTTAGCAGATTCCAGGCAAAGAGACACAGGCAATGCGTCGCTGCCCGGGAAACTTTTCGTCACAGGATTTTTAAAAAACCTTGCCCAGGGCAGGATTCTTCTTGACCCGTTTCCTTCCCGAGCCTAAATCCGCCGCCCGTTTCCCAATCAAACACTCTCCATCATGGCCAACGCACAAGTCATCCTCAAAGAAAAGATCGCCGGTCTCGGAGCCGAAGCCGATGTCGTCAAAGTCCGCGCAGGCTACGCCCGCAACTATCTCGTTCCCCAGGGCAAGGCCTACGAGGCGACCAAGGCGAACCTTCGCCATGTGGAGGCACTCAACTCCGCCCGCGCCCAGCGCGAGGCCGACGAACTCGTGCAGGCTCAGGAACTCGCCACGAAAATCTCCAAGCTCAAGCCTTCCTTCACACTTTCCACCGGACAGGGCGGCAAGGCGTTCGGCTCTGTCACCAGTATCGACATCCACAAGGAACTCGAAGCCGCTGGAATCGAGATCGACCGCACGAGCATCCAGCTCGACAAGCCGATCAAGAAATCCGGCAAGACCGAGGTCGAAATCAAACTCAACCCACAGGTCACCGCCACCCTCACCATCACCGTCGATGCGGGGGATGTGACCGAGGAGGACTGAAACTAGGGGAGCCGTCCTCACAAGACGGCTTCGAACGGTGGGTATCGCCAGTCTGTGTAGAGCCGGTCGTAAAAGATCGGCTCTCCGCTGTCATGCCTCCATGCTCGAAGGGTACTGGCATGGAGGAATCGCTCTCGAGGGCTGCGAGAAACGAACCTATCTCGGAGAGCATGATCTCGCACTGGCGGTTCCATTTTTCCTGTCCACGCAGGATGAGCGCGCTTTCGCGGAGACCGGTGAAGTGAATCTGCTCGGCGCCGGCTTCGCGCAGGGTCACCAGTTCGCCGCGCAGGGACTCGAAGAAGGCGAGTTCGAAGCCATTGCCCGCTTTCCGGGCTGCAGTGATCAGTGAAACGGTCACCGGCGGCGCAAGTGGTTCGAGCTTCTCGGCGATGCGCTCACACCCCATCTTCATCAGCATTTTGCGCATGCGCTCGAAGAGATCCTCCAATCGCAGGAGTCTCAGAGAGCAACTGTTCTCGAGATAGAGTTCGACTCCCTGGCAGACCTCCGTCACCAGGGGGAAATCCTCGTTATTCGCGGCCTTGGCGGCGCGGCGGAGCGCGTCTTCAAGCCAGTTGGTATCGTATTCGAGCACCTGGTGGGTGCCGATCTGGAGGGCGGGGCGGTTGCCTATGAATGAGATCACTTTGTGGGGAGTATCGTTGGTAGTGCTTGGCTGGTTGTGGTTGGAGGTTCGGGACGATGTGAATTGTTACCGGGAGGCTATTCTTTGAAAAGCCTCCGCTGGAAGGTGTCGCGCGCGGCGCGGCGGGAAAGGGACTGGATTTCCGCGATGAACTCGCTGACGTTCTCGAACTGGCGGTAAACCGAGACGTAGCGAACGTATGCCACCGGATCGATCTCGTGGAGCTTGTCCATCACCTTCGCCCCGATGGATGCGGAAGGCACCTCGCTCAGATGATCCTTGTGGAGACTGGTGAGGATTTCCTCCACGGCGCGATCCAGGCGCTCCATGGAGACGGGGCGCTTCTCGCATGCCTTGATCAGGCCGCCCATGAGCTTCTCCCGGTTGAGAGACTCCCGCGCGCCGTCCCGCTTCACCACGCGTAGTTCCGTTCGCTCGATCTGCTCGTATGTTGTGTAGCGGTAACCGCATTTGGAGCACTCGCGACGACGGCGTATTGTCGTCCCGTCTTTCGACGAACGGGAATCCAGAACCTTGTCTTTGAGTGAACCGCATTGGACGCAACGCATGGAATGAAACGATGGAAACGTGAAACAACGCACCGAATCCTGACTGAAAGGATTTTACAGTCAATGGAAAAACTACGAGGAGCTTAGTAATTAACTTATGGCCGTGCCATCCGATACAAATCCCGGTTGTCGGGAGGGAAAGAACTGTTAGCTTCCGCGATGGCAGAAGAAGCGATATCGAAGGCAGAGGACGTTCCGGGACAGGTCGATCTGAATCCGGCGGCAGCCTGGGAGCGGGTGGACTCCTGGTTGGACGGTGCGGTCAGACTTCTCCCGAACATCGTGGTGGCGATCGTCGTCTTCATCATTTTCTGGCTAGTTGCGCGCCTGGTTAAAAAACTGATTTTCAGGCAATCGGAAAAAATGGAGCGCTCCAATCTCGGCGAAGTTCTCGGGGGGTTTGTGAAATGGATGGTGATCCTACTCGGATTTCTCCTGGCTGCGACCATCGTGATACCCTCACTCAAGCCGGGTGATCTGATCGCGGGGCTTGGCGTCAGCTCGGTGGCCATAGGTTTCGCCTTCAAGGACATTCTCCAGAACTGGCTCGCGGGTCTTCTCATCCTTCTGCGTCAGCCTTTCCAGGTGGGCGATCAGATCTCTGTGAACGGCCATGAGGGCACGGTGCAGCGCATCGAGACCAGGGCCACGATCATAAAGACCTACGACGGCCAGCGAATCGTCGTGCCGAACAGCGACATATACACCAACTCGGTCCTGGTTCGCACAGCCCACGAGTTTCGCAGGAGCGAGTATGACATAGGCATCGGATACGGCGATGACATCGACGAGGCCTGCGAGGTGATACGGAAAACTCTCTTAACTGTCGACGGTGTTGTGGACGAACCCGCTCCAGAGGCTCTTCCATGGGATCTTGCGGCGAGCTGGGTGACCATACGCGCGCGCTGGTGGACGAACAGCCGCCGCACCGACGTGGCGCATACGCATTCGAAGGTCATCATGGCCATGAAAAAGGCGCTGGACGAGGCGGAGATCGACATGCCATTCGATACACAGATCCATCTCTTCCACGATCAGACCGAGGCCGACGACGGCATCCGCGGCGCGCAACGCGAGGGCTGGCCGACATCCGGCGGCGAGGGGACGAAGCCGCGCTGGAAGGAACGTGACGAGGCGGCCGGGCTGACCGGCGGAGATTAGGCCTTGGCGTGAGCGGCGGAAATCTTCTCGTCCGCCTCCTCCCTGTCACCGGGGTCAGGATCAGGGGTCTCCTGCTCGTTCTCACCACCGGGCTCGAAAGAGAAATCCGCGAGTATGGGGAAGTGGTCGGAGCCAACGTTGGGCAACCGTTCGAGATGACGGACACGGAATTCATCCGAGATGAAAACGTGATCCAGCGGCCATCGCATGAAGCGGTGCCAGGCGTGGAACGTGGAGAAAAGACCCCGCCCCACCCGTGGATCAAGGAGACCGCTGATCCGCTGGAACATACGGGTCGTGTGGGACCAAGCGACGTCGTTCAGGTCACCCAGCACGATGGTGGGACCACCATGTTCCCTCACGCGTTTTCCGACGACGAGCAGCTCCGCATCGCGATCGGTGGAGGTCTCGTCCTCATCCGGGAACGGCGGTTTCGGGTGAACCGCGTGGATTGTAACCGTCGCACCGTATCCCATCCGAACCTTGAAATGGATCGAGGGAATATTCTCCCGGATGATGTATTCCACGGACGGATCGATGAGCTCGACACGGGATCGTATCACCATCCCGTAGGTGTCGTCCTGGGGAAGCTCCACGGAGTGGGGATAGTCCTCGGCGACCGTAGCGAGTTTGTCATTCCACCAGGCGTCTGTTTCCAGCGCGATGAAGATATCCGGCTGCTTCTCGTTGATCAGGGAAAGCAGTTTTCCGCTCTCCCGGTTTGACATGAGGACGTTGGATACAAGGAGACGTATCCCGTTTTTCCCACTCCCCGGGAGCACCTGCCTGGGGTGCAGCCGCGTGTAGGGCCAGATCAGGAAACCGAGAAACGCCAGCGCGGCGGCAAGCATTCCTGCGATGATCCAGTCGGGCCCGTGGTTGCCGTCGTTGAAACTGAAAATGAGTAGAGCCGGGATCAGCGCGAGTCCGAGAAAGAAAAGCTGAAGCCGCGGGAAATCCCACGCGCGTATCATCCAGTGGTCGCAGCGACAGAGGGGCAGGAAGGTTCCTACTGTCACGAACAGGGCGAGGAGCTGGACTATCATTTCCGGGATCACGGCGCCATCAGACACCCTCCCGGCGGGGGAGTCAAATCCTAGGGTAATTAGGAATATCCCGAAGCCTCGCCCTCATGGCTCGCGTCCCCTTTCCAGGTTTTTGCGGACACTGTCGGGGAGTTTCGCGGAATCGATCCATCTGAGAGCCGCCGCCTGGTCGCGTTCGAGCCATGCCCCGAGGGTTCGTTCATACATGCGGTTCTGCCGCCCCCCCGCACCCATCAGGCCGATCTGGCCGACAGCGACCTGAGGCGCGTCGTCGAATGATCTCCAGACGAAATGCTGCACCATGCGATCGTCGATATCGTTCGGATAGCTGTTCATCAGATTCGCCGCAGCCTGAGGGTTCTCCCTGGCCTGGATGTTCACCAGTCCCCGCAACGCACGCGAGCGGGCGGCTCCTTCCGGCAGTTTTTCAAACGCGGACTTCGCGGCCGGCATGTCTTTTCCCGCCCATTGCTCGAAGACCTCGTCCACGCTCCGGGTGGAGGCCTCGCCGAGATTGGCAAGCAGCCAGGTCGCCGTTCCTTCGGGGTCATCCCTCGCCATGGTCTCGGCGAAACGGGCCATCGCTCCGTCGCGCAGTCTCTCGTCGCCGAGTTCCGCGATCCAGTCTTTCGCGGCATCCGCACCCATTCGCAACAGGTGCGGCATCATCGCATCAAGAGCCTCGCCACGCTCGCGGCTGAAGGGGAGATCCTGGAGTAGTGCCGTGGCTCGGGCGGGGTCGGTCTCCGCCAGCCCGCGGATGATACCAGTCAGATAGGGGTTCGCGTCATCTCCCTCGTGGTTCGCCCTGGCCCAGGCGATCGCGGCTTCGGGATCGCGACTGGCCCAGGCGGTGAGGACGGTTCCGGTGGCCATTCCGCCACGTGTGTTTTCCGTGGTATAGGCGAGAGCGGCCGTGGGATCCAGTTCCGCCCAGGCCGTGAGCAGCATCGCATATTCGCCGAGCCTGGCATCGGTCAGGCCTAGGCTGCGGAAACGCTCCACCGCCGCCTCGAATTCATCCGGCGCGAGGGAGTCTATCCAGGAAAGCATCGCCCGCCCGCGATCCAACGCGTTCTCTCCGCGTATGATTTCCTCCATATTCGCAAGGCGTTCGTCAAACGTGCTGTCGGAATGATCCAACCCGGCGCGATTGCGCGCGGAGATATCGCGGCCATCCGTCCCCCGGCTTCCTGTCAGGCGTTCGCCGGCCACCTGGTCGGCACGGCTGAGAAGTCTCTCGGCCTCGGTTGGCGGGCTGTCACCTCCGGAGATTTTCTCCGCTAGAAATCCTGCGATTCCGACCGCCAGACATGCCGCGCCCACGTTCGTATAGTTCCATTTCATGGTCAATACGATGGCTCCTTTCAAGTCGACCGCAACGCCCGATTTAATTTCCGGCTTCCACATTCCGCTACCCCCTCGACAATCCGGATCAGAAAGGCGATAAGAGCCGGGGAGCGATCCCTCCTACATCGGCCAAAACAACATCCAACACCCAGACCAGACATGTTCAAACGCCTCTCCAACATCTTCCGCGGCTTTCTCGGCCTGTTCGTCTCCGGTATGGAGAAACGCAATCCCGAAGCTCTTCTGGAACTCGAGAAGGAAAACCTCCGCAAGCAGATTTCCCAGTTCAACACCGGCCTCTCCGCCCACGCCGGTCTTTGCGAGAAACTCATCTCCCAGGTGAAACGCCAGGAAGCCGAGGAACAGGACCTCAAGGCGAAGGCCACTGCCAATATCCGCGCAGGAAACCAGCGCCTGGCCGGTGAAATCGCCGTCGAACTCCAGCGAGTCCGCGCGGATCTCGCCGACAACCGCTCCCAGCTCGGCGACGCCGAGAAAACCTACAAGGAACTCGTCATGTCCCGCGATTCGGCGATCAGATCCGCCCGCACCAAAATCGAAGACCTCCGCAAGGATCTCGATGGCATGAAGATGAACAAGGCCCTCGCCGAAATGAACGAAATGGCCAGCGGCATGCTCACCGAGATCGGCGGCTCCGGTGACACCCTCGACCGCCTCTCCACCATGGTTGATGAGGAGAACACCAAGGCCGCCGGGCGTGCCAGGGTAGCCCGCGACAGCATCGACACATCCCGTTTCCAGGAAAAAGCCGCCGAACGCGAAGCCCTCGAAGACATCGCCCTGGCAGACCTCGCGGCCGAGCTCGGCATGCCTATGCCCGGCACGTCCGAAACTCCAGCGAGCGAGGTGAAAAAGGAAATGTCTCCGGAATAAGAAGCATCGGCATCAGTCGGCTGGTTCAACGCGACCCGCCTGATGTCGTCCGCATGACTCCAGTCGGCGACCGGGAGCGCCACTGACCTGCCGCCCAGACCACGCCCCTACTGATGCTCTACCTGATCGAAACCAATGTCGCGGCCGCCGTCCTTGCGCACGATCCGACCCTGATCCCCCGCGTGCCCGGATTGAAATGGGAGGATCGGTCATGAGCCTCCCCTCCTGGGCAACCGAGGTCATCGATCTTTACGAGTCCGGGGCGAGCTGCCAGTTCATCCTTCACGGGAACGTGGATGACCTGCAGCTTCTCCCGGCCGACGATGGAAGTCACCGCTTCGTTTCGCTGGCCGAGTATCTCCGCGAACGTTTGCTAGGTAGATTCGATGTCGTGCTCGGATATGATCTGGGAAACGGGATTCGCGTGGAAAAGGGCGGAGAGCGCTTCGCCGAGTGGCCGCTCGCGACCAAGGAATCGAGTTTCCCGAAAACGCCCCGCGAAGCCATCCACATCATCACCCATTACCTCCGATTCTGCGCGAACGTCGCGCGCATCAAGCCGGCCGTGCTACTAGAGTCGCCGTAATTGTGAGGAATACCGGACTGATCGTCCCGCCTTCCGCCGGCGGCGCGGCCTACGAGCTGAGCGCCATCGCCAGCCAACTCCGCGACTGGGCGGCGGATTCCTCCATCGCGGAACAACACTGCACCACCTTTCTCCTCGCGGAAAATCTCAACGGCCTCCACCCGCTCGTCTCAAGCAATCCGCAGTCGTCACGCATCGCCGTACCCCTCCCGGAAAAGGCTGAAATTCTTCCTGCCCTCACCCATCTCGCGACGAAATACCCTGTCCCGCTGGCCCCTTTCGGAACAGATTTTTCCCGACCGGCTGCCGCTCTGGCCGGAGCCAGCCTCTCATCCATCGAGACCTTGCTCCAATCGCGCCATCATCACGGCACGGAACTCACTCCCCAGGATCTCGTCGGGTTGAAAAAAGACCTGGTGGAAAAGGACACCCAAGGACTGATCGAATTCATCAAGCCGAGACCGCACCCTCGACGATCTTCACGGCCAGGATTCCATCAAGGAATGGCTCCGCCAGGATATCGCGCTCTGGAACGCGGGAGACCTGGAGGCCCTCCCCATGGGTTACCTCTTCTGCGGCCCGGTCGGCACCGGGAAAACATTCATGGTCGAGTGCCTTGCCGGGAGAAGCGGGAGTGCCCGTCGTGAAGATGAAGAACTTTCGCGACAAATGGGTGGGTTCCACCGAGAGCAATCTGGAAAGATCTTCCGCCTCCTCGACGCGCTGGGACGCTGCATCGTATTTGTCGATGAGGCCGACCAGGCATTGGGCCGCCGCAGTTCCGATTCCGGCGATTCCGGAGTCTCCGGGCGTGTCTACGGAATGATGGCGGAGCGCATGAGCGATTCCAGCAAGCGTGGGAAAATCCTTTGGGCGCTCGCCACCAGCCGCCCCGATCTCGTGGAGGTGGATCTCAAACGCCCGGGTCGTATCGACGTGAAAATCCCGCTTTTCCCGACGGCCACCCCCGAAGAAGGCTACCGACTCATCCGCGCCCTCGCGAAACGCCGCGGCGTGATCTTGGATAAGGAACTCCCCGTGGTTTTCCGCTCCCAGATACCCGACCTCCTCACACCCGGTGCGGCGGAAGCTCTTTCCGTGAGGATGTACCGCTCCTTGCGAACCGGTGCCGCCGATGCCGAGGCGGCACTCACCATCGCACTCCGCGACTATCAGCCACCGGTTCATCCCTCGGTGATAGCAGCACAGATTGACCTGGCAGTCGCTGAAACCACCGATCTCAGCTTTGTTCCCGAGCGTTTCCGCTAAAAAGCCGTTCGTTTCGCAGTCCGCCGGGGCAAAATGCAACACAAAAGCCACCAAGGTGGGGACTTTCCCTTGTCATATCATTGAGAAACCAACGGTTCATGATTCGGCGCACGTGTAGCTAGGTGAAAGGCATGAAAACGATCGCCCGCCTCAAATTCCCAGTCGCCGCCGCGATTCTGTCGGCAACACTTGCCTTTTCCGTCACTGATGCCCGCGCTGATATACCGGATCGCCAAGTCTCGGTGTTGAGTGGAATTTATAAAGTCGCGGCAAGCAACGATCCGCTTTTCCCTGCCACTACTCAGACCGAATGGTTCCTGGACTTCGGCTCCGGCCTTACCTCGACGACGAGTAGCGGAACCGTGGTCATCTCGGTAAGGCAGAATCCGGATGTTTCGGTGCGTCCCATGGTGTGGCAGTTTTTTTCCGGTGATTCCACGCTGGCAATAGGAAATCAGTATGAAAGCGGCTCCAGGAACGCCGTCGCCAAAGGCATCTGGAAAGTATCACGCACCGGTGAAGGGCTTGCCTTCGACCGTGGCGACGCGCGGATGATTCTTTATCGTCCCGAGCCAGGCGATTACTAGGACGCAACGGAGCAGACGGTTCTTCTGCTTTATCCTTTTCAGGTTGGTAGGGGGTCGTTAGACATTTGGGAAACCCAGAACGTTTCCCTGATGAGCAGAATCCCTACCGAAGACGAGAAACGCGACTACTGGTCGCACAGCATCAGGTGGGTGATCATCCTCCTGTCAGTTTGGTTTCTGGCTTCCTTCGGATGTGGAATCCTTTTCCGACCATGGCTGGATGATAATTTCCCCAGGATTGGCAACGCTCCGTTCGGGTTCTGGATGGCACAACAGGGTTCCATCATCACGTTCGTCCTCATCCTGATCGCCTATGCGCATGTGATGGCGAGACTTGACGGACAGTTGGAGAAATAACCAACGAACTCTCCTCTTCTCGTCGCCCCTCCAATCTTCTTGTAAGGAACAAATGACCCAAAACGCCTGGAACTACCTTTTCATCGGCCTGTCGTTCGCGGCCTATATCCTCATAGCCATCAGATCCCGCGCGGGCTCGACAACGGAATACTATACCGCCGGTGGTGGCGTTTCTCCGCTGACCAACGGAATGGCAACCGCCGCGGACTGGATGTCAGCCGCGACGTTCATATCCATGGCCGGCTCCCTCTCGATTTCCGGATATGACGGATCGCGCTTCCTGATGGGCTGGACCGGAGGATTCGTCCTCCTCACCGTCCTCATGGTGCCCTTTCTGCGGAAATTCGGTAAGGCCACCGTTCCTGATTTCGTGGGTGACCGTTATTATTCGCAGACAGCCCGTCTCGTCGCCGTCGTGTGCGCCATTTTCATCTGCCTCACCTATATCATGGGCCAGATGCGTGGAGTGGGAATCGTGTTCGCCCAGCTCTTCGGAATCGAGATCTGGCTGGGAGTCCTGATCGGAGCCGCCATCGTTTTTTTCTACGCCGGCCTCGGGGGCATGAAGGGCATCACCTACACCCAGGTGGCGCAATACGTCGTCATGGCCTTCGCCTACATACTCCCGGCCGTCTTCATCGCGATGACACTCACCGGAAACGTCATTCCGCAGCTCGGCTTCATCGGGGAGTATCAGGGCGACGGAGGCTCGGTTCCTTTTCTGGAAAAACTCGACAACATCAATACGGAACTCGGTTTCGCGAAATACACCGATGGCTCCCTCAGCACCATCGACATGTTCTGCATCACTGCCGCGCTCATGTGCGGCACCGCGGGACTCCCGCACGTCATCGTCCGTTTCTTCACGGTGAAGGATGTCAGAGCCGTGCGTAAATCCGCATACTCGGACCCTCTCCTTCATCGCCGTCATCTATCTCACCGCGCCAACCGTAGGCTCCTTCGCCCGCGTCAACCTCATCGAGAGTCTTCACGACACCTCCTACGCCGAGGCTCCCAAATGGATGAAGGAATTCGAGGACACAGGACAACTCGCCTGGGTCGACAAGAATAACGACGGGAGGATCCAGTATCTCGGAGCCGGAAAATCCGATTCCAAAAAGGACTCCGCAGTTTTCGCAGGAACCACGCCGGACTTCGACGGCTCGACCGCACAGCCGGCGTGGAATTTACGGTCAGCGCCTTCTGAAGAACGATATCGTGTCCAACAATCCCAACGAGCTATGGTTCGGCGCGGACATGATGGTCATGGCCAGCCCCTATATGGGCAACACGCCCAGATGGGTCATCGGTCTGCTCATGGCCGGCTGCATCGCCGCGGCACTATCCACCGCGGCCGGCCTCCTGCTCGTGCTCTCGACATCGGTATCGCACGATTTGATGAAAAAAATCGTCAAGCCCGGCCTCAGCGACAGGGAGGAGATCAGGTGGGCGCGCATCGCCTCTTTCGGCGCCCTGGTCGTCGGGAGTTACTTCGCGATCAATCCTCCCTCGTCATTTGTAGCCAAGACCGTCGCATTCGCTTTCGGACTCGCCGCATCTTCGTTTTTTCCCACCCTCCTGATGGGTATTTTTTCCAAGCGGGTGAACAAATACGGAGGAATATCAGGCATGGTCTGCGGAATCACCTTCACCCTCCTCTACATCATTTATTTCCAGTTCGGCCTACCGGGACTCGGCACGGGGACGCCTGACCAGTATTTCCTCGGTATCTCGCCCGAGGGCATAGGGACGATAGGCATGCTATTGAACTTCGCCGTATCGTTCACCGTCTCCCATTTTACTCCTGCCACGCCGAAACACATCACGGATCTTGTCGACAGCATCCGCTACCCTGGCGGTACGGATTCCGCTCCTCTGGATCACTGACACAAAATCAATGCTCGCCTTCTCCTCCTGCTGGAACAACAGCCGCCATACCGACGGTGAGGCGATGATCGCGGAAATCACCGACCTCGGTTTTTCCAACATCGAGTTGTCCCACGGCATGACCGTCGCGAAAATCCCTGGCATCCGGAAAGCGTATGAAGCAGGCATGTTCACCTGCTCGGGGGTGCACAATTACTTCCCTTCACCGGTGGAGGTCATGATCGATGCGCCTGACGCGTATGAGTACACCTCGCACCGCCCTTTCGACAGGAAACGGGCGATGGAGATGACCCTGAAAACCCTCGAGCTCGCCGCGGAGTTCAAGGCGCGATATATCGTTCTCCACATGGGCTCCGCCCCCATGAATTCTGCCAAATTCACCAAACCGCTGACCAAAATGGTCGCCGCAGGAGAGCAACGCGATCCCTCCTATATCAAACAGAAGTTAAAGTTCATCAAAAAGCGGGAGAAGCTCGCGCCCCTTTACTATCACCGTGCCATCGAAGCCCTCGAAGAACTCGCGCCCAAGGCGGAGGAATATGGAGTGAAGCTCGCCGTGGAGTCACGCTCACGCTTCGAGGACATGCCCAACGAGCGCGAAATGGTGAAACTCCAGCAGCATTTCCAAGACAACCCGTGGGTCGGCTACTGGCACGATTTCGGCCATGTCCAGCTCAAGCACAACCTCGGTCTGCTCGACCATTACGAGTGGCTGGAAACGATCTCTCCCCACCTCATCGGCGGCCATGTCCATGACGTGCAATGGCCAGCCCGCGACCACCGCACGCCGTTCACCGGCACCCTCGACTACACGGAAATCCTCAGGCATTTCCCCAAGGACTGCCCCCTCGTCTGGGAACTCAGCCCCACCCGAGAGAGCGAGGAGATCCGGGAATCCTTGGAGATCTGGAAACAAAAGTTCCCGGAGCGCGCATGAGACAAGCTCCCGACACCCTCCCGCAGCTTCCCAAAGCCCCGGGAAACATTGCCTAAGCCTCTTGGCAGGTTGCCGGAGCCTCGTGGGAAGTTGCCGGAGCCTTGTGGCAAGTTGCCAAAGCCTTGCGGCAAGCTGCCGGAGACCCGTGGCATCACGTGGTCACACTCATCCCACCGCCTGCCATTAATAGCCGCGCCGGGGACTCCTCAGTAGTTCAGATTCCCACCGAAATCCGGGATCTCTCCGGCGTTGGCATCCCTGGTCCACTTGTCGAGCCTGTCGCCGCCCATTTCCCAGAAGGCGCGGCACAGGCCGAGGTATTCCAACACGACTTCCTTCCTGTCCTTTACCAGCAAATCTTTCGCGAGGAGCATGTTCGGGCCGAAGGAATCGAGCTGGGGCGAACCGGGGGTCTTACCGGCGAGGATAAGGTGGGTCTCAGCGAGGGCGATGTCACCTTTAGCAAGGGCGCAGAGGCCGAGAATGTTGTTGCCGTGGTGGATGGCGTTTCCGTAGTTCCAGTCCTTGGAATGGAGGGCGGCCTTCGCGATCACCTCTTTGGCGTAGCGCCCGGCTTTGTCCAAATCTCCGGCCTTGTGGGCGGCTTTCGCGAGCTGGGACAGGCGGTAGAAGCGGGACATTTCATCCTTGTCCGCCTCCTGCGCGTCCTCGAGATGGGTGAGGGCGAGGGGGGCGTCCGCCGCATCGCGGGAAAGGGCGTAAAACTGGCCGAGTTTGTCCGCGCGGTCGGGGTTTCCGGGATCGGCCTTGAGGGCGCGCTGGAGGAAATCGTCGGCAAGCTTCCTGTCCTGGAGCTGGAAGAAGCCGCCGGCGTTTCCGAGTACGTCTGGATCGTCGGGATGGGCTTCGGTTTGCCTTGTCCAGAGCTTTTTCGCCTCCACATAGCCCTCGGGATCCAAGTGTGCATTCATGCCGCAATAGGGGAGCGCGGCGAGTTCGGAGGAAGGATGGTTGGCAATGACCCAGAGGACATGCCCGCGGCGTTTCTCGATGGCGCCTTCCGCTCCGCGCCGGTGCAGGAAATAGTAGCCGAGGAGCTTGGTGCGGGTGGAAATGTCGTCGGGATTTTCCGCGAGGATGGCTTCCATTTTCTCCGCCTGAGCCGCGTCCATTTCCCCTCCGGCCATGGCGTCCTGATGTGCATCCTGCGCTGGACAAAGGGTGATCATGATTGAGACGGCGATGGCTGCGGCTGGGATTTTCATGGGGATGCCCTCTGGGGGCTCCTGATATAGGAGTTTCCCGTGATCCTTTTGTCAATCAGGCATACGGATCACACCTTCCCGGTGATGCCCTCGAAGGCGTGGCCTTCGTTCTGGTCGATCCGTTCCGGGCGGCCTTTGTTGTTGAAGATCAATCTTGGTGTGATCGACGCCGAGAAGGTGCATGACGGTGGAGTGGAGATCGTGGACGTGGAGCTTGTCTTTCACGGCGCGGAGGCCGAGCTCGTCGGTTTCGCCGATTGACTGGCCGCCAGCGACGCCGCCGCCCGCCCACATCATGGAGAAGCCGGTGGGGTTGTGGTCGCGACCGGTGCCTTTCTCGGACATGGGGGTGCGTCCGAATTCGCCGCCCCAGATGACGAGGGTGTCCTCCAGGAGGCCGCGCTGCTTGAGATCCTTTATGAGTCCGGCCACCGGCTTATCCACCGCGGCGCAGAGCTTGGAGTGATTCCCTTCGAGATCGTTGTGGGAATCCCATTTGCTGCCCGCTCCGTGGTAGAGCTGGATGAAACGGACGCCGCGCTCGGCGAGGCGGCGCGCCTGAAGGCACATGCGACCGAAGTTTTCCGTGTGCTCCTCGTCCATGCCGTAGAGGGATTTCGTGGCTTCGGTTTCGAGGGAGAGATCGACCGCCTCCGGTGCGGTGGCCTGCATGCGGAAGGCGAGCTCCATGCTCTTGATCTTCGCATCGAGTTCGGTGTTTTCCTCGCGGCCCTTGAGGTGCGCCTGGTTGAGCTGGTCGAGGTAGGCAAGCTTTGCTTTCTGGCGTTTTTTACTGACGCCTTTCGGGGTGTTAAGGTGGGCGAAGGGCTGGTTGCCGTAGTCGAGGAGGGTGCCTTGGAAAACGGCTGGCATGAAGCCGCTGCCCCAGTTCCGGGAGCCGTTGACTACCTGCGCGTCGGTGTCCTTCGAGACGACGAAGGCGGGGAGGTTCTGGTTTTCAGATCCAAGGCCGTAGCTGACCCATGAGCCGAGCGAGGGGCGGCCGCCGATGATGGAGCCGGTGTTCATCTGGCAGACGCCACCGGCGTGGTTGATACCGTCCTGGACGCAGGACTTGATGACGGTCCAGTCGTCCGGCGAGTTCGGCCATGTGCGGGATCCAGTCGGAGAACCACTGCCCGCTTTTGCCGTGCTGCTTGAAGGTGCGCTTGGTGCCGAGCAGGTCGGAACCGGCCTCGCCCATGGCGGTGATGACTTTTCCGAAACTCTGCGGGAGGGGCTTTCCGGCAAGTTCGTTGAGCAGGGGCTTCGGATCGCAGAGATCGAGGTGGGAGGGGCTCGCCTTCCATGAAAAGGAAGATGACGCGTTTCGCGGTGCCAGGAAGCTGCGGGAGCCTCGGCATGAGAGGGTTGTCGAGGCTGCCCTGGTTGCCTAGGGCGGCCATGACATTCGTGTCGCCGAGTATGCCGGAGAGTGCGAGAGCACCAAAGCCAGCGCCTCCGCGCTTTCAGGAAATCACGGCGGGTGGTGAGTTTTTCGTAGTGTGGGAATCATGGCAGGTAGAGGAATTCGTTGGAGTTGATGAGGGCGTGAAAGAGATCGCCAAGGGCTTCGGTCTTGCTGGACTTTGCCCGATTTCGCCACGGAATCCGCTCCCTTCGACCAGGAATAGGTTTTGTTTCCCGAACTGATAAAGTCGTTCGCGGCGAGGGAGATGACGGGCGTGGTTTCCGGGTTGAAAGGTCTGCTCGGATTCAGCGAGCACACCATCGGTGAGAGTGGCACGATGGATTGCGCCGAACCATTCGTTGCCGGATGATGCGGAGCGACCACCGAGAGTGAGTTGGAACCTGTTGTTCACGTAGTCCCTTTCGAGAGAGTGCGGGATTTTCGAGACCTGCATCGCGGCGCTGGCATCGCTCAGATCCTTCACGCGGAAGATGATATGGCCTCCGGCGGCCTCACCTTCGAGAGGCTTGTTGACGAAGCTGACGGAGACGTAATAGGGCTTTTCGGATAGGATTTTCAGCCCGGAGTTAAGCACCTCGGACATCTGCGCATCCTGGAAATCGCCGCCGACGGCCTGGACGATGAGCAGGTTCGGCTCGAAGCGAGATTTCGCGCTGGTGACGCCGACGGCCCAACCGTTGGCGGTGGTGTCGCCGTTCCAGCGGGAGAACAGGGTGCGCACGGCACCGCTGTTATAGACTCCTTCGAGATTGATCATGGCCTCGACGGTGAACTCGAGGCCTTCTCGGCAGCGGGTTTGAGGGTGAGTTTCTCGAAGGGGGTTCCTTCCTTGAAATACACGGACTGCTCCCCTTCCCGACAGCGCTGCCGAAATAATTCCGTGGCATCGACAAGCGGGCTGCCGTCGGTGGTCGGCTCGCTTCGGATTTTCTGCCCACCGCGATCGGCTTCGATGATCTTCTGCTGACTATCAAGGAAATCGGTGGCGTGTTCCACCTCAAGCGGACTGGCATCGCGGCCATAGACGGTGGAGATGGCCTTGTCGGCGAGTTCAGCCGCTGTGGCACCAGGGTTGGATTTCGCGAGGGAATCCGCCATGGACATTGAGCGCTGGAGCGGCCACGGGCCGTTGATCATGAGAAGACTCTGCAGCGGCGTATTGGTGGTCTCGCGCTTGGCGACGCTGAGGAAGCCGGGAGGTGAATCGAAGCGTGAGAGGAACTCGTCGGGGTTGTTGCGCTGTTTCTTCGTGTAGATGGAGGCCACGGGGCTGGTTCCGCCGCTGGGTGGGCCGCCGGTTTTTTCCTTCAGGTCGCCACTGAGCAAGAGCAGGGCGTCGCGGGCTTGCTCGGCGTCGAGACGCTGTGGGCGCATTCTCCAGAGCAGCTTGTTTTCGGGATCGACTTTGTCTGTCGTTTCGGTGGATGCCACGAGCGATGACTGGCGGTAGGTCTGGGTCTTGAGAATCTGGCGGTGCAGCCATTTCATGCTCCAGCCGTTTTCGATGAAGCCGTTGGTGAGCCAGTCGAGCAGCTCGGGGTGGGTTGGGGCTTCGCCGAGTTTCCCGAAATCACTGGTATGCACGGAGAGTCCGCGGCCGAAGTGGTATTGCCAGACGCGGTTGACTATGACTCTCGTGGAAAGAGGGTTTTCCGGGCTGGTGATCCAGTTAGCGAGGGCGGTGCGGCGGCCGGTGGAGTTCTTGTCGGCAAGGGGTTCCACCTTGATATCATCCGGGGCAATGATGGTAAGGAATCCGGGTTCGATCACAGTGCTGCCACGGCGCGATTCCATTGTCGTCGGAGGTGCCTCGGTGCCGACGTCGGTGGCGACGAAGGCGGTCGGAAGGGGCTTGGGTTTCTTGTCGAGGAAAGGCTTGTAGGCTTTGTATTTCTCTGATTTATCCTGGAGGCCGCTCAGCGAGCGTCCCTCTTCCACTTCGATGCGGCGATCGACGAGATAGGCGATCTGTTTCTCATAGGGAGTGCGCTCGACCTCAGGCTTGTTGGCCATTTCCTGAACCTCCGGCGGGAAATATTTCAGGGCATTCTTGCGACCGGAAGCATACGCTTTCTTTGCTTCCTCTTCCCAGGCCTCCCGGGCGACTTTTGATTCCTCCTCCCATTTCGCCATCGCCTCGGCATGGGCTTTTTTTTCCTCGGCGGTGGCGAGAGGCAGGTCGTCGCGCCATTGCACGGGTGCGAAGAAGGAACGCATGCGGAAATAATCCTTCTGGAGGATGGGGTCGAACTTGTGGTCGTGGCATTTCGCGCAGCCGTAGCTGAGGCCGAGGAAAAGCTCGCCGGTCACGTCGGCGAGTTCGGTCTCGATGATCTCGCGCTGGGTTTCCGCATCCGCCTGGTTCCATTCGTAAATGCCGTTGCGAAGATAACCGGTGGCGACCAGGACATCCGGATCTTCGGGGGCGATCTCGTCCCCTGCGAGCTGCTCGCGGACGAACTGGTCGTAAGGCTTGTCCTCGTTGAAGGACTTGATCACATAGTCGCGGTATGGCCACGCGTCCGGACGGTAGCCGTCCTGGCGGTAACCGTCGGACTCCGCGTAGCGTGCGAGATCGAGCCAGTGCTGACCCCAGCGCTCGCCGTAACGTGGGGAGGCGAGGAGTTCATCGACGAGTTTTGAATATTTGTCAGGGTTCTCATCCTTCAGATAGGCCTCAAGCTGCGCCTGAGTAGGGGGGAGCCCGTGGAGGTTGAAATAGAGGCGGCGCACCAGTTCTTCGGGAGCGGCTTCAGGAGCCTGTTTGAGGCCGTTTTCCTCCAACTTCGCGAGGATGAAATGATCGATGTCATTTTTCGCAATTCCTGTCGCGTCAGTGATGGCGGGAGGTTTCACGTCTTTGAGCGGCTGAAAGGACCACCATTCCTTTTCCTCCTTCGTGAATTCCCCGGCTTTCGCCACCTCCACAACCTCGGTTTCCGGCCAAGGAGCGCCCATGTTGATCCACTTCTTGATGTCATCGATCTGGCTCGCCGGAAGCTTCCTGTCCTTCGGCGGCATCTGGAGATCAGGATCTGAGTAGCTGATGGCAGTGAACATCAGGGATTTCGTCGCATCGCCTTTCACAAGCACTTCCCCGTCATCGCTGCCCGCCATGATATGAGCGATGTTATCAAGGCGCAGACCGGCCTTCTGCTTTTTCTCGCCGTGGCATTCGTAGCAGTTCTCCGCCAGCACGGGACGGATGCGGGTCTCGAAAAATTTCATCTTCTCCGCAGTGCTGCCAGCTTCAGCGGCCGCCAGCAGGGCGGGGAAGCAAAGGAGGAGTCCCGCAGCCGTGATCGCCGGACAGGGGTTCTTGGGTTTTGTCATACTCATGCTTAGGTGGTTCGTCACTCTACCCTATCTAGTCGTGGAATGCATGTTTTTGGACAGAATTACAAAAATTTCCATGTCCAAAACCACCCGCGAGCCGCCTAGTTCCTGTGAAGACGATGGATATCGACCCTAGCTCCGACATCGAAGAGGAAAGCGATCACAGCACGGAGTTTCTGAAACTCCTCTCCGCGCACGACCGCTCCCTTTCCCTGTATGTATATGGCCTTGTGCCGCACCAGGCGGATGCCGACGACATCCTCCAGCAGACGAAAATGGTCATGTGGCGTTCGTTTTCCAAGTTCCAGCTAGGAACGAATTTCATCGCGTGGGCCAGGAAAATCGCCTTCCACCAGATCCTCGGCTATCGCCGGAAAAAGAAAAAACAGCACCTCCCTCTCAGTGACGAGATGCTTGATATGGTCGGCGAGGAGATCGCCGAAATCACCGATCACGAATACCTCCGCAGACAAGCCCTCCAATCCTGCCTGAACCACCTGAAGGAAGAGCACCGGAAATTGATGCTCATGCGCTACCAGGAGGAGATGGAAGTGGACGACATTGCGAAAAAAATGAACAGCACGCCCGGCGCCGTGTATCGCGCCCTCAGCCGCCTCCGCCTCAGCCTCCTCGATTGCATCAACACCCGCCTTTCGTCCGAAACGACTCTATCATGAACCAATCCAACAAAGCCACTCGAGCGCGTTTTCTCATGCTTTGCGAGAAATCCCGCGACATCCCGCTTTCCGCTTCCGAAGCGGAAGAGCTGAACACCCTGTCGTCCACCCACCCGGATCTCGTGAGACTCATGGCCGAGTCCCTTCTAATGGATGCCGAACTGCGTCGCGACCCCCGGCTGCTCGATGAAATGAAACTCACACCGGAAAGCTCTGGGAGACCGCGTAACATCATCCCGATGATAGGCCTTGCCGCCGCGGCCTGCGTGTTCCTGGGGCTCTTCATTTTCCAAACAGCACGCCTCCCCGTAGACAACGCACCATCAGGTGTCGCAGTCCTGTCAAAATCCACCCACTGCAAATGGGCCTCCTCCACACTCCCCACCGCGGAGGGCAGCCACGTCCCTGCCGGCAAACTTGAACTTCTGGAAGGCCTCGCCACGATCCTCTTCGACAGCGGAGCGGAGATCACCCTGGAGGCTCCAGCCACCCTGGAAATTCTCGACAAGATGAACGCCCGCCTGGTGAGCGGCACCCTCGTCGCGGACGTTCCGGAGAGCGCCCATGGTTTCACCATAGACACCAAGGACGCAAAAATCGTCGATCTCGGCACCCGTTTCGGCCTCTCTACCAGTGATGACGGGAAATACCTCGTCCAGGTTCTCGAAGGCCTCGTCGAGGTTGAGCACAAAGGCGAGGAAGGCGTGAAGCAACTCACCACCGGCAGTACCATTGACCGCGGCCTGCTGAAAACGAAGCTGCGTCCGGAGAGCCCCGGTTCCGAACCGACCCGCTGGCAACCCGACGCCACCTATGCGGAAGTAGGAGGCTGGCATGGTGTCCCGACATCTTTCGGAAACGGTAGGGACACGTTCGTGACCTCCGCTCCGAATACCGCCAGCTATGGCAGCGAGTCTTTTTTCCGGGTCAAATATACGACCAAACAACCGCACCTCTGCCGTGTCGGCTATCTCTCATTCGACATGTCCGGGATCGATATTTCGTCGGTGGCGGATGCGGAGCTTGTCCTGAACATCGAGCCGAGCGACCTGGGATACGCTTCGCTCGTGGATGACAGCGAGTTCACTGTTTACGGCCTTCTCGACGGCGAGACGGATTTCTGGAGCGAAGACGGTATGAAATGGGAAACCGCGCCCGCGCTCGATCCGGATATGGAAGAATCCACCCGCCCGGATCCCGCGATGACCGTGCGCCTCGGCTCTTTCACCATTCCCCGCGGAGTGCAGCGCGGCACCCGGATGATCAGCGGCAAGGACCTGGCGGATTTCATCCAATCGGATACCAACAAATCCATCACCCTCATGATTTTACGGGAAACCGATGAGAACGCCAATTCCGGCCTCGTGCACGCCTTTTCATCCAAGGAGAACGCGACCAACCCACCCCCTGTGCTGCGTGTGAAAACGGAGTGAAAAATAGAATTGCACCCGTGAAACGTCAACATACGGCTCCGTTGAAATCAATCCCATGAAAAAAATCCTCCGCCCATAAACCATCTTTGCCGCTTTAGCCGCCACCGCCGCAGTTTCCAACGGAGCCGTCCTGCTCTCAACGGGTTTCGAATCCGATACCGCAGGTAGCGATCCTGTTTTCGGGAGCGGCACCGGGACTTTTTCTTCGAAGACTGAGCCTGCCAATACCGTTGTTGAAGTCTCCAACGCTCAGGCGAAAACCGGGACAAATTCCCTTCTGATGAGCGACACGACCAACTCGGGAAATCCAAGTGTTTCCAAAACCCTGTCCACGACGATCAATTACTCGGTCACGACTGTTTCCTTTGACGTCCTCAAGACGGACACAACCAATAGCGTCCAGTTTAACAGCCGTATCGACTTCGGACGGGCTTCGGACGGGGTGAAAATCTTTGACGTGGCCTTGTCCACAAACGGCTCTAGCCTCCTTGTGAGAAACCTCAGAAACGGATCGAGTACGAACGTCCAGAGCTTCACGGACAGTGCGGTCAGCCCCGTCTTAACATCAGTGGCTGGAACAATTTCGAATATCGTTTTGATGACGCGAACGACAGCGCAAAGCTCTACGTCAACAACACACTCGTTCTGGATTACAGCGGAACTCTCAATCTCAGCTACGGGCGCTTTGGCTTGAACCAAGGCTTCAGCAGCTATACGGACGGTGCCGCATATTTTGATAACATCCAGATTACGGACACGATCATCCCGGAGCCCTCCTCATTGATACTGCTCGGATTCGGCTCCCTTGGCCTCCTCACACGACGCAAACGCCACGCATAGATAGCGCTTGCGACGTTTTCCGGAAAAAAAGCAGAATCCCATGCGTCCGTCCGGATCTTACTCGTCCTCCGGTATGCCTCCGGTTTCCATCTGTTCCGCATACCAGACATGGTAGGGACGTTTCTTCGCAAGCGGGACATCCTCGTTTACCATCAGCGGCCTGGTTTCTTCCCAGAATTTTTCGTATCCGGAGATGAACTCCGCAACCACTTCGGGATGTTCCGTGGCGATATTGTCGCGCTGTTTCCCATCAGTACGCATGTCGTAAAGCTGATCTTTGCCAACGAGTCGGTATCTTGGGCTACGGACGGAAAAAGTGGTCCACTTGGATTTTTCAGGATCCGCACCTGGCTCCCAGCGGGCGTTGTGGTCGAAGAGCAGGCGCTCCGGCCATTCCGCCTTCCCCTCGGTGACAAGCGGCCAGAAACTCCTGCCCTCCACCTGTTCCCGGGGAAAATCCACTCCCGCGATCCCCGCCAGGGTCGGTAGCAGGTCGATATGGGCGCAGACTTCCGAAACCTCTTTTCCCGGAGCCGTCTTCCCATCCCACCGGACAAAAAACGGAACCCTCGCACCACCTTCGTCGAGGCTGCCTTTATAACCGCGCATCCCCGCATTGTAGCCCTTGAGCTTGTTGCCTTCGGCATCCTTCCCCATCACCTTCCGCGCATCGCCCACCCCTCCGGCCATCCCGTTGTCGCTCATGAAAATGAAGACCGTGTCCTCCCATAGTTTCCACTCGTCCATCTTCGCCATGAGCTTGCCAAGGTTCTCATCGATGTTCTCGATCATCCCGTAAAACCCCGCCTCATCCTCGCCGAAACCCATTTCTAAAAAACGCTTCTTGGATTCCTCCGGCGCCACGTAAGGCGAATGCGGCGCGTTCGTCGCGATGTATGCGAAAAACGGTTCCTCCCCGTCCTTCATTTTCTCCATCCAACCCATCGCCTTGTCGAAAAACACGTCCGTACAGAATTCCCTCGTTTTTACGAACTGCCCGTTGTGACGGATCACCGGATCGAAATACGTGTTCCCAGGCGCATCCGCGCAGGATCCCGGATATACCTGACCGATCCCGCCGCCGCCATGGATGAAAACCTCTTCAAAGCCCCGGCTCCCCGGCTGGTATTCCGCTTCGTCCCCGAGATGCCATTTCCCGAAAATCCCGCTTTTGTAGCCCGCCTTCGCAAGCACCTGCGGGAGGGTCACGGCATCCAATGCCAACCGCTCCCGCTCGTATATCGTGTGTGTGATCCCGTTTTTCATGGGATGCCGCCCTGTCATCAGCGCCGCACGCGTCGGGGAACAGGTCGGACTTACTAGAAACGTAGTAAATACCGTGCTCGTGCCATGCAGCCTGTCCATGTTCGGCGTCCTGATCCACGGATGTCCGTGTGCGCCCACCGCCGCGTATCCCTGGTCATCGGTGATCACGAGCACCACATTCGGAGTCTTTCCGAAAACGGATCCTCCGAAGAAAAGTCCGAGGAATAGTGCCTTTATCATTCCACATCCTTTCACATTTCAGCCCATCGGGAAAAGGCATATCTTCGCATCCCACCTGGAGGGCCATGACCATCCACGACAGCTCGACACTTGCCCCTCTGATCGCCGCATACCCGCGCTCGATCATCTTCGAGTCCTCCGTCCCCAACCCTTTCCGCATGGCGAAAACCTCACCCCTCTCCGTGCCTAAGCCGGCTGGCCCATCCGGATGGAAATGTTTTTCAGGTCTGGCCGGCCTCGCGGACTTTTCGCACAGCGGCAGCGATGAGCAGACCCGCAACAAAAACCCACAGCGCCACCGTTCCCCATGCCATGGTGAACGGGATGCCCTGGGTTTTCACAGCCAGCAAAGCCACCGCGAGATATCCTGCACTGAAAGCCGTCCATGCGAAAACCGGACGCAGCGGTTGCTTCCTACGGAGGCGGCGGATGAGGTATCCGCTGACCGGAAGCAGCCCGAGCAGAACGCCGAGAAGCAGGTAGGGCAGGCGGCTCCACCAACCCCAGAATTCGCCGAAATGAAGGCCTTCCTGGAGAAAGAACAGCTTGTCGCCCAAGCCAGCTTCGGAGGTCTTGTGAACATCGAGAACCGCGAGGTCGCGCTTGTCGAGGACGACAGTCTGCGAAAGCCGCTCGTAAAACATGCCCTTGGTTCGCCCCGTCGCGACGATGCTGGCCTGCCCGTCCGAGGAAGGGCGCAACTGCCGGACAATGAGTTCCGGGTACACCTTTTTCGTGGCGGCGAGAACGGCAGCGTAATCGAGCGGTAAACTGGCGTCGCCGACCGCATCAATGACCGGCTCACGATGGTGGATGCCCGGTCTTTCCATGCCTGTCCATTCCATGAGGCGACCCTGCATCCCGAGCCAGAATCCAGTGATTGCGAAAACAAGTGCGGGCAGCAGGAGCAAGGTGCCCCCGAGCATGTGGAGATCCGCTGTGGCGAGACGCGCGGATTTTTTCCTGATGATCCAGAGGGATTTGTTGCGCAGGAACTTCCCGAGCAGGAGAAGCCCGGTGAGGGAGTTGACGAGCAAAGCGAAGCCGAAGAGGCCGACGAGATTCCGACCCGGTGTTCCGGCGAAAAGACGGATGTGGACGGTCGCGAAAAATTCGGAGAGGCGGCGGCCGTCATCGATCTTGCCGAGAACCGCGCCGCTAACAGGATGGAGAAAAACGCTTTTTCTCTGCCATGGGCCTCCGGGCAAAAAGGGATTGGACGGTTCGGCCGTGTTTTCGATAGAGAGACGTACCGCCTCGCTGTCGTCCGCAGGAATGGTGATACCGTTGATGGTGGAGGCGTCCGTTTCAGCAAGTGCTGAGGGATCGAAAGAGGCCGGCGTGAAAGGGGCGGCTCTGGCATTTTCCCACCGCTCGATGGGTGGCGCAAGCATTGCAAACCCGCCGGTGATGAGCACGAAGGCAAGGAAGCCCCCGCAATACGTGCCGCACCAGCCGTGGATTTTCCACCAGACCTTCGTCATCAGAACTCGTAGGAAAGGCTGAGCTGGACGGTGCGCGGCGCACCGTTGCCCACCCGGATCGCGCCGAAACTGTCCGTGGTTGTGCCCGCCTGGGCGAGGTTGTAATCCTCGCCGAAGAGGTTGCGGACGTTGAGCTGCGCCTTCCAGTTGTCGCGCTTGTAGTAGAGCAGGGAATCAAAGGTGACCCAGCCGTCGTAGGTGGCGCGGTTTTCGGTGGAGACGAAACTCTCGGACTGCGCGAACACACCCGCGCCGAAGCCGAGGCCCGTGAACGGCCAGTACCTGGATCTCATAGACGCCCCAAAAGTTGAAGGAATGCTCGGCGATGCCCGGAAGTCGGTTGCCACGCTGGTTCGGCACGGTCGGATCGACCTCGGTGAGTTCGTTGTCGAGGTAGGCGTAACCGCCGATGAGCCGGAAAGCGTCGGTGATGTTGCCGACTGCCTGGAGGTCGAAGCCGCGGGTACGGGTCTCGCCGAAATTCGAGGAAAATTGGTCTGCGGGAGCAAGGAGGAGCGAGGCCGGATCGGTGAGCACGATGTCGGTCTTGCGTAGATCGAAGATGGCTGCGTTCAGCTCAAGCGCGCCGTCGAACAGATCCCAGTTTCACGCCGAACTCGATCTGCTCGGCACCCTCCGGATCGAGCACGGGGCCGCCCACACCGGTTCCCGTCGCAGGGTTCACGCCCGTCGCGGTGGTCGGCAGGAAACCGGTCGCGTAGTTTCCGTAAAAGGAGAGTCCCGGCACGGGGCGATAAACCACGCCGACCCTCGGGCTGAAGTCCTTGTCCTGGGTATCGGTAATGCGCTCGTCGAAGTGTGTGTAACGCCCGCCGACGAGGACGTGCCATTTTTCCCCGATGGAAACGAGATCCTGGAGTACGAAACCATACTGCCGCACATCCGTCTGCACACCGGGGCTTGAGCCGGTGAACTGCACGCCACCCGCAGGTATACCGGTGTAGATGCCGGAGTTGACGTTGTAATTGATTGCCGGAGTGTTCGTGGTGTAGGTGATGCCGTCGTTGTTCAGTGCCTCGAAGTCCCCGCCGAGCATGATCTTGTGGCCGATTTCCTGCCCGCCGATCTCACCCTGCGGGATGTCGAACTCCTGCCGGGCTGTGATCGTGTCGGACTCGCCGATGCCGCCCTGACCGCCGGGACGGATCGTGACATTTCCCGCCGCATCGACGACCCGGAGCGTGGCAGGGTCGTTGTAACGCGGGGAGGAATCGAAGAGCGTCTTGTCCACGCGGGTGGTCGAGGCGTTCAGCTTGAAGCGGGAATCTTCCGAAAACTCGTGATCGAAAAGTAAGCCGAAACGGTGGTATTCCGAGTTCGTCATGTCATTGAAACCGGGCACGCCGAAGAACTGGCTGTTGTCGAGCCGCCCGGAATAGGAGTAGCCGGTGACGTTGTTTCCATCCAGCACCTGCCCGCGATCCTGGGTGTAGTCGTCGGTGATGTACTCGTATTGGACAGTCAGGAGGCTGGCCTCACTGGGCTTCCAGGATACCGACGGAGCGAGCAGCATTCGCTCCCGGAAAATGAAATCACGGTCCGCCTCGCTGTCCTCATAGGAAGCGATGAAGCGGAAGGCGAACGGGCTGTCCACCTTGCCCATCGGGCCGGTGACGTCGAATTCCGTGCGGTAATAGCTGTCCGTCCCCACGATGCCCTCGATGGTTCCGTAGTTGTCCCACAGCGGCTTTTTGGTGACGTAATTGATCACGCCGCCCGGCTCGCCCTGTCCGTAGAGGATGGCGGCAGGCCCTTTCAGGACATCGAAACGTTCGATGTTGGCAGTCTCCGTGGTGGCGATGTTGGTGGCGTTGAAGGCGTTGTTGATGCGTGCCCCGTCCTTGTAGAGTGACTGTGCGGCATCGAAGCCGCGGATGGAGAATTTCTCCTCGCCGCCGTTGCCGGTCTTGAACTTGGTGACGCCGGAAACGTTCCGCAGCGCGTCATCCACATTGTTCACCTGCTGGTCCTCAAGAATATCGATGGGCACGCTCGCCGTTGTGAGCGGCACGTTTTTCGGATCCGCCTCGAAGCCCAGCGCGGTCGATGTCGTCTCCTCCTTGTAGCTGCGGGAGAATGCTTTCACGACCGTTTCCGGCGCGATAAGGACATCCTCCGCAGCCGCTTCATCCGGTTCCAAAGGGACTGGCGCATCCTGGGCGACCATGGGTGCGACCAGTAAACATGGAACGGCAAAATTGCTGAGAACGTGTTTGAATTTCATTGCGCGGAGCTTGTTGCGAATCAATCCCATTAACGCAAGCGATTTTATTGCGATTCATTCTCATTAATTTCCTCTGGGCTTCAGCGGGCCAACGCCATCCTAGATTTCCCGTGATCGATCCTAGGCATGATCTGCCCGCTTGGCACTTGATCCGCTTGAAAATTTCCTTACTCGTAGCTGCGGGCTGGCAGGATAAGGCGCAGCCATGAGTTCGGGACATCTCGGAACCGCGAATCGTTTTCTGGAAGCCGCCACCCGATTCTGGAAGGAGGGGGGCAAGCTCACCGTAGTCCGCGAAATCATCTGCCTGTGTGTTGTCGGCGAAGAGAACGCCTTCGATCCGGAGGCGGTTTGGGGAAAGGTGCGGAAGATGGATCAGCATTTCCATTTCCTTCATATGCCGCACAATCGCGGAATTGGTCGCCGCAGGGTTGCTCAACGAGAGCCCCGGCCTGAAACTGCGAGACCCTAAGACGCTTCGGAACATGCGCAAACCTGTAGCCTGAATTCCAATTCCGATACCAAACACGAAAACATTTTTATTGATATTTCCATGCGTCGAGTGGATACCTGTCTCAAAATTGAGAATGGTTCTCAATAAAATCATGCGCTTCTTCCTAATTGTCACAGCCCTTTTCCCTCTCCTGCTGCACGCCCAGCAGACAGATCCCGCCGTCGTCGAACTGCGCGAAACCATTTCCAAAATCGTCGATGTCCAAACCCTGGAATCCAAGGAACGCCTTGATTGGGAAGCAAGGAAAACAGAGATGGCCGCTCTCCTCGATCTCCACAAGCGCGAGTTGGCGCTTCTCGACGAGGAACTCGAGCAAAGCCGGCCAATCCGCCCCCGGTCACGCCGAATCCACGGAGGATATTAAAGCGGAAATCGAATCCCTCAAAGCCGCCCGCCGCACCGCCTCTGAAGCCGCCGCCCGCACCATCCCGCGCACCATCGCCCTCGCGAAGCGTTTCCCCGCCCCACTCCTGAAAGACTGCGAATCCGATCTCGCCACTCTCTCCTCTTGGAAAACCGGCGAGGACCCCCGCGCCGGCCTTCCAGGCGGAGCTTTCCATCCTCGCGAAGGCAGACCAGTTCAACCGCCGTCTGACCCGCGTCCCCGATATCCGCGGCAACCGCGAAGTCGAAGTCCTCTACCTCGGCCTCGCGGCCGCCTACTACACAGCCAAAGGCGAAAACGCCGGCACAGGCCGACCCGGCACCGATGGCTGGGTCTGGACAGAACAACCCGGCATCGCCGACGGAAGTCACAAAAATCTTCGACACCCTCGACAAGAAGCGCCCCCCGTCCATGGTCACCCTCCCCATGGAAATCAACTGATACCCAAGTTCAGCGCTCGACTTCAGATCGTGCCTGCTAACCCTTTGGGTGATCCGCGCTCGATCCGTAGCTCCTCTTCCTCTTCCTGCGACCTATACCGCCGGCCCAGACCACCGTCCCCGCAGCCCTGGAAAAAGCCGAAAACCGATCTCACCACCGCTCTTTCCACCCTGGAGAAAACACGCGCCGCCATCGCCGCTGAGAAGCCGGAGCTCTCCGCGGATTTCCAGAGAAACCGAAGCAGAACTCCGCGAAAAACGCCGCCTCGTCCGCATCGCCCGTCTCTCCGCCAGCGACCGCGCCCAGGAACTCCGCCAGCTCCAGACCGATCTCGCCACACGCCGCGCTGACGCCACCTACATCGCCGGACTCCTCAAGGATCACGCCCTGAAAACCACCACCCTCGCCATCCCCGGCGCGCCCGCTCTTGATATCTCCTCGGAAACCTAGCCTCAGATGCCGAAATCCCCGCACGCGCCCTAACGATCGCCTCGCCATTCTCGACGCCTCGCTCGACCGCATGGAAGCCCTCCTCGGCGGCTCCACCGCACCCGGAAAAGCCGCCGATCCCGGATGGCAAAATCCGCGAAGGCACCCTCGCCGCCCTCGGCCCGGTCTCCTATTTCCTCTCCTCGGACAAATCCACCGGTGGCGATATCGTCCTCTCGAAATCCGGCGGCACCCCAGCTTTCGTCCCCGGCGATTCCGCGCAAGTCGCCGCCCTCATTTCCGGGAAAGAAGCGACCCTTCCCCTCGACCCCACAGGCGGAAACGCCCGAGCTATGGACGATCTCGGCGGCGGCCCGCTCGACCTCATCCGCAAGGGTGGACTCTGGATCTGGCCCATCATTTTCCTCGCCGTCCTCAGCATCGCTTTCGGAATCGTGAAGCTCACCGGCTTCATGAAATACCGCGAGCCCACCGACGCCTGGATCACCGCCATCCTCTCCTCCCTCCGCACCGGCGATCGCGAAAAAGCCGCCGAACTCGCCAACAACCAGCCCCATCCCGCCGGCCCCGTCCTCGGAAAACTCGTCACCGTTTCCGAAAACAGCACCGACCTCGTCGAGGAAACTCTCTACGAGCAAATGATGTCCGTGCAGTCACAAGGCCACCTCCCTCCTCCCCGTCATCGCCATCACCGCCGCCACCGCTCCGCTGCTCGGCCTGCTCGGCACCGTCTCCGGCATGATCTCCACCTTCAACCTCATCACCCTCTTCGGCTCCGGCGATCCAAAACCCCTCGCCGGCGGCATTTCCGAAGCACTCATCACCACCCTCTTCGGACTGGTCGTCGCCATCCCCGCACTCGTCCTCCACGCCTTCCTCTCCCGCCGCGCCCAAGGCATCGTCCAGACCACCGAGCGCCTCGGCCTCTCCTTCATCAACGGCCTCCGGACGAAAATGATCCAACGCCATCCAGCAGACCATTGCACGAAGGCGGCGTAACCCTCTACGCCCTCCTCGTGCTGGCCGTCACGATCTACGCCATCCTCTTCAGCGTATGGCGGCACCTTTCATCTACTAGTAAAAGTAGTAGCCAGCGGAAAAATGGCTGGGCAGCGCTCCCGTCGCCTCACGCGCTCCCATGGAAGGTCAGCCCGCCGCGACCGCGCGAAATCCAGCGCACCTACGCCTCCTTCGAGCTGGATGAAATGGCATGGGTGGAGCGCCGCCTCCCTTTTCTCGCCGTCCTCATTTCCTGCCGCCCCCCTGCTCGGTCTGCTCGGCACCGTCGCCGGCATGCTCATCACCTTCTCCGGCATGGCCGCCGGCAACCAGGCACCCATCGACACCATCTCCACCGGCATCTCCAAAGCCCTCGTCACCACCCAGGCTGGCCTCGTCATCGCCATCCCCGCCGCCTTTCTCCTAGCTCTCCTCAAACGCCGCACCGAGACCACCCACCTAGAAATGCAGCGCCAGCTCCACGCAAAGCTTTCACGGAACCACGGTCGTCCCTGAAACTGAAACACTCGGCACCTGGCAAACTGATGAGAAGATTCCGCCACACCACCAACGCCGAAACCCAAGGAGGAATCGACATCTCCCCACTCATCGATGTCGTATTCCTCCTCCTCATCTTCTTCATCGTCACCACCGTCTTCGTGAAGGAAACCGGAGTCGAAGTCTCAAAACCCCGCGCCGCCACCTCCGAAGACCTCGAACGCCAAGCCATCCTCATCGCCGTCACCGCCGAGTCCCGCGTCTGGCAGGGCGGCCGGGAAATCGGCCAAGACGGAGTCCGCGCCGTCGTCGCCGCATTGCTCGAGGAAACCCCCGAAACCCCCGTCATCATCCGCGCCGATTCCGCCACCCCCACCCAGGCCACCGTCGACGTCATCGACTCCGCAAAACTCGCCGGAGCCACCTCCGTCTCCCTCGCAACCGAGAAGTGAAAATTCTAAACCTTAAACTTTAAACTCTCAATGAAGACATCCATACAAGCCTCTGGTGATCTCCGTACCTCCATGGTCAAAACCCAAGCCTCTTCCTCTGGGGTTTAGAGTTTAGAAATTTAAGTTTTGAATTTCCGCTCCACCATCATCGGCATCGCCGCCTCCGCCCTCCTGCTTGGTGGTGCTTGGAGTCGCGCGCCTGTTCGCGGTGCAGACGAACATCCCCGATCTGGAAATCCGCGAGATCGAGACCACCACCTTCGAGCCACCACCGCCGCCTCCGCCGCCACGAGGAACCGCCGCCCGATGCCCCACCGCCACCTCCCGCGCTCACCACCGTCAGCACCCTGCCGGATCCCTCCCGCGTCCCCATCCCGCAGGCGCAGGTGCCCATGGACATCACCGCGCCCACGGAAAATTTCTTCACCGATCTCGCACCCGCGCCTCTTCCCGTTCCCCCGAAGGCGTCACCTCCAAGGCGGCAGCCTTCCGCGGAACAGTTGTTCAAAAAGGAGGAGAACTACCGCCGCCGCCGCCCCCCCGTCGCAAAGTCCCATTACAACGCCAGCGAACTGGACGGCACCCCCCGCCTCCTCCGCCACGGATCCGCCAGCCTTCCCCAGCTCCCTGGCACGAAAGGGCGTTACCCGTGGCACCGTCACCTTCGAAGTCGAGCTCTCCACCTCCGGCTCCGTCAGCATCCGCCGCGTCATTTCCTCCTCATACCCCGAGCTTGTCACCGCCGCCCGCCGCGTCGCCTCCGGAGCCCGCTTCACCCCGCCGAAGAAAAACGGCCAATCCGTAAAAGCCATCATGCGCTGGCCCATCGTCATTCAGAAATGAATTCAGTATTGGACATCAGCAATGAATCTAGCATCCCATCTGAACCCGTTCGCGTCCATCTGGTCTTCTGTCATCTTTATCACGACCTCATGGTGTTTTCCGCCGAACCACTTCCGCTTTCCACCTCGTACTGGAAAGACCCCGCCTTCCTGAAATCCTTCAACGGCTCCTACCGAATCGAGGCCACGCATCGAGCCATCTGTCACCACCGAAGAGCGCGGACTTCTCGTGGAAATCCAGACCCTCATGGCTGCGGAAAAACGCACCGCCGCATTGGAGAAACTCTCCGATCCTCCCCTCTCACCAAAAAATCCGCCGCCCTCACCTTTAACCTCGGCAACCTCTATTTTGAAACTGGGGAAATCGAAAAGGCCGTCGCCGCCTACCAATCCGCCCTGAAGGAATATCCCTCCTTCCGCCGCGCCCACCAGAATCTCGCCCTCGCCCTTGTCCGCGAGAAGCAAACTCCCCGAAGCCCTCACCCACCTCACCGAAGCCATCCGGCTCGGCGATTCCAGCGGCTAGCACCTACGGTCTTCTCGGCTACTGCCGCCTCGCCCGCGAGGAATACGCCAGCGCCCTCCAAGCATACCGCCTCGCTCAGGTCACCGAGCCAGACGTCGCCGAATGGAGCGCCGGAATCGCCCAGTGCCTCCAGAATCTCGATCAGAAAACAGGAAGCCGTCGCCCTTCTCGACGAGGTCATCCGGAAACGCCCGCTCGAAGCCTCCTATTCCGTCCTCCAGGCGAACATTCTTCTCGATCTCGACCAATCCGGAAGCTGCCGTGAAAGCCCTTGAGCTTCCCTATCGTCTTGAACCTCCTGGATCCGGATCACCATCCTCCTCCTCGCCGATCTACACCTCCGCGGGCCAGGCGCATCGAAACAGCCCAGGAAGCCATCGCATCCGCATTTTCCGGAGAAAAGAAACCAAGTGAACCCGCCGTCCTCCGCCTCGTCACCACCGCCTCCAGCCAATCCGAATGGGATCTCGTGAAAGACCTTCTGGAAAAAGCCGAAGCCAGGAAAAACCCGACCCGCGCCATCCGCCTCGCCAATGCCCGCTACCTCATCGAATCCGAAGAAAACCCCGCATCCGGCAGCAGAAGATCCTGGACAAAACTTGTCTCAGAAGATCCCACCGATGGCATCGCCTTCTCGCCCTCGCGAAACACCAGGCCACTTCCGGCCAACCCGATTCCGCCGAGCTCCTCTTCGAGCGCGCCACCGCAGACGACACCACCGCCTACGAAGCCCACATCGAACTCGCCCGCCTCCACGTCTCCCAATCCCGCTACGCCGATGCCCTGGAATCACTGATGCCGCCCTTGCCCTCAACCCTACCGAAGCTCTTCGCACCTACCGGAACGCCCTTCGGTAAGAACCCTCGAAGCATCCGAGTAGCCGAGCATTCCTGAAACCTGGGTGCTCAGATCACTTCTTGCGCGCTCCACCCCGTATGGCTGAACAATACGGAAAACCCATGCGCAGCGCATTTACTTTTCGGCACTCACCGTCCTCGGCACTCGCGTTCTCATTCGCTGAGACCTTCCCTGCAGCCAATGGCCTTGAGCGATCACTCGTTGTCGAGCAGCCACTCGTCCGGAATCCGGTCTCCGTCTCCGTTGATGTCGATGGCACCATTTACGTCACCGAGACCGCCCGCCGCAAAGCCGCCGATCTGGATATCCGCGAGTTCTGACAATACGGCTGGGTCGAGCACGATGTCTCCCTTACCTCCGTCGAGGAAAAGCGGCATTTTTCCGCGAGCAGCTCGACGGCAAAAAGCAAATTCAAAGGCCTCGCTTGCAGATCACAACGAAGGACGGCAACATCGATTAAAGGATCTCACCGCCATCACCGAGAAAATCATCCGCATCACCGACAAGGACGGCGACGGGATGTACGATACCTCCAATGTCTTTGCCGAAGATTTCAATACCGAGGTCACCGGCATCGCCGCGGGAACCCTCGCATGGCGCGGCGACGTCTACGCCACCATCGCCCCGGATGTCTGGAAACTCCGTGACACCACGGGCGACGGGAAAGCCGACGAGCGCGAGTCCATCGCCCACGGATTCGGCGTCCACATCGCTTACGCCGGCCACGACATGCACGGCCTTACCCTCGGCCCGGACGGGAAGATCTATTGGTCCATCGGTGACAAAGGTGTCAATGTCACCTCCAAGGAAGGGAAAAACTTTTTCGCCCCACACGAGGGCGCCGTCCTTCGCTGCCACCCAGACGGCTCGGGCTTCGAGATCTTTGCCCGCGGCCTGCGCAATCCTCAGGAAATCGCCTTCGACCAATATGGCAATCTCTTTTCCGTGGATAACGACTCCGACCGCAAAGGCGAGCGCGAGCGTTTCCTCCACATCACCGAAGGCTCCGACACCGGCTGGAGGAACTACTACCAATACCGTGGCTCCGAACTACAATCCGTGGATGGCGGAAAACATCTGGGAGCCGGCGGGCGAGTTCCAGCCCGCCTACATCACCCCGACAAACGCCGAATTACTCCGACGGCCCCGCAGGCTTCGCGTTCAACCCCGGCACCGCCCTCAACGAAAAATACCATAACGCCTTCTTCGTCACAGAATTTCCCAAAGGAACGCTCCGTTCCTTTAAAGTGAAACCCAAAGGCGCGACCTTCGAAATGACCGACGACCACGTGGTCCTCTCCGGCCCCATGAACGTCGGCATCAACTTCGGCCCCGACGGCGCACTCTACTCCGCAGACTGGGCTGGCGGGTACCCGCTCAATGAAAAAGGAGCCGTCTGGAAGCTCGACGACCCCTCCGTTTCGCCGGAACCGAAATCCGCAAAGAGGTCACGAAAATGCTGAAAGCCGGGCCAGCCAAGACGCCCGTACTACGGATCTCGTCAAACACCTCACCCACCCTGACCAGCGCATCCGTCTCGATGCCCAGTGGGAACTCGTGAAACGCGAGGCCAAAGCCGAATTCATCGCCACCGCCTCCGCAGATGGCGCCGACGAAATGGCCGTGATCCACTCCCTCTGGGGCCTCACCCAGATGAAAGCCTTCGATCTGCCCCTCTTCGAGAAACTTTCCACCAGCAACAACGCCGAGCTCCGCGCCCAAGCCCTCATGTGGGCTGCCGATTCCCTCCGCTACGCTCCCGGAGCTCGCGCAAATAATCTTCAAACCCGTCCCTCATGCTCAAGGATGAGAGCCCCCGCGTCCGCTACTTCGCCGCCATGGCCGTTTGGAAACTATCCATCGCATCCGCCTCGACGCGGTCATCGCGATGCTCGCCGAAAACGACAACAAGGACGCCTACCTCCGCCACGCAGGAGTCATGGCCCTCACCGTCATGCCTCCATCCGATTTGGAGAAAAAAGTCATCACTCACAAATCCCCCGCCGTCCGCCTCGCCGCAGCCGTCGCATTCCGCCGCTTGGAATCCCCGCTCGCCGCAAAACTCCTTTCCGATGGGGATCCGCAGGTCGTGGCCGAAGCCGCGCACGCCATCTTCGACGATCCCGCCATCACCTCCGCCTACCCCGCCCTCGCAGATCTGATTGCGAAAAACCCCGAGGCCACCGATCCCCGCCGCCCGCCGCTCCATCGCCGCGAACCGCTATCTCGCCGATGAAAAATCCGCCGCCCGCCTCGCCAATTACGCGGCATCCGTCGCCGTGGACAGCTCCCTCCGCATCGCCGCCCTCGAAGCCCTTGCCTCATGGACGGAGTCTTCCGAACTCAACCCCGTCGATGGTCGCTACGATCCCCTCAAGCCCGCCGATGCCGCCGTTGCGAAAGCCGTCTACCAACCCCTCGCCGCAAAATTCCTGCACCTGCCCGACAAAGCCCTGGTCAAAGTCGCCTACGCCGTTGCCAAAAACCTCGGCATCACATCCGATCCCGAGGAAATGGAAAAAGACATCCTGAATCCCGAGGCCGATCTGATCACCCGCCTCCAGGGGCTCGATTCCCTCGGCTCCTCACTTGAAAATGCGGACAGAGCCGCTTTCGCGAAAATCCTTCCCCAACTCCTCAAGGACAAATCCAGCGAAATGCGCTCCCGCGCCGCCACCCTGCTCGCCGAGGAAGACCCCGCCGCCGTCACCACCTACGCCCTGGCCGCACTCGCCAAATCCAAAGATATCCCCGAGAGACAGGAGGCTATCCGCCTCCTCGGGAAACTCAAGCCCGAGGCGCTCAGGCCCATGGTCGGGAATCCCGACACACCTCCCGCCCTTCTCATCGAGCTCAGCGAAGCCCTCCCCGATGCAAAAACTCAAACTTGACCCCCTCGTCGCCTCCCTTACCGGCGGCCACGCCGAACTCGGCGAAATCATTTTCAACGAGCACCTCGCCGCCCAGTGCACCGCCTGCCACCGCATCGGCGAGGAAGGCAGCGATGTGGCCCTCCACTCACCGAAATAGGGAAAAAAGGACGGGAATACATCCTGGAATCCATCGTTTCACCACAAGCGAAGATCGCCCCCGGCTACGGCATGATGAGCCTGAAGACGAAGCAGGGCGTCCCGATGGCGGGTGCCTTGAAGGAAGAGAACGCGGAAACCCTTACCCTCATCCTCCCTGATAAATCCGAGACCACCGTGAACGTGGCGGACATCGAGTCCCGCACCGAGGCGATGAGCACCATGCCACCCATGGGTGCGATCCTGAGTCCGCGCGAGATCCGCGACCTGGTTTCTTTTCTCGCGGAGCTGAAATAAACCCTCCGAACCTCAGTTCGTGTCCGGATCTTCCGGATCGGACGCGGGTTCTTCACCCGGTGTTGGCGGACTCGCTGCGCCGGGGCGCTGGATCGGCAACCCCGTTTCCGGATCGACGCCGAGCATTCTCCAGACATCCTTGGTGATCCGCGTCGTCGTCTCACTGATGATCTCCCGCTCGTGGCCGTTGCCGTTCAAGCCTATGTTGATCGAAGGGACGGTTCCGGTAGGTGCCATGGCGGTGCCCACTTTCACAAACAGGCGCTTGTCCAGCTCCTTCACGGCGGCCTCGATATCGGGAAGATTCAGCTTGCCCTGGAGATCCACATCAGTGGCAACCTGACGAAGCAACCCTTCGTCGCGAAGTCTCTCCTCGATTTCCTTTGCCAGCTTCTCCTGATCCGCCATCGAGATGTCGGGTCTCAATGGCAGCGGCACCCATATCGGGGCGGGCTTGGAGGCATAGTATTCTTTCCTCGCGTAAAACGCCCCCCCGGCCAGTAAGACCAGTCCCAACAAAGCCAGTCCCGCGTATAACATCCATCGTTGCATGACATCCGTTTATGCCGCATTCATCCTCCAGCCAAGCCGGAAATTCATGGAATACCCACTCACCCACGCCACCCGCCACACCCTCCCGAACGGACTCACCCTCATCCTCGATCCCGATCCCGCCGCACCTGTCATCAGCGTGCAGGCCTGGGTGGCCACCGGTAGCATCCATGAAAACAACCTCCTCGGCACAGGCCTCTCGCATTTCCTGGAGCACATGGTTTTCAAAGGCACCCGCGACTTTTCCTCCGAAGGCCTCGCTCAGGCCGTCCAGGCGGGCGGCGGGCACTGGAATGCCTACACGACATTCGGCCGCACAGTCTATTATATCGACGGACCGTCCCACTCGTTGGAGACCTTCCTGAAATGCCTCACCGGCCTCGTGTTTTTCCCGCTCATACCCGAGTCCGAGTTCGAGAGTGAAAAGGACGTGATCCGCCGCGAGATCGACATGGGCCTCGACGATCCCGACAACGCCTCCATCCGCCTCCTGCTATCTACTGCGTTCGACGTAGATGCACGCCGTCATCCTGTCATCGGCCACCGCCATCTCTTTGATGAAATCTCCCACTCGGATCTGACCGACTACCACCGCGCACGCTACACCCCGGACAAGACCCACATCGTCATCTCCGGGGATTTCGATGAAGCAGTGGCGCGCTCCCTCGTCACCTCCCTCACCGCAGACTGCAAAATCGTCTCCGGCCCCGAGCCGCACCTGCAATACGATGCCCCGCAGGTCGGCCCGCGCGAGGGCTTCGATACCTTCGACATCCCCACCAGCCGCCTCTGTCTTTCCTGGAAAACCCCTGCCATCGACCACCCGGACGCACCTGCCTACGATCTCCTCGCCGCCATTCTCGGGCGCGGGCGTGCATCCCGCCTCCACCTCCACCTCCGGGAGCAACGCGAGCTCGCCCTCGAAATCTCCGCCTGGACATGGATCGATCCCGGCCAGGACGGTCTCATCGCCATTTCCGCGGAGTGCCAGCCGGAGAAGCGCGATGAGCTGAAAGCCGCCATCCTCGCGGAAATCACCGAAGTCGCCGCCAGCGCCCTCGATGACGATCTCGCGAAAGCGAAACGCCAGACCGCCGCCAGCCAGTTCCGCACGCTCACCACCGCCTCCGGCCGCGCCTCCGATCTCGCATCGAACTGGCACGAAGCCCGCGACCTGAACTTCACCCGCGCCTACCTCGCCGCGATCAATGCCGTCACACAGGCAGACATCCGCCGCGTCGCCGCGAAACTCACGGAAAACAGGCTCACCTTCACCTCACTCGATCCGGAGGATTTCGAGCCCATCGTCGCGGAAAAGAAAGCCGCCACCTCCGTGCAGGGCATCACCACCCACACCCTTTCCAACGGCCTCCACCTCGCGCTCCTGCCGGACCACCGCGTCCCGCTCATCCATTTCCAGGCCGCCGCCCGCGCCGGCCTCCCTTCGGAAACGCCCGGAAAACAACGGCCTCAACCAGCTCTTCGCATCCACCCTCACCAAGGGCACCACCTCCCGCAGCGCGGACGAGATCGCCATCACCCTCGAGTCCCTCGGCGCGAACATCAGCGCCTCCGCCGGGAACAACGCCCTCCTCGTCCAGGCCGCCGGCCTCTCCGTGGACATCCTCCCCATCCTCGACATCTTCGCCGATGTCATCCTCCACCCCACCTTCCCCAGCGAGTCCATAGCCCGGGAAAAAGCCAGCCAGCTCGCCTCCCTCGAGGAAGCCCTCTCCGATCCCCTCCACTGCTGCTTCAAAGCCCTCCGCCGCAGCCACTACTCCGGCCAGGGCTACGCGCTCGATTCCCTCGGCACCATAGAGACCCTCGGGAAACTGGAGCGCATCGACCTCGCCGCCCACCACTCCCGCCACTTCTGCGCCGCGAACCTTACCCTCGCCGTCGCAGGGGATTTCGACCCGAAAACCCTCATCGATCTCCTCGAAAGCCACTTCAAAGACCTCCCCACCGGGGAAAAATGGAGCCCGCCCGCCTCCCGGGTCACCACCGGGGAAAGCACCACCGCCACCCTGCCGAAGAAACAGGCCGTCCTCGCAATCGGCTACCCCGGCGTCGGTGTCAGCGACTCCGACCGCCACGCCCTCGCCTTTATCAACGAACACTCCTCGGACATGGCCGGCCCCCTCTTCGGCCGCATCCGCGAGGAGCTCGGCCTCGCCTACCGCGTCGGCGCCACCCAGTTCCTCGGGTATGACAAAGGCATGTTCACCTTCTACCTCGCCACCTCCCCCGAGCAGATAGCCCTCGCCACCGAAGAGCTGAAAAAGGAAATCGCCAAAATCGCCCAAGAAGGCATCCCGGAAGACACCTTCGAGCGAGTCCGCTCCACCGTCCTCAGCGGCGCCGCCCTCCAGCAGCAATCCCCCGCCTCAAACGCCCGCCACGCCGCCCTCGACCTCCTCTTCGGCCACCCCGCGGAGTCCCACCGCCTCCTCCCGGAAATCTACACCGCCCTCACCCCCGCGCAAGTCCGCCAAACCGCAAAAACCATCTTCTCCGCAGAGCCCACCATCTCCACGATCCTCGGGGAAAAGGGGTAGAAATAGATTATTAAGCAGCAGGCCAGATCCCGTCGCGATCAAGCCGCATCGCGATTACTTGCGAATTAACTCCAAACTTCGGGGCAATTTTTTCGGCGAATTTGTCCCTTAGCGACCCAATACTCATGAAATTTGGAACAAGCTTCTCGGCCTGTGGAGCGAACTCTTCAAAATTTGCGACAAGTCGGCTGACTGGGACTAGCAGTCTTCCAGCAGATTCATTAGCTTCTTGTTCCGCAGTATATTTGCGACCGTTATAATTTGCTGTCCGACTTTGCAAAATCTGGTATTGAGGCAAAGTCGGATGATTGGGGAAGATGCTGATGGAGATAAAAATGTGCCAGTTCGTGTGCCACTGTGAAGCGCAAGCGGTTGAGCTTCCAATCCGCCCCCCTCTCCATTAGTAAGTATTGCTCCGCATCGAGATAGATGCCGCTGAAGTCGACTTTAAGTGCTGCTTCCACCCGATACTTCGATAAGAGGCTATTAAAGGGGATCGCATCCAACCCGAGATCCACCTCGAAGAATGTGAACACATCGATAGGGGTATTCCCCTCTTCCAATACACTCATACTTAGTGCGCAGCTCTTCAATCTTTTCCCATACGTGTTCCATATGCGTTGTGTTCAATCGCGGTCAGGCGTATGCAGCGCCTTAATGTCATCTGCGAGACCTGCCAATTCCTCTTCGGTCAACTCGTGACCCGTGCTGCGCGGAAGAACGCTGGCAAAGCTCGTTGGAGGATCGCATGATCGGCCACATCTGCGGGAATTCCCTCTTCTCTGAAGTGCAGCTTCGTCCATAAAAGCCAGCTTTTCGTGGCCTTCCAGTCCGAAGAATTTGGCCAGCCTTTCAAGAAGAGCCGATCTCTCCAGGCGGAGGATTCACTCCCCGTTCGACCTTGCTCCAGTTACTGGATCAAGACCAGCTTGAGCGCAGAAATCGCGCAGTGTGAGGCGTTTTTTAAGACGTAGGGATTTGACGGTTTCATTGAACATAGGGATCCTCTTCTTTCTGATGGTAGAGACACTGACCACAGGTGTCAACCCATTTAGTTTATGGCGACATCTCTCGAAAAACACAAAATCCCGGCCTCCGCCGCGATCCCGCGCATTTGCCGCAGCGTCTCAGGTGGATCATGCTTTGCCATAAAGAATCCGCGCCTCTTTAAGCACATCCCCCAGATAACGACCCAACATCGCCGGGGTGTTCAGATCCACCTTTCTCCCGAAAAGCTCGGAAATCTCCTCCGCCACGAGGAAATGATCCAAACCGGGATGGCTTCCCTGTTTGTATTCCACGAGCAGATCCACATCGCTGCCCTCCTCATCGAAATCCACCCTCGCTGCCGATCCGAACAGCCGCAACCTTGCAATGCCATGACTTTCGCAAAAGTCCCTGATACTGGCCGCAGATGGTATGACCGCCACACTCATGCCCGTAAGGCTGCCACCATTCTACAAACCTATCAAGTTCCGCCTTTTTTCCGTATTACGGTGTTTCCACTTTTGGTCAAGGCATAAAGTCGCCACTTTCAGCATCCAGGTTTTCGGGAGTGGCACAAATTCATGTTTTTCGGCCATGCGAAGTTTTAGGGATGCAGGAGGAGCGAGAGGAGGAGGATGCTTTTCATGGGGATTACGAGGTAGGATCGCTGAAAAGGGATGATGCGGCGAGACGGAAAGGCATGGTGGAAGATTTTTCGCGACCCGGGCGGCGCAATCGTCCAGTTTGCCCCCGCATCCGCCATGAACACCCTGCCACGCGACCCCATTTCAGAAGTCGAGTTCGTCCCGCCGCATTATTTCCGCAGGCTGGAGGAGAGTGAGTTCCGCAATGACGGGAGGCCGCTGGAAATGGATCTGGGGTGCGGGGACGGATCATTCCTGATCGATCTTGCGCGGGAGCATCCGGAAAGGGATTTCATCGGAGTGGAGAGGTTGCTGGGTCGCTGCAAGAAGGTGGCGAAAAAAATCAGGCGAAACGGATTGGAAAACACGCGCATCCTTCGGCTTGATTCGAAATACGTGGTGGAATGGCTGCTGCCGCCGGAGTCGGTTTCCCGCATCCATCTTCTCTGCCCGGATCCGTGGCCGAAATTCAAACACAACCGACGAAGGCTCGTGCAACAAGGTTTCCTCGAGGCGGTGAGGAGTGCGCTCGAACCCGGCGGGGAGTTCCTGTTCATGACTGATCACGAGGAATACTTCGAATGGGCTGTGGAAAGGATCAAGGTGAGCAACCTTTTCAAGATACTCCCTGGGAGGACGGTTCCTTTTTTTACCCGAAGACTGATTTCCAGATCCAGTGGGAAGCGGAAGGCAAGTCAATGAACCGCATACGATGCTTGAAGAGCCTTGCTGAATGAGATTCCCGTCTTGAGGCGAGCTGGCGAAGGACGCTCTCGCGTGGAAACAATTCGACCTGAAGAAGATGCGCCAGCGCTTCATCCTCATCCCGGAACCTTTTTTCCGCCGCGCGTCGGAACCGGTCTTTTCACGTGATCCGTGTAGTCCGATGTCATTCGATGAATCCTTTCAAAGCCATCCGGCAGAACACCGGCTCCGACAGCGTCACCCCATCCTGAAATCTTCGACAGGAACCCCGCCCATCAGATGCTCCGTGATTATCCTATCCAGCACCTCCGGTGTGCAGGAATGATACCAGACGCCCTCCGGATAAACGACAGCTACCGGCCCCCGCACGCACACCCGGAGACAGTCCGCTTTCGTGCGGAGGACTACCTGTCTCCCGCTTCCAGCAAGCCCGAGTTCCTTGAGTCGCCGTTTCAGGAACTCCCATGACCGGGCACCCTCGGCCGGATCGCAGCATTTCGCGTCCGTCGGCTGGGCGCAGAGAAAAAGGTGGCGTGTCACCTCTTTCAACTTCAGGGCGTCGATCGCGTTTTCCAGTTCAGGATCCATGAATAAAGCCTGACCGGATCGGTGTAGGCTGAAAACCGAAAAGCTGCGCCAGGGAAGCCCCTTAGCGCTTCAGCAATGTCTCCGATTCATCCAGAAAACCTTCGAAAACAAGACTTCCATCTGTCCTGGCGATGACCGTGATTCCGCCGGTTTTCTCCTGATCCAGGATCCGGATGCCCTGTTTCCGCCATTTTTTTCGCTGCATTTCCCGGATGGCGTCCATCTCGCTGCCCGCCGGTCTTCCTGTGACGATCAGCCGCGGAGACACGGCATCGAGAAAATCCGGGGTGAGGCTGAAGTCGGTCTCGTGCTGGCCGGCGACGATGACATCCGCTTTCAGATCCGTGCCGGAGGCAAGCATGGCCTCCTCACTGAGGCGTCCGGCATCGGACAGCCAGAGGAGTTTCCAGGTTTTCCAGCGCATCATGAGAACAAGGCAGTGGTCGTCCGCGACGGAGCCTAGATCGCCATCCAAAGGAGAAAGCAGAACTTCGCAAAAAGCGCCTCCACCGAGGTCGAGGGTGTCCCCTTTACCGACTCTCAACGTCTGCATACCGTCTTTCGTGAAGCCTTGCCATTCCGATGCCACGGATCCGCCCACCCCGCGTCCCGAGGGCGACCTGGCGGAGAGGGAACATCTCGTCCACAAGCGCGGGGCTGCCCACGTGGCCGGCGTCCGGATGTGTGAGGATCACCGAATCAGGCTCGATTCCAAGACGCCGCAACGACGGGCCGACCTCGCTGCGGAGGCTGTAATTGCCTCCGGTGTCCAGAAGGACGGCATTCCCACCGGCCGGAGCGAAACAGGCGGCGGAGGCGCCGAACTGGAGATCGTAGATGATGAGGGTGTCCTCCGTGGGGAAGCGGGTGGCAGTGGAGGCTCCGGGCAGCGATGCGAAAAATCCGGACGTATCGACACAGAAGCTGGCGACCGCGGCGTTCCGGCGGTTTATGAAGACAGAGGCTCCTTCCCACAGCGGATTGATGAAAGCTGACGCGAGCGCCGCGGATAGAAGGATGTAAACCAATGGGACGAGCACAACCGTCGCGATAACAGAAACCGGAGTGAGCAGACCGAAATGAAGTATGGTGAGTGGTGTGGATCCAAGCGTCGCCGCCGTGGAGACCGCGAGGCCGTCTGCGAGCTTCCTCCTAACGACCAGCCAATTTCTCCGCCACCAACCGGTCTCGCTGACGGGCAGGAAATTTTCTTCCACGGCGATCCACTCGAAGCATTTTCTGGTAAAAACGGTCAGCAGCCCGATGGCCGCGACCACACCGTATGAAAGCTGGACGCCCGGCATCCTGATCACGCGGGGATCCAAGAGTATCGCGACGAGAAGGACGGCTCCGAGGGTATTCAGCAGATCCATTCTTCTCCGCAGGGCGAACGCCCCGAGCAGCACCGTGCCCATCCAGGCCGCCCTGACCGCCGCCGGGCCGTTTCCCGTGAGCCAGACGTAACCGAACATCACGGCGACAATCGCCGGGATCGCCCATCTCCTGGAAACCCCGCTCCATTTCAGAAGAAACCACACGATGCTCCCGAGCATGGCCACATGCAGGCCGCTGACCGTGAAGACGTGCAGCGTCCCGCTTTTTCTGAAACTCTCCACGAGTTCCAGCGAGTCCCTGGCTCGCTCGCCAAGAACCACCGCGCGTATCGTTTTCGCCTCGATCCCGTTCTCATCCAGACCCGCGACTATGCCTTCGCGGAAAGCCTTTTTAAATTCGGCCGCCTTTTGCGAGACAGGGCCAGTCCATTGCTCCGAGCGCATCTCGCTGGCGCGGAAATTGGCGACCACGCCCTCGTTGCGAAGGCGCTCCCTTCTGTCGAAACCACCGGGGTTGCGCCCGGATTCCAACCCGCTGAAAACACCGGTCGCACGTAGCTCCGTCCCCCGGGGGGAGGCTCGCCCGCGCCTATCCAGTTCACCTTTTTCCCGTCGAGCTCCCCGCCACGAATCCGGGCGATCGCCGACCAGAATCCTTCGCCACCTTCCGCGTCCTCGGTCAGGCGCGCCTCGACTGTCCGGATTCCGAGAGTCTGGAATCTTGTTTCATCCGAAGCCTGTATCCCCTCCCGCCAGCGGATTCCGACGATAAGGGTGAGGACGGCAAAGCTCGTGCAGAAGCCCGCCCGCCATCCTCCGGAAACCGCCGTGAGTGAAATCAGCGCAAGTCCGGCGATCCATGACAATCCCGGTCGCAAACTCTCGATGGCCGCGATCGCAACCAAGCCCGCCGCGAGAACGAAAAGCGGTCGTTTCGACCAGAACCGCCGGAGCCAGGCAGTCATTGTCCCGGCCTAGGCCATCCCCCACTCATGGAGCTTGCTGCGCGCGTTGGCGGAATGGCGGCTCTCTGGGAACTGCTCCATCACCTGCTCCATGATCGCGACCGCCGCCGCCCGGTCGCCCATGTCCTCGTCATAGATCTCGGCAAGGCGGAACATGAGGAAAGCGGCGTCGTTTTCCTCCCATTCCTGCCCCTCGATGGCTTCCCGCAGCGTTGCGACCGCCGCCGGAGCGTCCTCAAGGTTCGTTTTCTGGATTTTCGCGATCTCCACCCACGGCATGCGGTTCATGGGATCCTCTTCAGAGGCATGCCTGAAAGCTTCGATGGCTCCCTCCCACTCGCCCTGCGCCATCAGCACGCGCGCGGTATGGAACGCGTCAGGTTCGACCTCTTCGCCGCTATCGTAGACCGCGTGGGTGAGCTTGTGTGCGAAGATCGGCAACAGCCAGGCGACGAAAACGATGCCGACCAGACCCGCGCTCAGGAACGAGAGAAGAATTCCGTTGAACGTGCGCTGCCCTTCCATGGAATGAAGCTCCACTTTCATGTCCGCGACATTTCCGTCGGGATCACCATCATTTTGCAGATCCTCGATCTGCTGGCGGGTCACTTCGGCCTCATTACCGGATTGATGGAACTTAAACCAACTGCCTCCTACCAGAAGAACGAGAACCGCGATGCCGACATATTTCATCATGAGCAACCAATGTGAACATCACACGGCGGCAGAAAAGCAAAATATCACGGTTCCAGATGTTCCTCACAATACTCGTCCCCGTCTCCGGAGATGCGGAATTGCAGGTCGGGATCGGAGACATCGGTTCGCCCGCACTTGCGGCAACGGTGGAACGCCGCTTCCGCGCTGAGTTTCGCCTTTTCGAATTTCCGCTTCCGTACTCCCGATCCGACTCCGCGCGCCCGGCCTCTCATCGCCGGAATACCGGCCCAAAGAAGATAGTTCGCATAGCCGAGGATCACATAGCCAAGATAAACGGGTGCTGAGAAAACCATCAGCACCAGAGGAATCGTGCCGATGATCGCGAGCCACCTCACTTGCACGGGGATGACCAGGAACATCAGGAACTCGTGTTTGGGGAACAGGGTGGCGAACGCGAAAAAAGCGGACGTGTAGATGAAAAAACCGCTTCCGGGCGTGGATCCGCCATATAGAAAGTTAGCCGCCAACAGACCTATGAAACCCGTGTAATAGAACATGGTCGCGCGGAACACGCCCCAGGCCCCCTCCAGCGCGTCGCTCATCAGGAAAGCGATCATTACCATGAAGAATAGGAATAGCATCCCGAAAGGTTTCATCCCTCCCGATCCACTGTCCGCGAAGAGGAATGTAATCATCCGCCATACCTCGCCCTGCATGATCTTCGCTATGTCGAAATCGAGGACAGTCCCTATATGGGGATTCACGATCTGCAGCAAGAAAACCAACACATGGAACAAAGCGTAATATCTCAGCAGACCGGGAAACGCCAGCCAGCCCAATTTTCTCTCCCACTTGTCCAGAAATTCCATTCGCGCGTAGCCTTCCCCAGCACTCCCCGCTATGCAAGCCTGTTGCCTCTATCCTCTTGTGCCCCGGGTCTCAGCACGTAAGTATTCCCCCGTGTCCGAATCCGTCCTCCATTCCCCGCTAGAAGCCGCACACATCGCGCTCGGCGCCAAACTCATACCCTTCGGAGGCTGGGCCATGCCCGTCCAATACACCTCCATCCTCGCCGAGCATGCCGCCGTCAGGGAAAATGTCGGCGTTTTCGATATCTCCCACATGGGCCAGGTCATCGTCAGTGGGGAAAACCACGTCGCCTGGCTGGATTCCATCCTCACCAACAACCTCTCGAAACTTTCCCCGGGCCAAGGTCATTACACCCTCATGCTGAACGAGAACGGGGGAGTGATCGACGACCTCATCGCCTACCGGGTTTCTGAAGAGGAGACGCTACTCGTCATCAACGCCTCCATGATCCCCGAGGATGTCGCGTGGATGGAAACGCACATCGCCGAGGGCATCACCCTGCGGAACGAATCCGATATCTGGGCGGGTCTCGCCATCCAGGGGCCGGATTCGGAGGAAATTTTCCACAAGCTCTTCCCTTCCGCCAAGCTGCCGCCGCGCAACGGGATCGACATCATGCCGGGCGGGGAAATCGTCTGCCGCACCGGCTACACGGGCGAGGACGGATACGAACTGTTCTGCGCCGCCGCATACGGCCCCATCCTCTTCGAGTCCGCCATCTCCGCGGGAGCGGTTCCCTGCGGCCTCGGCGCACGCGACACTCTCCGCCTGGAAATGTGCTACCCACTCAACGGCAACGACCTCTCACCCCACCGCACACCCGTTGAGGCTGGGCTAGGATTTTTCTGCGATCTGGCCAAAGAGGATTTCATCGGCAAAGAAACGCTCGTCACTCAGAAGAAAAACGGAGCGGAAACAAAACTGACCGCGATCAGACTTACTGAGAAAGGCCCGCCACCGCGTCCTCATTACCCCGTCCTCAACGCCGATGGCGAGACCATTGGCGAGCTTTCCAGCGGAGCCCTGTCCCCGACCCTGAAGGAAGGCATCGCCATGGCATACCTCCCCGCCGCTTTCTCCAAGCCCGGCACCGAACTCGCCATCGACATCCGGGGTCGCCAGTTCAAGGCCGTGACCGTGAAAAAACCGTTTCTGAAGAAAGCCTGAGATCTTTCCGTATGCAGAGTCGCGATTGCGCCTCGTATCCCAGATTTCCCTTTCAAACCCGCTTCGCATCCGCCACAAATCATTCCGCATGAGCGCATCCGAGATACCAGCAGACCTTTTTTTCCAATCCTCCCACGAGTGGGTTCGCGTGGAGGGCGAGACCGTCACCTGCGGCATATCCGACCACGCGCAGTTGGAGCTGACGGACGTGGTTTTCGTAGAGCTTCCGGCTCTCGGGAAAACCGTCGATGCCGGTGATCCCACCGCCGTGGTGGAATCCGTGAAAGCCGCCTCCGACATCTACGCCCCTCTGTCCGGCGAAGTCATCGAGGTGAATCCGGCCGTCGAGGGCGATCCTTCGCTCGTCAACACCGACCCCTACGGCGCTGGCTGGATTTTCAAACTGAAAATCTCCAAGCCCGACCAGCTCCCCGGCCTCCTGACACCGGAAGCTTACGGGGAAATGATCGCCTGACCGCCGCTCCGGCCAGCCGGGCACGATGATTCATATCATTGTTACCGGCGATTGCCCGTCTAATAGACGTCACGCAGATACCGCTTGTCTTTCTTCAGCTGGGCGACAAATGCCACCGCGTCTTCCTCGGAAAGCCCGCCATGTTCTCGCGCTACGGTATGGAGAGCCGCATCGACATCCTTGGCCATCCGGGAGGCGTCTCCGCAGACGTAGAAGGCGGCACCCTCCTGGAACCATTTCCACAGCTCCGCGCCTTCCCGGATCATGAGATTCTGAACATAGACCTTTTCTTTCTGATCACGCGACCAGGCGAGATCCATGCGGGTGAGGATGCCGTCAGCCGAGTATGCTTCCAGCTCGTCCTTATACAGGAAATCGCTTGCCTGGTAGGGATTGCCGAAGAACAGCCAGTTTTTGCCCTTGGCACCGGTGGCCTTGCGCTCTTCGAGAAAGGCGCGGAATGGCGCGATCCCTGTTCCGGGCCGACCATGATCACCGGGACATCGCCATCGGCGGGAAGACGGAAGGCATTGTTATGATGGAGATAGACTCCCGGCCTGGAATTGCCGTTGAGGCGATCCGAAAGGAATGTCGAGCATATGCCGCCGCGTTTCCTTCCATGGGTCTCATAGCGGACGATGCCTATGCAGAGATGGACTTCGCCGGGGTGCGCCTTCGGGCTGGAGGCGATCGAATAAAGGCGCGGCTGGAGCTTTTTCAGGACTGAGACGAAATCCTCGCCATCGGTGAAATCCGCAGGGTAGTTCAGCACGAGATCGATCAGATCCCTGCCCCAGCAGAAATCCTCCCACTGCTGCCTGTCATCGGCCTCGACCAGCGAGCGAAGAAACGGCGAACCGCTGCGCGCCTGCCATTTCTGGATGAGAGGCTTGTTGATGTTGCCGATGTCGTAGTGGCGGGTCAGCGCCTCGCGGAGACTTACCTCCTCACCTGTGGATGTCGGGACTTCGCCCGCCCTGAATGGCAGGGCGGCGATGATCTCATCGACCACGCTCTCCGGATTCTCGGGATAGACTCCAAGCGCGTCGCCTACCTCGTAGGAAAGCTCCGATCCCTCCAGCGAGAACTCGATGTGGTTTGTCTGCTTCGCTCCCGGGCCGTTGAGATTGTAATTCTTAAGAACGGTGGAGGGGAAAGGATTCTTCTTGGAGAAACCGACTTCCTCTATCTCGTCCGTGGAAGCGCCGTTGGATCGCACCGTTTCCATCGGTGGAGCGAGCAGGGCGATGATTCCTTTCGACCATTCCGTGTATGGCTCGTCAGGATCCACATCGACATCCATGCGCGGGAAAATACGGCTCGCGCCAAGGGCTTCCAGGCGGGTGTCGAATTCGGTTCCACACTGGCAGAAATCCGGGTAGGAGCTGTCACCGAGGGAGAGGACGGAGTAGTTCACCCCGGCCAGGCTTGGCGGTTCGTCGCTCATCAGCCAGGTATGCAGCTCGAGAGCGGAATCCGGCGGTTCCCCGTCCCCGTAGGTGGAAGTGATGATGAGAAGATTCTTTTCCTTGGCCAGGCTCTCCCTGTCGTAGCTGGCCATGTCCTGGATATTGGTCTCGAAATTGCCTTTCTTCAGTGTTTTCACCAGTTTTTTGGCAAGCCCCTCGGCCGTGCCGGTCTGGGAGCCGAAGAGAACAGTCACAGGCACCGCCGGGCCGGCTGGTTCCGCGGCTCCGGATCCCTGCGCGAGCATGGTTCCGAGAAATTCGCCGAGCCATTGCCGTTGCTCGGGGGTGAAGGGTGCGTTGTCTGGTATCTGAATCGGTGAAGCCATTTCTCTAAGGGTGGCGGTGGATAGCCGGGCTGCGAAAGTTGTCCTTTGCCGGACTCCGGTTCAAGCGCGGATCGTACCAATTTTCAGCCGGTGCCCGCAGCCCACCCCATCCTCAGGAGTATTTCAACTCACGGGACGGATCCAGTTCGAAGTCCATCATGAAACTGTTGTGCGTGTTGGGTCTGATGTATTTCTCGACGAATTTCAGATGGAACGGATCCTCCCGGACCATTCCCAGTTTCTCCCGGGAATCCACCTCCACGGAAAAGTAAAACTGCCACTGCGATTCCGGATCCAGATTGCGCCCGGACCGGACGGCGAGGACTTCCGGAATCTTCAGAAGCCATGTCCTGCTTGAGCGAACCATCTCCTGTAGCGTGGCGTCGTCCGTCCCCTCGTTGAGTTGGAAATAGGAGACGTGATGAATCATGGGGCGGAGACTGGGAATAAAGCTCAGCTCTTCCAGTTGAGAGCGCCTTTTTTCAACGCGTAGATGTAAGCGAGGGCGAGTGTGCCTGCGAAGCCGGCCATGCTTACCAGAGCCGTCGGCCCGTCCGCAACGAGATCGCGGAACTGCACCGCCCAAGGATACATGAAGACGACCTCGATGTCGAAAATGACGAACAGCATCGCGACGAGATAGAATTTCACCGAAAAACGGGGGGAGCCCTCACCGATGGGGAGCATGCCGCATTCGTAGGCGGTGTCTTTGGTGGCATTTCGGCGTCCGGATCGACCGAATACAACGCTCAGGGCGAGCGTTGTCACAGCGAAGCCGATGGCGATCAGCACCTGCAGAAGGACGGGGAGATAGTTTTCGGGCATGTCGCGCGGGGAGTGTCGGGGAAATTTCCAGCGGCCGTTCCGCTACCGCTTGTTAGGGTCTGGAACGGGGTTTGGGTAGGAAAAAGGTGTGGTTTTTTCCCGTGGATGGGATCTCAGCAGTCAAGAGCCTGCGGCGCATTTTCATCCGCAGGAATGCCCGGCTACGAAATTCACACCCCAAAAAAACCCGTGTCTTGTTCAGACACGGGTTTTGTCAGGAAATGTGGTGTGGGATCAGACTTCCGCTTCAGCGGCGGCTGCGTCCTGGGCTGCGGCATATGCGCTTGATGCCTCATGAACCCGGGCCGTGCCCTTGTATTCCTTGCCCATCTTCTCGACGAGGCCGCGGTTCACAAGGTTCTGGAGCTTCTCGTATGAACGCAGGCGAAGCATCTCTTCGCCGCCGCTCACGGCGTTCCGCTGTTTCAGGTTTTCGAAAACTCTTTCAAAAAGATCGTTGAATCCGAACACTTTCTTTTCAGAAAGAACGTTGCAGAGTTCATCGGTCACGTGGTCTGGAAGTCGCCGGGAAAACCGGGTTCGTTTAGTGGTTGTTGCCATAACGTGACGAAAGTATCACGCCCCGTGACAAAAGCGACTCTAAAATTCGGGGATTGATTGAAAGGAGAAACTGAAAATAAGCAAGGATTAAGTTTAAGTTTTCTTAAATGATTTTCCGTTCTCGATCCGCCACTCCGAGAGAGCAGTTCCCATGCCCTTCCGAGACCGTCCCCGTAACGAGGGAGGAACCATCCCACTGCGCCCATTTCGCCCTACCCGGCACAACGAAAGAGCCGAGGTTCACAGCTGTCACTCCACGCGCCACCCGCGTTCCCGCGCAATGGAAGTGTCCGTTCACAATGACCGTCGCATCCGGGAAATACCGGTCACGGAAGTCCGCCGCCAGCCTCCCCTGGCTTGCCCAGGCCTTGATCATCTCTATCGCCCGACGCGGAGGGAACGCCGCGTCCACTATCCGCCTGAGCAAGACTTCTCCCCTCCGGATGGCGGCATGCGGGGAGTCTTCCCGCGATCTTTCTTGCCAGATCATGACGTGCACCGGCATCCGTCGCCGCTTCGGGATTTTCCTCCCAAAGCCTTTCCACGATGGCTTTGCTTGCGAGCATCTCGCGTTTCCATGGTGCTCCGTCCCGCAGCAACGCGTCCCCGTGAGTGACCACGATTCGCCCCTCCGCGAGTTCCAGCCAACCCTTCCCCTCCCAGCCTGGATCATGGTTGCCAGGCAGGAAAATCGTATCGCAGCCCTCCTCCGCGAGGATCCCGCGAAGGTCGGCCAGCATTTCCGCCGATCTCTTCCGCCAACCCTCTGACAGCTCCTCCCAGCTGTCACCATTGAAAACCACCGTACCTGCCCCGTGGAACAACGGACGCAGCGACCCGACCTCTGAAATACGCGAAGCACCGTGACCCAGATGCAGGTCGGAGAAAATTCTGACGGGCAGGCGCATCAGGATATGGAGAAGGGGTCTGAAACGCCTTTGAAAACTAGTTGTGACTCATGGCGCTGGAAGACTTCCCGCTGGTTCTCAATTCGTTTCACGCCTCAGGCCTCCTCTGCCTCACCGCCTCGAAGAGACACACCCCCGTCGCGACGGAAACGTTCAGGCACTCCACTTTTCCCGCCATGGGAAGCTTCGCGAGGAAATCGCAGTTCTCCTCGGTGAGGCGGCGCATGCCCTTTTCCTCCGCGCCCAGCACCAGCGCCAAGGGCCGCTTGAGGTCTAGCTCATACAAAGTCTTCTCCGCCCGGTCCGATGTGCCGACGAACCACACGCCCGCCTCTTTCAACTGCTCCATCGTCCTCGCAAGGTTCGTCACCTGCACGAAAGGCACGTGATCCGCCGCACCGACGGATACCCTCCGCACCGTTTCCGTGATCCCCACCGCCTTGTCCTTGGGCGCGACCACGGCATGCACCCCCGCCCCATCCGCCGTCCGCAGGATGGCGCCGAGATTGTGCGGATCCTGCACGCAATCGAGGATGAGGAGAAAAGGAACCTCCGTTTCCGAAACAATGCGCATCAGATCCCCCTCGTCGAGCGAGGGCGTGAACTTCTCCTCCACCGGTTTCACATGACGGTTCTCCCGCGCCTGCCTGCCTTTGTCCCCATGGCTCCTTTCGCCCGAATTCCTCCGCTTCACGGAAACGAGAGGAATGCTTTTGCCGGAAAAGTTCAACCGCGAATCACGCGGCGGATCGCCAGGCAGGGACGGCGATCCCTCGCCGTCCATGTTTCGCGGCGGTATTGGCGGGTAGGTTCCGTGAGGGGGGATAGTGCCGTCAGATATGGACGTTTTGGAAAAACGTCCCTGCCTGAACGTGAAAAAGACCGGCGATCTCAGCAAGATCGCCGGTCTTCAGTGAATCAGATGATTCCCAACAGCAGCCTAGCGGCGGCGGCGGAGAAGGGCGAGCATTCCAAGCGCACCGAGAAGGGCGGTGGAGGGCTAGGGGACTGCGGTAACGCTCAAGTTATCCAAACCAAGGCCTTGGGAGCTGGAGCTTCCGGTGTTGGTGAATGTCCAGCGGAGGTAGAATTACTGCCATTGGCAATTGATAGCCCGGTGAGGCTGAAGCTCTTCGAGACAACTGTGCCGGTGGCAAAGTTGTATGCGCTTGTACCAGTGCTGAACGCTCCGCTGTCCCCAGCGGTTCTCGCTGTCCAAGTTGAGCCATCCGTCGATGTGAAAAAAGTGACGGCAGCCGCTGCTGTGTTGATGCGGAATCTCTCGTAGTCAAAAGCAAGATTAAGACCAGTGATGGTGCCCCCGTGTACTGTTCGTGACTTCTGCCATGATGCTGTTTGGGCTGGCGTAAGTGCCGGATGTCATGAAGCCGAGAGACCTGTCGGTGGTTGTCTGACCCCAGTTGTAACGTCCGCCCGCAGTCGGCGAGCCTGTTGAAGCTGCTTGGGTCGTTGCTGTGACGTTCGCGGCGTCAGTCCAGGACACTGTCGGTGTCGCCCGCCGAAGTCATACTTATCCCGGACGGAGCAGTTGCCGTAGCACTAGTGCCCATCGAATCGAAATTGACGACCGACGCAGTGTTGAAAGTGCTGTATGACGATTGCCGCGTGGCTTGATACCGCTGTTAGGGCGGAGAGGGCCATGATGGCCCGATGGTTGATTTGATTTTCATTGATGTATGGAGCGGTGCCGCCCGACGAGGGAGACACACTGGCTCAGGATCCGCATCAGCACTCGGCGAGCCAACAATTTCGGGAAACAAATCCGACACACGCCTTTTGCCAACCGCTGGGGTAAGAGGGCTTGCAGAAACGAAAATTGGAGCAGATTTTGCAGGTTTTCCTCCCAAAACGACTGCCTTTTTCTCTGAGGCATCTCTGAAATTTTCCAAAAAAAAGACCGGCGATCTCTGTGGGATCGCCGGTCTCAGTGGAATCAAATCAATTCCCGTCCACATCCTAGCGGCGGCGGCGGAGAAGCGCGAGCGTTCCGAACGCACCGAGAAGGGCGGTGGAGGGCTCAGGAACCGCAGACTACATCGCCAGAAATTGTGAGGCCATAATCGGTCGCTGACGTCTATCAGTTAGTCCAAGTCGACTGTGCACGACGCTGCCGAATCGGCACTGATACACCGTTAAAGCCTGAAAGTCGCTGTAACCTGTCGGTAAGCGGGCGGCTACCGAATTCGTAGACTGGAGACTGACCGCTAGCGACCGAACTGGTCGAGTTGGCCATAGCATTCTGAACACCGATGCGGAAGTGAAACCGTCGCAATGACAAGTCAACGCTCGATGTGTGCGAAGCCAGACCACATACTCGATCGGTCACCAAAGTAAATCTGCCGTAGGTTCGTGACCTGGAAGTCCGCTACTCTGACGGAAATACCGAGATTGGAGACTAATCGTCTCCCGCGATGGCCGAAGCTATGAGTGGTTCCTAAGTCCCAACCGTCGGCTGTGTAACAATCCCCACCTGCGGAATTGAACGCAATTCCTGAGCCGCCAGAGACAAATCTACGCCGCCGATATTAGAGCCAATGACAGTAGCTGTTATCGGGGTATCACCGTTGAACTCCAGCTGTCATAGCTCAGGATAGCAGCGCCCCTTGAGACGCAGAGACCGTCGCGAAAACGACGGTCGATGTTAGTAGTAGTGTTCTAAGTTTCATAATTTTTTCTTGTGTGTGATGTGTTCCGCCCGGACACCTGATCACGCCCGAGCGAGTCCAGATTAGAAAACAGCACCCCTCGTGCCACCCGGAAAAGGAGACGAAAGCGTCACATGATGCCTGTAAGTCGTTGATAGTGAGCAACAAACGCCGCACCTACGGGGATCCTGGGTAGTTTTTACGCAAACAGTTCAACGGAATATCCGCCTATCCCGCAAAGAATGCAGGGTATTGAGCGTCAATGAGTTACGAAATTTTGAAAATTCCCGGATTTCGGGGTATGGAATGAAGGAAACCTGTTCTTTCCGACGGCTTCTCTCTTTCCATCATGGGTTCACACGAATAGTTTCAGGTATATTGCTGCCGCCTGGATGGACGGATATCTCCAGTATTTGACAAGCGCCAGGTAAAGTCAAGAATGGCAGGCGAATGGCAAAGGGAGTTCTGGAAAACAATCTGATGGTCCTGGCCTCGGCGGGATCGGGAAAGACTTTCGCCCTGTCCGATCGCATCATCGCCCTGGTGGCGGGCGGAGTGGAGCCGGAGAAGATCGTGGCGCTGACTTTCACCAGGAAGGCAGCGGGCGAGTTCGCCGAAGCGATCCTTTCCAAGCTGGCGAAAGCGGCGGAGGAGGGACGGATCACGGAGACCGGTGGCCCTGATTTCATGGAGATCCTGGAGAAGGTTGTCCGCAAGCTCCCGAAACTCACCCTGGGGACGATGGACGGTTTTTTCACCCGTGTGGTCAAAGGATTCCAATACGAGCTGGGGGTGACCGGGGGGAAATTCGATCTGCTGGAGGGCGAAACCGGGGAAAGCCTACGCGACGGGCTTCTGGAGGATCTCCTGGATGGTGAGTTGGATCGGGAAACCGAGGAGGAATTCGCGACCGTTTTCCGCCGGGCGACAGCAGGAAAGGAAGGCACGCGGGTGCTTGAGGAGCTGAGGAGCTTCGTCGGCACCTGGCACCGGCTCTTCCTCTCCCCGAAGGAAAGGGCGTGGGGACCTGCAAGCCTCGCCGGGCTGGATGTTTCCGAATGGGAGAAGCAAAAGCACGGCCTCATCGAGCAGGTGCGCCGTGACTGGCCTAACGTCCCGGACAGAAAAAAGCGCCACGAGAACGCCTTCGAGCCCATGCTGGAAGCCTTCGCCGGACACACGGTGGGCAGCGGTCTTCTCGACAAGGCCACCGGGCTGGTTCCGAAAGTCCTTGAAGCCGCGCGGGAAGGCACAGGCAGTCTGTCATTTTCCTACTACCAGCCACTCGTGATCACAGGTCTGGCTGCGGAAGCCTTGCGAAACCTTGTGGAACTGGCCGCCCGCTGCGAACTCGCCGCGGCTCTCTCCCGCACTCGCGGCATTCACGGCGTGATCGCCTGCTACGACCTTATTGTGGAAAAGGAACTCCGCAGGAAAGGCCGTCTCGGATTCGATGACGTCAAGCGCCTGATGGGCGCGTGGATGAATGGCGAGGAAGCCCGGCTGCGGCGGGAGGCGGTGGATTTCCGCCTGGATGCGAATTACTCCCACTGGCTGCTCGATGAGTTCCAGGACACCAGCCGTGAGGAGTGGAACGCCCTTTTCCCACTCATCGACGAGGCGGTCACCGATGACGAGTCCACGGCCTTTATCGTCGGTGACAGGAAGCAGGCCATCTACGCCTGGCGTGGCGGAGAGGTCGGACTGTTCGACGAGGTCATCGAGAACTACAGCGGCGGCCTGTCGGTGGAAACCATGGCGGAGTCCTGGCGCTCCTGCCCGCAAGTGCTCGAGCTGGTGAACCGCGTCTGCGGGGACGGGGAAACGATGTCCCGGCTTTTCGGGAAAGCGGCCGAGCGGTGGGAGTGGGAGGATCACGTATCCGCGCCACCGCTCGCCCTCCCGGAGAAGGAGGGCTATGGCCGCGTCGAGATCCTTTCCAAGGACGATGACAAGGTGGAAAGGGTGATAGCGTTACTCGGGGACCTGGGGATAGGGGAAAAGCAACTCACGTGCGGGGTGCTGGTGGAGACGAACAAGCATGTGGCCGAGTGGGCGGACGCGCTGCGTGCCGCCGGCTTCCAGGTAGTCGAGGAAGGCGCGAGGGAGCCTGCGAAGGACCATCCTGTGGGCGTGATGATCTGGCAGCTCCTGCGCTGGATGGCGGATCCCTCGGATGATTTCGCGCGGCACACTGTGATGATGTCACCGCTCGCTGGCGTGCTCTCAGAAAAATTCAGCGTCCCGATGCAGGGAATATGGGAGGCGCTTGGCGGGCTGGCTTCGGAAAAGGGATTCGCCGGGATGCTGGCGAATCTGGTGACTCCGTTGCACGGGGGGTGGTCTGATTTCGGGAAAGCCCGGGCGGAAGATCTTCTGGGAGCGTTGCAACAGATGGATCGGGAGGGGGTTGTCACCGCGAGGGAAGCGGCGGAACGGATCGAGCGACTGAGAATTTCCCAAAGCCCCGGAGTCGCCGCCGTGCAGGTGATGACCGTCCATAAGTCCAAGGGGCTCGGCTTCGACGTCGTAATACTACCCGACGTCCCATCGAAAAAAGTGCCTGATTACGCACATTTCAACACGATCGTCGGAGAAGACTGGATCACCGCCGCACCCGTCTCATGGGCACGGGCGATGATCCCCGAGATTTCCAAAGCGGAAAGCCGCTGGGCGGAAGGGCAGACCTACGAGGTCTTCTGCAAACTTTATGTCGCAATGACACGCGCGAAGCGGGGGCTGTATGTGCTTCTCGACGCTCCCTCGAAATCCGCCGACGACGACAAGGCGAGCCTCGCGAACTGGCTGAGGGTTTCCCTCGGACTGGAAGGAAAGGACAACGACATGTTCGAGTGTGGGAATGAGAGATGGACGGAGTCCGTCGCCGCGATTCCCGGAAAATCAACCGCTGCGAAGACAGCGCTGGGCGAAGCCACCGCAAAACGCTCGCGCAGTACCCCAAGCGGTGAGAAATCAGGAGCCACACAGACCTTATCCAGCACGTCAGAAGGCCGCCGCTTCGGCACCGAGATCCATGCCGCCTTCGAGAGCATCGCATGGCTTGATGAAGGCGGTCTCCCGGCATTCTCCCGGAGGATAGAGCCAACCATGGAGACAGTGCTTGCCGCCCCGGAGGTCTTGGGACTTCTGAACAGAAACAACCGACAGATCGCCCTTTTTCGCGAGCAGCGGGTAGAGGCGGTGATTGACGGGAAATGGATCAGCGGAGTCATCGACAGGCTGCATGTCCATGATGGTGGTCGCCTGGTTGAGATCATCGACTTCAAAACCGACAGGGTGGGTTCCAGAGAAGAACTCGTCGCAAGATACGCCGGACAGATGGAGGCGTACGAAAAGGCGATGAAAGCGATCTATCCACAAGCGGAAGTGAGGAATATCCTCATTTCCACAGCGCTCGGCGGTGTGGCATAGCGGAACGGGGACTGAATTCCGCGCCGCTCAGTGCATGTGCTTGCGCTTGAAGCGGAGGGCGGCGGACTGCTTGGCGATGATGCCCTGCAGATAAGCCACTTCCTCGGCATCCATGCTGTGCTCGACTCCGAGAAGCTTTTCCTCCGCGCGCTTGATGGCTTCCTCGGTGGCGGATTCGTCGATCTCGCTTTCGCCAAGCGCCATGTCTGTAAGGACGATGGCCTTGTTCTCCGCGATTTCCGCAAAGCCCGAACCGATTGCCATCGTCACGACCTGTCCATCACGAAGGTAGCGCAGCTCACCGGGCTTCAAAGCAGTCACAAGGCCGGCGTGACTGGTGAGGATTCCCATTTCCCCGTCCGCGCCAGGCAGATAGACGTTCTCCACCGTATCGGAGAAGATTTTCTTTTCGGGAGTAACGATCTCGAGGTGAAGAGACATGGGAATTTCGGTTGCTTGGTTGAATTTATCGGCCGATTTCGGCAAGGATGTCATCGAGCTTTCTCGTTGGTTCGGAAGCGGAATCGGCTTTTTCTTCGCGGAGGATTTTCAGGTCATCGAATTCCTCAAGAGCCTCTTGGATTTCGAGAAACTCTTCATAGGGAAGGACGACAAATTCCTTTTTGCCTTCTTTCTCTATGATTTGCGGGTGAATGCTCATTTTAGCGGTAAGCGTCTTTTCGATGCACGATACGGTAAACGATCATGCTGTCACCGGCGACTTCAAAAAGAACCCTCCTGTTGCCACTTCTCATGCGGTATTCCGGCCTATGATTGGTAAGCTTTTTGACATCGCCTCCCAGATCGGTTTCCAAGAATCGCAATCGTTCGACGAGCTTGATCCGCTCTTTGTCCTGAAGTGCTTTGATGTCTTTCTCTGCTTTCGGTTTAAGTTCGATACCGTATTTCAAAACCTCGTGATGTGCGGTTTTGAGCAGCCAGATCCTAGTCGCGGGAGACGGTGTCGATTCCGGCCTTCATGTAGAAGTTACCTTCGGAGACATCGTCCCATTTTCCGTCGAGGATTTCGGCGAAGCCTTTGACGGTGTCTTCGAGGGAAACGAGGGCACCGGGGACGTTGGTGAAGATTTCCGCGACGTGGAACGGCTGGGTGAGGAAACGCTGGATTTTCCGGGCGCGGAAGACGGTCATCTTGTCCTCGTCGTTCAGCTCGTCCATACCAAGGATGGCGATGATGTCCTGAAGATCCTTGTAGCGCTGGAGCACGAGCTGCACGCCGCGGGCGACCTTGTAGTGCTCTTCGCCGACGACTTCCGGGGCGAGTGCCTTGGAGGTGGAGGCGAGAGGGTCGACCGCCGGGAACAGAGCCTGTTCCGCGAGGGAACGCTCAAGAACCACGGTCGCGTCAAGGTGGGCGAAGGTGTTCGCGGGAGCCGGGTCGGTAAGGTCGTCCGCAGGGACGTAGACAGCCTGGATGGAGGTGATGGAGCCCTTGTTGGTGGAGGTGATGCGCTCCTGGAGCACGGACATTTCCTCGGAAAGGGTCGGCTGGTAACCCACGGCGGAAGGTGTCCGGCCAAGAAGAGCGGAGACCTCGGAACCGGCCTGGGAGAAGCGGAAGATGTTATCGACGAAGAGGAGAACGTCCTGGCCTTCCTCATCGCGGAAATACTCGGCCATGGTGAGGGCGGAGAGCGCGACACGGAGACGGGCGCCCGGAGGCTCGTTCATCTGGCCGTAGCAGAGGGCGACCTTCGAGCCTTCGGCGGCGAGGACGGGGTTGCCGTTGCCATCGAGTTTCGGGTGGCCCTTCTCGTCCTTTTCGGTGGCGATGACGCCGGACTCGATCATTTCCCAGTAGAGGTCGTTTCCTTCCCGGGTGCGCTCGCCCACCCCGGCGAAGACGGAGAAACCGCCGTGCGCTTTGGCGATGTTGTTGATGAGCTCCATGATGACCACGGTCTTGCCGACACCCGCACCACCGAACATGCCGCCTTTACCACCTTTGAGGAGCGGGCAGATGAGGTCGATGACCTTGATGCCGGTGACAAGAACTTCGGTCGCGGCGGACTGGTCGGTGAGGGTCGGTGCCGGGCGGTGGATCGGGGAGCGGTGGTTATCGTCCTCGAGAGGCTTGTTCTCGTCCACGAGGTCGCCGGTGACGTTGAAGATGCGTCCGAGAACCTGCTTGCCGACAGGAACCGCGATCGGCTTTGCCGGTGTCGGTGAGGGTCATGCCGCGCTTGAGGCCGTCCGTCGTGGACATGGCGACCGCGCGCACCCAGCCGTCGCCAAGGTGCTGCTGAACTTCGAGAACCAGCTTGGTATCGACGTCGTTGAGAACGTAGTTGATCTCAAGGGCGTTGAAGATTTCCGGCAGTTTGCCGGCTTTGGAGAAATCGGCGTCGATAACGGCGCCGATGATTTGGACGATGGTTCCTTGGTTGCTCATAAGAAGTGGCTAGTGGTCAGTGATCGGTGATCAGTGGGTCGTTTGTCGGAGTGGGTCGGTAAAATAGGCTTCATCTTGCGAGCACTGATCACTGATCACTGCTCACTCGGCACCTTATTCCATCGCCTTCATGGCGGTGGTGATTTCGAGAAGCTCGGCGGTGATCGCGGCCTGCCGGACCTTGTTGTACTGGAGGGTGAGCTCCTTGATGAATTTCTTGGCGTTGTCGGTGGCGGCCTTCATGGCGACCATGCGGGCGGAGTGCTCGGTGGCGCGGGATTCGAGCAGCGCCTGATAGACCTGGAAGTTCACGTAAAGCGGGAGTATGGAGGCGAGGACTTCCGCCGGGGATGGCTCGAAAAGGTGGTCAGTGGAGCGACCCGCGATCACACCCTCATCCTCGTTGGCTTCCGGCGGCTGAACGGGAAGCAGTGTGATCGTCTCCGGAACCTGGGTGAGGGTGTTGACGAAGCGGGTGTAGGTGATCGAAACCTTGTCGTATTTCCCTTCGAGAAACTGCTTGGAAAGAAAGGTGGCGATAGCGCGGGCTTCGGCGAACGGCACCGGATCGGGCACCTGGAAATCCGCGAGGATGTTCTTCTTCGTCTTCTCCAGCATCATGCGGAGCTTGCGACCGACTGTGACGTAATCGGCGGTTTCCGAGGTGGTGGCACGGAGTTTCTTGGCGATGTTCGTGTTGAGCGGGCCGCAGAGACCCTTGTCGGTGGAAACGACGAGAACCAGCTCGCGATCCCCTTCGCGCACCTCGAGGAGGGGATGGGTCGCCTCATCGGATTCGCCGGAGCTGATGTCACTCAGGACGGCGTTGAGCTGGGACGAATAGTCGCGTCCGGCCATCGCCTGATCCTGGGCTTTCTTCATCTTCGCGGCCGCGACAAGCTGCATCGCCCGGGTGATCTGGGCGGTGTTCTTGACCGATTTGATTCGGCGGCGGATGTCTCGGAGGTTGGCCATTTCGCTTCGCTCTAGTTGATTGGTTGATTAGGTGATTGGAAAATTAGGGTACGTGGATCTGTGTCATCTCCAATCATCCAATTTCGAATGTCTATTTCCACGACTTCTTGAAGTCGTCGATGGCCTGTTTGACGGCATCGACCATCGCGGCGTCCTTCTTGAGATCCGGCTTTTCGTTGCGGATCTTGTCGAGGAGCTCGCCCTTGCGGGTGTTGAAGAACTCGCCCATCGCGTCCTGGCAACGGCCGATGTCTTTCACTTCCACGTCGTCGAAGTAGCCGTTCTGCATGGCGAAGAGGTAGATCGCCTCCATCTCCATCGCGAGCGGGGAGTATTGGTTCTGCTTGAAGAGCTCGACGATGCGTGCACCGCGCTCGAGTTTCTTCTTGGTCTGGGCATCGAGGTCGGAGCCGAACTGGGCGAAGGCCTGAAGCTCGCGATACTGGGCGAGGTCGAGTTTCGTGGTTCCGGCGACGGACTTGATCGTCTTCGTCTGGGCGGCGGAACCGACCCGGGAAACGGAGAGACCGACCGAGATGGCGGGGCGGATGCCCTGGTAGAAAAGGTCGGTTTCCAGGTAGATCTGGCCGTCGGTGATGGAGATCACGTTGGTCGGGATGTAGGCGGAAACGTCGCCAGCCTGCGTCTCGATGATCGGAAGCGCGGTGAGCGAGCCGCCACCTGCCGCATCGGTGAGACGTGCGGAACGCTCGAGAAGGCGGGAGTGGAGGTAGAAAACGTCGCCGGGATAAGCTTCGCGGCCGGACGGGCGGCGGAGGATCAGGGACACCTGGCGGTAGGCCACGGCGTGCTTGGAAAGGTCGTCGAAAACGATGAGGCAGTCCTGACCCTTGTCCATGAGGTACTCGGCGATGGAGCAGCCGGCGTATGGGGCGAGGAACTGCATCGCGGCGGCATCCGATGCGGAAGCGGAGACGATGGTGGTGTATTCCATCGCGCCGGCATCCTCGAGGGTCTTCTGGATTCGGGCGACGTTGGAGAGTTTCTGACCGACGGCGACGTAGATGCAGTACATCGGCTTGTGGTTCTGCAGCTTGCCTTGCTCGGCGGCCTTGTTCTGCTGCGCCTGGGAAATGATGGTGTCGACCGCGATGGTGGACTTGCCGGTGGCACGGTCGCCGATGATCAGCTCGCGCTGACCGCGGCCGATTGGCACCATGGCGTCAATGGCCATGATCCCGGTCTGGCACGGGGACGGAAACGGACTTCCGCTTGATGATGCCGGGAGCGATTTTCTCCATGGGGTAGAAAGCGGAAGCGGCGATCTCGCCCTTTCCATCGATGGGCGCGCCGAGGGCGTTCACCACTCGACCAAGAAGCGCTTCGCCAACAGGGACGGAGAGGAGTTTGCCGGTGGTGCTGCAGCTCGCACCCTGCGTGACGGCGGCGTAGTCACCGAGGAGAACGACGCCGACTTCGCTTTCCTCAAGGTTGAGCGCCATGCCTGTCACGCCGCCGTCGAAGTCAATCATCTCGTTGAGCATGACGTCGGAAAGCCCTTCGACGATGGCGACGCCGTCGCCGACCTTGCGGACTGTGCCGGTGTTGGTTTTCTCAACGCTGGAGCTGATTCCGGCGATTTGTTTTTCGATGTCCTGGAGGATGCTGCTCATTATAAGTGTGCTAGTTGGAAGTGTTTTGACTCAGGAGGAAAGGGTGTTCGTCTCAAATCCTGCGGATTGGTGTTTTCGAGGTGGAAAATCAGAAGGCCTTCGACAACCGGTCGAGGCGACCCGCTACGGAGCCGTCGAGGACGTCGTCGCCCACTTTGATGCGGAGGCCGCCGAGGAGTTCGGGATTGGTCTTGTATTCGATGTCAAGATTGCTGCCGTAGTCTTTGGAAAGGCCGGCGGAAATGCGTTGGCCTTCGGTGGCGGTCAGCGGGGTGGCGCTCTCCACGACCACGGTTCGGCGGGCGGCCTCGAGGCGGGCGAGGCGCTGGATCGCCGCGAGAATGGCGCGGTAGTCGCGTGGCTGGGAGGCGATGAGTTTGGATACCAGATCACGCAGCCTGTTGTCATCGAGCTGACCGTTGACCTGGCACAGCCCGTAGAGGCGGCGGGCGGTGGCGGCTGCGGTTTTGGAGATCTTCATCTTGGATTCTGAGGGAAAATGGGAGGAAAGTCAGTTGCCGACCTTCGCCAGGGCTTCCTGGTTGATGCGGTTCTGATCCTCGGGGGTGAGCACCTTGCCCGTGACCTGGGTGGTCGTGGAGGCGATAAGACGTCCGAACTCGCGTTTGAGTTCCGCCGAAATGCGCTCGCGGTCGGCGTTTCCGGCGGCCTCCGCTTTCGCGAGGATCTGCTGGGCGCTGGCGATGGCTTCCTGGGATTTCTGCTCGGAGAAAGCGGCGGCGCCTTCCTTGGCCTCGTTGATCAAACGCAGGGAGTCTTCATTCGCCTTGGCGATCGCGGCGGCGGTGGTCGCTTCAGACTCGGCGAGCTGCTGCTCAATTCGCTTGAGCTTCTCCTCACCGGCCGCGATTCGCTCGCGGCGTTGCTCGAGCATTTCCTGGATGGGGCCGAACGCGTATTTCTTGAGCAGAAAAATAACGATCGCGAAGCTGATGAACTGCGAGAAAAGCTGGGGCCAGTAAACCTTAAAAGTTCGGGTGATGTCCCCTACTACGCCTTCGGATTCGGCGGCAGGAACAGCGGCAAGGATATCGAAAATCGGGGACATGGTCGGGAAAGGTGAAAACAAAGAAAAATGAGAGGGACGGGGGTCTGGCTGGCAGACCCCCGTCCCGGAGGCTGACTTTACTTCGCGAGGAAAATCGCGAAGAAGACAATACCCTCGATAAGTGCCGCAAGAATGATCGAGAGCGTGAGGATCGGGCCGGATGCGCCAGGGTTGCGTCCTGTTGCTTCAGCTGCTTTCGAGCCGAGGAGGCCGATACCGATGGCTGCGCCTAGTGCGGCTGCTGCTACGGCGAAGTGCCAGGTGTTGAAGTTTTCGGCCGCTTGTGCGAGGATTTCGAATGGCATGGTGCTATTTGGTTATTGTTGTGTTGGTTTGCCAGTTCCCACGGTCTTTGCCATGGTCAAACTGGGAAAATGTCAGGGAATCTCAGTGGGCGTGATCCTCGTGTTCATGATCGCCGTGATCACAAATCAGCTTTAGGAAAACTGAAGTGAGTAGCATGAATACGAGCGCCTGGATCAGACCCACGAGTAATTCCAGGAAGTAAAAGGGAATGACTGGAATCCAGCCGAACCACTCCCCAATGTGGCCGGTTCCGAAAAGAAGCATCATGTTTTCCAGGATGCTTTCCCCCGCGTAGACATTTCCGTAAAGTCGAAACGAGAGAGCCACGGGACGGAACAGAATGGAGATCACTTCAAGAACACCCACAAAGCCGAATACGAGAATCATCGGAACAAGGATCAAACCAACGAACTTACCCTTCGGAGCGAAGATGTGAGCGAGAAACCCTTTCAAATTATTCTCCCTGATCGCCCAGTAGAACCAGAGGATCGCGAAGGTGACGGACATCGCGATCGTCATGTTGAGATCCGCGTTCCCGCCGCGGAGGAACGGGCGGAATGTATCGTGGGGGTCGACTCCGCTGCCTGAGAGCTTGAGTCCGACTGTGCCGACTCCCGGGATAAGCCCAAACCAATTCACGAAAAGGATAAGGATGAATACCGTGGCGAAAAACCAGAACGTCTTTTTAACCAACGCCGCTCCGAGGATGCCTTCCAGAAAGTTGTAAAGACTCTCCACCATCCACTCCACCATGTTTTGGAGGCCTGAGGGAATCAGTTTCATATCCCTCGTGGCAAGTTGGGCGACAAGTATGACCACAGCCGCGACGATCCAGACCATCACCATGGAGTTCGTCACCACGAGGGGTCCGAAGTGGAGAAGCTCTTCGGCATGAAGCGGCAAATGGTCGTGCCCGCCCTCCGCGCCAAAAGCGGAGGTGAGGCAAAGAAGCCAGATGGAAAGTGTGGATCCGAGAAAACGCGTCATGTGAGAGGTCGTGAAAACGTCAGGCGCGGGGTGATACCGATTGGCTCCTGTTACCGCAAGTTCTATTTGTGAAAAATTTCACAAGCTCGCGTGTGGAGCCGGAATGCCCCGTCCTGTAAGGGTATACGGGTGAACAGACCTGTGGATCGGAGGAAGCGGATGGTAAGGAAACGAGTGGTATTTTTCAGTTCCCAAAAAGGTGCAGGAACTTTCACGGGACTGCGTCAGGAACCGGCGTACCCTTCAGGAACGACCTGCGGATTCCACCCGATTGCGTCCGAGGGTAGTGCCGTGAATCGATAAAACACCGCCAAGTCAAGCAACCACGTGGAAAAAACCTTTCATTATGAACGGCTTTTCTCTTGCAAGGGTGTCCGGCGAATCGCAAAAACGCCTTTGCCATGAACAAAGCAGAACTCACAGAAGCCATTCAGAAAGCCCTCGGAGCGGACGCCACCAAGCGTTCCGCGGAAGACGCTCTCGACGCCGTCCTTTCCTCCATCGCCAAAGGTGTGAAGAAAGACAAGAAAGTCCAGATCATCGGATTTGGAACCTTCGAAGTCAAGAAACGCGCCGCACGTATGGGTCGCAACCCGAAGACCGGAGAAGCCCTTAAGATCGCCGCCTCCAAGTCGGTCGGCTTCAAGCCTTCGTCCGTCCTCAAGGGAAGCCTCTAAAGTCCTGGCGGAAACACCGCCGGACACAGGAACTTCAAAAACCCGACCAATCCAAAACCCCGTCCCATCCCGGACGGGGTTTTCTTTTCGGAGAAATCAGGTGAAACCTTTTAAAACCAGGGCTTGCGACCGACCAAGTAGGTGGAAACGAACTCCTCATCCGTTTTTGTAAGGTAGAGGATTCCCTCGATCAGTCCGATCGTGCCCACTACGAAAGCCGCGACAGGAACGCCACAAAGGGCGATTGTTCCGGCGATGGTGACCACCAGCATGATGATCCCCTCCTTCTGGTAGCCGAGAAAGAACTTATGGATCCCGAGGCTGCCCAGCATGATGGCAAGAATGCCCGCGATCAGTTTTTTATCCTTCTGCTCCTTCGAGATCTCCACTTGTGGGACAGCGGCGGGAGGGGCTGCGGCGGCTGGATCGGGGCTCACCGGAGCCGGAGCGGGTGACGCCGCCTGGACTGGCGGGATTTCGGGAGAGGAGGATTCCGGTGTGGGCGATTCTTCTGACATGGTGGTTGTCGACTATCAGGTTTCCCCGTATCTAGCAAGCATCAAGCCAACATGAAGCCTAGAATCAACCTCGCCGAGACCATACTTGATGACGGATCCCAACTCGTCCTGCAGGAGCACGACGGACGCCGGTACATTCTCGCGCAGGGCATGCAGATCTGCGGCCCGGCCACCCGTGCCGCAGAAGAAGAGCTGGCGAAGCTCGCCGCCGCACCATTCCGCCCGGCCCGGCAACCGCGCGTCTGGCTGATCGGCATGGGTCTCGGGCACATGCTCGCGTCAATCATCAGGGAGCTCCCGCAAAAGCGCGCCGTATACACTGTCGCCGATAACAGGCGCGCGCTGCCGGAGTGGAACCGTGAGTTTTTCCCGGAAACACCTCTGGACGATCCACGGGTCGTTCTGGAAGGCGATCCTAGCGCGACCTCGCTCAACAGGCAATCCGGCTGCCTCCACGCCATCATGATCCACCTGGATCACGCGCCACTCGCGGGAAAGGGCCGGGTTCTTGTGAACGACAAGAAGTGGCTCGCATCCACCTTCGAAGCCCTCCAGCCCGGCGGTCTTCTCGCCATCGCATCCAGCGGGAAAATGCCGACCCTGACCCGCAATCTCGAACGGGAAGGCTACGAGGTGGTCGAACATCACGTCCCGGCGGTTCCATTCGCGAAAAAGCCCCGTCTTGTCCCCATATGGCTCGCGCGCAAGTCCCGCCTTGGTGCTTGAGTCATGCCACCGCCACCGCATACTCCCCCGGCCTCCTGCCATGATTCGCCACATCATTCCATTCCTCATCACGGTCGCCGCGCACGCGGACGAGCTTATCCTGGAGTCCAAGCCCTTTTCCATCACCCGGAGCTTCGAGGCCACGGCGCTTCCCGTGGAAAGCCTTCCGATCCGCCTTGATCCCGAGGAATGGACTTCCTTCGAGATTGTCAGCATTGCCGGCCATGGTGCCAGCGTGACAAAAGACCGGACATTGGTTGTTTTCGACTCCGGGGAAATCGATGAGAAGCTGACCGATACCCGCCAGGTCATCGCCATGGAGACCCTTGGGCTTTCCGCCGCCGACCTTGCCCTCGCGTCTCTCGAAAAAACCGTTCCCGAAAAGCTGGCGCGCCTGAAACGCGCGGCGGAAACGGCCGCGGAGAAGCTCGCCTACTTTACCGAGACCGGCCGGAAGATCTCCGAGGAATCCGCGGACATGGCTCTCCGGCAGACAGAGCAGATGCTCGCTTCCTACGAGGAGGAGCTGAAACAACTCCTCCAGATGTACGAGGCCGACGACATCACGGAGGATACCGAGGAAATCATCCTCGAGAAACAGCGCTTCGACGTCGAGCGTGCGAAATTCGCATTGAAACGCGAGATCCTCGATCACAAACGTATGATGGAAATCACCATTCCCAGCCAGGCCATCGCGCTCACCGAGAAACGCGATGACACAGCTCTTGCCCTGGAGTCGGGTGAAAAGGATCTGCCCGCTTCGATCAAACTGGCGAAACTGGAAGTCGCCGCGCTCAAAACCTCACTCACGCGAAATAAGGAAGCGCTGGCCGATCTGGAGGCCGATAGGAAACTCTTTGAGATCAAGGCACCCGCCGATGGCACCTTCTATCACGGCTCCATCCGGGAGGGGAAATGGACTACCGACGAACTTGTCAAATCCCTGGTTCCGCGAGGTAACGCCCCGCTTGAAAAGACTTTCGCCACATTCATCCCCACTCCCGCGAACGTTGTCCTCCACGCGTCTGTCGACCAGAGCGCCGCCCAGGCTCTGTCGGCCGGAATGAAGGGATCCGCCACTCTCACCGGTCGCACGGAGGTGCCTGTTGACGTCACCCTGCAGTCCGTCTCACAGGTGCCCGGAGTCGAGAAAAACCATCCGGCTGTCTTCACAGGGGAATGGCCGGAAGGCTCCGATCCCGCGATCGGCCAGACCTTCCAGGTCGATCTTGTCACCCATTCCTCGGAAAATGCGATCACCATCCCCTCGAAAGCTCTTTCGTATGGCTCCGAGGGCTGGGCGGCGGAGGTGAAACTTGCCGATGGAAAGACCGAAAAGCGCCCTGTCACCCGAGGGAAATCCTCCGAAACGGATACCGAGATCACCGCCGGGCTAGAGGCCGGACTGGTGGTCATCGTGCCCTGATGACGGTGGCTGGAGGATGAAGCGGCGTTCGCCCCTTCTGCAGGATCATTTCATATCCAGGTCGCCGTCGAGGTCTTCAGAGAGTTTTTCCATGACGGTCTTGTGCAGCCACATGTTCATCTCAGCGGAGCCTTTGGAATCGATGTCCTCCTGGCTGTAACCAAGATCGCGCGCCAATTCCTTCCGCTCGCCGTACGAGCTGTCCATTCCGACGAGCTTCATCAGATCGACGATGGAGGTGCGCCAGGCCAGATCCTCGGGATGCGCTTTTTCCATGCCATCAAGCTCCGCGCTCAGCTCCGCCGCGGATAGCTTCGCCTGCGGGGCTTCCGGCTCGGCATCCACCCCGGGGGTGTCAATGGCTCCGGGTATGGTGGGAACCGCCTCGGAATCGGGCTTCGGTGCCGGAGGGGTCGGGCGGTTCGCGGAGCGCTTTGGTTTCCCGGATTTCGAAAAAATCGCCTCTTTCAGTCTGCTGAAAAGTCCCATGGTATTGTGTCTGAATGTTGGTGAAATGAAAAGGAATCCGGATCACATGGCGCGTGCGAAAGTCTTCTCGTCCGCCTTTCCGAAGTCGCCCCGCACGATCTTCGTGGAAGCGAGGAATGAATCGAGAAACGCGTCTCCCTCATTCGGATTCCACGCGGTGTGGCCGGATGCGGGATAGGCCATCTTCAGTCGGGCGGCCAGATCCGGCTCGCCGATCGCGATGGCCATGTCCACCTGCGCGAATCCCGGCAGGCGGTCGAGGGAATGGTTGAGAAAGCGGACACCGGCGGGTGAGTCGTCGCGGGGAGCGGAGCCGGGACGGATGAGATACACGTAATGGGTGTCGCTGAGCGTTTCGCAAAAGGTGTCGATTGCGGCGTCGGACTCGATGTGGGCTGGCTGGACGATTACGATGTTCGGTTTCATGATGAGGAGGATGCCGGGCTATCGCAGTATCACTGCCAACACCGGAACAGCCGTTGGCAAAGGGATCCAGGCCACCTCCTGGTCAGCCCGCATCGATTTTGCAACGGAACGGGATCGAAAATGCACTGGGGCATGCGATTCAGTTTCCTCTTGCGGGAGAGGCTTGCGGATGGATTTTCACCCGGATCATGGGCATATCGGAAATTTTTCACAGGGTCGCTGCATCCGCGGAGGATGCGGTGGACATCGCGAGACGAAGGATCTGGAAAAGGACAGGGCGGAACATGCCACGGCAGATCGCCGCCGACACAGGATACGCGGCTCCGGGAAAAGTCATGATCTCCGGGCGGCTGCTGGCCAACAAGCCCGGCGGAGGGCCGCTTGATGACGATGGCTGGTGGGAGAATCTCCTGAACACCTACCGGCGCTGGGAAAGCGACGAGGTTCCCTTCACGGAGGTGGTGGTGAGATACGGTGACAACGAGATCACCACGGAAACCGACGAGGAGGGATACTATTTCGCTGAATTTCCCGCTCCGGTGGCGAGGGAACCGGAACTCGCATGGCACACCGCCGGGGTCCGGGCGGGATCCGGGGAGACAGGAGTGCACGCGATCCACGAGATCATGGTGCCGCCCGCCGCGCCTTCGTTCGGCATCATCAGCGACCTTGACGACACCGTGATCCACACCGGGATCACCAGCCTCCTTCTCGCCGCGAAGCTGACTTTCCTGGAAAACGCGAAGACCCGCAAGCCCCTGGACGGTGTCGCCGGCCTCTACCTGGCTCTTCAGAAAGGAAACGGGGAAACCGTGGCCAATCCCCTCTTCTACATCTCCAGCTCCCCGTGGAATCTTCACGACCTGTTGGAGGATTTCCTGAAACTTAACGACATCCCGCCCGGTCCCATGCTGTTGCGCGATGTGGGGCTGGAACTGGACGAAATTCATCAGGGAAAAAGGCCATGGTCACAAGTTCCGCAAAGCCCTGCGGCTGCTCGACGAGTTTCCCGGCCTGCCCTTCATCCTGATCGGCGACTCTGGCCAGGAAGATCCCGCGATCTATGCCGATGTGGTGAAACAACGGCCCGGGCGGGTGAGGGCGATCTACATACGCGACATCGATCCGGACGCGGACTCCCCGCTGGATGTGGCGGTAAAGAAGGCAATCCTGGAAACGAAAACCTCAGGCGTGCCCATGGTTCTCGCGAAGGACAGCCGGACGATCTCGGAGCATGCGGAATCGATCGGCCTCATCCCCGCGAGCGCTCTCGGCGAAGTGGTGCGGGAGGTCGCGCGGGACAGGGAGAGGCCGGAAATCGCGGCGGAGATCATCGAGGACGCGATCCCCTCCTCCTCGCCCGGCCCGCCGAAAAACTGACCGTGGACGCCCGTTTTCTTCCTTGGCGAACTTGGCGTCTTGGCGGTTCAATTCCCTTCATGCTCACCCTCGCGCTCACCGGCGGCATCGCCACGGGGAAATCCACCGCCGTAAACCATTTCCGGAAGTTCGTCCCGGACATCGTCGTCTTCGATTGCGATGAATCGGTGAAAGGCCTGCTGGAGAAAGTGGAAGTCGTCTCCCGGTTGACGGAGCTGCTGGGAGACGGGATAATCGAGGCGGAAACGGGCAGACTGGATCGTCGCGCCGTGCGGGAGATCGTTTTCGCGGATCCGGAAAAGCGCACGGGCCTGGAGAAGATCCTCCATCCCTTGGTGCGGCAGGAATGTCTTGCGCTGAAGGAAATAGCCGCTACACAAGGGGCGCGGTGCTTCCTCGCGGATGTCCCGCTGCTTTTCGAAAACGGTTTCGATTTCGGCTACGACCAGGCGATCACCGTCGCCACCTCCCGCGCCACCCAGGTCGCCAGACTCAAGGCCCGCAACGGCTGGGATGACGGCCTGATCGAATCCGTTCTCGCCGCCCAGCTTCCCATCGCGGAAAAAACGGCGCGAGCCGACACCGTTTTCTGGAACGACGGCATGCCCGCTGTCCTCAAGGCGCAAGTCAGGCGCTTCTGCCAAAATCTCCCACCACTCTACATGTCAGACGATAAAGAACATAACACCGAAGCCACCGAAGAAAAAAACGGGGGCGGGGCGACAGCTGTCGCCGAAGCGCCGAAGAAAGAGGAGCCCTACCCGGTGCCGGAATCCGTCGATCTGAACGAATTCCGCCGCAAGACTCTCTTCGAACTGCAGGAAATCGCGGCGGACATCCCCGCGAGGATACAGGGCGGGATCGCCAAAACCCAGTTGATCTACGAGATCATCTGCTTCTATGTCGCGAACGGCACGAATGTCACATGCGAGGGCGTGGTCGAGTTCGGGAAAGAGCATTTCGCCATGGTGCGCGATCCGGAGCGTTCATTCCGCCAGTCGCCCGATGACATCCACCTCGGTGGCCCGTGCTTGCGAATGCGAGCCTGCGCAACGGTCAGCTCGTGAAGCTCAGGCTCCGCCCACCCGTCCAGCGCGACAAATACCTCACCACGGAGGAAATCCTCGAGATCGAGGGCGTGCCCGCTGCCGACTGGACCGAGCCGAAGGATTTCGAAAAACTCACCCCCATGTTCCCGGACTCCCGCATCCATCTGGAGGGCGAGGGCACGGAATTTCTCGGCGTCCGCGTCATCGATCTCATCGCCCCCCTTGGGAAAGGCCAGCGCGGACTCATCGTCGCCCCGCCCCGTGGAGGAAAAACCATCCTCCTCAAGCAGATCGCCAAATCCATCAAGGCGAACAACCCGGAGGTCGAGCTTGTCATCCTCCTCCTCGACGAGCGCCCGGAGGAGGTCACCGATTTCGAGGAAACCGTCGAAGCTCCCGTCTTCGCATCCACTTTCGATGAAACCCCCAAGCGCCACGCCCAGGTCGCCGATCTCGTCATCGCCCGCGCCCAGCGCATGGTCGAGCAGGGCAAACACGTCGTCCTATTGCTCGATTCCCTCACCCGCCTCGCACGCGGCCACAACTCCGCCATGCAGGGCGGCCCGATCGGCTCCGGAGGCGTCTCCCCCGCCGCTCTCCAGAAATCGCGGAAATTCTTCGGCACCGCCCGTAACATCGAGAACGGTGGCTCCCTCACCATTCTCGCCACCGCCCTCGTGGAGACCGAATCCCGCCTTGATGACGTCGTTTTCGAGGAATTCAAAGGCACCGGCAACATGGAAGTCCGCCTCGACCGGGAACTCGCCGAGCGCCGCGTATTCCCCGCCATCCACATCCCGGAATCCGGCACCCGTAATGACGACAGACTCTACCATCCCGACGAGTTCGTGAAAGTCATCGACGTCCGCCGCCAGCTCGCCGGCCTCCCCATCGGCGATGCCATCACCACCCTCCTCGCCAATCTCAAGCCCACCAAGACCAACGCGGAGTTCCTTCTGCGCGGGTTGCGGTGAAAACGGGTTTTGTAGCTCGTTTATGCGGTGATTCATTCAACAAACCAGCTTGTTGAACAAATCCGATTAACACGGACATCCTCTCATCAAAGCACGCTCTTGCGGTTCTCGATGCGATTTTCGCCCCCCGGTTTTCCAGTTTCCCGAAGTTTCCCAACTAACCGGAATCCCTCAGGCAACCATAGGAAAATTCATCCGGCGTCTCCTTGATGCCGAATTGATCCAAATCCGCCAACAGGGATCGGGAAGACGCCCTGCCTTATATGCCTTCGAGCCCTTGCTCAAACTCGTAAGATCATGAAGAATCGAGGTAAGATTGCCGCAAAGCTGGTAACATGGTGACTTTCCTTGCGTATAAATTGAATCTCCAAACTGACAAAATGAAAAAAATCCTCCTCGCCGCCCTCCTGTCATCCACCGTCGCAAACGCCGATTGGCAGAACCTCTGGCCCGCCGAGGCACCCGGCGCGAAGCAGCCTCCCGCCGGCACGGAAACGACCAATGACCGCGGCCACAAAGGCCAGATCGAGATCCCCCAGTATTGGGTTCACCTTCCGGACAAAGACAAAGCCACCGGCGCAGCGGCCCTTATCTTCCCCGGTGGCGGATACGGCATACTCGCCATGGAGCACGAAGGCCAGGATTACGCGAAATGGCTCAACGAACGCGGGATCGCAGGCATCGTCGTGAAATACCGTGTCGGCGGCGGCCTCGGCTATCAGTATCCCGTCCCGTTCCTGGATGCCCGCCGCGCCATCCGCACCGTCCGAGCCAATGCCGCAGAGTGGGGAATCAAGCCGGATCGCATCGGCGTGATGGGATCCTCTGCGGGTGGACACCTCGCCTCGCTCTGTGCCACACGCTTCGATGACAAGTTTTCCGAAGAAACCTCCGATGAGATCGATCAGAAATCAGCCCGCCCGGATTTTGCCATCCTCTGCTACCCCGTCATCACCATGGATCCCTCCCTCGGCCACACCGGCTCACGCAAAAACCTCGCCGGGGATGTTGCGGATCGGGAGCTTCTCGACACGCTTTCCACGGAGAAAGCCGTTTCGAAAAACACTCCGCCCACCTTCCTCCTCAGCACCTCTGACGACCCCATCGACTGCCGCAACAGCTACCTCTTCGCCTCCGCGCTGAGAGCCAACGGCATACCCCACGCCCTTCACGTCTTCGAAAAAGGTGGCCACGGCTACGGCCTCAAAGGCAACGGCCCGCTGTCGGAATGGCCCGATCTTCTCGATGCCTGGCTGGCGGAGCGCTGGAAGGACTGACCGCCGCGAATGAACATTCCGAAAATCAAAGGCATCATCCGGAGGCGCATCCTTATCAACTACCGGGTGGATCCGGAGGCCGTCACCCGGCTCCTACCTGGCAACTTCCGGCCGAAGGTCGTCGGGAACCATGCAGTCGCCGGGATATGCCTGATCCGCCTCGAACAAATCCGCCCCGAGGGACTTCCTGCAGTTGTCGGAATCGCCAGTGAAAACTCCGCGCATCGGATCGCGGTCGAATGGGATGACGCGAATGGCGGGATCCGGGAAGGTGTGTTCGTCCCGCGGAGAGACACCGGATCCGTGCTGAACTCGCTTGCGGGGGGGAGGATTTTTCCCGGAGTCCATCATCATTGCCGATTCGATGTCCAGGACGATGGCGGGCGGATTTCCATCAGGGTCGAGGCCAGCGGCACCGACCGACCGGTCGTCGAGATCGAAGCGGAAGAGTCGGACGACTTTCCGGAAACGTCGGTCTTCGGATCGCTGGAGGAATCGTCACGTTTCTTCGAGGCCGGTTGCACGGGTTACTCCACGCGCCCCGGCTCCTCCATCATGGACGGCCTTTTCCTGAAGGTCGGCGAATGGCAGGTGTCCCCGATATCCGTCCATCGAGTGCGGTCTTCCTACTATGACGATCCCACCATATTTCCCCCTGGGAGCATCGCGTTCGACCACGCTTTGCTGATGAGGGACATTCGCCACGAATGGCATCCGGAGGCCGCGATGACCGCCAAACCCCCCGTCGTGAGCGAAGCGGCTTGCAAACCTCGCGCGCGCGCCCCTTTCCTAGCGTCAGTTTATGAACGCCCCGGAGCAGATCGTCTGCAAACCCACTCCATGGTTCACCCTTCGCGCCTGCGCAATGCTGGCGATGTTCGGCGTGTTCTCCGTTCTCTTCTATATCGATGGCACCACCGGCTACCGGAAGAAAAACCTCACCTATTACACACACGCGAGTTTCCAGCAGGCCAGCGACAGCTTCGCCAGGATGAACTCCGAAGGCAAACTCACTCCGGAGGAGTGGACGGAATACGCGGAGGCGCAGACCGTCAGCCTTCCCAAGGATCCCTCGGTGATGCCGGTGGGGACGGCGAACCCGCTGCCCTGGCCCGCCATTCTCGCCGATTACGGGAAGATGAAACCACTCCAGCCACACCTTCTCTGGCAGGAGTATTCGGCCGGGCAGGAACTCAGCAACGACCCTCCCGAGCACCCTTTCGACGCGAAGAAGATCCGCGAGCAGATCATCGTGTTCTACATCTGTCTCGGCCTCACGCTCGTCACACTGTTTTTCCTGATCCGCACGATGACACGCTCCATCCGGGCGGATGACGAGGCGCTCACGACCGTGAAAAAGCAGCGCATACCCTACACGGACATGAAAACGCTCGATCTCCGGAAATGGGATTCGAAAGGTCTCGCCCTGATCGGGTACGAGGGCGGATCCGGTAGCGGCACGACGCGCATCGACGGGCTCACATACGGCGGTTTCAAAAAGGAGAACGACGAGCCGGCCGAACGGCTCATGCGGAAGATCCGGGCGAACTTCGCGGGCGAGATCATCGAATACGCCACCGTGGAGGAAAACGGCGAACCTGAACCGGCCGGCGGGACACCCCCGGGATCGGAAAATTAGGCCGCTTTCGCCCTTTTCGGATTTTTCATGGTTGCCAACACCATCCCCCAACCGCTAACCGTCTTTAACACCAACTCACAACCACCTAGAACATGTCAGACAAATCGATCGAAGAACGGGTAAAGGATATCATCGTGGACCAGCTCGGCGTCAGCGCCGACCAGGTAACACCGGAAGCAAAATTCGTCGAGGATCTCGGCGCCGATTCGCTCGACACCGTCGAACTTGTCATGGCTCTCGAAGAGGAATTCGACGTGGAAGTCCCTGATGACGAGGCCGAGAAGCTCCAGGCCGTGAAGGACGTGGTCTCCTTCATCACCAGCAAGAAAGGCTGATCCCAACACCGGATTCAACGATTTCAAAGGGTGGGCGCCGCAAGGTTCCCGCCCCTTTTCTTTGCTTTCCGGGGCGATCCGGTGAATACTCCGCCAGCCAATGCCCTCACAAGACGACATTCAATACGCCATGGAGACCACCCGGGTTCTTCATGAGCCGGATCACCGTATCCAGACTTTCGGAGAGACCCGTTTCGAGTTCCAGCTTCTCAGCGAACCCATGGATCAGGTGGGGAAAGTCCGCATCCGCACCGGTGAGGTGGAAGCTATGAAACCCCGCATCCTCCGCCCGGAGCCATACCGTGACGTCGAGCTTGAGGGCTTCGATGACAACGCGCGCGCCCGCTTCGATGCCATGGTCCAGAAATACAAGGAGGAGGGTCGCGATCTGGCGTTTCTCCAGTACGGATTCCGCTTCAAACGCGGCGCGGTGAACGAGGAGATGGTGCAGGACTCCATCGAGTCCGTCCGAGACCGGGTGCTCGAAGATATCCGCAAGACCGGGAACCCCGCCCGCGCCATCATCGAAGGGGTCGATGACACCTGGGAGATCTCCATCCTCAAGTTCTCGTTCGAAATGATCCTCCGTTCCCAGGAGATCAACGCCTTCGACTTCAAGCGCAAAGGCCTCATGTGAGGCGGGTATCCCGCTGAACTGAGTCAGAATTTAGAAATTCCCCCTTCCCGAGTGAACTTCTGGATACTCATCAAGATCATCGCCGGCCTAGCGGTGGCGGGAGTCGTCACATTCACCGCGATGCTCGCCTACCACATCGCCGTGGAGCCGCTCGGCAGAGTTTTCGAGAACATCATCCCGGAGGCGGGAACAGTCCTGCGCGTCCAGAAGGAAGAGGATTTCGCCAAACTACTGGATGCCTCGGAGATGCCGGATTTCGAGCCTGGCGACCGCGCTTTCTCCAAGGCTCACGAGCTGATAGCACTCGGGAAAATCGCCGAAGGCCGGGAGAAACTGCTGGCCATCGTCAATGTGTTCCCCACCTCGACGGCCGCCCCGAAAGCCCGGCGTATCGTCGGTGAAATGAATCTCGATGAGATTCTCTCAAGTGGCTTCGCGGAGGGGAAGACCAACTATGAGGTGAAGCGCGGCGATTCCTATTTCGCAATCGCCGGGCGCAACGACACTTCCCTGGACATGCTGATGCACCTCAACGGGATGATGGAATTGAAAGACCTCCAGCCCGGCGACGATCTCCAGCTCATGCCGCTCAACTTCCGCATCGTCATCGAGCCGCAGCACCTTTCGGTATCGTTATGGGATGGCGCGAAATTCGTCTGCGAATACCTCATCGTCGGAATGGATGGCGTCACTCTCAAAAGCGGCAAGACCGTCCTGGCCTCCCGCCGGGCCACGATCGACGGCAGCAGCGTCAGCCCGACCGCGAGGAACTACCGCGCCTCTTCGAAATCCATCGTCCTTAAAAGCCCCCCTGTGCAGATTTTTCCATATGATCCCGATGACAAGGATCCGCCAAACGGGATTTTCCTCCGCGAGGCAGACATGGAGGAGCTTTTCCTGCTGACCCGCACCGGCAACGAGATCGAGATCCGCAACCCCCGGAAATGACCGCCGTTTTCTCGTTTCCCTCCCCGGTGATCCGGCATACCCTCTCCCCCAGCCAATCTCTCCTACCTGAGAGTCCGGGTATTTGAATCTGAAATTTTCCACGCATGCAACTCCTCGAATTCGAAAAACCCGCCGCCGAGCTTGAGAAGGAGATCGAGAAGCTCCGCGCCAAATCCTCCGCGCAGGACCTCGACCTTTCCGATGAGATCGCGACCATGGAGCGCAAGCTCGCGGACATCCGCTCCGGGATCTACCAGAACCTCACCCCGTGGCAGCGCGTCCAGATCGCCCGCCACACCCAGCGCCCGTTCATGCTCGACTATGTCTCACTGGCCTTCTCCGATTTCACCGAGCTTCACGGCGACCGCCACATAGGCGACGACGCCTCCATGCCCGGTGGATTCGCGATGCTTGGAGAGAGGAAATGCGTGGTCCTAGGCCACCAGAAAGGCCGTGACACCAAGGAGAATCTCAAGCGCAACTTCGGCTCCGCGCACCCCGAGGGCTACCGCAAATCCCTGCGCCTTATGAGACTGGCCGAGAAATTCTCGATGCCCGTCATCGCCCTCATCGATACCCCCGGAGCCTTTCCCGGCATCGGAGCCGAAGAGCGCAACATCGCGGAAGCCATCGCCTTCAACCTCCGCGAGATGATGCTCCTGAAAACCCCCGTCATCGCCGTCGTCATCGGCGAGGGCGGCTCCGGCGGGGCTCTCGGGATAGGCGTCGCCGACCGCGTCGTCATGATGGAAAACGCCTACTATTCCGTCATCTCCCCGGAAGGCTGCGCCGCCATTCTCTGGAAGCACCGCAAACACGCGCCTGAAGCTGCCGAGGCCATGAAACTTGTCGCTCCCGATCTCCTGAAACTAGGCCTCATCGACGACGTTGTTCCCGAGCCATCCGGTGGAGCCCACCACGACCACCTCGCAACCGCCGCCTCTTTCAAGGAAGTCATTTCCAAACACCTCGATCATCTCTGCTTGCTTGACACCCGGCAACTCCTTGACGAGCGCTACGAAAAATTCCGCGGATTCGGCGAGTGGAGCGAGGTGTGAACCCCACCCGACTTCACCCGGGCAAACCCGCCCACGGTCAACCATGCGTGTACCGTGAATGGCGAACGCTGAACCTAGGTGCCGCTTCTCATTCCGGGGCAGCCTGAGGGAAGCGGAGGGGGACCCTGGACAAAAAATGCGGGTTTGCTGCTCCGTGGTTGCGACGACGCAACCATCGGCTCAGACAATGAACGGATCGAACTCTCATCGGACTTTTTGATAGATCAGTCCGCTGCCTCCGTTTGAATGGATGCCATTTTTCCATCATTTCCTTTTAAATGCCCGTTCCCATGAGAACCCTTCTCGCTTTCATCCTCACAGCATGCACCCAACACGCCGCTCCGGTTTCCCTGTTCGATGGCGAAACACTCGCAAACTGGGAGGGCAACAGGAAAGTCTGGCGAGTCGAGGAAGGGGTCATCATGGGTGGCAGCATGGAGGGAAATCCCCGCAACGAATTCCTCGCCAGCGAAAAGGAATACCGAAATTTCCGCCTCTCCCTGGATTACAAACTCACTGGAACCGACGGCTTTGTGAACGGTGGGGTGCAGTTCCGTTCCCAGCGGATGGAAAATCCCGCTCACGAGATGATCGGCTACCAGGCGGACATCGGCGCGGGCTACTCCGGCTTCCTCTACGACGAATCCCGGCGGAAAAAAATGCTCGCCGAGGCCGATGTCAAAGAGGTGGAAAGTCTTGAGAAGCCCGACGGTTGGAACCGGTATGTGATTCTCGCGGAAGGTTCCCGCATTCGCCTTTTCCTGAACGGGAAACAGACCGTGGAATATATCGAAACCAAACCGGGTATCGCGGAGACCGGGAAGATCGCTTTGCAGATCCACGGTGATTGCAAGGCCGTGATCGCCTTCAAGGACATCGTCATCGAAACCCTTCCCGACGATCTCGTGCCTGCTGGCAAAGAGATATTGCAGCGTTTCAAGCCACTTGCACCGGAGGCGGCTTCCCCGAAGAAACCTCTCCGGGAACCTTTTTCAGAAGGGAAATTCTACCTGAACGCTGATGAGACCATTGTCTTCCTGGGGCAGGAAAATCTCGTCCGCGCACAGAAATCCGGCCATCTCGAAGGCAGTATATCAAATGCATGGCGGGAAAAAGAGCCACTCATCCGCTTCATGGCATGGGAGGGCGACACCGTTGGCCATCAATGGAGGGATCTGAATTTCGGCTCATTGGGCGACCAGCTCGCCACAGTGGGCGCGACCATGGTCTTCGCGCAGTTCGGGCAGACTGAGTCATTCGACGGAACGGACGGCTTGTCCGCTTTCCGCAAGCGATACCATAAGCTTCTCGATCAACTGCTGAGTCAGACACCCCGGCTCGTCCTGCTCTCTCCCACACCTTTCGAGAACCCTGGCGGGCTTCTTCCCGACCTCAGCTCACGCAACCTGATCCTGGAGCAATACGTTTCGGCCATCCGGGAAATCGCGGCGGAAAAAGGCGCGTTGTTCGTCGATCTTTTTCATCCGCTGAAAAACCGGGGAGCGAACGCGGAGCCTCTCACGGACGATGGCTGGCATCTCAACCAGGCTGGATTGAAGGCCGTGGCCGGGGAGGTTTCCGAAGCCCTCGGATTTTCCACATCGGACATGCCCGGCTCCACCTTGCGGGAGGCGATCGTTGAAAAAAACCGCCTCTTCGCCGATTCCTGGCGACCCGCCAACTGGTCATTTGTCTATGGCGACCGCGTGTCCCAGCCTTTTGCGAAATCCTCCGGGGATTTTCCCAGCCTCCGCCAGACCTTTGAGGCGCACCGCCCGCTCATCTCCCAGTGGGACGGAAAAATCCAAGCACTGGCGCGTGGCGAGGATCGTGAAATCATCCCCCTTCCGCTGACCTATCCCCCCACGGAGTCCATGCTCAGTGCCGATGAGGAAATGGCCGCGTTCACCCTCGCTGAGGGACTCGAGGTTAACCTCTTCGCCTCCGAGGAACTAGGCGTTGCAAAGCCCGTGCAGTTCATCTGGGACGAGAAAGGCCGTCTCTGGGTCGCCTGTTCGCCGACCTACCCGCACCTTCTTCCGGGCAAAAAACCCTCCGACTTCATCCTGGTTCTGGAGGATACCGATGGCGACGGGCGCGCCGACAAGTCCCACCGTTTTGCCGAAGGCCTGACCATGGTGCAGGGTCTGGAACTCGGCGGCGGTGGCCTCTATGTATGCGATTTCGACCGCCTCATCCACCTCCGCGACACTGATGGCGACGAAATGGCGGACGAGGAGGAGACCATCCTCGCCGGATTCGGCATCGGCGATACCCACCAGCTCATCAACTCCCTCTGCTACGGCCCCGCTGGAAACCTCTGGTTCACCCAGGGGCTGCACGCCTTTTCCCGTGTCGAGACCCCCCACGGCCTCGCCGTCCTGGAAAAGGCCGGTGTCTGGCGCCTCGATCCGCGCACCCGGAAACTCGAAGGCTTCTTCGATGGCGGCATGGCCGGCCACAACTGCTGGGGCGTCGCCTTCGATGACTACCTACAGCCCTTCCACAAATCCGGTGACCGACCGCATGGCTACTGGTCCCTTCCGGGGTTGAACTCCAACCCCCACCCCACCCAATACCACGAAATCGGAAAACTTTTCGAGACCTCCCCTAAAACCACCGCACTCGATTTCGTGGGAACCGCCGCCCTGCCGGACGAACTCCAGGGCACCGCCCTCATCGCCGGATACTTTGGCTCCCTCGTCGAAGCCCACCGCCTTGAAGACCATGGCTCCGGATTCAAATCCAAGCAACTCCCCCGCCTCCTGACCTCCTCCATCCCGGCCTTCCGCCCCGTCGATATCAGCGTCGGCCCGATGGCGGGATCTACCTCGCCGACTGGTTCAATCCCGTCATCGGCCACTACCAGGCCAGCTACGCCGATCCGCGGCGCGACCGTCAGCACGGCCGGATCTGGAGGATTTCCTCGAAAAACCACGAGTCTGTCACCCCTCCGGACCTCACCGGAATGACGGCTGCCGAACTTCTCCAACAATTCCACTCCCCGGAGCGCTGGGTGCGCTATCAGGCAAAACGCATACTCTTCAACCTCCCCTCCGAAGAGGTCATCACCGCCGCCCTTGCCTTCATCAAAAAGGAAACCGAAGGACGCGCCCTCATCGAAGCAACCGGCATTCTCCAATCCCACCGGGCTCTCCCACAAAGATCTCCCCGGAAAACTCCTCGCCTCCCCGGACTTCCGCGTCCGCGCCTACGCCGCCCGCCTGCTCGCCACCCCGGAAAAAGCCATCAGCGATCCCCACCCCCGCGTCCGCACCGAAGCGATCGTCGCCCTCTCCCGCCAACCCTCCGCGGAATCCCTCACCATCATCCTCAAAGCCCTCGATTCCCCACGCGACCCCTTCCTCGATTACGCCCTCGAAAACTCCACTCGCGCCCTAGCCACTTTTTCCGGGAAACTTTCCAACCTCCCGGAAAACCATCGCGCCTACCTGGAGAAAATCACTTCCGCCCCCACCTCCGCGCCCCACCCGGGAAAGATCGTTTACGACGGCCTCTGCCTCAACTGCCACCAACCTGGCGGCAGCGGCCTCCCCGGCGTCTATCCGCCCCTAGCCGATACCGATTGGGTGCGGGGGGATCCAGACCGTGCCATCAAAATTCTCCTTCACGGCCTCACCGGCCCCATTGAAGTCGCCGGGAAAACCTACGGTGAAAACCCACCCCTCCCCATGCCACCCATGGGTCTCGACGATTCCCAGATCGCCGATGTCCTCAGCTACCTGCGCACCGAGGAGTTCAAAAACACGGCCAATCCCGTCACTGCGGATCAGGTGAAGAAAGTCCGTGAAGCCCAGGGTGCCCGCGCCACCCCATGGACGGCGGAGGAACTGACGGAATAGCAAGCTTCTGCGTTTAGAGCATTTTAAATTGGATCACATATTTTTCTAGCCCCCCAGGTATGAATCATCCTGTCCGGATGGCAGCATTATCCCTGGATCTACGCAAACGAATCGTCGCCGCCTTTGACCGCGGCGGGCGCAAACAGAAGGAAGTGGCGGAACTCTTCTCCGTCTCGGCGGGCACCGTCAGCAAGCTCCTGCGCCAGCGGCGCGAGACCGGAGACCTCGCCCCGCTCTATTCCAACTGCAAGGGCAAGCCCAAGATCCTTGCCGCAGACGAGCAAAGGCTGCGCGAACTCATCGCCTCAAAGCCCGACATGACCCTCACCGAGCTTCGCGACGGGGCCGGCCTCAGCTGCACCATACAGGCGGTCCACTACGCCCTTGGGAGGATGGGTCTCACTTTTAAAAAAAGACTCTCCGGGCAAGCGGGCAGGACCGCACGGACATCGCCGCCGCCCGGAAAAAATGGAAAAGGCGGCAGCCCGGGCTCGATCCCACCCGGCTCGTCTTCATCGACGAATCGGGCGCGAAGACCAACATGACCCGCTTCCGGGGCAGGGCTCCGAGGGGTGAGCGCCTGCATGCTTCCGCCCCTTGCAGGCGCTGGGAATCGACCACCATGATCTCCTCGGTCCGGCTCGACGGCACCACCGCCTGCATGACCGTCGCCGGGGCGGCCAACACGGAGGTCTTCCGCGCCTACGTCTCCGAAATCCTCGTGCCCACCCTCCGGGAGGGCGATCTCGTCGTCATGGACAACCTCAGTGCGCACAAGAACGCGCTGACCGTCAGGCTGATCGAATCGGCGGGAGCCAAGGCGCTCTTCCTTCCGGCCTACTCGCCGGATCTCAATCCCATCGAGATGATGTGGAGCAAGGTGAAATCCATACTGCGGAAACTGGAAGCTCGCGACAACGAGACCCTGCTCGCCGCAATCGCCACCGCCCTCTCGATGGTCACCGCGACGGATGCCATGGGATGGTTCTCACATTGCGGATACAACTTCATTTAAAATGCTCTAATCCCGGCTCCTAATCCGGCGTTTTGCTGATACGGATCACGCCCTGCACCTCGGTAAGGGTGATGGTCTGCCCCTCCTGCTTCCAGCTCACCCGGCTTTCGTTGTAGGCTTCTTTCGCGATCTTCCGGGAAACCGGCTCCCCGTATTCCCTGGTGAGTGATTCGACGATCTCGGAGAAGGATCCTTCCAACTGCTCGTCTTCCCTCATTTCAAGGACTCCGGCCTCATCACTTCTGGCTATGATACTGGCATCGGTTTCCACTTTCCGTTCGGAACCTCTTTCGGAAAATCTGATTTCGGCCATCCACGGGGTTTCGCCACGCTGGCGGATGGTGTTCTCCTCTTCAAACTGGATCTCGGACGTTTTCCGCATCGCGAAATCATAGGTGCTCCATGTTCCGGAAAACTCCTCAGGAAACGAAAGTGTGTAGGGAACGCGGTCGGTCAGGACGGGCGGGTGACCCCGGTTTTTCACCGCCTTCGCCATCTTCGAAGGATTGCCGGAGACGCTCCAGTCGTAATCGAAACCCGTGTTCGCGGAGCTGTGGACCGCGCTGATCAGGGCGCGCCTGGTGGAGTCCTTACCCATCAACGGCTTGCCGTCCTCGCTGGCCATGCAGAAGGCGATCCACTCGGTGCCAAGGCCACTTAGCGTGATCCCGTCCTTGAACCGGTAAGAGGAAACGACCGGGCCGATGTAGGCCTTGGCGTTGGGGCTGTCGATCACGAGTGCTCCGTTCTCCCAATCCCACAGGACGTGCTCCCCGGTTTTCACGGCCCCTTTCGTGTCTCCGACCTTTTTGCGGGGATCGCCGCCGGGGTTCAGGAAACCGCCGCTTTTTTCCTCATCGAAGGCGATCTTCGTGCCACGGCTGAAGGTCAGGGCGCTCATTTCATCACTGGTGAGACCGAACCAGTTGTTATTGCCCTCGGCGCTTTCCTTTCCCATTTGGAAAACAACGGGGTCGGGAGCCTCCTCCACCGCAGCATTGAGGAAAAGCCTGCCCGCCAGCGCCACCGAGGAACTCATCGTTGGATCGTTCTCCAGATGAACCCCCGTCCAGTAATGGCTGTTCGGCGGCTGGGCCATGCCGGCCATGAGCTGCTCCGGGCTGTCGTCGCCCATCCAGTTTCCGTGCCAGGAAACGATATCGAAATCCTGCCACGCGGAAAGCACGGCCAGCATGTAGGGATACTCGGAACGGTAGGGGCTGGGCCGCGAGCGACCCGTTTCATAGACCACGGTGAGCTTGTCCGCCGCCGAGTGGGAATCGAGCACATAAATCTTGGGCGGGCTTTTCAGGGACGACCCGTTCCCCCAGAAATACATGGCGACCGTACTGGTGTCTCCCAGCGCGTTCGAATGCAGCCAGGGCAGGCTCGGCTTGTATTGGGAATCGTAGGAAAACGGCACCACGGCGGCACCCTTCCCGGCGGGAGCCAGCGCCCGGCAGTGTGTGATGTATTCACGGTTCCTCGCATCGACGAGATCGGTGAGAAACTCCACGAAATCGTGACCGCGTTGTTCCGGAAATTTCTTCCGCTGGGAACGGTTCGGCGCGAGAATCATCTTCCCCTCCGCCAGCGATTCCCCGGTGCCAACCTTGCCCCACGCCTTTTCCAGGTCGGCATCCGTTCCGTATTTGGAAACGAGCCAGGCGCTCCATTTGTTCTCCAGTTTCTCACGGAAATACCCCGGCCATTTGTCAAAACCGTTTTCGAGCCACCTTACGATCAGGGCGCGCTCGTTGTTGATCTCGATCAGGGCGATGGACTCCTCCTCCGCATAGCGCGTGCCGGTGTAGGGATTGCGGTGGTCGAGCACATTGGTCGCGTGACGCAGGCGGACTTTCCAGAGACGCTCGTCGATGTAGTCGAACGAGGGGTTGTCATCTTTCTTCACGGCGGCCTTCCATTCCTTCCAGTCGGCACCGCCGGCGATCCAGGAATCGTCCGCAAGCAATGCCTTGGTCGGCAGCCCGCGGCCGATGGTGGTTCCGAACATCACGAACAGGCCGTTTTCCCGGAGATCCGCCATGAATTTGTCATAACGGTCCAACTTCGATCCGTCGCCTTTCTCCACAGTAGCCGCCACGCCTTTCGCCGCGGATTCCTCGTTGTAGAAATCCTCCTGAGACCAGACACGGACGGCATTGAATCCCAGCGCCCGAAACCTCTCGCCTTTGCCGGTCATCACCGTGCTCCAGAGGCGCAGCGGCCTGTCGCCGTAGTAGAGCTTCCCTTCGCGATGCTGTGCGAAAACGCCAGGCCGGGGTGTGATCTCATTTTCGAAAAGAACGTGTTTCGGATGGGAAACCATCTCCAGCTCGCCTGCGGAGGAATTCTCGAAAGTAACCACCGTGCCCCTCTCCACCACCACCTCAAGAGAGGCCTCTTTTTTTTCCTCCATAATCCATCCGCGGGCGGCTCCCGCGAGATCCACCGTGACCTCGGCCACCTCCGGGGGCGAATCCCCGAACTCATGAACCGCGACCGGCTTGCCCTCGTATTGGAGGGAAATTTTCTTTCCCGCCAGTGAAGGCCCCCCGGACAACAGCCGTCCGATGGCATAATCCATCGTCTGGCCGTCCTTCCCGCTACGAACCTGGAGCATTCCGCCGAGTGAAACGGTGCAATCCGCCTTCGCGGTGTAGCTCAGCGCCGGCGCCCAGTCCGATGAGGGATCTTTGAAACTCTTTTTTCCCTGAGTGGTAAGCCGCAGTTCGTCCGGTTTCACGCTGAACCTGCTCCCCCCCGATGATGGAAGCGAGGGCTTTTCCCCCACCGCAGCCTCGCTCGTGGAAACGCGGGGAAAGTTGTCCCGCTTGGAAATTCCCATAAGTTCGAAATACCCCTCGGTTCCTGCCGCCCGGCCTTCTGTGAAATTTCCGGGAAGCGCTTCGGAAAATTCCGCTCCCCCCACCGTTTTTCCCCGGATCTCCAGCGCCTTCAGGTCCGCATACCCATGGTGATGCCACGAGCTTTTCCATGCCGTGATCACCAGTGTCTCTCCCGCCTCCAGCCGTATCCCTTGCAAGGCCTCCTCCTCGCCAAACGCCACATTCATCTTCTCCCCGGTTCCCTGCGCCAGAATCTCCAGCCTCGCCGGGGCGCGACGCACCTTCAGCGTCACCGCCAGTTTCCTGATGTCGTCCGCATCCAGCACAAGATGATCGATCAACGGGAGATTCACGGCCAGCGCGAGAGGCCGCGAGTGGCTTGCCACGGCATTCTCCAACGGCAGCACCATTGGATCCACCTTTACAACAGTCGTCTCCGCCCTGGCATTGGAAAAGATGAACAGGGTCACAAGCGCTACGGGGACGACGTATCGGGAAAAAAGCTGAAAACCATTCATATACGAAAGATATCGAACTGCTCCTGAGGCGTGAATCTTTCGAAGAAATCCTCGGGCAATCCGACGTATCGTTCTCGTTTCTTCGTTCGGGAGGCTATTCAGGGCAACAAATGTTTCCGGGTTTCAGCCTTATGTCTCTCGCCATTCCAGGTAGCTAGGTCTTTGAAAATCAATCCATTGGAAAACCGGATTTCCAAACCTTCTGGAAATCCATGCGAAACCCCGTATTCTTGACGATCCGCGGTCACTGGAATCCTACCTTCGCAATTCAACCGACATCCAAGCTATGAACAACAAATCCGCCACCATCCATCGTATGGTTACCCCCCAGCATTTTTGCCCATGGGGAATCAAGGCTCTCGACCTCTTGAAGCGCCACGGCTACGAAACCGAGGACATTCACCTTGAAACGAAAGAGTCAAATGCGGCCTACAAAAAGGAGCACGGTTATGACGAGACCCCCCAGATTTCCATCGAGGGCAGGCACATCGGCGGCTATGACCAACTCCGCGAGCATCTCGGTCTCGGCCCCGATCCGAAAGTGGGAGAAACCTACCAACCCGTCATCGCGGTATTCGCGGTCACGTTTCTGATGGCCATCACGACGTCCTGGGCTGTGCGAGGGACATTCGACATCATACGCATACTGGAGCTCTTCATTGCATTCAGCATGTGTGTGCTCGGTATCCTCAAGCTCCAGAATCTCATGTCCTTCGCCAACGGCTTCGTTCAATACGACCTCATCGCCCGTCGCTACGTTCCCTACTCATACGTATATCCGTTTATCGAGGCCGGAGCGGGCATCCTCATGATCGCCGGCATCCTGACATGGGTCGCGGCACCTGCCGCGCTCCTCATTTCCACCATCGGCGCGGTCTCCGTCATCAAGGCGGTTTACATCGAGAAACGCGACCTCAATTGCGCCTGCGTGGGCGGAGGTAGCGAGGTTCCGCTCGGCTTCATCTCCCTGACCGAGAATCTCATGATGATTGTGATGGCGATCTGGATGATGCTTTCCTGATTCACGGTGAGACCCCGTGTCAGCCCGGCGGGCATGGTGGAAACCTCCGCATGTATGGCTCACGGCAATCCGAACCAGATCCCCGGCATCCTGATCAGCCGCCACTTCGGAGGATTTCCAACGGCGGGTGATCCGTGACCCCCCGGCTAAGAACCAGACCGCCCAGAATCGCGATACCGGTCACGAGACTGAAAGCCCCCGTCAGCAACCCTGCATTTGGCCACGGGGAGGCTTCAAAAACAAATATGGCCAGTGCCGCGTTCGCCGCCACCGCAAGCAGGACGCCCGTCAAAGCGGAAAGGAACCCGAGCGCGGCATATTCGATCACTAGAATGATTCGCACCTGTCTGGCTGAGGCTCCGAGCGTCCGCAAGAGCACGCTTTCCTTGAGCCGCACATCCCGCCCGTTCAGCAGCGTACCGATCAGGATGGGCAAACCGGCCAGCACCGTGAAGCCTGCAAGAATCGTGACGACCGCCGATATCTTCTCCAGGATTTCACGCACGGACTTCAGGATCTGCGTGAGATCGATGGCAGTCACGTTCGCGAATCTCCCTGCCAGCTCCCGCTGCAATTCACCGGATGCCTCGGGTGTGGGGGTTCGCGTGGTCACGACATGGAATCCGGGAGCGTCCTCCAGCACACCGGGCGGAAAGACCATGAAAAAGTTCAGGTTGAATTTGCTCCAGTCCACTTTCCGTAAGCTCGTCACCCGCGTCCGGATTGCGATACCCTGGACGTCCAGCGTGATCTCATCGCCAATTCCCACGCCCATGTCCTTCGCGATCTCCTCTTCCAGTGACAGCGGCACGATACCTTCGCGATCGGCAGGCTCTGTCGCCAGCTTTCCCGCGACCAGTGTCTCTGTGAAATTCAAGCTGTCGCGATAGGTCGAGCGAAACTCGCGCCGCGCAACCCACTTGGGGACACCTTTCGCCTCGTTAACATCAGTCCCGCGTATCGACTTTATCCGCATCGTCACCATGGGAGCGCTTTCCAGAACCCCGAGACCATCGGCCTCCAGAATGCCCTTAACCTCCTCCACCTGATCCGGCTGCACATCGATCAGGTAGAGATTCGGGCTTTTTTCCGAACCCTGTATGTCCAGCCTGTCATTCAGAAGATCTCCCGCGGAAAGGATCGAAACGATCAGGAAAGTCCCCAGACCAAGTGAGAGCAGAAACAGCAGGGTCTGGTTCCCCGGTCTGTGGAGGTTCGAGACCCCTTGCCGCATCAGGTAAGACCAGCCCCCTCCCACCGCCCGGCGGGTCGTCCACATCAGGCCGCGCGCCACGCCGACAAGTGCCAGAAAAGCCACCGCCATCCCGCCGACCATTGCCAGCGCGCGCCTCCAGTCGGGATCGTTCGCCCGGGCCACGATCACGAGTAGCAAGGCAAGAACGGCATATACCGGCAGCGCTTTCACCAGACCGCCGCCAGGACTCCCGCCGCTCCGCAAGGTCTCGGCAGGGGAAATCCCGCGGATCCGCATCAGCGGAATCAGCGCGAAACCGCAACATACTAGAAATCCGGTAGTTGCCGTCCACGTGACAACCCCCCACTCCGGAGAGGGACTCACGGTGACAGGCAGATCGCCCTTGAAGAACGCCAGCAATCCCGTTTGCAATCCTATCCCGAGTCCGGCGCCCAGCACCGCGCCGACAAGGCCAAGCGCCATCGATTGAGCGAAATAGATCCCGAACGCAAGATGCCCCGGGCACCCGAGGCACCGAAGTATCGCGATCGTAGGGATCCTGCGTGTCACGTGAGCGTGCACCGCCCCCGCCACTCCTATCGCTCCAAGCGCCAGTGACGCCAGGGCGATCAGTCCGAGGAAGCGCTGGAAATGATCAAGCGGCCTCCCCGAGATTCTCCCGCCTGTCATCCGGGGTTTCGAGTCGCCATGTGCTTTCAGGAAACTCCTCCTCGACCCGCTCCTTAAGCCGCCGCGATTCCACGCCGCCCGGGATTTCCAGATGGAGGTCGTAGGACGCCATGCTGTTTTTTCCCAGCAGCCCGCTTCTCTCCACATCCGCCAGCCTCACGTAGGCCTCTGGCGCGAAACCACTGAAGCGGCTCCCGCGTGGCGCCGGCTTGTCCACCACTCCGATTATCCGCAGCTTGATCCCGCCCAGCTCCACCTCGTCGCCGATCTTCACGGAGAACTGATCCAGTATCGCCGGCTCCAGCAACACCCCGCCTTCCTCCCGCAGTCTCTCCCATGCGTCCGCCCGGCCTGGTGTCCACCTTCCCGTAGAACGGATATCCTCCTCCCATCCCGCGCACTTGCATCAGCCGCGTCCCCCCCTTTGGCAGGAACCTCATCATCGAGGGAAAACTCGTCTCACGGCTCGCCCTCGTCGCGTTTTCAGAAAGTCCCGCCACCTCCCCGTCGCTGAAATCATTTTTCGATGACACCCGCAGATCCGATCCCAGAAGCGCCTTTGCCTCCGCGCCTATCCCCTTCTCCACGCTGGCTTTTAGCGAGTGGATCGCCGTCAGCGCGGCGATTCCGGAAACAATCGCCAGCGAGAATACCACCAGCCTCACCCGCTGCGAGCGGCTGTCCCGCCAGGCCATTCGCCAGATCCACGGATGGAAGATGGCGTTGAGCAGATTGCGCGGCATCGCCTTCGGGTCAGACATCGTTCTCCTCCTCCGCCACGACACGCCCACCGCTCATCGTCACCACCCGCCGCGCTTTCGCGGCAAGGGCGGAATCGTGGGTCACCAGCACCAGCGCGGTGCCCGCCTCCCGGTTCAGCCGGAACAGCATATCAACGATCGGGCCGCTGGTTCCGGCGTCCAGGTTCCCCGTCGGTTCGTCGGCGAAAAGGATCTTCGGTCTGTGGATGAACGCCCGCGCCAACGCCACCCGCTGCTGCTCGCCCCCGGAAAGCTGTAGAGGGTAGTGCTCCAGCCTTTCAGCCAGTCCCACCTCCGCCAGCAGCCTTTCGGCCTCTTCTCGTATCCCTTTTCCGGATTCCCCGCGCAACTCCAGAGGCACCAGCACGTTCTCAATCGCCGTCAGGGTAGGGATCAGTTGGAAACTTTGGAAAACAAAGCCCACCAGCCTGTTCCGCAAGGCCGCCCGCTCGTCCTGATCCAGCGATCCCATCATCATTCCGTCGAGCTCCACGGATCCCGCGGTCGCGTCATCCAGACCCGCGCAAAGCCCCAGAAGAGTCGTTTTCCCGCTCCCGGACGGCCCCACGATCGCCAGCGTGTCACCGGCCTCCAGACTCAGGTTCACGTCCTTCAGCACGGTCAGATCGCCCCCCGAGGTGACGTGGGTTTTGCGCAGACCGGTCACCTTGAGAATCGCCGATTTGACAGCGACCGGAGCGGATTCTAAACTGGCGGATGATTGGTAGGACATTTCTAGGAAAACTGACAACCGGACTGTTGCTAGCCACGGGCGGCCTACTCTTCGCGCGGGAAACTCCGAATGCAAACGCCCCTGGAAAGCGGATCGTGATCCTGGGCGACAGCATCACGGCGGGTTACGGACTCGCTCCCGACGAGGCCTACCCGGCTATTCTTCAGCGGAAAATCGACGACGCGAACCTTCCCTATACCGTTTCCAACGCCGGAGTCAGCGGAGACACGACCGCTGGTGGACTCCGCCGTGTCGCCTGGGCCATGGCGAAGGGTGCGGATGTCCTCGTCATCGCGCTTGGAGGAAACGACGGCCTGCGAGGCATTTCCCCGGAAGAGACAAAGAAAAACCTCCTGGGTATCGCAGCGGAGGCGCGCGCGAAAAATCCCGATGTGGAGATTTTCATCGCGGGCATGAGAATGCCGGACAGCATGGGACAGGCCTTCGCCGCCCGGTTTCAGGCGATTTTCCCGGAGGCCGCGAAGGAATCCGACGCCTCGCTCATTCCCTACCTTCTCAAGGATGTCGGTGGCCTGGCGAAAATGAACCAGCCCGACCGCATCCACCCGACGCCCGAAGGTCAGAGGAAAGTCGCGGACAATGTCTGGGAGATCCTCAGACCAGCGGTCACCGGCGGAACAGCCGCTCCATGAACCAACGTGAGATCGCGCATGAGACGACAGTCAGATGAGAACCGCCTTTCAAAGGCTGTCGCATACCTGTTGGACGACTTGCTGAAAATTCCCGGAACCAACCGGCGAATCGGCCTCGATCCCATCATCGGGCTTATCCCCGGGGTCGGCGATCTCCTCACCTCCGGCGCCGGACTCGCGATACTTGCCGTAGCCGCGAAAAAGAGGATGCCGACCTCGATCTATATCAGAATGCTCTCGAACTGGGCGCTGAACGCTCTCGTCGGAGCCATCCCGTTCCTGGGCGACGCTTTCTCTTTCTGGTTCAAATCAAACAGGAGAAACCACGAGTTGTTGCAAAATCATCTGAAAGCCCGCGCCGGGAAATCGGCCAGCGGAGGCTGGGCAGCGTTGTTTTTGTTAGGACTCATCGCATTGACAGTGCTGGCGATCGTGCTTTTCCTGGCCGGTTGGCTGTGGAATCTGGCGCTCGGCAATTGAGGAGAGGATGCGGCGTCCCAGTGGCTTCCAGAGGGTGGGACGCACCTGTTCGGGTGAGATGAAAATTGCAGGTGCCGTTGGTCTCGAGACAGGGGCACCCCTCGCTTCTGCGAAAATCACACCCTCACCCTCTCGACCTTCGCGCCTAGCATGAGGAGCTTCTCGTCGATATGCTCATACCCACGGTCGATGTGATAAAGGCGGGAAATTTCCGTGGATCCTTTGGCGCGGAGGGCGGCAAGGACAAGGGCGGCGGAGGCGCGGAGATCGGAGGCCATGACGGGGGCGGCCGAGAGTTGCCCGACTCCGTGAACGATGGCGGTTCCATGGTCGATCTTGATATCCGCACCCATGCGTTTCAGCTCGGCGCAATGCATGAAGCGCTGGGGGAAAATGGTGTCCTTGACGACGCTGATGCCAGGTGTGGTGGCGAGAAGCGCGGTCATCTGCGCCTGCATGTCCGTCGGGTAGCCGGGGTAGGGAGCGGTCGTGAGATCGACGCCCACGAGCTTTTCCCCCCGCCCGATGAAACAGGAGTCGCCGCTTTCGTTGAAATCGACGCTGTGCCCTGACAGGACGATGGCCTCCGTGATGGCCTTCAGGTGGGTTCGGTTCACGCGGTTCAGAGTCACGCCCTCTCCGGCGAGTGCGGCGGCGGCCATGAACGTCCCTGCCTCGATGCGGTCGGGGATGACGGTGTGTTCCACGCCTTTGAGCTCCTTCACTCCCTCGATGACTATGCGTCTCGTGCCGGCTCCGGTGATTTTCGCTCCCATGGCGTTCAGGAAATTCGCGAGATCGACCACCTCCGGTTCCGCGGCCGCGGACTCGATGACGGTCACACCCTCGGCGAGTGTCGCGGCCATCATCACATTGTCGGTGCCGAGAACGGTCGGGACCGTTGTCGCCGCGCAAGTCCATTTCGGCGCCTATCAATCCATCGGGCGCGGTGAGGGTGATGTTCCCGCCTTCGAATTCGATTTTCGCGCCAAGCGCCTCCATCCCTTTCAGATGCAAGTCCACCGGGCGATCCCCGATGACGCATCCGCCGGGAAGTGAGATCACGACCCTCCGTTTCCTGGCGAGCAGCGGCCCCATGACGCAGATGGAGGCGCGCATGCGGCGCACCAGTTCGTAGGGAGCCTCGTCGGAAATGTCCGCGCAGGTGATGCGGACGGTGCCGGAGGATCTCTCCACGTCCGCGCCAAGCGCGGAGAGGATCTGTATCATGTAGTTCGTGTCCGAAACGTCCGGCACCCGGCGGATGATGCAGTCCTCACCGGTGAGAATCGCCGCGGCGAGTATGGGGAGAGAGGCGTTTTTCGAGCCGGAGATATTGATGGCTCCTTTGAGAACGGAGCCGCCGTGGACGACGAGTTTATCCATGTTTTCTGGTTTGCTTTAGGAAAGTTTTGCGAAGGGGAAACGGGCGATACCCGACATGTCAGTGCGGACGGTTATATCCGCGAAGCCGGATTTTTCCAGACACGAGCGAACCTGTGAAGCCTGATCGTGACCTATCTCCAGCGCTATGACCCCTCCAGGCTTCAGGAAATTCAAAGTATCCGGGATGAACCTGCGGAGGAGATCCATGCCGTCAGCGCCGGAAAAGAGTGCGAGTGCGGGGTCGTGGGCGAGCTCGCGATCCATGCCGGACGCCTCGCCGATAGGGACGTAGGGGAGATTCGCGGCGATAAGGTCGAAGCTGCCGGTGATGTTTTCGTAGAGGTCGCTGTGGATGAAGGAGACGTTTTCAATCCCGAGTTCGTCCGCGTTTTCCTTCGCGAGGGACAGTGCGTCGGTTGAAACATCGGCGAGGGTAACCCGGCTGTCTTTGCGCTCCGCCGCGAGGGACAGGCCGAGAACGCCGGAGCCGCAGCCCATGTCGAGGATTTCCAGCGGGTCTTGCGGGAGTTCGTTTAGAATCATCCCCACCAGTTCCTCTGTCTCGGGTCGGGGAATGAGGGCGCGTCCGTCGCAAATGAAGTCACGGCCATGGAACGGCACGTTGCCAAGCAGATGCTGGAGGGGGATGCCTTCACCGCGCTTTTTCAAAAGGTCACGGAGGGGTGCCAGAACCGCCTCATCCAGCGGCCTGTCGAACTGGGTGTAGAGGCGCATGCGGTCGCAGCCTAGCGCGTGGGCGAGCAGGTGCTCCATGTTCCGGCGGGATTCGGACACGCCGCGCTTTTCGAGGTATTGCGCACCTCCGGTTATCGTTTCCAGGACGGACTTCATGGCCGCACCGCTTATGGGGCACTCCCGCCATCCGGGCAAAGGATGAAAAGAAGGGATTTTCCAGTTTGGGGTTGCCGTCCGCGCCCATCTTGTTACCGGAAAGGATCAGCAGCTCGCATACTATAGATGGGATCGGCGCCCTCTCCTCACTGGGGCACTGTGTGGAGGCGCATTTCAAGGCTGTTTCCGAGGGGCGGACGGCGATACGGGCTATGGGTGGGATCCTGGGCGAAAACAATCCGCATGCCCGCCTCCCCGGAGCCTGGATCTCCCCACGGAACCTGCTGAACCACAGGAAATGGAGTCCCGCGTCGATGGCCGCGCTGCATGTGGCACGCGAGGCGGTGGAGATGGCGGGATGGAACGCGTCCGAGCGGAGAAACGCCGCCCTGGTCGTCGGCACCAGCCGTGGGAACGCCGCGGGCTGGCTTGATCCGTGGCCTGGCCGGAGGCCTTTCAAGCTGATGGCCGCGAGCAACACCATTCACAGCGAACCGGCGACGGCGGTGACCATCGAGCTCGGTATCCTGGGGGAAAACCATGTGGTGGCCAGCGGTTGCTCGGCGGGGCTGGACGCGCTGGGTCTTGCGAAACTGCTTCTGGATGCGGGGAGCGCGGAGCGGGTCATGGTGGTGGCGGTCGATCTTCCGCTGGTTCCGAAGCTGTTGGACAACTACTCGGCCTCCGGACTGCTGGGCGGCTCGCCGGTGTTGGATCCCTTCGCGGAAGGATCCGACGGTTTCATTCCCGGCGAGGGAGCCGCCGCGGTCGCCATTTCCGTAGGGACTTCGGGAAAGACGGTGCTTACCCACTTTTCCAACAATTCCGACGGAGCCGATCCCGTGGGCGTGCCGAAGGACGGAGGACGGACGTGCCTGCTGCTCGAGCGGGCGGTCGCGCTGTTCGGGCAACCCGCCGGGATCTGTCCGCATGCGACGGGAACCCGGGTTCAGGCGCGCGCCGAGCGCACGTTTCTTAGCGACCTGGCATGCCATACCGATACTTCCCTCCATCTCCTCAAACCGTTTCTCGGGCATACGGTCGGGGCGAGCGGACTTCTTGAAAGCGTGATTCTGCTGCGTTTCATGCGGGAATCCACGCTACCCCCCAACATGCCGGGCACAACGAGCCCGAAGAGCTGGAATCTTCCGGTAAAAACGGTTCCATTCCGCGGGCCCGTCTTCAAACTTGCCCATGGCATGGGCGGACACAATGCTCTGGCAGTTTTCCAAACCATCCCATGAGCCGAAAAATACGACTGGAAGTCTCCATGGATCCACAGACGCTGGATCTCTACGTGGATGACAAGCGGGTGCGCGTCTTCAAGATCTCGACGGCCGAAAAAGGTATGGGATATACCGAAGGAAGCTTCAGGACGCCGACAGGCAGGTTCGTCATTTCCGAAAAAGTGGGGGATGGTGAGCCCATTTATACCAGGTTCGATGCCAGGGTGCCAGTCGGAGTATGGGATGGGCAGGGAGGGAGCGACAAAGACCTGATCCTCACCCGCGTGCTCACACTGCACGGCACGGAACCGGGGAATTCCAACACCCTGGGACGATACATCTATATCCATGGGACGAACCGGGAGGATCTGATCGGTGTTCCTTCCAGCCACGGCTGCATCAGGATGACAAACGAGGACATGCTCGAACTCTTTGATAATGTGGAGGAAGGAACCGAAGTCCTGATACATCCCATGACGTCATCCGACACCAGGCTCCTCTTTCTCGACTGTGATTCCACCTTGTCATCCATAGAAGGAATAGATGAGCTGGCCAGGCTCTCCGATCCTGCAATATTTGCAGAAGTTGAGGCTTTGACCAATGCCGCTATGGACGGCGAGGTTCCGCTTGGCGAAGTATTCCGCAGGCGGATGGAGATCATACGCCCGGACAGCAGGATGGCGGGAGAGGTTGCCCGGCTATACATAGAAAAGGTCGTTCCGGGGGCACCGGAATTCGTTTCCGCCGCCATAGGGAAAGGCTGGACACCCGTGATCCTTTCCGGAGGCTTCGCCCCACTGATCAGACCTCTGGCGGATATGCTAGGTATCCGCCATATCGAGGCCGTCCCGTTGCATTTCAACGAGTTAGGAGAATACGCGGGATACGGTGAGACCTATCCGAGCACCAGGAATCTCGGAAAAAACGAGATCATTCGCGAATGGAAGGAGGCGATGCTGCCACGCCGGGTGGTTATGATAGGTGATGGCATCTCGGATCTGGAAACCAGACCCGATGTGGATCTGATGATAGGCTTCGGAGGTGTGGTCCGCAGGGAAAAAGTCATGCAGGGAGCCGACCTTTGGCTGGAAGGCTTCGACTCCCCGGAACAGCTAGTGACCTCCATCGAGTCATAGGATACGCATGTTTTTCAATATTATAAATTTGTCTTGCGCGGTTAGTTCCGGGGTTTAGAATTGTGGCGCAATGAGTACATCAAACAAAAAAGACATCGTTCGCGGCAAGCGCTACACTCCTGAGGAGAAAAGCAAAGTCGTGGCGTATGTGACAGATTATAACGCAAAGAACGGTCGCGGAGGGCAAAGTTCCGCCGCCGGCAAGTTCGGGATTTCCCAGCTCACCATCGCATCCTGGCTGAAAAACGCCGGGGTGTCCGGTAGCGCTGGCAAGGGAGGCAAAGGCAGCATGCAGAACAAGCTGAGCACGATGCTGACCCTCGGCCAGGAAATCGAGCAGCTCGAGCGCGAACTTAGCGGGAAACGCACCAAGTTCGAGGCTCTCAAGGGCTCGCTGTAAACCCCAGAAACAATCCAAACCTGTCGCTTTTCTCCCCCGGAAAAGCGGCTTTTTTGTGTCCGCACCGAAAATCGGGAAAATCTCTTGAATTTTCGGATTTTCAGTATTTAATGAAACTTATGAAGGTTTCTGATGACAAGCTGAAGAAAGCGAGAGAGGAGTTCATCGCCCAGTGGGGTGCGCTGGGCACGCAATGGGGGATCAACAGGACGATGGCGCAGATCCATGCCTCGCTCATGACCTCGCCCCACGCGATGTGCACCGACGAGGTGATGGAGGAACTCACCGTCAGCCGGGGGAACGCCCATACGAATCTCAAGGAACTGGTGAACTGGGGACTGGTCAGGATGATCGTGGTAAAGGGTGACCGTCGCGATTTCTACGAAGCCGAGAAGGATGTCTGGCAGATTTTCACGATCATCGCCAGGGAAAGGAAACGACGCGAGATCGAGCCGGCGGTCGCTTTGCTGAACCGCTGCGCGGAGGAGACCAAGGGATTGAAGGGCGAGGAGGCAAAGGTTTTCCACAAACAGGTCAAGGATCTCGGGGAGTTCGTCACGTTCGCCTCCAAGATGTCCGACCGGGTCGCATCGATGAAGCATGGTCTGGCGATACAGCTCGCGAGCAAACTATTGGGATAGGATTTCAAAAGGACACGATATGAACACCACGGTTGTAATCATAGGAGCGAACGGCTTTCTGGGCAGATACCTGTGCCGCCATTTCGCAAGAAACGGCAGGGAGGTTGTGGCCGTGGCCAGGAGCCGGAAGGGCTGGAGCGGGGACGGGATGTTTCTCGAATGGGACGGGGTGAGCCTCGGGCCATGGAAATACGCGCTGGAAGGAGCGGAGCTGGTGATCAATCTCGCGGGACGGAGCGTGAACTGCCGCTACAGCGCGGCGAACCGCGAGGAGATCATCCGCAGCCGTGTGGACTCGACCGCCATCATAGGGAAAGCGATCGCCGGTTGCCAGGTGCCGCCAAGGCTATGGCTGAACTCGAGCACCGCCACGTGGTACCGGCACGCGGAAGACGCGCCGCAGGGCGAGTGGTACGGGGAGGTGGGAGAGGGATTCTCGTGTGAGGTGGCCGAAGCCTGGGAAAAAGCGTTTTTCGAAGCGAAAGTTCCCGCGGAGACACGCAAGGTCGCGCTGCGGACGGGCATGGTTCTGGCGAACGAGCCGGGGACGGTTTACGACGTCCTCACCGGCCTGACTAACAAAGGACTCGGCGGGACGATGGGAGGCGGGAACCAGCGGGTGAGCTGGATACATATGGAGGATTTCCTGCGGGCGGTGGAGGCCTTGGCGCATGATCCTTTCATAGACGGAATGGTGAACATCACCGCCCCGGATTTTCCGGCCAATCGCGAGTGGATGCGCTGTTTCCGCGAAACTGTGGGCATGCCGATGGGGATTCCAGCGAACCGGTGGATGTTGAGACTCGGCGCAGCCTTCATGGGAACGGAAACGGAACTGGTTCTGAAAAGCCGCTGGGCATACCCGCAGAGGCTCAAGGAAGCCGGCTTCCGCTGGCGCTACGGAAAGGCCGCGGATGCCATCGCCGATCTGGAGCACCGCCGCGGACTCGCGGGATTCTTCAGAGAAACCGAATGGCGCAGTGCCGGTGCGAGAGCCTGGCTCCCGGCGGCGACACGGTAGGAATTTTCCAATCTAGGTTCACTTGTGCTACTGAGACAAAAGCACGAAGCCCGGCAACCTCTCGGCGGCCGGGCGTTTATAAGGAAGCGGATGCCTACTTGGAAGAGGAGACGTAGCTCGCCTGGCTCGCGCCTTTCTTGAGCTTGGTCTGCTTGATCCAGCTCATCGTGGAGCGGAGTTTCGCGCCGACCTTCTCGATCTGGTGCTGCTCCCCTTCCTTGCGGAGGGCGTTGAAATTCTTGGAGCCGGTGAGGTATTCGTTTGTCCACTCCTTGGCGAACTTGCCGCTCTCGATGATCTGGAGCTGTTTCACCATGCGCTTCTTCACGGAGGCGTCGATAATCTTCGGCCCACGGAAACATCCCCGTATTCCGCGGTTTCGGAAATGGAGAATCGCATGCCGGCGATGCCGGATTCGTTCATCAGATCGACAATGAGCTTCAGCTCGTGAAGGCACTCGAAATACGCCATTTCCGGCTGGTAACCCGCCTCTACAAGAACTTCGAAGCCCGCTTTCACGAGGGCGGAGGCACCACCGCAGAGGACGACCTGCTCGCCGAACAGATCGGTGACCGTTTCCTCGCGGAAATTCGTTTCAAAAACACCGGCACGGGTGCAGCCGACCCCGCGCGCCCATGCGAGAGCGGTGGCCTTGGCTTTTCCGGAAACGTCCTGATGCACGGCAATGAGGCCGGGAACGCCTTTTCCGTCAACGAACTGGGAGCGAACCGTATGGCCCGGGCCTTTCGGAGCGACGAGGATGACATTGACATTGTCGGGCACTTCGATGGTTTTGAAATGGACGGCGAAACCGTGCGAGAAGAGCAGGGTCTTGCCCTTGGTCAGGTGCGGGGCGATGTCCTTCTCATAGACGGCCGGGATGACGGTGTCCGGAGTGGCGACGAAGATCACGTCCGCGGCTTTCACGGCCTCCGCGGTATCCATCACCTCGAAGCCGAGCTTTTGCGCGACCTCGCGGGACTTTGATTTCTTGTAGAGGCCGATGACGACCTTGAGTCCGCTGTCTTTCAAGTTCAGCGCATGGGCGTGGCCTTGCGAGCCAAAGCCGATCACGGCGAGAGTCTTCTTCTTGAGCGAAGTGAGATTCGCGTCCTTGTTTGTGTAAATCTTCGCAGCCATACCTAATCGATTTCTTATTTCGTTTCTGCCGCCGGAATGCCACCAAGGCAGCGACGGGGCGCACAACCTGCCTATGCGTGCGGTTCCGGTCAAGCCTCCTCTTGAGTTCCATACGGTATTGCCAACCGGACGCGGCTTGGAGAGATTCCTTCCCCTGATATGAAATCCGATCTGATCGAAACGATACGCGCGGAACTGCGGGCTCGCCTTGAGCGCATGGCGAAGGCCGCGAGAGCGGCGCACGAGGCGGCGACTGACCCCGGCTCCAAAGCGGAAAGCAAATACGATACCCGCAGTCTGGAGGAATCGTATCTTGCAACCGGCCAGGCGCGGCAGTTCAAGGAGCTGGCGGCGACACTCGCGGTTTTCGAGAACCTCGCGCTGCGTGATTTCTCATCCGATGAAGAGATCGATGCGGGCGCTCTGGTGGAAACGGGGCGTGTGGGAAGCGGTGAGGTATCGCATTTCCTGATGGCTCCTTCATCCGGCGGCATGGAGGTGGTTCACGGGGGAAAAGAGATCACGCTACTGAGTCCGGACAGCCCGTTGTATCAGAAGCTGATGGGTCTGCGACAAGGAGAGACCCTGGAAGATCCTCCTCTGGAAATCCGCCGGGTGAGCTGAGCGTCAGAGACCCGCGGCCTCCAGCCCGAGAGCGGCGGCTCCGATGGTGCCCGCCTCATGGCCGAAGGTGGCGGGCAGGATGGCCAGGTCGTCCTTGAACGGCGCAGAGAGCTGCTTGAGAAGATGCTCGCGGAAGGGATTGAAAATCAGGTCTCCCGCGCGGGCGACACCGCCGCCAATCACGAGGGCGGCCGGATTGAGGAGCCAGCAGGTGTTCATCATGGAGGTGGCCAACATGCGGCCGATGAGATTCCACCGGCCTATGGCGACGGGATCGCCATGTCGCGCGGCCTCCGAGAGTGCCGCCGGGGAGCAGTCCTCGATGTCTTTCGAAACGCCCGCCGCCTGGTAGGCCTCGTGCGCGTCCCGGGTGATCTCCTGGTTTCCGATGTAATCCTCCAATGCCCCCAGGTTCCCGTAGTGGCCGCGGCGTCCCTGATAGTCGATGGACGTCTGGCCGATCTCCCCCGCGCCAAACCTCGCCCCGCGCACCATGGCTCCGTTGACGATGATACCGCCACCGACCCCCGTACCGAGCGAGCAGCATACGAGATCCTCGTATCCCCTACCCGCTCCCAGTTTCCACTCCGCGAAAGCCATGCAGTTCGCGTCGTTGTCGGCCGCCACGGGGAGACCTGTCGCCTCCGAAAGAAGATCCCTGAGCGGGATGTTCTCCCAGCCGCGCACGTTGGTCAGGCTGAAGACGATACCCTTATGGAAATCCACGAACCCCGGCATGCCTATCCCGACCGCCCTGATGCCATCATGGCACCCCCGCAGGTCTTCCACGGCGCGGACGATGGTGGCGATGAGCTCCTGCGGACTGCCGAAATCCTGGGTCGCGATCGGAGGCGCGTGGTCGATGATCTCACTGCCGCGCACGACGCCGGTTTTCACACTGGTGCCGCCGAAGTCTATGCCTATCGCAAGGGGGATTTCATTCATTGCCGCGCAGTCCCTAATGCCACGGAATGGAAAGATCTATCTAAAAAGGGGTGTCCCGGTTAGATAGTTACCCACCACCGGTTTCTGGAAAAATTCCGGCTGCCAGAATGCGCAGGCCTTCCAGAGTAAGATCGGGATCCACGAGATCGATTTCGCGGATTCCGGCCGATGCAAAGACCGCCCCGCCTCCCGTTGCGACGACCACGGGATTTCCTCCGGTCTCGGAAACCAGCTCGCGAAGGATTTCCCGTACCATGCCGCGATGGCCGATCACCGCTCCGGTGCGCATGGCTTCGACAGTGGTTTTCCCCATGGCCGTATCCGGCTCCACCGGCTCGATACGCGGCAGCTGGGCCGTGCGGGAAGAAAGGTATTCCGTCATCGCGCCCATTCCGGGCGCTATGGCTCCACCAAGGAAATCGCCCCTTTCGGATAAAACGCTGAAAGTCACCGCTGTGCCGAAATCTATGGCGATTCCCGGCACCCCGTGCTTCTCGCGGAGCGCCAGAGCGTTGGCCAGCCTGTCGCTCCCGATCTGTTCCGGGTGATGGAGATCGAAGCCGAGTCCGTGCGGACTTGTGTGACCAAGGAGATGGAACCTCGACATGCTATTGAAAAACCCTTCCAGCAGCCGCGCTTTTTCCGGAACCACGGAGGCGCAGACAACTCCGCCGAAGGTGACATTCCGCAGCAAATCTCCAAGGGTATCGGAACTGATAGAGGCTGTCGGGATTGTCGCACGCCATTCGGAAAGGCCATCCGCGTCGCCCAGAGCCAGCTTGGTCCGGGTGTTTGAATTGTCGATCAGAAGCCAGGCCATGCTCTCCCCCAGTCGGACGATTTGAAAACGTTATCTCCATCGGAATCCCATTTCGGCGCACCCCGGTTTGTTTTCACACGAAGCTTCGCACCATTGATCAGAAGATCCATCGTTCTCTCCAGATCCTTGTCCTCAAGCCAGAATTTGAACCAGATATCAGTGAAGCCGCTTTCCGCGTTGCCCGAGAAGGTGTTGTCAGCGGGCTCATGCTCGACTCCGTCAGAAGTCAGCAACCTCACCTTTTTTCTGAAATCGTGTTCACCCTTCCCGTTTCCCTTCAGATGGATTTCCAGCCAGGCGTTGGATCTGTCCTTGGTCAGCTGGACTGCCTCGATCTTGAAAAGCGCCTCCGGATCAGGATTCCGGTCATACTCCGCCGACCAGAGCCATGCCGCAAACGCGGTCGTAATGACCACCAGGAGGGCGAGCGTTAGTCGGAGCATCTGGCGTCTCATCACATCCGTTGTGAGACCATGCCGCGCTCTGGGCAAATGAAAACGGGCATGGTGCGGGCGATGAACCATTCGGTTCTCGGATGATGAGAGGCAACGGCGATCTTGCACTCATTCAGTAACTGGACGGCAATGGTCGGCTCTAGGGAGAACTGGCTCATTTTCACGAGGCTCGAGACGAATTCATCGGAAATATATTCCGGATAATACTCCGGTAGATCCTGTTTCTTCGCCTCGCTGACGATCCTGCACCTTCCCGCTTCCAACGCGAAGTCATCCAGTGCTCAATCCGGATTGAAACCTGCACGAGTGAAAGCGATGCTCTCTTGGCGCGGAGATTTCCGAAAAACTGGTAGAACATTTCTTCCCCGTGCGTTTTCACATCAGCCCAAGCCTGTTTTGAATGGTCTTCATATCAACTGAGCTTGGCTAAACGCTGCATCGCCTCAGGATTTAGTTTTGCGAATGCGCGATTCACGCAAACTGAATCAGCTGCAAACTTCACAGACGTCTACTGACGGTGCCCCCGCAATGGTATGGGTTTTATAGGCTTCCATCACGGCATTGATAGCGGCTGCTTCCGTGGCTCCGATGGCGGAAATGCCAAGCAACGAAAACGATGCCACCCAGACCTTGCCCATCTGGGCAACTTCAAAGGAAAATTGGCGACGATTGGTCATGGAAGCGATAAGTTTGGTGCGATTGGGATGCGGAAATGCCTCTCCGCTTGAGATTTGATTTTCTAAGCGGCGGTGGTTGAAAGCGCACCTTCCAACAAAACTTCCGCAGGGATTCCTAAGCCACGATGAAGTTCTCTAGCCATTGCTAGCGTCAGTGGCCTTTTGCCTGCGAGAACTTCCGACACGCGGCTTTTCGATCCGATGAAAGGAATCAGATCCTTCTGTTTCAATCCGGATTGTTCCATCCGGAACCGGATGGCTTCGAGAGGAGTCGGAGGATCGATGATGACGTTTTTGTCTTCGTAGGATTTGATGAGGAGCGCAAGCAGTTCCAGTTCGTTCGCATCTTCGGAATCGGGAACTGGATTTTTGAGCATGAGTTCCTCCAGGCGCGAGAGGGCGGCTTCATTTTCCTGACAGTTTTTGATGAGCTTGTTCATGGTGTTGTGTTTGGTTGGGATCATTTAAGATTCCATTTGTCGTATTCCGCGTGGGTTCCGATCCGGTCGATTTTCAGGATTCCGGCCGAGTAGTAGGCGATCACCACCAGCCGAAACCTGTTTCCACCGATATTGAAAACCACCCGGTTGTCCGAAAGGAAATCCGCAGAGTTGAAACGGTTCCTGAAGTCTTGTGTATTTTTCCAATCCGCACATTCGGCTTCCGCCAACGAGGGTCGGAAACGCGAAAGTATGCGAAAATGTAGAACGCACCTTGCTAAGCTAACGCTCGTGCCGCAAAGTCGATCTCCTTGCTTTGAATTAGGTCTTTTCCGCGATTAAGCAAGGTGGCGCAGAGCAACAAAGGGATGAGCGCTACAACCATGAATGGGCGTTGAGCAATATAAATTCTCATGAGTTGCTCAAAAGTTGAGTCTACGAGACCTCGGAGATCCTTATGTGCGTCATCCATTTGTCTTGCTAGTTTTCGAAGTTTCAGTTTTCGACGCCTATCTTCCTCCTCGTTTTGTACAACGATACGAATCCAGTCTTCACTCTTAGAAGCAGCAACGGCATCATGTAAAAACTCGTGGATTCCAGGATACATGTCTTTATCGACTTCAAGTTCACCAGAGCGAACCAGTTTCCTCAATTGGTCGAAATTCGCCTCAAGATTAAACTGAAGTTTTTTCCGGTAAACTGGAAAAATAAGAGACCAGTAAACGGACAACGCGACGATGAACGATAATGTCGCGGCAGTCAGTAGAGCCAGAATAGTCATCATTTTTCGGAGGTTGTTAGTTTCTTTGTTGGGCGTGCCTTTTTGTCGAACAACGAGCCTGTCTCCTCGGCATAGAGTAGCTCCAAATGTTCGCGTAATCGAACAATTTCTCGTTCGTATGAGTCTTTTTGAAATTTTTGCAGGCGTTTAGCCACGACAATCGCTACGAAAGCTACGACCCATCCTGCAACGTTAACAATCGGAAGGCGGATAAACGCAATAAATGCAGCTCCTTTCTCAGCAGACTCCATTCCACCGAAGATTATCCACGCAAGGCCGAGAACCAGAACGACTGCGAGCAGTGCTCCCCCGTAACCTGATGAAATCAGCATTTTGACGATCTGATGTAGAGCAAACCACGAATTCATTTTAGGATTTTTCGTGTTCAACGAACCCTTTCTCGCTGTTCTGTGGCATTGTCTTTTATCGGATCTAACTCCATGCATCATTAGGTTGGCTTTTCGGAGTGAATTTGCAATGCGAGATTTTCAATCCTGACAGGAGTGAATCAAAGGCGCTGTCAATGCGCCGCCAGCCAGTTTTTCCCGGTGCCTTTCTCGACGAGGATGGGGACGCCGTGGGGGAGAGGGAGGGCGGTTTCCATGATGTAGAGGATTTTTGGGACGAGCTCTGTTTCCTCATCCGGGCGGAGGTCGAAGACGAGTTCGTCGTGGACCTGGAGGAGCATTTTGGTTTGGTAGGGCTTTTTGCGGAGAAGTTCGTCGATCTTGATCATGGCGATCTTGATCATGTCGGCGGAGGTGCCTTGGATGGGCATGTTGATGGCGGCGCGCTCGGCGTTGGCGCGGAGGCCGGCGTTTCCGGACCTGAGGTCGGGATATGCGCGGCGGCGGCCGGCAAGAGTCTCGGCGTAGCCTTTCTCGCGGGACTCGGCGATGGTGCGATCCATGTATTCCTTGATGGCGGGGTATTCGCGGAAGTAGGCCTCTATTATTTCCGCAGCGTCTGATCGGGGGATTGCCAGTCGTTGGGAGAGGCCGAAGGCGGAGATGCCGTAGATGATGCCGAAGTTAACCATTTTCGCGCCGGAGCGCATGTCGCGGGTGACTTCCTCTGGGGTGACGCCGTGGACTTTGGCGGCAGTGATGGTGTGGATGTCGGCGCCGTCCTGGAAGGCGGAGATCATGGTGGGATCGCAGGCGAGGGCGGCCATGACGCGGAGCTCGATCTGGGAGTAGTCGCAGGAAAGTAATAGATATTGGGGATTGGAGATTGGAGATTTTCTGGGGACGAAGGCTTGGCGAATTTTTCTACCGGCCGGGGAGCGGACGGGGATGTTCTGGAGGTTGGGATCGGAGGAGGCGAGGCGGCCGGTGGCGGCTAGGAGCTGGTGGTAGTGGGTATGAATGCGGCCGGTCTCCGGGGCGATGTGGGTCGGGAGGGCGTCGAGGTAGGTGGATTTGAGTTTGGTGGCTTCGCGGTAGCTGAGGATTTCCTCGATGATGGGGTGGATGCCGAGGAGGGTGGAGAGGGTTTGCTCGTCGGTTTTGTATTGGCCGGTTTTGGTTTTCTTGGGCTTGTCTAGGAGCCTGAGGTGATCGAAGAGGATCTGGCCGAGCTGTTTGGGGGAGGAGAGGTTGAAGGTGGTGCCGGCGTGTTGCTCGATGGATTTTGCGAGCTGGTCGATGGTCTGCTGGAGGTCGGCGCCGATGGATTCGAGGGCTTCCTCGTCGATGGCGATGCCTTCCATTTCCATGCGGACGAGGACGGGGAGGAGGGGGGCTTCGATTTCGGAGAAGACTTTTTCCTGGCCGGATTCCTTGAGTAGGGGGCGGAGTATTTCGGAAAGCTGGAAGGTGACGTCGGCGTCCTCGGCGGCGTATTCGGCGAGCGTTTCCAAGGGGATGGCGGCGATGTCGAGGTCTTTGGATTTGGAGGCTTTTTTCTCGGCGTGGGCGAAGAGGTCGTCCTGGGCGGAATCGTCGGCCGGGGCGGTGGCGATGTCGGCAAGTTTCACGGGGGTGTAGCCGAGGTGGATTTCCGAAAGGTAGTCCATGTTGTGGCGGCGCTCGGGGGCGGCGAGGGCATCCGCGAGCATGGTGTCGAAGAACGGGCCGGTGACTTCGATGCCGTGGGAGTGGAGGACGGAGAGGTCGTATTTGAGGTTGTGGCCGATTTTTTCGGCGGGGCTGTTTAGGATGGCTTTGATTTCCGTGAGGAGGTTTTCGGAAAACGGGAGGTACCAGCCTTCGTGGGCTTTCCATGAGAAGGCGATGCCTAGGAGTTTGGCGGAGTGGCGGTCGAGGGATGTGGTCTCGATATCGAAGCAAAAGGATTCTTGTTCGGCGAGTTCGGCGAAGAGTTTTTTCTGGAGGGAGGCGGTGTCGGCGAGGGTGTAGGTGTGGAGGACGTCCTTGATGGTTATGAAGGTGTCGAAGAGGGTGGGGGTGGCGGGGTCGGCCTTGCTGAGGGGTTCGGCGGGGAGGGTGTCCTCGCCGAAGAGGCGCTTGGTTAGGGAGCGGAATTCGAAGTCGGTGAAGAGCTGCTTGATGGCTTCGTCGTCGCGCTGGGAGACGAGTAGATCTTCCCACGAGACCTCGATGGGACAGTCGATGATGATGGTGGCGAGGTCTTTTGAGAGGAGGGCTTGGTCGGCGTTGGCCTCGACGTTTTCCTTCTGCTTTCCCCTGAGGGCGGAGGTGTTGGCAAGGAGGTTTTCGATGGAGCCGTATTCGGAAATGAGCTTTTGGGCGGTCTTGGGCCAATTCCGGGGATGCCGGGGATGTTGTCAGAGGCATCGCCCATGAGGCCGAGGAGGTCGATGATCTGGTGCGGCTCGGAGACGCCCCAGATTTCCGGGAGCTGTTTCAGGCCGATGATTTCGTATTCGCTGCCTTTTCTGCCCGGCTTCCACATGTAGGTGGTTTTGGAAATGAGTTGGGCGAAGTCCTTGTCGGGGGTGACCATGTAGGACTCGAAGCCGTCGGGCTCGGCGCGTTTGACGAGGGTGCCGATGAGGTCGTCGGCCTCGAAGCCGTCGATTTCCAGGACGGGGATGGCGAAGGCGCGGCAGAGGGCTTTGACGTGGGGGATGGAGGCGGCGAGTTCCTCGGGCATTTCGTCGCGCTGTGCCTTGTAAGCGGGGTATTTGATGTGGCGCGGGGTGGGTGCGGAGGTATCGAAAGCCACGCCGAGGTGGGTGGGGTTTTCCTTTTCCAGGATGGAGAGGAGGGTGTTGATGAAGCCGTAGAGGGCGGAGGTGTTGACGCCCTTTGAGTTCCGGATGGGGTTGTTGATGAGGGCGAAGTGCGCCCGGTAGATCAGGGCCATGCCGTCGAGGAGGAAGAGGCGTTTCATGGACGAAGTAGAGACCAGAAAGCGAAGGCCAGAAACCAGAAAGATAGGTAGAATCTAGAGCATGCTCTCCAGGACTCAGAGCGTTCCTGCCATTGCGGCTGGATCGAGAGCGGCTTGTAACGACTCGCTGGTGATGCCCAGTTCGGAAACCCTCCCTTCGCAGAGGTGGCGGACGGTTTTTCCGGTTTTGATGGATTCCTTGGCGATGGCGGCGGCCTTGTCGTAGCCGATGAGGGGGACGAGGGAGGTGACCATGGAGAGGGATTGCTCGATAAGCTCCTCGCAGCGGGCTTCGTTCGCGGTGATGCCATCGACGCATTTTTCCGCGAAGGCTGTGGAGGCGCTGGCGAGGAGGCGGATAGACTCCAGGACGGTCTGGCCGAGGAGAGGCATGAAGGTGTTGAGCTCGAACTGGCCGTTGGCTCCGCAGAAGGTGACGGTGGTCTGGTTTCCGAAAACGCGGGCGGCGACCATGGTGAGGCTCTCGCAGAGAACGGGGTTGACCTTGCCCGGCATGATGGAGGAGCCAGGCTGGATGGCGGGGAGGGAGATTTCCCCGATGGAGCAGCGCGGTCCGGAGCCGAGGAGGCGGATGTCGTTGGCGATTTTGAAAAGTGAGGTGGCGATGGCGTTTAGCTGGCCGTGAGCCTCGACAAGCGCATCCCGCGCGGCCTGGGCTTCGAAGGGGTTTTCCGCGCGGCGGCATTCCAAGCCGGTGCGTTCGTTGAGGAGGGCGATGGCGGTTTCGGGAAATTTCTCGTGGCGGTTGAGGCCGGTTCCGATGGCTGTGCCGCCGAGAGGGATTTCGAGCAGTGCTTTGATGGCCTTGTGGCAACGGTCGATGCCGCGCTCCGCCTGTTTCGCGTAACCGGAAAACTCCTGGCCGAGGCGCATGGGGACGGCATCCATGAGGTGGGTGCGGCCGATTTTGAGGACGGAATGGAATTCGGAGGCATTTTCCGAGAGGGATTTCCGGAGGGCTTTGAGAGCGGGGATGAGAGTGTCGCGGAGCTGGAGGCAGGCGGCGATGTGGAGGGCGGTGGGGAAGGTGTCGTTGGAGGATTGGCCGAGGTTCACGTGGTCGTTGGGATGGACATCGGAGCCGGCGTTGCGGCAGAGGGTGGCGATAACCTCGTTGGCGTTCGTGTTTGTGGAGGTGCCGGATCCGGTCTGGTAGACGTCCACGGGGAAATGGGCGTCGTGTTTCCCCTCGGAAACTTCTCGGCCGGCGGCGGCGATGGCGGCGGCGAAATCCCGCGGGAGTTCACCTAGCTTCGCATTTGCGAGAGCGGCGGCTTCCTTGATCAGGCCGTAGGCGTGAATGATGGCAGGATCCATGGTCTGGCCGGAGATGGGGAAATTTTCAACGGCCCGCTGGGTGGAGGCTCCGTAGAGGGCATCCGCAGGGACGGCGAGCTCGCCCATGGAATCGTGTTCGAGGCGGGTATCTGGCATTTGCGAAGGAAAGACCGGAGCAGTGGAAAAGCAAGGGGGCTTGCGCCTCATTTCATCCACGCTTCCGGATCCAGTCCGTAGAATTCCTTCATCTCGGCGTAGAGATCGGGGCGTTTTTTGTGGAGCTGGCGGGGCTTTTCGAAAAAGGTCTCGGTGACAACGGCGAAGAACTCGGCCGGGTTGGTGGCTCCGTAGGGATCGATGAGGGTGCGCTTGCCGCTTTCTAACAGTTTCTGGAAATCGGCGTAGTTTTCTTGGAACACCCGTGCCCAGGAGCGGTATGCCTCCCGGCTTGCCAAGGGCGGCGCGCCATCGGTGGCTCCGTCCTCGTGGTCGAGCTGGTGGGCGAACTCATGGAAGGTGACGTTTTCGGCATCATGGATGTTCGACGCGCCGTGCTCCACGGAAGACCATGATAAAATGACGGTGCCAGTTTCCCACGATTCCCCGAGGCGGTGGATTTTGCCCTCGGTGACGATCCCGAACGCATCCTGGCTTTTCTGGACGGAGCTGAAAGTGCCCGGGTAGAGATAGACGTTGCGAAGCTCCGGATACGGTTCCCCATCTCTATTCAATACCAGAAGGCATGCTTGGGCGGCGACGGTAAGTATCATTTCCTCGGTCAAATCCAGTCCGTTGCAGCCCTCGAAGCGGGTGGTGGAAACGAAGCGGGCGATGCGTTGGTGAAGGAGGTGGCGGAGGTCTTCGGGTAGGCGGGAATAGAGGGGCAGGTTTTCTTTCAGGAGCCCCGATCCACTCCTTTTCGAAAACCGCTTCAATGGGGTCACTTCCGTTGAAAAGCTTTTTGATTTTCTCCCAGACCATATGGGGGATATTGGGCGCAATAGCTTCCTCTGGCAAGGGAGCCGGGTGGTCACTCTGCAAGTGTCGCGGCCTGGAGTCTCACCTGGCCGGCGAACTGGTTGGGCTCATGGTCGAGTATCCACTGAACGTTGAGCATCGCGTCCGGTTTTGCGGCTTTGAATTTCACCGTGTAGAGGGAATTGAACGCGCCGGGAACGGAGGCCCAGTCCATGGCACCTTCACCGGAGGAAAAGGTGGACACGTATTCCGGGGCGGAGCCGTCGGAGAGTTTCGCAATGAACCTGCCGCTGGCTCCGTTGATGCCACCGACGATGACTTTGAGGATGCGCTCTTTTTCCCTGGAGGCCGGGACGGAGAATTCGTAACCGTGTCTGACTCCGTTGATCCAGAAACCGGTGTTTGAGCCAGGGTTCTTCCCGGTCTTCTGGCCATCGCTCCAAGTGAGGCGGATTCCCGCCCCGTTGGTGGCGTCGCGGTAGCCCTTTCCGACGGAGGAGATTTCGGAAAAAAGACCCGAACCGTCTTTTTTCCGCTCAAATGAATCCTTCCCGTCCACTCCCCAGGCTATCCAGTCGAGGGTGCCTTCGCCGCTTAGATCGATGAGATGGGGGGCGGGTTCACCACGACCGGCGAGGATTCCCGCCGGAGGATCTCCGATGACGAACGTGCGCTCGGATTTGTTGTTGGTCTCGTTTTTCTCACCTCCGATGCGGTTGATGTCATCGACGTGGGCGGTGAGTAGATGGGTGCCGGGTTTGGCTTCGCCTCCAGTCACTTCAATCGTGACGCTCTGGCCGGCGGCGACTGATCCACCCTGATTGGCACCGTGACCGACCAATTTTCCGTCAACACTCAAGGAGATGACACAGGAGACACCGTTGGGAGAGGCTCCGTCGCCGATGTTTTTGAAGGTGGCTTTGATATTGTATTTTCCCTGGACTACTTCGGGGGGAGCCAGCGAAGTGATGATGAAGTCCGGGCGCTTTTCCGGGGTTTTGATAACGGTTTCCGAACGGGCGGACATGTTGCCTGTTCTGTCGATGGCCTGGACGGCGTAGCGGTAGCCGAGACCGGGACGGATCCATGCCGTCGCGTCCTTGAACGATAGGTCGTTGGTGGCGGTGAGAAACCGGTCGTTGCGGAAAACGAGGTAGGCTGCGAGATCTTCGTCGGGAACGGCCTGCCAGGAGAAATTCACTTCCGTTTCCGTAGCGGTGCCGGTGAGACCGGATGGCGCGGCGGGAGCCGTGGTTTCCCATTTCGCGCCCTCGGCCGGCTTGAGTTTCACGATGGCCACGGATGAGGGGACGGGGATGGTAAGGTTGCCGTTTTTGATCTCCGCGGTGGTTCTGTCGTAGGCTCCCCTGTCGTTCTGGGTGAGAATCTCCGCAGTCTGCAGGAGAGGGGTGGAAAGCTTCAGAATGACAGGCACGGGCTTGTTATGGATGTCGCGTTTGTCGGGTTGCCAGAAGTTCGGTTTCTCGTTCCAGATCAGCAGGAGCCACTCACCGGATTTTTTCTGGAGGGTGAGGGAGTGGATGGTTTTTGGCGCGTCATCCATCGTGAACATCAAGGCGCGTGGAGTGAAATCGGTGCCGCCCTCCCATTTCAAAGACTGGGAATTCCAATCGGCATCCTTGATTTCCGCGAGGAGGTTTTTCAGGGCGAAGTAGGACGGGCGCTTGGTTTTCAGATCGCTTTCGAGCAAACCGTATCCGTCCGCATTGTGGATGGCGAAGAGGTAGGCGCGGCGGATGCCGTGGTTGAAATACTCGGTGAGGAGCATGGGGATGTTCAGTGCCTGGGCGCGCGGGGAGCCGGTGGTAAAAGTGCCGTTGGCCTTGTCCGCCTCCACGTTGTAGCCGCACTCGGTGGGGACGAAGGGTTTGATAGTGGCGCCCGCCGGGTAGATGTTGTTGAAGCGGGTGAAGTTCATCAGCAGCGAACTACTAGGAACATTGTATCCCTGGTAGGAGTGGACGTTTCCGAAATCAAAGGAGTTGTGAGGGCGCGCTTCTCGGTAATCGGAGAAGATGGATGTGTAGGCTATGACGGGGATGTCTTTGGTCGCGGGATCGGCTTTCAGGGATTTGTAGACATCATCCATGAAAAGGGAGGCGGCGGCCTCGTCGGTGCGGTCCTTGTATTTCAGGTTCAGATTCTGACCGAACTTGTTGTTCACCTCGTTCGGCCCCTCGATTTCCGCGATAGAGCCGGGTAAATACTGTTTCACCAGGCCGGTGATTTCCTCGGGTTTGGACTTGTTATGATCGATGAGCATCATGGCGCGCGCGCCGGATTTTCGGTAAGCGGCCTCTACCTGCCGCGGCTGATCCGGGAGGGTGAGCGCGTATTTCAGAGGCATGCGGTAGTTGCGCACGCCGAGATCGTAAAAGACCTGGGGATCGAACGTTTTCCCCGCACCATCCATTGACCCGCCAATGTGGATTCCGGTTTTGACAGGCGCACCGCTGATTGCCACGAAGTCGGAAAAGTCATTCGCACGGAAGGCCGGTTGCTGGGTCAGTCCGGGGATCACGGAAACAAGCAGACAAGAGAGGGTGTGTATCGTGTGTTTCCGGGTCATTCGATTCATTTCAAAAGGGCGGCCGCATACTGGTGCGCTACTTCCTCGGCGGTCAGGGAGCGGTTCCAGATGGCTATTTCATCAGCGTGTCCATTGAACTGTGACAGATCGGTTTCTTCTTTCGGACGGATCTTCACCCCGCATTTTCCAAACCGCACGCTTCGCCCGCGGAAAACCTCGGGCTTGCTCACCCTTGGCTGACTGTCGCGGGCAGCGAGTTCCCCGTCGATGTAGAGGCTGGCAAATCCGTGGCCCCAGCTTGCGGCAACATGGTGCCAATCCCCATCGGCGGAAGTGCGCGGGGAGGACAGCAGCACATCCTTCGCACCGTCTTCCATGAACAGTTTCACCCTTCCGGATGTGACGAGGAATACGCTGATCTCCGGGTGCGGCCCGAGGCCGTCTGCATCATCGGATCCGGCCATCCATAGAACTTCCTGCCGTTCCATTTCGGCTGTCCGTTTAAACCAGAATGTGACCGAACCTTCTTCCGTCGAAACCCCTGCCCGGGTATCGAGTTCTGAAATGACGGAGGCGGGAAAATCGCTCCCTTTGAAAAACGCGCCGCTGTTGTCCGCCTCGAATCCGCGGAAGCCTTTCGACGGGCCGCTACCGGGAATTCCCAGATTAACGCCCGAGCGGGGCGAGGTATCCCCGGGAATCCCGCGTTTTGCCTCACTGGCACCTGTTGCGGAATTGAACAGGTTGACCCCGTCACTGGCGCTCATCCGCCAGAATCCTGCCGGCGATTGCCCCAATGTCACCGTTGCATAGTCCTTCGGGCGCTTCAAAAGAGCAGGCAAACCCGGAAAAGGGTCGTCAGCCATCCCTATCGGTCTGATCTCCCTGGCGCTGGCGAAATACGTACCTTTGCCGCTCGCTGGAAAAATGGACGCAACCCCCGGCACAAGGTTACCCACGCGCACCTGCCCTTCCACAACATGCAGTTCCGGCCGGCCGTCATCCCGCACCCGGACGGCAAAGCGAGTCCCTATATCCCTGAACGTCAGCCCGCCACCGGACACCGCCATCTGTTCGGACCCTTCGCGGTATCGATCCACAGGCAGCCTTGCTCAACCTCGGCACGCAGGGTGCTTGGGAATTTCACGCCGGCCGGCCCCTGCACGACCATCCGCGTCCCGGATTCCAAAGTCATCACAACGGAGCCTGATCTGACAACGACCGTTCCCGTTTCTGTAATGGTTGTTCCCTGATCCGATGATTCCCCATCGGGACGCTCGATCACCCATACGGTTCCAGCCGGAGCCTGGATTTCCACCTGCAGAACCTCGGTGCGGTTGATATGGATTAACCCGGCGATTGCGGCGAGCAGGAGAACCGCGGCCGCCGCCGCAAGAAACGAGTGGAACAACAGCCTCCGGCCGTCGGTATCCATCGGCATCCAGCTTCCGAGGCTCGCTTCCGCCTCGGCCTTCGTATTCATCGCGCTGCTGAAAGCCATGTGCTCACAATACCTGAGGCGCGCGTCTTTTTCCGTGCGGAGAATTGCGGACAGCGACCTGCTATCCGAGGCGGAAATACAGCCGTCCTCCAGATCCTGGAAAAGCTGTTCGAGCTGCCGGGGACTGCGCTTCATGCGGTTTCCTCCGTTCCGATCTCTTTCTCGATGCACTTCTTCAAGGCAGCCCGGATCCGGAAAAGGCTTACTTTCAATCCGTTCATCGACTTACCTTTCACTACCGCGAAATCCTGGAGCCGGGTCTTCTTCCAATAGCGGTGGAGAACCAGATCGCGATCCTCCGGACGCAGCTTCCCGAGGCAATTCGTAAGTGCTTCCATGCGTTTTGCTTCCCTCTTTTCGTCCAGAAACTCCTCCATGTCCTCGGCGATCAGCTCCGAGGCCTGTTCATCCAAGGTGACCCAGCCACGGGAATACAGCGTTTTCCGGTGACGCATCATCTGGAACCGTGCCACCGTGAACGACCAGGCCTTGAAGCTTGTTTCCATTTCAAAGGTGTCCCGTTTCCTCCATAAGACCAGGTTGGTCTCCTGGATCACATCGTCCACCCCGGGCGCTCCGGGCAAGCAGCGACACGATGAAAGCACGGATCGCCACCTGGTGGTCGGCCAGCAGTTGCACAAATCGTTCCTCATCTTCCCCTGTCATGGATACGGTTCCCTACTAATCGCCAGAAACCGGAAAAGTTAGGCTTATTTCGTAGTTTTTGTCCAGATTAGCGGAAAAAAGCATAAAAGAGCATTTTTTCCGGCTAACCAATCCGTCTTGAGGCTATTTGAAGTAGCGAACGGTGTGGGATCACACCGTTCAAATGAACTCAAAATCTAAAAATAAAATCATGAAACCATACCTTCCGGCGCTTTTTGCCGCCTTCGCCACTCCCCTGTCCGCAGCGAGCATCTTTTCGGAAAACTTTAACGGGGTCCGGCCGGGACTGCGGTTACTGCCTCAAACACCAACTACGGTGTCAGGGGCGGAAGTCCGCCAGAGTGCCGCGGTACCTCGCAGACAGGCACACTGGACACCGGGAATTTGTTTGGCCATGGGCACGTCAAATATCTACAACCGCTCGGTCGATACGGATTACCAACGGTGTGACGGTTCCTGAGAAAAAGCGGCTTCGAGTCTTCGCAGGCGTCACGTCGTCGCCAGATCTCGTGACCTATTCTTTCGATTTTAACGACGCCGGGAGCACGACGAGCTATACGTTCCGCATCTCCACAGACGCTGGTGCGGAAGCCCTTTACAGCGCGCAGGCGTCTTTCGGCGGCACTGCCATCAACGGTGTTGCCAACGCCTATAGCTTTAATCAGACCTACCGCTTGGATTTGGTGGCGAACACGGGAGCCACGACCGTCAATTTCCTTGATGGGTATGGAGACTACCAGTCCGTCGGAGCGGATAGGTTTTCGATTTTCCTGACGACATTCGGACCGAACCTCCCAGACCATCGTTCAAAACAATTGGCTTTCCAAGGGAACCAAAACGACGCGGGGTTCGATTCCATCGCATTCCAGACCTTCGGCGGCGGTGCGACACGATGTTAACGTGAGGTGGGACAACGTGAACGTGGAGGACACCGCTTTGGTCACCGCGGTCGTTCCCGAGCCTTCTTCGTTCGCCTTGCTCGGATTGGGAACACTTGGGATGTGCATCCGCCGCAGGCGGAAATGATTTTTCCAGACCCGCTCCGTCTCGGTCTGAATTTCTGATCCACGAAGGATCCGGCATGCGGATGCCGGATCCTTCTACGTTCTACTCGGAGAATTTCGGGACGGAGGGATGATCAGATGCAGCGGGGGATGCCGGGCAGATCCGCCAAATTTCGGCTTCCCCTCCCCCGCCCCACATCTTCCGGCCTGGTTTCGGAAACATCAAAAGGGGATGGGAGACGACAAATCCCCCTGTTGAAATTCCGACAGCCAAATCCGGACCGCAAGTCATCACCCCTGGGAGCCGGGTGCTTACGGCTAATGCCGTTTCGTGGTCGGGCCGGGGTTGGAGAAGCCGGGCCTGAGGCATCGAGGTGGCTGTAGGAAGTTTTGCATGAGTCCCTCGTGAAAGGGCACCGTGAGGATCAGGAAGCGGATTCATTCGTGGGGCCTTCGCCAATGAAAATTTGGCGTGGTCAGTGCTCGTATGGAGGTGTTGCAAAGGTGGGCAGCGATGTTACCTAGCCCTCGTTCTTACCGAACCACCCATTCACCCGCAACCGCCGTCTCCCTTCCAAACCCCAAAATCCCATGCCCGACGTATGTCTTTACTTCCAGGTGCACCAGCCGCACCGACTCCTTTCGGGGAAACTGAAAAAGGGTGGTTTCGCGCCCCCATATGAGGACGACAGGCTCAACGAGGAAATCCTCAACCGCGTCGCGGACAGGTGCTACCTGCCTGCCAACAGGATGTTCAAGCAGCGCATTGAGGAGAACCACGGCCTCTTCCGCATGGCGCTGTCCATCAGCGGCACGGTGATCGAGCAGTTCCGCAAGTTCCGGCCGGATGTTCTGGAGTCGTTCCAGGAGCTCATTGCCACCGGTGGCGTGGAGCTTCTCGCGGAAACCTACTATCACTCGCTTGCTTTCGTGTATTCGGACAAGGAGTTCCAGCGCCAGTCCGACATGCATCTCGATCTGATGGAGGAGTGCTTCTCCGTGCGCCCGAGGGTTTTCCGGAACTCCGAGCTGATCTACAACAACGCCATTGCCGCGAAGGCGGAGACACTGGGCTTCGACGGGGTGATCGCCGAGGGAACCCCTGCTTTCACTGAAGGGATCTCCCCGAACTTCCTCTACCGCGCACCGCGATACCGCCCGGATCAGCACATTGATGCGAAATCACACGCTCTCCGATGACCTGGCGTTCCGCTTCTCCGATCCTTCCTGGGGCGGTTTTCCGCTGACTTGGGAAAAATTCACCGACTGGGTGGGTCAATCCCCCGGGGATCTCGTGAACCTTTTCATGGACTACGAGTCCATAGGCGAGCACCAGAAGGAGGAACAGGGCATCTATGAATTCTGGCGGAAAGTGCCGGAAATCCTCATCGAGTCCGGCTCGCAATGGGTGACTCCTGCGGAAGCGGTCTCAATCTACCCTGCGAAACAGGAATACGATTGTCCGAAAGTGACCTCCTGGGCGGATGCCGAGCGCGACCTCTCCGCATGGACGGGAAACGCGATGCAGAAGGAGGCGCTTGCGAAATTGCACGCCCTGGAGAGTGGCGTCATGGCTTCCGGTGACACGGATCTGATCAGCACCTGGGGCAGACTGCAGTCATCGGACCACCTGTACTGGATGTCCACAAAAGGTGGCAGTGACGGGCAGGTGACCAATTACTTCTCCCCGTTCAACAGCCCGCAGGTGGCGCATGAGGTGTTCATGAATGCGCTGGGGGATCTGGAGAAACGGGTGGAGACCTATTCCCAAATGGCCGTCGGAGGCTCGGCGTAATCGTTCCAGAGGCGGTTGAGCAGCTGTTTGTCCGGCTCGCCATCGAAAAGGACGAAGCGGTATTCCGAGCGGTAGGTTTCGCTCGTGGCTGATTTTCATGTCTCCCGCGATCTGGGGGGCGAAGGAGATGAAGGGCTCGGTCGGATGCACGCGCAGTGGCTGGGGGGCGCGGAAGTTTTTCGGATGGCCGAGGATGGCGATGCTTGCTTTGCCTTCTCCCGCAGCGCCGGTCATGGCGATCCATTTGGCGGGCTTCGCGTTCGCTTCGTCGCGGTTGGTGATGCCTTCCGAGGTGAGGAACGTCGCGTTTTCAGCGCCGTCCCATTCCCCGAGGCCACGAATGCCGATGCCGCCGTAGTGGTATTCGGGTAGCTCCAGGTCGTCGTCGCCGGCCATTTCCTGCTCGGAGACGAGTTCGATGAGGTTGTAGGGATTTTTTCCATCCTGGATGGCGTAGGCTTTGACCGTCCAACGTTCGTTGAGGGCGACGATGGGCTTACCGGAAGTGAGGTCGATGAATTCGTTTTCCGCCTCCACACCCGCATGCACCGGACCGCTCCATGAAAATTCAATGCCTTTGCAATCCACCTTCCCTTGGGCGGCGATGCTGTTCCAGAAATCGGTTTTTCTACCTTGGAAAACGGTGTTGGTCCATGCGGTCCATATGCCGTGGTGGTGGAGGTGGTTTTTGGGGTAGTCGTCGGTAACCACGGTTCCGGAGGGTGTGAGGAGGGGATGCAGGTAGCCGCCGCGGAGGAATACGGGTGCGATTTCCGGGCGGGGTAGCTCCGTGGCTTTTCCTTTGAAAGAGGCGACCGGTTTTCCAGAGAGCGAGAAAGCGATATTATCGCCTTTTTCCGCTGCTTTCACCGAATCGGGAGCGGCATCCTCCAAGGCGACGAGTTTGAATTCTGCTGTCTTTCCGGCCGCGAGTTCGGGAAGGATGAAGGTGGCATTGCCGTCATCGGAAAGCTGAAGTGGGAGGGTTTTTCCATCCGCAGTTTTGAGAGCGGGATTTTCCGGCGCATCGGTTGGGATAGGCAGGTTGACCACGGTCTGGATGCGGTCGTGGGCACCGGCTTCGACTTTCAGGGTATCTCCGTTGGAGATGGCCGCGAGGAAAAGGAGGAGGATGGTGGGTTTCATGCGCGCATATTGTCTCCCGGAGCGATCCCGGTCAAGAAACAGGGAGAGGCGGAGGGGAATCCGCCCTCCGCATTGCGGAACCGGGTTCCGTGTTTTCGTAACGGCCAACACGACGTCGGGTGGGGCGTTACGAGTTTTTGTAACGGGCAAAACGACGTCGGGTGGGGCGTTGCGAGTTTTCGTAACGGGCAAAACGGTCTCGTTTAGGGCATTACGGGTTTTCGTAACGGCCAAAACGATGTCGGGTGGGGCATTACGAGTTTTCGCAGCGGGCAAAACGACGTCGGGTGGGGCATTCCGACTTTTCGCACCGTGGCGGAAGAGCGGGATTGGTTCCGTGGGCGAAAGGAATTCGCCGCTCTTCAATCCTGGTCTCCGGGATCGACGGTGGCGTCGGCGTCGAAGGCGGGGAGGGTTTCAGTCATGGTGAAGGTGGCGGGGATGACGAGGAGGATGACGATGGCGGAGGCCAGGGTGCCGACGCCGAGGCTGATGGCCATGGGGACGAGGAAAAGGGCTTGGACGCTGGTTTCCAGGATCATGGGGGCGAGTCCTAGGAACGTAGTAATTGCGGTGAGGAGGATGGGGCGGCAGCGGCGGGCGGAGGATTCGCGGGTGACGTTTTCGATGGGCATGCCGTCCCGGATGAAACGGTTGCGGGTGACGGCGAGGACGAAGCCGCCGTTCACGACCATGCCGCAGAGGGCGATCATGCCGAAGATGCTGAAAATGGAGAGATCTGCGCCGAGGACGACGTGGCCGATGATGGCTCCGGTGAGGCTGAAGGGGATGGCGAGCAGGATGATGAATGCCTGGAGGTAGCTGCGCAAAAGGGCGGCCATGATGGCGAAGACGGCGAAGAGGGAGGCGACCAGTCCCCAGCCGAGGCGACCGAGGGCGTCGCTTTCCTCGCGCTGCTCGCCCTCGAAGGTGTAGGTGAGGCCGGGGTAGGCTTTGAGGATTTCCGGGAGTTCGTTTTCGTCGAGGGCGGAGAGGACTTTGTTGCCGGTGGTGACTCCTGCTACTACGTTTCCAGTAATATTCAGGACGCGGCCGCCATCGACGCGTTCGATTTTCAGGGGGGCGGTGGTGGTTTTGATTTTCGCGGCTTCGCCGAGGGGGATTTCGCCGCCGCCGGGGGTGCGGACGAGGAAGTCCTCGAGGCCTTGGAGGGATTTTCGTTCGCTTTCCGGAAGGCGGACCATGACGCGGACTTCCTCGCGGCCGCGGGGTTGGCGGAGGGCTTCGGCGCCGAGGTAGGCATCGCGGACGGCGGCTCCGAGACCTGCGGAGGTGAGGCCGAGGGCGCGGCCTTCGGGGGTGAGTTCGAACTGGAGCTCGGGGGTTTCGCGGCCGGAGCCTTTGCGGATGTCGGCGGTGCCGGGGTAGGCGGCGACGGCTTTCGCGACCTCATCGGAGGCCTGGCGGAGGACGGAGAGATCGGGGTGGGCGAGCTGGATGTCGATTTCGGCTTCGCCGCCCGGGCCGACGAGGTAATCGAAGAAGATGGACTCCACATCGGGGATGACGGGGAGCTGCTCGCGCCAGAGATCGGCGAATTCGCGGCCGGTGATTTTCCGCTGGCTCTGGGGCACGAGGGTGAAGGCGACGTCGCCGAGGTTGGAGCCTTTTTCCGCGAGATCGATGGTGATGGCGTTGGCGATGTTGCCTTCGTCGGCCAGTTCCATGGCTTTTTTCCCGGCCTCCTCGATGAGGAAAAGGACTTCGCGGGTGCGGCTGACGGGGGTGCCGGCGGGCATGGCGATTTCCGCCTGGATGTAGTCGGCCTCGATCTGGGGGCTGAATTTGAAATCGATGCGGCCGCTGGCGAGGTAGGCTCCGGTGATGGCCATGGTGGCGATGAAAACGGCGACGGTGAGGACGCGGTGGCGGATGGAGAAATCGAGGAGCGGCTTGTAGGCGCGATCCATGGCGTTCTCGATGCGGTTGCGCAGGCGTGTCTGGGCGGCGTTGATTTTCCGGAAGAGGCCGTTGTTTTCCAAGCGACCTGCGGAGGAGGCGAGGTGGGCGGGGAGGATGAGGAGGCACTCGATGACCGAGACGGTGAAGACGGCGATGACGACGGAGGGGAGGACTTCGAAAAACTGCGCCGGTTTCGCCGGGGACGAAGAGCAGGGGCATGAAGGCGATGACGTTGGTCGATACGGCGAAGAGGACGGGCATGACCATGTCCTTCGCGCCATCGATGGCGGCGGAGATGCGGGACTCGACCATTGGAGATGCGGTGGAAAATTTCCTCACCGACGACGACCGCGTCATCGACGACGATGCCGAGGGTGATGATGAATCCGAAGAGGGAGATCATGTTGATCGTCGAGCCGCCGATGGGGAGCAGGGCGATGGAGCCGAGGATGGAAATGGGGATGCCGATGGCCGTCCAGAAGGCGACGCGGAGATCGAGGAAGAGGCCGAGCGCGAGGAGGACGAGGACGAGTCCCATCGCGCCGTTCTGCATGAGCAGGGTGATGCGTTCGCGGAACTCGACGGAGCGGTCGCGCGAGAGGGTGAGGGAAACGGAATCCGGGAGGGTTTTCTGGCGGGTCTTCGATGAATTCGCGGACGGCTCCGGCGACTTCGAGCGGTGCCTGGCTTTCCGCGCTGAAGACGGAGATGGTGACGGAGCGTTTCCCGTAGAAGTAGGCTTCCGATTCGGTTTCCTCGAAGCCGTCGGTGATGGTGGCGATGTCGCCGAGGCGGACTTTCGAGCCATCGGCGGCGCTGATGATGGGGATGTCGCGGAAGTCGATGGCGTTGTCGCGGCGCTCTTTCGTGCGGAGCTGGAGGTCGCCGCCGGGGGTGCGGAGGGTGCCGCCGGGGACGTCGAGCGCGGCATCGGCCGACGCGTTCCGCGACATCGCCGAGGGTGAGGCCGAGCGAGCGGAGGGTGGCGCTGGGGATTTCCATTTCGATTTCCGCATCGCGGATGCCGGTGAGCTCGACGATGGAGATTCCGGGTTGGGAAAGCAGGCCGGTCTCGATCTCGCGGGCGAAGTCGACGAGTTCGCGCTCGTTGAGATCGCCGGAGACGGCGATGCGCATGACGTCCTGGCGGCGGCCTTCGCCGAGGGAGATGACGGGCGGCTCGATTTCATCGGGGAACACGGAGATGCGCTGGACGGCGGCGGTGATTTCCTGGAGGGCGCGGTTGCGGTCGAAGCCGGGGAAAAGCTCGGCGGTGACCTGGGCGCGGCCTTCGGAGGCGACGGCTTCGAGGCGTTTGACCATTTCCAGACCGCGCAGCTCGGACTCGATGGGGACGATGACGGATTGCTCGACTTCCTCCGGGCCGGCGCCGCGGTATTGGACATCGATGACGACGGTATCGAGCACGAAGACGGGGAAGACCTCCTGCTTGATTTTGAAAATGGAAATGATGCCGACGGCGAGGACGACGAACATGAGCAGGTTCGCGGCGTGGTGGTTCCGGGCGAACCAGGCGAGCAGGCCTTTTTCTTCGGAGGGCGATCATTCCTCCGTGGTTTTTACGGGTTCCGGGGAGAGCGCCATGCCGGGGAGGGGGGCGTTGAGATCGGAGACGATGAGGGTTTCGCCGGCTTCGATGATGTTGGTGATGAGGACGGAGTTTTCGCGCGTCCAGAGGATTTCCGCATCGCGGATGATGAGTTCCTTTTCCTCGCCGACGAGCCAGATGCGGTTGCCTTCGCGGAGGGCGGTGCGGGGGATTTCGAGGGCGTCTTCGAGGATGCCGGAATCGATATCGACGCGGACGTAGGTGCCGAGGAGGAGGGGCTGGGCTTCGTTGGAATCGAGGGGTTCGGGGACTTCGACGAGGATGCGCGCCTGGCGGCCTTCGGCTTCGAGATCGCTGAGGAGGCGGACGACTTTTCCCTTCCATGAGAGGATCGGAATGCTGGAGAGTTCGACGGTGGCGTCGGCTCCGGGTTTTTCGCCGGCGGGGAGTTTGATCCATTTCAGCTCGGAAAGGGGGATGCTGGCCTGGATCCAGAAGGCGTCGGTGCCGGCGAGGGTGACGAGGGCGGAGGAGGAATCGGCAGAGCTGGCCGGTTTCGACGGATTCTTCGATGACGACGGCGTTGAAGGGGGCGGCGACGGTGGTGCGGGCGAGGTTGAGCTCGGCCATCTCGACGGCGGTGGTGGCGCGTTCGAGGAGGGCTTCGGTGCGGGCTTTGAACGGGGCGCGGAGGACGAGGGCTTCGTTGATGGCGGCTTCGGGGAGGTCTTTGCGGAGCTGTTCGAGTTCGCGTTTGGCGATGGTCTGGCGACCGGCTTCGAGATCGATTTCGGAGCGGGCTTCTTCGAGGGAGGTTTTGGCTTCGCGGAGGGCGATGGCGTAGTCGGAATCGTCGATGTTGAAGAGCGTTTCGCCTTCGGAAATGCGACCGCCGGGGACGAGGGAGGGGTGCTGGGAAATGATGCGGCCTGTGATTTCCGGCCGGATGGTGACGCTGCGGGCGGGGATGACGCTGCCGTATGCGGAGACGGAAATGGGGTGGTTTTTCGCCTCGGGGGAAATGGTTTGGACGATTTTCGCGGAGCGGGGTTTTTCCTCCGTTTGCTGGACGGGGGCGGTGCGCAGGAGCCACCACGAAATGCCGGCGGCGACGATGAGGATGATGGCGGCGAGGATGAGGCCGAGAGGTTTCCGTTTCATGGTTGGGATCTGGGCATGGGGCCGCCGAGGGCGCGGTGGAGGCCGACGCGGAGGGTGAGGGCTTCGCGGCGGAGGGCTAGGGTGGAGAGCTCGAGGGTCTGGACGGCGGTGAGGGCGTCGATGACGGGGAGGTAGTCGGTGAGGCCTTGGCTGTAGCGGATGCGGGTTTCATCGAGGGTCTCGCGGGCGGTGGCGAGCTGGCGTTCGGTGAGACGGATGCGCTCGGCTTGTTTGCGCTCGCGGACGAGGGCGGTTTCGACGTCGCGGATGGCTTCGAGGTAGGTGTTCGAGTAGCCGAGGAGGGCGTCTTCGAGGGCGGCGCGGGTGCGGGTGATTTCCGCGCGGCGTGCTCCGCCATCGGTGAGGGGGGCGGTGATTTCCGCGAGGATGGTGGAGACGACGGAGCGGATGTTGTTCGATGGCTCCGGCGTCGATGGAGGCGCCGATGGTAAAGCGCGGGAGGCGGTCGGCGAGGGCTTGGCCGGCGCGGGAATCGAGGGCGAGGACGCGGTTCCACTGGGCGAGGAGGTCGGGGCGGTTTTTCAAAAGATCGGAGGGGACACCGGCTCCGGGGGTGCCGGGGAGGGAGGGAAGTGTCTGGCGGGAATCGCGGGGGCGGGAGCCGGGGGAGCGGCCGGTGAGGACATCGAGGGCGTATTCGGAGGCGGCGAGTTCGGCCTCGGCGGAGGGGATGAGGGCGCGGGTGGCATCGAGCTGGCGCTCCTGCTGGAGGAGATCGACGCGGGAGGAAACGCCTTGGCCGACGCGGAGCTGGACGAGTTCGAGGAGGGTTTCGTTGGTCTTGATCTGGGCGCGGAGGATGTTGAGGCGGGCGCGTTGCTCGAGGGTGAGGAAACGGGTTTCCGCGACGGCGGCGGAGAGTAGGAGCCGCCCGCCGAGCCAATCCTGGATGGTGGCATCGAGCTCGCTGCGCTGGGCGCGGATGCCGGATCGGGTGCGGCCGAAGACATCGAGCTCCCATGAGAGGAGGCCGCCGAAGGAGGCGGTGTCTTCGGTTTCCCCGGAGCTATCGAGATCGGTGGCGGTGCGGGCGGTGAGATCGATCTGCGGGAAAAGGGCGGAGCCTTCGCCGCGGAGGGATGCGGATGCCTGGCGGATGCGGGTGGCGAGCTGCTGCTGGGCGAGGTTTCCGCCGAGTGCGGAGTCGATCTCGCGGTGGAGGGTGGGGTCGGAGAAGGTTTTCCACCACGTGGTGCTGCCTTGGAAGCGGGCGGAGGTTTCCTGGTAACGGATGCCGCCGGAGACGAGTGGAGCATCCGAGGAGAGGGAGGATGGCGGCATGCAGCCGGCGACGAGCGCGACCGCAGAGGCATGGCGAAACGGCAGCCATGCCTTATTGGATCTGGAGATTTTGCGGCGGTTCCGGATCATTCCGGCGAAACTAAGCGCAGAAGCCTGCTTTTCAAGGCTGTTTGCCGAAGGCGATCCAGATCCGGGCGGTTCCCGACGGTGCGGAGCCGGGCTTGCTCGAGCCGCCAGGCGGCGATTTTCGCATGATTTCCGCAGAGGAGGATTTCCGGAACCTTATCTCCCATGAAATCCACCGGGCGGGTGTAGCATGGAGCTTCGAGGAGATTGGGATCGGAAAAGGATTCCTCGATGGCGGATTGGGAATCGCCGAGCGCACCCGGCAGCAGGCGGATCACCGCATCGCAGAGCACGGCGGCGGCGATGGCTCCGTTGGTGAGCACGTAGTCGCCGATGGAAATTTCCTCATCGATGAGCGTCTCGACGATGCGGTGATCGATACCTTCGTAGTGGCCGCAGACGATCAGAAGATGCGTTTCCGATGGAAAGCTCGCGCACACGCGCCTGTTTCAACGGCGCGCCCTGCGGAGTCATCAGGATCACCCGGGTGTTCTCCTTTTTCAGTTCCGTGATCGCCGCATGCAAGCGGCCCCGGCTGGAGCACCATCCCGGCGCCGCCTCCGCACGGGGTATCATCGACCCGCTTGTGCTTGTCCTCGGACCAGTCGCGGAGATTGTGCCCGTGGATTTCCACCAGCCCCGCATCGCGGGCGCGCTGGATGATGGAATCGCTGAGTGGCGAGAGTGCGATTTCCGGAAAGAGGGTGAGGATGTCGATTTTCATTCGGAACCATGGTTGACGGTTGCCTGATTATGTAGGACACTTTTTTTCCGCACCCTTGGAACCGAACCCCAACGCTCTGCGTCGGGTATTGATGTAGGTTCATTGGGGTGTTCTTTTGTTTCCAGGAGCATAGTTTTCAGGCAACCGTCCTATTCGAGCAAGTTCGCCGTGAATTTTGTTCCGCCGGAAATTGGGGGTTCGCAACATGACTTTCAGCCATGCCCCGCTAAGCCAGAACCGATCATCGTCCGTAATCACAATGGGAAGATCTAAGCGTTGTGAGAAGCTAGTGGCTTGTTGAGACAACCCGAAGCGCCTTAGCCATGTGCCAGGGGAGAAACGCAGCGTTCGATCTTACTCCTCTTGGCACCCACCGCTCCGGTGGGTAAACATCCCCGGAGGGATGGGAAAAGCACGGAAAGCCGAGAATACCAAGTCTTTGAACAGGAGCTTGTGCAGCGCAAAGAAAATCAAAGCAGGATGAATTTTTTCCCCCAGCTCTCGGACATCGAGAAGGAACTTAAGCACTACACGAAGCACTTTGAAGGCAAGACCGTCTTGTGCAGTTGCGACGACCCTCGCGTCAGCAATTTCTTCCATTTCTTTTCCTTCGAGCGAAACGGGCTCCCTGCTCTTTAGCCTTGCCTAACTTGATAGATTACATCGAATTCGTTAGATGAGTGAAGCTCCCAAGAGAGGTATCGTTTTCCGCGACCCAGTCCACAACCTGATTCACCTTGATGAGGACGACGGATTTCTCTTGGAGCTGATCGATACGTTACCGATGCAGAGACTGAGACGGATACGCCAGCTCGGGGTAAGTTGGCTCACCTATCACGGAGCGGAGCACAGCAGGTTCTCCCACTCTATGGGCGTCCTGCATGTGGCGGGCAAGATCCTATCTACCCTGAAAAAGCGTTACCGTGAGAATGAAGAGGTTTCCGGGCTTTTGGAAAAGAACCGCAGAACGGTTCTCGCCGCCGCGCTTTTGCACGATATCGGCCATGCACCATTTTCCCATGCGATGGAGCGCCTTTTCAAAGCGAACGCGGATCACGAGAAACGAACAATCAGTCTGCTGAAAAACGCAGAGCTTGGAATCCCGGAAAAGTTGGCAAAAGTTGGCGTGGATCTTGAGGAAGTGGCCTCGGTTTTGCAAAAACTGCATGGCCGCGATTTCTCTGTGACATTGTAAGCAGTCAGCTTGATGCGGACCGAATGGACTATCTGCTTAGGGATTCGCTTTTTACCGGGGTGGAATACGGACAGTATGACCTCGATTGGGTAGCGGCGCATCTCTGCCTGGGCAAGGAACCTTTGAGCAAAGATGACGGCGAACAGAATGAGCCTGTTCTCAGACTGTGTCTGGATGAGGAAGCGTGGCCTTTATGCCGCCGAGCAGCTGATTATAGCCCGCTATCACATGACCATGCAGGTGTACTTCCACGGACGACCCGCATGTGGGAGGCACTTCTGCTTTGCCTTCTGAAAAAGGCCGCAGCAGTCAGCGTGGAAGCGGGCGATCTCCTTAACGACAGACTTCCGGGCACACCTCTGGTGCTTTTGGAATTCCTGAAAACTTCCGGCGCGATAAGTGACAGGGATTTTCTTCGCCTAGACGATGGCACTCTCACTACGGCGATGGAGGGCTGGAGGAAATCTGGGGGATCAGTTTATCGCGGAGCTGTCCGCTGCTTTCCTCGAGCGCAGAAAAAAACTTCCTGATGGCACAAGGGTTTTTGAATGCATCCGAACTGACGAAAAAGGATCCTGGATTTCGGGCGACTCATGGGCACGCTGAAGGGGCCACGCAAAAGACTTTCCCGCGTGGAAGTGGGAATTGGATGAAATCAGCAAATGGGCATCGTATAAGGATTTCTTTCACACCTTGAAAAAAACCAAAGGGAAGGAAAACGCGGAGAATACTACATCCATAATGCTTTCAGACGGAAATCTCGATTCAATCGCAGAGCCTGTTGAATTCCGTTCTTTCCTTTTCAAATCAATGGCCGAAAACAGTGAAGACGTTGTGAGGCTGTATGCTCACCACACCGTAGCCGCTGAGATTAATTCGCTTGTCCAGAAATTTAATTTAGCCTAACTGTTTTTATGCACTACTCCATTATCCTGCCGCTCCTGATTCAAGAGCTTGGTCAGATTGAGGGACGTAAGAAGTTTCAGAAGATTGTTCACATCCTGCAGTGTGCCGGAGCACCTTTCGACGAACGGTTTGAATTCGCGCAGTTTGGTCCATATTCCTCTACGCTGAAGGCTGAAATCGACCATCTCGATATTTTCGAAATTCTCAGCGAAGAGCGAGAGAGGGAATACCTACGTTTTTTCCAGCGGTAAACGCTTGCCGGAACTCCGGCGGGCAGGCCTTTTGAGCGAGTCTCCTGCATGGACTGGCTTCGCAAAAGGCCTTAATGGCAAATCAGCCAGTGAACTTGAGGCTTTGAGCACAACTCTTTTTCTTCTCGAAAGGGGATATCAGGGCGAGGCTCTGGATACGAAATTCGCGGAGCTTAAAGCGCATCTTTTGGAATTTTTCGAGAGCGCTAAAAAACAAGGGCTAGCTATTCTCCAGAATCGCGGGAATTGGCGCTGTGACAGGCTTCCGTTTGAATCCGCCGAATACCTGGAAAGAGGTTGGCGCAAGGAATGATTCAGGGAACAAGCGCCGGGGAAGGGCGATTTCCGGGAAGAGGGTGCGGATGTCGATGCGCATGGGACGGGCAAGCGTATCTGCCATGCCTTTGAATGAAAAGCATTTGGCCGCACCGATACGGAGGATCACGCCGCTCTTGCTTCCCGACCCCGGGAT